>NZ_JBFTSX010000004.1:0-746441 GCF_056400265.1 Pseudomonas sp. 01L34
CTCTTAAGGACGCCTTCGCCGGCAAGCCTGGCTCCTACATCCCGATCCGTCGCCGCATCTCGGCGGTAATCGTCTGCCGGGTTTTCTTCAGCTCGGCCCAGGGTTCATCGCCCACCTCGGCCAGGCGCTCATGCACGGTGTGCAGGTTCCATTGATTGGCGCCCTTGAGCTCAGCCACTTCTTCGCGAAAGATCGGTACCGACACTGGCAACCCTTCGCGGCTGCGTACGGCATAAGCGCAGATCGTGGTGGCGCCGAGACCGTTGCGCAGGTAATCGATGAAGATGCGCCCAACCCGGTTTTTCGGCCCCGACACTGCGGAAAATCGTTCCGGCAGCAGCTTGGCCATGTGACTGACAATCGCATGGCTGAAGTCCTTGACCTCGTCCCAACCGTGTTTGCGGGTCAGCGGTACGACCAGGTGAATCCCCTTGCCGCCGCTGGTCTTGAGAAACGCCTTGAGCCCCAGCTCATCCAGCACCGTGAGGATCAGCCGGGTCGCTTCGACCATGCTCTTCCAGGGCAACGCCGGATCCGGGTCGAGGTCGAGGACGAAGCGGTCGGGTTTGTCCAGATCGACCGACGTGGCGTTCCAGGTGTGCAGCTCCACGGTACTCATCTGCACTGCGCCAATCAGGGCCTCGGCATTGTTGATAACCATCATCGGTTGGCCGGTCAGTGCCTTGTCCAGAGTGATAATGCCGGGTATGGCCAGATTCTCGGCGTTCTTCTGAAAGAACAGTTCGCCGGTGATGCCGTCCGGTGCGCGCACCAGCGCCACCGGCCGGTCCTTGAGTTGCGGCAGAATCCACTCGGCGACGCTGGCGTAATACTCCGCCAATTGCATCTTGGTGGTGCCGCTGCTGGCATCGATCACCCGATCCGGATGCGTGATGCGCACCTTGCCTTGCTCCAGGCCGACTTGTGACGGTGTCGCTTGGGAGGTTTTAGTTTTAGTGGTTGAGGTTTTCACGGTTGTCGGACGCTCCTCGGTGATGTCGGTGGCAGGTTTGTCCTCGCGCAGCCCATGGAACACGGCCTGGCGCACCGAGCCGTCCTTGGTCATCTCGGCGAAGGCCACTTCCGCCAGCAGAACGGGTTTGAGCCAATGCACACCCTTGACTTCAACACCGGTGGGCGGGTTCACCACCGGGGGCTTTTTCGTCTGCAGCGGTTTCAGTTGTTCGTAAAGACGCTTGAGGCTCGCCTCGCTGAATCCGGTGCCGACCTTGCCCGCATAGCGCAATTCCCCGCTGTCACGGTCGTGCAGCCCCAGCAGCAACGCGCCAAAGGCACTGCGCGAGCCTTTGGGATCGGTGAAGCCGACCACGATGAATTCCTGCCGATGCTTGCACTTTAGTTTGATCCAGTCACTGCTGCGCCGGGACACGTAAGGCGAGCCCAGGCGTTTGCCAATCAACCCTTCCATGTGCATTTTGCAGACGCTGTCGAGTAACGCCTCCGGGGACTCGTTGAACGTGTCGGAGAACCGCAACAGAGGGTTTTCATTGGGCTTGAGCACAGTCGCCAGCGCCGCCCTGCGCGCTTCGACAGGAACTTCGCGCAGGTCCACGCCGTTGAGGTAAGGCAAATCGAACAGGTAGTAAACGATGCTGGCGCTACGACCGGCATCGAAGGCGTTTTGCAGCGCCTGAAAATCCGGAACACCCTGCTCGTCCGCCACCACCATTTCGCCGTCGAGCCAAGCCGATTCCAAGCCTAACGCCGCTAGCGCTGCAGCCTGCTCCGGCAATTTGTGAGTCCAGTCGTGACCGTTGCGGGTGAAGAGTTTGACCTCATCGTGGTCGATGCGCGCCATGACCCGGTAGCCGTCGAACTTGATCTCATAGCTCCATTCGCCGTCCGGCGCGGACTCCACCAGTGTCGCCAATTCGGGTTTGAGCAGCTCCGGCAGTCTGGCTCTACGAGCGCCTGTCAGCTGTGATGAGCGCTCTCTGCGCGCCCTCGCCGCTGGCTTTTTTACGGGACTGGGTTTCGACTTGGCGACAATGGTGCGATCGCTGAGTACGCTGTCGGGCTCGGCGGCGACCACGTCGTAATCGCTTTCGGGCCTGGCCGCGCCGTCCTGATGCTTGATCAGAAACCATTGCTCCTGCTTGCCCGGCATGTGCGTGCGCACGAGGTTCCACAGGCCGCCGAGCTTCTCCCCTTGCAACTCGAATTTCAGCCGGCCCTTGGCGTACGCCTTGGCCGGGTCGTCCTGGGGAATCCACACCCCACGGTCCCAAACGATCACCTCGCCGGCGCCGTAATGCCCTTCGGGAATGGTGCCCTCAAACGTGGCGTAATCGAGCGGATGGTCTTCGACGTGGATTGCCAGTCGCTTGACCTTGGGGTCCAGCGACGGGCCTTTCGGCACGGCCCAACTTTTCAGCGCGCCATCGAGCTCCAGGCGAAAGTCATAGTGCAGCTGCGAGGCGTCATGTTTCTGAATGCAGAATTGCAGCGCGTGATCCTTCACCGCTTTTTTGCCCGAACGCTTGGCGGCGGCCGGTTCCGGAGTCGCCACAAAGTCACGCATGCGGTTGTAATCGTCCAGGGTCTTGTTCATGGCTTACCGGGTGCTCGCTGGCGGACGTTGAATCGGCACGTCTCTACATCAGCAGAGCGACAGGTCCGGAAAAAAATTCCATCGCCACTGGAATTGCCCGGACAGACGGCTGGGTCTATCGGGATGATCGCTCGTAGCCTTGATGCGCAACTTCTTGCGCAGTTATTCGTCCCAAATACACCTCAACATCGCTGAACGCCAGGTGGATCAAGCCCTCCAGCCGAGTGCGCAACTTCTTGCGCACCACTGCGCAAGAAGTTGCGCACTTTTTCAGGTGATCGCTGCCGAACAACCTCTCCACGTTTAAAAAATATCCTCAACTACCTGATTTATATGACAAAAAACATTTATGGCACGCTCCTTGATAACAGTCAGGCACCCACCGGGCGATACCGCCTCCCGGGCACCCTAACTTTTAGCAAGGAGCACATCCATGGCTACACCAGCGTACATGTCCGTTACTGGCGAGAAACAAGGCCTGATCACTGCCGGCGCATTCACCGCCGACTCCGTTGGCAACACCTACCAGGAAGGCCACGAAGACCAGGTCATGGTTCAGGCTTTCAGCCACGACGTGATCATCCCGCGTGACCCACAGTCCGGCCAACCGACCGGTCAGCGTGTACACAAGCCAGTCGTGATCACCAAGGTCTACGACAAGTCTTCGCCACTGCTGCAAGCGGCCCTGACCTCCGGCGAGCGCATGAGCGAAATCGTTATCCAGTGGTACCGCACTTCGGCTCAAGGTACCCAAGAGCACTACTACACCACCAAACTGGAAGACGCGATCATCGTCGCCATCAACAACAAAATGCACAACTGCCAGGATCCGTCGAACTCGCACTTCACGCACCTGGAAGAAGTGCAATTCACCTACCGCAAAATCACCTGGACCCACGAAGTATCCGGTACTTCGGGTTCCGATGACTGGCGTGTTCCAGTCGCTTAATCGCGGCTGACGGTTCCAAACATCGGCCAGCTCTGCTGGTCGATGTCATTTGCGCCCTCCAAGAATTTTCGCGTCCGTTGATCCGGCTTTCGGGTGTCAACGCGCGCCGCAGCACTGCACGAGGAACAAGGGATGTTCGCGCCGGCCAATCAGACTCACTTTGCCCTGACTGTCGAAGGTCTGGAAAACGATCTCCAGGTCCTTGCCCTGCAAGGTCGGGAAGCCATCAGCCAGCCTTTTGTGTTTGAGGTGGAGCTGGTCAGCGAGCAGCCGTCCCTGGACCTCGAAACGCTATTGCACAAACCGGCCTTCTTGCAGCTCTCGCCTGACGGCAGCGGCATTCATGGCCAGATCTACCGCGCCGCCCAGGGCGATTCGGGCAAACGCCTGACCCGCTACGCTGTGACCCTGTGCCCGCAGCTGTCCTACCTGGCGCACCGCATCAACCAACGCATCTTCCAGAACCTCACCGTGCCGAAAATCATCGGCATGGTCCTCGAAGAACACGGCATCCAAGGCAATGCCTACGAATTCAAAGTCGGGGCGATTTATCCCGAGCGCATTTACTGCGTTCAATACGATGAATCGGACCTGCAGTTCATCCAGCGCCTGTGCGAGGAAGAAGGTATCCATTACCACTTCCAGCACAGCGCCACGGCCCACAAGCTGGTGTTCGGCGATGACCAGACGGTGTTCCCGAAACTCGCGCCCGTGGCCTACCAGCAAGACTCCGGCATGGTCGCCAACGACCCGGTAATCAAGCGCTTCGACCTGCGCCTGGAAACCCGCACCAGCCGCACCACCCGCCGCGATTACGACTTCGAAAAACCGCGCCTGAAACTGGAAAGCGAGAACCGTGGCGACGCCCTGCCCGACCTCGAAGACTACGACTACCCCGGCCGCTTCATCGACCGCGAACGCGGCAAGCACCTGGCCAAACGCGCCCTCGAGCGTCACCGCAGCGACTTCCAGTTGGCCGAAGGCCGCAGCGATCAGCCGTTGCTGGTCAGCGGCCACTTCCTGGCCCTGACCCAACACCCCAAGGCCAAGTGGAACGATCTGTGGCTGCTGACCGAAATCCTCCACGAAGGCAAACAGCCGCAAGTGCTGGAAGAGTCGGTGACCAGCAGCACCACCAATCTGAAAGACGATTTCCACCAGGGCTACCGCAACCGCTTCCAGGCCACCCCCTGGGACGTGCCGAACCGTCCGCCGCTGAACCACCCCAAGCCACGGATCCTCGGCAGCCAGAGCGCCGTGGTCACCGGGCCAAAAGGTGAAGAGATCCACTGCGACCAATACGGCCGCGTCAAAGTGCAATTCCATTGGGACCGCGAAGGTCAGGCCGACGACAAGACCAGCTGCTGGCTGCGCGTCTCCTCCGCCTGGGCCGGCGCCCATTACGGCGGCATCGCCATTCCACGCATCGGCATGGAAGTGTTGGTCAGCTTCCTCGAAGGTGACCCCGACCAACCGCTGATCAGCGGCTGCCTGTACCACAAGGAAAACGTCGTCCCGTACGCCCTGCCGGCGAACAAGACCCGCAGCACCTTCAAAACCCTGAGCTCTCCGGGCGGCGGCGGATTTAACGAGCTGCGTATCGAAGACAAAAAGGGCCAGGAGCAGATCTTCCTGCACGCCCAGCGCGACTGGGACGAAAACGTCGAGCACGACCAGAAAATCCGCGTCGGCAACGAACGCCACGACACCGTTGAGCAAAACAGCTACAGCGAATTCAAGGCTGAAGAACACCACACCGTCTATGCCGATCGCAAAGTCGAAGCCCGCGCCAACGACCACCTCACCGTGGGCGTCAACCAGCACATCAAGGTCGGCACCGGCCAATTCATCGAAGCCGGCCAGGAAATCCACCTGAGCAGCGGCATGAAAGTCGTGCTCGAAGCCGGCAGCGAACTCACCCTCAAGGGCGGCGGCAGCTTCATCAAGATCGACGCCAGCGGCGTGACGCTGAGCGGCCCGGTGATCAACATGAACTCCGGCGGCAGCCCCGGCAGCGGCACTGGAGCGGCACCGCTGATGCCTGGGGCGCTGAAACAGGCTGATGCCGACAAGGCTGGCGCGGTACTGACGCCGGCGCAGATCAACACCCTGAAACGCAACGCGCCGTTCTGTGAAGAGTGCGAGAGGTGTAAGGCGGGTGTATGCGATATAGCAAAACCTGCCCAAGACACTGAAAAAACCAGCCACGACTTAGTATTTTTAGTCAATGATGAAAAAACGGGTAAACCGAAGCAGAATATTCCCTATCGAATAACGCTTGAATCCGGGATTATTGTTGATGGTGTCACTGACAACAAGGGGATGACCCAAAAAGTCTCATCTAACAAAGCTGAAAAAGCCACTATCGAGGCCCCGTATTATGGCAACACAACAAGCGACGCTCACCCCAACCACGGATCAGACACCTGTAACTGTTAGCATCCCGACCAAGGAGCTAAGCGGTACGCAATGGGTTGCACGATTTCCGACCAGTACAAGTGTGGGCGATCTCACGACTGAGTTCGAAGCCAGTGTGAACAAATTTATTGCAGCGATAAAAGAAGCCGGGGGCAGTGTTTCAATTTCGGCAACTTATCGGCCCAAAGAGCGTGCTTATCTGATGCACTATTCCTCAGCAATATCTAAAGGAATCATTGCACCAGAAGACGTACCTGAAATGGACGGTGTAAATATCGAGTGGGTTCATAGCACCTCAGCGCAATCAATCAGTGCTGCGACCAGCATGGCGTCGGGCTACGGAATTGTGTATCCGCCGGCACTTACAAGTCGCCATACACAGCGAAAAGCCATAGACATGACAATATCCAACATGTCTGGAAAAACAATTGTAAATGCTTCTGGCGCCTCCGTTTTGATCACTCACTTAAGCGACTTGAATCCAGTAGGTACTACATATGGAGTTAAAAAGCTTGTTTCCGACCCTCCACATTGGTCAACCGATGGACATTAAACATACACTTTTCTTCATTCTGACTATTTGCTCAGGGTCAGTATTTGCCCAAGACACTGGATTTGGATTCGTTAAAAATAATCCAGACGGGCAAACTTATTTATATACAACCCAGAATATTTCAAGCAACGAAGTCATTTCGGTCCAATTCCCTCAGGATGGAACCGTTGCTTGCTGCAAGTTAACAAAGACAACTGGGGGAAAACAGCAGCAGGGCGATGCAATGGATCTGCTCAACGAATCCGACATGCACATTTATGGGCTTGACATTCAATACTCTGCGCCTTTCATCGGCATAGCTGTAGTTGGTAAAAATGCAACCGGAAACGGCGTCTCAGCCGTTGAGGTCAAGGATCAAGCTACAACTATCAGCACCTGTTTGAGTCAAGAAGGCGTTCATCTCTTCTCGAGAAAAAATGGGAGTTTGAACGGTCATCTCTATTTGAGCCTAGGTTACGATGTAGAGCCAACGTCAAATTCTTGCGAAACGGAAAGTTCTGAGTCCGTTCCGACCGACGTCTCCGGCTACATCAAAAATAGAGACAACTGTGATTCTTTGCGCGGAGATATTCCTGAACGGGACCCCGCCGACCCGAAAATTCTCGATCGTGTCATCAGCGATATAAATAAATATTGCAAGGGCACCGACCAGCAGCTGAAGCAGTTGAAAGAAAAATACTCCGGAAACGAAAACGTTGAGAAGTTGCTCTCGACTTACGAAGAAAACATTGAAGCTGATATGAGTTTTTAGATTCACTCATCAAGGACGGCTGTTGTGACATCTGAAAACACCAATCCACAGGTCTGGTTATCCGAAACCCCGCTACTGCCGGGTGAACGCCTCTACCTGATCATCAGCGCCGCCAGTGATGCCGAAGCGCTCAAGTCGCTTTACCAAAACGAACCCACAACCCAGGCGACCCCGATTTGGGGTGGTACACCCTACGCGGGCTGGCAGCCGGTGATGCCCTACCTCATCGAGCTGAAACCCAACTCAAGTTTTCTAACGTGGATTGCCGAAACCGATGCTCAGGACTGGGGCTGGCTGGCGGTATCCACCAGTGCGCCGGATGTGGTGTTCGAACATCTGCGCAGCCTGACTCAAGTGCGGATGCCGGATGGGACGCAAGTGTTTTTCCGTTTTTGGGATGGACGGCATATCTATCCGATTCTGGAAGGTCTCGGCGATGCCGCCGGTGAGGTACTGCCGGTGTTTGATCGGTATCTGATTAATGGGAAGAGCCTGGAGGTGGGGCCGAGGGTGGTGCCGCCGGCGAAAGACTGGCCGTGGTGGGAGGTGCCGCAGAAACTGCTCGACAGCCTGGCGAAGCAAAACCCGTCGACCCTGATCGGCAACCTGATGCAATGGCTGGAAGAGGAACGTCCAGACATCTACGCCGCTTACCCCGAGAGCAATCTGAAGCTGAAAATCGCACGTTTCGTGAGCCGGCCCGATGCTCCGAAAAACCTGAATGAAGCACTGTTAAACCACCTGATTCTGGAGCAAGGCTGATGGATCGCGTTGCCTACGTTGACAACCAACTGAGCACGTTCAAGGACAGCTTGAAGCTGTATCAAGAACAGACCAAAACCTGGTACGCGAAAGCCGCCGACAAAGGCAGTCGAGCCGCAGACCTGCCCTCCCTGCTGGGCATGGAGCGCGTGATAAAGGTCGGTAACACCAGCAAATCGGTGAGCATGACCGATGGCGACTTCGCCTCGAACGTTGCCCAGTGCCCGCTCAAGGGGCCACTGCTGATCGAGAGCAAATTCGAATCGGTGTATGACATCCCATTGGGTGACATCGAAGTTGAAATCGTTGCGGTGGAAGGCGGCGCAGTCAGCAAAGTCAAACTCGACGCCCAGGGCAAAGCCAGCTGGACGGAGGGTGTTCCCGGCAAGTTCTACAAGATCCGTGTTCACCACGAAGTGACGCCGGCTCAGATCGATACCTTGTTCAAATCCTATGAAGGCCTGACCGGTCAACTGGAAGGTTTCCTGCGCAAGGAATGGGCCGGTTTCAAACCGCAATGGTCGAACATATCCGCCTTGGGAACGGCCTCGGCAATTGGCAACGGCATCCTTGAAGGCGGTTGGGAAGCGATCAAAGGGGTTTGGGACGGTATCAGCCTGGTGCTCGATATCCTGCAAGACCCGAGCAAGTTTGCCAAAGACCTCGGTGCCGGAACCCAAAAACTGATAGCACTGGCAAAAGAAACGCCAGACGTCATGAAGAAGGCCATGCTGCTGGCCAGCGACGAGGCCGCTCTGTTCCTGATGGTACGCAGTGCCGTGATCTGGCTGGCCGGTTTGCCACCGATGAAGATGGCCGGTGACGCCGCAAAAATGACCACGGCAGCGGTAGTCGGCATCGCGATCGACATCGTGATTTCGATCGTGCTGACCGTTGCTGCCGAGGGTACCGGTGTCATCTACCTCGCCGCGCGCTTGAAAAAGTACGGCGAAATCGTCATCAAGGCCGTGACCGGCTTTGTGGAGTCGGTGTTCAAGATCATCAAAGGCTTCATGGAATACGTCGCGAAGTACACCGCGGTAGCGGCTCGTGGTGTGACGGCTCAGGTGAAGAAAGGGATTGCACAGGTTCGTTTTGACGGGAAGCGAGTGACTACCGTAGAAACGCCGAAAGTCCACTACGATGCCCCCGCTCAGTCCAAGACTCCTGACGAAAAAAGTGCTAACTGCGCCAAAAGCACCTGCACCAATGGCTGTCCGGTTTCGATGGTGACGGGTGAAGAACTGTTGACCCTGACCGATGGTGAACTCGGAGGGCTACTGCCATTCAGTTGGACCCGCCTCTATCGCACCAGCGCCGCGGAAGTCGATTGCGGCCTCGGCTACGGATGGAGTCACGCACTGGCGCAAAGGGTGGACATCAACGGCGACGAGGTAGTCTGGACTGACCACGAAAACCGCATTACGACCTTCCCATTGCCGAGTATTCAACGACCGGCGATTACCAACAGTTTGTCCGAAGCGGCGATTTTCCTCGGTGAGGATCCTTCCGAGCTGATCCTCACTCAAGCTGGCGACCGTTCCCAGTTCTATCATTTTCGCTACAACAGCAAAGGCGCGACGCTGATCGCCATTAGCGACACCTACAACAACCACCTGCACATCACCCGCGACATTCACGGCCGGATCAAACGTGTCGACAATGGCGCCGGTCGCGCCCTGCTCCTGCGTTATGACCGCAAACACATCGTCGCCGTCGATTACCAGCAGTTCAGTCCGGCAGACAATCTGGAAGATGCCTGGGGCACCGTCCAGACCCTGGTCACCTATAGCTATGACACTCAACACCGCCTGATCGAAGCCAAAAACCCGGCGGGCGAAGCCGAGCGCTACACCTACGACGAGCAGAACGTCATTCTTGAGCGCCAACTGGCCGGTGGCGCCAGTTTCTACTGGGAATGGGAAAAAGAAGGCAAATCGGCACGCTGCATCCATCACTGGGCAAGCTTCTCGCAGATGGACGCGCACTACGCCTGGGATGACAAGGGTAGCGTTACTGTCACCAATGCGGACGGCAGCGAAGAGATCTACACCCACGACGATCAGGCTCGACTGATCGCCAAAATTGACCCGGATGGTGCTGAGCACCTCAAGGCCTACGATGACAAGGGTCGCTTGATTGCAGAACAGGATCCGCTTGGCGCAATCACGGAGTATCACTACAACGAAACCGGTCACATGGTGGCGGTTGTTCCACCGGAAGACCAACCTACCGGCTACGAATACAGCAATGGATTCGTAAGCAAAGTAAGTCGCGGCAAGGCGACCTGGAAGTATCAACGCAACGATCAGGGCGATATCACTCAGCAGATCGACCCGGATGGCAACTCCACACATTACAGCTATGACCGCCAGGGTCGCCTGCTGGAGATCCGCCATCCGGACGGCAGTCGCCACAAGCTGGGCTGGAACAACCTCGGCCAATTGCTTGAAGAGCAACTGCCCGACGGCGGTCAGCGCAAGTACCGCTACGACGCCTTAGGCCGCCAGATCACCCGTCAGGAAGAAAACGGCGCCATCACCCAGTACCAGTGGGACGCCGCCAACCGCCTCGCACAAATTACCCTGCCCGGCGGCGCAACCCGTGCGTTCACCTACAACCCTTATGGCCGCGTCACAGCAGAGCGCGATGAACTGGGCCGCATCACCCGATACGAATACGCCGATGGTCTGCATCTGGTTAGCCGTCGTATCAACCCTGATGGCAGCCAACTTCGCTACCGCTACGACAACTCGCGTCTGCTGCTCAGCGACATCGAAAACGAACGTGGCGAGCACTACCACCTCGATTACTACCCCAACGGCCTGATCCAGCAGGAAATAGGGTTCGACGGTCGCCGGACTGCCTACGAATACGACCTCAACAGCCAACTGCTGAAGAAAACCGAATTCGGCGAAGACGGCAGTGAGTTGGTCACCGAATACCAGCGCGATGCCGCCGGCCGCTTGCTGGTGAAAACCCTGGCCGATGGCGAGGAAATTCACTACAGCTATGACGCCCTAGGCCGCCTCGTCAACGTCGACGACGGCCACTGGCCCCTCGCCTACGAATACGACCTGCAGGATCGCCTGATCACCGAACACCAAGGCTGGGGCACTTTACGTTACGAGTACGACAACCTGGGCCAGTTGAGTCATTGCCGCCTTCCCGACGGCAGTAAACTCGACTACCGCTACCAACCCGGCGGACGCCTGAGCAGCATCGACCTCAACGGCTCGCGCCTCACCACCCACCAGTTCAGCGCCGGTCGCGAACAACAGCGCCAACAAGGCCTGCTGCTCAGCCAATACCAGTACGACGAACAAGGCCGACTGCAAGCCCACACCGTCAGTCAGCAAGACCGCAACCTGTTCCGTCGCCGCTACGCCTACGATGCCAACGGCAACCTCGCGGGTATCGATGACAGCCGCAAAGGCAACCGCAGCTACCATTACGATCCGCTCGATCGCCTGATCAACGTCCGTGGCACCACACCGGAAAGCTTCGCCCACGACCCGGCGGGCAACCTCCTGGGCCAAGGCGACCAACCGACCGCGAATCTCGCCAACGTCAAAGGCAACCGCCTGCTGATGCAAGGCGACCGCCATTATGACTACGACGCCCACGGCAACCTGATCCGCGAACGTCGTGGCGCCGGGCAGAAACTCGTCACCGAGTATCGCTACGACTGCCAACATCGCCTGATCGGCGTCAGCCTGCCCGGCGGCAGCATCGCAAACTACAAGTACGACGCCTTCGGCCGACGCATCGCCAAAACCGTCGATGGTCAAACCACCGAATTCTTGTGGCAAGGCGAACGCCTCATCGCTGAAAGCGCCGACAATCGCTATCGCACTTACATTTATGAACCCGGCAGCTTCCGCCCATTGGCGATGCTCGATGGCGAAGGCCCGCTGAACGCTACGCCTTTCTATTACCAACTCGATCATCTCGGCACGCCACAGGAACTCACCGACTACAGCGGCGAGATTATGTGGTCGGCGAAATACCGGGCCTACGGCAACCTCGCCACCCTCGACGTTGCAGAAGTCGACAACCCGCTGCGCTTCCAGGGTCAGTACTTCGACGCGGAGACAGGCTTACATTACAACCGGCATCGCTACTACAATCCGGGGACTGGACGGTTTTTGACGCCGGATCCGATCAAGCTTGCGGGCGGGTTGAACAACTACCAGTACGTGCCTAACCCTACGGGGTGGGTGGATCCGTTGGGGTTGAATAGCGAATGTCCGGGGGGAGCGAGTTGCAAGCCTGGAACGGTTGAAGATCCGGCGAGTAAGGCCAAGGTAAATGAGGGGACATCAGGAGCACCTGATGTTCAATGGACGAATCACGGTAACAAGCACGTAGCCCCCAAGGCCCCCTGGCCAAATGTTGTTAAATCAACGGCAAATGGAGGCGCGGCAAGGTATTTACCTGGGACAGACATCGAAGCACTCGAGCGGCATGCATTTAAAAATGGCCAAGATGTTAACAACGGAAAGCCTTGGAAAGTTATTGATATGGGCAAGACTATTGGCGCCAACGATGGTAAAGAAACACGCTTCATGAGGGTTGAACTAAGCGCAAACACTATCCACGGCCACCCTATTTCCGAAGAAGCATTTAAAAAACTCACAAAAGCGAAGAAAAACTGAATGGACACTAAAAAAATTATAGAACTTGGCGGAACAGTCACATTTGATGACATCTCCCACCTCAACCAGCTTATTGACACTTCGATGATCGTTGATGACTTAAAGGAGGATCTATTCCAAGCCGTCTTCCCACATGATCAACTTATTGACATAGGTTGGTACCCTGAATTCTGTGAAAACGGCACATTTAGAGTTTCTTTAATTAAAGCCTATGACTGGGAGCACCCAGCTTTCAGCGAAAAAGCAAAAAGCTGGACAGAATTAAACAAGGCAATTTCCAATGCTTTAAACAAACTAGAAAAATGATCGCCCGAGCGCTCAAAAAAAAAAAAGCCACCTCATTTTGGCCTTTCAGAAGAAAATGCTAGACGCAAATAAAAGAATCATAATCCCCGCCGGAGAGTCGAGAGAAAAGGGGACAGATTTATTTTTCATGCCATAAAATAAATCTGTCCCCTTTTGGCTCAGAGAGCTTTTCGCAAAAGAGGGAGGATCCTTCGTGGTAATCGAAAGCTGGATCAAAGGCTCGAAATATCCAAGCTTTCCACCACGGAAATTTGTAGGACTGTCCTCCGAAATGGAAGATGTTGTCGCAAAATATCGAGCCGCTGGCAACGATTGGAGGGTACTAAACAACGAACTAAACCTTGGAGCAAAAACTCTGGAGGGCGACGGGATATATATCGTTAGAATCAAGCCTGATGACCCAAGATTCAGATATGAAATGCCTAATGGTAAGGAAAATGGTGCGTATCCGAACGAATGGGTTCCAGGTGGAGCAACCAAAAGCGGAACAAAAGAAGCGGCTTTGATCGGCTCTGAAAGTGTCACCCATGATAGCGATGTGGGAACATTGTTGAAAAATTTTGATGACTGGGAAAAACTACAATGAAAACCACGTTCGAAACTGCCTTAGACCAACATGAAATTTCTGACTTCTTCAAAGGAAATGGCATCTACTTCGCCCGGGGATCCGAGTGGGGCGATCATTTATACATAAGCAACTGGCAAGAGATGTGTAGCGTACTTAAAACCCAAACAGCCGCACAGACTCTGCTGACAACCATATTTGAAGAGTACATAAAATGCCTCAATGAAAGCTACGAAGATGCTGAAGGGCTATTTTCAAACATAGCCGCTTATTATATAGCAAGAGGTATGTTTCCATTTTTATCAGACAAAAACTACGACCTAATTGAAAATCTTAACAACAAGAGCAAAGAGCAGATAGGCCGCGCATGTAGACTCTTGAGAAATGAATATGACATAAGAAACAAAGACCTGCAAAAATATTCATTTGAGCAAGAAGTTCAGAAAATAAAAAGAAATGGCTGCCTCATCGAACTCGAGACCTTATAAATATAAAAACCAAACCAAAAAAATTCATCTAGCGATCACTTACAAACTTACACAAACAGAAGAAATAGAACCAAAAAAAGGGGATGAAGAAAGGGGGCAGCGCCAATGAAAACTAAATTTCAGACCACATTAGAAAACAGAGAATCCCCAGAGTTCTTTAAAGGCCAAGGACAATATTTTTCCAGGGACCCGGACTGGGGCGACCACCTCTACATAAATAACTGACAGGGCATTTGTGGATATCTCAAGCTGAAAGACGCCCCGAATACAATATCATTAGATGCACTCAGTATTTATTTACAATCACTACACAGCAGTTACGAAAATGCAGACTCACTACTGCCAAATGCAAACTAATGTGCACCAATATTCCATTTATGTCGACGAATAGTTTGGACAGAAAAGGGGACGGATTTATATTTCATGCCTAAAAACAAATCCGTCCCCTTTTGATACTTTTGATACTTTTGATAAAAATAAATTTACCACCTTTTGGCAACTGATCATTTACAAACTTATACAAACAACCCCTCCCTAACTAATAATCTTGCCACCAGAAACATCAGTCCCCTGTCTGTAGCAACTGCAATTATCAAATGACGTTTTCTTCATAAAGGATAGGAGTCTCTCGTTTGCTTTATTCTGATCTGCAAAACACTGTTCAGCATGCCGGATTCACCGCCACCGAATTCTCAGATCAACAAGCATACTTCGGCTGTTGGTCACTGACCGTTGAAGGTCATGGACACACCTATTTGATCGTCCACGAAGGACGAGACGGTTGGCTAATTCTCTATCGCCGGGATGTATCCGGAACACTCACTGAACTAGACAAGAAAGAGTCGGCCAGAATGGACGAAACAGATAAAGCGGCTCAATGCCTAATCTGGCTTACTGACTGCCCTCTCCTTTGGATGCTCAATGAACAGCAACTTTGAAAAAGCACTAAACAGAGATGACTTCCCAGACTATTTCAGAGGAACTGGCATTTATTTCACGAAAGATCCTGACTGGGGAACTCAGCTACACATCATTAACTGGCAAGGACTGTGCGGCTTTCTAAAAACACAAAAAAATCCAGAGTCAATACTAAAAAACTCGTTCAAAAAATACTTAGCTACTATTAATAATACCGTGGAAAATGCAAATGACCCCCTCGAAAATATTGGCTGTTATTACTACATGCGAAAAAAGGTTCCAGCCCTAGCTGCAAATGGGTTCGATCTGGTCCGCGATATATCTAGAAACGAAAAGCAGACAATATCCAACTCCATAGAGTTCCTGCGTCAAGAACTGAACAAAGCCAATAACGCACAAGACATTGAGCTTTACAATCGGCGAATGACAAAAATTCTCAATGATGACGGACCAAATCTAGAGAGCTTATAAGCATAAAACAAAGATAGAGAGGACAGATTCACTTTCTAAGCGCTCATAAAAATAAATCCGTTCCATTCTGCCTGGCATCCAGCCTGAAAAAGATCACCCCCAATCCCCCTGAAAGCCCCAACGATTCCGACTCCCTCAACCCCATTTAACTCAGCCAAGCAACCCAACGCGCTGTCAGCGCCCGCCTCCGCAACCCCAAAATCCCGACCCCATCAGCCACGTCTTCACCCTTCTCCCCAACATCCGCACCGAAACCCTGTTAAGCCACGCCTGCGAAACCCTCGCCTCGCTCAACGCACTGACCCCGACCTGGCCTGTGAACTTCGAAGGCTCACACCGCAGCCTGGCGCTATCAATTCAGCAATTGGCCGTGCTAGGTGAATTGTTGGTAAACCGGGCGTTGGACAACCTCGATCCACCCGGTGGGGCGTCCGACACTCGGGAGGTTCAACCATGACTCGATACATGTCGATTACCGGCATCGACTGCACGATCCCTTCCCTCCCGATCGACACCGCAGCGCCTGTCGATGTGCTGCAGGACACGGCCGCATATCGCATTCGTTGTGTCACTCAACTGTTGGAAGAGAGCTGTCTCCGGGCGACGTGCTGGATGTGGTCGGACGGCGGTTACGGGCCCAGCCTTAATTCAGCCAATAAAAATGGGCGACTCCAGGGTCGCCCATTTTTATATCCGACGTTTAATATCATCCCTCAATTTTATACACAGAGCATTTGGCAAGAGGCTGCTAAAACTTCGCCCGCAAATTTCTTGATATAGGAGCAAAATTCTTCCAACTTCCACTATGGTGGGCTCTTCCGCAAAATCGCGACCTTCCCAAAAACCCAGAAAAACTGGCTACTCGGTCAAGTAACTTCCTCACTGATAAACAATGGTTTTCAACCAGTCTTCAATCTATGCTTGGGCTGACAGTATGGAGGCTGTGATGAATGTTCAAACTCAGACGGAAAACATGGGCTTTACTTTTGGTCTACATCGTAGGTGTCAGTGGCTATATCTACTACCTCTACGTCGAGACTCAGGGAATTCTCACTGACAACATTAATAACAAGCTGCTGCATGCCGCGCTGGGCGCGTCAGCCATCCTCGGCGACCGCTACCATGACAATCTGATCGACAAACAGTCGAAAACGGAAGCGCAAGACTGGGATACCATTCAGCGGCTTTCCAGATTCAACGAGTCCATGGGCACCGCCTTTGTCTACAGCGTGGTCAAACGCGATGGGGAAGCCTATCTGATCAGCTCCAGCGCCTCGAAAAAAGAGATTCAAGAGCAGAATTACGTACGCTTTTTCGATCCTTATCCAGATGCCAGTCAGGCCCTGCTCGACAGTTTTGAGCGTACCGAGCCCACCTGGATCGATTACTCGGATCACTGGGGAGACTTTCGCGCCGTCTTCGTCCCAATGAAATCCCAGGACGGGACGGTTTATGTGGCAGGTGCGGAGATGACGTTGGCGAACTACAACCAACAACTTAATCAGGACTCTCTGCACCATATCATCCTTGCCATTCTGGTATTTCTCGCCTTCAGTCTTTTGTTCGTGATCGACTTATTGCGCATGCGTGCTCATCTTCAGCAACTGCAAATAAACGAACAGGTATTGAGTCAGGCAAAAGATGCCGCCGAAGACGCGGATCGTTCCAAGACCCGTTTTTTAGCCACCATGAGTCATGAAATCCGCACCCCCATGTACGGTGTCATCGGTGCGACCGAGTTACTGGCCGGCTCCGCCCTGAATCCCGAGCAAAGCGCTCTGGTCAATACGATTCATACCAGCGGACGAACCCTGCTGTCGCTTATCGACAACATTCTCGACCTGGCAAAGATCGAAGCGGGCAAACTTGAATTGAGGCCTCGTGTATTCGAAGTGAGAGCATTGGTTTCATCCAGTATTGAAATGATCCGGCAAAACACTCAGGGCAAACCAATCATCACTGAGGCTCAGGTATCACCGGATGTACCGCACTGGGTCAAAACCGATACCGATTGCCTTCGCCAGATACTGATCAACTTGTTGGGTAATGCGGTCAAGTTCACCGAAACCGGAACAGTATCGCTCGTGGTCAAAACGAGCGGTGACAGCCCTCGAGCCCGACTCGAGTTCTCCATACGCGATACTGGCATAGGTATCCCTTTGGCGCGGCAAGACAGCCTGTTCAAGCCCTTTGTTCAGTTCAAAGGGCCAGCCAGTCAACGCTTTACCGGAAGTGGGCTAGGTCTTTCAATTTGCAAGAATCTGGTCGAGGCGCAACAGGGGACTTTATCCTTTACTAGTCAGCCTGGTATCGGATCGACGTTTTCCTTCTCACTCCCCATGGAGCCTTTTTCCGTCTCGGAAATCCCCCTCGGGGACGATCATGCAACGGTTGGTTTCGACTCATCTTTTGCCGGGGATTACCCGCTCGATATCCTGTTGGTGGAGAACCATCCCATTAGTCAGAAAGTTGCCTTGGCGATGTTACAGGCGTTGGGTTATACACCCGCCCTTGCGTCAGATGGTCTGGAGGCGATCAACGAGTGCATGACGTCGATTCCAGATATCATTTTCATGGATATCAATATGCCTGTTATGGATGGGCTAGCGGCCATCCGTAACATCCGCGAACTACCACTGGGCGATACGTGCTACATCGTTGCGTTCACCGCGAGCGCTTTTTCGAGCGAGATAGAACGTTTCAGGGCCGCCGGTGCCAATGACATTTTGACCAAACCGGCAAACTTCCAGGCCTTGACCCAAGTACTTCAGCGTGCAGCCAACTACCGGCGACAGCTCCAGGCCAGTACTCCGGTAGTGGATGCAATTTCAAGTTGAAATGGGCTCAGGGTACAAACGCCATTACGGAAACAGGAGAACCCGACCCCTCTTTGAGTCGAAGCACGCCAATGACCAGTGTCGTGCCTTTCGCAGGTAGCTGATCGAGATTAGTCAGGCACTCCAGGACAATGCCATCTTTGGCCAGAATCTGGCTGTTGGTGGCATAAACCGTATCCTGACCTGGATCAGCGCCATGTGTATCGATACCGACACCGGCGATTTGGCGTTCTTCAAGCAGAAACTGGGTCGTAGCAGCGCCCACACCGGGAAAGTGTGGGCCTTTCGCGTCTTCATTGATAAAGCGCTTGGGATCGTTCCACAAGGCTTGCCATCCCGTATAAAACAGCACAACAGAGCCTTGGGCGATGCGCCCATTAGCCTGTTCCCATTTTTCGATGTCCTGGACGCCAATCACATAGTCCGGGTTATCCCGAGCCTGGGTTCGTATATCAATCACAACGGCCGGACGCACCAGGGACTCTGGTTTATAGGCATCAATCCCGATGGCATTGGGGTGAAAACTATTGGGCGCGTTCATATGGGTAGCGCTGTGCTCGCCGATGCTGAAACGCCGCAGGTAATAACCGTCTTTTTCCTGTGAAGCCACCACGTCGAATGTCACTGGAGGGTCGTTAGGCCACAGTGGAATCGTCGTGCTAATGACATGGCTGAGGTCAATGACCTTTCGAAACTGAATACTCTGCATTCCTTTGACTTCCTTATCCTCTGCGAAACTTTTAGCGACGCCGACCGACAGCAAAGCGGCCAGTACGCCGATGGATACCCGTTTAAAACAGCTCTTGTTTTGCTTTGATCTCGCCATAACGATTGGCTCCCCTTTGATCATTAAGGACTCCTACCCTCGAGCCCAGCTGTGGCTCCAGCCATTCTCTACTCCCTGTTCGTTGATCCTGAAGAGGTTTGTGTATTGGAGAGTATCAATATTGATCGTTTCAATGCATCACCGTAACCGTCCAGGCGCCCCACTATGCATCGACTCGCGGCACTTTACGCGGGTTGGCCATCCCGTTGCAGGACGGTTGCGATTTGATGGATGTGGTCGGACAGCGCTTGCGGAAGCAGCTTTAGATCTTCCAATAAAAATGGGCGACCCCAAGGTCGCCCATTTTTATATCCGAAACTTTTAAACAGCACCTCCCAAAGAAGGTGTTCGCCCAGTGTAATGGCCTTGGCAATCCATGCACCGGTAAAGAGCCCTGACACCGGGCGAACGGGAAGGATTTTAATAGAATTTGGCAGATATGTCCTCGTGTATAAACATGAAATTTATGCACGTAATATTTCGTAAGGCCCCGCTTACACAACGTCTACAAACTTCTTAAAATCACCAGTTCGACCATTAAAATTGATTGTTCTTATACAGCTATCCGCACAAGAACAATCAATACGTACAAGTAATGATCAGCTTGGGTGCCGGCTGTTCACTTTCAGCACATCGTTACAGGTCAGCACAACGCTCTGCCCTGCTTTCAGATCTTTCAATTTCACCGAATAGTGTCGCGCCGAGAACTCCAATTCAATACCCGGTCATCTCCAGATACCCCTGCCCGCCATGACTGCCGCTCAGCCGCACCGGCCCTTCCCAATAAGGAATGCGCAAGTCCATCCAGGCCTTGGGATTAAGGGCATCGATGGTGATTTCGAGGTGCTTGCCCGGGATGTTGATCGACCAGCGCACAGGCATCGAACGCCCGGCGACCTTGGCGGTGTCTTGCGGTGTGAGGCTGATATCGTCGGCGTGCAGCAACTGCGTCTGCCCCTGAGCGTCGATCCAGGTACCGGTGAGGTATGGCGCGCCGTCCTTTTGCCGCATGCGGTAGAGCATCACTTGCTCACCGCTGTCCAGGTGCAGGGAGAACCAGTCCCAACCGGTCTGGTTGGCGGTCAGCGGTTGACTGCTCCACTCGCGGTCGAGCCAGGCCGGGCCGTTGACCGTGTAGGTTTTACCGTCGATTTCGAGGGTACCGCTGGCCTGGAAAAAGGGCTGGCTGTAGTAGTACGACGCCTGGCCTTGTTCGGATTTCTGGCTGAAGCCTTTGTCTCCTTGAAGCACCAATGGCCGGCTTGACGTCAGTCGAAGCTGGTAGCTGAACGCCTTGTCGCGGGCGCTGAGTTGCAGGTCTGCCAGCGGGTTTTCGTCGGTGGCCTGACTGCTGAAACGCCAGTCATCGATCCATGCGTTGAACGGCTTAAGGGTCACTCCGGCCTGGCCGACACCGCCTCGGGCATAGCGTTCGGCGGCATGATGTGCGGTGGCGGATGTCACGGCCGCGTGGCCCAACCAGATAGTCTGATTGGCCCAGCCAGGTTGCTCGGGCGTCGCTTTCAAGGCGCTGCGAAACAGCGTCCATTGCGCGCCGAACTCGTGCCCCTGATCGTTCTTGAGGTTGGCGGTGACGTACCACCATTCGATGCGAAAGCCATCGTGGGCGCCGTGGTCCGCCGGGAAACTGAATTCTCGCCCGGGCACCACCGGGGTAAATGCGGCGGCCTGATGGCCGAGGCCGGCGAAGCCTTTTTCCGGCGCAGGCGTGTTGTCGCAGCCGCTCAGCAACGCCAGCAGCAACACGCAGATTTTAATCTTCATGAGCAAACGTCCGCAGCAGATCCGCCGGTTGCGTGCGATACAGCGAGTACAACGGCCACGCCGACGCGAGCAACGTGGCGAGCAAGGCCAGGCCCATCAACTGCAACAGTTGCAGTGGAAACACCCGTAGCGGCAAGCGCCAGCCGAAGGCCTGCACGTTGATCACCGTGTCCAGGCACCACGCCAATGCGATGCCCAACGGCAATGCCAGCACCAATGTCAGCACCGCGAGCAACCAGGTCTGCCCGAGGTTGAGCAGCATCAACTGTCGCCGCGTCACGCCCAGCGCCCACAACGGCGCGAGTTGTCCGAAGCGACTCTGGCTCTGGGTCAGCAGGCTAATGAACAGCGCCACGCCCGCGACGAAAAGCGTCAGGCTGTTGAGTGCGGCGGTGGCGGCGAAGGTACGCTCGAACACTTGTGTGGACCAACCCTTGAGCCGGGCCTGATCGACGATGCGGCTGTCGTCCAGGGCGAAGCGCGCTTGCAGCGCGGCCAGGAACGCGGGAATCGACGCGGGCTCGATGCGCAGGTTGAAACGGCTGGGTGTCAGCTGCGGCCAGCCGCGCAGCAGGTGATTGATGTTGACCAGCAGATGGCCCTTGGGATTGCCGTAGTCGGCGTAGATCCCGACGATCCGTGGCGACCATGGACCGTTGGGCGTGGCAATGGTCACGTGATCACCCAGGCGCACCTTCAACCGCCGGGCCAGTTGTTCGCTGAGCATCAGCGCGTCGTCCTTGGCCAGTCGTTCCCAAGGGTCGTCGCCCAAGGCCTCCAGCAACGGCCAGTGCTGGCGATAGGTCGGGTGATCGATCACGCCGAAGACATCCGCCGGCCAACCCTGTAACTGAATCGACACTTGCCAGTTGGGTAGCACCGCGCTGACTTGGGGTTGTTGTTTGAGCCATGTGTAAAGCTCTCGGGCCTGGGCCGGATTTTGCGGATTGACATACAACTCGGCGGTCAGGCGTTGTTCGAGCCAGTTGTTGAAGGTCTGGCGGAAACCGGCGGTCATGCTGCCGGCGCCGATGTTCGCCGCCAGCGCCAATAACAGCGCCATCAAGGCCAGGCTCAGGGCCGGCAACTGCTGACGGCAATCGGCGACAAACCATTGGCCGAGCACCGAGCGACTGCGCCGCAGCACCCGGTTGAGCACACTGTTCAACACCACCGGCAAGGCCAGTGCGGCGCCGATCAACAACGCGGCCATCAGCACGAAACCACTGCTCAGGCTGTCGCCGAACATCAACGCCAACACCGCGATCAGCGCAGCCATCGCCGCGACCCAACCCTGGCGCCGCAACCAGCGCGCGTGGGCCTGATGCCAGGCTTGCGGATCGGCCAGCGCCAGCAACGGCAAACGCGCCGCTCGCAGCAAACTGTTGGCACCGGCCAGCAACGCGCCGAGCAGGCTCAGACCGATGCCGCTGAACCACCATAGCGGGCTGAGGCTCAACTGTCCCGGCACTTCGGCGCCGTACAAGCCGCGCAAACTGGCGGCGACGTCCGGCAACAGCACGCCGGCCAGCAGGTAGCCGCTGACCACGCCAGCGACACCACCGATCAACGCCAGACCACCCAGCTCAACGGCGAGGCCGGCAATCAACATTCGCGCACTGACGCCACAGGCGCGCAGGGTTCTGAGCAAGCCTCGACGTTGCTCCAGCGCCAGACCGATCGCCGCGTGCACGATGAACAGGCCAACCACGAACGACAGAAAGCCCAAGGCATCGAGGTTCAGATGGAAGCTCTCGGTCAGACGCGCAAGATTGTTTTCTTCGCCGCTGCTGATGAACTGGAGTTGACCCTTGAACTGATCAGGCAGGGTCGCGGTGAAATCCTTGGGCAGCAACAGACGTGACAGTTGATCGGGCAATTGCAGAATTTGCTGGGCGAAGCCGATGTCCACCAGCAACACACCGGGGGCCATGTCGGGTTGGGCACGCAGTGGCGGCAAGGCGACGCCGCTCTCGGCCGTCGGTGTTTCACCTTCGTGCAAGCTCAACGCCTGCAAGGTCTGCGGCGAAATCCAGGTGCTGCCCGGCGCCGTGAAGAACTCGACGACCTGCTCAATCGGTAATGTCTGCCCGGCCACTGCGGAACCGGCCGGCAGCGACACCGGTTCAATGCCCATCAACTGCAAGCGCTGGTCTTCATGGCCCTTGAGCGTCACCCGGCCTCGCAACACCGGTGATACCGGCCAACCCGCGCGACGCAAGTCGATAAACAATTGCTGAGGGAACACCCCGCCGCCGGGCGCGCTGAGGCTGGCTTGAGGTTCGCCACCGATCAACTGACTGGCCCGCGCGTAGCTTTCCCGTGCCTGACTGTTCAGCGCTTGCACGCCGGTCAGCAGGCTGGTGGCGAGCCAGAGCCCGGTCAGCACACTGAAAAATTGCACCGGATGTTGCCGCCAATGGCTGAGCAGCGCCCGCAATGTCTCGCGAAAAACCCGCACTTCAGCGCTCGTCCGCGCCAGCCAGACGGCCATTGTGCAGCACCACTTTTTCCGACAGCCGCGCGGCGACTCTGGGGCTGTGGGTGACCATCAACAACGTCGTCGGGCTGTCGTCGAGCAGCTCCAGCAGCAACTTCAACACCTCATCGCTGGTGGCTTCATCGAGGCTGCCGGTGGGTTCGTCGGCCAGCAGCAGTTTCGGTTGCGAGGCCAGCGCCCTGCCAAGCGCAACTCGTTGCTGTTGCCCGCCAGACAGTTGTTCCGGATAGCGCTGCAACAGATCCACCAACCCAAGACGCTGCACCAGATGCGCTTGCCAGCGCGGATCGTGGCGCCCGGCCAGACGCGCCTGAAACGCTAGATTGTCCTCGACCCGCAAACTGCCGATCAGGTTGAACTGCTGAAACACCAGGCCGATTTCGGTTCGCCGCCAGTGGGCCAATTGGCCTTCATTCATCTGTTCCAGCCGATGCTCGCCACTGCGAATGCTGCCGCGATCGACCTTGTCCAGGCCGGCGATCAGGTGCAGCAAGGTGCTTTTGCCACTGCCCGACTCGCCCATCAACGCCAGGCTGCTGCCGGGCTTCAACGTGAGGTCGACGCCTTGTAATACCGGCAAAGGGCCTTGAGGGGTGACGTAGCTTTTGAAGACGCCCTGGACCGAAAGCATGAGAGGAGGCTCGTTGAAGGCAGTGGGCCTAGGATAGCGGACGGCAGCAAGACCGCGTTATCGTTTATCGCGAGCCTGCTCGCGATAAGGCCAGGCCATTTCATCAAAATCTCACTGCCCCACCGCCACACTCGGCACCACCGGCCCCGGCGTCACAATGCTCTTCAGATCGATGTACTTCCACGCAGGCATAGCGCCGAGCCGCGCATTGAAGCGATAGTTGAAAGTGAAGTCATCCGCCGTCGACACGCTCAACGGTTTGCCATACACCGCCTCGATCCCCGCCAGGTCATAGCCCATCAACTGCAACAACGTCGGGAAGATGTTGTAGTGACTGGAGCGGTCCTTGTTGGCCGGCAACTGCGCCTGCCAGTCCATCGTCTTCAAATCGCTGCCCGAGATCACCACCAACGGCACCAACCCTTCTTCCTCCACCGGGTCACTGCCACAGTGGGTGTTGAGCCCCGGGTTACCGCGCTCATGCAGATCCTGCCCGTGGTCCGAGGTGTAGATCATCAGCGCATTACGCATATCCGCCTGGGCGAAAACCCGTGAGAAGAACTCGCCGACATTCCACAGCACCGTGTTTTTGTAGGCATTGCGGTACAACACCCAATCATTCGGCTGCCCATTGAAACCCTCGCGCGTGCCCGTGTCCGCCACCTCGACAAACTGCCCCCGAGGCAAGGTCGGGCGATACGCCATAAACGCGTCCGGGTATTTGTCGTGTACCGGGAAATGCGCGCCGACCTTGTTGATCACCACCAGCTCCGGTATGCCGTCGTTGAGCAGGTCGATCAGCTTGGCGGCCGCGGCCATGTCGCGGTCACGCACGCTGGTCTGGTCGAATTGCACGAACTCGTCGATGTCCTGCTTCTCGGCATTGTTCATCAGGTTCTGCAAGTTGCCACCGGTGCGCTGGGCATCGATGTAAACCGTGCGCAGCCCGGCTTTTTTCGCGTACTGCCAGATCGACGGCAGTGTGGTGTTGATCCGCATGTAATCGCCACGGGTGCCGCCATAGCGCAACGTGACGTTGGTGTCGGCGCTGCAATTGGCGATGGACGCGGCGTAGCCGTAATTGAAGATGTCCACGCCCGGGTGTGCTTCCTTGAGGTTGCTGTGCACACCGAATGGCGTGTTGATGTCCAGGTAATTACCGGAAATGCTCTCGTCGATGATCAGTACGATGTCGTAACCCACCGGCCGATCGATGCGCGCCAGGCTCACCGGCTCGCGCGGGCCGACGGTGTTGTGCAACGCTTCATAGGTAAACAGATTCAGATAGGCCAACGGCGTGTACATGATCGGCAAGCCACGGGCGCCCTCGCCGGCCCGCACGAACAGCACGACACTGAGCAGCAGCACGCCGAGCACCGGTGCCGCCACCAACAGCGGTCCCGGCAATGGTAGCCGTCGACGCGGCTTGAGCCCGATACCCAATAGCAGCAACAAGCCACTGACCGTCGCACTGATGATCGCATCGCGGTACTGGTAAGCCGCTTCCTGAATGAACCCACCGGAATACACCAGCGACACAAAACTGCTGTAGGTCAGGTAACTGGCGGTCACGTGCGTATACACGTCAAAGAAAATCGCCGAGCCAAACAGCGCCAACGCAAACAAATGACGGACCAGTGTCTGACGAATATAGGCGGTCATGAACAGCGCGATCGTCAGCACAACGAACATCCCGCCATACAGCAACATCGGCAAACCGATGCCCAATGCCTCGAGACGATCGAGGTAATAGTCGTAGCTTTTGAGTAAATACAGAACCAGCAACAGTTCCTTGAAGTATCGGATCATGGTGGATGCAGTACCTCCATGGCTGCCATTGGCCAATGGAAACCAATGATTATCAGCCATTTTCTGACACTAGCACCGAGCCATGAAAGCGCAAGAAATGCCGGTTTTTTGCCAAAAGCGTCAAAAAAACATTAACTCAAATCTGACGCTTCAAAACGCCTGTAACCCTTGTAATACAAGCCCTTCGACCGTTTATCGTTTTCTTGAAACCCCTCAAAACCGCGACAAATCCAGCAACGGCAAGCACTTGATACCAAATAGCCCATGAAATCAGGGTTTCCAGCCCGCGCTACCCGTCATTTTGCTGACACGCTTTCCCAAGGCTGGGCTATACCCCTTTTGACAGTCTCATTTCAGTTACATCCACCGTCTTACGAGGCACGCCAATATGGACGTGAACGTATTTGGTACGTGTTGCGTCGGCCTCATCCAAGCTGCGGCATTGGCAGCTCCAGAGGCGCCACGATCATGAAGATACTCGTCACTGGAGCCGCCGGCTTCATTGGTGCCCATTGTGTGTTGCGGCTTTTGAGCGACGGGCATCAGGTGTGCGGGCTGGACAACTTCAATGACTACTACGACCCGCAACTCAAACATGACCGCGTGGATTGGGTACGCGAGCAGGTCGGCGATTTCCCCCTCGCGAAAGTCGACCTGGCCGATGCCGAGGCCCTCGACGCACTGTTTGAGTGTGAACAACCGCAAGTGGTGATTCACCTCGCGGCGCAGGCCGGGGTGCGTTACTCCCTGGAAAATCCTCGGGCCTACCTCGACAGCAATCTGAGCGGGTTCCTCAACATTCTCGAAAGCTGCCGTCACCACCCGGTCAGGCACTTGATCTATGCCTCGTCCAGTTCGGTGTACGGCGCCAACCAGCACACGCCATATTCAGTCAAAGACAACGTCGACCATCCGTTGTCGCTGTACGCCGCGACCAAAAAAGCCAACGAGTCGATGGCCCACAGCTACAGCCATCTGTTCGGCATTCCCTGCACCGGTTTGCGTTTTTTCACCGTGTACGGCCCCTGGGGCCGGCCCGACATGTCGCCGATCCAGTTCGCCCGGGCGATTGCCGAAGGGCAGCCGTTGAAGCTGTTCAACTACGGCCAGCACCAGCGGGATTTCACCTACATCGACGACATCATCGAGAGCATCGCCCGCCTGGTCGAACGCGCGCCGCAGCCGGCACCGGACTGGAGCCGCGAGCAACCGGACCCGGCCAGCAGCATGGCGCCATGGCGCATTTACAACATTGGCGGACAGCAGCCGGTAGCGCTCAAGGACTACCTGGCACTGCTGGAAAAGCACCTGGGGCAAAAGGCCCTCGTCGAGTTGCTGCCCCTGCAACCGGGCGACGTGCTCAACACCTGCGCCGATGCCAGCGATCTGGCACTGGCCACCGGTTTCCAGCCACGGATAGAGCTGGATGAAGGACTCGGACGATTCATCGCCTGGTTCCGTGACTACTACCCACTGCGTAGCGCCCACTCGCCATTCATGGCCGGGCTTTAGCGGAGGACTCTATGACTGGACATGAAAAAGGCATGTTGCTCGATCACATGCAGCATGATAACCGCCTGGATCCCGAGCACCGGATGCGCCTCGACAAGGCGATCCACGTGCAGGGTCACGGCTGGGTGACCGGCCGCAACGGCGGTCGGCCCTGGACCCTGTCGCGCACCAATCGGGTGCTCGCCTGCCTCGGTGCACTGGTGATCTTGCTGTTGATTTCCCCGGTACTGCTGGGGCTGGCACTGGCGATCAAGTTCAGCAGCCCGGGGCCGGTGATGTTCGTGCAACAACGCACCGGCTACCGCGGCCGCATGTTCGGCATGTACAAGTTCCGCACCATGGTGGCCAACGCCGAGGAGCTCAAGGAGTCCCTGCGGCATCTGAACAAGCACGGCGCCGACGCCATCGACTTCAAGATCGACAACGACCCGCGGATTACCCCCATCGGCAGCTTCCTGCGGCGCAGCAGCCTCGATGAATTACCCAACCTGATCAATGTGGTGAGCGGCGACATGCGCCTGGTAGGTCCGCGACCGACCTCATTCAATGCCCGTCGTTACAAGGACAGCCACCTTGCACGCCTGAGCATCTACCCCGGCATGACCGGCCTGTGGCAGATCTCCGGGCGCAGCAATATCGACTTCGACCAGCGCGTTGAGTTGGACCTCACGTACATCGCCGAGCAGAGCCTGTTGCTTGATCTGAAGATTCTGTTGAAAACCCCCTTCATCGTGTTCAACGGCCACGGAGCGAGTTAAATGGACGGTTCATCGAATAACAGCCTGACCATCGCCAGCCCGAGCGAGTCCAACCTGACCTCGACCGTGCTCGACCTGGATCTGCGGATCCTTTTTCTGACCGCTGCCAACGCAGGCACGGGCACCACCACCAGTGCCCTGGCGCTGGCCACCCAATTGGCGTCAATGAGCAGCGGCCAAGTGCTGCTGGTGGACGCCAGCCAGTCGGCGAGCAACCTCACGCATCAGCTGGGGTTGAGCAAAGAGCGCGGCTTTCGCGATCTGCTGTTCAACGACTCCCCGCCGCTGCTGCAGGACTGCCTGGTGACCGTCTCCAGCCTGCCCTTCCACATCCTGCCGAACGGGCGGCACATCCGCGGCACCGAGCACCTGACCCGCGAACAACTGAGCCCGTTGCTCGAGCAACTGGGCGATCGGTATCGCTTCGTGGTGATCGACGGCGATGCGGTGTATGAGGCCGTCGACACCCTGGTCATCAGCACTTTGGTGGACGGCGTGATCATGGTGGTGCGCGCGGAAGACACCCGCTGGGAAGTGGCCCAGGCCGCGGCCCAGCGCCTGACCCAGGCCGGCGCGAAACTGGTGGGCAGCGTCTTCAACCGGCGCAAGTACTACATGCCCAAATGGCTCTACAAAAACCTGTAAGCACCCACCTGAAGGATGAAGTCATGAATGCCAAAGTGCTTGTCCTGCTGTTGCTACCGCTTGCAGGTTGCTCCAGCACCAGTGAAACCCAGAACATGCCGGTGCAGATCCTCACGGCCGAGCCGGCCAACGCCCAGGCCACCGATATGCCCAAGGTCGAACAGACCTTGCGGCCCAAGGACGTGCTGGACGTGATCTTCCACGTCAGCACCAGTGGCTCGGAGGCTTACCGCATTCAGTCCGGCGACCAGGTCGCGCTGAACTTCACTGCGGCCAGCCAGCTCAACGGCACGCAACTGGTGCTGCCCGATGGCACCATCGAACTGCCGGGGGCCAACACCTCAGTGAAAATCGCCGGGATGACCTCGGTCCAGGCCCGGGAGGAAATCCAGCGCGCCTATAACCGCAAAGCCCTGTTCCAGCCCAATCGCAACCAGTTGACCGTGCAGGTCACCAGCCCGCTGAGCAACGAGCAAAACCTCAAGAGCGCCTTGAACCACCCCGCTACCGGCATGAGCCGGGAGATCACCGTGGGCAACGACGGCTATGCGAGTTTTCCGGAAATCGGCTCCGTGCCGCTGCAAGGCATGACCGTCAACCAGCTCGAAACGTTCCTCAATCAACGTTACGCGCAATTGCCGGGACGGATGACAGTCGACGTCATGCTCAAATCCACGTCGGGCAACGAAATCTATGTGCTGGGTGAAGTCGGGCAGCCGGGCTCCTACCCGATTCGCCGCCCGGTCTCGGTGCTCGAAGCGTTGACCCTGGCCCGTGGCACCAGCATCAAGGCCCGGCTCGATTCGGTGGTGATCATGCGCCGCAACGGCAACCAGGTGCAGGCTGTGCACTACGACGTGGAGAAAGCCTTGTCCGGTGACGCGTCGCAGATTGCTTACCTGCAACCGGACGACATGCTCTATGTGCCCAAGACCAAACTGGCCAGCGCCGGTGAGCTCGCACGGCAACTGGCGGACGTGGTGCTGTTTCAGGGGGTGGGCTTCAGTTTCGCCTACCGCGTCGACAACAAAGGCAGCAACCGCAGCAACTAACTCTCAGGTGACCCATCATGAATCCAAAGGAAAACTACCTGCATGAGTTCTTCAGGATCTTCTTCGCCAACAAGCGGTTGGTGAAGCGAATCTTCCTGATCTTTGCAGTGATCGCCCTGCTCCTGCCACTGGTGCTCAAACAGAGCTTCGATATCACCGCGCAGGTGCTCGTGCAGTCCAAAAAACTCTCTCAGGGCGACGCCACCACATCCCTGACCCAAGGCGACGCCTCTTTCATTCCGCCATCACTGGCGGATATGGAAACCGAGAGCAATATCCTGCGCTCGCCGGCCCTGATCCGTCAGACCATCAGTGACCTTCAGGCCAAAGGCGAATACACGCCCAACCCCGGGGCCTTCAACAAACTGGTGACCGTACCGATCCAGCGTTTCGTGACCAACCCCTTGCGTGAATACGTGATCAACCCGGTGCGCGGCGCGCTCGGGCTTGCAATCGATCCGGTGCGGGACACCTCCCTGGATACCTTCACCCAGGAGGCCATCGATAACCTGAAGATCGACACCCTGCCCGGCTCCAACGTGATCTCCATTATCTACAGCTCAAGCGATCCAGCCCAAGGCACCCGGTTTGTCGCAACGATGTTGCAAAACTACCTGGCCAGCCGTCAGGAACTGCAATCGATCGATCTGCCACAGAGCTTCTACGAAACCAAGAAGAAGCAGTATCAGGTGCGGCTCGATGGCCTGGAAGGCACTCGACTGGCGCTGCTCGAAAAGATCGGTGCGTCCGATCCGAAGGAAGAAATCACCTTCCGCCTCAACGCCATCAACACCGAGGAAGAGAACCTGAACCAGTATCAGGATCGCTTGCTGCAAAGCCAGCGCTGGCTCGACTACCTGAAAACCGCGCTGGCGGCGGCCAACAATACCTCTCGGCTCAACGACTACACCTTCCCCTTCACCTTCACCACCACGGTGGACAACATTGCCTTCGAAGACCGGGAGATCCGGCAGATCGGTGAGCAACTGACGACTCAAGTCAGTCGCTACATGAATGACCTGGCGGTGTTCCAGCCGGGCAGCGAACCGATGCTGCTGGCCCGTGAGCAAATTACCCGCACCCGTCAGCAGTTCCTGAAAATCGTCAGCAACCGGATTCAGGAACGCACCAGCGACCTGGCGATTGTCACCTCGGTGATCAACCAGAAAACCGCGCGCATCGCCGAGTTCAAGAACCGTATCCACCAGTTGCAAGTGGCGCAGAGCAAGTTGCAGCAGATGGATACCGAGATCAATGCCTTGCACGCGGCGTTCTCCACCTACGCCCAGCGCTTTGCCGAAAGCAGCACCGCCCGCGCGCTGGACAGCGATTTGTCCAACGCCCGGGTGCTCAGCCCGCCGTTCGAGCCGACCGAGGTGGCGTTTCCCAAACCGCTGCTGATCATTCCATTCGGGATGCTGACCGGACTGCTGCTGGCGATTGCCTTCGTCTACGTGCGTGAGTTCTTCGATCACAGCTTCAAACATCCAGCGCAAATCACCCATGAACTGGGCTTGCCGGTGCTGTTGGTGATCAACGATCAGGACGTCCTGCCGAACAACCCGCACAAGAACTGGACCGTGCCTAGCTTCATGTATTGGGTGCGCCATTGAACGGGCCGCTCAACGCCAGCGCGCTGCCGATCATGCATTTGATCAGCAGCGGCGGCTTTTATGGCGCTGAGCGGATGTTGCTGGACCATTGCCTGGCGACGCCAGGGCACCACCAGGTGCTGTTTCTGGATGCGCCGCCGGCCCTGATCGACCGGTTCCGCGAGGCCGGGGTCGATTGCCGCGCTTTCGCGGGACTGGGGCAATTGCTGGGTCATTTACGTTATCGGCGGGCTGAACATCCGCTGATCAATACGCACAATTTCAAAGGCCTGGTGTTTGGCTGGGTCGGCGCGACATTGTTTGACTTGCCATTGGTGATTACCCAGCACGGTTTCACCCCGCGCAGTCGCAAGCAACGCTTCTACGGCTGGCTGAGCCTGCAACTGTGCCGCACCGCATCGGTGAATCGGGTGGTGTGCGTGGCCGAAAGCATCGCAGCGCTGCACCGCAAGGCCAGTGTTCGAACGGAGAAGCTGCAAGTGATTCCCAATGGTCTGCCAACCGCCAACGGCCTGCTGCCCCACAACGCCAGACACCCACGCTGGCTGGCGGGCTACGTCGGTCGGCTGACCCATGAAAAAGGCCCGGACCTGTTTCTCGATGCGCTGATTGCGCTGTGTCACCGACATCCGCAACTGGACGCGGTGATGCTCGGCGATGGCCCGGAACGGGAAACCCTGCTGGCGCGAATTACCGCCGCCGGCTTGCACAACCGCATCACCCTGCCGGGTTACCAGACCGACATGAACCGCTGGTGGCCGCAACTCGATGCGCTGGTGATCAGCTCGCGCACCGAGGGCACGCCGATGATTTTGCTCGAAGCAATGCAGGCCGGAGTGCCGGTGGTGGCGTTCAGCGTCGGCGGAATTCCCGATGTGCTGGAGGATCGGCACAACGGTCTGCTGGCGCCCCCCACCGACAGCGTCGCCCTCGCCCGGCAGCTCGACACGCTGCTGAGTGAGCCGGTACTGGCACGCGAACTGATCGACAACGCAAGACGTACGCAACAGGACCGTTACGACCTGAAGGCCTTGGCCGAACGCTGGTCGCAGCTTTATATCCGTACTGCACGGGAGGCACGCGCGTGATCTTTCCGCTCTCGATCGTCAGTCTGCTCGCCCTGGTCTGCCTCGGTTTGCTGGCCAGCCCTTACCCCTATCTGGCGCCCGGCGCGGTACTGGGCATGGTCGCTGTCGGTGTGCTCTACCGAAAACCCGCCTGGGGGTTATTGGGCATCGCGGCGCTGGTGCCGTTCGAAGGTTTCTTCAAGGGCAACGCGCTGTCAGGCACCAAATTCATCGGTGCGTCACTGGCACTGGTCCTGATGTTGCAACTGGCCATTCACCAGATTCCATCCGAGCGCCTGCGCAGCAACATCTGGCGCTACCTGATCGGATTCATGGTGTTGTACGGGTTGAGTATGATCAATACCGACAGCATGGACATGTCCCAAAGTCATCTACGGGATTTGAGCGTCGGCCTGGTGCTGTTTGTGATCACCTTGCTGATTGGCCGTGATTTGAACCTCGATCTGTTCGCCCGGCTGGTGACCCTCAGCGTCGCCGCAACCTCTGTGCTGGCCATGTTCTCCACCAAGTATCAGGACCAGGGCCGTGCCGCCGGGCTGCTGGAAGACGCGAACTCGTTTGCCCTGCTGATCGCCTTCGCCGTGCCGTTGGCCCTGCTGCTGGTGATCCGCGGCCCGAACCTGTTGCACCGATTGTTCTGGGGCGGCTGCTGCATTTTGCTGTTGGGCGGCATGACCAAAACCGATTCCCGTTCCGGGCTGGTAGTCCTGTTCCTGAGCTTGATGATCGGCGCCTGGCACTACCGCGCGCAGTTGCCACGCATCCGGCCGCGCCACTTGGGTTTTGCCATGCTCAGCCTTGCGCTCGTGATCCCGGTGGGGATTTATTCGATGCCGGCCGGTTACCTCAAGCGCATCCAGTCCTTGAGCGTCTTGAAAGAAGGCGCCAAAAGCCAGGACGAATCCCTCGGCCGCCGCACGTCATACCTTGTGGTCGGCAGCCAGATCATTCGTGAACACCCGTTACTCGGCTCCGGCCCCGGCACCTTCCCGCTGCACTACGCCACCTCCGGTTACGCCAAGGTGTTTTCCGCCAACCGCAAACCCGGCGACTTGTACCGCCGTGCTCACAACACCTACATGGAAATCTTCAGTGAACTGGGGATTCCCGCCGGGCTGTTGTTCGTCGGCATGCTCGGCCTTGGGATGTACAACCTGGTCCGCGCCCGTCGAGCCTGGATGCTGCGACGGGATTGGGAACAGGCCGACCTGATCACCCACCTGGGCATCAGTTATCTGTCGTTGACACTGTTTTTGATGTTCCTCAGCGCACCGAATCACAAGTACCTGTGGATCATGCTCGCCCTGACCTGGGTGTTGCGCCTCAAGGCTGAAGAACGTCCGCCGACGGAGGCCAGGGCATGAACCGCATCAGCATTGCCATCCCGATGTACAACGAGGCCAGACACATCGGCCGCACCTTGCTTGCCGCGAAAAAAGCCGCGCAGGCTGCCGGGATGGAATGCGAGCTGATTGTGGTCGATAACGGCTCCAACGATCAGGGCCCGCACATCGCTCGCCAGCTCGGGGCGCAGGTGCTGGTGCTGCCCGGGCTGCTGATCGGCGCCCTGCGCAATCGCGGGGCGGCGATGGCGACAGGCGAATGGCTGGGCTTCATCGATGCCGATATCGAGATGCCCGAGGACTGGCTCACGCTGTTGTTGAGCATCCAACACGCGGTTCAGGTCGACGTCCTGGGACTGGACCTGCACACCCCGGCCGAAGCCCCGTGGTATGCCAATGCCTGGCAACGCCGCACGTTGCGCCCGAACGATGAAACCATGAAAGCAGTGCGATGGCTGCCCAGTTCCAACCTGTTGATGCGTCGTCCATGGTTCGACAAGGTCGGCGGCTTCAACGAAAACCTGCGCACCGGCGAAGACAAAGATTTCACCATGCGCCTTTCCCACTCTGGCGCACGCCTGCTGGCCGTCAACCAGAGCGTTGCCCTGCATTGGGGGTACGAGAGCAGTTGGCGCGAATGGATGGGCAAGGAGTTCTGGCGTCAGGGCAGTCACCTGCAATTACTGCGCAGCCACGGCATGAATCTGCGTTTACTGCGTTTCCCGATGCTGTCGATCATCGCCTGGGTGTTGGATTTCATTGCGCTATCCGCCCTGCTCAACGGTTCCCCCCTACTGGCGCTATTCATGCTGTTCGTCACCAGCCTGCCAGCACTCGCCCAAAGTCTGCGCCAGAGCCTGATACACCGCGACCTGCGCCTGATGCTGCAACTCTGGGGCCTGCATTGGGTGCGTCTGCACCTGGCGGGTGCCGCGCTCATCCTGAGCCTTTGTCGCTGGAATGCCAGGAGACCCGCCCGTGGCTGAATTCATTTTCTGGTGGTGCCTGTTATTGCCGGTGTACGCCTGGTTCGGCTACCCCCTGCTGCTGACGCTGCTCGCGCCGTTATTTCCCGCGCGGCGTCATGGGCCGGCACAGCCGATGAACGTGAGCATCGTCATCGCCGCGCACAACGAGGCCCAGTACATCGAAGAAAAGTTGCGCATCCTGCTCGCCCAGGATTATCAGGCGCGCTCGCTACAGATCCTTCTGGCCAGCGACGGCTCCACCGACGACACCGTGGCCTGCGCCCGCAAGGTCATCGACCCGCGCATCAGCGTGCTCGACCTGCCCCGTCAGGGCAAGGCAGCCACCTTGAATGCCGCCGTTGCCCTGAGCACGGGCGAGATTCTGGTGTTCACCGATGCCGACAACCAATGGTCGACCGACACCCTCGGCCAATTGCTCGCGCCCCTGGCCGATCCACAGGTCGGGGCCTGCGCCGGACACATGTTGATCCCGGTGGCGGGCCAGGGCCTGAGCCTGGGCGACAGCCTTTATCGGCACTACGAAGGCTGGCTGCGCATGGTGGAAAATCGTACCGGCTGCATGGTCTCCGCCGACGGCGCCCTGCTCGCCCTGCGTCGCGAGTTGTTCCAGAACGTGCCGTCGGAGGTCAACGATGATTTCTTTATCAGTACCTGCGCGCCGGTGGCGCACAAACGCATTGTCTATGTGCCCACAGCCCGGGTGATCGACCAGGGCGTCGATGAGATCGACAAACAATGGCGCCGTCGTCTGCGCGTCACCGTCGGTGGTTTGCAGAGCCTGGCCCAGCGCCGGGAACTGTTGAACCCATGGCGCCATGGCTTGTATGCGATTGCGCTGATCAGCCACAAACTGATTCGACGCCTGGCACCGATCCTGTTACTGCCGTTGTTGCTGAGCAACTTCTGGCTGTGGAACGTCCATGGCTTCTATCGCCTGAGCCTGATCGCGCAACTGCTCGGTTATGCGGTGGCCATCGCCGGCCTGCTGGATGTGCAACACCGTTTGCCCAAACCCTTTCGCCTCGCCGGCTTCTTTCTGGTGACCCTTGCCGGGATGAGTATCGGTCTGTGGCAGTTCCTGCGTGGACAGCGGTACGCGCAGTGGAACCCCGAGCAAAATCGTTGACAGGACCGCGCCATGGCGATCAGACAATTATTAAAACGCACCAGTGGCTGGCTCTATCTCAACTCGCCGGTAGGCCGCCACCAACTGCACGGTGCCGGGGTGATCCTGATGCTGCACCGGGTGCTGCCCAATGACCGCGCCGCCGACCTGCCTCATCGAAATGAACTGTGCGTGGGACCGAAGGCCTTTGCCCATCTGCTGCTCTGGTTGAAAAAACACTTCGACTGCGTGCCGCTGATGGAAATTCTGCAACCCGGCACCGCCATGTCGGAACGTCCCAAAGTCGCACTGACCTTCGACGATGGCTGGCGCGACAACGCGCTGAATGCCTTCCCGTTGCTGAAAAGGTATCAGATGCCGGCGAGCATTTTTCTCTCCACCGACTTCATCGGCAGCCGGCAACGCTTCTGGTGGGAAAGCCTGGGAGAAACCCTGTGGCACAGCCATGGTGAAAAAGCCCGGACGCACTTGATTGAATGCCTGCGACAGATCGGGCGACCGTTACCGGTGCTGCTCGATGATCTGGATGTGCAGCGCCGTAGCCTGGCGCTTTTGCATTTTCTGCAAAGCCTGAAAAACCTGCCGCCGGGCGAACTGAACCGGCTCACCAATCAATGCCCTGAAGAGTCGTTGCCCCAGGCCCTGGACTGGCATCAAGTGCGCGCGCTGGAAGCCAGCGGGTTGATCCGCTTTGGCCCTCACGGCGCCAGCCACACGCTACTCACCGAGCTTGACGATCAACACCTGGATGAAGAGTTGAGCCGCAGCCGCAATGCACTGTTGAACGGCTGCATCCGGCCGCTGCCGGTCTATTGCTACCCCAATGGCGACCACGATGCGCGGGTGCGCGAGCATGTGGCCGACCACGACTTTGCGTTTGCCCTGGGCACCGCCAGCGGGATTTACCGTGGCGTCGAAGATCCATTGGCCTTACCACGGATCGGCATCAGCCAGCGCACGGCACGCAACCCGGAGTTGCTGTCGTGGCGCATCTACCGCGGAGCCCGGCCATGAGTCGCAGCCACTACCTCAAACACCTGGCCCTGAGCATGGGCACCAAACTGGCGATGATCGGCCTGCGCCTACTGCGTAACGTGTTGCTGGCGCGGATTCTGGGGCCCAGCGAGCGCGGCCTGTTTGCGCTGCTCAGTACCCTGCCCGATTTGATCAGCGCCGCCACCAGCGGCGGGCTGAATTCGGCGGTGGGTTATCAGGCGGCCAAGCAACGGCCCATGGGTTTGCTGCTGAGTCAGGTGCTGGTATTCGGTTGCCTGCTGGCGGGTTTGCTGACGTTGCTGGTGGTGGCGCTGACCCGCGAGTTCGGCAGCGAACTCGATATCACCACACAACTGGGATTGCTCGCCTGGCTGTTGCTGCTGGCGGTGCCGTTGACCGTGCTCAAGAGCGGCCTGCTGACCTTGCACAACGCGTCGGGCGGTGTGGTGGCGTTCAATGCCTTGCGGCTGGTGGAATCGCTGGCGCCACTGCTGCTGTTTATCGCCTTGTTCTGGATGTGGAAAGACGCCGCACTGGAAGCGGCGCTGATCAGTTGGCTGGCCGGCATCAGCCTGGTGGTGCTGGCCGGCTGGGTCTGGCTCAACCGTGCGCAACCCTTGACGTTGCAATGGGACCGCGCCAGCCAGAAAGAACTGTTGCGCTACAGCGCCCGTAGCCACCCCGATTTGTTGTTCCAGCAAGTCATTCTGCGCTCGGACTACCTGTTCATCGGTGCCTTGCTCGGCAGTACGGCATTGGGTCATTACGCCATGGCCAGCGCTGCCGCCGAGTTGCTGCTGATCGTTCCGGAAGCGGTGACCACACCTCTGATGAAACGCCTGCTGCAACAGGACGAAGGCATGGATCGCCTGACGCCGTTGGCCTTGCGCCTGACCGCCACGGTGATGCTCGGTGCCTGCCTGACCATGGCCGTGATCGGGCAATGGCTGATCGTCACCCTGTTCGGCATCGCCTATCAACCGGCCTACCCGGCCTTGCTGGCGCTGCTGCCGGGGCTGCTCGGTCTTTGCTATGCGAGCATCCTGCGCCTGGACTTGCTGGGCAAAAATCGCCCCGGCACGGTTTCGCTGCTGGTGGGCCTCGGCGCGCTGCTGAACCTGGCCCTGAACCTGTTGCTGATCCCGCTGTATGGCATCGTCGGTGCTGCGGCGGCATCGTCCATCGCCTACCTGGCGGTGACCGTCGCGCTGCTGGTGATGTACTGCCGGTTGAGCGGCGTACCCTTCTGGCAAACCCTGATCATCCTGCCTAGTGATGTGGCACCGATGCTTCAGATACTGCAACGGAAATCAGCATGAAACCCCTGGTGCTGCTGTTGAGCCTGGGCCTTGGTTTGAGTGCTCAGGCGGCGCCCATGCGCTGGACCGACATTCGCGACGGCAGCCTGTACCTGCAAGCGGATCGCCCCGACACGTTGACCATCCAGTGGGTCCCGGCGTGGCAGGCCGATGCCAACGAAGAACACCTGTACCTGCTCGACGGCAACGGCAACCTGAAGGGTGATCGCCTGATCGCCGCCAGTGAAACCCGCGGCAAGCAGAGCTGGCCGCTGGCGCCGGGTGCCGCCAGTTATCGACTGGAAATTCCGGGCTACAGCTTCCGCCGCTACACCGTCGAACATGACGAACACACCGTGGCGTTATTCGCCCCGGCCAAGGTGCATTTCAGCGCCGAAGCCCGTGGCGGCGATGAGCTGTATTTCAAAATCGCACCGGGGGAACACGCGGTACTGGCCGGCAAGTTTCATGGTGGAGTCGGCGCCTTGCAGGCGCAGCGTGTGGGTGATAACAAACAAGTGTCGCTGATGCTCAAGCCCTATCGCGCCTATTGGCAATTCGATCAGCTCGAACTGCCCGTCACCCAGGACGAACAAGTCTGGCGCCTGCGCCTGCAAGGCAGCGGCAAGGTCGCGTTCTGGCTCGATGGCACGGCAAACCTGTTCGCCCAGAACCCGCAGCAACTCAAGCCGCTGCGCGAGGACGCTGGCCAGGCCCGGCTGACCCTGCATAAAGAGACGCTCGGCCCGACCCCGAACCTGGGCATTTATTTGCCCTACGTGCTGCCGCCGCAATCCAGTTTCGCGGCGCTCGACGCCCTCAAGCCTCAGGCGGGTTCCTACTACAGTTTCGTCGACGTCACGGCGCAAAATCCACACCACGAAGACGCGTTCCGCCAGCTCTATCAGAACCGCTTCGGCATTACGCAGGACATTACGCTGTTGGCCGGCAGCCAGCGCCAGGCCGATCTGCGCGCCGACACCGTGAGCAACGCCGGCCTCGACGCCTGGCTCACCGCCACCCGCGCCCTCGGTGGCCGCGGCACTCACTACATCGCGTTCGCCGACGAGCCGAATCTCAACTACTCGAGCTACGCCAACTACCAGGCGATCTTCAACAGCATGGCCCGGCAAGTGCGCAGCGATCCGGCCAACGCCAAGGCCGGCATTCGCATTGCCATGCCCGCCAGTTCACGCTTCGTCAACGGCCCGTTCACCGACGATGCTGCCGACAAGCGCGGTATCGACTGGGCACGGCGCCTGCTGGCTGAATCCGGCGAGCAGATCGACGCCCTCGCCTGGCATGAATGGATGGTTCGCGACCTGCTGGCGACCCGGGTCTACCGCGACAGCGTGCGCCGCGCCGCCCAGCTGGTGGGCCTCGATGCCAAGGGCCGGCCACGCAAGGCCTTGCTGCTGGACCAGACCAACCTGTCCAGCGGCTCAAGCCTGAGCCCCTACGATCAGGAAACCCATTTCGCTTCGCTGTGGTGGGCCTCGGTGGTCATCAACTCGGCGCAGGACGGCTTGCTGGACATGCTCAACTGGTTCCAGGCCGCCGACGAACCGAACTACCCCAAAGGCATGGTGCGGGTGCTGGGCGGCGATCGTTTCGAGCTCAAACCGGTGGGCCTGGCTCAACAATTCATCCGGCAGCACTGGCTGAAAAACGTCATGCGCCTGGACAACGACGCCTTCGAAGTCGACGTGCTGGCGATGGCCACCGAACACCAACGCAGCCTGTTGGGCGTCAATAAGGGCGCGCGCTTGCAGCGTGTCGATCTGGCCGGGGCAACCTGCCCGCTGACCAAGGGAGCGCTGGTGTATTTCGGTGCCGACAGCCGCAGTCGCGAAGGCAAATTCAACTGTCAGGACGGTCGTGTCAGCTTCGACCTGCCAGGGCAAACCCTGTTCGCCCTGAGCTGGAGCGCCTCATGAACGTCCATGAGTTATGCGGCGGTCTGAACCTATGATGGCTCGATTCGAATGGCGCACGTCGTTGTGCGCTCCGGACTTTCCAACAGCCGCTTATGAGGGGTTGCGCTGGCGCGTGACGGACAATACGCCGTTCAACACCCTCGCCTGGCTGCGCGCATCGGAACAGGCACTGCTTGCCGGGGAACGCTTGCACGTTCTGCTCGGCTGGCACGGCGATGAATTGGCCTTGTGCCTGCCGCTGGTGGTGTCCGTGGAGCGCTTTGGCGGGCTACCGTTTCGAGTCCTGCATCACCTCGGTTACCCCCTCACCGATCGCCTGGCCCTGCTCAGTTGCCTCGATGCCGAGAGCATGCGCAAGGCGCTGGTGATCATCCGCCGTCGCGTGCCCCATGCGATGCTGCAACTCAATGAATTGTGCGAGCCCATCGGCGAAGAAAGTGCGCTGACCACCTGGATGGCCCACAGCTCGACCGGCGAGTGCCGCATCAGCTGTCGGGTGCCGGTGCACCTGATCAGCGAGGCCGACCATCAGGAAGTGTCCGGCGACCCCCGCTACAAACTGCGCCGTGCACGTAAACGCATCGCGGCTTGCGGTGCCGAGATCCGACGGATAACCCCCGACGCCGCCACCATCAGGCCACTGTTGCGGACCCTCGGCAAAGTCGAAGCGCTGAGCTGGAAAGGCCTTCAAGGCGTTGGGATTTTCACCAATGACCGCTACCGGCAATGGATCGAGCAAGCCTTCACCGCCCTCGCCGAAGAGGGACTGGTGCGGGTGGTGGTGCTGGAACTGGACGGGCGTTGCATCAGCTACCGCATCGGCTTGCTGGAACAGGGTCGGCTGTACGACTACAACCTCGCGTTCCTGCCGCAACACGCTGACCTGGGCAGCGGACGTGTGCTGCTTGAAGAGTGGATCCGCTGGGGGCTGGACGACAACTGGCACTGGGTCGACGCCTCGCGGATCAGCCTGGAAAACTCGAGTCATCAACTCCTGGAGCGCATGACCGGCCAACTGGAGCACTGGCGCTGGAGTTTCTACTCCTGGCGCCCCAGCGGCCTCGCCCTGGGGCTGGCCCTGCGACTCTGGCACCGAATCAAACCCGGGTTAAAAAAGTGGCAGGCCAGGCGTGCAGCAACGCTGGTTGCTCCTACGCTTACACCTATACAGGCACCTATTGTCGCCAAAGACGCTGCACCCACCGAACAAGAAAGAGAGGGCAGCCATGCCTCGCCAAGTCATAGTCAACGCTGACGATTTCGGCCTCAGCCCGAGTGAAAATGCGGTGATACTGGGTGCCTTCCACGCTGGAGTCATCAGCTCCGCAACCGCCATGGCCAACATGCCGGCCTTCGAAGCGGCCTGCGTCCTGGCCCGGCAACCAATGCTCAAGGGGCGGATCGGGCTGCACTTCAACCTCACGTATGGCCGGCCGTTGAGCCTGTCGATTCGCTCGCGCTCGACATTTTGCGACAGCCAGGGTGAGTTCGACCTCAGCCTGCCTCGCCACAGCCTCTGGCTCAACCGCCTGGATCGCGACGCGGTGCTGGAGGAACTCGAAGCCCAATGGCAACGCTGCCTGGACAACGGCCTGCACCCCAGCCACCTCGATTCCCATCAGCACGTGCACAACATCTGGCCCATTGGTGAAATCGTCGCGCGGTTTGCCGCCCGCCAAGGGGTGCCCGTGCGACTGGCGCGCGATCTGGGCAGTAATTTGAGTGTGCCCAAGCGAGTGTTCAAGACGTTGCTCAACCATCGCTTGAACAGCCTGTCCGGAGCGACCGCCCAGAACGTCTGTACCCCGGTCGACCTGCGCACCGTGGCAATGCCAATCGACGGCCTGCTGGAAATCGTCGTCCATCCGATCCATATCGGCGCCGACTTTGGCGATGCCTATCTGGACCCGGGCGAGTCGCTGAGCCTTGTGCTGGAACAGCGTCTTGCGGGTGTTCCAAGGGTGTCCTATGCCGTGGTGCCAAGGGCATCCAAAGAGGAGCCGCACTACCCGACCGAACTGCACCCGTTGAAATCCTGATTTTCGCCATCGAAAACGTTACCCACCACACCCAGGCTTCAGCCTCGGAGGACTTCATGAGCGCCATCGACAAGATTCGCGAACGCATCAAACAAAAAGGCCTGCTCCACACGCTCCAGTCGCTCTGGAAGCGCTACGTATATTTCCATAGGGAGCTGCTGTGGCTGGGGCGCGACCTGGTGACCCCGGTGGCGCCGCAAAATCTGCGGCCCTATTCGGGCCTGCGCCTGGTGATCATCACCCCGGAAAACGCCACCGCGTTCACCAAGTACTACGGCAACCGCGTCAAGGCCATGGCCGAAATCGCCGCCGAGGGTCACACCGGACACATGTACGTGAACGAGGAAGGTGATGCCATCGGATTCATCTGGGGCAGTGCCAGGGACTACTTCGACCGGCACTATTACGGCTGCTGGTTCCGGATCAACCCTGGTGAGTTTTTCGAGTTCGGCGGTGAAATGATCCCTCAATACTTCGGCACCAGCCTGTCGATGGACGCCCAGTTCAAACTCTGGGACGCGATGCGGGCCAAAGGGTGCAACAAGATCGTCGACGTCTGCGATACCCGCAACATCCAGGCGATGAAAATGCACATCCGCATGGACTACCAGGAGCAAGGGCGCATCACCCACGTCTACGACCTGTTCGGCCGCTGGCGCTTCTTCCGCGAAACCTACTACACCGGCTCGCGGCTGACGGCACTGCGCAAACCGGAACAGCAGCCGGTGACGGCGGCGCAGGCGTGATTGGCTTCCACATTTGATCATATTTCCGTGTGCGAGCTTGCCCGCGAAGGCGTCATGTTGCCTACGCAGTTTAGGGAAAAGTACACGCTGGAGCAGAGAATGACCTGACTGCTCGTCTGTATTCATATGGATACAGTCGAGCAATGAATTATCTTATTCAACAAACCACAATCTTCGTGGCATGGCATGCCTCAATTCGCGACTTGCGGGCGAAGGTTGCTATTGCTCGTCGCATTGACCGTGCCTCTACGGGTAATCTTGGCGATATCAAATCGGTGGGTGATGGTGTCTCCGAAATGCGCGTGGACGTTGGCGCTGGCTATCGGGTCTACTTCACTTTGCGAAATGGCGTAGTCATCGTATTGCTGGCCGGTGGTGACAAGTCCTCGCAAAACACTGATATCCGACGGGCGAAAAAATTGGCAAGGGAGGTTTGAACATGGGCCAGACTTTGACTGCTTTCGACATGGCGGCACTGCTCGACAGTGACGAAGCCATCAGCGAATACCTCTCTCAGGTATTGGCAGACGGCGACAACGAAGAGTTTCTTCGTGCTATCGGCTACGTGGTAAAGGCTCGCGGCATGACACAAATTGCCAAAGATTCCGGAATGGGGCGCGAAAGCCTGTACAAGGCCTTCGCACCCGGGGCGAAACCACGTTTTGATACGGTTCTAAAGGTCATTCATGCCTTGGGCATTGATCTCTGCGCGCAACCAGGGCACGCGGCAAATCACTCAACGCTCTGAAAATACCCCAGGCACTACGTCGCTCGCTTCACCGCCACCAACGTGTAACACAACGGCAACTGCGCCTTTTGCTGCTGATACTGATCGTAGAGTTCTTCGCGGTTGGAATGCGGGTACTCCTTGAAGTGGCTGATCTGCAACCCCGCTTCGACGGCACCGGTGAAGATGGCACTCAGGGGGTGGACGAACCAGTAGGACGCCGAGGCCTGCTGTTCGACTTTGCCTTCGTAGACGATCGGTTGGTCCTGGACGAAAGGCTCACTGCGAAAATACGAGCTGTCCGGGCGATAGGGATCGGCTGACTCGGGGTCGAACATTTCCAGGAACGGGTGGGTTTCGTAAATCACCAGACTGCCGCCGGACTTGAGGGTTTGCGCGACATGGCGCATGAACTCACCGATGTCCGGCATCCAGTTCAATACGCCGATGGTGATCAGCGCCACGTCGAAGCGTTGGTGCAGCTCAGTCGGCAGGTGATGGATATCAGCCTCGATGAATTCGGGCTGATGAGGCGAACGGGATGCCAGCTCCCGGGCCTGATCGAGAAAGGCTCCGGACTGGTCGACGCCCACTGCGCTGCGGGCCCCCAGCGCAAACAGTGAAAGGCTTTCCCGGCCATTGTTACAGCCCAGTTGCACCACATCCTTGCCGTCGACACCGACCTGTTGGAGCAACCCGGTGAGGGTGTCATCCAGGCAGGAAAAATCGCCATGGCTCACCGCTCTCAAACGGGCCCGCCATTCGGGGGTGTCTTTGTGGTGTTGGGCGGAGTCATTCCATGCATCGCGATTGCTGGCGATGGCTTTTTCCTTTGTCGGCATTTCCATTGCACGCTCCAGATTCCGGGCCTTTGATTGACCGGCACGAGTCTAGATCAGCGTCAGGAAAAACCACATCAGGGGTTTGTTGCGATCTTGTAATCAACGATGGCGTGCACCCTCCTATTGGTTCAACCGCTCACGCAAGAACTCGATCAACGCCTGCACCGGTCGCGAGGCCTGACGGTGCTGCGGGTAGACCGCCGACAAGGTCAGCGGCTCGGGGCGGAAATCATCCAGTACCGGCACCAGCCGACCGTCTTCCAGGGCCGAATCGACGATGAAGGTCGGCAAGTACGTGATACCCATGCCGGCGATGGCCGCGTCCTTGAGCAGTTCACCGTTGTTCACCCGCATCCGCCCGGTGACATTGACGGTCAGCGGTTTGCCCCGCCCTTCGAACCGCCATTGCACTTGGCGGCCATGGCCGTACGGCAGGCAATCGTGGCTGTGCAACTCCTCGGGTTCAAGCGGCGTGCCACGTTCGGCCAGATACGCCGGGCTGGCGCAGTACACCCGCTCGATGACGGCGATGCGCCGGGCGATCAGTGTCGAGTCTTCCAGCACGCCGATGCGCAAAGCCAAATCGTATCCCTCACCGAGCAAGTCCACCGGACGATCACTCAGGTCGACCTCGATGGTGACGTCGCGATAACGCTGCAAAAATACTGGCAGCAAACAGCCCAAATGCGCCACGGCAAACGACAACGGTGCACTCAGGCGAATGGTCCCGCGAGGCTCGATGGTCTGGCCGGCGATGCCCTGCTCCACTTGCTCGACTTCACTGAGCAGGCGCAGGGCCGATTCGTAATAACTCTGCCCCAGCGGGGTGACGTCCAGCCGTCGGGTGGAGCGATTGAGCAGGCGCACACCGAGGCGCTCTTCGAGTTGCATCAGCCGACGGCTGACGAACTGCTTGGACAGGCCCAACTGATCGGCCGCCGCCGTGAAGCTGCCGGAGTCCATGACCTGGCAAAAAATACGCATGTCTTCGAACGGGTTCATTGTCACTCTCTGGTTGACAGTTAATCGCTTTATAGCCGCTTTTTCGCTTTCAGACATCTTATTAATCTGTGCTCACGGTGTTGCTGAGGCCTGAACCCCAGCGCCACAGCAGCCCGATCCCAAGGCATAAAAACTCAAACGATTTAAAAAGGATTTGCACATGAACATCAAGAAAACCCTCGCCACTTCCGTTCTCGCCCTGTCCATCGGCAACGCATTCGCCGCTGGCAGCCCCGGTGTCGAACACAACACCCAGGCCTTCCTCGATGCCCTCGCCGCCGGCGGTGGCAAACCGCTGGAACAACTGAGCCCGAAAGACGCCCGCGCGGTGCTGACCGGTGCCCAGGCTTCGGTGAAGGTAGATCTGTCGGGTGTTGAAGTCAGCGACAAGGCGATCAAGGTCGACGGCCAGACCATCAACCTGAAAGTGGTGCGTCCGGCCAAGGTCAAGGGCGAGTTGCCGGTGTTCATGTTCTTCCACGGTGGCGGCTGGGTACTGGGCGACTTCCCGACTCACCAGCGCCTGATCCGTGACCTGGTGGTGGGCTCCGGCGCAGTCGCGGTATACGTCGACTACACGCCGTCGCCGGAAGCGCACTACCCGACCGCCATCAACCAGGCCTACACCGCGACCAAATGGGTGGCCGAGCATGGCAAAGAGATCGGTGTCGACGGCAAGCGACTGGCGGTGGCCGGCAACAGCGTCGGCGGCAACATGGCGGCAGTCGTGGCGCTGATGGCCAAGGAACAGAAAACCCCTGCCCTGCGCTTCCAGCTGTTGATGTGGCCGGTGACCAACGCACAGTTCGACGACGGCTCGTACCAGCAATTCGCCGAAGGGCACTTCCTCACCAAAGGGATGATGCAGTGGTTCTGGGACAACTACACCACCAACCCGGCCGAGCGTGCGCAGATCCATGCCTCGCCGCTGAATGCCAGCGCCGAACAACTCAAGGGCCTGCCTGCGGCACTGGTGCAGACCGCCGAATTCGACGTGCTGCGTGACGAAGGCGAAGGCTACGCCCGCCACCTCGATGCGGCCGGTGTGCCGGTGACCTCGGTGCGCTACAACGGGATGATTCATGACTTTGGCCTGCTCAATCCGCTGAATCAGATTCCGGAAGTCAAAGCGGCGGTACGTCAGGCCGCGGCTGAGCTCAAGACGCATCTGAACTAAGCCCAACCTCTCGCCACACCTCAGGGTGTGGCGAGTTTTTTTGTGCCCGCTGGAGTGCAATCCATGAGCCTTTTCTCTGCCCACCTGTTGCCTTGGAGCGCCCTGCTGCTGGTGCTCGACGCCCTGCTCTGGCACCTCGTCCCGTTCAAGCATCGCGCGCCAAAGGTCGGTGTGCGGCTGGTGCTGTTTCTGGCGTTCAGCGCGCTGATTATCAACGCTGGCGTCAGCCCGTTGCAGACACCGTTGGTTGCCGATGACCCGGTGGCGCAACTCGGTGCAACGGCGCTGGGGATTATCTGGTGGTTGTACGCCGCACGAGTGCTCACCGAGGTGTTCGGTCTGGTGCTGATGCGTCGCATAGGTCACAGCGGCCGTTTGCTGCAGGACGTGATCGGTGCGCTGGTGTTTCTGGCCTCTATCGTCGCGGCCGCCGGTTATGTGCTCGATCTGCCGGTCAAGGGTCTGCTGGCGACTTCCGGCGTGTTCGCCATCGTGGTCGGTCTGGCGCTGCAAAGTACGTTGGCTGACGTGTTCTCCGGCATTGTGCTCAACACCACCAAACCCTATCAGGTGGACGACTTTGTGGTGATCGATGGCGTCGAAGGCAAAGTGCTGGACATTAACTGGCGCGCCACGCACCTGTTGAGCAGCGCCGGCACGATGGCCGTGGTGCCGAACTCGGTGGCGGCCAAGGCCAAGATCGTCAACCTCAGCCGCCCGAACAACCTGCACGGGGTGTCGATCAGCATCAAGGTGGCGAACCACATCCGCCCACGCCGGGTGCTCGACGCCCTCGACCGCACGCTGCAAGGCAGCAGCAGTCTGTTGCTCTCGCCCGCGCCAAAAGCGGTGCTCAAAGAGGCTGGCGAAGAGATGTCCGAATACGTGGTCAGCGGGTTCATCGCCGAGCTGGGCAAAAAGAGCGACGTGCGCAATCAATTGTTCGACCTCGCCCATCGCCATCTGGAAGCAGCCGGCATCTCGCGGCACCCCGACGGCGTGATCGAACCCTCGACCCGCGCCCGCGCACTGCTCGATGAAGTGAAGATTTTCCGCTCGCTGAGCCATGAGGAACGCGACCGCCTCGCCGAATCGATGGTCGCGCAACAATACGCCGCCGGCGAGGTGGTGCTGGATCTGGCTGAAGTGCCGGACAGCCTGTTCGTGATCGCCACTGGCGTCGTCAGCGCCAGCGTGCCGGACGGCAATGGTTTCACCGAGGCCGGTCGCATGGGGCCGAGCGAAGTCATGGGCGAACAGAGCATCCTGGCCGATACGCCGTCGCAGGCAACGTTCACCGCGCTGACATCTTCGATCATCTACCGTCTGGACAAGAACCTGACCCGCCAGTGCATGGAACAGCGCAGCGAAGTGGGCCGGGCGTTGAACAAGTTGCAGGCGGTGCGCCAGCAAAACAGTCGGCTGGCGTTGATGGCCAAACCGGTGCCGATCAGGAAAGGTGGGTTTCTGGGATGGTTGCAGAAGCGCTGATGCAGAGGACATTCGAGCAGTACAAAAAAATGCCCGCACATCGCGGGCATTTTTCTTCAACGCCTTACTTGGCGGTGAACTTGGTGTAGCTGTTGATCAGGTTGCGGTAGTTCGGCAGACGCTGGGACAACAGGTTGGCCAGGCCTTCCATGTCGTTGCGCCAGTCGCCTTGCAGCTCGCAGGCCACGGCGAACCAGTTCAGCAGGTGTGCACCCGCCGCCGACATGCGTGCCCACGCCGCTTGTTGCACGGTGGTGTTGAAGGTGCCGGAAGAGTCGGTTACCACGAACACTTCAAAACCTTCGGCGATGGCCGACAGGGTTGGGAACGCCACGCAGACGTCAGTCACCACGCCGGCGATGATCAGTTGCTTGCGACCGGTGGCCTTGATGGCTTTGACGAAGTCTTCGTTGTCCCAGGCGTTGATCTGGCCTGGACGCTGAATGAACGGCGCGTCCGGGAATTGCTCGCGCAGTTCAGGCACGATCGGGCCGTTCGGGCCTGCGTCGAAACTGGTGGTGAGGATGGTCGGCAGGTTGAAGAATTTGGCGATGTCGCCCAGGGCCAGCACGTTGTTCTTGAATTCGTTGGGCGAGAAATCCTGCACCAGAGAGATCAGGCCGGTCTGGTGATCGACCAGCAGCACAACGGCGTCATCTTTGTTCAGACGTTTGTAAGGAACGTTGCTCATGTGAAACTCCTCGGAGGGTGGTGAGTGAAGCGTCGACCACACATGGCCGACGCTTTTGTTGCAAGACTCAGAACGCGAAGCAGGAACAGCCGAAGGCGCCCCAGAAACCGGCGAAGTCACTCACCGGCACGTTCGACATACGGGCCTTCTCATGGCTGTGGGTATGCACGGCGCACGGGCCGCTGCACTGGTGCACCTGCGCCTGCATCGGCGCGTTCGGCCGCCAGTGTCCCGGAACCTTCGCCACCGGCGACCAGTCCGGCAGCACCGGCAGGCTGACAGGTCCGAGTTTTTCGAAGTCGCCGGCGGCGTACACCACCTTGCCGCCGACCACGGTCAATACCGACTCGATCCACTTGATCGCTTCTTCCTCGACGCTGAAGAAGTCCGCGCTCAGTGCTACCAGGTCCGCCAGTTGCCCGACCTTGATCTGGCCCTTCTTGCCCTGCTCGGACGAGAACCAGGCACTGCCATGGGTGAACAGTTCCAGTGCAGTGGTGCGCGGCAAACCTTCCTCATACAGCGCCAGACCACCGACGGTACGGCCGCTGACCATCCAGTACAGCGAGGTCCATGGATTGTAGCTAGACACTCGCGTGGCATCGGTGCCGGCGCCGACCGGTACACCCTCGGCCAGCATGCGCTTGATCGGTGGCGTAGATTCGGCAGCCTGCTTGCCGTAGCGGTCGACAAAATATTCACCCTGGAACGCCATGCGGTCCTGGATCGCAATGCCACCGCCCAGCGCCCTTACCCGCTCGATGTTCTGTGGGGTGATGGTTTCAGCGTGGTCGAAGAACCATGGCAGGCCGTTGAACGGAATGTCGCGGTTGACCTTCTCGAACACGTCGAGCATGCGGCTGATCGATTCGTTGTAAGTGGCGTGCAAACGGAACGGCCAGCGCTGTTCCACCAGGTGGCGAACCACCGGTTCCAGCTCCTGCTCCATGGTCTGCGGCAGGTCCGGACGCGGTTCGAGGAAGTCCTCGAAGTCCGCCGCCGAGAACACCAGCATCTCGCCGGCGCCGTTGTGCCGCAGGTAGTCGTCGCCCTGGTGCAACTTGACGCTGCCAGTCCAGTTCTGGAAATCGGTCAGCTCTTCTTTCGGCTTCTGGGTAAACAGGTTGTAGGCGATACGCACGGTCAGTTGATCATCTTTCGCCAACTGCTCGATCACCTGGTAATCGTCCGGGTAATTCTGGAAACCACCGCCGGCATCGATCGCGCTGGTCAGGCCGAGGCGGTTGAGCTCACGCATGAACTGGCGGGTCGAGTTGACCTGATACTCAAGCGGCAGCTTCGGCCCCTTGGCCAGGGTCGAGTACAGGATCATCGCGTTCGGCCTTGCGACCAACATGCCGGTCGGATTGCCGTTGGCATCACGCACGATTTCGCCACCCGGCGGGTTCGGCGTGTCGCGGGTGTAACCGGCAACCCGCAATGCAGCGCGGTTGAGCAAGGCGCGGTCGTACAAATGCAGCACGAACACCGGGGTGTCCGGCGCCGCCTGGTTGAGCTCTTCCAGGGTCGGCATGCGCTTCTCGGCAAACTGGAATTCGTTCCAGCCACCGACTACCCGTACCCATTGCGGCGTCGGTGTGCGGTCGGCTTGCTCCTTGAGCATGCGCAACGCATCAGCCAGGGACGGCACGCCTTCCCAGCGCAGTTCGAGGTTGTAGTTCAAACCGCCACGGATCAGGTGCAGGTGCGAGTCGTTGAGGCCAGGGATGACACAGCGACCCTTGAGGTCGATCACCTGGGTGCCCGAGCCGCGCAGGGCCATGGCTTCGGCGTCGGTGCCGACCGCGACGAAGCGGCCGCCCTTGATCGCCACGGCGCTGGCGAGGGGCTTTTCGCGGTCTACGGTATGAAATTGACCATTGAACAGAATCAGATCGGCGTTCATCGCAGTTCCTTCGTCATCAGTGAAATGAAGCAAAAAAGCGCCGGCTCAGCGCGGCGAATTTGCGTTGGATTCGAGGTGCTCCCGTGGCTGACTGGCCGTCAGCCACGGCGCAAACAAGCGAGTCGCGGCCGGCATGCACACGTACACCACCGACACCACGATGGTCAGGGTGATCAGGAACGTGGCGACCAGGTAGTTGGAGAGAAAAGCGTTGAGTTTGAGCAGCGGCCCCCAGAGCAGCGGCACCAGCAAGGTGTGCGGCAGAATCACCAGCAACGACACCACGGCCTGCTTCCAGCGCGGTGGCGGCGAGGCGGCATCGGCCAGCGGCGCAAACCAGAATTCGTTGACCGGGTTGACCTCGGTCTGGTCGCCGTCGGCCAGCATCGGCGCGGCTTCATCGATCAGCGCCTGACGTTGCGGCGAATCGAGCCAGTGCTGCATGGCCTCGGTGGAGCAAAAGCGCAGCACGCAGGTGAACATGTCCAGGCCCGCGTTCTTGCCGCGGATCACGTCCACGCCCAGATGCCCTTCCGTGCGCCCCGCTACGCTGACGATGTTGCGCAGCCAGGCTTCATAGGCTGCTTCGAAACCGGCCTTGACCCGGTGCTTGACGATCAGCGTCACGATCTCATCGGACCCCGGCGCTTTTTGAGTTTGGGCTTCAGACATAACGGAGCACTCCGGGCAAACGAACATTGAGCGCCAGCCGTCCAGGCCCGGCGATAAACACAGAGGTGAAGATGATCAACAACAGCCAGCCGAACTGCCCTTCGGCCACACTCCATTGCGGGTGCACGACCAGCAGCGCCACCAGCAGCACAAACAGAATAGGCAAGCACGCCAGACGCGCCAGAACACCAGCGACAATCAGCAGCGGGCATAGCACTTCGGCGAAAATCGCCAGGCTGAGGGTGAGGTGGGCACCGAGGTGGAACGGGTCTTCGATCAGTTGCAGCTGCGCACTGAAGTCCAGCAGCTTGGGCAAGCCGTGCACCCACAGCAGAAACAGACCACCGCTGACCCGCAGAAACAGCAGCCCGACATCCCGCGCCTGTTCATCCCTTTGCGAAGCGTTCATGACTCACCCCTGTTCAATCATTGGATTGAATAGTGCCGCCAAGGGGTAGGGAAAAATTGAATGTACGTGCTCTCTTTGTACGGCTGGAACGCCATACACAGACAACGCAACCCCTGTGACGAGGGGGCTTGCCCCCGTTGGGCTGCGAAGCAGACCCAAAACCTGCAGTCACCGTCTGTCTGGCAAACCGCATGCACAGGTTCTACGACTGCTGCGCAGCCGAACGGGGGCAAGCCCCCTCGCCACAGGGGATCAGGTCATAGGGCCGGGTTGGCCTTCAGCTCCAGACTGTCCAGCGCCCGACTCACCGCCAACTCGCCGAACATGATGAGCTGCGCGACGCCCAGTATCGTATTGCGCTGCGGCCCCTCCAGAAATCCGGCGCAGTCACTGGCGATCACCTTGGCCGAGGCAAAGGACTCGCAGGCATTGGTCAGCAGCTCTTCGATGTTGATGTCCGGGGCGACGGTGTAAATCGTGCTCGGTTTGCGTGGGGACTTGGTGTCAGACGGTTTGAGGTAGTGATCGAGGGCGCGTTCGGCGGCTTCGTTGAGTTTTTTGGGATCGAGGGGATCGTAGGGGGAAACGTCATCGGTTGCTGGCGGATTAGGTGTGGCTTTGAACATGGTGAATCTCCTTTGGAAATAGCACCACCAGAACCTGTCGCTAAACAAGTAAGAGTGGCGACTGTATGCAGGTTAGCGAACCGGTCAAAGGCACCCGGTAGACCCGAGAGTCTCCCGCATACAGCCACCATAACGTTATGCAGACGTCAAAAGTCGGCAATAAAGTCTGGAGCACTGATGCACTTTGATAGTCCGAGTCGCTAAACCCGATCGCTGATTGGCAGCGATACGGAAACGATAAAGACCAGGCCCAAAGCGCACAAGCCGGCGGATTCTGGCGCAGTCGTAGGCAACGGCGCAAGGATCTGTAGCTTTCATCAAGTAACGATAAACGCCGTTAAACACACCTCCCGCCAGCCCTTCTTCAAGGAATGGCCCGAATGATGTACTGACGTGCGGCGAAGACCACCGCCGTCGCCGGATTCGGGACCTGATCCATATTGACCCTGAAGTGAATGGACAATGTGCTGCCTTCCGCCAGTTCCTTCAAATAACTGTACAAAACGGTAACGCTGTAGCGGCCGTTCAACACCCAACTTCGATGGACTGCGAAGTTGGGGCCCGTCCACATGGTGAGATTGTGGCTGCCCCCACTGGCGTTCTGGCCCTCAAAATCCAGCCAGATCGGCTGACCGGAGGCAATAAGCGGCCAACCGCCAAACAGGAGCGTTGCCCCGGCTTGCACATTGGCCAGATTCAGCACCGTCGTACCGTTCGCCTGGGTGATTACCGGAGGGACGAACCAGTTTGCCGGAATAGTCCCGATGTTCAGGACAAGCGGCCGTGAAACCACCGGGAGTGCTGTTCCGCGATCATATTCGAAGCTCACCGTCACCCGTTTGCCCAAGCTGAAAGCCAACAGCGAAACGGGCAGCTGGATTATCCTGGGTCGGATGGTAGTGCCGGCCTGAACGGTATTGGTGGTGTGTGAGCCCGCAGCGGGTGTTCCTGGCGCAGCAGTCCAGATGACCCTGATCCTGTCATCGGCCTGCATGTTGTAATCCAGGACAGCCGTCAGCCTCGTCAATGCCGCAATAGGATCCAGATTGCCGTTATCAGGCGCCTCTGCAATCGTCAGCTCCAGGTTTTGCAGCACAACGTTGATTGTCCATGGGCTGGACGCCCCTCCACTGCCATCCGCCGGCTTAACCGTGAAAACGTGCAAGCCGCCCGTCAATACAGCCACCTTATACGTCCAGGCGCTACCAACAGCTATGACCGTGCCTTGGGGGGTTGGCCCATCAAAAATTTCCACTTCATCGCCAGCCCCGGCACTGCCGCTTAACGTAACGCTAGTGTGAGGGGTGTCTGCGCCATCGGCGATGTCCTGGCCGTCGGGACCGGTGACCGACAAGATCGCGGGCGGGGTCGCTGCGTTTGTCAGGACGATATAGTTTCGATGGGCAAACGGCTGGGCAAGGGACTCATCCGGGCTCCCTTGCAGCCCCACCATCAACTTCAGGGTCAGTACGCTGCGGTCCTTGAGCCCTTGCAAGGCATTGGCGGAGTGGCTTCGCTCGTAAAAACCGAAACGGATGAATTCGTCAGTGATGACATTGCTCGGCGCACTCCAGTACCTCATACGGAAATCGCTGCCGTCGGCGTTCTTGCCCTCAAGCCCCAACCAAAGGAATTGACCCCGAGCGCTCAAGGGCCACGCGTTGATACGCAGGGTAATGTCGGTCAGGCCATTGATGTCCAGTATCGGACCTTCCCCGGACTGTTCTGCCTGGGTGATGACGGGACGAGGCAAATCGCGTTGCGCCAGAGGCAGCACGTACACGACCTGTGGCTCTGAAGTCACGGGTGCAGCGGTGCCGCGAATGATGGTGTAAGTCACCGTCACCGTCTGGCTCAGATTGAAGAGTACTAGCGAAACCGGGATTCGAATCACCAGCGGCCGAGTGTTACCGGCGTTGATGAAAGCCGTAGTGAGAGAGCCGTTTGCTCCGGAGCCCGGTGCACCTGTCCAGGCCACACTCACCTGGTCGGTGGGCTGCAACGTCGGATCGGTCACCTCGATCGTGAGGGTATTCCTCACGTCCACCGGATTGAGGAGGGACTGATTGGCGCTTTCCTGGATGACAGGAGGCGGTGGGCTGCCGGCGTTCACTGTGGCGGTAGCGATGTTCATTGTTCTGTCCCTGTGCATGATCGATCCGGCCCCCGAAAGAGCATTGAATGAATCACACACCGACGCGCGGGCACGCGCTACTGTCAGAACTTATAGGTGTGCGGCTGTTTCGGACGAACGGCGCGGCGCGGTTTCGCCTTACACAGCCGGAATATCCAGCGAGGCCGACATGAACTGGCTGATCCGCGACCGCAGCCATTTCTCGGCAGGATCGTTGTCATGCACCCCGCTCCAGGCCATCGACAGTTGCGCCGCATCAATGGGAAACGGCGGATCTTCGGCGCGCAAGGCACAGCCCTCCACCAACGCGCACGCGGCATAGTCCGGGACAGTGGCAATCATTTCCGTGCCAGCGAGCAACGCGCGCAAACCACTGAATTGCGGTACGCCGAGCACCACGCGGCGGGTGCGGCCGACCTTGGCCAAATCGACGTCGATGTTGCCGCTCAAGTCGCCGGAGAACGACACCATGGCATGCGGGCGGGAGCAGTATTCGTCCAGCGTCAGCGGCCCCGGTCTGCTGTCTCCGCGCAGGACTTTGCAGGGAATGTCGCGCAGTTTTTTGCGTTTGGCATTGGCCGGCAGATCCGTGGTGTAACTCACCCCCACCGAGATTTCCCCCGACGCCAGCAACGTCGGCATCAACAGATAATTGGCACGGCGTACCACAACCACGATCCCCGGTGCCTCTTCCTGCAACTGGCGCAGCAACGGCGGAAACAGCCCGAACTCGGCGTCGTCCGACAGCCCGATACGAAACACATCGCAGCTGCTGGCCGGGTCGAATTCCTTGGCCCGGCTGACCGCCCCCGAGATGGTGTCCATCGCTGGTTGCAGCTCCTTGAGAATCGCCAGCGCCCGCGCCGTCGGTTCCATGCCGCGACCGTTGCGCAGCAACAACGGATCGTCGAACAAATCACGCAACCGGCCCAGCGCGGCGCTCACCGCCGGTTGGCCCATGAACAGTTTTTCGGCGACTCGGGTCAGGTTCTTTTCGAACATCAGCGCTTCGAAAATCACCAGCAGGTTCATGTCGACACGGCGCAGATCGTTACGGTTCATGGGCACGGTTCCCTTTTGTGTTCAGCCAGGCGCAAGTGTGTCGGACTTTACTCGATCATCGGCACTTTCGCCGCTCGTTTGTAAGGCCCGTACTCGATCGGTACCCACTGGAAATGCTTGTCCACAGCGGTGATATGGCCGACACCCGGAAACGGCAAATGCGCCGCCGTGACCCAGATCTTGCTGGCCGCCGCATCGCTGAACACCTTGGCGCGGCTCTTGATCGCCTGCTGATTGTCGACGTCGAAACGGATCGACACCTCGGGATGCTCGAACTGCACCGCCAGGTTATGCACCAGATCGCCCATGAACAGAATGCTCTGACCTTGGGAGTTGAACCGATACGTGGTACTGCCCGGTGTGTGCCCGGCCTCCAGCTCGGCATCGACAACGCCCGGCACTGGCGACTGCCCGGCAGTAAAGGTTTTGAAACGGCCCGCCGCGATATACGGCGCGGTTGAGTCCTGGGCGATCTTGAAGAATTCCCTGGCACCGGCCGGTGCCTTGGCCATGGCCTGGGGATCAAGCCAGTAATCGGCTTCTGCCTTGGCCGCGTACACCGTTGCGTTGGCGAACACGGGCTTTTGCTGCCCATCCACCAACCCGCACACATGATCCAGATGCAGGTGAGTGAGCAGGATGGTATCGACCTGTTCCGGCTGGTAACCGGCGGCTTTCATGTTCGCCGACAGTTGGCCCGCCGTGGCACCGATGCACTGCCCTGCTCCGGTATCCACCAGAATCAATTGTTTGCCGGTATTCACCAGAAACGCATTGAACGCGGTTTGCACCCCCGGCGTTTCAATCGAACGACGAGCCAGCAACGCGCGGATCTGGTCTTGGGTCAGCCCCTCGAGCAGTTTGGGCGACAGGTCGTTGTAGCCATCGAACAACGCCGTCACCTCGTAGTCGCCCACCGCGAGCCGGTAATAGCCGGGCACCTGAGTGTTCACCTGAGCCGGTGCCTGGGCCAGGCTGATGCCAGACATCAGCGCCAATGCCAGGCCAAGTCCGCCAAGTGTGCAAACGCGGGATTGCTTCATGAGATCACCCTTGATCGAGCCAGAAAAAGCGGCCCAGTCCAGGCCGCTACACGTCGCCCATCTTGCATGACCGTGCATCGGTGCGAATTGCAGTGATGTGCTCAGTTGGCGCATTTTCACCCTTAAGCCTGACTGCGGAATTAACAACGTTTAACTCGCAAGCCAAAGTCCTCGCGGCCAAGAATGAAGCCTTCTGCGCAGACTTGTTTCTAAAACAAGGGAACGTGCTGACCCACCGTGCAGTGCATCCGCGCGCGCCCATCGACACGGACATTGGCCATGGCTCTCATTCAGCAAAACGCGATCAAGGCGTGTGCCATTGAAACGCAAAAAAAAACCACGGGGGGCCTTAGCCCCTGGCGCGAAACTCTGGTCAAGCAACTGATCCTCGACCACCTCGACGACACCCTGGAAGTGACCGAACTGGCACGGGTCTGTGCCCTGTCGCGCAGTCATTTTTCCCGTGCGTTCAAATGCAGCACCGGTGTTTCGCCGCAGGACTGGATCCGACAGCAACGCATTGCCCGGGCCAAACAATTGATCCAGAACACCGACCTGACCCTGACGCAAATCAGCCTGGAATGTGGCTTCTGCGACCAGGCGCATTTCTCCCATATCTTCACCCGCAGCGAAGGCATCACACCGTTTGCCTGGCGCTGCCGTGCCATGCTTACTCTTCCCTCTCACAACAGCAAAAGATCGCAGCCTTCGCCAGCGCCTACAGGTGCTCACATGTCCCTGTAGGCGCCGGCGCCTTTGATTTTGATCAGCCCTTGATGAACGCCAGCAGATCTTCGTTGAGTTGATCCTTGTGGGTATCGGTCAGGCCGTGTGGAGCTCCCGGATAGACTTTCAATGTGGAGCCCTTGACCAGTTTTGCCGAGGCGATGCCCGAGGCTTCAATCGGCACCACCTGATCGTCGTCGCCATGCACCACGAGGGTCGGCACGTCGAACTTCTTCAGGTCTTCGGTGAAGTCGGTTTCAGAGAACGCCTTGATGCAGTCGTACGCATTCTTGTGGCCGGAAGCCATGCCCTGCAGCCAGAACCAGTCGATCATGCCTTGCGAAGGTTTGGCACCCGGCCGGTTGAAACCGAAGAACGGACCGCTGGCCAGATCCTTGTACAACTGCGAACGGTCGACCAAAGACGCCTGACGAATACCGTCGAACACTTCCATCGGCAGGCCGCCCGGGTTGGCCTCGGTCTTGAGCATCTGCGGCGGCACCGATGAAATCAGCCCGGCCTTGGCCACGCGTCCAGTACCGTAGCGACCGATGTAGCGCGCCACTTCGCCACCGCCAGTGGAGAAACCGAACAACACAGCGTTTTGCAGATCCAGATGCTCGATCAACTGCGCCAGGTCATCGGCGTAGGTGTCCATGTCATTGCCGAACCATGGCTGGCTCGAACGGCCGTGACCACGGCGGTCATGGGCGATGACCCGGTAGCCTTTGGAGGCCAGGAAGATCATCTGCGACTCCCAACTGTCGGCGTTCAACGGCCAACCGTGGCTGAAGACGATCGGCTGACCGGTGCCCCAGTCCTTGTAGTAAATCTCGGTGCCGTCTCGGGTAGTAAAGGTGCTCATTACGACTCTCCTGATGCATGGGTTTACGACGATTAACAAGAGGTTTGAGCCAGGCGTTCGGCCAGGCGCGCCACCCGCTCGCCCAAATGTGCGGCGGTGCGGCGGTCTTCCAGGGGCGGAGCAAATTCGGGGGATTGCTCGACGTTCGATTGGGCCATCGCCCCCAGCGAACTGCCGAGCCGGTTCAACTGCCCGTCGAACAGGCCGAGGCTGCTGCGCGCCGGCAGCAGGTCGAGGCCGACCCAGATCATCGAGTGCTGGGCGGCGAACACCGCCATCTGCAGCAAGGTATTGAGCTTGTCGCCACACAGGCATCCGGAGTTGGTAAACCCGGCAGCGAGCTTGTCGCGCCAGGGCTGGGCCAGGTAGAACGAGGCGGTGGCCTCCATGAAACCCTTGAAGGCTGCCGAGGCGCTGCCCATGTAGGTGGGGGCGCCGAAGATGATTGCATCGGCACGGTGCAAGCGCTCCCAGTGATCGTCCACTTCCTCCACCGGAATCAGCCGACAGGTGCTGCCCAAGTGTCGTTCCACCCCCAGGCCCACGGCTTCGGCCATGACCCGGGTGTGCCCGTAACCACTGTGATAGACCACCACCACGTTGCTCATTCCGGCTCCTCCAGAAGTGTTCGTCCTTTTTGCGGCACGCTTTTTGTTGCACTTTCTGTTGCAAAAAGGCCGATACCTTCGGCTACTTGAAGAAATGGATTTTTGAGCGTAGACCGGATCGGTACGAGTTAAACGTTGTTAATTTTCTGCCGTACACCCATGGCCCCGGCGTGCCGTTCACCAGCGCTGAGTCCAATAAATACGGGGCCGCCGGGCACCGACGGCAAGGCCGCAGCCGTTGCACCTGCTGCCGGGATGTATGACGCCACGTTGCGCTACCGAAAAAACCTTAGGAATATGCCTGGATACCGCGCGATAGACGGATGCAAGCAGGAGTGACCCGTTGACCCTTACCCCCGAACAGGCCATCCATTTCGGCCCCTACCGGATCTACCCTGGCCAACGCCTGGTGATGGAGGCCGACCAGCCCCTGCGCCTGGGCAGGCAAGCCATGGACATTCTGTTGATGTTGCTGGAGCACGCAGGCCAGGTGGTGAGCAAGCAGCAACTGATCGCGCGGGTCTGGCCCAAAAGCGTAGTGGAAGACACCAACCTGCGCGTGCACATGGCGGCACTGCGCAAAGCCCTCGGTGACGGTCAGGCCGGCCAGCGTTACATCGTCACCGTCGCCCAGCGCGGCTACAGTTTTGTCGCGCCGTTTTCCCTGGAGTCCATCGAACAACATCCCCAAAACGACGCCAATGAACCGGGCGGCCATAACCTGCCGGTGCGCCGGACTCGCATGATCGGCCGTCAGGCCCTGGTCGACAGACTGCTGGCGCAACTCTCACAGCAACGTTTCATCACCCTCGTGGGCCCCGGCGGGATCGGCAAGACGACCGTGGCGCTGCGCGTCGCCGAGCAACTGATCGGTCGCTATCGAGACGGCATTCGCCTGGTGGACCTGGCACCGATCAACTGCCCTTTGATGATCGGCGCGCACCTGGCGACAGCGCTGGGCTTGCCGTTGCATGACGCCGACCCCATGAACGGGCTCGCCACATGCTTGCGCGAACGGCAGATGCTGCTGGTCATCGACAACTGCGAACACCTGATCGATGCCATTGCGTTGCTCAGCGAAAGCATCCTGCGCGCGGCACCCCAAGTGCACATTCTGGCTACCAGTCGCGAAAGCCTGCGGGCCGAAGGCGAATACGTGCAGCGCCTGGAATCACTGGACTGCCCGCCTCCCATCGCCCTGCTCGACCGCGCTCAGGCCCTGACGTTTTCGGCGCTGCAATTGTTTGTCGAGCGGGCGATGGCCAGCCACGACAGCTTCGAACTGAGCGAAGCCGACCTGCCGCTGGCGATTGAAATCTGCCGACGTCTGGACGGCATTCCGTTGGCGATCGAACTGGCGGCGGCGCAAGTCGGCAACCTGGGTTTGAGCGGCTTGCTGTCGCAACTGCAAGACAGCTTTCGCCTGCTCGCCCAAGGCTGCCCGACCACCATGGGCCGCCATCAGACCCTTCGCGCCACGCTGGACTGGAGCTTCGAACTGCTCAATGCCTGCGAGCAGACGTGCCTGCGCCGACTGGGGATATTCCGGGGCGCTTTTACCCTGGAATCGGCGGCTGCCGTGATTGTCGGCCAGTACGTCGAGCCCGATGTGGTGTTTGCCTCGATTACCCAATTGGTGGCCAAGTCATTGCTGAACGTGGAAGTCGGCGATGAAGAAGTGTTCTACCGTCTGCTCGACACCACGCGTGGCTATGCGCTGGAAAAACTCGACCAGGCCCAAGAGCTGGCGGACACCCGAGAGCGCCACGCCGAATGCTGCCTGGCCTTGATGCAGCAGGCGCAAAGTGAATGGGAACACACCCAGAGCGAGCGCTGGACCGAGCGTTACGCCCGCAGCCTGGACGACATTCGTGCAGTCCTGGATTGGGGCTTGAACGCTCAAGGGCCGCAGGCCTTGGCCATCCGTCTCGCCGCGACCTCGGCACCGCTCTGGCAAGAGCTGTCGCTGCTCAAGGAATACGGCGCGTACGTGCGCAAAGCCCTGGCGTTGCTCGAAACGACGCACCAGCCCTGTCCGCGTTTGACCATGAACCTCAAGCTTGCCCTCGGCAGTTCCTGCTACCACACCCAGGGCAATAGCACCGAAGCCGTCGAAGCCTTCGTCAGCGCCAAACACCTGGCCGAACACTGCAACGATATGGCCGGTCAGCTCAAAGCGATTTCCGGGCACCTGGCGGTTGATCTCAGTTGCGGCAACTACCAACTGGCCCTGGAGCAGAGCCGACAATTCGAGCGGTTGAGGCCGCACGACGACGCGATGACGGCCCTCAGCACCCAACGCTTGCGGGTCCTGGCCCTGCATTTTGCCGGGGATCAGGCACTGGCGCGGGAGAATGCCGAACAGGTCATTCAACGTCTGGCCCAGAGCGGCCAGCTCAACCGCTTCACCCATGGCTTTGGCGTGCAATACGACCAGAGCGTGGCGGCCCTGACGATTCTGGCGCGCATTCTCTGGCTGCAAGGGCTCCCGGAAAAAGCCTGGCATACCGCACGACAGGCGCTCGACATCGCGATGCAAATCAATCATGGCACGTCCATCTGCTACACCCTGGCGCTGTCCGGTTGCCTGATCGCGCACTACAACGGCAACACGCCGGTCGCCCGCGAGCTCCTGGCCTTGCTGCTTGAGCAGGCGAAGAAACACTCGGTGTTGCTGTTCTACACCTGGGCCAAACATTACGCGCAGGTGATCGACGGAACTGATGCGCCCTCATCCCCGCGAACGGACACCGGGTTGGTCAAGGAAATCATGGTCACTCTGGGCAGCCGTTTCATCGATGATGCGTTGCTGGAGCGGGCCGAAAACGGCGCGGCGGGCTGGAGCACGGCAGAAATTCTGCGGGCTCGGGCCGACGCGTTACTGGCGCAGGATTGCCCGAGCAGTGCTGACGCGGCCGAGGCGGTGCTGCTCAAGGCTTTAGCCGTGGCAAAAAACCAGGGAGCGCTGGCCTGGGAACTGCGCAGTGCGACATCGCTGGCCCAGTTGTGGCAGCGTCAGGGCCACTTCCGGCAAGCCCATGAGCTGCTGGCGCCGATTTACCAGCGCTTCACCGAAGGCTTCGCCACACCAGACCTGATCAAAGTCCGGCGGTTACTCGACGAGTTGCAGCGCGACCTGCCCGACTGATGTCCCGTGGGCCCGGCTGATGTAGCGCTCATAACGCAGTTCGAAGGCACGCAAGTAACCGCTGTTTTCGAGTTTCTCCAGGGCGTAGGTGCGCGTGGTATTGAGGAAACGGTAGCGCGTCACGCCGCTGCCCTGCTCCACCGACAGCAGCGATTTATTCGCCAGACTCTCCACCACGTTAACCAGGCTTGCGGGCAGCAACATCGCGCCACTGACCACGCCAATCGCTGCGTCCAGGGTGAACGCCATCTTGAACACCGCCAGCCGCTGCAACACGATCTGTTCCAACGGGCTCAGCCGTTCATAGCTCCAGTCCAGTGCGGCTTTGAGATTCTGATGCCGTGGCACGGCGGTGCGTCGACCTTGGCTCAACAGCTGAAAACAGTTACCCAGTTGCGCTTGCAACCCCACCAGCGCCAATGCATCGATCTGCGCCGCCGCCAGCTCAATGGCCAGGGGCAAGCCATCCAGCCGACGACAGATTTCACGCACAGCCTTCAGATCCTGTTGACGCAAGGCAAACCCTTGCTGACGGGCTCGGGCGCGGCTGACCAACAGCTGCACCGCTGAATACCCCATGGCCTCGTCCACGCTATAAATCACCGAGGCTGGCGGCACCGTCAGGGGCGGTAACCGCAGCAGCGTTTCCCCCGCTGCTCGCAGCGGTTCGCGACTGGTGGCGAGGATCGACAGTCGAGGTGCCGAGGCCAACAGATCGTCCACCACTGTCCTGCAACGTTCGAGCAGGTGTTCGCAGTTGTCGAGCACCACCAAGGCATGCCGTTGCGCCAACGCCTTTGCGCCAATGTCCAGTTCCAGCGTGCGCGACAGATGATCGACAAGCTGCGACGGGTCATCGATGGCCGCCAGGTCAACCATCCAGACACCATCCCGATAGTGCTGCAACAGCAACTCGGCCACGCGCAACGCCACGGTGGTCTTGCCGATACCAGCAGGGCCGATCAGGGTCATGAAGCGTCGAACCGGCAACTGCCGAACCACGCTGCCGACGATCGAGTCGCGACCGGTCACCGGTGTGAGCCGCGCAGGCAAGTTGTGTTGAGGCTTGTGCACGGTTTCGACCAGCACCGGCGTGCCCGCCCGATCGTGCTGCACCGGGGCGATGAAGCTATAACCGCGCTGGGGAATATTAACGATATAAGGCTGCCCGTTCGGCCCATCGCCGAGCGCTCGGCGCAGGGCGGCAATGTGGACGCGCAAGTTGATTTCCTCGACCACCGAGGTCGGCCATACGTGGGCAATCAGCGCCTCTTTGCTGACCACCGCACCAGCGTGCTCAACCAGCACCTGCAAAATGTCCAGGGCTCGCCCGCCCATGCGCAGCGGCCGATCACCGTCCAGGATCAACCGCTGATGCAAGTGGAATGCGTAGGGCCCGAACCGCAGCACCGTGTCACTGTTTATCTCTCTGAGGTTGTTCATGCACGTTCATATGCTGAAAACCTGGCTCGGCTCAAGGAACTGCAAGCTCCATCGATCCCGCCCATCCAGGCTCCGCACCTCCCAAAAAAGAGTTCACGGGTATCTTGGCAGGCATGGGTGACGGTACAACGGCCATGGGAGGAGCGTCACGGTCATCGCGGTGCGCACGACGGACAACAGCGCGTTAACTGAACTGCTCGCGGTACTGGGTGGGGGTCAGGCCGAGCTTTTCACTGAAAAGAAATCGCATGTGCCGCACGCTGCCGAAGCCACTTTTATAGGCTACGGTCTTGAGCGGCAGCTCGCTGGTTTCCAACAGATTCCTGGCGTGATCGATGCGCGCGCTTTGTAGAAACTCCATCGGCGTCATATTCACTTCCCGGGTGAAAACCCTGGCGAAGTGCCGCGCACTCATGTTCACCAGACTGGCCATACGCTCGATACCGAACGCTTCGTCGAGGTGTTCGAGCACATGGTTCTGCACCCGGGTGACCGGCGTTTCCTGGGGGCCCACCGCGGCCATCAATGGACTGAACTGCGCCTGCCCGCCCTGGCGTTTCATCACCACCAGCAGCACTTTGGCGACGTCCTGGGCGACTTTCTTGCCGTGGTCCTGGGCAACCACCGCCAGCGCCAGGTCGATACCGGCGGTGACACCGCCGGAAGTGATGAGGTTGCGGTCCTGCACGAAAATCTGATCGGTCTCGACGACAGCCTTGGGGAAGCCTTTGATCAGTCGTTCGGTGTAATGCCAGTGAGTGGTCACGCGAAAGCCGTCCAGCAATCCGGCATGCCCGAGCACGAACGCGCCGGTGCAGATCGACCCGTATCGGTCAGCACGGCTGATGGCTCCCCGAAGCCAGTCGAGCAGCGGCGGATACTTTTCGTTGTAGGCCCCCGGCCCGCCTGGCACCAGCAACAGGTCATAGTGCTCGTTAGCCTGATCGATGTGCAGATCCGCCAGTACGCTCACGCCGTTGGAGGCCCGCAATGCGCCCTGCACGGTGCCGATGGTCAACAGCTCGTATCGGTCCGCCGGTTGCAGATAACGATTGGCGATGGAAAACACTTCCATGGGGCCGGCCATGTCGAGCAGGAGAAAGTCTGGGAACAACACCATTGCCACGGTTTTCATGGGTTCAAGGTCACTAATAGAGAACTGTTCAATACCATTGCGCCGCCCACGGGTCTGGCGCCCGACATTATGGCCACATGTAACAACAAGCATACATGAACCCGTTCACACAACTGTCAACCTGAACGAGACAGTATTTCAATTTTCATCTACTTACTGCACTTTAAGGTAAACATTAACCTTCTCCTCACTCGGACGAATTCACGTCCTGACAGGAGATTTCATCATGCTGACCCTTCGCAAAGCTTCGGATCGCGGTGCGGCCAATCACGGTTGGTTGAAGTCGTTCCATACCTTTTCCTTTGCCAACTACCGCAACCCACGGGAACAGGGCTTTTCCGACCTGTTGGTGATCAACGACGACCGCGTGGCCGCCGGCAAAGGCTTTGGTCAGCACCCTCACCGCGACATGGAGATCTTCTCCTACGTACTCGAAGGCGCGCTGGAACACAAGGACACCTTAGGCACCGGTTCGGTGATCCGCCCTGGCGATGTGCAACTGATGAGCGCCGGCAGTGGCGTGGCGCACAGTGAATACAACCACTCATCGACACGCCCGGTGCACTTCCTGCAGATCTGGATCGTGCCTGACGTCAGCGGCGCCAAACCGCGTTATCAGCAAGAGCATTTCAGTACCCAGAAAAAACGCGGCCGCTTGCAGTTGATCATCTCCCCGGATGGGGCCAAGGGCTCGTTGAAAGTCCGGCAGGATGCGCGGGTGTATGCCGGCCTGATCGACGGCAAGGAAAGCGCCACGCTGGAACTGGCTGCCGATCGCTACGCCTATGTGCATGTGGCGCGGGGCAGTGTCGAGCTGAACGGCCTGCAGCTGCAGGAAGGCGACGGCGTACGGGTTCGCAAAGAACAGGTGCTGACCTTGAGCAATGGCGTGGATGCCGAGGTACTGGTGTTTGATTTGCGGCCGCAGGAATTGCCGGAAATGCCGTGATCCCATTGTTCAACGCCCGCAAAAAAACGGCCTGATCGAGGCCGTTTTTTGGCCGCGACAAAAATCCTGTAGGAGCGAGGCTTGCCCGCGAAGAACGATGACGTGTAATACCTGAAAAACCGCGGCGCATTCTTCGCGGGCAAGCCTCGCTCCTACAGGCCACAGGAATACCTAAATCGCCGCCCGCAATTCCCGTGGCGACAGGCCGTAATGTGAGCGAAAGCGCACGGCAAAACGTGAGGCCGAGGCGTAGCCGCTGGCACCGGCAATTTCACCGATGGGCCGGGAAGTGGTTTGCAACCATTGCAACGCGGTCGCCAGTCGAACGCTTTCCAGAATATTCCTGAAGCTGCTCCCCTCATTGGCCAGTTGGCGACGCAACGTCGATTCACCGAGATTCAGGTGTTGAGCGACGCTCGCAACCGTCCAGTCGCTCTCAGGGCTGCCCATCAGCAACTGCTGCACACGCTCGCACAGTGGATCATTGCGATCCATCAGCAGCGGTCCGGCCTGGCCATTGAGGCCCAGGCTGAGCAAAACCGCTTCCCCATAGTGGGTGCGCAATGCATCCGGCGCGTTGGCATTGATGGCGGCCAATAACTGATCCCATGCCTGCGTCGTGTGCCTGTCCAGAGGAACACACAGATCTGTCTTCGGGGCACGGTGACCATTCATGATCTGCCGGCCATATCGGCTGCTGAAGTTGCGCAGTGTCGAACCGGGAAAGGTCACGACATCGGCGATGTAGTGACCGTGAAGACCGGGGAAGTTCGAGATACCAAGCTCACGCCCGGCCGGCAACAGAATCAGATGTTGCGGCCCAGCGCGCATCTCCCGGTCATCCCATTGCAACAGTTTTTCCCCCTGTCGCACTCGACACAAGGCAGTCGCGAATATCGGCACCCGTTGCAAGGTATGAGGCTGCCGCGCCCGGATGACACACGCATCGATAATGTTTTCCCGGTGCTGGATACCGTCACAAGGGCGCATCGTTCTTAACGTCCGTAAGTCGAAGTGATGGTCGCTTTGGCCAAGGCGTTGGCATTGAGCATATAGCCCACCAAGGCTCCGCTGGCTTGGTTGTCGAGTGGCAACTTGTCGACTTTCAACGCCCATACAGTGAATTGATAGCGATGGGGCTTATCCCCCACAGGAGGGCACGCTCCGCCAAATCCCGGTTGGCCATAATCGGTTCGCCCTTCTACGGCACCGGCAGGCAGGTTCGAACCGACCCCTCTTGGCAGACTTTTGGTTGAAGCCGGTAAGTTGACCACTGTCCAATGCCACCAGCCGCTGCCGGTCGGCGCATCAGGGTCATAGACCGTGATCGCGTAACTTTTAGTCTCCGCCGGGGCGTTGGACCAGGACAGTTGCGGAGACGTATTACCCCCTTCACAACCGAAACCCTGGAATACCTCGCGACTGGTCAGCGGGCGATTTTCAGCAATATCCTGGCTTGTCAGCGAGAAGTCGGCTGCGTGCCCAGTGAGGACGACCCCCATGGACAAAGCGGATAGGATAATTCGGATGTTCATCGTGACCTCATCGGTGTCTTGGCGTGAAGCACGAGTCTAGAGAGAGCAAAGGCTGATTACTGTGCCGAAACGCTCGACCATTGTGCCTGAACGCTCTCTCGATCCAGGCACACCCCGCCGACTCAGACCGGTCCGAAAATGTCCTTCATCGCCGCATACTGCAGCAGCATGATGGTCTTGGCATCGCAGATCTCCCCGCGATAAAACGCCTCAAGGGCGTCGTCGAATTTCCACTCCAGCACTTCCAGTTCTTCGGTTTCGTCTTCCAGCCCACCGCCCTCGCTGACTTTCGAAGAGGCGTCGTACTCGGCAATAAAGAAATGCAGTTTCTCCGTGACCGAACCGGGGCTCATGTAGGACTCGAACACCTTCTGCACATGGTGGACGCGATAGCCGGTTTCTTCCTCAGCTTCAGCGCGAATGCGCTCTTCAGGCGCAGCGCCTTCCAGCAGCCCCGCCGCCACTTCAATCAACAAACCATCATGGCCGTTGACGAACACCGGCAACCGGAACTGGCGAGTCAGCACGACGGTTTTCTTCTCGCGGTTGAACAGCAAAATCGCCGCGCCGTTGCCACGGTCGTAGACCTCGCGGCTCTGGCGCTGCCAGTCGCCGTTGTTGCGCAGGTAATCGAACGTGATTTTCTTCAGCAGATACCAGTTGTGGGACAACACCTGGGACTCGATGATGTTGACCCGCTCGGCTGTGTTCGACATGACAATCCATCCCTATTTTCGTCAGAAGACGTCCATGTTAGGCGAAAACAGAAAAGCCCGGCATGGTTGCCGGGCTTCTTTTTTTCTAACGCTCTGTCCAATCCTTCAGCACGGATTCAGAGGGTCGGTGTTACTTGAAATCCAATTGGCCTACACGCCAAAGCAACAAATGATTGCGTGCTTCAGGTCAGGGCAACTGCGCTTTATATTCTTTCTGGTATTGCCCGGCGAGTGATTCCTTTTGCTTGTTGTCGAGCAGTTTGCCGGCCATTTGAAAGAACTTCTGCTCTTCCTCTTTCAGGTGGTGATGGACCTTTTCCGAGAGCTTTTTGGCAGTGATCAGCCAAGCGGCGCTGGACATCTCAGTCTCGTCCAGTTCCTCCATCATTTCGTCCATTTCATGGTGTTCGGAAATGGCGTGGCGACTCAGGTCCATGCCATTGTCGAATGCCATCAACGGGATGTAGAAATGGCGTTCTTCGGCCGTTGCGTGGGCGTGCAGTTCGGCTTTGAGCTGTTTGTAAGCCTCTAGCCGTTCTGGGGTGTCGCCGTGGGTCTTGATCAGGGCGACGGCATAGCTACGCTGGCGATCATGGCTTTCGCGCAAGGCTTCAAAGATATCCACGGGCGGTCCTCATGGGTGCATTGCGAATGACATTATTGAGGCTAGACCTCCCGGCGCACCCGGGAGTTCCAAACAAACTGCGATCGCGATAGGCTCCCTCTTTGCCATATGGATGTAGCCCATGACCCTGCGAATTGAACTGTCGACAAACGCCACTCAGGAAGAGCGCGAAGCAATCCTCACACCGCTGCGCGCCTACAACGCCTCAAAGGCCGGGCCCACGGTGTCAGAGCAGATTGCCTTGCTGGTGCGCGATGACAACGATGAGATTCTCGGCGGGCTTTATGGCCGAGTGTTTTATCGGTGGTTTTTCATTGAATTGTTGTCGGTACCGGACCAGGCACGGGGACAAGGGCTGGGTTCGAAGCTGATGCAGATGGCCGAAGACCTGGCGCGGGAGAAAGAGTGCATCGGGATCTGGCTGGACACCTTCGACTTCCAGGCGCCGGAGTTCTACAAAAAACACGGCTACAGCGAACTGGGGCAGATTGCCGATTATCCACCAGGCCATAAGCGTTTCTTTTTCCAGAAGCGTTTGATTGATTAAAACGCAAACGTTGTGGGAGCGAGCCTGCTCGCTCCCACAGGGGGACTGCCTCATAAACCTCTTACAGGCAGGTCGCCAACGCCGCCAAACGACGCTTGGCAACAAAATCATCATGCTGGGCGTAGTAGCTCAAGGCCGTGCCTGAAGCATCGCTGGTCACGTCCACGAAGGACTCGGCCGAACGGGTGTAGACCGTCGAGCCGCCCTTCTTGCCCGGCTGCAAATACGCACCGGCATCGACGCCGAACACCGCCTCGTCCTGCCAGGCAAACTGCACGCACTGGGCGACGACTTTTTCCGGTTTGTCCGAGGTCAGGGTTTTGTACGGGGTTTTGCTGCGGGCGTCGTTCATCGCCGATCCGGCGCAGCCCGCCAGCAAGGTTGCGGCCAGCGCCACCATCAGAATTCGCATTGCGTTCGCTCATCAGGAAAAAGCGGACTGTACCACCGCGGCGCGGCGTATCGTTCTGCTTTACTTCATTTATACCGCGACACCGCGCAACGATTCGCGCACCCTGTCGCGCCGATAGCCTCGCATCGCCCATTTTTCAGGAAAGCCATGACACCCAATGCCGAGTTCTACAAACCCTCCACCGACTACGCCGACAAACTGATCAGCCAGATCGGCCAGACGCCGGCCTGGATCGCCAAGCGAATTGGCGTCACCGACAAGCGGATTCGTTACATTCTCGACGGCGAAAGAACCGTCAAAGGCGAAACCACGCCGATCCAGATGACCTACACCGAGCAGTTTGCCCTTGAGTGTCTGGCTGCGGCTGCCAAGGCGAGCAAAAAGCAGTCTTCGTAATCCCCTCAAGGAGTGACCATGGCGGCAACCGAACAGCAACACGAACAGGCGCTGAGGAAATTTCTCGATGAACGCCCTGAGCTGCGTCTTGAGCTCGACAATCTCAATCCCCTGCTCGCCCAGGCCAAAGGCGAGACGATGGCGCAGTACCGCGACGAACGCTTGCATGAAGCGTTCGAAGCCGAGGCCGAGCGCCTGGGTTTGTTTGCCTGGGAGCTGACACTGCAACTGACCACCGCCACGCCCGAGGAATATCAGGCCCAACGCATGGAAGTGCACAAGGAAGTTGCAGAGATGGCCGGCATGAACTGGCTTGAGTATTGCGAGTTGTACGGGCTGACCAAATAATCCTCGCGATGGCAGCGACTCGGTCTGCGAGTAAACGCCCTTCGCCGCCCTGCCGATAAAGCTTTATCATGGCCGCAGTTTTGCTGATCGAGTCCGTCATGAAATTCGCCATTGCGCTGTTTTCCGCCGCCCATGCGCCCTCCTCGCGCCGTGCCTTGCTGTTCGCCCAGGCCGCGCTGGCCGGCGGGCATGAGATTGTCCGGCTGTTTTTCTATCAGGATGGCGTCTACAACGCGTCCGGCAGTGTGATCACGCCTCAGGATGAGCAGGACTTGCCCAAGCAATGGCGCACCTTTGTCAGCGAGCATCAACTCGATGGCGTGGTCTGCATCGCCGCCGCCCTGCGTCGTGGCGTGCTGAACGAGGAAGAAGCCCAGCGCTATCAGCGTGAAGCGGTCGCCGTGGGCGCGCCGTGGGAATTGTCCGGCCTTGGCCAGTTGCATGACGCGGTGCAGGACGCTGACCGCCTGATCTGTTTCGGAGGCGCGTGAGATGGCTAAATCCTTGCTGATTATCAGCCGTCAGGCGCCGTGGTCCGGGCCGAATGCGCGGGAAGCGCTGGACATTGTATTGGCCGGCGGCGCCTTCGATCTGCCGATCGGGCTACTGTTTCTTGATGACGGCGTGTTCCAGCTCGCTGCGAAACAGGACGCCAAGGCGTTGCAGCAGAAAGACCTGAGCGCCAACCTGCAAGCCTTGCCGATGTTTGGCGTCGAAGACCTGTTCGTGTGCGCTGACAGCGTAGCGGCCCGAGGCCTGGACCCCAAAGGTCTGTCGCTTGAAGAAGCCCGGGTACTGAGCGCCCAGGACATCAGCGCCCTTATTGACCGTTACGACCAGGTGATCACCCTCTGATGTCGACTTTGCATGTGTTGTCTCATTCCCCTTTCGGCGACGAGCGCCTGGGCAGTTGCCTGCGCGTGATCGGCCCCAACGATGCGCTGCTGCTGAGTGGCGATGCGGCCTATGCCTTGCAGCCAGGCACCGCGCCATTCAGCTCTTTGCATGCACGCAACCTGAAACTGTTCGTACTGGCCGAAGACGCGCAGGCCCGGGCTCTGCAAGTTCCGGACTGGGCCAGTGCCATTGACTACCCGGCCTTCGTCGAACTGTCGATTCACTATGACAAGGTCAACAGTTGGCTATGAAATCCCTGACCGTTGGCGCCCGCGCCATTGAACTGGACAAGGACGGCTTCCTGGTGGAACTGAGCGACTGGTCTACCGAGGTGGCCACCGCCCTCGCCGCCGCCGAAGACATCGAGTTGAGCCCGGAACATTGGGAAATCCTCGAACTGCTGCGCAGTTTCTACAACGAATTCCAGTTGTCCCCGGCCACCCGCCCGCTGATCAAGTACACCGCATTGAAGCTCGGCCCCGACAAGGGCAACAGCCTGCACCTGAACCGACTGTTCAAAGGCACCCCTGCCAAACTCGCCGCGAAACTGGCGGGTCTGCCCAAACCGACGAATTGCTTATGACCGACTATCCAGCGCTGACCCTCGAAACGCCCGCCGAGCACCCGTTCGCCCAATTCGTGCGGATCCTTGGCAAAGGCAAACGCGGCGCCCGCGATCTGACCCGCGAAGAAGCCCGCCAAGCCATGGGCATGGTGCTCGACGACAAGGTCGAGGACACCCAGCTCGGCGCATTCCTGATGCTGTTGCGGCACAAGGAAGAGAGCGCCGAGGAAATGGCCGGGTTCACCGAAGCCTTGCGTGAACGCCTGAACCCACCGGCACTGGCGGTCGATCTGGACTGGCCGACGTACGCAGGCAAGAAGCGGCATTTGCCGTGGTATCTGCTGGCGGCCAAGTGCCTGGCGCAGAACGGCGTGCGCATCTTCATGCACGGCGGTGGCGCGCACACGGCGGGGCGGCTGTACAGCGAGCAACTGCTCGAGACGCTGAACATACCGTTGTGCCGCAACTGGCAGCAGGTCGGTGCGGCCCTCGATCAGGGCGGTCTGGCGTTCATGCCATTGGTGGACTGGGCCCCCCAGCTTCAGCGAATGATCGACCTGCGCAACACTCTGGGCCTGCGCTCGCCGATCCATTCCCTGGCGCGGATTCTCAACCCGCTGGGCGCCCGTTGTGGCCTGCAAAGCATTTTCCACCCCGGCTACCAGGCGGTGCATCGCGATGCCAGCGGTCTGCTCGGGGACACGGCAATCGTCGTCAAGGGCGATGGCGGCGAGATTGAGATCAACCCGGACGCCGACAGTCACCTGTATGGCACCACCGGCGGCGAAAGCTGGGATGAAGAATGGCCGCAGCTGTCGAGCCAGCGCCACGTCAAACCGGCGAGCCTGGACCCTGAGCACTTGAAAGCCGTGTGGCGTGGCGACGTGGTCGACAGCTACCCGCAAATGGCGCTGATCTCGACCATGGCCCTGGCCTTGCGCGGCCTCGGCCAGCCCCGCGAACAAGCCTTCGAAACCGCCCAGCAATATTGGGACGCCCGGGACCGATCGATTTAATCGATCATAACAGCCCAACCTTTGCGCTTTTTGTTCGAACCTATGCGCATAGACTCCTCTCCAACGCTTATAGGTTGAGGAGTCAGGCACATGGGTTTGTTAGTCGAAGGTCGCTGGCAGGATCAGTGGTACCAAAGCAGCAAGGATGGCGCGTTCCAGCGTGAACAGGCGCAGCGTCGCAACTGGCTGACTGCCGATGGCAAGCCAGGCCCGAGCGGCGTCGGTGGTTTTGCCGCCGAGGCCGGTCGCTATCACCTCTATGTGTCCCTCGCCTGCCCGTGGGCCCACCGCACGCTGATCCTGCGCAAACTCAAAGGCCTTGAAAGCCTGATCGACGTGTCGGTGGTCAGCTGGTTGATGCTGGAAAACGGCTGGACCTTCGATAAAAACCTCGGATCGACCGGCGACAAGCTCGATCATTTCAATTTCATGCACCAGCGCTACACCGCCGATACCGCCGACTACACCGGCCGCGTCACCGTGCCGGTGTTGTGGGATAAACAGACCAACCGCATCGTCAGCAATGAATCGGCGGAGATCATCCGCATGTTCAACAGTGCGTTCGATGACTTGACCGGCAATGACCTGGATTTCTACCCGGCACCGCTGCGCAGCGAAATCGACGCCCTGAACGAGCGGATTTATCCAGCAGTGAACAACGGCGTCTATCGCGCCGGGTTTGCCACCTCGCAGCAGGCTTATGAAGAGGCGTTCGATGAGTTGTTTGCCGAGCTGGATCGGCTGGAGCAACTGCTGGGCGCGAACCGTTACCTGACGGGTGAATACCTGACCGAAGCGGATATTCGCCTGTTCACCACGCTGATTCGTTTTGATGCGGTGTATCACGGCCACTTCAAATGCAATCTGCGGCGGATTGCCGATTATCCGAACCTGTCGAACTGGCTACGGGAGATTTATCAGTGGCCCGGGATTGCCGAGACGGTGGATTTCACCCACATCAAGAACCACTACTATGGCAGCCACAAGACCATCAATCCGACCGGGATTGTGCCGAAAGGGCCGGAGCAGGATTTCACCGGGGCACATGATCGGGGGCGGTTGAGCGGGAAAGGGGTTTGGCGCAAGGCCTGAGGTTGATCGTTCCCACGCTCTACGTGGGAACGATCACAACGGGGGCAAGCCCCCTCGCCACAGGTCAGACCTGCGCCTGAGCCCCTTCGAACCACGCCAGTTTCTCGCGCAGTTGCACCACTTCCCCAACGATCACCAGTGTCGGCGCATGCACTTCATGCTCCGCCACCAGCCGTGGCAGGTCGGCCAGGGTGCCGGTAAATACCCGCTGATTGACCGTGGTGCCCTGCTGGATCAACGCCGCCGGGGTATCAGCCGCGCGACCGTGCTTGATCAACTGCTCGCAGATGATCGGCAAGCCCACCAGCCCCATGTAAAACACCAGGGTTTGCGCCGGCGCGACCAGGTCGGCCCACGGCAAATCGGTGGAACCGTCCTTGAGGTGCCCGGTGACAAACCGCACTGACTGCGCGTAATCGCGGTGAGTCAGCGGAATCCCGGCATACGCCGCGCAACCGCTGGCAGCGGTAATGCCCGGCACGACCTGGAACGGGATGCCATGGGCCGCCAGTTCTTCGATCTCTTCGCCGCCACGCCCGAAAATGAACGGATCGCCACCCTTCAAGCGCACCACGCGCTTGCCGGACTTGGCCAGATCCACCAGATGCTGGTTGATCTGTTCCTGAGGCACTGCGTGATCGGCGCGGCGCTTGCCGACGTAGACCCGCTCGGCATCGCGACGGCACAAATCCAGAATCGCCGGCGCCACCAGACGGTCATACAGCACCACGTCGGCTTGCTGCATCAGGCGCAAGGCGCGGAAGGTCAACAGGTCGGGATCACCCGGCCCGGCGCCCACCAGATAAACCTCGCCAGTGGCTACAGGGGCTTCGCCATTGATTTTGGCCAGCATCAAGCGCTCGGCCTCGGCGCCCTGCCCGGCCAGTTGCCGGTCGGCAATCGGTCCCTGGAACACATCCTCCCAGAACGCCCGACGCTGCTGCACATCCGGAAACAGGCCTTTGACCTGGTTGCGGAAACGCGCCGCCAGACCGGCCAGTTGACCGTAAGTGGAAGGAATCCAGGTTTCCAGCTTGGCGCGAATCAACCGCGCCAGCACCGGCGCATCGCCGCCACTGGACACGGCAATGATCAGCGGCGAACGGTCGACGATCGCCGGGAAGATCACGCTGCACAGGGCCGGCGCGTCCACCACGTTGACCGGCACGCAACGCCGATGGGCATCGGCGGAGACTTGCGCGTTCAGCGGTTCATCGTCGGTGGCGGCGATGATCAGCCCGCAACCGTCCAGATCCGCCTCGACGTAGCCACGCACCAGGCACTCGCCACCGCTGCCGACTACCAGCTCACGCAACTGCGGTTCGATTTCAGGCGCGACCACCCGCAGCAGCGCACCGGCTTCGGCCAGCAGGCGGGATTTGCGCAAGGCAATCTCCCCCCCGCCGACAACCAACACACGACTGCCGCGAAGGTTATGGAACAGCGGCAGATAGTCCATTTAGCCGATGACCTCAAGGCCACCCATGTACGGCTTGAGCACTTCAGGCACACGGATCGAACCGTCGGCCTGCTGATAGTTCTCGAGTACCGCCACCAGGGTACGACCGACCGCCAGGCCGGAACCGTTCAGGGTGTGCACCAGCTCAGGCTTGCCGGTTTCCGGGTTGCGGAAACGCGCTTGCATACGGCGGGCCTGGAAGTCGCCACAGTTGGAGCACGACGAAATCTCGCGATACTTGTCCTGGCTCGGAATCCACACTTCCAGGTCGTAGGTCTTGACCGCGCTGAAGCCCATGTCGCCGGTGCACAGCGCCAGGGTGCGGTATGGCAGCTCCAGCAGTTGCAGGACTTTCTCGGCGTTGGCGGTCAGGTTTTCCAGCGCTTGCATCGAGGTCGACGGCTCAACGATCTGGACCATCTCGACCTTGTCGAACTGGTGCTGACGGATCATCCCGCGAGTGTCGCGACCCGACGCGCCAGCCTCGCTGCGGAAGCACGGCGTGTGTGCCACGAACTTGATCGGCAGCAGTTTCGAATCGACGATTTCTCCGGCCACAATGTTGGTCAGCGACACCTCAGCGGTCGGAATCAGGTACAGATCGGCTTCGCCGTCGCGGCTAATCTTGAACAGGTCTTCTTCGAATTTCGGCAACTGACCGGTGCCCTGCAGGGCCGGCGCTTGTACCAGATAAGGCGTGTAAGCCTCTTCGTAACCGTGTTCGTTGATGTGCAGGTTGATCATGAACTGCGCCAGTGCACGGTGCAGGCGAGCAATCGGGCCGCGCAGCAGGGCGAAACGGGCGCCGGACAGTTTGGCGGCGGTTTCGAAATCCAGCCAGCCGAACTTCTCGCCCAGGGCCACGTGGTCCTGAACCGGGAAGTCGAACGCCTTTGGCGTGCCCCAACGGCGCACTTCAACGTTGCCTTCTTCGTCATCGCCAACCGGCACCGATTCGTGCGGCAGGTTCGGGATGCCCAGCAGGATCGAATCCAGCTCGGTCTGGATCGCGTCCAGTTCGACTTTACCGGCGCTCAACTCGCCCGCCATGCGCTCGACATCCGCCATCAGCGGCGCGATGTCTTCGCCGCGCTGCTTGGCCTGGCCGATGGATTTGGAGCGCGCGTTACGTTCAGCCTGCAGAGCTTCGGTGCGGGTCTGGACGGTCTTGCGCTGTTCTTCCAGCGCTTCGATACGCGCAACATCCAGGGCAAAGCCACGGGATGCCAGGCGGTCCGCTACGTCCTGAAGGTTGCTACGTAACAGTTTGGAATCGAGCATGTCGGTTTCTCGTTATCAAAGTTTGGTCAAGGACAGGCCAGCCCAGGTGGCGAGCAGCCCGCCGAATACGCTGATGGCCGCATAGCCCAAGGCCAGCGGCACTTGCCCGGTTTCCAGCAGGCGCACCGTATCCAGTGAAAAGGATGAAAAAGTCGTCAGCCCCCCGAGGAAGCCGACGATCAGCCCGGCGCGTACCGCAAACGATACCTCCGGGCGAATCAAAAACAGGCCGTATAGAACGCCGATCAGCAAACAGCCCACGATATTAACGGCCAGCGTCGCGGTATAGAAGTGCCGCGGCCAATTCGCGTTGATCCAGTTACCGGTGGCGAAGCGCAACAGCGTACCGGCGACACCGCCGACGGAAACCGCAACAATCAAGGGAATCACTATTTTCTCCGCTGTCGGGGGCTTAGACGGTCAAGCTGCGCGAGATGGTTGAGCTTTTCGCCGATCTTCAGCTCCAGGCCGCGGGGCACGGGTTGATAAAACCTTTGTGGCTCCAACTCGTCCGGGAAGTAATCTTCGCCAGCGGCGTAGGCATCCGGTTCATCGTGGGCGTAACGATATTCATCGCCATAGCCCAATTGCTTCATCAACTTGGTCGGCGCATTGCGCAGGTGCAGCGGCACTTCCAGCGAACCGTGCTCGGTAGCGCTGCGCATCGCGGCCTTGAAGCCCACGTACACCGCGTTGCTTTTTGGCGCGCAAGCCAGATAGGTAATGGCCTGGGCCACCGCCAATTCGCCTTCGGGGCTGCCGAGGCGCTCCTGCACTTCCCACGCCGCCAGGCACAGGCTCAGGGCGCGGGGGTCGGCGTTGCCGATGTCTTCGCTGGCCATGCGCACTACGCGTCGGGCCAGGTACAGCGGGTCGCAGCCGCCGTCGATCATTCGTGCGAACCAGTACAGCGCGCCATCGGGGTTGGAACCGCGTACCGATTTATGCAGCGCGGATATCTGGTCGTAGAAGGCTTCGCCGCCCTTATCGAAACGCCGCCGGGTATCACCGAGCAGGCTTTGCAGCAGGTCGACGCCGATTTCGCTGTGGTCTTCGGCCAGGTCCGAGGCATTTTCCAACAGGTTGAGCAGACGCCGGCCATCGCCATCGGCGGCGGACAGCAGCATCTGGAAGCCCTCGTCGCTGAGGGTCAGTTGCCGCTTGCCCAGCCCACGCTCTTCGGTCAGCGCGCGATGCACCAGCTTGCGCAGGGCGGCTTCGTCGAGGCTTTTGAGCACATAGACACGCGCCCGGGACAGCAGCGCGTTGTTGAGTTCGAACGAGGGGTTTTCCGTGGTCGCGCCGATGAAAATCAGCGTGCCGTCTTCAACGTATGGCAGGAACGCATCCTGCTGGGACTTGTTGAAGCGATGCACTTCGTCGACGAACAGGATGGTGCGTTTACCGTACTGCCCGGCCTGCTGCTTGGCGACTTCCACCGCCTGACGAATCTCTTTGACCCCGGCCAGCACCGCCGAAACCGTTTCGAAGTGCGCATCCGAGACTTCCGCCAGCAGCCGCGCCAGGGTGGTTTTACCCACGCCCGGTGGCCCCCAGAAAATCATCGAGTGCAGGGCACCCTGCTCCAGGGCTTCGCGCAAAGGCTTGCCCCGAGCGAGCACGTGTTCCTGACCGACGTACTCGTCCAGATTGGCCGCACGCAAACGGGCGGCCAAGGGCTGAGCAATCGGGGCACTGCGAAACAGGTCCATCACGTACTTTTAAAACCTCGAGTCAATTCTCAAGTTTGGCGACCCCCCTGTGACAAGAGCAGCGCCCTCGCCACACAAGCCCGCTTCTACAGGTTTACTCCTTGATCACATCGGCACCCTTGGGGATGTCGAACTTGAACTTGGAGGCCGGGATCGGCTCGTTGGCCTTCACACCGGTGAACAGGATATTGGTGCGCTGGCCGACGCTGTCGATCATCTGCATATCATTGACCAGACCATTGCGGAACGACAGGCGCAGGCTGTCGAACAGGGTATCCTTGGTTTTCGGCTTCAGGGTGAAGTCGATCACCCCGCCGGCTTCCTTGGCGCTGATGTCGAAGCTCTGGCTGATCTTGGACACGTCACCGGACAGCAGCAACGCCGGGGTCTGGGTCAGACGCTGATCGAGTTTTTTGATGGTGGCCTGTTCCAGATCCGGATCCCACAGGGTCACGTTCTTACCGTCCGAGACCATGGTTTGCTCGGCCGGCGCGTTAGTGTGCCAGTAGAACAGGCCCGGGCGCTGCAAGGACATTTCACCCGCAGTTTCTTGTAACTGGGTGCCGCTGCCGTCGAGGGTCAGCTGGGAGAAGCGCGCGGTCAGGGTCTGGGATTTTTCCAGCAGTTGAGTCAGACGCGCCACGTCCTTGTCGTCGGCGTGGGCCGAGAGCGTGGTCAGAGCCAGTACCGGCAGCAACAGCATGCGGATAAGACGCATGGGAGTCCTCATAAACATTCGTGGGAGTGCGGGCGGCGTCTCAAGACGCCGCCCCTTTCAATACCGGATCAGTCGCGCACCGGGCCAGGGGCCAGGACTTCACGCGAACCGTTGGTGTTCATGGACGTTACGACCCCGGCCATTTCCATGGCTTCGATCATGCGCGCCGCGCGGTTGTAGCCGATTTTCAGCTTGCGCTGAACCGCGGAGATGGATGCGCGACGGCTTTCCAGGACGAACTGCACCGCTTCGTCGTAGAGCGCGTCGGTTTCGGCATCATCTTCACCGCCACCGCCGCCGTTTTCAAAGCCGCTACCAGCCTCTTCGACACCGGCGAGGATGTCATCGTTGTATTCCGGCGCGCCGCGCAACTTCCAGGCTTCAACCACCCGGTGCACCTCGTCATCGGACACGAATGCGCCGTGAACACGAATCGGCAGGCTGGTGCCCGGCGGCATGTACAACATATCACCGTGGCCCAGCAGTTGTTCGGCGCCGCCCTGGTCGATGATGGTCCGCGAATCGATCTTGCTCGATACCTGGAACGCCATACGGGTCGGGATGTTCGCCTTGATCAGACCGGTGATCACATCCACCGACGGACGCTGGGTCGCGAGGATCAAGTGGATACCCGCCGCACGCGCCTTCTGCGCGATACGCGCGATCAGCTCTTCAACCTTCTTGCCGACGATCATCATCATGTCGGCGAATTCGTCGACCACCACGACGATGGTCGGCAGCTTCTGCAGCAGCGGTGCCTCGTCGTGGATGCTTTCGCGCTTGTACAGCGGATCGCTCAACGGCTCGCCGGCGTCCTGGGCTTCCTTGACCTTGGCATTGAAGCCCGACAGGTTACGCACGCCCATCTTCGCCATCAGTTTGTAGCGCCGTTCCATCTCGGCGACGCTCCAGCGCAAGGCGTTGGCGGCGTCCTTCATGTCGGTGACCACAGGGCACAGCAAGTGCGGGATGCCTTCGTAGATCGACAGCTCAAGCATTTTCGGGTCGATCATGATCAGCTTGGCGTCTTCAGGGCCAGACTTGAACAGAATCGACAGGATCATCGCGTTCACACCCACCGACTTACCGGAACCGGTTGTACCAGCCACCAGCAAGTGGGGCATTTTCGCCAGGTCAGTGATGACCGGTTTGCCGCCGATGTCGTGACCCAGGGCCAAGGTGACCGGAGACTTGAAGTTATCGTACTCGGGGGTCGACAAGACCTCGGAGAACCGCACAATCTGCCGGTCTTCATTAGGAATCTCGATACCGACCGTGGTCTTGCCCGGAATCACTTCCACCACGCGCACGCTGGTCACGGCCAGGGAACGGGCCAGGTCTTTCGCCAGGTTGGCGATACGGCTGACTTTCACCCCGGCGGCAGGCTGGATTTCGTAACGGGTAATGACCGGGCCCGGGTGAATCGAATCCACCGAGACTTCGACGCCGAATTCCTTGAGCTTGATCTCCAGCAAGTGGCCGACGGCCGCCAGGGATTCAGGCGAATAATTGAGTTGTTTCTTTTCCGCCGGGTCGAGAATCGAAATCGGCGGCAAGGTGCCTTCCACGGCGCTGTCGACGAACAACGGCGCCTGTTTCTCTTTTTCCACACGCTTGCTCGGAGCGGCCGGCTTCGGCGGCGCGGGAGCAATCACCGGCGGCACCTGCTTTTCGCGCTCGGACATGTGCTTGCTCAGGGCCTGTTCGCGCTCGATCAGGCGCTCCTTGACCTTGGCTTGCTCACGTTTGTCGGTCACGGTTGGCGCCACTACGTCATGCACGCGATCATCGACTTCACGCAGTTGGGCGACCAGTTGCTTACGCTCGGTACGGGCTGCCCACCAGCGATTGGCCGCGCCCTGAAACAGTTCGAACAAATCGAGGGTGATCTTGCCGGTGACGTCCATCACCTTGAACCATGACAGGTCGGTGAACACCGTCAGGCCGAACAGGAACAGCGCGATGAACAACAGCGTGCTGCCCTGAATGTTCAGTGCATTCTTCGCCAGGTCGCCGAGGCTTTCACCCAAAGCGCCGCCCGCTCCGGCCGGCAGACCGGTCGCCGCATGGAAATGGATATGGGCCAGCGCCGCGCCTGACAGCACCAGGAACACCAGGCCGATCAGGCGCCAGGAAAACAGCCAGCCGCTCCACTGCCATGGCTCGTGGCGCTGACGGAAGATCTGATAGGCCTTGATCGCCAGCAATAGCGGGAAAATGTAGGCGAAGTAACCCAGGACCATGAACAGGATGTCGGCGCTGTAAGAGCCGGCAGGCCCGCCGAAGTTCTGTACATCGTCGATCTTGCTGTTATGGCTCCAGCCCGGATCGTCCTTGCCATAGGTCAACAAGGCCATCATCAGGAACAGGCACAAGGCGCCGATGGCGATCAATGCACCTTCCTTGAGCCGGTAGTGCAATTGCTGGCGCCAGAGCGGAACGACTGTTTTAGGTGCTGCGGTGGATTTCTTCAAAACGCTTCTTTTCCTGCGCCCTTGGCGCGTCCATCTGTTGAATGACTATAAAAACTGCCCAATCCAGGCAGGTAAAAAAGTTAACAGTCCCAACCGGGACTACTTTTAACACTGTGCCCCGGCTTTTCGAAATACGGCACGCAGCGCTTTTTTGATACAAACACTGTTACAAGCGGGCATTGTACGGGTTTGTTCGCCCAATGCCATGCTTGAGACCCTTGGCTCCAGCATAGCCAACAGCACAATACGCGCAGTCCAATTTGAGCATGCATTCTCTTTTGTGACAAAGGCTTATGAGGTGTTTTTATGAGTGAAGCGAAGCATTCCCGCCTGATCATTCTGGGTTCCGGCCCTGCCGGTTACAGCGCAGCCGTTTATGCCGCTCGCGCCAACCTCAAACCCGTTGTCATTACCGGCATACAGGCCGGTGGCCAGCTGACCACTACCGTCGAAGTCGACAACTGGCCCGGCGACGTCGAAGGCCTGACTGGCCCGGTGCTGATGGAACGCATGCAGAAACACGCCGAACGCTTCGACACCGAGATCGTTTACGACCACATCCATACCGCCAAGTTGCAACAGCGCCCGTTCGAGCTCATCGGCGACAGCGGCACCTACACCTGCGATGCGCTGATTATCGCCACCGGCGCTTCGGCCCAATACCTGGGGCTGCCATCGGAAGAAGCCTTTGCCGGCAAAGGGGTTTCGGCCTGCGCCACCTGCGATGGTTTCTTCTATCGCAACCAGGTGGTCGCAGTGGTCGGCGGCGGCAACACCGCGGTGGAAGAAGCCCTGTACCTGTCGAACATCGCCAAGGAGGTTCATCTGATTCACCGTCGCGACAAACTGCGTTCGGAGAAGATCCTGCAGGACAAGCTCTTCGAAAAAGCCGCCAACGGCAATATCCGCCTGCACTGGAACCAGAACCTGGACGAAATACTCGGTGACGCCAGCGGCGTGACCGGCGCCCGCCTGCGTCACAGCCATACCGGCGAAACCGCTGAACTGTCGCTGGCCGGCGTGTTCATCGCCATCGGCCACAAACCCAACACCGACCTGTTCCAGGGCCAGCTGCAGATGCGCAACGGCTACCTGCTGGTCAAGGGCGGCAGCGAAGGCGACGCCACCGCCACCGCCATCCAGGGTGTATTCGCCGCCGGCGACGTGGCCGACCACGTTTACCGCCAGGCCGTGACCTCTGCCGGAGCCGGTTGCATGGCTGCGCTGGATGCCGAGAAGTATCTCGATGACATTCCCGGCGTTTGACGGTTAACCTTCTATCTGGCGGGTTTATCGGCCCGCCACCGCCCTCCCCTTCTGCAAGCCCGGATGCCATGCTGACTTGGTTACAACGCAATACCCTGACTTTTCCGCCGCTGGAAAAAGCCATGCGCGACCCCAACGGACTGCTGGCCGCGGGCGGCGATCTGTCCGCCGACCGTCTGATTCAGGCGTATCGCCATGGCTGCTTTCCGTGGTTCTCGGAAGGCCAACCGATTCTCTGGTGGTCACCGGATCCGCGCACGGTGCTGTTTCCCGACGAACTGCATGTCTCCCGCAGCCTGAATAAACTGCTGCGCCAACAACGCTATCAAGTGACCTTCGATCGGGATTTTGCCGCGGTCATCAGCGCCTGCGCCGCGCCGCGCGAGTACGCCGATGGCACCTGGATAACCCAAGCGATGCAGGACGCCTACGTCGAACTGCACAGGCGCGGCTACGCCCATTCGGTGGAGGTCTGGGACGATGGCGTGCTGGTCGGCGGGCTCTACGGCCTGGCCATGGGACAGCTGTTTTTCGGTGAGTCGATGTTCAGCCGCGCCGACAACGCCTCCAAATATGGCTTTGCCACGCTGGTGCGACATCTGAAAGACTCAGGTTTTGTGCTGATCGATTGCCAGATGCCTACCGATCATCTGCATAGCCTGGGCGCCCGAGCGATTCCCCGCACCGAGTTTGCCGGCTACCTTGCCCGGCACCTGGATCAACCCGGTCGTGCCACCTGGGTTTGCTGAGCGACATTGGCCCGTGTGGCTTACACTTAATGCGGGGAGACGAATTGAGAAAGTCCCCTTATCAAAAGTTTATCCCGAGGGTTGATCATGACCGAGTTGGCGCGTTTGAAGTTCTATGCCACTCAGCCCCACTCTTGCAGTTATCTGCCCGAGGAGCAGGCCACTACGCTGTTCCTCGATCCCAGTCAGCCCATGGATGTGCATGTCTACGCAGATCTGTCGGAAATGGGCTTTCGTCGCAGTGGTGATCATCTCTACCGGCCCCATTGCCAGAATTGCAATGCGTGCGTACCGGCGCGTATTCCTGTGGCGCAATTTACCCCCAACCGTCAGCAGAAACGCATTCTCAAACGCAATACCGACTTGCAGGTACGCCCGGCCCGACCAACGTTCAGCGAGGAGTATTTCGACCTCTACCAGCGCTACATCGAACAACGCCACGCCGACGGCGATATGTATCCGCCGAGTCGCGATCAGTTCTCGACCTTCCTGGTGCGTGACCTGCCGTTCTCCCGCTTCTACGAATTTCGTCTCGAAGGCCGACTGGTGGCGGTGGCCGTCACCGACTTGCTGCCCAATGGCCTGTCAGCGGTGTACACCTTCTACGAGCCCGGCGAGGAGCGTCGCAGCCTGGGGCGTTACGCGATTCTCTGGCAGATTGCCGAAGCCGGGCGCCTGGGGCTGGAAGCGGTCTATCTCGGCTACTGGATCAAAAACTGCAAAAAAATGAGCTACAAGACCCAATATCGCCCTATCGAACTGCTGATTAATCAACGTTGGGTCATCCTGAACTAGAACCCCTTGGCTTAAACCCCACTTTTCGGGCACAATGCACGCCGCTTTTGCCTGGCGCAGTTGCACCGGGCCATTCATTGGACACCGAGGGCTTTACTGCATGTCGAAAGAAGACAGCTTCGAAATGGAAGGCACTGTCGTCGACACCCTGCCCAACACCATGTTTCGTGTGGAGTTGGAAAATGGGCACGTCGTAACCGCGCATATCTCCGGCAAGATGCGCAAGAACTACATTCGTATTCTTACCGGCGACAAAGTGCGCGTCGAGCTGACGCCCTATGACTTGAGCAAAGGGCGCATCACCTACCGCGCTCGCTAATCAAGTCAATACAAAACGCCCGGCTATGCCGGGCGTTTTTGTGTGCGGATCGTTTCCACGCTCTGCGCGGGAACGATCATGGCAGGCAGCAAAAAGGCGCCTTTCGGCGCCTTTTGGCTTTGTTGCGGTTAACGTCAGGCCATTTCAGCCGTGGTCTCGAACTCGAAGGTCAGCTCGCCATCCTTGATGTCGATGTGCACCACACCGCCATGTTCGGCCAGTTCGCCAAAGAGAATCTCCTCCGCCAGCGGACGCTTGATCTTGTCCTGAATCAAGCGCGCCATTGGTCGAGCACCCATGGTCACGTCGTAACCACCGGCCGCCAGCCAGCTGCGAGCAGCGTCGGTGACTTCCAGCAGCACACGCTTGTCTTCCAGCTGCGCCTGAAGCTCGGTAAGGAACTTGTCCACCACGCTTTTGATGACCTCATGGCTGAGGCGACCAAACTGGATAATGGTGTCCAGACGGTTGCGGAATTCCGGCGTGAAGCTCTTCTTGATCACTTCCATCGCATCGGACGAGTGGTCCTGATAGGTGAAACCGATCGAAGCACGCGCTGCAGTCTCGGCACCGGCGTTGGTCGTCATGATGACGATCACGTTACGGAAATCTGCCTTGCGCCCGTTGTTATCGGTCAGCGTACCGTGGTCCATGACCTGCAACAGCAGGTTGAAGACTTCCGGATGCGCCTTCTCGATTTCATCGAGCAACAATACGCAGTGAGGCTGCTTGGTGATGGCTTCGGTCAGCAGACCGCCCTGGTCGAACCCGACATAGCCTGGAGGCGCACCGATCAGACGCGATACGGTGTGGCGCTCCATGTACTCGGACATGTCGAAGCGAACCAGCTCGACCCCCAACGCCTTGGCCAGCTGCCGCGCAGCTTCCGTTTTACCGACGCCGGTCGGGCCCGCGAACAGGAACGAACCGACGGGCTTGTCAGGCGACTTGAGGCCGGCACGGGACAGCTTGATCGCGGTCGACAGTGAGTCGATCGCCGCATCCTGGCCGAATACCGTGAGCTTCAGGTCACGCTCAAGGTTACGCAGCAACTCTTTGTCGGAACTGGTGACGTGTTTTGGCGGAATTCGCGCGATTTTCGCAACGATATCCTCGACCTGAGGCACTTCGATGCGTTTCACGCGCTTCTCGACTGGCTGCAGACGCTGATAGGCGCCCGCCTCGTCGATGACGTCGATGGCCTTGTCCGGCATGTGCCGATCATTGATGTAACGCGAGGCCAGTTCGGCAGCGGCGCGCAGGGCTTCATCACTGTATTCAATGTTGTGATGGAGCTCGAAACGCCCTTTCAGGCCACGCAGGATGCCAATGGTGTCTTCCACCGAAGGCTCCGACACATCGACCTTCTGGAAGCGCCGGGCCAAGGCACGGTCCTTCTCGAAGATCCCGCGGAATTCCTGGAACGTGGTCGAACCGATGCAACGGATATCGCCCGACGACAGCAACGGCTTGAGCAGGTTCGAGGCATCCATGACGCCACCGGACGCAGCGCCCGCACCGATGATGGTGTGAATCTCATCGATGAACAGGATCGCCTGCGGACGTTTTTTCAGCTCATTGAGCAACGCCTTGAAGCGCTTCTCGAAATCGCCGCGGTATTTGGTTCCGGCCAGCAAGGCCCCCAGATCGAGGGAATACACCACGCTGTTGGCCAGCAGGTCCGGCACCTGGTTATCGACAATGCGTTTGGCCAGGCCTTCGGCAATCGCGGTTTTACCCACGCCCGCCTCGCCCACCAGCAGCGGATTGTTTTTGCGACGACGCGCCAGGATCTGCGCGACGCGCTCGACTTCGAGCTCACGGCCTACCAACGGATCGATACGACCCTGGCGCGCAAGTTCGTTGAGGTTGCTGGCATAAGCATCCAGAGGATTGCCTGAAGAAGAAGACTCACCGCCCTCGTCGTCCTGCATATCTTGTTCACCTTCAGAGTGATCGCCATGCCCCGGCACTTTGGAAATGCCATGGGCGATGTAGTTGACGACATCGATGCGCGCAACGCTCTGCTGTTTCAGCAGAAACACTGCCTGACTCTCTTGCTCACTGAAGATCGCGACCAGCACGTTGGCGCCAGTCACTTCGCGTTTGCCCGAGCTCTGTACGTGAAAGACAGCACGTTGCAGTACACGCTGGAAGCCCAGGGTTGGCTGGGTTTCACGATCCTCGTCATGCAAGGGGATCAATGGCGTGGTGGAGTCGATGAACTCCTGCAGGTCATGCTTGAGTTTGTCGAGGTTTGCGCCGCAGGCACGCAAAACGGTAGCGGCAGCCTCATTATCCAATAGGGCCAGCAGCAGGTGTTCGACGGTCATGAATTCATGACGCTTCGAACGAGCCTCCTTGAAGGCTAGATTGAGGGTGACTTCGAGCTCGCGGTTTAACATAGCTTCACCTCATACCCAAGTGGTCGGCGATTAACCGTCCTTCTCGATTTCACAGAGTAGCGGATGCTGGCTTTCCCTGGCGTACTGGTTGACCTGCATGGCCTTGGTCTCGGCGATGTCGCGGGTAAACACTCCACATACTGCCCGTCCTTCTGTATGAACGGCCAGCATGACCTTGGTCGCCAGCTCGCGATTCAGGTTAAAAAACACCTCGAGCACTTCGACGACGAAATCCATCGGTGTGTAGTCATCGTTGAACAAAACCACCTTGTACATAGGCGGCGCCTGTAAAGCAGGCTTAGCCTCCTGAACAGCAATGCCTGCGGAATCGTCGTCGTGTAAATCAGGGCGATCCTGATTGAATGTTAGTCGAATCTGGCTGATTGCATGCATGGAAAGAAAGGTTCGTCAGTTGTGCAAATACAGTGGTGGGGGCGGCCATCAGCGATTTCAACTCCGACTGCCCGGTCACCTTGACTATCGGGAAAACGGTGTTACAACCAATAGAGCCCACAGTGGGTAAAAAAGGTCCGCGGAGTCAATCTATTTACAAGATTAGACTGCGGATTAACTGGATGATACTCCAGTGATGGAGTCTGTTGCAGAGGGATATGAGTATGGCTGTCGGTAAGGTGAAATGGTTCAACAATGCCAAGGGGTTCGGTTTCATTAACACCGACGCCGGAGAAGGTCGCGACGAGGATGGCAAGGATATCGATTTCTTTGCCCACTTTTCGGCAATCAAGATGGATGGATACAAGACCCTCAAGGCCGGGCAAGCCGTATACTTTGACATTGTTCAAGGCCCCAAGGGGCTGCACGCCGTCAACATTACGGACAAAGTGGCCATTGACGCAGTAGCCGCCGCAGCCGCTACCAGCAGCCACGCCAAAGCCGTGAGCTGATTCATACCACCCAAGGCATCCAGTCATAATAAAACCGCCCGACTCGATCACTCGAGCCGGGCGGTTTTATTGCAGCCGCTCTTCGCTTACATGTGCGAGATCAGCGCATCACCGAAGCCCGAAGACGACACCAGTTTGGCACCGTCCATCAGACGCTCGAAGTCGTAGGTCACGGTTTTCGCACCAATGGCGCCATTGGTGCCCTTGATGATCAGATCGGCCGCTTCGGTCCAGCCCATGTGACGCAGCATCATTTCGGCGGACAGGATCAACGAACCCGGGTTGACCTGGTCCTTGCCGGCGTACTTCGGCGCGGTACCGTGGGTGGCTTCGAACATGGCCACGGTGTCGGACAGGTTCGCACCCGGCGCAATACCGATACCGCCCACTTCTGCCGCCAGGGCATCGGAGAGGTAGTCACCATTGAGGTTCAGGGTGGCGATCACATCGTACTCGGCCGGACGCAGCAGGATCTGCTGAAGCATGGCGTCGGCGATGGCGTCCTTGACGATGACGTTCTTGCCGGTTTTCGGGTTTTTGAACTGCATCCACGGACCGCCGTCGAGCAGGGTCGCGCCGAATTCTTCGGCAGCCACTTCGTAGGCCCATTCCTTGAAGGCACCTTCGGTGAACTTCATGATGTTGCCTTTGTGCACTATAGTCAGCGAGTCGCGGTCATTGTCGACCACATACTGCAGGGCCTTGCGCGCCAGACGCTTGGTGCCTTCCAGGGAAACCGGCTTGACGCCGATACCGCAATTCTGGTCGAAACGGATCTTGGTGACGCCCATTTCTTCTTTAAGGAACTTGATGACCTTGGTCGCTTCCGGCGAACCGGCCTTCCATTCGATACCGGCATAAATGTCTTCCGAGTTTTCGCGGAAGATGGTCATGTCGACGTCGCCTGGTTTCTTGACCGGGCTCGGCACGCCTTCAAACCAGCGCACCGGACGCAGGCACACATACAGGTCGAGTTGCTGGCGCAGCGCCACGTTCAGGGAACGGATGCCACCGCCGACCGGCGTGGTCAGAGGGCCCTTGATGGAAACCACGTAATCCTTGACCGCGTCCAGGGTTTCCTGAGGCAGCCAGGTGTCCTGATCGTAAACCTGAGTCGCTTTCTCCCCGGCGTAGACTTCCATCCAGGAAATTTTGCGCTCGCCGCCGTAAGCCTTCTTAACAGCAGCATCGACAACCTTGATCATGACCGGGCTGATATCAACGCCAATACCATCACCTTCAATGAAGGGAATGATCGGGTTGTTAGGAACATTGAGAGAATGGTCCGCGTTGACGGTAATTTTTTCGCCGACGGCTGGAACCTGAATCTTCTTGTATCCCATGCTGAACTCCATTGTTTGGATTGAACATCTGGCTTCGTCCGAGCGTACCCCAGTTGAATCGGCGCGCAAACCCTATGTTCCGTCCATCTGCCGCGAAGCTGCACAGTTCGTGACGTACAAGCCTGAAAGTAAAGGGAAAAGCGCCAAACTCAAGCACGCCATACAAGGCTACTCCCCACGCCTGCCTGCGACCTTTAGACCAATGGACGAGAATCGTTGCATATGAACCATCGGCAGATTGCCAGCTACCTATGTATAATGCCGCCGCTGACCACAGAGTCACGACGGCCGACCTCTCTGCCACTGGAAATGTAGCCGAGACTCTGGGCCCGAAAAAGCAGGATTGTTACCGCAGTCCACCCGCTTGACGCTCGACCGATGCACCCAACATCACCGCAAAGAAACCTCGACATTCGGCTCATGGATGACTTTGAACGAACGCGCTTACCCGGCGCCCCTCGAGTTTCTATGCACGCTTTAGCAAAGAAGAGAGAGTTAATCCGAATATGCCCACCCGCTCGAAGATCATCTATACCTTCACCGACGAAGCCCCAGCCCTCGCCACCTATTCACTGTTGCCTATCGTAGAGGCCTTCACCGCCTCCGCTGATATCGCCGTTGAAACCCGCGATATCTCTCTTGCAGGGCGCATCCTGGCCAGCTTCCCCGAGCAATTGGGTGACAAAGCGGTAGCCGACCACCTCGCCGAACTGGGCGACCTGGCCGTTACACCTGAAGCCAACATCATCAAGCTGCCGAACATCAGCGCTTCGGTTCCGCAGCTGCAGGCCGCGATCAAAGAGCTGCAAGCCCAGGGCTATGCACTGCCGGACTACCCGGAAACCGTGACCAGCGACGCCGACAAAGAAGCCAAGGCCCGCTACGACAAGATCAAGGGCAGCGCCGTAAACCCGGTTCTGCGCGAAGGCAACTCCGATCGTCGCGCACCACTGTCGGTCAAGAACTATGCGCGCAAGCACCCGCACAAAATGGGCGCCTGGGCCAAGGACTCCAAGTCCCACGTGGCTCACATGAGCACCGGCGATTTCTACGGCAGCGAAAAAGCTGCCCTGATCGACGCCGCTGACGCCGTCAAAATCGAACTGATCGCTCAAGACGGCACCACTACCGTCCTGAAAGAAAAAACCACCGTACAAGCCGGTGAGATCCTCGATTGCGCGGTCATGAGCAAAAACGCGCTGCGCAGCTTCATCGCCGCCGAGATCGAAGACGCCAAGGCCAAAGGCGTGCTGCTGTCGGTTCACCTCAAAGCCACCATGATGAAGGTCTCCGACCCGATCATGTTCGGCCAGATCGTTGCCGAGTTCTATAAAGACGCACTGGCCAAACACGCTGACGTGCTGGCGCAGATCGGCTTCAACCTGAACAACGGCATCGGCGACCTGTACGCTCGCATCAAGGCCTTGCCTGCCGAGCAACAAGCGCAGATCGAAGCGGACATCCAGGCGGTTTATGCCGTTCGCCCATCGTTGGCCATGGTCAACTCCGACAAAGGCATCACCAACCTGCACGTGCCGAGCGATGTCATCGTCGACGCCTCGATGCCGGCCATGATCCGTGACTCCGGCAAAATGTGGGGCACCGACGGCCAGTTGCACGACACCAAAGCGGTGATCCCGGATCGCTGCTACGCCACCATCTACCAGGCGGTAATCGAAGACTGCAAGGCAAACGGCGCCTTCGATCCGACCACCATGGGCAGCGTGCCGAACGTTGGCCTGATGGCGAAAAAAGCCGAAGAGTACGGCTCGCACGACAAGACGTTCCAGATCAAGGCCAACGGCGTTGTTCGTGTCACCGACAGCAAAGGCACCCTGCTGCTGGAACAGTCGGTTGAAGCCGGCGACATCTTCCGCATGTGCCAGACCAAAGACGCGCCGATCCAGGACTGGGTCAAACTGGCCGTCAACCGTGCTCGCGCAAGCAGCACTCCAGCGATTTTCTGGCTGGACCCAATGCGCGCCCACGACGGCGTAGTGATCGAGAAAGTTCAGGCCTACCTGAAGGATCACGACACTTCCGGCCTGGACATCCGCATCATGTCGCCAGTCGACGCGATGAAGTTCACCCTGGAGCGCACTCGCTCCGGCCTCGACACCATTTCGGTGACCGGCAACGTATTGCGCGACTACCTGACTGACCTGTTCCCGATCATGGAACTGGGCACCAGCGCCAAGATGCTGTCGATCGTTCCGCTGATGAATGGCGGCGGTCTGTTCGAAACCGGCGCTGGCGGTTCGGCACCGAAGCACGTTCAACAGCTGCTGGAAGAAAACTTCCTGCGCTGGGACTCCCTGGGCGAGTTCCTGGCCCTGGCCGCCTCCCTTGAGCATCTGGGTGTGACGTACAACAACCCTAAAGCGCTGGTGCTGGCCAAGACCCTGGATCAGGCCACTGGCCAGTTCCTGGACAACAACAAGTCGCCATCGCGTAAAGTCGGCAACATCGACAACCGCGGCAGCCACTTCTACCTGGCACTGTACTGGGCTCAAGCCCTGGCCGCCCAGACCGAAGACGCTGCACTGCAAGCGCAATTTGGCGAACTGGCCAAAACCCTGACCGCGAACGAAGCAACCATCGTTGCCGAGCTCAACGCCGTTCAGGGCAAGCCAGTGGACATCGGCGGTTACTACCACGCCAATGCCGAGCTGATCAGCAAGGCCATGCGCCCGAGCACAACCTTCAACGCTGCGATTGCTGCGTTGGTTTAAGGTTGTAAGGGAACATCACAAACCCCGGCCATGCGCCGGGGTTTGTGCTTTCAGCGTTGACAGCATTCAAATGTGAACACTGCCCCCCACAGGGAAAGCGCTTCAAATTCAACATCGAGGACATTTCATGGATTGGCTACCCCACATCACCGTCGCCACCATCGTCGAAGACAACGGTCGCTTCCTGATGGTCGAAGAATCCAAACACGGACGAACGGTGCTCAATCAGCCCGCCGGTCATCTGGACCCGGACGAAACCCTGATCGAGGCCGCCGTACGCGAAACCCTCGAAGAAACCGGCTGGGACGTCGAGCCAACCGGCGTAATAGGCATTTACCTCTACACCGCCCCGAGCAACGGAGTGACCTATCAACGCGTCTGCTTCACCGCCAAAGCGCTGAAACACCATCCCGACTATCAATTGGACGACGGTATTGTCGGCGCAAAATGGCTGACGCGTGACGAACTGCTGCAACAGCGCGCAAACTGGCGCAGTGAGCTGATCATCCGCTGCATCGATGATTATCTGGACGGTAAACACTTCAGCCTCGAGCTGATCCGCCCTTCTCTTTAGCCTTGCAGGCTTGAGCCTGCTAGAATCGCGTCCTTTTTCAAGACACTCATTAAATCCCTATGCGTGATCCAGCCCCTTCTGCCACACAAAAGAAGCGCGTCATTGTCGGTATGTCCGGCGGCGTGGACTCTTCCGTTTCCGCTCTCCTGCTGATCGAGCAAGGCTATGAGGTGGAAGGCCTGTTCATGAAGAACTGGGAAGAAGACGACGGAACGGAATACTGCACCGCCATGGATGACCTGGCGGACGCGCAGGCCGTTTGCGACAAGATTGGCATCAAGCTGCACACCGCCAACTTCGCCGCCGAGTACTGGGACAACGTGTTCGAGCACTTCCTGGCCGAATACAAGGCCGGCCGCACGCCGAACCCGGACATCCTGTGCAACCGCGAGATCAAGTTCAAGGCGTTCCTCGACTACGCCATGATGCTCGGCGCCGACCTGATCGCCACCGGCCACTACGTGCGTCGCCGCGACATCGATGGTCGCACCGAATTGCTCAAGGGCCTGGATCCGAACAAGGACCAGAGCTACTTCCTGCACGCCGTCGGCGGCGAACAGATCGCCAAGACCCTGTTCCCGGTCGGCGAGCTGGAAAAACCCGAAGTCCGCGCGATTGCCGAGAAACACGACCTGGCCACCGCGAAGAAAAAGGACTCCACCGGAATCTGCTTTATCGGCGAACGTCGCTTCAGCGATTTCCTCAAGCAATACCTGCCGGCCCAACCCGGCGAGATCAAGACCACCGACGGTGAAGTCATCGGCCGCCACCATGGCCTGATGTATCACACCATCGGCCAGCGCCAGGGCCTGGGCATCGGCGGCCTGAAAGACGCCGGTGAAGAGCCGTGGTACGTGTTGATCAAGGACCTGGAACACAACGAGCTGATCGTTGGCCAGGGCAATGCCCACCCGCAGCTGTTCTCGCGCGCCCTGCTCGCCTCGGACATCTATTGGGTCAACCCGATCGACTTGACCGAGCCGCGCAGGCTGACCGCCAAAGTGCGTTATCGCCAGAGCGACCAGCCTTGCACCCTGGAAAAGACCGCCACCGGCTACCGCGCCACCTTTGATGACCCGCAACGCGCGGTCACTCCGGGCCAATCCGTGGTGTTCTACGACGGTGAAATCTGCCTCGGCGGCGGCGTGATCGAAGTGGCTGAACCCTGGACCAGCAAGGACCAGCGTTCATGAGCCCGACTCAGGAGCAACTGACGGCCCTGGGCGGCGTGTTTCTCGCCGCCGTGCTGGTCGACAAGATAGCCAAGACCGGGCAGACCAACGAAGCCGGCCTGACTTGCATGCTCGGCAGCCTGTTGATTCGCGACCCCAAGGACACTCTGGAAGTGTACGGCGGCGACGACATCAATTTGCGCGAAGGCTATCGCGCATTGATCGGCGCCCTGGAACGCGACCCCAGCACCCTTCAGCGCGAACCGCTGCGCTACGCCCTGGCGATGCTGGGACTGGAGCGCCAATTGGCCAAGCGCAATGACATGCTGGACGTGATCGGCAAACGCCTGCCGCAGATTCAGTCCCAGGTCGAACACTTTGGCCCGGCCCACGAAAACGTGATCGCCGCTTGCGGTGCGCTGTACCAGGACACCCTGAGCACCTTGCGCCAACGGATTCAGGTGCATGGCGACATGCGCAACCTGCAGCAACCGAGCAATGCCTCGAAAATCCGCGCACTGTTGCTGGCCGGGATTCGTTCGGCACGCCTGTGGCGGCAGTTGGGCGGTCATCGCTGGCAGTTGGTGATCAGCCGACGCAAGTTGCTTAAAGAGCTTTACCCGCTGATGCGCAGCAGCTGAACCGCGCCCGCAATACCGTTTTGTAGTCAGTAACGCGTAATACGCCGGTCAGTTGGCAACGGACCGGCGGATTTTTTTCATGTATGATACGCGCCCCATTTCGTTGCCCGACTGTCCGAGAACACCCCATGCAGCTCTCTTCGCTCACTGCGGTTTCCCCTGTTGACGGCCGCTACGCCGGCAAAACCCAGGCCCTGCGCCCTATTTTCAGCGAATACGGCCTGATCCGTGCTCGCGTTCTGGTTGAAGTGCGCTGGCTCCAGCGCCTGGCCGCTCACCCTGCCATCAGCGAAGTGCCGGCGTTCTCCGCCGAAGCCAACGCGGTGTTGAACACCCTGGCGGAAAACTTCTCTCTGGAGCACGCCGAGCGTGTCAAAGAGATCGAGCGCACCACCAACCACGACGTCAAAGCCATTGAATACCTGCTCAAAGAGCAGGCGGCCAAGCTGCCGGAACTGGCCAAGGTCAGCGAGTTCATCCACTTTGCCTGCACCAGCGAGGACATCAACAACCTGTCCCACGCCCTGATGCTGCGTGAAGGCCGTGATGACGTGATGCTGCCGCTGATGCGCCAGACCGCCAACGCCATCCGCGAACTGGCCATCCGTTTCGCAGAAGTGCCGATGCTGTCGCGCACCCACGGTCAACCGGCATCGCCGACCACCCTGGGCAAAGAGCTGGCGAACGTGGTTTACCGTCTGGAGCGTCAAATCGCTCAAGTCGCCGCGGTTCCGCTGCTGGGCAAGATCAACGGCGCCGTCGGCAACTACAACGCTCACCTGTCGGCCTACCCTGAGATCGACTGGGAAGCCAACGCCCGCGCCTTCATCGAAGACGAGCTGGGCCTGGGCTTCAACCCGTACACCACGCAGATCGAACCGCACGACTACATCGCCGAGCTGTTCGACGCGATCGCGCGCTTCAACACCATCCTGATCGACTTCGACCGCGACATCTGGGGCTACATCTCCCTGGGTTATTTCAAACAGCGCACCATCGCTGGCGAAATCGGTTCGTCGACCATGCCGCACAAGGTCAACCCGATCGACTTCGAAAACTCCGAAGGCAACCTGGGCATCGCCAACGCACTGTTCCAGCACCTGGCGAGCAAACTGCCAATCTCCCGCTGGCAGCGCGACCTGACCGACTCCACCGTACTGCGCAACCTCGGTGTCGGCTTCGCCCACAGCGTGATCGCGTACGAAGCCAGCCTCAAAGGCATCAGCAAACTGGAGCTCAACGAGCAAAAGATTGCCGCCGACCTGGACGCTTGCTGGGAAGTATTGGCCGAGCCGATCCAGACCGTGATGCGTCGCTACAACATCGAAAACCCGTACGAGAAGCTCAAAGAGCTGACGCGCGGCAAGGGCATCAGCCCTGAAGCACTGCAAACTTTCATCGACGGCCTGGACATGCCAGCCGCCGCCAAGGCTGAGCTGAAACTGCTCACCCCGGCCAACTACATCGGCAACGCTGTAGCACAAGCCAAACGCATCTGATCGACCGCTCTACCCGTTTGAGACGCCCGGCGCCGCCGGGCGTTTTTATTCCCGTCTGAAAAGTGCATTTTTTCAATAGGTTACACATGAATCCTGACATTCCTCTTCAACTTCTGGGCGGCATCACGGCACGGGAATTCCTGCGCGACTACTGGCAGAAAAAACCGCTGCTGATCCGTCAGGCGATTCCTGATTTCGAAAGCCCGATCGACGCCGACGAACTGGCCGGCCTGGCGCTGGAAGAAGAAGTCGAATCGCGCCTGGTGATCGAGCACGGTGAGCGCCCTTGGGAATTGCGCCGCGGCCCGTTCGCCGAAGACGAATTCAGCAAACTGCCGGAACGCGAATGGACCCTGCTGGTGCAAGCCGTCGACCAATTCGTGCCGGAAGTCGCCGAACTGCTGGAAAACTTCCGCTTCCTGCCGAGCTGGCGCGTCGACGACGTGATGATCAGCTTCGCCGCCCCAGGTGGCAGCGTCGGCCCGCACTTCGATAACTACGACGTGTTCCTGCTGCAAGGCCACGGCAAGCGCAACTGGAAAATCGGCCAGATGTGCGATACCGAGAGCCCGCTGCTGCAGCACGCGGACCTGCGCATCCTCGCCGAATTCGAAGCCACCGATGAGTGGGTACTGGAACCGGGCGACATGCTCTACCTGCCGCCGCGCCTGGCTCACTGTGGCGTGGCTGTCGACGACTGCATGACCTACTCGGTCGGTTTCCGCGCCCCGAGCGCCGCTGAAGTGCTGACCCACTTCACCGACTTCCTCAGCCAGTTCCTGACGGACGAAGAGCGCTACACCGACGCCGACGCCCTGCCGGCGGTCGATCCTCATCAAATCCAGCATGATGCCCTCGATCGCCTCAAAAGCCTGCTGGCCGAGCACATGAGCGACGAGCGCCTGCTGCTGACCTGGTTCGGCCAGTTCATGACCGAGCCGCGCTACCCGGAACTGGTGGTCGGCCCGGAAGAAGTCGAAGAGCAAGACTTCCTCAGCGCTCTCGAAGAAGGTGCCGTGCTGATCCGCAACCCGAGTGCGCGCTTGGCCTGGTCGGAAGTCGACGACGACCTGCTGCTGTTCGCCAGCGGCCAGAGTCGTTACCTGCCGGGCAAGCTGCGCGAGCTGCTGAAAATGATCTGCGCCGCCGACGCCCTACATGTCGATAACCTCGGCCCATGGCTGAGCGACGAAGACGGCCGTGGCCTGCTGTGTGAACTGGTCAAGCAGGGCAGCCTGGGGTTTGCCGATGAATAAGATTCACGTACGTGTCGCAGACTGGCAAAAGGACAACGCCGAGATCCGGCGCATTCGTGAAGCGGTATTCGTCGCCGAGCAATCCGTTCCTCCTGAACTGGAATGGGATGCCGATGACGCCACGGCGGTGCACTTCCTGGCCTTCGAAGGCGACTTTCCGATCGGCACCGCCCGCCTGTTGCCCGATGGCCACATCGGCCGGGTGTCGGTGCTCAAAGACTGGCGCGGCATGAAGGTTGGCGATGCGCTGATGCAAGCGGTGATCGGTGAAGCCGAGAAGCGCGGACTGAAGCAGCAGATGCTGAGCGCGCAAGTGCAGGCCACGGCGTTCTATGAACGCTTGGGTTTCAGCATGGTCAGTGAGGAATTCCTGGAAGCCGGGATTCCGCATGTGGACATGGTGCGTCACTCGGCTTGATTCCCTGTGGCGAGGGGGCTTGCCCCCGTTGGGCTGCGCAGTAGCCCTAAAAATCTTGGGGCCGCTGCGCGACCCAACGGGGGCAAGCCCCCTCACCACAAATACATATCAAGAACACCACAAAACGCCCCGCCATTCTCGGATGCCGGGGCGTTTTGCTGTCTGTGATTCAACTCGCACCACGCCGGGCCGACAAACTGGCAATATCAAACCTTTGATTTGCGGAGAAACGGACATGTCCCTACGCACCCTGCTCACCACGCTGCTGCTGACCTGCAGTTTTTCGGTCATGGCCGCCACCGAGATCGTGCCCCTGAATTACCGCACCAGCGCCGACCTGCTGCCAGTAGCGCAGAACTTCATCGGCAAGGACGGCAAGGTCAGCGCCTACGGCAACCAGCTGATCGTCAACGCCGAGCCCGACAAGATCGATGAACTCAAGACCTTCCTCGCGCAACTCGACACCGCCCCCAAACGCTTACTGATCACCGTCGACACCAACGAAAACAACTTTCAGGGCGATCAGGGCTACTCGGTCAACGGTGCCGCGCCGAATCAAACCCGCATCATCAATCGCAGCACCGACAGCCGTGAAGGCGGTATCCAGCAGATTCAGGCCAGCGAAGGCGCACCGGCGCTAATCCAGGTCGGCCAAAGCGTGCCGCTCACCAGCACTCAGACTGACGGCTATGGCGACCTGCGCAGCCAGACCGAATACCGCAATGTCACCCAGGGTTTCTACGTCACCGCCAGCGTCACCGGCAACATCGTTCACCTGGCTATCAGCACCAACCGTGACCGGATGAGCCAGGAACGTCCCGATGTAGTGAACGTGCAAAGTACCGACACAACTGTCAGCGGTCGACTGGGCGAGTGGATCACCCTGGCCGGCGTGAATCGTCAGACTCAGGCCGACAAACAGGGCCTGACCCGCAGCTACTCGACTCAGGGCCGGGATGACATGACTTTACGGGTGAAAGTCGACACCTTGGACTAAAGCACCAAAAACTGACTGATTAGTCGTATTAGACCAAAGATGTAGTGCTTGAAAAAAAGCACTACAAAACGTTTGACGAGCCAAAAAAGCAAAGGCATGATGGCCTCGCTCCCGCTAATCAGAGGCCCTGGCAAGGGCTTTCGAGTCGCTGTTCGCACCCTACCCCGCGAGCCGATTCGTGTCTGTACCGCCCACAAGGTGTGTTTGACGAGGTTGCCGACTGGAACGAAGTTGTCCCGAGGGACGGAAGCGTAATTAGGTAACCCGGCTCCACACTGAAGTTCGCACCAAGGCCCACGACGCCCGAATGCGCTCGCCAGTTCGCCCTTACCTGCTCACCTCCCCCTCGAGCCCATCGTTCATCCCGTCGCCATCCCCGCCGAACCCGACTTGACCGCCTAAGCTTCTGGTCAGCGAGCAACCATGTACGCCCCCAACTGAATGAGCGTATTTGGCACGCAGGAATTGTTCACCCAGAACCATTTTCGATTAAAGACGCGACGAGGTTTATCTCCATGGCACTGACACGCGAAGAGCAAATTGCAGCCCTCGAAAAAGACTGGGCTGAAAACCCACGCTGGAAAGGCGTGAAGCGCAATTACTCCGCTGCTGACGTCGTCCGTCTGCGTGGCTCGGTTCAACCTGAGCACACCTTTGCAAAAATGGGCGCCGAGAAGCTCTGGAACCTGGTGACCCAGGGCGCCAAGCCATCCTTCCGTCCCGAGAAAGATTTCGTTAACTGCATGGGTGCCCTGACCGGTGGCCAGGCGGTACAGCAAGTCAAGGCTGGCATCCAGGCGATCTACCTGTCGGGCTGGCAAGTGGCTGCGGATAACAACTCCGCCGAATCGATGTACCCGGACCAGTCGCTGTACCCGGTGGATTCGGTTCCAACCGTGGTCAAGCGCATCAACAACTCGTTCCGTCGCGCTGACCAGATTCAGTGGAAAGCCGGCAAGAACCCGGGCGACGAAGGCTACATCGACTACTTCGCCCCGATCGTGGCTGACGCTGAAGCCGGTTTCGGCGGCGTGCTGAACGCTTACGAGCTGATGAAAAGCATGATCGAAGCAGGCGCCGCCGGCGTTCACTTCGAAGACCAACTGGCCTCCGTGAAAAAATGCGGCCACATGGGCGGCAAGGTACTGGTTCCGACCCAGGAAGCCGTGCAGAAGCTGACCGCTGCTCGCCTGGCAGCCGACGTCGCCGGCGTACCGACCATTATCCTGGCCCGTACCGACGCCAACGCTGCTGACCTGCTGACGTCCGACTGCGACCCGTACGACCAGCCATTCGTGACCGGCACCCGTACCCAGGAAGGCTTCTACAAGGTTCGCGCCGGTCTCGACCAGGCCATCGCTCGCGGCCTGGCCTACGCGCCGTACGCCGACCTGATCTGGTGCGAAACCGCCAAGCCGGATCTGGACGAAGCCCGTCGCTTCGCCGAAGCGATCAAAAAGGAATACCCGGACCAACTGCTGTCGTACAACTGCTCGCCTTCCTTCAACTGGAAGAAAAACCTGGACGACGCGACCATCGCCAAGTTCCAGCGCGAACTGTCCGCCATGGGTTACAAGCACCAGTTCATCACCCTGGCCGGCATTCACAACATGTGGCACAGCATGTTCAACCTGGCACACGACTACGCCCGCAACGACATGACTGCCTACGTGAAGCTGCAAGAGCAAGAGTTCGCTGACGCCGCCAAGGGCTACACCTTCGTGGCTCACCAGCAGGAAGTGGGCACCGGCTACTTCGACGACATGACCACCGTGATCCAGGGTGGCACGTCTTCGGTAACCGCACTGACCGGTTCGACCGAAGAAGAACAGTTCCACTGATCTGCTTCGCTTAAACAAACGGCCCTTGCGGACCGAATAAAAAGCTAACCGCAAAGCCGCTCATCTGACGCCCCGACTGGTTCGGGGCGTTTTTTTGCCTGGGATTCTCCCCCTCTGTAGGAGCGAGCGCAGGGAAAAACCTTGATCCAGAGCAGTTTCACGACCAGGAAAACAAGGTAAAACCACCCCGCGCGCTACTTGCAGTAACGCACATATAAGACAACTTGCCGAACCGCCGCCCGCTAAACAGTTTGAAAACCACACCAAATAACATTGATTATCATTTATCGAAAACTATGTTCGTTACATTCCCTACAAAACATATTTGACAAAACCCCCGCTAATGCCCGAACCGTATGGGCTACAGGGCTTTGGAGATACGCCATGTCCTTATTCCAATAAATAATTTCGCTATAGGAATTTTACTTGCAGGGTGTTTAGCCATAAAATCAGCGGGATTGATTGCTGCGACATATCGTCACTGCCTTATTTCTTTATCAAGCTCAGAGACCTTTGCTCTCTGTTAAGGATTACCAGCATGCCCGAAGCGACCGGACTCATGGCCCACAACTGGGGCTTTGCCATTTTCCTTCTGGGTGTCGGCGGCCTTTGCGCCTTCATGCTCGGCGTCTCCAGCCTCCTCGGGTCAAAAGCCTGGGGCCGCAGCAAAAACGAACCGTTCGAGTCCGGCATGCTACCTACAGGTGGCGCCCGCTTGCGGCTCTCAGCCAAATTCTATCTGGTCGCGATGCTCTTCGTGATCTTCGATATCGAAGCCCTCTTTCTCTTTGCCTGGTCTGTGTCCGTCCGCGAAAGCGGCTGGACCGGATTCGTCGAAGCTCTCGTTTTCATAGCAATTCTGTTGGCAGGTCTTGTCTACCTATTTCGAGTGGGCGCCCTTGACTGGGCTCCGGCAGCTCGTCTTAAGCGGCAAGCGAAGCTGAAACAATGAGGCTTTGGCAATGCAATACAATCTCACCAGGATCGACCCCGATGCTCCTAACGAGCAGTATCCGATTGGCCAACGGGAAACCGTTTCCGATCCGTTAGAAGATCAAGTTCACAAAAACATTTTCATGGGCAAGCTCGAAGACGTGCTCAACGGCACGATCAACTGGGGGCGCAAGAACTCCCTGTGGCCGTATAACTTCGGTCTTTCGTGCTGCTACGTGGAAATGACCACCGCCTTCACGGCGCCCCACGACATCGCGCGCTTTGGCGCCGAGGTAATCCGGGCATCGCCGCGTCAGGCGGATTTCATGGTTATCGCCGGTACCTGCTTCATCAAGATGGCGCCGATCATTCAGCGTCTCTACGAGCAGATGCTCGAACCTAAATGGGTCATTTCCATGGGTTCGTGCGCCAACTCCGGTGGCATGTACGACATCTACTCCGTCGTTCAAGGGGTGGACAAGTTCCTGCCCGTGGACGTCTACGTGCCTGGCTGCCCACCCCGCCCTGAAGCTTTTCTGCAAGGCTTGATGCTGTTGCAGGAGTCGATTGGCCAGGAGCGTCGCCCACTTTCCTGGGTCGTTGGCGATCAAGGCGTTTACCGCGCCGAGATGCCTTCGCAAAAGGAACAGCGCCGCGAACAGCGTATTCAGGTAACCAACCTGCGCAGCCCCGACGAAGTCTGATCCAGATCTGCTTCTTTTATAGAACGAGAACCTGGCTTCATTCTTTACGTTGACCGAAAGCGATAAATAACCATGACTGCAGGCAGTGCTCTGTACATCCCGCCTTATAAGGCAGACGACCAGGATGTGGTCGTCGAACTGAACAACCGTTTTGGCCCAGAGGCGTTCACCGCCCAGCCTACCCGCACCGGCATGCCGGTGCTTTGGGTTGCCCGTGCCAAACTCGTCGAAGTCCTGACTTTCCTGCGCAACCTGCCCAAGCCGTACGTCATGCTCTATGACCTGCACGGCGTGGACGAGCGTCTGCGCACCAAGCGTCAAGGGCTGCCAAACGGCGTCGACTTCACTGTGTTCTATCACTTGATGTCGATCGAACGTAATAGTGACGTAATGATCAAGGTTGCCTTGTCCGAGAGCGACCTCAACCTGCCGAGCGTCACCAGCATCTGGCCGAACGCCAACTGGTACGAGCGTGAAGTGTGGGACATGTACGGCATTCACTTTGCCGGCCACCCGCACCTGAGCCGCATCATGATGCCGCCGACCTGGGAAGGTCACCCGCTGCGCAAGGACTTCCCGGCCCGTGCCACCGAGTTCGATCCGTTCAGCCTGACCCTGGCCAAGCAACAGCTTGAGGAAGAAGCCGCGCGCTTCAAGCCTGAAGACTGGGGCATGAAGCGTTCCGGCCCGAACGAGGACTACATGTTCCTCAACCTGGGTCCGAACCACCCTTCGGCCCACGGTGCGTTCCGTATCATCCTGCAGCTGGACGGTGAAGAGATCGTCGACTGCGTGCCAGACGTCGGCTACCACCACCGTGGTGCCGAGAAGATGGCCGAGCGCCAGTCCTGGCACAGTTTCATTCCGTACACCGACCGTATCGACTACCTCGGCGGCGTAATGAACAACCTGCCGTACGTGCTCTCGGTCGAGAAGCTGGCCGGCATCAAGGTGCCCGAGAAGGTCGACGTCATCCGCATCATGATGGCCGAGTTCTTCCGGATCACCAGCCACCTGCTGTTCCTGGGGACTTACATCCAGGACGTCGGCGCCATGACTCCGGTGTTCTTCACCTTCACCGACCGCCAGAAGGCGTACACGGTGATCGAAGCCATTACCGGTTTCCGCCTGCACCCGGCCTGGTACCGCATCGGTGGCGTCGCCCACGACCTGCCACGCGGCTGGGAAAAACTGGTCAAGGATTTCGTCGAGTGGATGCCAAAGCGTCTGGACGAATACCAGAAAGCCGCACTGGACAACAGCATCCTGCGTGGCCGGACCATCGGCGTCGCCGCCTACAACACCAAGGAAGCCCTGGAATGGGGCGTCACCGGTGCCGGCCTGCGTTCGACCGGTTGCAATTTCGACCTGCGTAAAGCTCGCCCCTACTCCGGCTACGAAAACTTCGAATTCGAAGTCCCGCTGGCGGCCAATGGCGATGCCTACGACCGTTGCATCGTTCGCGTCGAAGAAATGCGCCAGAGCATCAAGATCATCGAGCAGTGCCTGCGCAACATGCCGGAAGGCCCGTACAAGGCGGATCACCCGCTGACCACGCCGCCGCCTAAAGAGCGCACGCTGCAGCACATCGAGACCCTGATCACGCACTTCCTGCAAGTTTCGTGGGGCCCGGTCATGCCGGCCAACGAATCCTTCCAGATGATCGAAGCGACCAAGGGCATCAACAGTTATTACCTGACGAGCGATGGCGGCACCATGAGCTACCGCACCCGGATTCGTACCCCAAGCTTCCCGCACCTGCAGCAGATCCCTTCGGTGATCAAAGGCAGCATGGTCGCGGACTTGATCGCGTACCTGGGTAGTATCGATTTCGTTATGGCCGACGTGGACCGTTAAGCATGAACAGCACGCTTATCCTGACAGACCGTTTCGCCCTCAGCGAAACCGAGCGCTCGGCCATCGAGCACGAGCTGCATCACTACGAAGACCCGCGCGCGGCGTCGATCGAAGCCCTGAAGATCGTCCAGAAGGAACGTGGTTGGGTGCCTGACGGCGCGCTCTACGCCATCGGCGAAATCCTCGGCATCCCGGCCAGCGACGTTGAAGGGGTGGCTACTTTCTACAGCCAGATCTTCCGTCAGCCAGTCGGCCGTCACATCATCCGCGTCTGCGACAGCATGGTCTGCTACATCGGCGGCCATGAATCGGTGGTCAGCGAAATCCAGAGCAAGCTGGGCATCGGCCTGGGCCAGACCACCGCCGACGGTCGCTTCACCCTGCTGCCGGTCTGCTGCCTCGGCAACTGTGACAAGGCGCCGGCGTTGATGATCGACGACGACACATTCGGTGATGTGCAGCCTGCCGGCGTTGCCAAATTGCTCGAGGGCTACGTATGACCCTGACTTCCTTCGGTCCAGCCAACCGCATCAAGCGTTCGGCCGAGACTCACCCGCTCACCTGGCGCCTGCGTGACGACGGCGAAGCCGTATGGCTCGACGAGTACCAGGCCAAGAACGGTTACGCCGCTGCACGCAAGGCCTTCGCCGACATGGCCCAGGACGACATCGTCCAGACCGTGAAAGACTCCGGCCTCAAGGGTCGCGGCGGTGCAGGCTTCCCCACTGGCGTGAAGTGGGGCCTGATGCCCAAGGACGAATCCATCAACATCCGCTACCTGCTGTGCAACGCGGATGAAATGGAGCCGAACACCTGGAAAGACCGCATGCTGATGGAGCAACTGCCCCATCTGCTGATCGAAGGCATGCTGATCAGTGCTCGCGCGCTGAAAACCTACCGTGGCTACATCTTCCTGCGTGGCGAGTACACCACCGCTGCCAAGCACCTCAACCGTGCCGTGGAAGAAGCCAAGGCAGCGGGGCTGTTGGGTAAAAACATTTTGGGCAGCGGCTTCGATTTCGAGCTGTTCGTCCACACCGGCGCCGGGCGTTACATCTGCGGTGAAGAAACCGCACTGATCAACTCCCTCGAAGGCCGCCGCGCCAACCCGCGCTCCAAGCCGCCCTTCCCTGCCGCCGTGGGCGTGTGGGGCAAGCCGACTTGCGTGAACAACGTTGAAACCCTGTGCAACGTGCCGGCAATCATTGCCGACGGCGTGGACTGGTACAAATCGTTGGCCCGCGAAGGCAGCGAAGACATGGGCACCAAGCTCATGGGCTTCTCCGGCAAGGTCAAGAATCCGGGCCTGTGGGAATTGCCGTTCGGCGTTACCGGTCGCGAGCTGTTCGAAGACTACGCCGGTGGCATGCGCGACGGTTACAAGCTCAAGTGCTGGCAGCCAGGCGGCGCCGGTACCGGTTTCCTGTTGCCGGAACACCTGGACGCACAAATGTACGCCGGCGGCATCGCCAAAGTGGGCACCCGTATGGGTACCGGCCTGGCCATGGCGGTGGACGACAGCGTCAACATGGTGTCCCTGCTGCGCAACATGGAAGAGTTCTTCGCCCGTGAATCGTGTGGTTTCTGCACCCCATGCCGTGACGGTCTGCCGTGGAGCGTCAAGCTGCTGCGCGCGATCGAGAACGGTGAAGGGCAAGCCGGCGATATCGAGACCCTGCTGGGTCTGGTCGGTTTCCTCGGCCCAGGCAAGACCTTCTGTGCTCACGCACCGGGTGCCGTGGAGCCGTTGGGCAGTGCCATCAAATACTTCCGTCCAGAGTTCGAAGCCGGCATCGCGCCTACCCGCGCCGTCGTCCCGCCTCTGGCAAAGCCGATCGTAGTCGGCGCTTAACGCTTTAAAAAAGGCGAACGGTCCGTGCCGTTCGCCTTTCGTCCGATGACGCCTTTCGAGGCTGTTTGGATTTGGACGGATAACAAGATTCCATTAGCCACGCCCGCTGACACCGGGCCAACGAAGAACTTTGAACCATGGCCACTATCCACGTAGACGGCAAAGAGCTCGAAGTCGATGGGGCAGACAACCTGTTACAGGCATGTCTGTCGCTAGGCCTCGATATCCCTTATTTCTGCTGGCACCCAGCCCTTGGCAGCGTTGGCGCTTGCCGCCAGTGCGCGGTCAAGCAGTACACCGACGAGAACGACAAGCGTGGTCGGATCGTCATGTCCTGCATGACCCCCGCCACCGACGGCAGCTGGATCTCCATCGACGACGAAGAAGCGAAAGTGTTTCGCGCCAGCGTCGTTGAATGGCTGATGACCAACCACCCTCACGACTGCCCGGTCTGTGAGGAAGGCGGTCACTGCCACCTGCAAGACATGACGGTGATGACCGGCCACAACGAGCGCCGTTATCGCTTCACCAAGCGTACCCACCAGAACCAGCAACTGGGCCCGTTCATTTCCCACGAAATGAACCGCTGCATCGCCTGCTATCGCTGCGTGCGCTTCTATAAGGACTACGCCGGCGGCACCGATCTCGGTGTGTTTGGCGCCCACGACAACGTGTACTTCGGTCGCGTTGAAGACGGCACCCTGGAAAGCGAGTTCTCCGGCAACCTCACCGAGGTCTGCCCGACCGGTGTGTTCACCGACAAGACTCACTCCGAACGCTACAACCGCAAATGGGACATGCAGTTCTCGCCGAGCATCTGCCATGGCTGCTCCAGCGGTTGCAACATCTCCCCGGGCGAGCGTTACGGCGAACTGCGCCGCATCGAAAACCGCTTCAACGGTTCGGTGAACCAGTACTTCCTGTGCGACCGTGGCCGTTTTGGCTATGGCTATGTCAACCGCAAGGATCGCCCACGTCAGCCACAGCTGGCCAACGGCGCGAAACTGAGCCTGGACGAAGCACTGGATAAAGCCGCCGACCTGCTGCGCGGTCGCAACATCGTCGGTATCGGTTCGCCACGCGCCAGCCTCGAAAGCAACTACGCGCTGCTCGAACTGGTCGGCGCCGAGCACTTCTACTCCGGTATCGAAGCCTCCGAGCTGGAACGCATTCGTCTGGTCATGCAGGTGCTCAAAGACAGCCCGCTGCCGATCCCGAACATGCGCGACGTCGAAGACCACGATGCGATTTTCGTCCTCGGCGAAGACCTGACCCAGACCGCTGCGCGCATGGCCCTGGCCCTGCGTCAATCGGTCAAGGGCAAGGCCGAAGACATGGCCGACGCCATGCGCGTTCAGCCATGGCTCGACGCCGCGGTGAAGAACATCGGCCAGCACGAGCTGAACCCGCTGTTCATCGCCAGCCTGGCTGAAACCAAGCTCGACGACATCGCTGAAGAATGCGTTCACGCCGCACCAGACGACCTGGCCCGCATCGGTTTCGCCGTGGCTCACGCCCTCGACGCCAGCGCACCGGCCGTTGAAGGTCTGGACGCCGAAGCTCTGGCGCTGGCCAAGCGCATTGCCGACGCCCTGCTTGCAGCCAAGCGTCCGCTGATCATTGCCGGTACCTCGCTGGGTTCCAAGGCGCTGATCGAAGCGGCGGCAAACATCGCCAAAGCCCTGAAGCTGCGCGAGAAGAACGGTTCCATCAGCCTGATCGTGCCGGAGGCCAACAGCCTCGGCCTGGCCATGCTCGGCGGCAACTCGGTCGACGAAGCGCTGCAAGCGGTAATCGACGGCCGTGCCGACGCCATCGTCGTGCTGGAAAACGACCTGTACACCCGCACCGACAAATCCAAGGTCGATGCGGCCCTGAACGCCGCGAAAGTGGTGATCGTGGCGGACCATCAGAAGACCGCCACCAGCGATCGCGCGCACCTGGTACTGCCAGCGGCCAGCTTCGCTGAAGGCGACGGTACGCTGGTCAGCCAGGAAGGCCGCGCCCAGCGCTTCTTCCAGGTCTTCGACCCGACTTACCTCGACGCGAGCATTCTGGTTCACGAAGGCTGGCGCTGGCTGCACGCCCTGCGTTCGACCCTGCTGAACCAGCCGATCGACTGGACCCAACTGGACCACGTCACCGCTGCCGTTGCTGCAAGCACGCCGCAACTGGCGCGTATCGTCGATGCCGCACCGTCCGCCGCATTCCGGATCAAAGGCCTGAAACTGGCGCGCGAACCACTGCGTTACTCCGGTCGTACCGCCATGCGCGCCGACATCAGCGTGCACGAACCGCGTACTTCCCAGGATAACGACACCGCGTTCTCGTTCTCCATGGAAGGTTACTCGGGCTCCGCCGAACCGCGTCAGCAAGTACCTTTCGCCTGGTCTCCGGGCTGGAACTCGCCGCAAGCCTGGAACAAGTTCCAGGACGAAGTCGGTGGTCACCTGCGCGCTGGCGACCCGGGCACTCGCCTGATCGAAAGCACCGGTGATTCGCTGAACTGGTTCGCCAGTGTTCCGCGCGCGTTCAACCCGGCGCCAGGCACCTGGCAGGTCGTACCGTTCTTCCACCTGTTCGGTAGCGAAGAAAACTCTTCCAAAGCCGCACCGGTGCAGGAACGCATTCCGGCCGCCTACGTGTCGCTGGCCAAGTCCGAAGCCGATCGCCTGGGTGTCAATGACGGTGCCCTGCTGAGCTTGAACGTTGCTGGCCAGACTTTGCGTCTGCCGCTACGCATCAACGAAGAGCTGGGTGCAGGTCTGGTCGCATTGCCTGCAGGTATCGCCGGCATTCCACCAGCCATCTTTGGCAAATCCGTTGACGGTCTGCAGGAGGCAGCGCTATGACCTGGTTCACTCCTGAAGTGATCGACGTAATCATCGCGGTCCTCAAGGCCATCGTGATTCTGCTCGCCGTAGTGGTTTGCGGCGCGCTGCTGAGCTGGGTCGAGCGTCGTTTGCTCGCCCTCTGGCAGGACCGTTACGGTCCGAACCGCGTCGGCCCGTTCGGCGCGTTCCAGATTGCGGCCGACATGATCAAGATGTTCTTCAAGGAAGACTGGACTCCGCCGTTCGCCGACAAAGTGATCTTCACCCTGGCACCGGTCGTGGCCATGAGCGCCTTGCTGATTGCCTTCGCGATCATCCCGATCACCCCGACCTGGGGCGTGGCGGATATCAACATCGGCATCCTGTTCTTCTTCGCCATGGCGGGTCTTTCGGTCTACGCGGTGCTGTTCGCCGGCTGGTCGAGTAACAACAAGTTCGCCCTGTTGGGCAGCTTGCGGGCCTCGGCACAAACCGTGTCGTACGAAGTGTTCATGGGCCTGTCGCTGATGGGCATCGTGATCCAGGTTGGCTCGTTCAACATGCGCGACATCGTTGAATACCAAGCGCAGAACATGTGGTTCATCATTCCGCAGATCTTTGGTTTCCTGACCTTCTTCATCGCTGGCGTCGCCGTGACTCACCGTCACCCGTTCGACCAGCCGGAAGCGGAACAGGAACTGGCCGACGGTTACCACATTGAATACGCCGGCATGAAATGGGGCATGTTCTTCGTGGGTGAGTACATCGGCATCGTGTTGATCTCGGCGCTGCTGGTCACGCTGTTCTTCGGTGGCTGGCACGGCCCGTTCGGCCTCCTGCCGCAGATCCCGTTCATCTGGTTCGCACTGAAAACCGCGTTCTTCATCATGTTCTTCATCCTGCTGCGCGCCTCGATTCCGCGCCCACGGTATGACCAAGTGATGGACTTCAGCTGGAAGTTCTGCCTGCCGCTGACCCTCGTCAACATGCTGGTGACCGCTGCGATCGTGTTGCTCAACACGCCCGCCGTCGCGGCTCAGTGAGGATAGAGAATCATGAAGTACATTTTTGACATCGTGCATGGCTTCTTCACCCAGCTTCGCAGCCTGGTGATGATCTTCGGCCACGCCTTCCGCAAGCGCGACACGCTGCAGTACCCGGAAGAACCCGTGTACCTGCCGCCGCGTTTCCGTGGCCGTATCGTCCTGACCCGCGACCCCGACGGCGAAGAGCGTTGTGTAGCCTGCAACCTGTGCGCCGTGGCGTGCCCGGTGGGTTGCATCTCGCTGCAGAAAGCTGAAACCGAAGACGGTCGCTGGTACCCGGACTTCTTCCGCATCAACTTCTCGCGCTGCATTTTCTGTGGCCTCTGCGAGGAAGCCTGCCCGACCACCGCGATCCAGCTGACACCGGATTTCGAAATGGCCGAGTTCAAGCGGCAGGACCTGGTTTACGAGAAAGAAGATCTGCTGATCTCCGGTCCCGGTAAAAACCCTGACTACAACTTCTATCGTGTTGCAGGTATGGCGATTGCCGGTAAGCCAAAAGGCGCCGCGCAGAATGAAGCCGAGCCGATCAACGTGAAGAGCTTGCTGCCTTAAGGAAGAACGATGGAATTCGCTTTCTATTTCGCATCGGGTATCGCTGTTGTGTCCACGCTTCGCGTGATCACCAACACCAACCCCGTGCACGCCCTGCTCTACCTGATCATTTCGCTGATCGCCGTGGCCATGACGTTCTTCGCCCTTGGCGCACCGTTTGCCGGTGTACTGGAAGTGATCGCCTACGCCGGCGCCATCATGGTGCTGTTCGTGTTCGTGGTGATGATGCTGAACCTGGGCCCGGCCTCGGTTCAGCAAGAGCGCGTCTGGCTCAAGCCCGGTATCTGGCTGGGCCCGGTCGTACTCGGCGGCCTGCTGCTGGCTGAACTGCTGTATGTGCTGTTCAGCCACTCCAGCGGCCAGGCCCTCGGCCACACCACCGTAGACGCCAAGGCCGTGGGCATCAGCCTGTTCGGTCCTTATCTGCTGGTGGTCGAACTCGCCTCGATGCTGCTGCTCGCCGCAGCCGTCACGGCGTTCCACTTGGGCCGCAACGAAGCCAAGGAGCAATGACGATGCCTGCTATCCCTTTGGAGCATGGTCTGGCGGTCGCCGGCATCCTGTTCTGCCTCGGTCTGGTCGGCCTGATGGTCCGGCGCAACATTCTCTTCGTGCTGATGAGCCTGGAGGTCATGATGAATGCCTCCGCACTGGCGTTCATCGTTGCCGGTAGCCGCTGGGCGCAGCCGGATGGACAGATCATGTTCATCCTGGTGATCAGCCTGGCAGCCGCCGAGGCCAGTATCGGCCTGGCGATTCTGTTGCAGCTGTATCGCCGCTTCCACACTCTCGATATCGACGCTGCCAGCGAGATGCGCGGATGAACCTTCTCTATCTGACTTTCCTGTTCCCCCTGATCGGTTTTGTGCTGCTGGCGTTCTCCCGGGGACGCCTCTCGGAAAACCTCTCGGCGCTGATCGGCGTCGGCTCCATCGGCTTGTCGGCGATCGTCGCGGCTTATGTGATCTGGCAATTCAACGTTGCACCGCCGGAGGGTGGCCACTACACCCTGGTGCTGTGGCAATGGATGGCGGTGGAAGGCTTCACGCCGAACTTCGCCCTGTACCTGGATGGTCTGTCCGTGACCATGCTCGGTGTGGTGGTGGGCGTGGGCTTCCTGATCCACCTGTTCGCGTCCTGGTACATGCGCGGTGAAGCCGGTTACTCGCGCTTCTTCGCCTACACCAACCTGTTTATCGCCAGCATGCTGTTCCTGGTCCTGGCCGATAACCTGCTGTTCGTGTACTTCGGCTGGGAAGGCGTGGGCCTGTGCTCGTACCTGTTGATCGGTTTCTACTACAGCAACCGCAACAACGGTAACGCGGCACTCAAAGCCTTCATCGTGACCCGCGTCGGCGACGTGTTCATGGCCATCGGCCTGTTCATCCTGTTCCAGCAACTGGGCACGCTGAATATCCAGGAACTGCTGGTCAAGGCGCCTGAGCACTTCAAGGCCGGCGACTTCTGGATCGTTCTGGCGACCCTGATGCTGCTGGGCGGCGCTGTCGGTAAATCCGCGCAACTGCCGCTGCAAACCTGGCTGGCGGATGCGATGGCCGGCCCTACTCCGGTTTCGGCACTGATCCACGCCGCGACCATGGTAACCGCCGGTGTCTACCTGATCGCCCGTACCCACGGCCTGTTCGCACTGGCGCCGGATATCCTGCACCTGGTAGGTGTCGTGGGTGGCGTGACGCTGGTGCTGGCAGGTTTTGCCGCACTGGTTCAGACCGACATCAAACGTATCCTCGCCTACTCGACCATGAGCCAGATCGGCTACATGTTCCTGGCCCTGGGCGTCGGTGCATGGGATGGCGCGATCTTCCACCTGATGACCCACGCCTTCTTCAAGGCGCTGCTGTTCCTTGCATCCGGTGCGGTGATCGTTGCCTGCCACCACGAGCAGAACATCTTCAAGATGGGCGGCCTGTGGAAGAAACTGCCACTGGCCTACGCCAGCTTCATCGTCGGCGGCGCGGCCCTGGCGGCCTTGCCTCTGGTGACCGCGGGCTTCTACTCCAAGGATGAAATCCTCTGGGAAGCGTTCGCCAGCGGTAACGAAGGCCTGCTGTATGCCGGTCTGGTCGGTGCCTTCATGACCTCGCTGTACACCTTCCGCCTGATCTTCATCACGTTCCACGGTGAAGCGAAGACCGAAGCCCATGCCGGTCACGGCATTGCTCACTGGCTGCCGCTGTCGGTGCTGATCGTACTGTCGACGTTCGTCGGCGCGATGATCGTTCCACCGCTGCACGGTGTGTTGCCGGAAAGCGTCGGCCATGCCGGCGGCGAAGCCAAGCACAGCCTGGAAATCGCTTCGGGCGCCATTGCCCTGTCCGGTATCCTGCTGGCCGCGCTGCTGTTCCTCGGCAAGCGTCGCTTCGTCACGGCTATCGCCAACAGCGGCATCGGCCGCTTCCTTTCGGCCTGGTGGTTCGCTGCCTGGGGCTTCGACTGGATCTACGACAAACTGTTCGTCAAGCCATACCTTGCGATCAGCCACATTCTGCGCAAAGACCCGCTCGACCAGACCATCGGTCTGATCCCGCGTATGGCCAAAGGCGGTCACACCGCCCTGAGCCGCACCGAGACCGGTCAATTGCGTTGGTATGCCGCCTCGATGGCTGCTGGTGCCGTGCTGGTAATCGGCGCCGTCGTGCTGGTAGCGGTCTGACTATGAACCTTGCGAACTTGCGAAAGGAAACGAGCCCGTCATGATTCTGCCATGGCTAATCCTGATCCCCTTCATCGGCGGCCTGCTGTGCTGGATGGGTGAGCGCTTCGGCGCCACCCTCCCCCGCTGGATTGCGCTGATCACCATGTCCCTGCTGCTCTCCCTCGGCCTCTGGCTGTGGGCCAACGGTGACTATTCATTTGCACCAAAACCTGGCGCCGATCCGACCTGGGCGCTTGAGTTCAAACACGTCTGGATCCAGCGCTTCGGCATCAACGTGCACCTGGCCCTCGACGGCCTGTCGCTGTTGATGATCCTGCTGACCGGCCTGCTGGGTGTCCTCTCGGTACTCTGCTCCTGGAAAGAGATTCAGCGTCATGTGGGCTTCTTCCACCTGAACCTGATGTGGATCCTGGGCGGTGTCGTTGGCGTGTTCCTCGCCCTCGACCTGTTCATGTTCTTCTTCTTCTGGGAAATGATGCTGGTGCCGATGTACTTCCTCATCGCGCTCTGGGGTCACAGTTCTTCGGACGGCAAGAAAACCCGGATCTACGCGGCGACCAAGTTCTTCATCTTCACTCAGGCTTCCGGCCTGATCATGTTGGTGGCGATCCTGGGCCTGGTACTGGTCAACTTCAACGACACCGGCGTGATTACCTTCAACTACGCCGATCTGTTGAAAACCAAGATGTCGCAGACCACCGAGTACATCCTGATGCTCGGCTTCTTCATCGCCTTTGCGGTCAAGCTGCCCGTCGTACCGTTCCACTCCTGGTTGCCTGACGCTCACGCCCAGGCACCAACCGCGGGTTCCGTCGACTTGGCCGGTATCTTGCTGAAGACTGCTGCATACGGCCTGCTGCGTTTCGCCCTGCCGCTGTTCCCGAATGCCTCGGCCGAGTTCGCGCCGTTCGCCATGACCCTGGGTCTGATCGGGATCTTCTACGGTGCGTTCCTGGCCTTTGCGCAAACCGACATCAAGCGTCTGATTGCCTTCTCGTCCGTTTCCCACATGGGCTTCGTGTTGATCGGCATCTACTCCGGCAGCCAACTGGCACTGCAGGGCGCGGTCATGCAGATGCTGGCTCACGGTCTGTCGGCCGCGGCACTCTTTATCCTCTCCGGTCAGCTGTACGAGCGCACCCACACCCGCGATATGCGCGAGATGGGTGGCCTGTGGTCGAAGATTGCCTACCTGCCAGCCCTAAGCCTGTTCTTCGCAGCGGCGTCGCTGGGCCTGCCGGCGACCGGTAACTTCGTCGGTGAGTTCCTGATCCTGATCGGCACCTTCGCCAGCGCGCCATGGGTCACCGTGATCGCCACGTCCGGCCTGGTATTCGGTTCGGTCTACTCGCTGATCATGATCCACCGCGCCTACTTCGGCCCGTCGAAATCCGACGCGGTGCTGCATGGCATGGACGGTCGCGAACTGATCATGGTGGTTGGGCTTGCGGCACTGCTGCTTTACATCGGCGTGTACCCGCAACCGTTCCTCGATACCTCTGCCGCGACGATGCATGGCGTGCAGCAGTGGCTCGGCTCCGCCTTCACTCAACTCGCTTCGGCCCGGTAAGAGCGCTATGGAATTCACGACTCAACACTTTATCGCGCTTGCGCCGTTGTTGATCACCAGCGCCACGATCATCGTGGTGATGCTGGCTATCGCGTGGCGCCGCAACCACTCGCAAACCTTCCTGCTGTCGGTGGCAGGTCTTAACCTGGCCTTGCTGTCGATCCTGCCAGCCCTGAAAGTCGCGCCATTGGCCGTGACCCCGTTGCTGCAGATCGACACCTTCGCTTGCCTGTACATGGCGCTGATCCTGGTCGCCACCCTCGCCTGTGTGACCCTAGCCCACGCCTACCTGGGCGATGGCGGTACGGGCTACCCGGGCAACCGTGAAGAACTTTACCTGCTGATCCTGATGTCCGCCGCCGGTGGCCTGGTGTTGGTCAGCGCGCAGCACCTGGCCGGTTTGTTCGTCGGTCTGGAACTGCTCTCGGTACCGGTCTACGGTCTGGTGGCTTACGCCTTCTTCAACAAGCGTTCGCTGGAAGCCGGTATCAAGTACATGGTGCTGTCGGCCGCCGGTTCCGCGTTCCTGTTGTTCGGCATGGCCCTGCTCTACGCCGAAGCCGGCAGCCTGAGCTTCAACGGCATCGGTCAGGCCCTGGCGGCCACCGGCCTGCCTAGCCCGATCGCGCAACTGGGCCTGGGCATGATGCTGATCGGCCTGGCGTTCAAACTGTCGCTGGTACCGTTCCACCTCTGGACCCCGGACGTTTACGAAGGGGCTCCGGCACCGGTGGCAGCGTTCCTGGCCACGGCCTCCAAAGTGGCTGTGTTCGCGGTGATGGTGCGTCTGTTCCAGATCTCGCCAGCGGCGAGCAGTGGCGTGCTGAGCAACGTGCTGACCGTCATCGCCATCGCGTCGATCCTGTTCGGTAACCTGCTGGCACTGACCCAGAGCAACCTCAAGCGTCTGCTGGGTTACTCGTCCATCGCACACTTCGGTTACCTGCTGATCGCCCTGGTGGCGAGCAAGGGCCTGGCCGTGGAAGCCATCGGCGTGTACCTGGTCACCTACGTGATCACCAGCCTCGGCGCGTTCGGTGTGATCACCCTGATGTCCTCGCCGTACAGCGGCCGTGACGCGGATGCCCTGTACGAATACCGTGGCCTGTTCTGGCGCCGTCCGTACCTGACCGCCGTCCTGACCGTGATGATGCTGTCCCTGGCCGGTATCCCGCTGACCGCGGGCTTCATCGGCAAGTTCTACATCATCGCCACCGGCGTCGAATCGCACCAATGGTGGCTGGTCGGCTCCCTGGTACTGGGCAGCGCCATCGGCGTCTTCTACTACCTGCGTGTGATGGTCACCCTGTACCTGATGGAACCGAACCTGCGTCGCCACGATGCGCAACTGCACTGGGAACAACGTGCAGGCGGCGTGATGCTGCTGGCGATCGCCGTACTGGCGTTCTTCCTCGGCCTGTACCCACAACCGCTGCTGAACCTGGTTCAACAGTCGGGGTTGGCGGGTTGATCGCTTAAGCGATACTCGGTAGAAAACAGAAACGGCACCTTCGGGTGCCGTTTTTGCGTTTGTGGGATTTGTTACCGCTGCCCTCCCCTCCTTCTGCAATCCCCGAAACCTCGCGCGGGAATGTCCGTTTCGTCCTACATCCAACACTGCGCAATTGGCTCTATCTTGAATGACTGGCTGGATCGATAAATCAACGCGAGAAATAACAATGAACCGTGACATTGTCGTTCCGTTGGCCGAAGCAAAAAACAATCTGCCCAAACTCGTCGATGATGCAGCAGCCGGACAGATCATCACAATTGCCAAACATGGTCGGGCTCTTGCGCGTCTGGTTCCTGTAGGCAAACCCAGAGGTCAGCGGATCGGAGCGATGAAAGGCAAACTGGTGCTTCCGGAAGACTTTGACACCTCACTGCCTGACGACATGCTCGATGCTTTTGAAGGCGCTCAAGAATGAGGCGTCTCGAAAACCTAGACATTGGTGGCCCTTGCCCCACGTTTCGAGTGCCGTTTTTGCGTTTTTAGATTGGAGCTTTCAGGCGCCAAATTATGCAGTGCTACTCAGGTCGGCCCCGAAGCCATCACAGTTTCTTCACCATAGGAACGCAGGCCAGTTGAAGACCGGAGGGGGAATGGTAAACCGCGGGCTCCTCCCCAATGTAACCACAGCGTCGATAAAAGTCGGCGGCATTCAAAGTCGCATCCAGACGGACTTCCACCAGGCCAAGATCCCGCGCCAGATCTTCGAGAAAGCCCACGATACGCTTACCCAGGCCTCGTTCCATAAAGTCAGGATGTATAAAGATTGCGCCGATTTCGCGGTTCTCCGGATCCAGCATGCCTGTCGCCACAGGCTCACCCTGAACGCACCCCAGATAGAAATATTTTTCCATGAGCACACAGTAACCGTCCTCTGCTGCCCCCGATGTCCAGGTCAGCATTTGCTTCTCGGTATAGGCACCGATGCATTGATGTCGGATGGCTAGCCGCCGTATGTCGAATGCAGTCTGGGCATCGCTTTGGGTAGCTTTTCTAATTTCGAACATTTCACTCTCCATCAGCCATGTGCAGACGGAGAATCAAAAAGCCCCGTCCATCTCTGGCGGGGCTTTGGGTAAGACGTCAAATACCAAGCACGTATGACCTTATGGCCCGCCGGAAGCGGTCATAAAGGAACACATCATGTTCATTCGGCGTCGATCATTCATCGGCAGATAGTGCTGTGGATGATCCGATGAGTCAATCGCGAACGCCCCTTCCCCCCGGCATTACCCGAACAGTCTCACCGGACTGGTCGCTTCGTCCTACAGGCGTTTTTACGGCCGGGGTCTACCTTGAAAACGGAGGACGAAAAGGATGGCATCGAAGCCTTGACCTATTCGATTATCAAGACAACACTATACGCAGGTGACGTACAGAACATGGATACTCTTTTTATCGAATTACCTGCGTTTCAGAAACACCGAGACGATTACCTGGATGACGATCTGTTTCACAGTTTCCAGTTGGAGCTGCTGAAAAACCCCGAAGCGGGCGATCTCATTGAAGGCACGGGCGGGCTGCGAAAAATCCGCTTTTCCGATCAACGTCGCGGTAAAGGCAAGCGTAGCGGGCTTAGGGTGATTTATTACTGGTGGTCAGGTTTCGATCAATTCTGGCTGTTCACCGTGTATAGCAAAAACGAGCAAGACGACCTGTCGCCTTCCCAGAAAAAACTTTTCAGACAAACGCTGGATAGAGAAATCAACACGAGAACCCACTATGAAACGTGACATTTTTTCCGAACTGATGGAAGGCCTCGAAGCCTTGGCCGACGAGCGCCAAGGCAAGGTCACGCTGCGGACCCACAAGGTCAAGCTGCCGAAACTGGTACCCATCACTGCCGAGGAAGTGGTAGCCATCCGTCAACAGCTCAATCTTTCCCGGTCGGTGTTCGCCATGTATCTGCGCACCAACACCCGAACCCTCGAAAACTGGGAACAAGGACGGGCAACACCAAATGCCCAAGCCACGACACTGATCCGCTTGGTTGAACGCTTTCCGCAAACAATCGAACAACTCGCAGCGCTGACCTGAACGTGCAAGGTTGTCATTCCACGCACATGACGAAATTGTAATTCCCCCATCACCTTGGCGTTATCCGCAGCTTGCAACGATGTCACCCGGCGACCATGCCGGCGGGCTCTTGCCCGCCGAACAATAAAACCCACGCCGAAGCACGTTCCCGTTCTGCCGAACCCAAGGAGTGATTGATGGTTAACAATACAAAAATGTCGATAGCCGCTTTAGCGGTGGTTGTCGGCTCCGGGCCGTCCATGGTGTTGGCGGAAGAAAAACCCGAGGGGTTTATCGAGGGCAGCAGCCTGACGGTGCTCAACCGCAACTTATACTTCAATCGTGATCACCGTGACGGCCAGTCGAGTCCCACCGGCAATGGCTATTCCGAGGCCTGGGCTCACGCGGTCATCAGCAAGTTCGAATCCGGCTTTACCCAAGGCACCGTTGGATTCGGGGTCGACGCGTTTGCGATGATCGGCTTGAAACTCGATACCGGTGACGGGCGCAACGGTGGCCGTAGTTCTTTCGACGTGTTGCCGGTCGACAGCGATGGTCAGGCGCGGGATGAATACACCAAGGTCGGTGGCGCCGCCAAAGTGCGCGCCTTCGATACGGTGGTGAAGGTCGGCGATGTGTTCCCTGCCAACCCAGTGGTTGCGGCAGGCGACTCCCGACTGTTGCCGGAAAGCTTCCGGGGTGTCACGGCCACCAACAACAGTATCGAAGGTCTGTCGGTACAGGGCGGTCGCCTGCATGCGATGAGCCAACCGGTGTCCAGCGACATGCGCGAAAACTTCGCGACCTTCTACGCCGGTCCAGTCAATTCGCCGTGGGTCGGCTATCTCGGTGGCGACTATGCACTGAACAAAAACCTCAGTTTCAGCCTGTATTCCAGTCGCCTCAAGGACGCCTGGAATCAGTATTACGCCGGCACCGCATGGACTTATCCGCTGTCGGATGACCTGTCGCTATTCGGTGGCTTGAACTATTACAAGGCGGTCGACGAAGGCAAACAACTGCTCGGCGAGTTCGACAACAACATCTGGAGCGGCCGTGTCGGGGTGAAACTCGGCGCCCACTCCGTTGCGTTATCGCACCAGCGCAACAACGGCAACGACGACTTCGACTATCTGCGCCAGTCCGACTCGATCTTCCTCGACAACTCCATCCAGTACAGCGACTTCAACTCGCCCAAGGAACGTTCCTGGATGGTGCGTTACGACCTCGACATGAGCAGCTATGGCGTGTCGGGTTTGTCGTTCATGACTCGTTACGCCCGCGGCACCGACGCCGAATACTCCAACGCCAACGCCGTGTACATGCGCCGCGATGCCGACGGCAACCCACTGACTGACCAGAAGCGCTGGGAGCGCGACATCGAAGTCAAATACGTGGTGCAGAGCGGCTCGCTGAAAGACATGTCTCTTCGTTTGCGCCAGGCCACCACCCGCGCCACGGCGTTTGAGTCGGATCTGGATGAAGTGCGGGTGATTGTCGAGTATCCGCTGGCGATTCTCTGACTTCACGGCTAATGCAAATTCACCTTTAGAAGCTCCTTGCTCCTTTGGTAAGAGGTGAATCCTTTGGCGTCCTTCGGGGCGCCTTTTTTATGCCCGTGAATTGAGCACTGCAGAAGCAGCCTTCGGCGACGCCTACAGGGTCGGCTTCTGTTTCGGGAGGGTTTGGTGTTGGCTTTTTCATGATTTCGGCATTCAGCGTGATGGTTAGAGCTGACCCATTCGGTTCCACGCGAAAAGGAGGCAGCTGTACGCAGGTTGGAACCCGGGCCACTGAGCAAAACCCGACAGACTCGAAGTCTCCCGCGCACAGCCGCCATAACGGAGTGCACACATCAAGGTGCGCACGTCATGAAAGGCACTTTTGCTTTCAGTGGAGCCGCGGGGTTCCAATTCCGATCACTGAATTGGCAGCGACAAACACAGGCTAGAGAGCGGACGTCCGACGGACAACCTGAAAACATTGTGGGAAGCCTCCCTACCTTCGCCATATCTGTTAAACATCCCGAATTGAAATACTCAACGTAGGTTGGAGGCCCTCTGTGCCCTCACCCGCCCTGTCGGCGGCAATCGCCAGCCACGGTGTATTTGATGGTGTTGATTTGGCCCTGAGAATCTTCGTAGGTCATTGCGGTGGGCACCGCGGCACAAGCAACTTGCGGTCGCACAACGCTCACCACTTTCACCACATCCAGTTTCATTCCGTATTCGTAGTCTTTCACCACCGGCGCAGGTTTACCCTGGTTGGCCGCGTACTGCTCCATGGCTTTGGCGTTGGCACTGAACGCCCTCTCAAACGTCCGGTCACCGCCGCCTTCTGCCAGCGCATTCAACGACATCGCCAGCGCCCCGGCGAACGCCACCCACTTAAAAACTTTCATACCCAGTACCTTCAAATCCAGGCTCAAAAAAAAGCCCACCATCGGCCTTCGATGACGGGCTAGTTCAAGTGCGACACGCTTACAAGTCTTTGGTCTTGTCGCCCTTTTTTTCATTCAACACGACGGGGTTGCGCGCCTGTTCCTTGGCGACAAACGCCTCCACCGAACGGTCATTGGCCGCCATCATTTTCTCAAAGACTCTGTCGCCGCCACCTTCAGCCAAAACAACAGAAGACATCACCAACGCCGCTGCGAACGCACTCAGTTGTACAAATTTCATGCTTGATTCCTCGTTTAATTAACTAACGGGATCAAGGTAACAATCCGAACCTTTCGTGACGGTGGCGCGCAAATTACATATCCGTTATTTAACCTGAAAGGCACCTGTGGCGAGGGAGCTTGCTCCCGCTGGGTCGCGAAGCGGCCCCTCCTTCACCAACAGAAGAAGGGCCTGCTACGCAGTCCAGCGGGAGCAAGCTCCCTCACCACAGATAGTGGTATGCCTGAAACATTGGCTTATGAGGTGGGACTCCTCTCCTCTTCACCTCGGTGCGCGAGCTGATACAGCGCCGGCAAAATCAGCAGCGTCAGGATGGTCGAAGACAGAATCCCGCCGATCACCACCGTCGCCAACGGTCGCTGTACCTCCGCACCCGTGCCGGTCGCCAAAGCCATGGGAATGAAGCCCAGGGACGCCACCAGCGCCGTCATCAACACCGGGCGCAGACGCGTGAGCGCACCCTCATTGATTGCATCAGCGAGCGAACGCCCCTCCTCCCGCAAATTGCGGATAAACGCGATCATCACCAGACCGTTGAGCACCGCCACCCCCGACAGCGCAATGAAACCAACGCCCGCCGAGATCGACAGCGGAATATCCCGCAGCCACAGCGCCATGACGCCCCCGGTCAACGCAAACGGAATCCCGGTGAACACCAGCAAGCCGTCCTTGAGGTTGTTGAACATCATGAACAGCAAGCCGAACACCAACAGCAAGGCCACCGGCACCACGATCTGCAAGCGTTTGGCCGCCGACTGCAACTGCTCGAACTGCCCGCCCCAGCCGGTCCAGTAACCCGCCGGCACCTGCACATCGCGCTCGATCACCTCGCCGGCCTCTTTAACGAAGGAGCCAATATCGCGCCCACGCACGTTGGCGCTGACGATCACCAGCCGCTTGCCGTTTTCGCGGCTGACCTGATTCGGCCCGAGCACCAGATCAAGGCTGGCGACGTCCTTGAGGGCGATGAAGCCAATCTGATCAGCCGCGCCATTCAGGGGCGCCGGCACCGGAATCAACAGTGCCGACAAACCTTCGATGTCCTTGCGCATGGCATCGGACAGGCGCACCACCATGTCGAAACGCCGATCGCCTTCATACAATGTCCCGGCCTGACGCCCGCCGACTGCCACCGCAATGGTGTCTTGCACGTCGCCGACGTTGAGCCCATAACGCGCCGCCTTGTCGCGGTCGATGTCGATGGTCAGCACCGGCAGGCCGGTGGTTTGCTCGACCTTGACCTCGGACGCGCCGTTGACCTTCTGCATGGCGGCGGCGACCTTCGCCGCCGTGGCGTTGAGCACGTCCATGTCATCCCCGAACACCTTGACCGCCACATCGCTGCGCACGCCGGAGATCAGTTCGTTGAAGCGCAACTGGATCGGCTGCGACAGTTCATAGTTGCTGCCCGGCAGCGTCGCGGCGGCTTGTTGCAGTTCGGCCATCAGCGTTTCGCGGGACTTGCCCGGATCCGGCCACTGCGCCTTCGGCTTGAGCATCACGTAGCTGTCGGAGATGTTCGGCGGCATCGGGTCGGAGGCGATTTCGGCGGTGCCGGTACGGGCGAACACACGCTCGACTTCGGGCACCTTGTTGAGAATCAAGGTCTCCAGACGCTGCTGCATATCCACCGATTGCGTGAGGCTGGTGCCCGGCACGCGCAAGGCTTGCAGGGCAAAATCGCCCTCACTGAGGCTCGGCACAAACTCGCTGCCCATGCGGCTGGTAAGCACGCCGCTGAGCACAATCACAGCCAGCGCCGCCCCAACCGCCATGGCGCGATGGGACATCACCCACGCCAGCGCCGGCGCATAAACGCGACGCGCGCCGCGCATGACCACGCCCTCTTCTTCCTTGACCTTGCCGGTGACAAACAACGCGATGGCCGCCGGCACAAAGGTCACCGACAACAGCATGGCGCCCAACAGCGCGATGACCACCGTAAAGGCCATCGGGTGGAACATTTTTCCTTCGACACCGCTCAGGGCGAAGATCGGCAGGTACACGACCATGATGATCAACTGGCCGAAAATCAGCGGCCGTCGCGCTTCTTTGGCCGCCGCGAATACTTCGTGGAAACGCTCGGAACGGCTCAGCAAACGCCCGTGATGCTGCTGCGCATGGGCCAGCCGTCGCAGGGTGTTTTCGACGATCACCACCGCGCCGTCGACGATGATGCCGAAGTCGAGGGCGCCGAGGCTCATCAGGTTGGCACTGACTTTGTTGGTGAACATGCCGGTGAAGGTGAACAGCATCGACAGCGGAATGACCATCGCGGTGATCAACGCCGCGCGGATGTTGCCCAGGAACAGGAACAGAATCGCGATGACCAGAATCGCCCCTTCCACCAGGTTCTTCTTCACCGTGGCGATGGCCTTGTCCACCAGGTGCGTGCGGTCATACACCGGCACCGCGATCACGCCTTTGGGCAGGGAACGATTGATCTGCTCAAGCCTGGTCGCCACTGCCTGGGAGACCGTCCGGCTGTTTTCGCCGATCAGCATGAACACCGTGCCCAGCACCACTTCGCGACCGTTTTCGGTGGCGGCCCCGGTACGCAGTTCGCGGCCGATGTCTACCGTCGCGACGTTCTTGATCCGGATCGGCGTCCCGTCGACATTGGCCATCACGATATTGGCGATGTCGTCAGTGCTCGCCACTTGCCCAGGCGCGCGAATCAGCAGCTGCTCGCCGCTGCGCTCGATGTAACCGGCACCGACGTTGGCGTTGTTGCGCTCCAGCGCCGTGACCAGATCGGTGAGGGTCAATTTGTAAGCCGCCAGCCGCTTCGGGTCGGGGGCGATCTGGTATTCCTTGGCGAATCCGCCGATGGTGTTGATCTCGGCCACACCGGGCACGTTGCGCAATTGCGGCTTGATGATCCAGTCCTGAATCACCCGCAAATCGGTTGGCGTGTAGGCGGTGCCGTCGTCCTTCAGCGCACCGTCCTGCGCCTCCACCGTCCACAGGAAAATCTCCCCGAGCCCGGTGGAAATCGGCCCCATCAGCGCTTCCGCGCCCTCGGGCAATTGCTCCCTGGCGATCTGCAAGCGCTCGTTGACCAATTGCCGGGCGAAGAACAGATCGGTGCCGTCCTTGAAGATCACCGTGACCTGCGACAGCCCCGAACGCGACAGCGAACGGGTCTGCTCCAGCGCCGGCAAACCGGCCATGGCGGTTTCAATCGGGAAGGTGATGCGCTGCTCGGTTTCCAGCGGCGAGAACCCGGCCGCGCCGGTGTTGATTTGCACCTGGACGTTGGTGATGTCCGGCACGGCGTCGATCGGCAGTTTTTGGTAACTGGCGACGCCGAGGCCGGCCATGAGGAGAACGGCGAGCAGCACGATGATGCGCTGCTCGATGGCAAACTGGATCAGGCGTTCGAACATGAGAACCTTCCGGTCGAGGTTGACGGATCAGTGGGAGCCTTCAATGAGAATGCTCGGCCGAGGCTTTGCCCAATTCCGATTTGAGGACGAAGCTGCCGGCACTGGCGACTTGCACGCCCGGCTCCAGCCCTTGGATGACTTCCACAAGACCAGCCGCGCGACTGCCCAGCTCCACCGCTTGCGCCTTGAAGCCGTCATCGGTGCGCACGAACACCGTGGGTTTGTCCTCGACGGTCTGGATCGCGGTTTCAGGTACGGCGACCCTGGCTTGACGACTGTCGGTCGCCACCAGCGCGGTGACGAACAGGCCGGGGCGCCACGAGCCTTGCGGATTTTCCAGGGTCACGCGGACCGTTGCAGTGCGGGTCTGTTCACCGAGCAAACTGCCGACGTAGGCCACGGTGCCGGCGATTTCAGCATTGAGTTCCGGGGCGCTGACGGTGACCGGTTTGCCCATTTGTACCTTGGTCAGCTCCTTGGGCGAAACGCCGAACGTCACCCACACCCGCGACAGGTCGGAGAGGGTAAAAGCCGCCGAGGTCTCATCGACCACCTCCCCCGGCGTCAGGTGTTTTTCCACCACCACACCGTCGAACGGCGCGCGCAGTTCATAGCGATTGCCGCCGGTGGCGACCACGCTGCCACTGAGCACGCTGATTTTTTGCCGGGCATTGGTCAGGGCAATTTCGGCTTCTTCCAATGCCTGGCGTGCCTGAAGGAAATCCTGCTCGGCGGAGATCTTGTCCTGCCACAGTTTTTTCTCGCGTTCGTAGGTGGTGCGCGCCAAGGTCAGGCGCCGCTGCGCGGCAGCCTGTTCGCTGCGCTGATCAGAGATCTGCTGACTGGCGATCACCGCCAGCAACTGGCCCTTCTTCACCGGCTGCCCAAGATTGACCGATACCGACTCGACCACCCCGGGCACCCGAGGCACCACGTGCGCGGTACGGTCCTCGTCAAAGCGCACTTCGCCGGGGAACGGCAAGCCGAGGCTGATGTTCTGCGCCCGCGCTTCGGCCAGTTGAATGCCCGCCGCTGCGATCTGTTCGGTGCTCAGCTCCAGGTGCCCTTCTTCTGTATGTTCACCGTTGGCTGCTGTGCCTTCTTCAGCGTGACCGGCGTGTTCCGCCGCTTCATCGGCGTGAGCGTCGATGGACGCATTTCCCGGCCACATCGAGCCAATACCAATGCCCAGCGCCAACGTCGCCGCAGCCACCACGATCAGTTTTTTTTCCATGGAAACTCCTCTGCGCCATACCATCGCGCAGTGATTTGAAAGATGAAATTCAAGGGCTGACGGTGAGGTCGCCGAAGATGCGTTCGATGCGTACTCGCGCGTCCGTCGCCTCGCTGACGGCCTGGATGTATTGGCTGCGTGCGCTGATCAGGGTGCGCTGGGCGTCGAGCACATCGAGGAAGCCGAACTTGCCCATTTCGAAACCGCGTGTGGCGCTGTCGACCGCACTTTGCGCGGCGGGCAGGATGGTCTGGTTGAACGCTTCGACTTCGCCATTGGCGGTCTGCCATTGCTCAAGGGTGGTCTGGATTTCCGTGCGCAAACGCAGCTCGGTGGCGTTGCGCAGGTCCCGCGCCTGATCGCTGCGCCGGGCTGCCGCCAGCACGTTGCCCTGATTGCGGTTGAACAGCGGAATCGGCAGCGACAGCCCGACCACGTTGACCCGCTCGCGCTCGGTTGCGCTGTATTGACTGCCAATGCTCACGGTCAGGTCGGGAATGCGTTGCGACTTTTCCAGACCCAATGAGGCTTCGCGCTGATCGATCTGCAATTTGGCCAGACGCAGTTCGGCGGTCTCGTTCAGGCGCTCCAGCAATCGGCTCGCCGGTGGCACGGTGGGCATGCTTTGCGTGGCCGCTTGCACGGTGGTCGAGGTTGGCCACGGTGCGCCCATGACCTGCGCCAATTGCTGGTAGGCGTTGGCCCGATCGCGTTCGGCGCGGCTCAGTTCCAGGCGCACTTCGGAGAGTTGCACGTGCGCACGGGTGCCTTCGACTGGCGATGATTTGCCGGCCTCGATGCGTCCTTGGGCGACGCGCAAACCGTGTTCGGCCAGTTGCAGCGACTGGCGGGACAACTGCAAGCGTTGTTGCGCGGTCCGGGCGCTGTTGAACGCCTGAATCACATCGGCGCGCAAGGCATTGCGCTTGCGCTCCCACTCGATCCCGGCGGCGTCCTGCGCGCGGCTGGCGACGTCGATCCGTGCACCACGTTTGCCGCCCAGTTCGATCGGTTGGCTGAGCATCACCGTGGTGGTTCGCGAATCGCGCCGGGTGTCTTCGGCCTCCCACGACACTTCGGGGTTGGGGATCAGACCGGCCTGTTTGCGCTCACCCTCGGCGATGCCGATTTCCCACTGCGCAGCCGCCAGATCCGGGTTACCGGCAAATGCCGTTTGCAGGGCTTGATCGAGGGTCAGGGTGGATGCATGCACAAGCCCCGTGCCGGCCAGCCACACAACGCTGGCCGTCACTGTCCTCGCTGTTTTTTTCAGGCGTGCTCGCGCCGTCCGTTCTTTTAAACCGGGCAATGGAAGACTTCCTTTATTCAAGAATCTTTGATGCCGCCACGGTAGGGTTTTGAACTTATCGGCAAGGTGACTGGAACATTACAAATCCGTCATCCACGGTTTATGGAAGTTGTTTTGATCTAGGATGCGAAGTGCGAAAGGCGACATAGCAATACATGGAAACAAATACACGGTAGTTATCTGCCAAACAGCACTTGCCTGAATGTGGCGCATGGGCATTCGGGCTTGCCTGCTGCGACAGGCTGTCGCAGACGACCCTATTAAGGGCTCAAGACCCAGCATTTCAGTTGACCCTGTAGCCACTACAGCCTTTACCTTGCACGCCATCACACAGGGAAACCGCCGTAGGAAACCAGCAACTCACAATCTCTAGTCGTTATTCAAATCCGTCCGGAAGCCCCTACAAAAACAACAACTTTCCTGGCCACCTTAATTAAATATCCATTAAATAAAAGTGGTGATAGATCATGCGAATCCTTGTCGTCGAGGACGAGCTTAAAGCTGCCGAATACTTGCATCAGGGACTGACGGAAAGTGGTTATATCGTTGACCACGCGGCCACTGGCGCCGATGGACTGCATCTGGCGCAACAGCAGGCATATGACCTGGTGATCCTGGATGTGAACCTGCCGGAACTCGATGGCTGGGGCGTGCTGGAGCAATTGCGTCGCACCCATTCCACCCGGGTGATGATGCTCACCGCGCGCGGGCGTCTGGCCGACAAGATTCGTGGTCTGGATCTGGGTGCCGACGATTATCTGGTCAAGCCATTCGAGTTTCCGGAATTGCTGGCGCGGGTGCGCACGCTGATGCGCCGCAGCGAAAACATCCCGGTGCCGCAGGTGCTCAAAGTCGCCGATCTGGAACTTGATCCGGGCCGTCACCGCGCCTTTCGCGGCGAGCAGCGCATCGACCTGACCACCAAGGAGTTCGCCCTGCTGCATCTGCTGATGCGCCAGTCCGGGGAAGTACTGACCCGCACCCAGATCATTTCGCTGGTGTGGGACATGAATTTCGACTGCGACACCAACGTGGTCGAAGTGTCGATCCGGCGTTTGCGGGCGAAGATCGACGACCCGTTCGACAGCAAACTGATCCACACCCTGCGCGGTGTCGGCTATGTCCTGGAGGCGCGGGAATGAAGCCGGCCAGCCTGTCGATGCGCCTGGGCCTGACGGTGAGTATTCTCGGCGCGCTACTGGTGGTGTTCCTGGCGATCCTTGCCTACTTTGCCCTGACCCATGAGTTGAACGCGTTATCCAGAAACAGCCTGGCCCAGAAGGTGGAACAGGTGGAACACAGCCTGTCGCTGTACGCCGATGCCGCAGAAATTCGTTCGGCGCCGCACATTCTGCTCGATCAGGTCATGGGCCATGACAACCTCACCCTGACGATTTATGACCGCAGTAACTTGCGCACGCCGCTGTTGAAATCCGGCTCCGGCATGGCCGACCCGCGCCTTGAACGCAAGGCAGTGCTGGCCGCCGACGAACCACTGGCGTTCTCCGACGGCACCGACGATCAAGGCAAGCGCTACCTGACCGCTTCTCGGTTGGTCCGCATCAAGGACGGCACCCGCGTCCCGGTGCTGCTGTCGATGGACGATGCCCACAATCAGGCGTTGCTCAGCGCCTATCTGCGCTCGACGCTGATTGCTTTGCCATTGCTGCTGATCTTCATCGGCCTCAGTGCCTGGGCCGCCGTACAGCGGGGGCTGATGCCGTTGCGCGAGTTTCGCAAAGTGGCGGCGATGGTCTCGACGCAAGACCTCGGCCATCGGCTGTCGGTGCTCGACATGCCCCAGGAACTCAGTGAGCTGGCCCAGGGGATCAACGTCATGCTGGATCGCCTCGACAATGGTGTGCAGCAGTTGTCGCAGTTCTCCGATGACCTGGCCCATGAACTGCGCACGCCGATCAACAATCTGATGGGCAAGGCACAGGTGACGCTGTCCCGGGAACGCACGGCCGAGGCGTACAAAAACGTCTTGGTGTCCTGCACCGAAGAGCTGGAGCGTGTCGCGCGGATTGTCTCGGACATGCTGTTTCTGGCGCAGGCCAGTAACCCCGCAGCGCTCACATCTTTCGAGTCGGTCGCCCTGGAAGAAGAAGTCGAAAAAGTGGCCGACCTGTTTTCCTTGTCGGCGCAAGACAAGCGCATCAGCCTGAGCGTGACCGGCAGCGCGCGCGTGCTGGGCGACCGGCTGATGATTCAACGGGCGATCTCGAACCTGCTGTCCAACGCCCTGCGCCACTGTCCGGCCGGGCAAACGGTTTCGCTGCACATTGAGCAAGAGGCGACACAGGTTGCACTGGAAGTCAGCAACCCCGGCGCGGGCATCGAAGCGCAGCATCTGCCGCACCTGTTCGACCGCTTTTACCGGGTCGACAGCAGCCGCTCCCGCTCACAAGGCAGCACCGGACTGGGCCTGGCCATCGTGCGCTCGATCATGAGCCTGCATCAGGGGGTGGCACAGGTTAAAAGCTCGCCTGGGACGTTGACGGTGTTTCGATTGGGATTTCCCACCCCCGATGAATAGATGCCCAGCCATTCAACCTGCATTTTTTCTGAAACGCCTTCATACGCGATAGGAAAAATCGTCGCGCGAAGAACCCTGAAGAGCCACAAAAGTCAGTCATCACGATTTCGCACCTCCATGCAGCTGAAATTTCCGACAAGTGCATGCGTCGAAATCGTTGGGGCGGGTATGTCCCGCAATACCGTCCCATTCAACACCCGCCGATGCGTCACGAAAAAAATCGTCAAGCCGACAATTGATGTGTACGTATTTCAACACCCCTTGAATATGGTTTTTGAAACTTCCTGTCATTTTTGACCGAGCCAATACCTGCCTTATACATTTGCTCCGTGCTCGATACAGCACATCCAATGTCTAACAAAAAGAGAGTTTAATCATGGGTTATATGGGTAACTGGAACGCCAACAAAGTGATCGACCTTGAACAACAGGAAGCGCCTACGCCAGAGCAGGTTGAAGAACTGCAACTGACTGAGGCTGAACAGTCCGAACTGGAAGCTGTATAAAAAACGGGGGGCCGGCGCCCCCCGTTTCTCGAGGGAACGAACAATGGGTTTCACACTTGCCGAACGAGAACTCACCCTGGAGCAAGCTGAACAGCGGATTCACGCTGAACTTGATGGCTTGGGCCTGCGTGTCGACACCCGCACACTGGGCCAGCAGATTGTCGCGGTCCATGCCTCTGCCAGCTCCAGCGATCAGCACCACACCGCCAGGGGATCAGGTAAAGGCTACCCGCGCCACGCCCGTGTCGGTGCACTTTACGAAATGCTGGAACACTATTTAAGTGACCACTTGGATACATCCGACATTCACTATGTAGCCCCGCGCTATTTTTCCGACACATCACTATTTACCGACGACACTGCCCTGGCACTTATCGCCGAACAACCCAATGCCATAACAGCCTGCCGACAGTATACGGATGTTCTAAAGCACACTTCATTTACATACCCGGTCGCTTTATGCACACCCGGTTATTCACGACGAACACTGATACAAGACACAACCAACTATGGCGCACTGCAACGTTATGCCAGTAATAGCGGAACCGCTATTGGCGCAACTTACAACGAGGCGGTTTTGCATGCTGCCAATGAATGTATTGAGCGCGATGCGGTTTCGTTGTTCTTGCTGGAGCATTTCTACTACGAAAACCACGCGCCCCTGCGCCGCGTCGCACGCACGTCCGATCACGACAAGCTGGGTCGGCTGTGGCTGGACGCCGAAGCGGAGATCGGTGCCGAGATCGTCCTTGTCGACATCAGCACCGAATTCCTGCCGCGAACCTTTCTGGCCTTTTCAGCCGCGCCATGCACTCACCCACGAGTCTTCGGCACCGGTTGCTCGATTGATGCCAGGCATGGCGCATGGCGAGCACTTACCGAACTGGTTCAGTTACATCTTTGGTCCTCGGAGCCTGAACTGAGAGACTATCTGAGCAACGCTCAGCGGCATCTGACGGCCTTTCCTCGCCTGTTGCGCTGCCTGCGATTCGATCGGCATCCGCTGTTGAACCTGTGCGAGCAACAAACAGTAGTCTTGCCCAATGCTCGTGATGAACGACCATTGGCCGAGCAAATCAGCTTGCTGGCCGAAGACCTGCATCGGCATGGGCGCACGCTGGGCATTGCACCGCTTCACCAGACCGCCCTCGGCACCACGCTGGTCAATGTCGTCATTCCGGGGCTGGAGCGATTTTTCGTAGTCTCCAGCGGCAACGTGGTTATCCCGCAGGCGCGGGGACGGCGCTTGGAAAGGCGACATGGAGTGCCGGCATGAACGCTCGATCGGCAACGACTGCCCTCCATCGAGAACAGCGCTTGGCTCAATCCTTCGTCCGTCATGTGGCCTCCCCTGGCAAACTCGATCGTTACGTCGAGCCCTTGGGGCCGGGGCTCCATCAGCTCTTCGTTCTGCGCGTGAATGGCTGCGACTGGGTGGGCCGAAAAGTCCTGCAACACACTGACACTGACGGCTGGCATATCAACAGCCTGCTCAGGCCCTGGATGTTGCTCGGACCGCTCGCTGAGTGGCATTGGGGCAATGAAGGTGCAGAGATCTATTTTCGAGGAGTTACCCGACAAGAAAAGGAAACGGCTTTCCACGTTGCGCAGACTAAACCGGACAGCGAGGTGTGTTTCCCGTTTCCTGTCACTGATGACACGGGCCTGGAGTTTGTTTGCCCGCCCGAATACTGGCAGTGCAATGAATCGCTCGCCAAGCAACTGGATGCCGACGAAAGCCACTTTCGCCAGCATTGCGCAACGTTACTCAAGACGATATCGAGTCCCGGCGCGGTGATCCATGATCCGGCGTGCTCGACTGGGGAATTCATTGCGCACCTGGCCCGCGAACTCCCCGACCGACATTGCCTGGGCTCCGATCGTTCGGCGTCGATGATCGAACATGCAAAAAATCGTCATGGCACCTCATCTGCCGAATTTTATCTGGCCGATGCCCGAAACATTGCCTCTGCCGGCATCAAATGTGATGTGCTGATACTGCGTTTCCTCAATGCCGAAGTCATGACTCGCGCCGATGCGCAGCAGACATTGCACGATATGGCACCGTGCGTGAATCCGGGAGGCACGATTATCGTTTTCGGCCATACGCCGGTACTGATTTCCGTTCCCTACATGGCCCAGATCCTGAAACTGCAGGTGATTTCCAGTGTAGCGGCCCGCCCCGGGCACACGGAGCTGTTTCAGTTCTACAGACTGAAGGTTCCCATCTGATGGTGGTCTCCCCGATCAATGGCTACTACCCGACTTGTGACGGCCACCATCTCTATTGGGAGCGGCACGGCACACCCGGCAGCGAACCGATATTTTTCCTGCATGGCGGGCCGGGTGGTCGTAGCGCCCTCCATCATCTTGAGTTCTTCGATCTGCGATGTTTCGATATCATTTTGTTCGACCAGCGAGGCTGCGGGCGCTCCCTTCCCCTCGGCGAGCTCCAGCACAACAGCACTGGGCTATCCGTTGAAGACATCGATGCCCTGCGGCGGCATTTTGGTTTCGAAAAAATCAGTTTGCTGGGCATTTCATGGGGAAGCTGGTTGGCCATCCAATACCAGCAGCTCTATCCCGACGCCATTCTGAAAACCACGTTGGTCTCGGTGTTCATACCGTTTGTTGCGAACGTAAGCGCCTACGATAAAACCTTGAGCGAGGGTTTATCTCAATTCGCCATTGGCTCCCACGACGCCAGTGCGCGGGGTATCTACCAGCTACTGAGCAATGGTTGCGAGGTGCAACAGCGTCAGGCTGCCATCCACTGGCTGCAGGCTATTTTGCAATTGAACGGGCAATCGATGTGCCCGCACGCACTCGAAGACTTCGTTGATGAAGAAGCGGTGCGCGCCATCTGCCTGGAGTTGCATTACCACGTTAATCACTATTTCTTCACACGGGCGGACGAGCGTCTCCGGGTCGATGCCGATACCCTGGTGATACAAGGCATCAAAGACACCTTCGGCATGTCCAGCGTACGTTGGCTTCGCCAGCGCCAGAACATCCGTTGTCGTCTGCTCCACGCCGGGCACAACGCCTTCGACCTCGCGGTAATGAGAACCGTGCGCCAGTCGCTGAAACGAGAAAGTGGGCATAAATAGAAACGGCACCCGAAGGTGCCGTTCGACGTCGCAGGCCGATCTGTTACTTACGCGCCACCTCCCACGATTTCAGCAGTTCGGCATAGCTCACGGTTTCACCCTTGGGCTTCTCGTTGGCCAGTTTCGGCTTCGGTGCGCCCGGTTGGTCGAACCAGTATTGCGCGTCGCGTTCCGGGTTCATTTTCGGCGCGCAAGTGGCCTGGGCCTTGGAGCGTTCCAGACGGGTCATGATCGCGTCCTGATCCTTGGCCAGACCATCGAGCGCCTGTTGCGGGGTTTTCTCGCCGCTGGCGGCTTCGGCGATGTGGCTCCACCACAACTGCGCCAGACGCGGATAGTCCGGCACGTTGGTGCCGGTCGGGGTCCATTGCACCCGCGCCGGGCTGCGATAGAACTCGACCAGGCCACCGAGCTTCGGCGCCAGGTCGGTCATGGCTTGAGAGTTGATGTCCGACTCGCGGATCGGTGTCAGGCCGACGATGGTTTTCTTCAGCGACACGGTTTTCGAGGTCACGAACTGCGCGTACAGCCAGGCCGCGAGTTTCTGTTTCTCAGGCGTGGACTTCATGAATGTCCAGGAACCCACGTCCTGATACCCAAGCTTCATGCCCTCTTCCCAGTACGGCCCTCTCGGCGACGGCGCCATGCGCCACTTCGGCGTACCGTCGGCGTTCACCACCGGCAGGCCCGGTTTGGTCATGTCGGCGGTAAAGGCGGAGTACCAGAAGATCTGTTGGGCAATGTTGCCCTGAGACGGTACCGGGCCAGACTCGGAAAAGGTCATGCCCGCTGCTTCCGGCGGCGCATAGGCCTTCATCCAGTCGACGTATTTCTGTGTCGCGAACACCGCCGCCGGGCCGTTGGTGTCGCCGCCGCGGGTCACGCTGGAACCGACCGGATGGCAGTCCTCGACACGGATGCCCCACTCGTCCACCGGCAAGCCGTTGGGCAGCCCCTTGTCGCCGCCGCCGGCCATGGAGAACCAGGCATCGGTGAAGCGCCAGCCCAGGGATGGATCCTTCTTGCCGTAGTCCATGTGCCCGTAGATGCGTTTGCCGTCGATTTCCTTGACGTCTTCGCTGAAGAATTTGGCGATGTCTTCATAGGCCGACCAGTTCACCGGCACGCCCAATTCGTAGCCGTACTTTTCCTTGAATTTTGCTTTCAGGTCCGCCCGATCGAACCAGTCGGCGCGGAACCAGTAAAGGTTGGCGAACTGCTGGTCGGGCAGCTGATAGATCTTGCCGTCCGGCGCGGTGGTGAAGGAAATGCCGATGAAGTCCTTGATGTCGAGGGTCGGCGAGGTGAAGTTCTTGCCTTCGTTGGCCATCAGGTCGGTGATCGACTCGGTCTTGCCATAGCGAAAGTGCGTACCGATCAGGTCGGAGTCGTTGACCCAGCCGTCATAGATGCTCTTGTCCGACTGCATCACGGTCTGCAGCTTTTCCACCACATCGCCTTCTTGCAGCAAGTCGTGGGTGACTTTGATCCCGGTGATCTCGGTGAAGGCCTTGGCCAGCACCTTGGACTCGTATTCATGGGTGGTCAGGGTTTCCGAGACAACCTTGATGTCCATCCCGCGAAACGGCTCGGCCGCCTTGATGAACCACTTCAATTCCGCGAGTTGCTGATCGGCCGTCAAGGTGGACGGTTTGAATTCGCCGCCGATCCACTTTTTCGCAGCGTCTTCGTAGGCATCAGCCCAGGCCGATGCGCTCAATCCGCTGAGTGCCAGCATGGCTGCCAGTGAAATGCTATGTCGCAGCTTATTGTTTTTGTCGAACATAGAGACCTCCTTTATGGGTTTCGGAGCAACATTGCCGAGCGATTCGACTAGCCCCAACGCATCACAGCCAACAGCCACACCAGGGACAACGCGAACGCTATCCAGATGCTCCAGTCGGTGACGCCGATTACCAGCAAATGCAGGTAGGCGCTGCCGAGAAGACCGATAAACAGCCGATCGCCACGGGTGGTGGTAATCGGCAGAAAACCTTTTCGAAGAATGCTTGGCGAACGCAACTCCCAGGTCGTCATGCCCACCAGGATCAAGGCTATGACGCCGAAGAACGCCGCCGTCGGGCTGGTCCAACTCATCCATTCCATCATCAATTCCTCATACCCGGCCCAGGGCAAAGCCCTTGGCCACGTGGTTGCGAACAAACCAGATCACCAGCATGCCCGGCAGGATAGTCAACACCCCCGCCGCTGCCAGCACGCCCCAGTCGATGCCGGACGCCGAGACCGTGCGGGTCATCACCGCGGCGATGGGTTTGGCGTTCACCGACGTCAGGGTTCGCGCCAGCAACAATTCGACCCAGGAAAACATGAAGCAGAAAAACGCCGTGACACCGATCCCGGAGCCGATCAGCGGAACGAAAATCTTCACGAAGAACTTGGGAAAGCTGTAGCCATCGATGTAGGCGGTTTCGTCGATTTCCTTGGGAACCCCAGACATGAAGCCCTCAAGAATCCACACCGCCAGCGGCACGTTAAACAGACAGTGAGCCAACGCCACCGCGATGTGCGTGTCGAACAAGCCGATCGAGGAATACAGCTGGAAGAACGGCAACAGGAACACCGCCGGCGGTGCCATGCGGTTGGTCAGCAGCCAGAAGAACAGGTGCTTGTCACCGAGGAAGCGATAACGCGAAAACGCATACGCCGCCGGCAACGCCACGGTCAGGGAAATAATCGTATTCATGCTGACGTAGTACGCCGAGTTGAGGTAGCCGGTGTACCAGCTCGGGTCGGTGAAGATCACCTTGTAGTTGGCGAAAGTGAAATCCTTGGGAAACAGCGTCAGGCCGCCGAGGATTTCGGTGTTGCTCTTGAAGGACATGTTCAGCAGCCAGTAGATCGGCACCAGCAGGAACAGGATGTAGACCAGCAGCGGAATCAGCTTTCTCTTGCTCATGGCAGGCCTCACCGATTGGCGTCAGAGTGAGTCATGGCGGTGTAGAACAGCCACGACACCAACAGGATGATCAGGAAGTACACCAGCGAGAAAGCCGCCGCCGGGCCGAGGTCGAATTGCCCTACGGCCATCTGGGTCAAGGTCTGACTCAGGAAGGTCGTGGCATTGCCCGGACCACCACCGGTCAGCACGAACGGTTCGGTGTAGATCATGAAACTGTCCATGAACCGCAGCATCACCGCGATCAGCAGCACGCTCTTGAGCTTGGGCAACTGGATGTGCCGGAACACCGCCCAGGCCGACGCCCGATCGATCCGCGCCGCCTGGTAATACACATCCGGAATCGCCCGCAGACCGGAGAAACACAACAACGCCACCAGCGACGTCCAGTGCCACACGTCCATCACCAACACCGTGACCCAGGCGTCCATGGTGTTGGCCGCATAGTTGTAGCTGATGCCCATGCCGTTGAGGCTGGACCCAAGCAAGCCGATGTCGGCCCGGCCGAAAATCTGCCAGATGGTGCCGACCACGTTCCACGGGATCAGCAGCGGAATCGCCAGGATAATCAGCACCAGCGACGACCAGCGGCCCTTGATCGGCATGGTCAGGGCGATGGCGATACCCAACGGAATTTCGATCAATAACACGCAGGCGGAATAGATGAACTGGCGCAGCAGCGAGTCATGCAGCCGTGGGTCGAGCAACACCTGCTTGTACCAATCGGCGCCGACGAAATAGCGGCTGGACTGGTCGAAGATGTCCTGCACCGAATAGTTGACCACGGTCATCATCGGGATCACCGCACTGAACGCCACCAGCAGGAACACCGGCAGCACCAGCCACCAGGCCTTGTTGTTCTGCACCTTGTTCATGGCAGCACCTCCAGCAAATAATCATCGGCGTAGACCATCAGCCATTGCCCCGGGAAACTGATGTACGCCGTGCCCTCGGGCACCGGTTTGTCTTCGGCCAGGCGTACTTTCAGCAGCACGCCGTCGAGGTTCAGGGTCATGATTTTGTAGGTGCCCAGGTCCTCGACGTGTACGACCTTAGCCCGCAACGCGTCATCAAAGGCTTCCTCCCACACATGAACGAACTCCGGACGGATGCCGACCTTCAGGGTTTTCCATTCGCTGTCGGCGATCCGTTGCTGCATCGCGTGGGACAACGGCAAGTGAGTCCCGGCAAAACCGACACCGCCGGCCTGCGGCTGGACGTCGATCAGGTTCATCCCCGGGCTGCCGATGAAATAGCCGACAAAGGTGTGGCTCGGCCGTTCGAACAATTCCCGTGGCGTACCGAACTGCACGATCTGCCCGCCGTACATCACCGCGATCTTGTCGGCGAAGGTCGAGGCTTCGAGCTGATCGTGGGTGACGTAGACCATGGTGATGTTGAACTGCTCGTGGATCTGCTTGAGCTTGCGCCGCAGCTTCCACTTCAGGTGCGGGTCGATCACCGTCAGCGGTTCATCGAAGAGGATCGCCGACACGTCATCGCGCACCAGCCCACGGCCCATGGAGACTTTCTGCTTTTCATCGGCGGTGAGGTTACGCGCCTTCTTGTGCAGCAACGCCTGAAGGTCGAGGACTTCGGCGATTTCATGCACCTTGCTGAAAATCTTCGCTTCGACCATGCCCTGATTGCGCAGCGGGAAAGCCAGGTTGTCGAACACCGTCATGGTGTCGTAGACCACCGGAAACTGGAAAACCTGGGCGATGTTGCGCTTTTCCGGGGTCAGTTCGTTGACCACTTTGCCGTCGAACATCACCTGGCCCTGGGACGGGCTGAGCAACCCGGAAATGATGTTGAGCAAGGTCGACTTGCCGCACCCCGATGGCCCGAGCAGCGCATAAGCGCCGCCCTGCTCCCAGACGTGGTCCATCTCGCGGATCGCGTAATCCTCAGGGCCGGCTGGCGTGCGGGTGTAGCTGTGGGCAAGGCTCTGCAAACGGATTTCGGCCATCAGGCAACCCTCGCAATACGGCGACCGGGCGCCTGGACCAGCCGCCCCTGCATATCGAACACAAACAGTTTATGAGTCGGGATATAGATGCGAATCGGCGCATCGACGTCGTATTCGTGCACCCCCGGCAAGTGCAGCACCAGCAGGAAATACTCGTTGCGCACGTGCAGGAAGGTTTCCGAACCGCTGATCTCGGCCACCTCGACGGTCACCGCCAGTTCCAGATCGTCGTCGTTGCTCGGCACCAGCGAGATATGGCTGGGACGCACGCCGAAACGGAACTCGCCCTCGCCCACCGGACGCAGATCGACGTTCAACGGGAAGTGCACGAAATTGGCGAAACTGACTTCGTTGCCGGCAATGCGCCCCGGCATCAGGTTGATCGGTGGCTCGGAGAACAACTCCGCCGCCAGCACGGTTTGCGGCTGGTGATACACCTCGGAGGACTTGCCGCTCTGAATCACCCGGCCTTCGTGAAGAATCGTCGTGGTGCCGCCCAGCGCCAGGGCTTCGTTGGGTTCGGTGGTGGCGTAAATCGCGATGGTATTGCGCGCCTTGAACAGCTCGCGCATTTCCTGGCGCAGCTCTTCGCGCAGCTTGTAGTCGAGGTTGACCAGCGGCTCGTCGAACAGAATCAGCTCGGCGTCCTTGACCAGCGCCCGGGCCATGGCCGTGCGCTGTTGCTGGCCGCCGGAGAGCTCCAGTGGATGGCGCTGGAGAAACTTCTCGATGCGCAGCATCTTCGCGGTTTCCAGCACCTTGCTCTGGATCAACTCATTGGCAACGCCACCCTGACGCAGCGGCGAGGCGATGTTCTCGAACACCGTCATGGTCGGGTAATTGATGAACTGCTGATAGACCATCGACACATTGCGCAAACGCACCGGGCGCTGGGTGACGTCGACGCCGTTCATCAGGATGCGGCCGCTGTCGGGTTTGTCCAGACCGGCCATCAGGCGCATGAGGCTGGTTTTGCCGGACAGCGTGCGACCGAGCAAAACGTTGAAGGATCCGGGTTCGAAATTAAGGCACGCATCGTCGATCCAGGTCTGGCCTTCGATGGTGCGGCTGACATGTTCCAGGATTAGTGACATGGCTCGGCCTTTTTTTATTTTTTGAGTCAAGCGACCGGAGCTACATAGCGACATCCGTGCCAAAAATCTCAAGCGTTTGATTTGGCTGGAAATCCCATCAAACAAGATAAAAATCGGATTCGTTGATGAACAGAAATGAACAACCACGAATGAACAACTGAACAATTCAACGATTGACAATGAACAAATGTGAACAACACTCTACGGATGTTTTTTGCGTGGCCCTCACGTGATGCAAAACCCATAAAAACAATAAAAGCTTGCCCAGAGATCGACCGCCATGGCCGTACCTGTCTCAAAGCGCTCCCACGACGCCATCATCCAGGACTCCTGGTCCCGCTGCCGCGCGTTCGGGCTCGATCATCAGAGCGCTCCGGCGTTCGATCAGCTGCCGGCAGACGGCATCGCCCACTTGCTGGAGAGCCAGCATTCCCTGGTGCAAACCACCCATCAGGAAGTCCTGCCGTATTACGAAAACATCCTCAGCAACTCCAATTGCCTGATCATGCTCGCCGACAATCACGGCCAGGTGCTGACGTCGTGGGGTACCCAGCGTTTCATCGAGCCGAGCCTGACCCGCGGTTTCAGCGTCGGCGCCAGCTGGATGGAGCATTGCAGCGGGACCAATGCGATCGGCACCGCGCTGGCCTGCGAGCAGGCCGTGCACATCGAGCACGATGAACATTTCCTCAAGGCCAACCGCTTCATGACCGGTTCCGCCGCGCCGATTTTCGATGCCGAGCGCAAGGTGATCGCGGTGCTGGACGTGTCCAGCGACAGCTACCTGCCGCCCTCCCACACCCTGGGCATGGTCAAGATGATGAGCCAGACCGTGGAGAACCGGCTGATCCTCAACCTGTTCCACGGCCAGCATTTCCAACTGACCTTCAACACCGGGTTGAACAACCTCGACAGCCAATGGGCCGGGATGCTGATCTTCGATGAAACCGGTCAGGTACTGTCGGCCAACCGCCGGGCCGACAATCTGCTGGGCATCAGCCTGTCGCGGGTCAGCGTCGAAAGCCTGTTCAAAGTCTCGTTGATGGAACTGCTGAATCAGCCGGACGGCCTGCCGTTTTCCCTGCAAGCCTCAGGAAACAACCGTTTCCAGTGCGTGCTGAAACGACCGAAACAGGCGTCGATTCAGGCGCGGCTGTTTGCAGAAAAAAAGAGCACTGAAACGAAAAGCCCTGAAATAAAGTGCACTGAGCCCACCCTGGCAGCGCCCGCCGCGATCAGCCTCAACACCCTGCACTTTGGCGACAGCCGCGTGGAAAAAGCCGTGCGCCAGGCCGAGCGTTTGCTGGAGAAGGACATTCCATTGTTGATCCACGGGGAAACCGGGGTCGGCAAGGAAGTCTTCGTCAAAGCCCTGCACCACGCCAGCTCACGCAGCAAACAACCGTTCATTGCCGTCAACTGTGCAGCGATCCCCGCCGAACTGGTGGAGTCCGAGCTGTTTGGCTACGAGAAAGGCGCGTTCACCGGCGCCAACCAGAAAGGCAGCATCGGGCTGATCCGCAAGGCCGACAAAGGCACCCTGTTCCTCGATGAAATCGGCGACATGCCGCTACCGACCCAGGCACGGCTGCTGAGGGTGTTGCAGGAACGTTGCGTACAACCGGTGGGCAGCAGCGAGTTGTTCCCGGTGGACATCCGGATCATCTCGGCGACCAACCGCTCATTGCGCGAGCAGGTGCAGTTGGGGCGGTTTCGTGAGGATTTGTATTACCGCATCGGCGGTTTGACCCTGGAACTGCCACCGCTCAGGGAACGCAGCGACAAGCAGGCGTTGTTCAAGCGCTTGTGGGAGCAACACCGTGAACCGTCGCAGTGGGCCGGGTTGAGCCCCGAGGTGCTGGAGCTATTCAGTCGTCATCCGTGGCCGGGGAATTTGCGTCAGGTCAGCAGCGTGATGCAGGTGGCGTTGGCCATGGCCGAAGAGCAACCCGTACGGCCGGAACATTTGCCGGATGATTTTTTTGTCGATCTGGAGATGGAGCCGGTGGATACGCCGGAGCCGATAGCCGTTGATTTGAATGATGCCGAGGCATTGAATCGGCAATTGCAGGCGGCTGGGGGAAATATTTCGCACTTGGCGCGGCGGTTGGGGGTTAGTCGCAATACCCTTTACAAGCGGTTGCGCCAATTGGGGGATTGAAGGCTGCGATCTTTTGATCTTCAACCAAACAAACAAAAACCCGCACAAGGCGGGTTTTGTTTGTAGCAAACGCAGCGATCAGTCAGCCAGACGCCAAGTCGTGCCGCCCTTGCCGTCTTCCAGCACCACGCCCATAGCGGTGAGCTGGTCGCGGATGCGGTCGGATTCGGCCCAGTCTTTGTTGGCACGGGCAGTCAGGCGCGCCTGGATCAGTGCATCGACTTCAGCCGCGTCGACCCGCCCTTCGGCACCGGCCTGCAGGAAGTCATCGGCTTCAAGCTGCAACACGCCCAACACGCTGGCCAGTTCCTTCAAGCGTGCCGCCAGACCGGCCGCCGCTTCCAGATCGCTCTCGCGCAGACGGTTGATCTCGCGGACCATCTCGAACAGCACCGCACAGGCTTCCGGCGTGCCGAAGTCGTCGTTCATCACCTGGGTGAAACGCTCGACGAAGGCTTCGCCGCCAGCAGGTGCCACTTTCGGCAGGCCTTTCAACGCATGGTAGAAACGCTCGAGGGCGCCCTTCGCGTCCTTGAGGTTGTCTTCCGAATAGTTGATCGCGCTGCGGTAGTGGCTCGACACCAGCAGGTAACGCACGACTTCCGGGTGGTACTTGTCGAGCACGTCGCGAATGGTGAAGAAGTTGTTCAAGGACTTGGACATCTTCTCGCCATTGATGCGAATCATGCCGCAATGCATCCACGCGTTGGCGTAGGTCTTGCCGGTGGCCGCTTCGCTCTGGGCGATTTCGTTTTCGTGATGCGGAAACTCGAGGTCGCTGCCGCCGCCATGAATGTCGAAGGTCTCGCCCAGGCAGCAGGTGGACATCACCGAGCATTCGATGTGCCAGCCCGGACGACCGTCGCCCCACGGCGATGGCCAGCTCGGCTCGCCTGGCTTGGCGCCTTTCCACAGCACGAAGTCCAGCGGGTCCTGTTTCGACTCGTCGACTTCGATTCGTGCGCCGATGCGCAGGTCTTCGATCTTCTTGCGCGACAGCTTGCCGTAGCCCATGAACTTGGCGACGCGGTAGTACACATCGCCATTGCCCGGTGCGTAGGCGTAGCCCTTGTCGATCAGGGTCTGGATCATCGCGTGCATGCCCGGGATGTGATCCGTGGCACGCGGCTCCATGTCCGGCTTTTTGATGTTCAGGCGCGCTTCATCTTCGTGCATCGCCGCGATCATGCGCTCGGTCAAGGCCTCGAACGACTCGCCGTTCTCGTTGGCCCGATTGATGATCTTGTCGTCGATGTCGGTGATGTTGCGCACGTAGGTCAGGTCGTAACCGCTGAACCGCAACCAGCGGGTCACCAGGTCGAACGCGACCATGCTGCGGCCATGGCCCAGGTGGCAGTAGTCGTACACGGTCATCCCGCAGACGTACATGCGCACCTTGTTGCCATCCAGCGGCTTGAAGACTTCTTTGCTCTTGGTGAGCGTGTTGTAGATCGTAAGCACGACGGTTCCTTAAGACTTGATCACTGGCCCCACGAATCACGCAGGGTCACGGTACGGTTGAATACCGGAGCGCCCGGTTTCGAGTCCTTGATATCCGCGACGAAGTAACCTTCGCGCTCGAACTGGAAACGGTGTTCCGGCTGTGCGTTGCCCAACGAGGGTTCAGCACGACAACCGGTGAGGACTTGCAGTGAGTCAGGGTTGATGTTGTCCAGGAAACTGGCGCTGTCTTCGGCCTTCTCCGGGTTCGGAGAACGGAACAGACGATCGTACAGACGCACTTCGCACTCGACGCTGGCAGCAGCCGGCACCCAGTGCACCACGCCTTTGACCTTGCGGCCTTCGGGGTTCTTGCCCAGGGTGTCCGGATCGTACGAGCAACGCAGTTCGACGATGTTGCCGTCGGCATCCTTGATTGCTTCGTCGGCACGGATCACGTAGCTGCCGCGCAGACGCACTTCGCCGTTCGGCTCCAGGCGCTTGTAGCCTTTTGGCGGCTCTTCCATGAAGTCATCGCGGTCGATGTAGATTTCACGGGCGAACGGCAGCTTGCGCACGCCGAGTTCTTCTTTCTGCGGATGACGTGGCAGTTCGAGATTCTCGACTTGGTCTTCCGGGTAGTTGGTGATCACGACTTTCAACGGACGCAGCACGCACATGGCGCGCGGGGCATTCGCGTCCAGGTCCTGACGGATGCTGAACTCGAGCATGCCGAAGTCGACCACGCCATCGGAACGGTTGGTGCCGATCATGTCGCAGAAGTTGCGGATCGACGCCGGGGTGTAGCCGCGGCGGCGGAAGCCCGACAGCGTGGACATGCGCGGATCGTCCCAGCCGTTGACGTGTTTCTCGTCCACAAGCTGCTTGAGCTTGCGCTTGCTGGTGATGGTGTAGTTGAGGTTCAGACGGCTGAATTCGTACTGACGCGGGTGCGCCGGCACCGGCAGGTTGTCGAGAAACCAGTCGTACAACGGACGATGGCTTTCAAACTCCAGGGTGCAGATCGAGTGGGTGATGCCTTCGATGGCGTCCGACTGACCGTGGGTGAAGTCGTAGTTCGGGTAGATGCACCACTTGTCGCCGGTCTGGTGGTGATGCGCGTGACGGATGCGATACATGATCGGGTCGCGCAGGTTCATGTTCGGCGAGGCCATGTCGATCTTGGCCCGCAGCACACGTGCGCCGTCCTTGAATTCGCCGGCCTTCATGCGGGCGAACAGGTCAAGGTTTTCCTCAACCGAGCGGTCGCGGAACGGGCTGTTCTTGCCCGGCTCGGTCAGGGTGCCACGGTATTCCTTGGCCTGTTCGGGGGTCAGGTCGTCGACGTAGGCCTTGCCGGCCTTGATCAGCTCTACCGCCCAGTCGTGCAACTGGTCGAAATACTGCGAGGCATAGCGCACTTCACCGGACCATTCGAAGCCCAGCCATTTGACGTCGCTTTCGATCGCGTCGATGTATTCCTGGTCTTCCTTGGCCGGGTTGGTGTCGTCGAAACGCAGGTGCGTGACGCCGCCGAATTCCTGGGCCAGGCCGAAGTTCACACAGATCGACTTGGCGTGACCGATGTGCAGGTAACCGTTGGGCTCAGGCGGAAAACGGGTAACGATCTGCGTGTGCTTACCCGAGTCCAGGTCCGCCTGGATGATCGGGCGCAGGAAATTGACCGGTACGGCAGGGCCGGTCTTGGAATTCGAGGTAGGGTCGACAGTGGGCTTGCTCATAGGATCCTTGAACGTACAAGTGCGCGGCCAGTTGGCCAAATCGAAGCGGCTGTTATAAATCAAAGGGGCTTATCATAGCCGATGCTGTCAAGTGGCTGACAGAGCAGGCCGGCAATCGGTTGCATTTAATCGACCGGCAATGAAAAACAGCCTCGAAATTCGCGTCCGGCACGCTAAACTGCGCACCTTGGCCGACACTGGCCGGACCGGTTGAGGGCTGTAGAGCCCCGAAACCCACGAATTCTTAGAATGAGTACCCATCATGACCAAAGTCAAACTGTCTACCAACTTCGGCGACATCGTCCTGCAACTGAACGCTGAAAAGGCACCGCTGACCGTTGCCAACTTCATCGAATACGTCAAGGCCGGTCACTACGAAAACACTGTTTTCCACCGCGTCATCGGTAACTTCATGATCCAGGGCGGCGGTTTCGAGCCTGGCATGAAAGAAAAGAAAGACAAGCGCCCAAGCATCCAGAACGAAGCCGACAACGGCCTGCCGAACAAGAAGTACAGCGTTGCCATGGCCCGCACCATGGAGCCGCATTCGGCTTCCGCGCAATTCTTCATCAACGTGGCTGACAACAGCTTCCTGAACCACAGCGCCAAGACCGTTCAGGGCTGGGGCTACGCGGTATTCGGCGAAGTGGTTGAAGGCACCGACGTCGTCGACAAGATCAAAGGCGTGGCCACCACCTCCAAGGCCGGTCACCAGGACGTACCTGCAGACGACGTGATCATCGAGAAAGCCGAGATCATTGAGTGATACTGCTGATTTCAGACTTGCATCTGGAAGAGGAGCGCCCGGACATTACCCGGGCGTTTCTGGATTTGCTCGCTGGACGCGCCCGCTCGGCGAGTGCGTTGTACATTCTGGGCGACTTTTTCGAGGCGTGGATTGGCGACGATGCCATGACAGCCTTCCAGCGTTCCATCTGCCAGGCCCTGCGTAATTTGAGCGACAGCGGCACGGCCATTTTCCTGATGCACGGCAATCGCGACTTCATGCTCGGCAAGGCCTTCTGCAAAGCGGCCGGCTGTACCTTGCTCAAAGATCCGAGTGTCGTGCAATTTTACGACGAGCCGGTGTTGTTGATGCACGGCGACAGCCTCTGCACCCGCGACGTAGGTTATATGAAGCTGCGGCGCTACCTGCGCAACCCGATCACCCTGTTCATCCTGCGCCATCTGCCTTTGGGCACCCGGCATAAACTGGCGCGCAAGCTGCGCAGTGAAAGCCGTGCGCAAACGCGGATGAAGGCCAATGACATTGTCGATGTCACGCCGGAAGAAGTGCCGCGGGTCATGCAGGCCTATGGTGTGAAAACCTTGATCCACGGCCACACCCATCGCCCCGCCATCCACAAGTTGCAGATTGGCGAGCAGGCGGCCAAGCGCATTGTGCTGGGGGATTGGGACCGTCAAGGCTGGGCGTTGCAGGTGGATGAGCAAGGGTTTGCGTTGGCGCCGTTTGATTTCACCCCGCCGCCGCAATTGGCAGCACCTTCAGCCTGATCGGTCCCACGCTCTGCGTGGGACCGATCTTCCTGCCTCAGTGGCCGGAAGCAGCCGGCCCCGCCTTCGCCGCAAACGGCGGTTTCGCCAGCCATACCAGCAGAATCAAGCCCATGAACGCCCACCCCAGCAACGTGAAGTAATCCACGGTGGAGAGCATGTACGCCTGGCTGGTCAGTACATGATCCAGTTGCGCGTAGGCCGGGTTGCCCGCCCCGCCCAGCGTGTTCAACGCCTCCCGGGTTGCCGGCTCATAGGTGGTGATGCTTTCACTCAGATACGCATGGTGCTGATCGGCCCGGCGAATCCAGATCCAGGTGGTCAACGACGCCGCAAAACTACCGCCCAGGGTCCGCAGGAAGGTCGCCAGCCCCGCGCCGTCGGCAATCTGGCTCGGCGGCAGGTCCGACATCAAAATGCTCAAGGTCGGCATGAAGAACAGCGCCACGCCAATGCCCATGAACAGCTGCACCAGGGCGATGTGCTGGAAGTCCACTTCGTTGGTAAACCCGGCGCGCATGAAACAACTCAAACCGATGCACAGGAACGCGCCACCGGCCAGCAATCGCAGGTCGAATTTGTGCGCGTACCTACCGACAAACGGCGACAACACCACCGGCAAAATGCCGATCGGTGCCACCGCCAGGCCAGCCCAGGTGGCGGTGTAGCCCATCTGGGTTTGCAGCCATTGCGGCAGGATCAGGTTGATGCCGAAGAACCCGGCGTATCCGCCCACCAGCACGATGGTGCCGATGCGGAAGTTGCGGTAGGCGAACAGCCGCAGGTTGACCACCGGGTGTTTGTCGGTCATTTCCCAGATCACGAACACTGCCAGCGCAATCACCGAAATAGCCGCGCCGATGATGATGAAGTTCGACTCGAACCAGTCCAGGTCATTGCCCTTGTCGAGAATCACCTGCAATGCGCCAACGCCAATGATCAAGGTGATCAGACCCACGTAATCCATCGGCTGGTAACTGGTCTCCACAGGACGCGCCTTGAGTTGCTGGCGCACCACCATCACGGCGAAAACCCCGATCGGCACGTTGATGAAGAAGATCCACGGCCAGCTGTAGCTGTCGGTGATCCAGCCACCGAGAATCGGACCGGCAATCGGCGCCACCACCGTGACCATCGCCAGCAACGCCAGGGCCATGCCGCGCCTGGCGGGCGGATAGACCGCGATCAACAGCGTCTGGGTCATGGGGTACAACGGCCCGGCCACCAGGCCTTGCAGTACCCGAAAGCCGATCAGCTCCGGCATCGAAGTCGAGATACCGCACAGAAACGACGCCAGCACGAACAGCATCGTCGCCCAGAGAAACAGTTTCACCTCACCAAAGCGCCGGCTGAGCCAACCGGTCAGCGGCAGCGCGATGGCGTTGCTCACGGCAAACGAGGTGATCACCCAGGTGCCCTGCTCCGAACTCACGCCCAGGTTGCCGGAAATGGTCGGCAAAGCCACGTTGGCGATGGTGGTGTCGAGCACTTGCATGAACGTCGCCAGCGACAGGCCGATGGTGCTGAGCACCAGGCTGGGCGGCGAGAAAGAGGCGTTATGGCTCATCGCGAATCCTTTGGAGCTGATTTTTTTGGAGCGGGATTGGCACAGCGCCTGTTACTGACGCAGCTGACCTTGTGGGAGTGAGCTTTGTGGAGAGGGAGCTCGCTCCCACAGGGTCGGTGTGATGGCGAATCAGCGGTGCGCGGTTTTGCTGACCGCGGCGCTGTTATCGTGGATCAATTGGGTGATCATCGCGTCGGCCTCGACCAGCTGACGGTCATACACATTGGTACTGAACGAAGCCTTTTGCGGTGGCTGCTGCGCCAGCACCGGACCGCTCTGGTCGCGCAGGTTCACCTCGACCTGAGTCGACAGGCCGACCCGCAACGGGTGCTTGGCCAGTTCTTCGGCATTGATGTGAATCCGCACCGGCACCCGCTGCACGATCTTGATCCAGTTACCGGTGGCGTTCTGCGCCGGCAGCAAGGCAAACGCGCTGCCGGTCCCGGCACCGAGGCTGTCGATGGTGCCGCTGTATTTGACGTTGCTACCGTAGAGATCGGCTTCAATGTCCACCGGCTGACCGATGCGCATGTCACGCAGTTGGGTTTCCTTGAAGTTCGCGTCGATCCACAGCTGATCCAGCGGAATCACCGCCATCAGTGCGGTGCCCGGCTGGACACGCTGACCGAGTTGCACGGTACGTTTGGCGACATAACCGGTGACCGGCGCGATCAAGGTGCTGCGGGCATTGTTCAGGTACGCCTGACGCACTTGCGCAGCGGCGGCCATCACGTCCGGGTGCGACGACACCACTGTGTCATCGACCAGCGCGCTGGTGGTCTTGAGCTGTTGTTGGGCGTTGGCCAGGGCGTTCTGCGCCGAGGTCAGGTCATCACGGGCGTGGGACAGCTCTTCCTGGGAAATCGCCCCGCCGGCAGCGAGGTTTTTCCGCCGATTGAAGTTCTCCTGAGCCTTTTGCACTTCGGCCTGCTGCGCATTGACCTGGGCTTTCATGCCGTCGACGTTACTGTACAAACCGCGCACCTGGCGCACAGTGCGGGCCAGGTTGGCCTGGGCGCTTTGCAGACCGACTTCGGCGTCGTTCGGATCGAAGTTGATCAGCACCTGGCCTTCATGGACCAAATCGCCATCGTCGGCGCCGATGCTGACCACGGTGCCGGTGACCAGCGGCGTGATTTCCACCACGTTGCCGTTCACATAGGCGTCGTCGGTGCTTTCGCTCCAGCGGCCGAAGAATTGGTGATAACCCCAGACGCCGGCTCCGGCGAGGATCACCATGATGGTCAGGACAAACAGCATCACTTTGCGCTTGCGCGGGTTGCTCGTGTCTTGAGCGTTGTCAGGGGCTTGAGTTGTATCGACAGTGGCCATGACGAGTACCTTGAATTAGTTGTGCTGCGTGGCTGGGGTTGCGTTGGCGGCGGTCAGGGTGTCGCCCTGAAATCCGCCACCCAGCGCTTGCATCAGTTGGATCGACAGGTCGATCTGCTCGGCATTCAGGTTGGCCAGCTGACGCTGGGCCTGGAGCAACTGCTGCTCGATGCTGAGCACGTCGAGGTAGTTGCCGATGCCGGAACCGTAGCGCTGGACCACGGTGTTGTAAGAATCCCGGGCGATGTCGGTGGCGTGTTGCTGGGCACCGATTTGCCGGCCGATATCGTGCAACTGGTTGATGGTGTCGCTGACATCGCCCAAGGCTTTCACCAGGCTTTTGTTGTACTGCGCCACCGCGAGGTCGTAATCGGCGTCGCGGGAATCGAGGTCGGCACGCAGGCGGCCGCCGTCGAAAATCGGCACCGAGATCGTTGGAGCGATGTTGAAGAAACGGCTCGCCGATCCAAACATCGCATCGCCCAGTAAAGATTCGGCACCCGCCGCCGCGCTCAAGTTCAAGTTGGGATAGAACTGTATTTTGCCAGCGGCGATGTTCTTGCTCGCGGCCTCGACCCGCCAGCGCGCGGCCACGAGGTCGGGACGACGACCGAGCAGTTCGGCCGGCAATACCGACGGCAATGCAACGGCGCTGGCCTGAAGGACTTTCGGCCGGGCGATTTCGTTGCCGCGATCCGGGCCTTTGCCCAGCAGCACCGCCAAGGCGATTTTCGCGCTTTGCAGGCGTTTCTCGGCGTCGATCAGGCTGGCTTCGGAGCTGGCTTCAAGGCTTTCGGTTTGCTGGAACTGGTACTGACTGTCGATCCCCGAGCTCAGGCGACGCTGGCTGAGGTCGAGCATTTGTTTGGTGCGCTTGAGGTCTTCGCTGGCCAGGTCATGGATGATGTGCGCCTGCCCCAGATCGCTGTAGGCACGGGCGACGTCGGCGGACAAGGTCAGTTGCGCGGCCTGCTGATCGACTTCGGCGGCGCGGGCCTGGCCCAACGCGGCTTCCCAGGCATCGCGCTGGCCGCCCCAGAGGTCGAAGGTGTAATTGAAGCTGGCGCCGAGATTACGCACGGTGGAGTAAGTGCCACCCTGCCCGCTCGGGTCTTTGTCGCGGGCCAGACGCGAACGGCTGACACCGGCGTTGGCATCGAGGGTGGGCATCCGTGCAGCATCGGCGGCGTAGGCGGCAGCACTGGCCTGGTGAGCGCGGGCGTCGGCGATTTGCATGTCGGGGCTGTCGTGCAGGGCTTCGCGGATCAAGCCGTCGAGCTGCGGGTCGCCGAGGCTTTTCCACCAGTCGCTTTTCGGCCATGCGGCGGGTGTCAGGGTCACGCCATTGAGCGACTGCCCGGCCTTGAGGTTCTTCGCATCGAGGCTGACGCCTTCGGTGCTCAGGCCACTGTAACTGGCGCAACCGGCGACGCTCATGGCCAACAGCACCAGGCTCAGTCCGGTACGCAGGCGTTTACTGTTCATTGCCACCTACCCGCAGCAAGGTGATCGAGTCACCCGCCGCTACCAGGATTTTCTTCAGGATGTGTTCCAGGGCTTTCAATTCTTCCGGGGTGATGGCCCCGGCCAGTTCATTCATGGCATCGGCGCCGATTTCCGGCAGACGGTCAGTCAACTGTTGACCTTGTTCGGTCAGCACCAGTTGCACCTGACGGCGGTCTGCTTCGGAGCGTTGGCGGGCGAGGAAACCTTTCTGTTCCAGACGATCGAGCATGCGGGTCATCGAACCACTGTCCAGCGACAGATGGCGGCACAGCTCGGCCGGGGTATCGACGCCGAACTGGGCCATGATGATCAACACTTTGAACTGCGCGGCGGTGATGCCGTGCGGTTCCATGTGCGTGTCGATGATCCGGTCCTTGAGCAGCGCGGCGCGTCCGAGCAAGAGGCCGAGATGGCAATTATGGAAATCGTATGAGGAGAAATGTTTCATCGGACCACCAATTAGCTGCCTAGGCAGTGAATGTATGTCGAGATATTACTGCTTAGGCAGCCAATGTCAACGCAATAGTTAGGATGCTTTGTATTCGACTGATAAAAGGCGCACGACCGACCACCACAAATCTCTGTGGCGAGGGGGCTTGTCGGAACGCCGCACCGCCCCGTTCGGCTGCGAAGCAGTCGTCGCTTTTCGATTTGCAGGGTTTCAGAAGGAATGAAATGGCAAGTTTTGGGGCCGCTGCGCGGCCCAACGGGGGCAAGCCCCCTCACCACAGGGATCGCGCAGGGGGTTAGAAATCCCGCTTGTAGAAGATGTCCAGCGAACTGGCCACGCCGCTGGCGGCTTCGAGGTAGACTTTTTTGCTCAGCTTGTAACGCAAGGCGATGGTGTTGGCCGGTTCAAACACGCCTACGCCATAACGCAGGCTGAGCTTCTCGGAGATGTTGCCGCTGGCCACCACACTGGTGGTATTGCCGCTGCCTTGGGTATCGAGCTGGAAGTCCTGAATACCCAGATCCTTGGCCAACCCGCTGGTGACCCCGGAGCTGCCCATCAAACCCAAGCCGAGGGCGGCCTGGGCGAGCATGTTGTTGTCTTCACCGGTGGTACTCAACGGACGCCCCAGCACCAGGTAGGACAACGCCTGCTCCTGACTCATCGCCGGTTCGGAGAAGATCTGCGTGGTCGGCTGTTCGGCACTGCCGCTCAAGCGAATGCCGGCAATCACGTCGTCGGTCTGGCGAATCGCTTCGATGTCCAGGTACGGCTGATCGATGGGACCGGCAAACAACAGGCGGGCCCGGCGCACCGTCAGGCGCTGGCCGTAGGCGCGATAACGCCCGTCGTTGAGCCAGAGTTCGCCGCGTGTGTCCATGTTGTCGCCGATGTGCACATGACCTTGCAGGTTGGCGGTCAGGCCAAACCCGGCAAAGCTGAGTTTGTCTTCCCCGACCACCACGTCGATGTCCATCGCCATGGCCATCGGCGGCTTGCCCTCTTCGGTCTGCTGACCGACGATCACCGTGTCATCGGAGACCTTGACCGTCGACGGCGGCAGCTCGCGCACGGTGATTTCGCCCTTGGGCACCAGCACCTTGCCGACGATCGCCAGTTTGTCGTCCTTCATGGAGATCTTCAGGTCCGGCGCCACTTCCAGCGCGGCGTAGGGTTCGACGGTGACCGGCAACTGCGAGCCCTTGAGCGCCAGATCCACGACCAGTGCCTGGCCCCAGGCGATGTTGCCATTGAGGCTGCCCTGCCCGGCCTTGCCGCTTTTCCAGCTGCCGTTCAGCTGTACGGTTTCGCCGGCAATCACGGCTTGCAGTTGCAGGGCCTGGAGCGCCATCGGCAGTTCCGGCCCGGAGATTTCACCGTCGCGCAGCTCAAGGTTGCCGTTGACCTGCGGCGCCAACAACCCGCCAGACAGCGTGCCGCTGCCGTTCAAATGCCCGGTGAGTTTCTCGACCATCGGCACAAACGGCCGCGCCACCGACAAATCCAGGCCATTGAGGCGGAATGAGCCGGTCAGCGGTTTGTTCTTCGGCAACGGGTTGATCTGCGCCTGGAGCATCAGCTCACCAAGCTTGCCGCCGACGAAGCTGAGGTCGGTGTCGATGCGTTTTGGCGTGAGTTTGCTGGTGAGTTTCAGGGTCTGATAGGGGAAATCCAGCCACTGATCCTTTTCCTTCATGCGCAATGTGCCACCGCTGGCATCGACGCTGATCTGGCCGTTCGGGCCGCTGGCCGGCAAGTCCAGTTGCAGGTCGGCGTTGAGCCGGCCCTGCCAGGCAAAATCCTTCGGCAGCCATTGCGCCAGGCTGTCGATCGGGAACTGCTTGAGGTGGTAACGCAGCTTTGGCTCCGGCATCAAGCGCTGGTCTTCGCCACACAGGCTGGCCGGGCCGGACATCCAGCAATGGACACCGAAGTTGATTTTGCCGTCCGCCAGCCGTTCGAGTCTGGCCGGGTTTTGCAGCTTCCAGTCCTGACCACCGGCCTGGATATCGCCACTGGCCAGACGCCCGCGCCAGTTACCTTTATCCAACGCGCCGTCGAGACCGAGCGCCAGTTTCAGTTTCGGTCCTTGCAGGTCGAGGGTCAGCTTCTGGTTTTTGATGTCGCCCTGGCCGCTGGCGGTCAAGGTGCCCAGTGACGTGTCGCCGGTCTGGATGCCACTGCCCTTGAGGTCGATCTTCGCCCGTTGGGCACTGTCGAGGGTGGCATCCAGATTGAGGCTTTGCAGGCGGTTGTCTTCGAAAACCAGTTGCGTGCCTTGCAGGGCGAGCTTGCCTTGCGGTGCCTTGAGCGTGCCGGCGACATTGACCCGACCATTGAGCTGGCCGCGCAGTTGCGGCCAGAGTTGGGCCAGGCGCGGCATTTTGATGTCGATCTGGCCGGCGAGTTTCTGTTGCAGGCTGCCTTGGCCGTTGATGCTGTTGTCACCCAGGCGAATCTGCAACGCGCTGAGGTTCCATTGCTCGCCGCCGCCATCAGCCTTGGCTTGCAACACCGTCGGCTGCCCGCGCAGTTTGCCTTTCAGGTCCAGGTCGGCGGTCAGGCTGAGCCTTTCATTCTTCATCTCGCCTTTGCTGCGTAACGGACCCGCCAAGGTACCCGGCAACTCCGCGAGCCAGTACGCCGGGTTGATCGCCGAGAGGTCCAGCGCGGTATCCCAGGCGATGCCGTCGGCAAATTGCAGGTTCAGGTGCCCTTCGGCCTTGCCCTGCCCGGCTTCGAGCTTGAATTGCGGCAGATGGATTTGGCTCAGGTCGCCGCTGAACGGGCTGTTCAGGCTGAACGCCCCGGCCGGGCCATCCAGTGCGGCCTTGAAGTTACCGATGTAGTTGCCGTCGGTGTAGGAGACTTCACCGTTGAAGCTGCGCAGTGCCACTTGCGGCTCATCGATCAGCGGATAGAGGCGGTGCCAGGGGAAATCCAGCCAGTCGATTTTCGCTTCGGCACTGAAGCCTTTGCTCCAGTCCAGTTGCCCGGTGAGCTTGAGGCTTTGTTTGTCATTGGCGGTCAGGTCGAGACCCGCGATTTGCGCGCCCTTGGCGTCAACCTTGCCTTGCAGCGACAACGCGACCGGGCCAAGTTCGGCAGGCAACGTGGCTTTGCCGAGCAACTGGTAGCCGTTTTTCAGGTCGCCGTCGCCGGTGAGCTCCAGTTGATTGAGTTGCAGGGTGTCCGGCAACTCGGCGCTGGCCTTGAAGCCGTCAGCGGTGATACGCACTTTTGCCGGCAGGTTTTCCACCAGCGGCTGCAATTCGCCGGTCAACTGCCCGTTCAGGTAACCGCTGCTGTCGGCTTTCAGGTTCAGGGTTTTCAGCAGATCGCCGTCGACCTTCAACACCAGCGCCCAGGGTTCGGTGCCCGGCGCCGGCAAGGTCAGTTTGCCTTCGGCGGTCAGCGGCCAGTTGCCGCTCGGTTGCAACAGGCCAGACAGGTTCAGGCTCAGTTCATCCCGCTGCAAGTGCACCGAGTCGATCTGCAAACCCTGTTCGGTCCAGTGCGCCGCCAGTTGCAGGCCTTTGAGCTCTTCACTGCCATTGAACAGCAGACGGCCGACCTTGACGTCACCCAACTCAATGGCCAGCGGCAATTTCAAGTCTGGAAGGCTGATCGGCCCGCTGCTTTGCTCTTCTGCGCCTGGCGGAAATTGCAGGCTGACCTGCTCGGCCTGCAATTGCTCGATGCACAGCGTCATGCGCGTCAGGCACAGTGGCGACCAGGCGAAAATCGCCTGGTTCAGCTCAACCCGGCTGTTGTCCTGCTGCCACAGCAGATGGTCGGCGCTCCACTGTCCACCCAAACGGCCCTGGAAATTCTCCACGGTCAAACCCGGCACAAACCCGAGCGCCCAGCGACTGCCCGTCGCCGTACCCAGCACGATGATCAAGGCCAGCACGACCAGCATCAGCAGCGCCGGGATCGCCAGCAGCGCTATTTTCAAACCACGCTTCACAGCTCAGGCCCCATGGAAAAGTGCAGTCGAATGCCGCCGTCGTCGTCCATCGCGTGGGCCAGGTCGAGGCGAATCGGCCCTACCGGCGAAACCCAGCGCACGCCAATACCGACGCCGGTCTTCAGGTTCGGCAGTTCGAGGGTGTTGAAGGAGTTGCCCTGATCGATGAAGGTTGCGACCCGCCACTTTTCGGCGATGGAGTATTGATACTCGACGCTGCCGGCCACCATGTAACGGCCACCGATACGGTCGCCATCGGAGTTCTCCGGGGACAGGCTCTGGTAGTCGTAACCGCGCACGCTCTGATCGCCACCGGCGAAGAAGCGCAGAGACGGCGGCACCGATTTGTAACCGTTGGTGGCGCTGCCGCCGACCTGCACCCGACCGAGGAAGCGGTGTTTATCGAAGACCGTGGTCAGGCCTTTGACCAGTGCCGTGCCATACACCAGGTTGGTGTCCGAACCCAATCCTTCCTTGGCCACCTTGGTTTCGAATTGCAGGCGATAGCCATTATGCGGATCGATGCGGTTGTCGCTTTTCAGGTACGAATAGCTCACGCCGGGCATTAGCAAGGTACTGAGCCCCGAGTCGTCACCGAGTGTGTATTCCTCACGTTGCCATTTAAGCGACACCACCCGCTGCCAGCCGCTGGGCAACTTGCTGTGCCATTCGGGGCCGAGGGTCAGCAATTTGCTGCGGGAGTCGGTGCCAGCGATATCTTCATATTGATAGCCAGCGGCCCAGCGCAGTTTGTCGGTCAACGGTGGGTCCAGGGGAATGTCGTAAAACACCCCGACGTTCTGCCGCGGTGCCGACAGTTCGGCTTCCCAGCCATAGCTGTCGCCTTGCGGGTTGACCCAGTGCCGGGTCCAGTTGGCCTTGATTCGCGGGCCGACGTCGGTGGAAAACCCCAGACCCAAGCCCATGGTCCGAGGCTTGCGGGTATCGAGTTTGACCGCCACCGGGATCACGTCGTCCTTGGAGGCCGTTGGCGCCGCGTCGACGCGCACGCCTTCGAAATAACCGCTCGATTGCAGCGCCTGATTGAGTTCGGCGATCAGTTCCGAGTCATAGGGCGTACCGGCCTTGAACGGCACCATGCGTTGCAGCAGGTCTTCGTCGAACGGCGTGTCGCCTTCAAAACTGACTTTGCCCAGCGCATAACGCGGGCCGCTGTCGTAGATCAATTCGATGTCGGCGACGCCCGCGCGCGGGTCCACCAGCAGCTTCTGGCGAGTGAAGCGCCCACTGAAGAAGCCGAAACGCGAGGCCTGGTTCTGGATCAGCCGCTTGGCGTCTTCGTAACGGCCATGGTTAAGCACCGCGCCTGGCATTAGCAGGTCGCTTTTGGGCACACGAAAGGATTTGAGCGAGGCGGCAGGACCGTCGACACGTATCGTGACGTTACGCAAATGGATCGGCTCGCCGGGATCGATGTTCAGCACCAGGCGCGGCGTCTTGCCGCCCTTCACGTCGCTGTCGATTTGCGGCTGGTAATACCCCAAGGCCTGGGCGGCCTTGCGCGCCTGTTCTTCGGCGCCGCGACTGAAGCGCAGCAAGGCTTCTTCATCGCGATCGCCGAGGCTACCGATATAGCCCTCTATATTGGCCTTCAGTTCATCGTTGGACGGTTTGATCCGCACATCCAATTCACTTTGCGCCAGCGCCGCGCAGCTGGATAACAGCATCAACAGGCCGCTGGTGATTCTTCCTGGAACATTCATAGGCGCGGATGCTATCACGAGCTTGGGAGCCTGATAGAGCCGGACTTGTCCCATAAGTTCGGCGATTACGCTGTTGCTGTTTGTAACACCTGCGGGTTGGCGTGGAAAAACACGTGCTCACGAATCGGTCCTACGGCCACTTCGCCGATTTCCTCATAGCCCTGACGCTTATAGAACTCCAGATAGCGAGGATTCCCGGTGTCGAGGATCACGCCTTGGGAGTGCTCATCGACCGCGCACCAGTTGTGCACCGCTTGCAGCAACTGTTCGCCAAAGTGCTTGCCCTGGAACTGCGGGTGAACACCCAGCAATGGCAGGACGTGCACCGAGTCGGACGGCACGCACGCCATCACGGCGGCGTGGTAATCGAGGTAGCGTCGGGTACAGCGAAACCCGGTGCTGAGCACCATCCGCAAGCGCCAGGCCCAGCTTTCGGTGATGCCCAGGCGGCGTTGCGGCGGCGCGATCAGGGCAATGCCGATCAAGCGGTCATTCACCAGCAGGCCGATGGCCGGCAAATCCTGCAGAAAGTGCTGTTTGATCAGTTCGCGCACCGTCGCCCGGACTCGCTGTTCATAACCGGGGCGTTCGGCTTCGAACAGGTAGCCGAACGTCGGCTCGTGCCGGTACGCCTGGTACAACAGGGAACGCGCTTCGCGGGAATAGCCGCTGTCGAGCATGTGAATATCGGCGATGGCGGTCGAGGTTTCGGGCATAACGGCGGATCTCCCTGGGGCACAGCTCAGATGGCTGCGCTCTTCTTGGTACGAGCCTTGGGGTGGCTTCACAGTTCCCCAGACAGGTATAGACCAAGCGAGGAGCTTCATCGACCGGGCTTGCCCGCGAAGAGGCCGGATCTGCCAACACATCTCTGACAGGACACAACGAATCCCCTCACCCCAAAGCTGGCCCCATTCCTACATGTCAGCTAGCATCGCACTTTTGCCAGGACTGCCGACCATGAAGATCGTCTCCTTCAACATCAACGGGCTGCGCGCTCGCCCGCATCAGCTGGCGGCGCTGATCGAAAAGCATCAGCCGGACGTGATCGGGTTGCAGGAAACCAAGGTCCACGACGACCAGTTTCCCCTGGCCGAGGTGCAGGCGCTGGGGTATCACGTGTATTTCCACGGCCAGAAGAGTCACTACGGCGTGGCCCTGCTCTCGCGCCAGGAGCCGATTGCGCTGCACAAAGGTTTCGCCACTGATGAAGAAGACGCTCAACGGCGCTTTATCTGGGGCACGTTCGCCGACGCCAATGGCGTGCCGGTAACCATCATGAACGGCTATTTCCCACAGGGCGAAAGCCGCGATCACCCCACCAAGTTCCCGGCCAAGGAACGTTTCTACAGCGATTTGCAGCAATTGCTGGAAAGCCAGTTCAGCAACGACCAGCCGATCGTGGTGATGGGCGATGTGAACATTTCCCCGGAAGACTGCGACATCGGCATTGGCCCGGATAACATGAAACGCTGGCTGAAAACCGGCAAATGCAGCTTCCTGCCCGAAGAACGCGAATGGATGGCACGCCTGAAGAACTGGGGTCTGGTGGACAGTTTCCGTCACCTGAACCCGGAGGTTGCCGACCGTTTCAGCTGGTTCGACTACCGCAGCCGCGGTTTTGAAGATGAGCCCAAGCGCGGGCTGCGGATTGACCTGATCATGGCGTCCAACGGGTTGTTGCCTCGGGTCAAGGACGCAGGCGTGGATTACGAACTGCGCGCAATGGAAAAGCCTTCCGATCACGCGCCGATCTGGCTTGAGTTGAGCTGATCTGATCGTTCCCACGCTCTGCGTGGGAATGCATCCCGTGACGCTCTGCGTCACATTCAACAGCGGAACGCGGAGCGTCCCCGGCGACGTTCCTTTGCTGCGCGTGGGAACGATCACTGTCATCGTTCAGAAACCTTACTGACTTATTCTCCCGGCACTTTCTTTGGCTTATTAAGGTGCCGGCATGTCCCTGCGCGTGTTGTTCCTGCTGCTCGGCGCCGTGCTGCCGTTGACAGTATCGGCCGGCGATCTGCCGACGCCCGAACGCGGCCCGGTGCTGCGCATCCAGGGTTCCAACACCATTGGCGCGGCGTTGGGGCCGGCGCTGGTCGAGGGGTTGATGCATGAACAGGGCCTGCTCAAGGTGCACCGCGAAGCCCCGGACAAAGCCAACGAACAACGCATCGTCGGCGAAACCGCTCAGGGCCGCCGAGTGGAGGTGGAAGTCGCGGCCCACGGTTCCAGCACCGGGTTCAAAGCCCTGAAAATCGCCTCCGCCGATCTTGCGGCCTCGTCACGGCCGATCAAGGACAGCGAACGACTGGATCTCGAACCGCTGGGCGACCTGAAAAGCCCGGTTGCCGAACAAGTCATCGCCATCGACGGGCTGGCCATCATCCTTCATCCGCACAATCCGCTGAAGCAGCTCAACACCGAGCAATTGGCACGAATCTTCAGCGGCGAGACGAAAACCTGGGAAGAACTCGGCGGCAGCGGTGGGACAATTCATCTCTACGCGCGGGATGACCAATCGGGCACCTACGACACGTTTAAGGAACTGGTCCTCAGCCCGCGTGGGAAAATGCTGAGCGGCAACGCGAAACGCTTCGAATCCAGTGAGCAATTGTCCGACGCGGTGAGTCTGGACCCGCAAGCCATCGGCTTCATCGGTTTGCCTTATGTGCGCCAGGCCAAAGCCGTGGCCATTGTCGATGGTGACTCCCAGGCCATGCTGCCGCTCAATAGCCTGATCGCGACGGAAGATTACCCTCTGTCCCGTCGGCTGTTCTTTTACCAGCCGCCGAACGGGAAAAATCCCTGGGCCAAGGCCTTGGTCAAGTTCGCCCAAAGCAGCAAAGGCCAGGCGATTGTCGCGGCCAATGGTTTTATCGCGCAGACCGTTCAGGCCATGGCGGTCACACCGAATGCGCTGATGCCCGAGGGTTATCAGGCACTCAGTCGGCATGCCCAGCGGCTGACGGTGAATTTTCGCTTCGAAGAAGGCAGCGCGACGCTGGACAACAAGGCCCGCCAGGACCTGTCGCGGGTGCTCGACTATATAAGGCAGCACGACAAAACCAATCGGCAGGTGACGCTGGTAGGGTTTGGCGATGCCAAGAGCGACCCCGCGCGGGCCGACCTGCTGTCGAAACTGCGGGCCATGGCGGTGCGGCGAGAACTGGTGAAAAGCGGCGTGGTGTTTCGCGAGATTCGCGGTTTTGGCGCCGAGATGCCGGTGGCGACCAACAGCGGGGATGAAGGGCGGATCAAGAATCGGCGGGTTGAGGTTTGGGTGTATTGAAGTAAGCACCAAACATTGTGGCTTGGGGGCCTACTGTGGCGAGGGGGGTTGCCCCCGTTGGACCGCGAAGCGGGCCTCAAACCGGCCACCGCATTTTTCCTGGAAAGACGCGGTGTACAATTTACGACTGCTGCGCAGCCGAACGGGGGCAAGCCCCCTCGCCACAGGTCTCAGTGCCCGCTGCGCATCATTTCTTTAGGCACATACTTGCCGATCTCGAACTTGCCAATCGCCGCGCGGTGCACTTCGTCCGGGCCGTCGGCCAGGCGCAGGGTGCGTTGCATGGCATACATGTAGGCCAGCGGGAAATCGTTGGACACCCCTGCCCCGCCATGGATCTGGATCGCCCGGTCGATCACCCGCAACGCCACGTTCGGTGCAACCACTTTGATCTGCGCGATCTCGCTCTTCGCCACTTTGTTGCCGACGGTGTCCATCATGTACGCCGCTTTCAACGTCAGCAGTCGCGCCATGTCGATCTCCATCCGCGAGTCGGCGATTTTGTCGATGTTGCCGCCCAAACGCGCCAGAGGTTTACCGAACGCGGTGCGGTTGACCGCCCGTTTGCACATCAGCTCCAGCGCACGTTCAGCCATGCCGATCGAACGCATGCAGTGGTGAATCCGGCCCGGGCCGAGACGACCCTGGGCGATTTCGAAGCCGCGTCCTTCGCCCAGCAGGACGTTTTCGTACGGCACCCGGACGTTCTCGAATAGCACTTCGGCGTGGCCGTGAGGCGCGTCGTCGTAACCGAACACCGGCAGCGGACGCACAATCTTCACGCCCGGCGTATCCACCGGCACCAGAATCATCGAATGCTGCGCATGGCGCGGTGCATCCGGGTTGCTCAAGCCCATGAAGATCAGGATCTTGCAGCGCGGATCGCAGGCCCCTGAAGTCCACCATTTCTTGCCATTGATCACCCACTCATCGCCGTCTCGCACGGCACGGGCAGCCATGTTGGTGGCGTCGGACGAGGCCACGTCCGGTTCGGTCATCGCGAACGCCGAGCGGATCTCGCCGCGCAACAGTGGTTCGAGCCAGCGCTGCTTCTGCTCTTCGTTGGCGTAACGCACCAGCACTTCCATGTTGCCGGTGTCGGGCGCCGAGCAGTTGAACGGCTCAGGGCCCAGCAACGAGCGGCCCATGATTTCCGCCAATGGCGCGTATTCGAGGTTGGTCAGGCCGGCACCGAGTTCGGACTCAGGCAGAAACAAATTCCACAGGCCTTCAGCCTTGGCCTTGAGCTTGAGCTCTTCCATGATTGCTGTCGGCTGCCAGCGATCGCCCTCGGCGACCTGGCGTTCGAACACCGCTTCGGCGGGGTAAACGTAGGTGTCCATGAACGCAGTCACGCGCTCACGCAGTTCCTGGACCTTGGGCGAATAAGCGAAATCCATGGCAGCTCTACCTTTTAATCAGGGGTTCAGAGGAGTTGTTCAGGTCATGCAATCGATGCTAGAACAGCTACGAAAATTTACCTAACCTATTCTCGGCGTGTATTAACATTCATCACCGATATATGATCGGCTGATTGCCAAGGCCCTCGGGTCCGACCAAGACGCCCCTGATAACAAGAGTGCAGCGCATGAATCTGAGCAAGGTCGACCTCAACCTTTTCATCGTCTTCGACGCGATCTACACCGAAGCCAACCTGACCCGCGCCGGGCAGATCGTCGGCATTACTCAACCGGCGGTGTCGAACGCTCTGGCCCGTCTGCGCGAGACCTTCAACGACCCGCTTTTCGTGCGCACCGCCCAGGGCATGGTGCCGACGCCAATGGCGCAGAACATCATCGGGCCGGTGCGTAACGCCCTCTCCCTGCTGCGGGTGTCGGTACAGGAAAGCCGCATCTTCAACCCGTTGCAGGCGGTCAAGACCTACCGCATCAGCATGACCGACCTCACCGAAGCGGTGATCCTCCCGCCATTGTTCCAGCGCCTGCGCCGCCTGGCGCCGACGGTGATCATCGAGAGTTTCCTGTCCAAACGCCGCGAAACCACCAAGGAACTGGCGGCCGGTCGCCTGGATTTCGCGGTGGATGCACCGCTCAACACCGACCCGCAGGTGCGCCACGTCAAGTTGATGGAAGACCGCTATGTGTGCGCCATGCGCAAGGGCCATCCGCTGGCGGGCAAAGAGAAATTCACCCTCGACGATTACCTGTCCCTGACCCACATCCATATTTCCAGCCGCCGCAGCGGCCTGGGCTATGTCGACCTGGCCTTGGGCAAAATGGGCATTCAGCGCAAGATCGCCCTGCGCTCCCAGCATTACCTGATGGCGTCCCAGGTGTTACAGCAGACCGACATGGTCATGACCGTGCCGGAACGCTTCGCCCGTCGCCATGATTTGTACTCGGTGAACCTGCCGGTCAAAGAAGTTCCGCCGGTGGAAACCCACCTCTACTGGCACGAAAGCACCGACCAGGACCCGGCCAACCGCTGGATGCGCGAGCAGATGATCGAGTTGTGCCAGCAGGTCACGGCGCACGAGAAGAAGCTGGATAAGGTGTAGGACGTTAATCCGTGTCATTGTTCTTCGCGGGCAAGCCTCGCTCCTACAAGGTTAGCGTCGAACCACGATTAAATGATCGACACCAAACCTGTAGGAGCGAGGCTTGCCCGCGAAGAGGCCCGTCACTACACAGACAATTCATGCCCCTTGACGTAAACGTCAACCTGACATTAGCTTAGCGCCATGACCTTTTTCGAGCGCTTCCATGAGCAGCCAGACCTATAGCATTTCCGACCTCGCCCGCGAGCTCGACATCACCACCCGGGCCATTCGCTTCTATGAAGAGCAAGGCCTGCTCAGCCCCGAGCGTCGCGGTCAGGAACGCATTTATTCGCCCCGTGACAAGGTCAGCCTGAAGCTGATCCTGCGGGGCAAGCGCATTGGTTTTTCCCTGGCCGAATGCCGCGAGCTGATCGAGCTCTATGACCCCTCCAGCGGTAACACCAAGCAATTGCACAGCATGCTGGCGAAAATTGCCGAGCGTCGGGAACAACTCGAGCAGCAACTGCTGGACATCGAACAGATGAAGCTGGAACTCGACACAGCCGAGGAGCGCTGCACCCAGGCGCTGGAGCAGACGATCAAGAGCCAGCAGCTCGTGTAGGAGCTGAGCTTGCTCGCGAAAGCGGTATGTCCTTCAACATGGATGTCGACTGACCTGACGCTTTCGCGAGCAAGCTCAGCTCCTACAGGGCTCTGTGAACATTCATACAATCTCAACAGGTCGATTCCCATGTCCCTCCCCACCCACGTACGCCTGGTCGAAGTCGGCCCCCGCGACGGTCTGCAAAACGAAGCCCAACCCATCAGCGTCGCGGACAAGGTGCAACTGGTCGATGCGCTCACCGCCGCTGGCCTCGGCTATATAGAAGTCGGCAGTTTCGTCTCGCCCAAATGGGTGCCGCAAATGGCCGGTTCCGCCGAGGTCTTCGCGCAGATCCAGCGCAAACCAGGGGTGACCTATGGCGCCCTCGCCCCCAACCTGCGGGGCTTTGAAGACGCTATCGCCGCCGGGGTCAAGGAAGTCGCGGTGTTCGCCGCAGCGTCCGAAGCGTTCTCCCAGCGCAATATCAATTGCTCGATCAGCGAGAGCCTGGAGCGCTTCGTGCCGATCATGGACGCCGCCAAACAACACGGCGTCAGCGTGCGCGGTTACGTGTCCTGTGTGCTGGGCTGCCCTTATGAGGGTGATGTCAAGCCTGCACAAGTCGCCCGGGTCGCTCGCGAGCTCTATGCGATGGGCTGCTACGAGGTTTCGCTGGGAGACACCATCGGCACCGGTACCGCTGGCGCGACCCGCAAGATGTTTGAAGTGGTTTCGGCCGACGTGCCACGGAAAAAACTGGCCGGGCACTTCCACGACACCTATGGCCAGGCCATGGCCAATATCTACGCCAGCCTGCTGGAAGGCATTTCGGTATTCGACAGCTCCATTGCCGGCCTTGGCGGCTGCCCGTACGCCAAGGGCGCCAGCGGTAACGTCGCCACCGAAGACGTGGTTTACCTGCTCAACGGCCTGGGCATCGAGACCGGGATCGACCTGGACGCCTTGATTCGCGCCGGCCAGCAGATTTGCGCGGTGCTGGGGCGCCCTACCGGTTCTCGCGTGGCCAAGGCTCGCAGCGCACAGTGACAATGTGGATGTGTCCGGGTGTTACCGCGTGTTCTGGAACGTGGGGCGGAAACGAGTAACACGGAAACAAATTGTCAGGTTTGGTACGGATGAAAAAATCTCAAAAAAAACAAAACATTGATTTTAAAGGACTTTTCAAAGTTGGCACGGCTTCTGCTATCTCTATGGCATAACAAGAATAAAAAGCTGCAAACCAATAAAAATAAGACGTAACGACTCTGACATAACAAGAACAACACGGCAGAGACGCAGCTAACAGATTTTTTTGGAGAAGGTGTGCTTTTCAGGGTGCTTTTCGGAGTAACCCGCAACCGGGCAGAGAACAATAAAACTACCTTCAGGTAGCTCCCGAACTGGTTGGATCGCTTGGCGAAAAAGTAGATCAGCGCTCAAAAAAATACGTTTGCTCTTGATCCCGGATGGGGATCGACAAAAACAGCGGTAAAGGGCCACGGTTGCCAAAAACAACAACAGACCGCCCCTCAATAATAAAAAAAGAGCACGTAACGACAAAATTAAAGGGGAGCTTCGGCTCCCCTTTGTGCTTTCCTGCCTTTCTATTTTTCTCGACCCACATGTGGAAGCAGGCTCGCCCCCACACTGGTTATGTGTCAGGCGTTTTTGCTGCGCAGCTCCTCGATGCTGATCTCGCGCATCCGAAACTTCTGGATCTTGCCGGTCACGGTCATCGGAAACTCCTCGACGAACTTGAAGTAACGCGGCGTCTTGAAGTGCGCGATACGCTCCTTGCACCAGGCTTGCAGTTCCTGCTCGGTAGCGCTGTGGCCGGGATGGAATTTGATCCAGGCGACAATCTCTTCGCCATACCGGGAGCAAGGAATGCCGATCACCTGCACATCGGCAACCGCCGGGTGGGTGAAGAAGAACTCTTCCAGTTCCCTTGGGTAAATATTCTCACCGCCGCGAATGATCATGTCCTTGTTACGCCCGGCGATGCACACGTAGCCTTCGTCGTTCATGCTCGCCAGATCGCCGGTGTGCATCCAGCCAGCGTCATCGATAGCCTCGGCGGTGGCTTTCGGGTTCTTCCAGTAGCCGAGCATCACGCTGTAACCCCGAGTGCACAGCTCGCCAATGGTGCCGCGTGGCACCAGATTGCCCGCCTCGTCGATGATCTTGCTTTCCAGTTGCGGCTGGGTGCGGCCGACCGTGGTGACGCGCAATTCCAGATCGTCCGACGGACCGGTCTGCAAAGACACGGGGCTGGTTTCCGTCATGCCGTAGGCAATCTGCACTTCGCTCATGTGCATTTCGCCGATAACCCGACGCATCACCTCGATCGGACACGTCGCCCCGGCCATGATCCCGGTGCGCAGGCTCGACAAATCAAATTCGGCGCGCTTGGGCTGATCGAGCATGGCGATGAACATGGTCGGCACGCCATAAAGCGCGGTGGCTTTTTCTTCGGCGACGGTGGTCAGGGTCAACAGCGGATCGAAGGCATCGTTGGGGTAAATCATGGTGCTGCCGTGGGTGACGCAGCCGAGGTTGCCCATGACCATGCCGAAGCAGTGATACAGCGGCACCGGAATCACCAGCCGATCATCGGCGGTCAGGCCGAGGCTTTCGCCGACCATGTAACCGTTGTTGAGAATGTTGTAGTGGCTGAGGGTCGCGCCCTTGGGGAAACCGGTGGTGCCGGAGGTGTACTGGATGTTTACCGCCTGGTCGAAATGCAGGCTGTCCTGGCGTTCGTGCAATTGCGCGATCGACACACTGGCCGCCAGATCGGCCAATTGCGACCACGGCAGGAAACCCGAGGGTGGCTGCGCATCCAGGCTGATGACCCCACGCAGTTCCGGCAGGCGTTCGCTCTGCAAGCGGCCGATGGATTGCTCCGCCAATTCCGGCACCAACCCTTGCAGCATGCCGTGATAGTCGGAGGTCTTGAAGGCCCCGGCGCAAACCAGCCATTGGCAGCCGGATTGCTTCAATACGTATTCGAGTTCCGAACTGCGATAAGCCGGGTTGATGTTGACCAGGATCACGCCGATTTTCGCACTGGCGAACTGGCTGATGCACCACTGGGCGCAGTTCGGGGCCCAGATGCCGAGCCGGTCACCGGTTTGCAAACCCAGTGCCAGGAATGCTCTGGCGTGCAGATCAACAGCATCCGACAGCTGCTGCCAGGTGTAACGCAGCTGTTGGTGGCGCACGACCAGCGCCTCCCCGTTCGGGTATTGCGCGACGGTGTTATCAAACGCCTGGCCGATGGTCATCGCCAGCAAGGCTTTGTCCTGGGAACCACGGGTATAGCTGCGCTGCGGGTTTGCACTGGGTTGATCCATGACGACCCCTATTGTCTTTATTAGTGGGCTGTACCGGCGACCTGTAGGAGCCGGCTTGTGTGGCGAGGGGCTTGCCCCCGTTGGGCCGCGCAGCGGACCCAAGATCTGCGAGCGCTGCGCACTCGAACGGGGGCAAGCCCCCTCGCCACAGTCTTTCAGAACTGGCTCTACTCTCGCTCAAGTTGACGTTAACGTAAAGGGTGATTGACAGCCATCCGTCACAGGCTTACGTTAACGTAAAGGTGAGAGCTGAATCACTGCCCTCCCCACCCTACAAAAAAGCCAAAAGGTGCCCCATGAGCTACCCATCCCTGAACTTTGCCCTCGGTGAAACCATCGACATGCTGCGCGATCAGGTTCAGTCCTTCGTCGCCAAAGAGATCGCCCCGCGCGCCGCTCAGATCGACATCGACAACCTGTTCCCGGCCGACCTGTGGCGTAAATTCGGCGACATGGGCCTGCTGGGCATCACCGTGCCGGAAGAGTACGGCGGCGCGGGCCTGGGTTATCTGGCGCACGTGGTCGCCATGGAAGAAATCAGCCGCGGTTCGGCGTCGGTCGCGCTGTCCTACGGCGCGCACTCCAACCTCTGCGTCAACCAGATCAACCGCAACGGCACTCACGAACAGAAAAGCAAATACCTGCCGAAACTGATCAGCGGCGAACACATCGGTGCCCTGGCCATGAGCGAGCCGAACGCCGGTTCCGACGTGGTCTCGATGAAGCTGCGCGCCGACAAACGCGGCGATCACTACGTACTCAACGGCAGCAAGACCTGGATCACCAACGGTCCTGACGCCAACACCTACGTGATCTACGCCAAGACCGACCTGGAAAAAGGCCCGCATGGCATCACCGCGTTCATCGTCGAGCGTGACTGGAAAGGTTTCAGCCGCAGCAACAAATTCGACAAGCTCGGCATGCGTGGCTCGAACACCTGCGAGCTGTTCTTCGATGACGTCGAAGTGCCGGAAGAAAACATCCTCGGCGTACTCAATGGCGGCGTGAAAGTGCTGATGAGCGGCCTCGACTACGAGCGCGTGGTGCTTTCCGGTGGCCCGACCGGGATCATGCAGGCCTGCATGGACCTGATCGTGCCGTACATCCACGACCGCAAACAGTTCGGCCAGAGCATCGGCGAATTCCAGCTGATCCAGGGCAAAGTCGCCGACATGTACACCCAACTCAATGCCAGCCGCGCTTACCTGTATGCCGTGGCCCAGGCCTGCGAACGTGGCGAAACCACTCGCAAGGACGCCGCCGGGGTGATCCTCTACAGTGCCGAGCGCGCCACGCAAATGGCCCTCGACGCGATCCAGATTCTCGGCGGTAACGGCTACATCAACGAATTCCCGGCCGGTCGTCTGCTGCGTGACGCCAAGCTGTATGAAATCGGCGCCGGCACCAGTGAGATCCGTCGCATGCTGATCGGTCGCGAACTGTTCAACGAAACCCGCTAAACGGAGCTGTCCATGGCTATCCTGCATACCCAGCTCAACCCCCGTTCGGCGGAGTTCGCGGCTAACAGCGCGGCGATGCTCAAACAGGTCGACGCCCTGCACAGCCTGCTCGCGCAAGTGCAGCAAGGTGGTGGCCCGAAGGCGCAAGAACGTCACACCTCGCGGGGCAAACTGCTGCCCCGTGAGCGGATCAATCGCCTGCTCGATCCGGGTTCGCCGTTTCTCGAGATCAGCCAACTGGCGGCCTACGCGGTGTACGGCGAAGACGTTCCCGCCGCTGGCGTGATTGCCGGGATCGGCCGGGTGGAAGGCGTCGAATGCATGATCGTCGCCAACGATGCCACCGTGAAAGGTGGCTCGTACTACCCGCTGACCGTTAAAAAACACCTACGCGCACAGACCATCGCCCAGCAGAATCGCCTGCCGTGCATTTATCTGGTGGACTCCGGTGGCGCCAACCTGCCGCGTCAGGATGAAGTGTTCCCGGACCGCGAACACTTCGGGCGGATCTTCTTCAACCAGGCCAACATGAGCGCCATGGGCATTCCGCAAATTGCGGTGGTCATGGGCTCTTGCACCGCCGGGGGCGCCTACGTTCCGGCGATGGCCGACGAGGCGATCATGGTTCGTCAGCAGGCCACCATCTTCCTCGCTGGCCCACCGCTGGTGAAGGCCGCGACCGGTGAAGTGGTCAGCGCCGAAGACCTCGGCGGGGCCGATGTGCACTGCAAGATTTCCGGGGTCGCCGACCACTACGCCGAAAGCGATGAACATGCCCTGGCATTGGCCCGGCGCAGCGTGGCCAACCTCAACTGGCGCAAGCTCGGCGAACTGCAACAACGTACGCCGATCGCGCCGCTGTATAGCAGCGACGAGTTGTACGGCGTGGTCTCGGCCGACGCCAAGCAACCGTTCGATGTGCGCGAAGTGATCTCACGACTGGTGGACGGCTCGGCGTTCGATGAGTTCAAGGCGCTGTTCGGGACGACGTTGGTGTGCGGCTTCGCCCACCTGCACGGCTACCCGATCGCGATCCTCGCCAACAACGGCATCCTCTTCGCCGAGGCCGCACAGAAAGGCGCGCATTTCATCGAACTGGCCTGCCAGCGCGGCATTCCGTTGCTGTTCCTGCAGAACATCACCGGGTTCATGGTCGGCCAGAAATACGAGGCCGGCGGCATCGCCAAGCACGGCGCGAAATTGGTGACCGCCGTGGCTTGTGCCAAGGTGCCGAAATTCACCGTGATCATCGGCGGCAGCTTCGGCGCCGGTAACTACGGCATGTGCGGCCGGGCCTACGATCCACGCTTCCTGTGGATGTGGCCGAACGCGCGAATCGGCGTGATGGGCGCCGAACAGGCGGCGGGCGTACTGGTGCAGGTCAAGCGTGAGCAAACCGAGCGCAGCGGGCATCGTTTCAGCGCCGAGCAGGAAGCCGAGATCAAGCAACCGATCCTCGATCAGTACGAAGAACAGGGTCACCCCTACTACTCCAGCGCCCGGCTGTGGGACGACGGCGTCATTGACCCGGCGCAGACCCGCGACGTGTTGGCCCTGGCCTTGTCGGCGTCGCTGAACGCACCCATCGAACCGAGCCGCTTCGGCGTGTTCCGGATGTGATCTGGAGAAAACCATGAGCGACTTCAATACCCTCGAACTGCAGACAGATCCCCGTGGTTTCGCCACCCTGTGGCTCAGCCGAGAAGAAAAGAACAACGCATTCAACGCCGAAATGATCCGCGAACTGATCCTCGCGCTGGACAAAGTGTCGAGCGATGCCAGCCTGCGTTTTCTGCTGATCCGTGGGCGCGGCAAGCATTTCAGCGCCGGTGCCGATCTGGCCTGGATGCAGCAATCGGCCGAACTCGATTACCACACCAACCTTGATGACGCCCGGGAACTGGCGGAGTTGATGTACAACCTCGCCAAACTGAAAGTCCCGACGCTCGCCGTGGTGCAGGGCGCGGCATTTGGCGGTGCACTGGGCCTGATCAGTTGCTGCGACATGGCGATTGGCGCCGACGACGCGCAGTTCTGCCTGTCGGAAGTGCGCATCGGCCTGGCGCCAGCGGTCATCAGCCCGTTCGTGGTGCAAGCCATTGGCGAGCGTGCGGCGCGGCGTTATGCCTTGACTGCCGAACGTTTCGGCGGGCAACGGGCTCGGGAAATCGGCCTGTTGTCAGAGAGCTATCCGATGGCTGAGCTGGAGCAGAAAGTCGATCAGTGGATCGACAATCTACTGCTCAACAGCCCGGCAGCCATGCGCGCCAGCAAGGATCTGCTGCGTGAAGTCGGCAACGGCGCGCTGACTCCGGCGCTGCGCCGCTACACCGAGAATGCCATCGCCCGAATTCGCGTCAGCCCGGAAGGCCAGGAAGGCCTGCGCGCCTTCCTGCAAAAACGTTCGCCCACCTGGCAAGCCGAAATCACCCTCAAGGAGCCGCGTTGATGAGCGCACCTGTTCTCACCACCCTGCTGGTGGCCAACCGTGGCGAAATCGCCTGCCGGGTGATGCGCACCGCCAAGGCTCTGGGCCTGACCACTGTGGCCGTGCACAGCGCCACCGACCGTGACGCCCGGCACAGCCGCGAAGCGGATATCCGCGTCGACCTGGGCGGCAGCAAAGCCGCCGACAGTTACCTGCAAATCGACAAACTGATCGCCGCCGCGAAAGCCAGCGGTGCTCAGGCAATTCATCCCGGTTATGGTTTTCTCTCGGAAAACGCCGGGTTCGCCCGGGCGATCGAGGCGGCGGGCCTGATTTTCCTCGGCCCGCCCGCCTCGGCCATCGACGCCATGGGCAGCAAGTCTGCGGCCAAAGCCTTGATGGAAACCGCCGGTGTGCCGCTGGTGCCCGGCTATCACGGCGAAGCCCAAGACCTCGACACCTTCCGCGATGCCTGCGAACGCATCGGTTATCCGGTGTTGCTCAAGGCTACGGCGGGCGGCGGCGGCAAAGGCATGAAAGTGGTCGAGGACGTCAGCCAACTGGCCGAAGCCCTGGCCTCGGCGCAGCGTGAAGCACAATCGTCGTTCGGCGATTCGCGGATGTTGGTCGAGAAATACCTGCTCAAGCCACGTCATGTGGAAATCCAGGTGTTCGCCGACCAGCACGGCAACTGTCTGTACCTCAACGAGCGTGACTGCTCGATTCAGCGTCGGCATCAGAAAGTCGTCGAAGAAGCACCCGCTCCAGGCCTGAGCCCGGAACTGCGTCGGGCCATGGGTGAAGCCGCCGTGCGTTCGGCTCAAGCGATCGGTTATGTCGGCGCCGGCACCGTGGAGTTTTTGCTGGATGCGCGCGGTGAGTTCTTCTTCATGGAAATGAACACGCGCCTGCAAGTCGAACACCCGGTGACCGAGGCCATTACCGGCCTCGACCTGGTGGCCTGGCAGATTCGTGTAGCCCGCGGCGAAGCGCTACCGATGACACAGGATCAGGTGCCGCTGATCGGCCATGCGATCGAAGTACGGTTGTATGCCGAAGACCCGGGCAACGATTTTCTGCCGGCCACCGGGCGCCTGGCGTTGTACCGCGAATCCGCCGAAGGGCCGGGGCGTCGTGTGGACAGTGGCGTCGAAGAAGGCGACGAGATTTCGCCGTTCTACGACCCGATGCTTGGCAAGCTGATTGCCTGGGGCGAAGACCGTGAACAGGCGCGGCTGCGATTGCTGAGCATGCTCGAGGAGTTTGCCATTGGCGGGCTGAAGACCAACATCAACTTCCTGCACCGGATCATCGGCCACCCGGCGTTTGCCGCCGCCGAACTGGATACCGGGTTCATTCCGCGTTATCAGGAGCAACTGCTGCCAGCACCTTCGCCGCTCAGTGATGAGTTCTGGCAAGCGGCGGCCCAGGCGTTTGCGCAAAGTCAGCCGTCTGTGTTGCGCGCCGATGATCCGAGTTCGCCGTGGGCCTTCAACAATGGTTTCCGTGCCGGATTGCCGACAGAAATCACTTTGCACTTGAGTTGCGAAGGGCAAGACCGGGCGCTGACCCTGGGCAATGCCGACATGCATACCGCACGGCTCAAGGGTGAATACCTGCTGACCGAGCACAGCGGTTTGCGCCGCCAGCACCGGGCTATCCGCCGTGGCGATGCGCTGTATCTGCAATGGGACGGCGAGCTGCGCCGCATCGAGTCGTATGACCCGATCGGCGCCGTCGAAGCCAGTCACAGCCATCAAGGCGGGCTTACCGCGCCCATGAACGGCAGCATCGTGCGGGTGTTGGTGGAGGCCGGGCAAACGGTCGAAGCCGGGGCGCAACTGGTGGTGCTGGAAGCGATGAAAATGGAGCACAGCATTCGCGCGCCCCACACCGGGGTAATCAAGGCGTTGTATTGCCAGGAAGGCGAAATGGTCAGCGAAGGCAGTGCGTTGGTGGAGTTGGAGCAAGCGTGAAATGAAGATCGGTCCTACGCGTTGCGAGGACCGATCCGATTAGAATTTGGCAGTCGCCTGAACCACCACGCCGATGATTCGGCATTCCTCGGTGTAAAGGGCTTTCGGATACGTCGGATTGAGCGGGACCAGGTAACGCTGCCCGCCCTCTTCGATCAGTTTGCGAAAGACCGCCTCGGCGCTGCCGGGCCATTGGGCGATCACCAGTTTGCCAGGCTCCGGCACGATCGCCGGGTCGACCAGAATCAGCATGCCCTCGGCAATGCTCGCTCCCGTAGGGGCGGTCATCGCATCGCCGACCACCACCAGCCAGAACGCCGCGCCCTGTGCGTGGTAATCGGACAGCTCGAAACGTGGCTTGCTGACAGCCAGCGAAGTACCGTAGGTCGATAGCTCGCCGTCGCGCACCTCCCCGGTTTCCCGCCAGTCACTGACCGGGTAGCGAAAGTACGGGTTGTACTTTTGCGCCAGGGAGATCTCCTCATCCTCTGAGGGCAGCGGCTCCCTGATCACCATCGCCACTTCCAGATAGTCCATGCCGAGCGCCCGCAAGACGCGATTCATCTCTGCGATGCCGGGCTGACGACGTTTATTGAGCCAGTGGCCGACGCCACCCTGGGACATCCCGATGCGCTCGGCGAGTATTTCCTGAGTGACTTTGAGTTCACTCATTTTGGCCTTGACCAATTCGATCCATTTATCCATGTGCGGCACGATACGTGGGGTACTCCGACCATCAAAACACAAATTGTAGTATTTAAATTAAAGAAACAAATACAGTAAGTACTAAGCTGGGCTCACGGATTTGATTCTTTCACGGAGCTCGCCATCGCCATGACCATCCCCAGCAATACCTTGCCCGATATGCAAATCGACACCAGCCTCACCTCGCCAAAAGGCTCTGCCGCGGCGCAGCGCGCACTGGACTATTACTTGAAACCAGCTGTGTCAGAAGTAGCCAGCGAAGAACGTTTCTTTGATGTGAACCGTAACATCAGCAGCGAAGAGGCGCTGGTCCATGCTTCGGATCTGCTGCGGTGCGCCGTTGCCACCGCGCATGAGTCAGCCAACCAACTGCAGGGCGCAAGCCGGGATCTGGCGTTTTCGACGGTGCACATGATCGACATGGCCAAGGCGATGGTCGAACGGGCCCTGGAGGGCAATCAGAACAATTGAGGCGGGAGCGCATTGGAGGAGGACAGGAAAATTTTTCCAATCGCGCAGGTAGAAACATTTGACTTGCAAATGATAATGATTATTATTGCATCAACTGGTCGCGAGATCAGTCGATAGGCCAAGAGACCTTAGGTCGGACTCCTGGACTATCTCCTCATCAGGCTAATCACGGTTTTTGACCCGGCTTTTTGCCGGGTCTTTTTTTTGCCAGTCAGGCTGGCTTTGGCTTCAGGCTAATGAAGTCTGTAGGTGCTGCAAAATTCGATTGGCGCGGATGATATCAAAAGAATATCTACTGCCAAGAGAAGCCCGGCAGCACTGGGCCAAACTAACGAAAAATAGCACTTGAGAATCAATTGCGCAGTCTCTAAGCTGCATCGGCGTCAAGGAGGACGCCCCCCCTTTTACCCCCCCGTAATTTCCCCCCGGTTTCTCCCCCTCTTGCGTGTAAAGTAGCAGCCATAAAAATCGTATTCAGGAATTGATTATGGCCGGGGCTAAATCTTCTTTCGACATCAGCGCTAACTTCGACAGCGGCAACATTGATGTGCTGGACATCAGCAATCCTCTGCAAGCATTGCTGGCCATCAGGCCAGACACTCGCAGCCAGCATTTCCAGTGGTTCCATTTCAAGGCCAGCGGCCTGCATGTGGGTCAGGAGCATTGGTTTCGTCTGAACAACGCCAGCAAATCCTCATACAACAAGGCCTGGGATGGTTATCAGGCGGTGGCGTCCTACGACCACGTCAACTGGTTCCGGGTGCCGACCATCTTCGAAGGCGACTGCCTGCGTTTCAGCCTTGAAGCCACTGCCACCCATGCCTGGTTCGCCTACTTCGAACCCTACAGCCGTGGCCGTCACGACTGGCTGATCGAACAGGCACTGACCAAGGCCGGCACCGAACTGTTGGCCACCGGCAAGAGCGTTGAAGGTCGTGACATCCAGTTGTTGCGCAAAGGAACTGGCGGCGAAGGCCAGCGCAAGGTCTGGATCATTGCCCAGCAACACCCCGGCGAACACATGGCCGAATGGTTCATGGAAGGCGTGATCGAACGCCTGGAAAAACATGACGACCCGGTGCTGAATAAGCTCCTGGCCAGCGCCGACCTGTACCTGGTGCCGAACATGAACCCGGACGGCGCCTTCCACGGTCATTTGCGCACCAATGCCATGGGCCAGGACCTGAATCGCGCCTGGCAGAACGCCAGCCAGGAAATCAGCCCGGAAGTGCTGTTCGTTCAGCAGCAAATGGAAAAGTATGGCGTCGACCTGTTCCTCGACATCCATGGCGATGAAGAAATTCCCTACGTGTTCACCGCCGGTTGCGAAGGCAACCCCGGCTATACACCGCGGATCGAAAAACTCGAAGAGCGCTTCCGCAGCCATCTGAAGCACCTGACCAAGGACTTTCAGACCAAACACGGCTACACCCGCGACGAACCGGGCAAAGCCAACATGACCCTGGCCTGCAACAGCGTCGGTCAGAAGTTCGACTGCCTGTCCTTTACCATTGAAATGCCCTTCAAGGACAACAACGACGCGCCGAATGCGCTGACCGGCTGGTCTGGTAAGCGTTCGAAGCAGTTGGGCAAGGATGTGCTGACGACCATTGCCGACATGGTCGATACCTTGCGCTGATCACCCTTGGACAAAAGATCGCAGCCTTCGCAGCTCCTGCAAGGCTGCGATTTTTTGATGTTTTACTCAGCCGGGATCCGCACACAATCCTGGGGCCCCAACAGCCGCCCATCCTCGGCGCGCAATTCCAGCGGCCGCACCGGTCGACCGTTCTCACGATCGACAACCTGCGAATGCGCCTCCCCCGCCTCATAGAAAAACGCCTCGCCCCACTGCCGCAACCCGATGATTAACGGGAACAAGCCTTGGCCCTTCTCCGTCAGCACATATTCCTGATACGCGCTGCCATCCGACGCCGGCACCAGATCGAAAATCCCGTGGGCCACTAATGTGCGCAGGCGTGCCGAAAGAATGTTCTTGGCCATGCCCAGATTGCGCTGGAACTCACCGAAGCGTCGCAGGCCATCGAACGCATCGCGCACAATCAATAGCGACCACCAATCCCCAATCGCATCCAGTGAACGGGCGACCGGGCATTCGGCGCCTTCCATGCTTGTACGTTTAACCATGACCGCGTCCGCCGGCAACCAATGTGGTTGCAATATAAAACCAGACTCCTTACCGTACAACTGGTTTTATATTGAAACCACACAAGGAAGCCTGTGATGAAACCTGACCACCCGTTAAGCGGCGCCGTGGTGCTGCTGTTTGCCGTCGCCTGCGGCCTGGCCGTCGGCAATGTGTATTACGCACAACCATTGCTCGATGCCATGGCCGAAGCCTTCGCCATGGACCCGGCAACCATCGGTATCGTCATCACCCTCACTCAGATCGGTTATGGCGTGGGCCTGTTGTTGCTGGTCCCTCTGGGGGATCTGCTCAACCGCCGCCGATTGATCGTCTTGCAAACCCTGCTGTCGGCACTGGCCTTGTTGATGATTGCGTTAGCCCCGAGCAGCACCTGGCTGTTGCTCGGCATGGCGCTGACCGGATTACTGGCGGTCGTGACGCAAGTCCTGGTGGCCTACGCCGCGACGCTGGCCATCCCGGCGCAACGTGGACGTGTGGTAGGCGTGATCACCAGCGGCATTGTCGTCGGCATTCTATTGGCACGAACGGTGGCCGGCGGCATGGCCGACCTGGCTGGTTGGCGTTCGATTTATCTGCTGTCCGCCGGGTTGACCCTGGTGATGGCGCTGCTGTTGTTTCGTGTGCTGCCCAGGCACGAAGACGCGCGACCGGATAGCGCTTACGGCGCGTTGATCGGCTCAGTCTTCACGTTGTTCAAGGAAGAACCGGTGTTGCGTCAACGGGCCATCCTTGCCCTGCTGACGTTCGCCAGCGCCATGGTGCTGTGGACCCCTTTGGTATTGCCGTTGAGCGCCCCGCCGCTTTCACTGTCCCACACCGAAATCGGACTGTTCGGGCTGGCCGGGGCTGCCGGCGCACTGGCCGCTGCTCGCGCCGGACATCTGGCCGATCGTGGCCTGGGTCAATGGACCAGCGGACTGTCGTTGTTGCTGATGCTCGCCTCATGGCTGCCCATCGCCCTCACTCAATCCTCGCTGTGGGCGCTGCTGCTCGGGGTGATTACGCTGGATCTGGGTTTGCAGGCCGTCCATGTCACCAGCCAGAGCATGATCTACAGCGTGCGCCCCGAAGCGCAAAGCCGACTCACCGCCGGCTACATGCTGTTCTATTCGATCGGCAGCGCCTTGGGCTCTATCGGTTCGACGGCGATGTATGCCTGGGGCGGCTGGATCGCGGTGTGCTGGCTGGGTGCGGGCATCAGCGCCGTAGCGTTGATCTATTGGTGGCTGACGCTCGCCGCCAAAACACCCAACACCTGTGGCGAGGGAGCTTGCTCCCGATCGGCTGCGCAGCAGGCGTAAATCGATCAGACGCAGGAGCGTCTGACCAACCGCATTTGGGGCTGCGTTGCAGCCCCACGGGGGCAAGCCCCCCTCGCCACAGTTATCGGCAGTCCCCCGACTCACCCACGGTCCCTGCCCCGCAACATGCTGTCCAGCACCTCATCGCGGCGCACCCAACCGTGAAACAACGCCGCCGCCAGGTGCAGCAGCACGGTCAGGAACAATAGATACGCCAGATACCTATGTGCCTTGCGCAGGAAGGCAAACACCTGCGCATTCGCCGGCAGGATCGACGGCAGTTGCAACGAGCTGCTGAGCATCACCGGATCGCCAGCCGCCGATATCATCGCCCAGCCCAGCAGCGGCAAAATCAGCATCAAGGCGTACAGCAAGACATGCGAAGCCTTCGCCGCGAGCACTTGCCAACCCGGCAAGTCCGCCGGCAGCGGTGGTTGCCGGGTCGAAAAACGCACGGCCAGACGCACGACCACCAACAGCAGAATGGCGATGCCCAACGGTTTGTGCAGGTGGATCAGCCACTCGTGACGCTCGGACACCGAGGCCACCATGCCGGCGCCGATGAATAGCATCGCGATGATCATCAGCGCCATCAGCCAATGCAGTAGCCGCGCCAAGGGAGCGAAATGGTTCGGTTGAGCGCTCATTGATGAGCCTCCTGCTTGGCGTTAGGCAACTGATTCACTTCGCTGGTGCGACGCAGATAGGAATTGGCATAGCCCGCTGAACGAGCGGCGAGCAACGGGTCGTCGGAGCCTTCGATACCGCTGGGCAATACCAGTGGGTCGTAGTTGATGTCACGGCACTCGCCATTGAGTTGTGGCTGGGTGCTTTCGAGCACCAGCGTGCCGGCGTTCACAACTTTTCGGTCACCGGGCCAGGCCTTGCTCGCGTCGTTGACCGGGTCCCCAGGGTTCGCCAGGGTGATGTTCAACTGCCAACGCAGCGGTCCGGCGGACAAACGCTGAACCAGATCCTTCTCCAGAAAGTCAGCGCCCTCCGGTGCCATCGCGCCCGCCGCATCCTGAGCAACCGGGGTCATGCTCCAACGCACCGCTTGCCGCTGCCCCGCTGCGTTCACCAGGTAAAACGCATTGACGCTGTTATACGTCTCGATCGCATAACTGGCAGAAGGTTTGGCGGTCTTGATCCAGGCAAGAAACGGTGCGGCTTCCGGGTGAGAACCGAAGAACGCCGGCACCGCCGCAGGATTCGGTTTGCCGGTGGCCGGGTCCGGTGACTGCGCTTGTTGCAGCTGATAGAACGCCTCGGGCGTGCCCACCGGGAACACCGGCATGCTGTTCATGCCGGTGCGCCACTGCTGACCGTTGGCCTGGGTAAAGCGCAACGCTAGGCTGCGGATCGGCACGCTGTTGTCCGGTGCGTAAGGGTTGCCGGCAGGCAGCGCGAAACGCCCGACCACCGGGGTCCGCGCTTCATTGAACACTTGGGCGCTGGAATACTCGCGCACCTGGCCGCTGCTCTCGAAATGCCCGATAACGCACACCCCTTTGGCGTGGTTACGACGGAACCCCGGGTGCACGCCGTTGTTTTTCTCCAGCACATTGATCAACGCTTTCGGCGTCAGGCGCTGTGGGTCGAGTGTGCCGTTGACGTAGGCAAAAGCCCCGGCCAGCGCGGCGACCACCACGGCAATGCCGGTCAGGCGCAACGTCAGGCTCGCGGTGCTCAGGGGCGGCCGAGACGGCCCTGTTGTAGATGAGCGATCAACCATGAAAGTCTCCGGGGCCGTAGGCCACAGGGGGAAAGAGCTATGAGACGAACGTCACGTAGGATTATTCCCCCTGAACTGTAGTTTCTTTCAAAGCACCGCTAGCGACGAATCCTCAAGGTTGGTCAAACCGGGTTAAAACTCGGCTCACGCTTCTGCAAAAAAGCCTGCATACCTTCCTGTTGCCCCTGCGTGGCAAACAAACCATGAAACACTCTTCGCTCGAAAAGAAGGCCATCGCGCAATCCTGACTCCAGTGCCCGGTCCACTGCTTCTCGCGCAGCGAGTGTGGCGGTTTTGGCGAAACCGGCAATGATCTGCGCTGCGGCCAAGGATTGCTCCAGCAGATCGCTGGCAACGATTATCCGCGACACCAATCCTGCCCGCTCGGCCTCTTCGGCCGACATCGAGCGTCCAGTCAAAATCATGTCCATGGCCTTCGACTTGCCGATCAGGCGCGTGAGACGTTGGGTCCCGCCCATTCCAGGCATCACCCCCAACCTGATTTCCGGTTGGCCAAAACGAGCGTTATCGGCAGCAAAGATCAGATCGCACATCATGGCCAACTCACAGCCGCCACCGTATGCATAACCGGCAACAGCGGCCAGCTTGGGCGTACGCAACGCGGCAAAGGCTTCCCAATCGGCGAAATAATCCTCATGGACCATGTCCAGGTAAGATTTTCCGTACATCTCCTTGATGTCGGCACCAGCCGCAAAAAAATCCGCTGTCCCGGTGATCACGAAACAGCCGACTCCGGGGTCGCGGTCCAGCCGTTGCAAGGTGTCCAGCAGTTCGCGCATCAGGGCCGAACTCAAAGCATTCCTGGTCTGCGGCCGATTAAGACGAATCAATACGACTCGATCATGACGTTCGATCAATGTGTGCATGGTGATCTCATTAAATAGATGTGAAATGTTTGAATGAAAAAACGCTCTTGGCACACTTCAGGAATCCCAGATTGCGCCATACGCCGGAATGCCTCGCCCTTCCATTTCCTCAACCACTCGCTGGGTGAGCGTCTGGTTCGAAATGCAGATCACCGCCTCGGCACCGAACGAGCGAACCGCGTCATAAGCCAGTTGCACAAGGTCTGGCTTGCCGAGCACATCGGTGTCCCAGATCAAGGCATCAGGATTGGCCCGCAGGATCTCTTCCACCAGTTCGTCACCGTAGGTTTTTCGCGGGCTGCGGGTCGACCAGACCAGCCGTATCGGTACTTGCCTGGCCAACAAATGGGGCAACACCGGGCCGATGCCGCTGCCCGTGGCGATGTACACCACCGATTTGAACAGGGTTTCGATGTGCGCCACGCCAGCGGTGGTAATGCCTTTGACCCAGACATGCGTCGGCATTTGCTCGATGAACTCGCCGGTCCAGTCACCTGCCCGGGAAATGATCAGGCGAAAACCCGCTTCACCCGGTGCGGGAATATTGGCAAAGGAATGCCACTCCATCAGCGGGTTGAGACTGATAGCGTTGGAGGAGCCGGCAAACGGCGTGACATGGCCAAAACGGGCTATTACCGCATGAGAAGAAGGCCTGATCAGTTGCACCGGCACTTTGCGCAGACGAAACCATGGCAAGGCGATGCTGAACGTCAGCACAATCAGCATCCAGAATGCCACCGACGACGACAGCGCCTCGCTCACGGAGGCCTGCGGGTTCTGGTCCCGGGTAAACAGAACGCTCCATACCCAGAACAGGGCAAGTGCGGTCCACCCACCAAAGCGGTGCATTCGCTCGAAGCCGTTGTGAAAACGCCCGCGAATCCGCGGGTGAGCCATGACGGCCACCAGCAGCAAGATCCCCAGCAACCCGGTGCTCACCCCGAGCAGCGCCAGGGAAACGCCGCCCAAGCTTTCAGTCCAATGCCAGGCCAGGGAGCCGATCAACACCGCGAACCAGCCAATCGCCGCCAGCGCCCCGCCACTGTGCAAGCCGCCAAAGTGGTAAACCTTGGCCAGTGAGCGGCGTATCGCAAGCGGCCAGGAAGTGGGCGCCCGGGTTGCCAGCCAGAACAGCAGATTGATGATGTATTGCTGGCGAATCAAAATCGCCAGCGACAGATTCGCCACCACCAATCCCGACAGCGCCTCAAGGACTATCCCCGTGGATGTCCACCACTGCCCGGCGGTCAACCCATGCGCCAGTGCCGCGATATTGAGTGCAAGCACCAGCGCTACGAGGCGGTTGTAATGCGAAAATATCGGCAACGTCCCCAATCGCCGCCACAGCACGCGCTTGACCGGCAGTGCGGTATCCGGATTCCCCCCCTTCATGCGCTCACCCCTTGCCGGGTCGTCGCGTCGGCCTGGTGCGTCATCGCCCACTCCAGCAGCAAGCGTTTGTCGACCTTGCCGCGTGAGGTCAGCGGAATGTGCTCCACGGCGAGGATCAGCGAAGGGACGCAATAATAGGCAAGCCGCTCTTCACAGCGCCGTCTTGCATCATCGATGTCCGTGGTAACGGGATAGACGAAGGCCACCAGATGGCGACTGTCGAGTTTCAACGTGACCGCCCGCTCGCAGCGATCAGATGACTCCAGAGCCGCAGAAACAGAGTCGAGCTCCACCCGAAACCCTCTGACCTTGACCTGATCATCGACACGCCCCAGGTGTTCAAGTTCGCCGTTTGCTGTCCAGCGCCCCAGATCACGTGTGCGAAACATCATCCGGCCCTGCCCCAGAAACGGATCGGGCCGATAGCGTTCGGCGGTCAGCGTCGGGTTACTCAAATAACCGGCGGTCACACAGTCGCCGCCAGCCCACATCTCACCTTGCTCACCCGCCTGACAGAGCTGGCCCGCCTCATCCAGCACGTACACCGTGTTGTTGGGCGTGGGTTTGCCGATCGTCAATGCACCTGCGCCCCTGTAATGCTGCATGGTGTTGACGATCGTGGTTTCGGTCGGGCCGCAGGCATTGTAAAAAGTGCAGAACGAGGACCAGCGATCAGCCAGGGGCTGAGGGCAAGGCTCCCCGGCAAGGGCCACGACCTTGACTTGCTGACAACGCAATGGATCGAGTGTGCCGAGTATCGAAGGTGTAGCGATCAGTACGTCGCATTGTTCGGCCGTCTGGGCGATGTCCTTGCCACGGATCATCAAGGTCGCACCATGAGCCAGGCACCCGAGTATTTCCCAGGCCGCCATGTCAAAGGCGATGTTAAGTATCTGTCCGACCTTAAGCCCAGGCCGCATGCCGAGATTGCCAGGGGCTGTCAGCAAAATATTGCACACATTGCGGTGGGTCACCCGAACCCCATTGGGCAGGCCGGTGGTGCCGGAGGTAAACAGCACGAAACACAACCGGTCCGGGGTCGATGACAGCGAACAGGCCACATTCAGGTCATCAGCGGGTGTTGACGCAACCGCCATGGACTCATCGAGGCAAATGCAGTGTTGCTGCGACGTCAGGGGAATTCGCGACTCGAGGCTCGACAGTGTCAGCACCACCCGCGTCGAGGCCACGTCCATGATGTGGCGCAATTGCGCGGTGGGAGTAATCCCTACGTGCTGAGGGATGTAGGCAGCACCCACTTTCAATGCGGCCAACATTCCCGCCAGCATCGGGATCGAACGTTCCACAAACAAGGCCACGTGATCGCCCGGGGCGACGCCCTGCTGACGCAACAGCGTGGCCAGTCGGTTGGCCTGCCGGTTCAGTTCACCGTAGGTGATGGCTTCGCCCTCACAATGGGCGGCAATGTCCTGAGGTCTGGCGGCGGCTTGCGCCTCGATGGCGTGATGGATCAGAAGATACTCAGGCTCAACCGTCGGCCCACGACCGAACCGCGGCCACACGTCATGGGTGTTGTTGTCCGGAAGCAGCGAACACATCGATGCCGACTCAAGGGAAATTTTGCACTCTTGCATGTTAAAAATTCTCTTCAGGCTCAATATTTACGTTCAAGCACGGGTGGTTCTGCGCAGCCTGGTGAGAGGCTGGGCTGACTGCCTGAGCTTGCTGCATGGGTTGAGCCGCGAAGTTCGATGCCATTACATGGATTACAAACCCCTCAGAAATCTCCTACACAAATAAGTAATGGTTTTCCCCGACGAAGGAATAAACCACGGTGGCCGGCGTCCTTCTTGTCAGTGCCATTCATCACAGCCAGAGAACACGCCTTTTCCATGAACAACATCGACGGACAATTGCGTGAAATCATTCCCAGGCTGCGGCGCTTCGCCGTGTCGCTGACGCGCAACCCCAGCAGCGCCGACGATCTGGTGCAGGCAAGCCTGGAACGAGCGCTGTCGAATTGGAGCGCTAAACGTCCGGAGGGCGACCTGCGGGCCTGGCTGTTTTCGATTCTTTATCGGCAGTTTCTCGACGCCCACCGCCGATCCCGGCGGTATGCGCGGATGCTCGAATTCTTTACCGGGCGCGACGATGCACAGCCTTCGGTAGAACGCACGGTAATCGCCCAGTCGACCCTGCAAGCCTTCGATCAGCTCAACACCGAACAGCGCGCGCTGCTGCTCTGGGTATCGGTGGAAGGCTTGAGTTACAAGGAGGTCGCCGAGATTCTCGACGTCCCCATCGGCACCGTGATGTCACGCCTGTCCCGCGCGCGTCAGGCCTTGCGCCAGCTCAGTGACGGCGAAATCACCCGCCCTTCTCTGCGGAGACTCAAATGATCAGCCTGCCTCCCAACGAGCGTGACCTGCACGCCTACGTCGATCACCAACTCAGCGATGCCGACCGACATCAAGTGGAAATTTATCTGGCCGGCAACGCCGAAGTGGCCGCACAAGTACGCGCCTGGCAGCAAGACGCCCAACAATTGCGCGCAGCCCTGAGCGGCGCCTTGCAGCAACCGGCCAACCCGCAACTTGACCCGGCGCTGATTCGCCAGCGCCTCAAACGCCAGTCCCGCCGTCATCTGGCCAGTGCCGCGATGTTGTTGATTGCGGTCAGCGTCGGCGGATTGGGCGGTTGGCACGCGCGGGAGATGACTCTGGTCAGCCCCCCACTGCCGATGGCCGATGCGATGCAGGCCTACCGACTGATTGCCCAGCAAGGCATGCTGCCGGCGGATTACCAAGTCAGCGACGATGGCGACATGCAGGGTTGGCTCGACCGCTATTTCAGCCAGGCCCATCGTCTGCCGAACCTGGCGGGGGCTGGCTACAAACCGGTCAGCGGCCGTTTGCTCAGTACCGAACAAGGGCCGGCGGCGATGGTGGTCTACGAAGATCAGGGCGGCCACAAAGTCAGCTTCTACGTCCGGCCACCGGGGCCGAAAAACTTCCTCCTGCCCCGCGGCAGCCGCAGCGACGGCGAACTGCAGGCCGAGTATTGGTCGGATGCCGGGTACAACTACGCGATGGTCAGCCCGAGTGACACACCGGCGGCGCAGATGCTCAAGCAGACACTGAAGTTCTGATCCGGGTTGTGGTCACCCCTGCCCAAACACCTGCGAAGGCCTGCGCAACAGCGGGTCGAACGGGTTGATCCGCGGCCCGATCAACGCCGCTTCGCGCTTGAGCATTTCCACCACGGTCGGCAAACGATCCGGCCCCAGGCGATCACTGATCGTGGCCACGCTCAACGCCGCCACTGCCCGGCCGTCGCGATCGAGGATCGGCACGGCCACGCCGGCCATGCCCTGCAACACGCCGGTGTTGCGCCCGGCGTACCCGAGCGCGCGCACATTCTCGACTTCCGAGCGCAGGAACACTTCGTCATACAGGTGAAAATCCTTGAGCCGCGGCAAGTTGTAGTGAATCACCGTGTCGCGTTCCTCTTGCGGCAGGAATGCCAGAATCGCCAGGCTGCCCTGACCCACGCCGAGCGCCACCCGCCCGCCGATGTCACCGGTAAATGTGCGGATCGGAAACGGCCCTTCACTGCGGTCCAGACAGATCGCATCAAAGCCACTGCGCGCCAGCAAAAACAGCGAATCGCCCAGCGATGCCGATAACCGCAGCAATGCCGGCCGCGCCAGTTCGCGCAGGTTGTTGGTATTGCCGGCGCGGGCCGCCAAGGCAAAAAACTCCAGGCTCAGGCGATAGCGTTTGCTGCGGGCGTCCTGCTCGACCATGCCCTCGTCCATCAAGCTGCGCAGCAAGCGGTGGGTAGTCGGTTGCGACAAGCCGATGCGCTGCGCCAGTTGCGTCACGCGCTCGCCGCCCTCGACGGTGTCACCCAGGCTGCGCAGCACCGCAAACAGTCTTGAGACCGCACCGACACCGACTTCATTTTTGTTTTCATTCCGATCAGTGGAATCTGACATTTGATTTCTCATCAATAAATTTACTCACTGAATAAAACTGAAAATAGTCATCGCTTCAGTGAAATAGGTTATTGAGCCCATCCTATTCTTCGTCCTACTCTGCGTCCATACAGGGGCGATTCGAACAACAACGGCAGCCGACACATGTCGAGCGCCAACACCCCCCGCAACATCTTTTCGTATCTGCCCATACAAAAAAGCGCGCCGTTGGCGACGCATAACAATCTCAGGTGGAGCGCAGTCATGGCCTTTGTGCAGCTTGAAAACCTCGGCAAACGATATGGCGAGATCGACGCAGTCGTCGCCACCAACCTGTCGGTGGAAAAAGGCGAGTTCGTCTCACTGCTCGGCCCCTCCGGCTGCGGCAAAACCACCACCCTGCAAATGATCGCCGGCTTCGTCGAAGTCAGCAGCGGACGCATTGTGCTGGACGGTCGCGACATCACCCACGCCAAACCCGCCAGCCGTGGCCTGGGCGTGGTGTTCCAGAGTTACGCGCTGTTCCCGCACATGACCGTGCAAGACAACGTCGCCTTCGGCCTGCGCATGCGCAAAGTGCCCAACGGTGAATTGCAGCAACGGGTGGATCGGGTGCTGAAACTGGTTCGCCTGCACCAGCACGCCGAGCGTTACCCGCGAGAGCTTTCCGGCGGCCAGCGCCAGCGTGTTGCACTGGCCCGGGCGTTGGTGATCGAGCCGCCGGTGTTGCTGCTCGACGAACCGCTGTCCAACCTCGACGCCAATTTGCGCGAAGAGATGCAGTTCGAAATCCGCCGCATCCAGCGTGAAGTCGGGATCACCACGCTGATGGTCACCCACGACCAGTCCGAAGCGCTGTCGATCAGCGATCGGGTGGTGGTGATGCAGGCCGGGCGCATCACCCAGATCGACGCCCCTTACACCCTCTACGAACACCCGCGCACCGAGTTCATTTCCGGGTTCGTCGGCAAAGCCAATCTGCTGCCCGGTGAGCGGGACGGCGCCGGTGTGGTTCAGGTGTGCAACACCGGCAACGGCGAACTGACGCTAAGCCTGCGCCCGGAAAAAATCGATCTGCGGGAAAAAGGCCATGGTCGTCTGCAAGGCAAGATCGCCAGCCGCTTCTTCCTCGGCAGCCAATGGTTGTACGGCGTAACGACAACCCTGGGCGAACTCTGCGTGGTGCGCCGCAACGACGGCTCGGCGCCACTGGCCGAAGGCACGGCGGTCGGCCTCGACTGGGACGCGGCACTGCTGCGGGTGCTGAGTGTCGACGAGGTGTCGGCATGAATACGCTCGCCGCCATCCGTCAGGGACGCCAAGGGTATGTGTTGTCGGCGCCGGCCCTGGCGTTGTACGTCGGCCTGCTGGCGATCCCGCTGCTGCTGACGCTGGTGTTGTCGTTGAACGTCTTCGACTACAGCGCGGGGATCAACAGCGACGCCTACACCTTCGCCCATTACAGCAGCCTGCTGGGCGATCCGTACTTCTACGAGATCTTTCTGCGCACGATGTGGATCAGCGCCCTGACCACCCTGCTCTGCGTGCTGATCGGCGTGCCCGAGGCCTACATCCTCAGTCGCATGGGCGCACCGTGGCGTTCGATTTTCCTGATTCTGATCCTCACGCCGCTGCTGATTTCGGTGGTGGTGCGGGCGTTCGGCTGGAGCCTGTTGCTGGGCGCCGACGGGCTGGTCAACCAGACCTTGCAAGCCTTCGGTGGCTCGCCGATGAAGCTGCTCTACACGCCGTTCGCAGTGGTGATCGCGCTGGTCCACGTGATGCTGCCGTTCATGATCATTCCGGTCTGGACCTCACTGCAAAAACTCGACCCGGCCGCCGAGCAGGCTGCGCTGTCACTGGGCGCCAGCCACTTCACGGTGATACGCAAAGTGGTGTTGCCGCAGGTCATGCCCGGCGTGCTCTCCGGCACCTTGATCGTGTTCGGCCTCGCGGCCAGTTCCTTCGCCATTCCCGGCCTGCTCGGCGGACGCCGGCTGAAGATGGTCGCCACGCTGATCTACGACCAGTACCTGTCGGAGCTGAACTGGCCGATGGGCGCCGCGATTGCCGTGGCCCTGCTGTTGCTCAACCTGCTGATCATGCTGTCGTGGAACCGAATGATCGAAGGCCGCTACAAGAAGTCATTGGGATAATTCGTCATGTCCAGAAACGGTCCTTTCGCCCTGCTGTTCCATGCCCTGGTGGTGCTGTTCATGCTCGCGCCGCTGGTGGTGGTGTGCCTCGTCGCCTTCACCCCGGAAAACACCCTGAGCCTGCCGACCACGGATTTCTCCCTGCGCTGGTTCCGCGCCGTGTTCGAACGTGCGGACTTTGTCGATGCGTTCTACAACAGCCTGATCCTGGCCTTCAGCGCGGCCAGTCTGGCGACGCTGATTGCGGTGCCGGCGGCGCTGGCGATCACCCGCTTCGAGTTCCCCGGACGGGACTTTTTCAACGCCCTGTTCCTGTCGCCGATCATCATTCCGCACCTGGTGCTGGGGGTGGCGTTGCTGCGCCTGTTCGCGCTGATGGGCGTCAACGGCAGCTTCGCCTGGCTGATCTTCGCCCATGTGCTGGTAATCACGCCGTATGTGTTGCGGCTGGTATTGGCGTCGGCCATAGGCCTGGACCGCAGCGCCGAACACGCCGCGCAATCCTTGGGTGCCGGACGCTTCACGCTGTTCCGGCAAATCACCTTGCCGATGATTCTGCCGGGGGTCGCCGGTGGCTGGCTGCTGGCGTTCATCAACAGTTTTGACGAGGTCACGTTGTCGATCTTCGTCACCTCGCCGGCCACGCAAACCTTGCCGGTGCGCATGTACGTGTACGCCACCGAATCCATCGATCCGATGATGGCGGCGGTGTCGGCCCTGGTGATCGCGCTGACCGCGCTGACGATGATTCTGCTCGATCGGGTCTACGGCCTGGATCGGGTTCTGGTGGGTAAACAATGAGGGCGCCATGGCTCTGCTGAAACGACTGGCCGAAGGCGACCGCCCGGCCCTGGACTTTACCCTCGACGGCGTGCCTGCCAGCGGCTTGCTCGGCGACACCCTGCTGACCGCCGTGCTGACCTGCAGCGAACACCTGCGCGGCAGCGACTTCAGCGCCGAACCCCGCGCCGGCTTTTGCCTGATGGGCGCCTGCCAGGACTGCTGGGTACGCCTGGGCGATGGCCGCCGGGTGCGGGCCTGCTCGACGCAGCTTGAAGCCGGCCAGCAGGTCAGCCGCGAACCGGGGCGCTCGGTATGAACGCTGTGGTGATCATCGGCGCCGGCCCCGCCGGGATTCGTGCGGCGCAGACGCTGGCGGCGCATGGCGTGCGCCCGGTTCTGCTGGACGAAGCCGCACGCGGTGGCGGGCAGATTTATCGGCGGCAACCGGCGAACTTCAAGCGCTCGCCCGTCAAGTTGTATGGCTTCGAAGCCCCCAAGGCCAACGCGCTGCATCAAACCATCGACGCACTGCGCGAACAACTCGATTACCGCCCCGACACGCTGGTATGGAACGCCGAGGCCAACGCGCTCGACACCTTGCACGAGGGCCGCGCCATACGCGTGGCGTTCTCCCGGGTGATTGTCGCCACGGGTGCCACCGACCGGATTCTGCCGGTGCCGGGCTGGACGTTGCCGGGGGTGTACAGCCTCGGCGCGGCGCAGATCGCCTTGAAGTTTCAGGGCTGTGCCATTGGTGAACGCGTGGTATTCGCCGGCAGCGGACCGTTGCTGTACCTGGTGGCGTATCAATACGCCAAGGCCGGTGCCAACGTGGTCGCGGTGCTCGACAGTTCGCCGTTCAGCGTTCAGGCCCGCGCCCTGCCCGGTCTGTTGTCACAACCGGCTACCCTCGCCAAAGGCCTCTATTACCGCACCTGGCTGACCGCCCACGGCATCCCGGTGCATCAGGGCGCCAGCTTGTCAGGCATCGATGGCCAACAGCGTGTGCAATCGCTGATCTGGCGCAACGCAAAAGGCCAACATCGAATCGACTGCGACGCCGTCGCCTTCGCCCATGGCCTGCGCAGCGAAACCCAACTCGCCGATCTGCTGGGCTGCGAATTCACCTGGAACCCGCTCAACCGCGCCTGGCTGCCACAGCGCGACAGCGCCGGGCGCAGCAGTGTCGCCGAGGTGTACCTGGCGGGTGACGGCGCCGGCATCATGGGCGCCGACGCGGCGGAAATGGCTGGCGAACGGGCAGCCCTGGCGCTGCTCGAAGACAGCGGTTACCTGCTCCCGCCGCAACGTGCCAGCCAGCTGGAACAGTCGCTGAAAGCAATCGGCAGATTCCGCCAGGGCCTTGAGCGTGCCTTTGCCTTCCCCGAAAGCTGGGCCACCGACGCTGCGGATGACCTGATGATCTGTCGCTGCGAAGAAGTACGCGCCGGCGACATCCGCCAGGTGGTGCGCGAAGGTCATTGGGAGATCAACCGGGTCAAGGCCCACTGCCGGATCGGCATGGGTCGCTGTCAGGGCCGGATGTGCGGGGCCGCCGCCGCGGAAATCATTGCCTGCGAAAGTCAGCGTTCAGTAGCCGACATCGGTCGGTTGCGGGCTCAGGCACCGATCAAACCCTTGCCGTTCGGTCTGGAGGTCGAGCCATGATCGAAGTCGAGGCGGTCATCATTGGCGGCGGCATTGTCGGGGCCTCCGCCGCCCTGTTTCTGAGCAAGGCTGGCCGACGCGTAGCGCTGCTGGAACGAGATTTTTGCGGTTCGCATTCCAGCGGTGTGAACTATGGCGGCGTGCGTCGTCAGGGCCGGCCGCTGTCGCAATTGCCGTTGTCGCAACGGGCCCACGAAATCTGGGGACAGCTGCCGCAATTGATCGGCATCGACGGTGAGTACCAGCGCAGCGGTCACCTGAAACTCGCCCGCAGCCTCAACGATCTGCATGCCTTGCAGGATTACGCCGCCAGCAGCCAGGGGTTCGGCCTTGATTTGCAGCTGTTTGATCGCGATGAGTTGCGCGCACGTTTTCCGTGGGTCGGAGACGTCGCGGTCGGTGCTTCGCTGTGCCCGGACGATGGCCACGCCAACCCGCGCCTGGTGTCTCCGGCGTTTGCCCAAGCGGCACGTCGGCATGGCGCGCAGGTGCATGAGCAATGCGCAGTCACGGCGGTGGAACACAATGGTCAGCGCTTTCGCGTCAGCACTCAATCCGGCCTCGAACTGCGCGCACCCTGGCTGCTGAACTGCGCCGGCGCCTGGGCCGGCAACCTTGCAGCGCAATTCGGTGAAGCGGTGCCGATGCATGCCGGGCACCCGGCGATGCTGGTCACCGAGCCGTTGCCGCTGGTGATGAATGCCAGCACCGGCGTCGAAGGCGGCGGCATCTATGCCCGTCAGGTCGCGCGGGGCAATTGTGTGTTGGGCGGCGGCCAGGGCTTTGCCCTTGATGGTGCCCGCGCCCGACCTGGCCAGAGCGCGGTGATCGAGATCCTGCGTCAGGCCGTCGAGCTCTACCCGTTTCTTGAAGGCGCCCAGGCGATTCGTACCTGGAGCGGCACCGAAGGTTATCTGCCCGATCGTCAACCGGTGATCGGTCACAGCAGCACGCAACCCGGTCTGTTGCACGCATTCGGCTTTGCCGGCGCGGGTTTTCAGATCGGGCCTGCGGTGGGCCAGGCGCTCACCGAGATCATCTGTAGCGGCGCGTCAAAGACGCCGCTGGATGCGTTTTCCATCACCCGGTTTCACTCCATCTCCGTAGCTTGATAGAGGAAGGTCGCGCCAATGAATAACCTCAAACGCACTGCACTGCTCGGTTTGTCCTGCATGAGCGCCCTGCTCACGGTCACTCAGGCCCACGCCGAACCGACGCTTTACCTGGGCATGAACGGCGGGACCATGGAGCGGCTCTACGCCGACAAGGTGCTGCCGGCTTTCGAGAAAGCCAACAACGTCAAAGTGGTGATCGTGCCGGGGACCTCGGCTGATATTCTGGCCAAGGTCCAGGCCAGCAAAGGCAACCCGCAATTGCATGTAATGTTCCTCGACGACGGCATCATGTACCGCGCCATTGCCATGGGCCTGTGCGACAAACTCGAAGACAGCCCGACCCTGGCGCAGATTCCGCCCAAGGGCCGCATCAAGGATCAAGCGGTGGCGGTCAGCCTCGGCGTTACCGGGTTGGCGTACAACACGCGGCTGTTCAAGGAAAAGGGCTGGAACGCGCCGACCTCCTGGATGGACATGGCCGATCCGCGCTTCAAGGACAAACTGGTGTTCCAGTCGATGGCCTCCTCGACCTTCGGCCTGCACGGTTTCCTGATGTTCAACCGGATTCAGGGCGGCAGCGAGACTAACGTCGAACCGGGGTTCAAGGCCTGGCCGAACACCGTCGGGCGCAACGTGCTGGAGTACATTCCGAGCTCGGCGAAAATCTCCGAAATGCTCCAGACCGACGAAGCGGCGCTGTTCCCGCTGACCCCGACCCAGGTCACCGCACTGAAACTCAAGGGCATGCCGGTGGAATATGCGCAGCCGAAGGAAGGCTCGGTGGTGCTCAACGTGGCCGAATGCGCCATCGCCAACAACACCCAACCGGAACTGGCGCAGAAACTCGCAGCCTTCTTGCTGACGCCTGCCGCACAGGCTGCGGCGCTTGAAGACGGCGATCAGATTCCGTCGAACCCGAATACGCCAACCACCGACAAGACCCGCGGTCAGGTCGAGGCGATGAAGCGCTATCTGGAGACAGCGATTACCATCGATTGGGATCAGGTCAACGAACAGCGCCCGGCGTGGAATGACCGGTGGAATCGCAGTATCGAGCGCTAACCTCGAAGATCAGGTGAGAGGGCTTTTGTGGCACGGGAGCTTGCTCCCGTTGAACTGCGCAGCAGTTCCTTTTTTGGGGCCGCTTCGCAGCCCAACGGGAGCAAGCTCCCTCGCCACAAAAGCCTTCTCGACACAAAAGCTTGGTCGGCAGCAGTGGAAGGGAAATTACCCACTTGGTTAAACTACGCCGCTGCGGCTCAGGGGGAGCCGGCCTGAAGATTACGGGGTGACATCACATTGGCCGTACGACCGCCCAACCGTCCGCAACTCACACCACGCTGGTCCGCGCTACGCCGTTTTTTCGGCAAGGCATTCGCGGCGCCATCCAGTGGCAGCGCGCAAGGCCGGGTGATCCACGACTACTTCCGCCACAAGGCCCATGTTCAGGGCTACACCCTCAGCCACAGCCAGTTGCGCGTGATCGACTGCATGGCGCAGCACGCGTCGGCGCTGCCGGGGTCATCGACGCCACTCCCCGGACTTTACCTCCATGGTGCGGTCGGGCGCGGCAAGAGCTGGCTGCTCGACGGTTTTTTCCAGGCCATCCCCGTCACGGCAAAACAGCGCCTGCACTTCCATGAGTTTTTTGCGCAGTTGCACCAGGGCATGTTCAGCCATCGCGATCAGCCCGATGCGCTGGCAACCACCCTCGACGAACTGCTGCAAGACTGCCGGGTGCTGTGTTTCGATGAATTCCACGTGCATGACATCGGCGATGCGATGCTCATCACGCGGTTGTTCAAGGCGCTGTTTCGCCGGGGGATTCTGCTGCTGGTGACCTCAAACTACCCGCAGGAAGGTTTACTGCCCAACCCGCTTTACCATGCCCGTTTCAAACCGGTGATCGACCTGATCAACACGCGCATGCAGGTGATGGAAGTCGGCGGCCCCCATGATTACCGCAGTCAGGCGCGACCCCGTGCGCAGCAGCTGTTTACCCAGGGCCAGTACGTCTGGCCGGCCACGGTGAGCCAGCGTCAGGCGCTGCACCTGCTCGAACACGACGCACCGCCCATTCGGCTGCCCGTCGGGACACGACACCTTCAAGCCCGATACTGCGAAGGGCGAACCATTGGCTTCACCTTCGCCGACTTGTGCGAACACCCCACCGCCGTCATGGACTACCTGGAACTGTGCCGTCGCTTCGACCGCTGGATCATCGACAAACTGCCCAGCCTCGCCGGCTGTTCAATCGCCGCCCAGCAACGCTTCATCAACCTGATCGACGTCTTGTACGACCAGGACAAACACCTGATTCTGCTCGGCCACCAGTCATTGCGCGAATGCCTGGATGGCGATGCCATCGACCTGGCGCGCACGCGCAGCCGGCTGGGGCAGTTACTGGAAGTCAGGGAACTCGCCTGACAGCCACCACCACTTTCCCGCTATCATGTCGCCCATTTCCAGGCCCCAGCGCCTTCCTTCAGATCAATAGCGAACCTGCCTATGCACACCCTCGCACAACTGCGCGCCGGCCAACTGTCGGGTATCACCCGCCTGGACCTGGTCTGTGGCCTGACCGAATTCCCCCGGGAAATCTTCGACCTGGCGGACTCGCTGGAAGTGCTCAACCTCAGCGGCAACGCCTTGCGCAGCCTGCCGGACGATCTGCACCGCCTAACCCGTTTGCGCGTGCTGTTCTGCTCGGACAATCAGTTCACCGAACTGCCCGCCTGCCTCGGCCAGTGTACGGCGCTGACAATGATCGGTTTCAAGGCCAACGCCATCGAACACGTGCCGGCCGCCGCCCTGCCGCCGCTGTTGCGCTGGCTGATCCTGACCGACAACCGCATCACGGATCTGCCAACCGAACTGGGCGAGCGCCCGTACCTGCAAAAACTCATGCTCGCCGGTAACCGCTTACAGCGTTTGCCCGAGAGCCTGAGCCACTGTCATCGACTTGAACTGATCCGCATTGCCGCCAATCAGCTCACCGAGCTTCCCGAATGGCTGCTGACCCTGCCGGGCCTGACCTGGCTGGCGTACGCCGGTAACCCATTGGAAACCGAAGCCGATGCGGCCGCACTTGAAGCCACGACGAGCATTCCCTGGTCCGAGCTGAGCCTGGAGCAGAAACTCGGCGAAGGCGCGTCGGGGGTCATTCATCAGGCGTTGTGGGAGCAGACAAAACAGGTCGCGGTAAAACTCTACAAGGGCGAAATGACCAGCGACGGCTCGCCGTTGCACGAAATGAACGCCTGCATCACCGCCGGCATCCACCCTAACCTGATCCGGGTCGAAGGGCGGATCGTCGGGCATCCGCAGGCGCAGGCCGGGCTGGTGATGCAACTGATCGATCCGAGCTACCGCAACCTGGCCAGCCTGCCGAGCCTGGCGTCCTGCTCCCGCGACATCTATGCCGACGACACCCGGTTCAGCGCCGGCGTGGCAATGCGCATCGCCAGTGGCATCGCCTCGGTGGCCGAACACCTGCACCGTCAAGGCATCACCCACGGCGACCTCTATGGCCACAACATTCTGTGGAACGAGCATGGCGATTGTCTGTTGGGGGATTTTGGCGCGGCATCTTTCCATGCCACCTCGGACAGTTTCGAAAGCCGTGCGCTGCAACGGATCGAGGTACGGGCGTTCGGGATTTTGCTGGGAGAATTGCTGGAGCGGATCGACTCGGGGTTGAGCGCTGAACAGCGGGTCGCGTTAGAGGATTTACAACAGCGCTGCTGTCAGCCGGATGTGTTGGCGCGGCCGGGGTTCAGTGAGGTGGTGCGGGAGTTGAATGGATCCTGACCCGCAAAGATAGAACTGTGGCGAGGGGGCTTGCCCCCGTTCGGTTGCGCAGCAGCCGTCGCTTTTGGGGTCGCTTCGCAACCCAACGGGGGCAAGCCCCCTCGCCACAAGCAAGCCCTCGCCACAGGTTAAATCACAACGGTCAGAACCGCTTAACCCGCCAACCCGACAAACATGTCCTGCACGTCATCGTGGTTATCGAGGCCTTCGAGGAACGCTTCGACTTCTGCCATCTGCTCGTCGCTCAAGCCGCTCACCGGGTTCTTCGGCTGATAACCCAACTTGGCCGACAACACGGTGAAGCCTTGCTCCGGCAGCGCTTTCTGTACCGCATCCAGGTCCGCAGGGTCGGTCAGGAACAGCGTCGCGCCGTCTTCGCCCGGCTCGAAATCCTGGGCGCCGGCTTCGATCGCGGCCATTTCCGGATCGGCGTCAGGGCTGTCCGGGGACGCCTCGATCATGCCGACGTGGTTGAAGTCCCAGGCCACCGAACCGGAAGCGCCCAACTGGCCCTTGCGGAACGCCACGCGGATTTCAGCGACGGTGCGGTTGATGTTGTCAGTCACGCATTCAACGATCAGTGGCACCTGATGCGGTGCGAACCCTTCATACGTCACGCGATGGTATTGCACGGTTTCGCCGAGCTGGCCGGAGCCTTTCTTGATCGCGCGTTCCAGGGTTTCGCGAGGCATCGAGGCTTTTTTCGCCTGTTCGACCACCAGACGCAGGTGTGCGTTGGTGGCGGTATCGGCACCGTTGCGCGCAGCAATGGTGATTTCCTTCACCAGTTTGCCGAAGATCTTGCCCTTGGCGTTGGCTGCCGCTTCTTTGTGTTTAACCTTCCACTGTGCGCCCATTACTCACTCTCTTGATCTGTGGCGCCGAGACATCTATTGGCCGACGCGTAGCGCAAGTTTATACGGCCTAAAGATGCCAATCGACCAAAAAATTCCAACATCTTCAGCCCACGACGGGTCGACATCTTCACCAGCGTTTGTAGGGCGATTCTGAAAAGTCGATTTGCGGTGACGCTTCAGGGCTATGGTTTCGTACCCTCTGCGCCCGTTCTCCAAGGCAGAAGCGCGCTCGATGCACAACGACAAGGAAAGCCCCTACACCCTGACACTCCTCGACAGCGGTCTGAGTTTGCAGGTGTTGCAGTTCAATGGCCGCGAGGGCCTCAACCAGCCCTATCGATTCGACATCGAGGTGATCGGCCTCGCGCCGGCGATGAACCTGGATCGGTTGCTGCAACAGCCGGCGTTCCTGAGGCTGTCGGCTGATCAGGGCATTCACGGCGTGATCCACAGCGTCAGCCGCGAACATCGCGGCCCGTATCGGGTCGGCTACTCACTGGTGCTGGCGCCCCATCTGCAACGACTTCAGTTGCACAGCTCGCGTCGGGTTTTTCATCGTCTCAGCGTGCCGGCGATCATGCGTCAGTTGCTGGAAAAGCATCAGCTGCCCGAGCACAGCTATCGCTTCGACCTGACCTGCGGCCACTACCCGCTGCGGCCCTTTTGCATTCAGTACGATGAGAGCGATCTGGCCTTCATGCAGCGGCTGTGTGAAGAAGAAGGCATCCACTTCCACTTCGAACATCAGCACGACGGGCACGTGCTGGTCCTGGCCGATGACAGCCTGAGTTTCCCGCAGGAACCGCTGCTGATGCCGTTCCATGCCGACGTGTTCAACGACCCGCTCTTGCCGGCGATCAGCGAACTGTTCCAGCGCCATGACCCGGACCCCGCCCCGGCACAATGGGATGCCAGAAACCGCGGCGCGCACGTGATCGGCGACGGCGCGGCCAACCACCCGCTCACCGGAACGGGCCCGGTTACGGCAAGACCTGCGCCCGAACAGCTTCATCGCGAACAGCTGGGCCGCCGCTCGCTGGAACGCCTGCGTTGCCAGCACCGGCAGATCCACGGCCAAAGCACCCTGAACGAGCTGCGCAGCGGACGAATCGTACAAGTGGCGCAGCACCCGCTCTCGAGCTTCAACGATCAGTGGCTGCTCACCAACATCCAGCACCAGGGGCAGCAGCCGTCGATTCTCGCCGAGGACAAGCCCGGCCATGACATGGCCGGGCGCTACAGCAATCGCTTCACCGCCATTCCCTGGTCAACGGTGTTCAGGCCGGCGCTCAAACAGGTCAGGCCGAGCATCCCGGGCTATCAGACCGCCCGGGTGCTGGGCCCCGTCGGGCAACCGGCGGCACTCGATGAGCAAGGCCGAATACAGGTCTGCTTGTGGCCGAAACCGGGGTTCGAGGCGGATGAGTCCGTTGGGCTCTGGCTACCGGTCGCCCTCGCAGCACCGGACGGTCGGATCGATCCGTCCAGGCTGCCCTTGGCCGGCACCGAAGTGTTGGTCAGTTTTCTCGACAGCGACCCGGACCGGCCGGTGTTGTGTGCCGGCATGAGCCACCTCCAGCCTTCCCGTCCCGCTCCCGAGCCGCGCCGCGATGCGCATCTACTGCTCGACTGGCTGATCAACCGCTCGGATCCCATGCCGTGATTTTACCGGGCCGCTCCCACAGGAATTTATGCTGGCCGCCAACCTTGCGTACGACGCAAAACCTGTGGGAGCGTGGCTTGCCCGCGATAGCCGCGCCGCGGTCTACCCGACGGGCGCCAGCCCAAAAAACGCCTGTATCAAGCGCAAATCCCGCCGCCGTTCCATACAACCGATCATGTGCCGATTGACCAGCCCCTCGCCAATGATCGGCACCGCCGCCACCCGTGGGTCGTGGCTGACTTCCACCGACGACACCACGCCCACGCCTAACTCGGCGGCCACTGCCTCGGTCACGGCCTCGCGACTGTCCAGTTCCAGCAACACCCGTGGATTGACCCCGGCCTGAACGCACGCCTCGTCGAACGTGCGCCGGGTAATCGAACTCGGCTCGCGCAGCACCATGATCACCTGATCCAGCGCCTTGAGCGGCAGCCCTTGCGACTGCTGCGCCCACGGATGGCCCGCGGGCACCAACGCGCAAATCCTCGACTCGCTCAACCCTTGCAGATGCAACCCTTTGCGCGGCTCCACTTCGGTCAGCACCGCCACGTCGGCATGCTCCGACAGCAACGCCGCGAGGGTTTCCTGGGCATTGCCCAACCGCAGGTTCACGGTGATCCCCGGATAACGCGCACGCAGGCTGGCGAGCATCGGCATGACCATGTGCGGGCCATCCGCCGCCACTTCCAGGCGCCCGGTGAGTAGCTGCCGGTTGGCCTCCAGCATCGCCTGCGCTTCTTCGGCCAGGCCGAACATTGCCCGGGTGATCGCCGCGAGCCTGGTGCCCTCTTCCGTCAACTCGACCCGCCGCGCGGTGCGGCGCAGCAAGGTGATCTGGTAGTGCTCCTCCAGCGCCTTGATGTGCCCGGTGACCGCCGGTTGGCTGATAAACAGGCGCTCGGCGGCGCGGGTGAAGCTGCCCTCTCGGGCCACGGCATCGAAGGCACGCAGCTGGAACAGATTCATGAATAACTCTCACTGATGGCTGCCATAACAACAAACAATTTGATTGATAGCACGCCGAATTGCAATTTATGCCCCGTAGTTTCATCCCACTGAGCTTTTGCAAGGACACAAGAATGCGTACTGCCGAGCCCATCCTGCTCACCCCCGGCCCATTGACCACATCGCAACGTACCCGTCAGGCGATGATGGTCGACTGGGGTTCATGGGATGACCGCTTCAACCAATTGACCGCCAGCCTGTGCGAGAAATTGCTGGTGATCATCAACGCCGGCGACAGCCACCACTGCGTGCCCCTGCAAGGCAGCGGCACGTTCGCGGTCGAAGCGGCGATCGGCACGCTGGTGCCCCGGGACGGCAAAGTCCTGGTGCTGATCAACGGCGCCTACGGCAAACGCCTGGCGAAGATCTGCGAAGTGCTTGGCCGTTCGTTCAGCACCTTCGAAACCGCCGAAGACGAACCGATCACCACCGCCGACGTCGACCGCCTGCTGCAGGCCGACGCCAGCATCACCCATGTCGCCTTGATTCACTGCGAAACCAGCACCGGCATCCTCAACCCGCTGGCGGAAATCGCCCACGTCATCGAGCAGCACGGCAAACGCCTGATCATCGACGCCATGAGCTCGTTTGGCGCCCTGCCGATCGATGCGCAACAGGTGCCTTTCGACGCCCTGATCGCCGCCTCGGGTAAATGCCTGGAGGGCGTGCCGGGGATGGGCTTCGTTTTCGCTCGCAAAGAAGCGCTAGCGAACGCCGCCGGCAACTCGCACTCGCTGGCGATGGACTTGTTCGATCAGCACACCTACATGGCCAAGACCGGTCAATGGCGTTTCACCCCGCCGACCCACGTGGTCGCGGCGCTGCACGAAGCCTTGCTGCAATACCACGAAGAAGGTGGCTTGCCCGCCCGGCATCAGCGCTACGCCAACAACTGCCAGGTGCTGCTCGATGACATGGCCAAACTCGGCCTGCGCAGCTTCCTGCCCGCGGCGATCCAGGCGCCGATCATCGTTACCTTCCATGCGCCGAAAGACCCGCGCTATCAGTTCAAGGAATTCTACGAACGGGTCAAGTCCAAGGGTTTCATCCTCTACCCCGGCAAACTGACCCAGGTCGAAACGTTCCGGGTCGGCTGCATCGGCCACGTCAACCAGGCCGAAATGCACGCAGCGGTGGCGGCCGTGGCCGAGGTGCTGCGCGAGATGGAAGTCATCGAAATCTAAACCACCACTGTTCCCTGTAGGAGCGAGGCTTGCCCGCGAATGCAGACGACACGGTGCGTCAGTTAAACCCTGTAATCGTTCTTCGCGGGCAAGCCTCGCTCCTACAGAGATCAGAGACATGAACTATGTAAACCCAACCAAACTGCAAGCCGCCATCCTCGACTGGGCCGGCACCGTGGTCGACTTCGGCTCCATCGCCCCGACGCAGATTTTCGTCGAAGCCTTCGCCGAGTTCGACGTCCAGGTTTCCATCGAAGAAGCCCGTGGGCCGATGGGCATGGGCAAGTGGGACCACATCCGCACCCTGTGCGATCAGCCATCAGTTGCCGAGCGTTATCGCCAGGTGTTCGGCCGCACGCCGACCGACGATGACGTCACCGCCATCTACCAACGCTTCATGCCGCTGCAGATCAAAAAAATCGCCGAACACTCGGCACTGATTCCGGGCGCCCTGGACACCATCGCCAACCTGCGTCAGCAAGGAATCAAGATCGGCTCGTGCTCCGGCTACCCGAAACAAGTCATGGACAAAGTGGTGGAACTGGCCGCCACCAACGGCTACGTCGCCGATCACGTGGTCGCCACTGACGAAGTGCCCAACGGCCGCCCATGGCCCGCTCAGGCCCTGGCCAATGTGATTGCGCTGGGCATCGACGACGTCGCGGCCTGCGTGAAGATCGACGACACGGTGCCGGGCATTCTCGAAGGTCGCCGTGCCGGCATGTGGACCGTGGCGTTGATCTGCTCCGGTAACGCGCTGGGTCTGGACTACGAAGGTTATCGCGCGCTAAGCAGCGACCAACTGGCCAGCGAACGCAAGCGCATTCATGCCCTGTTCGAAGGCTCGCGACCGCACTACATGATCGACACCATCACCGACTTGCCCGAGGTGATCGCCGACATCAACAAGCGCCTGGCCAACGGCGAGATGCCGCAAGCCAACTGATCGCACCCCTCGCCTCATAATAAAAGCGCCAGTTCCTTGGATGGAACTGACGCTTTTTTGTGGTCGATCACTTGATTTAGAGCATTGAGCGGCCCATTTGCCTCGGGCAAATCCTGCGAAACAGGATTACAGTTAGTGCACGCCGTCGAACAAGAACGGTGACTTCAGACCAGAATTGTGAGGAAACACCGTATGCCCTGGAAGAATTCCGAATCACGCTACAGCACCGTATCGATCGCGCTGCACTGGTTGATGCTGGTTCTGTTAATACTGGTCTACGCCTGTATCGAATTTCGCGGGATCTTTCCCAAAGGCAGTGGCGGCCGAACGCTGATCAAGGAAGCGCACTTCATGCTCGGCCTGACCGTGTTCGTGCTGGTCTGGTTGCGGCTGTTCGCCCGCAGCCTGGGGCCGGCACCGCAGATATTCCCCGCCTCCCCTCGCTGGCAAACCGTGGTTGCCAGGCTGATGCATTGGGCACTGTATATTTTCATGATCACCGTGCCGGTTCTGGGTTGGCTGACTACCAGCGCCGAGGGGCATCGGGTGATGTTCTATGGCGTCGACTTGCCATTGCTGATCGAAGAAAACAAACCGCTGGCCAAGCAGTTCCAAGGCTGGCATGAGCTCGGCGCCACCATCGGTTATTGGCTGATCGGGTTGCACGCGGTGGCCGGGATTTACCACCACTATGTGGTGCGCGATAACACCTTGCTGCGGATGATGCCCAAACGCGGTTAATCGCGACCGCTTTGCTCGAAACCCCGGCGGCCCTGCAGGCCGCCGGTGTGGATGAAGATCAGGCGCATGCCTTGGGGAAATTTACCAGCTTCGACTTGTTGCTTGAGAGCCATGAGCGCTTTTCCGGTGTACAGCGGCTCGAAAAGAATACCGCTGGCCTGTTCGGTCTGCTCGATGAATGCAAGCAGCTGCGGATCGACTTTGGCAAAACCGCCACGGCTGGCGTCCAGTAGTTCATACAAGGGATCGACCCAACCGGCTTCCCGCCCGATCATCTCGACCTGCTGCGCCACGCCATGATCATCGGGCACCGCCAGCGCGCCATACACCGGGTGTTCACCCGCCTCGGCCAGCACCAGACCGGCCAGGGTCGTGCCCGTTCCGCAGGCCAGCCACCAGCCGTCGTAATGGCTCCAGCCCAGACCACTCAGTTGCTCGCGGGCCTGCGCCACCAGCTGCATGCAGCCCTTCGCCCCACGCAAGCCACCACCACCTTCCGGCACCGGTTGCAGCTCGGGATACTGCGCCCGCCACGGCTGCCAGAAACCCGGCTCATGCCGCGCTCGATAACCGCCATAACCCAGCCAGTGCAACTGCATGCCGAACGCCTGCAAGTCCTTTACTGTCGGGGTGTCTTGCGGATGCCCGCGCAGCAAACCGACCGTGGTGAACCCGAAGCGCTTGCCTGCGGCGGCCAATGCGTGGAGATGGTTGGAGTGAGCACCGCCCAGGCTGATGATGCCTTGGGCGCCGTTCTGGTCGGCGGCTTTCAGGTGTTCGATGAGTTTGAACCACTTGTTGCCGCTGATCAGCGGGTCGATCTGATCCAGACGCAGGATGGCGACGTCGATGCCGGCGGTGGTGAGCCAGTCGAGGTGAAGGGGTTCGAGAGGGGCTTGGGGGAGCCAGTCGGCAGGAGGAAAAAGCATTGATGCGTTACGTTCTGACGAAAAACAGGAGTCTATCAGCCAGCACGAACCCTGTAGCAGCTGCCGAAGGCTGCGTTCGGCTGCGAAGCAGTCGTCAATCCTGACACCTCGGTTTATCTGGAATACCGCGATGGCTGATTTTGCGACTGCTGCGCAGCCGAACGCAGGCTGCGCCAGCTGCTACAAGGGATAGCTGCGAACGTTAGAGTTCAGCCGCCAACCGCGACCCCTGGTTGATCGCACGCTTGGCATCCAGCTCCGCCGCCACGTCCGCGCCGCCGATCAAGTGCACGTTCTGCCCGGCCGCAACCAGACCGTCGTGCAACTCGCGCAATGGATCCTGCCCGGCGCAGATCACGATGTTGTCCACCGGCAGCACCTGCGGTTCGCCGCTTTCGCCGATGCGGATGTGCAGGCCTTCGTCGTCGATCTTCAGGTACTCGACGCTGTTGAGCATTTGCACCTTTTTGTTCTTCAGACCGGTGCGGTGAATCCAGCCGGTGGTCTTGCCCAGGCCATCACCGACCTTGGAGGTCTTGCGTTGCAGCAGGAATACTTCGCGGGCCGGCGCATGCGGCGCAGCCTTGATGCCCGCTACACCGCCACGCGCTTCAAGGTGCGTATCGATACCCCACTCCTTCCAGAACGCGTCGCGGTCCTGACTGGTGGCCACGCCTTCGTGCACGAGGAATTCCGACACGTCGAAACCGATACCGCCAGCGCCGATTACCGCGACGCGTTTGCCCACCGGTTTACGCTCGAGGATCACGTCCAGGTAGCTCAGCACCTTGGCGTGCTCGACACCCGGAATCGCCGGCACCCGCGGCGCGATGCCGGTAGCGAGGATGATTTCGTCGTAACCGCCCTCGACCAGCTGCGCCACGTCCACACGGGTGTTCAGGCACAGCTCGACGTTGCTGGTCTGCAACTTGCGGTTGAAGTAGCGCAGGGTTTCGAAGAACTCTTCCTTGCCCGGCACGCGCTTGGCGATGTTGAACTGGCCGCCGATTTCGCTGGCCGAATCGAACAGCGTCACCTGATGACCGCGCTCGGCCGCCACGGTGGCGGCGGACAGCCCCGCGGGACCGGCGCCAACCACGGCGATTTTCTTGATCTGCTGCACCGGCAGGTAATTGAGTTCGGTTTCATGGCAGGCCCGCGGGTTCACCAGGCAACTGGTCAACTTGCCGCCGAACGTGTGATCCAGGCAAGCCTGGTTGCAACCGATGCAGGTATTGATTTCATCGGCACGGCCGGCCGCCGCCTTGTTGACGAAGTCCGGGTCGGCGAGGAACGGCCGCGCCATCGACACCATGTCGGCATCGCCTTCGGCCAGGATCTGCTCGGCGACTTCCGGGGTGTTGATGCGGTTGGTGGTGATCAGCGGAATACTCACCGAACCACGCAGTTTCGCCGTGACCTTGCTGAACGCCGCACGGGGCACCTTGGTGGCAATGGTCGGAATCCGCGCTTCGTGCCAGCCGATGCCGGTGTTGATGATGGTCGCGCCCGCCTGCTCGATGGCCTTGGCTAACTGCACGATTTCTTCCCAGGTGCTACCGCCTTCCACCAGGTCGAGCATCGACAGGCGGAAGATAATGATGAAGTTCGGGCCGACCGCTTCGCGCACCCGACGGACGATTTCCACCGGCAGGCGCATGCGGTTTTCGTAGACACCTCCCCAGCGGTCAGTGCGATGGTTGGTGTGGGCCGCGAGGAACTGGTTAATGAAATAACCTTCGGAACCCATGATCTCGACGCCGTCGTACTCGGCTTTTTGCGCCAGGGTCGAGCAGGTAACGAAATCGCTGATCTGCTTCTCGATGCCTTCCTCGTCCAGCTCTTTAGGCTTGAACGGGTTGATCGGCGCCTGGATCGCGCTCGGCGCCACCTGTTTCGGGCTGTAGGCATAACGCCCGGCGTGAAGGATCTGCATGCAGATCTTGCCGCCCGCCTCGTGCACCGCGCGGGTGACGATCCGGTGTTTGAGCGCTTCTTCATCGGAGGTCAGCTTGGCCGCGCCCGAGTAAACCCCACCCTCATCGTTCGGGCCGATACCGCCAGTGACCATCAGGCCTACGCCGCCACGGGCACGTTCGGCAAAGTACGCGGCCATGCGCTCGAAACCGCCGGGTTTTTCCTCGAGGCCCGTGTGCATCGAACCCATCAGGGTACGGTTGCGCAACGTGGTAAAACCCAGGTCCAGCGGGGCCAACAGGTGCGGGTAATGAGCGGCGGCCATCGGTAACTCCACAACGAGCGATCACGGAAAATTTGCAGGAGCTCTTCGGCCCCCGTCAGTCATGTTCGACAGACTAAGAGTCGCACCGCTGTCACTCAATGACCGTAACTGACAACTTATTGATCCAAATGCGCAGCGCCCCTTGGCAAGCGCTGGCATGGGCCCTACCCTAGTCGCGAACCCTGCACACGGCCGCTGACTGTTTTCCATGCGCAAACTTCTGTACCTGACCCTCTCCATGGCGTTGATCGCCGTTCTGACGACCTACGCGATGTGGGCCGCGGACCGTCCGGTGGGTCATTACCTGTCGGACCTGCGCATCAATCTCGCGGTCGATCAGGGCACACCCGCCGATCGTGGCAATCTGCTGGGCATCCAGCCCGAGCTGTTCCCCACCGACTATCAAAGCCCTGAACGCCTGCACCGCAAGCTCGCGGCCTATTTGCAGAAGGCCCAGGACCAGGGCCTGCTGAATGAAAAAACCATCGTCGTACTGCCTGAACATGTCGGCACCTGGCTGATGGTCAGCGGCGAGAAAGACGAGCTGTACCAGGCCACCACCCTCAAGGAAGCCATGAACTGGCTGGCGGTGAGCAACCCGCTGCAGTTCATCCGCGCCCTGATCAGCGCCGAAGGCAGCAACCGTCTCGACGACGCGCACTTGCGGATGAAAGCCAAACGCATGGCCAAGGATTACCAGGCGCTGTTCGGTGGCCTGGCGAAAGAATTCCACGTGACCCTGGTGGCCGGTTCCATCGTGCTGCCCGAGCCGAGCGTCAGCGACGGCACCCTGCACATCGGTCGCGGCGCGCTGTACAACAGCAGCGTGGTGTTCGGTCGCGACGGCCTGCCAATCGGCCAGCCCCAGCGCCAAGTGCACCCGACGTTCGCTGGACGTGGCACGCTCCAAGGCAATTCCGATCATCCGGTCAACGTCGTCGACACCCCGGCCGGACGCCTCGGCGTGCTGATCGGCAGCGACAGCTGGTACCCCGACAACTACCGCAAACTTGACGCCCAAGGCGCGCAACTGGTGGCGGTCCCGGCGTTCGTCGTCGGGCGTGGGTCCTGGGATCAACCATGGCGCGGCTATAGAGGCCTGCCCGCGCCGGGCTCTGTCAGCCTCAAGGCCGGCGAACTCAGCGAAGGTCAGGCCTGGCAGCGGCTGACGCTGACCGCCCAACCACCGGCCAGCCAGAGCATCGCCGGCATGAGTGTGTTCCTGCGCGGTCAGTTCTGGGACAAGAGCAGCGCCGGTCAAAGCTTCCTCAGCAGCAACGGGCAGCATTTCGCCGACAGCGATGCCCGCGGCGCGCAATTGCTGAACCTCTGGTTGTAAGCGATGAAACCGCAGCCGATGCGCCTCGGGGATCTGTCGGTAGGCTTCGTCCATAGCCTGGCCGACGCCGTGCGCAGCCATGGCCTGGACCCACAACCGTTGCTGGAACAGTACGGCCTCGACGCCGCGCGACTGGCCGAAGCCGGCGCCCGCCTGTCGATCCCGCGCTACATGCGTCTGGGCCACGGCGCTATTCAACTGACCGACGACCCGGCGCTGGGTTTGCGCATGGGCCAGCTCAGTCGCCTGAGCCAGGCCGGCTTGGCCGGCGTCACCGCCGCCCAGGCTCCCACCGTGCGCGAAGCGGCGCGCTGCCTGATTCGTTTCGAAGCGCTGTACGGCTCCAACTATCGAGGCCAGTCGAGCTTTCACGAAGACGCCCAAGGCGCCTGGCTGCGGTTCTATTCGATCAGCCCCTACAACGCCTACAACCGCTTCGTGGTGGATTCGATCATCGCTGGCTGGTTGCAGCAATTGTCCAGCGTGAGCCCTGCCCCACTGCGCGCCGAACGAATCGAGATCGAATTTGACGCACCGGATTACCGTGAGGCCTACGCCGTATTCGGCGACTGTCCGATTCAGTTTGGCGCCGAACAGAATCAACTGCGCCTGAGCCTGGACAGCCTCGCCCAGCGCAACCCGGAGCACTGCCCGAGCACCTGGCGGCACCTGCTGCAACTGTGTGAACGGGAACTTGAGCAACTGACACGCACCCGCAGCCTGGGTGAACGCATCACTCAGTTGCTGGGCCCGTTGCTCAATGGTGGCCGGGAACCCGACCTGGAAGAAGTGGCGGCACGCCTGAAGCTGCCAACCTGGACCTTGCGCCGCAAACTCGCCGAGGAAGGCACGCAATTTCGTGCAATTCTCAACGATACACGTCGTGACCTGGCCATGACCTACATCCGCGACACTGAACTGGCGTTCGGCGAAATCGCCTATCTTCTGGGGTTTGCCTCAGCCGAAGCCTTTCAGCGCGCTTTCAAACGCTGGAACGGCCAGACGCCCGGCGAGTTTCGCCGCAGTCAGCGTAATTACAGCTCGGTAGCGTCTTCGGCCGGTTCCAGCGGGTCCAGTTCAAAGGCCTGATACTCGAGCAGTTCTTCTTGATAATCGTCCATTATTAAACCCCCATCGCTTGTTGAAAAAATCGCTTGAATAAATGACCAACGCCTTGAGCATAAAGTGCCCGCATGAAAGAAAAATGACGCGGGTACGACACTACGTCGCTACTGAATAAAACGTAGCAGGTGGTCAGGAATTTATCACTGGATTTTTCGACACGGACTGTGGGAATACAGCCCGACTTGATGTGGATCAGTCTTGAAGGACGTTACGGGAGCGGTATCGTCTGACCCGCCCCCATAACAAGCAAGCCCATTACTGGCCGGAGACAGGTATCGCCGAAATCGGCTCGGTCGGTGGCGGCAGCGTGCTCGAGTCCGCTACTGGAGTGACCGTTTCCGTGGACGACGTCGGCTCGCTGCTCTTGGCCGGGGTAATCGGCGCTGTTTCAGCAGGCGGCACAACAGGCTCCGAAGTGGCAGGCGCGGCGGCAGGTGCGGGCTCGGCTGCCGGCGCTGGTGCAGGTGCAGGTGCAGGTTCTGCCGCCGGTGCCGGGGTTGGCGCCAACTGAGCGGGCGCAGCCTTGGCTTCAGGCATCCCCAGTTCGGTTTTCGGCTTCTCGATAATGTGCGCGGCCTTCTTCGCTTCCGGCGGCAGGAACAGTTCGACCAGGGTAAAGAAACGCTCGTAGAACTTGGCCGAGGACACGGTTTCACTGGCGACCTTGACCATCGAATCATCGGACGAGCCGATCGGCATCGATACCGAGCCCAATACGCCGACGCCGAGGCTGGCGGAGTTGTTGGTCTTTTTCAGCGCATATCGGTCCTGCAGGGCGTTGGCGAACATGGTCGCATGGTGCCCCTCGCTGCCGTCATCGGCACAAACCACACTGAAGCTGATCTCCATATGGGTTTCGCCGGTCTGCTGGAAGCTCTTGTGCCCACTGACCAGTTTCGGATCGCTGCTGGTGATGATGTAACCCTGGCTAAGCAAGGCCCGACGGGCGGCTTCGCAGGTTTGCGCATCGGTCACCGGGTAGCTGCGCGAAAACGTTCCCGAGTCGTCGAAGTTCTCATGCTCATAGATGGCGGCCTTCTTCGACGAACAACCGGCAGCGGCGGCCAGCACCAAGGCCAGCCCTACAACACGCATGGGAATTGATTTAAACATTGAACATCCTGAGGAAAACGGTTCGAGGCGTATTGTGCAACAGATCGATGCTTAGCGGAGCAACGATTGTCTAAAACGGCTACAGATTCATTGACCATCATCTCGGGAGAAAGTCCCGCCGGAGCAAAAATCAAAAGGTCACCGCCCGTGGCAGCGCCTAAAGATGACCGCGCCCCCCCTGAAAGCGCTAGCGCAGGCTGCGATCTTTTCGTTTCCCCCATAAAAAAACCCCAACCTTTCGGCTGGGGTCCTTTGTGTCGCGCAAAACTCAGTCAGGCATCAGAAACGCTTGATCTCAGCCTCACGCTCCAGCAGCTTGCGGTAGGCCGCGAAGTCTTGCTGGCCAATGCGCGAGGCGAGGAAGCGACGGTATTGAGCCTTCTCTTCTTCGGTCGGCGCAGCGCCTTCATTCACGCCGTTCAGACGCACGACCACCAGGCTACCATCGGCCAGGGTCACGCTGCTGAAGGTCGGCTTGTCCTTGGAGACTGGCTTGGGCATGCGGAACAACGCTTGCAGCACGGTTGGGTCGACCCCTTCCTGAGCGCGAGTCGCGGTTGCGGCAACTTTCCAGTTCTGACCATCGATCGCCTTGTCCAGTGCAGTCTTGCCATCACGCAAGCTGGCGATCAGTTGATCGGCCTTGGTCTTGGCGGCGGCACTGGCGTGCTCCTTGGTCAATTGCACGCGGATGCTGGCAGCCACGCTTTCCAGCGGCAGTTGCTCAGGCTTGCGGTGCTCCTTGGCGCGCAGCACGATCACGGTTTCCGGATCCAGCTCGATGGCGGTGCTGTTGGCACCCTCATCCAGCACTTCAGGACTGAATGCAGCGGTCACCACGGCACGATTGGCCGCAACGCCTTCGCCACCTTCACGGCCGAATGGCGCGGACGTGTGAACGGTCAGCTTCAGGTCTTGTGCCGGCTGGGCCAGATCAGAGGACTCGAACGAGGAGTCTTCCAATTGCTTGGTCGCTTCGACGAAACGCTGCTCGACTTGCTGGGTTTTCAACTCGCGGGTCAGCTTGTCTTTCAGGCTGGCGAACGTTGGCACTTCAGGCGCTTCGACACCCAACAGCTTGATCAGGTGAAAACCGAAGTCAGTGCGAACCGGCTCCGAGACCTGATCCTTGGCCAACGAATACAGGGCTTTTTCAAACGCTGGATCGTAGACGCCCGGACCGGCAAAACCGAGGTCACCGCCGTTGTTCGCCGAACCTGGATCCTGGGAGAACTCCTTGGCCAGGGCCTCGAAACTCTCGCCCTTGGCCAGGCGCGCCTGAACTTCTTCGATCTTGGCCTTGGCTTGCGCCTCGGTCACCTTGTCGTTCACTTCGATCAGAATGTGCGCAGCCCGGCGTTGCTCGGACAGGTTCGCGGTTTCTTTCTGATACGCCGCTTGCAAGTCTTCGTCCTTGACGCTGACCTGATCGAAGAAGGATGCCTTCTTCAATTCAAGGTAATCGATGACCACCTGATCCGGCGTCATGAACTCCTTGGCGTGTTCGTCGTAGTAGGCCTTGACCTCATCGTCGGTCAGTTTCACTGCCGCCGGGTCTGCCTTGATGTTCACGGTGGCGAAATCACGGGTCTGCTTTTCCAGACGGGCGAAGGCCAACACCTGTGCATCGGTGACGAAACCGCTACCGGCCAGGCCAGCGCGCAGCTGACCGATCAGCATTTCCTGAGCCAGCATCTGACGGAATTGCAGACGGCTGTAGCCCAGTTGACGGATGACCTGGTCGAAACGCTCAGGGCTGAACTTGCCGTTCACCTGGAACTCAGGCGTTTGCAGGATCACCTGATCCAAAGCGGCTTCGGAGAAAGCGAATTTCGATTTTTCTGCGCCTTGCAGCAGCAGTTTGCGATCGATCAGGCCTTTGAGGGCCGATTCGCGCAGCATTTTTTCGTCGAGCAAGGAAGCATCGAAATCCTTGCCCAGCTGTTGCATGAGCTGACGGCGTTGCATATCGACCGCCTGGCTCAGCTCGTTCTGGCTGATTTCTTCGCCGTTGACCTTGGCCGCGTCATTTTTGTGCGTCGTGGCCTTGAAAATAGCGTCGAAACCGGTCAAAGCCATCAGTGCAACGATGACCCCGATAATGGTCTTGGCAATCCAGCCTTGTGAATTGTCCCTGATATTCTGCAGCATGCGTCCCCCAGAAACGGTTGAACTTCAAAATTAGGCAACCGTGGAGCGTGGGTAGAATCCGGATAGAAGAAAGGCGCATCCGAGGATGCGCCTTCTCGTAACTGGCGGAGCGGACGGGACTCGAACCCGCGACCCCCGGCGTGACAGGCCGGTATTCTAACCGACTGAACTACCGCTCCGCTGCCAAGTCAGGAATGACCCCGACCCGGATAGGCAAAAACCTGAATCGAACTTAGTTGACAGCTTCTTTCAGTGCTTTACCGGCTTTGAAACCTGGTTTTTTGGCTGCTGCGATTTCCAGCGTCTTACCGGTCTGTGGGTTACGACCGATGCGAGCTGGACGATCAGTCACGGAGAAAGTACCGAAACCAACCAGAACAACAGAATCACCAGCCTTGAGAGCGCCAGTGACGGATTCGATTACAGCGTCCAGCGCACGGCCAGCAGCAGCTTTCGGGATATCAGCGGATGCAGCGATAGCATCAATCAGTTCCGACTTGTTCACTCTAAGTCCCCTTATATCTATTTGAGTTTGATTCTAAGTTTTTTGGTGAAAGCAAAAAAACGAGTGCTGAATGGCCTACAGACACTTAAGAGCCGCTTTATAACAAGGGCTCTAAAAAACTGTCAAGGAAGCCCCCCAGGCAAATGCGTACTAATGCGTGCTAATTCTTTCCTTAGAGTCAGACTCGCGTTTGTCATCCTTTGCAACGATCTCCGGAACCACATCCGGCAAGGGTTCCGGCGCGTATTGCAGCGCAATTTGCAGGACCTCGTCAATCCATTTAACGGGTTTAATCTGTAGATCTTGCTTGATGTTGTCAGGAATTTCCTTCAGATCGCGTACGTTCTCTTCAGGAATGATCACCGTCTTGATTCCGCCACGGTGAGCAGCCAGCAGTTTTTCCTTCAAGCCACCGATCGCCAGCACCTGACCACGCAAGGTGATTTCGCCGGTCATGGCGACGTCCGCTCTTACAGGAATGCCAGTCAATGCCGACACCAGGGCCGTGCACATGCCTACACCGGCGCTAGGGCCGTCTTTCGGGGTCGCCCCTTCAGGCATGTGGATATGCGTGTCGCGCTTCTCATGGAAGTCCAGGGGAATCCCCAGGCTCTTCGCACGGCTGCGGACAACGGTCAGGGCTGCGGTGATCGATTCGACCATCACGTCACCCAGAGAACCGGTCTTGATCAATTGGCCTTTACCCGGCACGACTGCGGCTTCGATGGTCAGTAATTCGCCGCCCACCTGGGTCCACGCCAGGCCGGTGACCTGACCGATCTGATCCTGCTGTTCAGCCAGGCCGTAACGGAATTTACGCACGCCCAGGAAGTGTTCCAGCATCTCGGCTGTCACCTTCACCGAGAAGCGTTTTTCCAGAGCATGCTCTTTGACCGCCTTGCGGCAAACCTTGGCAATCTGGCGCTCCAGCCCGCGTACACCGGCTTCGCGGGTGTAGTAGCGAATGATGTCGCGAATCGCTTCGGCGTCGAATTCCAGCTCGCCTTTCTTCAGGCCGTTGGCAGCAATCTGCTTGGGCGAAAGGTATTTGACGGCGATGTTGATCTTCTCGTCTTCGGTGTAACCCGGCAGACGAATCACTTCCATCCGGTCCAGCAGCGCCGGTGGAATATTCATCGAGTTGGAGGTGCACAGGAACATCACATCGGACAGGTCGTAGTCGACTTCCAGATAGTGATCGTTGAAGTTGTGGTTTTGCTCGGGGTCGAGCACTTCCAGCAACGCCGACGCTGGATCGCCACGCATGTCGCTGCCCATTTTGTCGATTTCATCGAGCAGGAACAGCGGGTTACGGACGCCCACCTTTGTCATCTTTTGAATCAATCTTCCTGGCATCGAACCGATATAAGTCCGGCGATGACCACGAATTTCCGCCTCATCGCGCACGCCACCGAGGGCCATGCGGACGAATTTGCGGTTGGTGGCATGCGCAATCGACTCCGCCAGAGAGGTTTTACCCACCCCTGGAGGACCGACCAGGCACAATACCGGGCCGCGAATCTTCTTCACGCGCTTCTGCACGGCGAGGTATTCAAGGATCCGCTCTTTGACTTCTTCCAGACCGTAGTGGTCGGCGTCGAGAATGTCTTCGGCACGGGCCAGGTCCAGGCGCACTTTGCTCTGGGCTTTCCATGGCACTTGAACCAGCCAGTCGATGTACGAACGCACCACGGTCGCTTCCGCGGACATTGGCGACATTTGCTTCAGCTTGTTCAGTTCGGCCTGAGCCTTGGCCAACGCATCTTTCGGCAGACCGGCGGCATCGATGCGCTTTTTCAGCTCTTCGATTTCGTTGTGGCCTTCGTCGCTGTCGCCCAGCTCTTTCTGAATGGCCTTCATCTGCTCATTCAGGTAGTACTCGCGCTGGCTGCGCTCCATTTGCTTCTTAACGCGGCCGCGAATGCGTTTTTCGACTTGCAGCAGATCGATCTCGGCATCCAGCAACGCCAGAACGTGCTCGACCCGGGCCGACAAATCGATGATTTCGAGGATTTCCTGCTTCTGCTCGATCTTCAGGGCCATGTGCGCGGCCATGGTGTCGACCAGGCGGCCCGGCTCGTCGATGCTGTTGAGCGACGACAGGACTTCAGCGGGGACTTTCTTGCCCAGCTGCACATATTGTTCGAATTGAGCCAGCAGGCTGCGGACAAACACTTCCGATTCGCGCTCTGGCGCTTCGGTTTCGTCGATCAACGAGACTTCGGCACGGCAGTGGCCGTCGACTTCGCTGAAGCGCTCCACGGCGCCCCGCTGCTCGCCTTCGACAAGAACCTTGACGGTGCCGTCAGGCAGTTTGAGCAGCTGCAGAACGGTAGCAATGGTGCCTACGCGATAAAGTGCTTCTTCACCGGGATCGTCGTCAGCAGGATTCCGCTGAGCCAGCAGAAGGATCTGCTTGTCGCCCGTCATCGCTGCCTCGAGAGCTTCGATGGATTTCTCGCGCCCCACGAACAGCGGGATAACCATGTGCGGATAAACCACGACATCACGCAATGGCAGGAGAGGCAATTCGATGGTCGTCTTCATGATTTCGCCTCTACGGCGGCCATAAGGCCGTAAACAGATGGAAGTAAGCTTGAAACCAAGATGGGGGCTGTTTTCAAAAAAAACAAGCGGATAAAAGAATCACTTAAAAAATCAGAGCTTACGGTAGCGCCTGCATTTATCCCGGCGCATCCAGAAATTCAGGTTAGCTGCCCCGTCTCCCACAATAGCAAAGGGGCCCGAAGGCCCCTTCTTTATTCCAGCAGTGTGACGCTTAAGCGTCTGGCGCTGCCTTGGCAGTCGGCTCACTGTTCTCATAGAGATACAGAGGCTTGGACTTGCCTTCTATAACGCTTTCGTCGATCACTACTTTACTCACCTCGGACTGCGAGGGGATTTCATACATAGTGTCGAGCAATACACCTTCGAGAATCGAGCGCAGGCCACGGGCACCGGTTTTGCGTTCCAGGGCACGTTTGGCGACCGATTTCAGCGCGTCGGCCCGGAATTCCAGGTCCACGCCTTCCATCTCGAACAGCTTGGCATACTGCTTGGTCAGGGCATTCTTCGGCTCGGTGAGAATCTGCATCAGCGCAGCCTCATCAAGCTCGTCCAGCGTGGCAAGTACCGGCAGACGACCGACGAATTCCGGGATCAGACCGAACTTGACCAGATCGTCAGGCTCGACTTCACGCAGGGATTCACCGACTTTCTTGCCTTCTTCCTTGCTGCGCACTTCTGCGTTGAAGCCGATGCCGCCCCGGGTGGAACGGTTTTGAATAACCTTTTCCAGGCCGGAGAACGCACCACCGCAGATGAACAGGATGTTACGGGTGTCGACCTGAAGGAATTCCTGCTGCGGATGCTTGCGACCACCTTGAGGTGGAACGGAAGCGACCGTGCCTTCGATCAACTTGAGCAGGGCCTGCTGCACGCCTTCACCGGAAACGTCCCGGGTGATCGACGGGTTGTCAGACTTGCGCGAGATCTTGTCGATCTCATCGATGTAGACAATGCCCATCTGGGCCTTTTCTACGTCGTAATCGCACTTCTGCAGCAGCTTCTGAATGATGTTCTCGACATCTTCGCCCACATAACCCGCCTCGGTGAGGGTGGTTGCGTCGGCGATGGTGAACGGAACGTTCAGCAAGCGGGCCAGAGTTTCGGCAAGCAGGGTTTTACCCGAGCCTGTCGGGCCGATCAGCAAGATGTTGCTTTTGCCGAGTTCGACGTCGTCATTCTTTTTGTCGCGCTGGTTCAGACGCTTGTAGTGGTTGTACACCGCTACGGCCAGAACCTTTTTCGCACGTTCCTGACCAATCACGTACTGATCAAGGATGCCGCTGATTTCTTTAGGCGAAGGCAATTTATGCGCGCTGCTTTCGGCCTGGGCTTCCTGCACCTCCTCACGGATGATGTCATTGCACAGGTCGACGCACTCGTCGCAGATAAAGACCGAGGGGCCGGCAATCAATTTGCGTACTTCATGCTGGCTTTTGCCACAGAAGGAGCAATAGAGCAGTTTGCCGTTGTCCTCGCCGTTGCGGGTGTCAGTCATTCGATCGATCCAAATCCGATAGGCTTGCAACACAAGATGAAGGCAATTGCAGGCTTTTTCAAGCCCGCAGGCGGTCAGTTACCCCGACCACCTACATTTGGGCTGCTTAGGCGGGCATTTTACGCTTGTCGATCACGGAGTCGATCAGGCCATATTCAGCCGCACGCTCAGCGCTCATGAAGTTGTCGCGCTCGGTATCGCGCTCGATGGTTTCGAGGCTCTGACCGGTGTGATGAGCCAACAGCTGGTTCAAACGCGAACGAATGTGGAGGATTTCCTTGGCATGGATGTCGATGTCCGACGCCTGACCCTGGAAGCCGCCCAACGGCTGGTGAATCATCATGCGCGAGTTCGGCAGGCAGAAACGCTTGCCGGCAGCACCACCGGCAAGCAGGAAGGCACCCATGCTGCAGGCCTGACCGATGCAGGTGGTGGAAACGTCTGGCTTGATGAACTGCATGGTGTCGTAGATCGACATGCCCGCAGTCACCGAACCGCCTGGTGAGTTGATGTAAAGATGGATGTCCTTGTCCGGGTTTTCCGCTTCAAGGAACAGCAGTTGCGCCGCAACCAGGTTGGCCATGTAGTCTTCTACCGGACCTACCAGGAAGATCACTCGCTCCTTCAACAGGCGCGAGTAGATGTCATAGGCACGTTCGCCACGGGCAGACTGCTCGATAACCATCGGGACCAGACCGCCTGCGGCCTGGATGTCAGAGCTCTGATAATAAGAATTGCGGGACATGTCTCGCAGTCACTCCCAAATAGTTATGTCTTGAATACGCATAAGCCAGCACGAAGGCTGGCTTATGGTGTGTACTTCTTACCGCAAAACCAATCAGTCGGCTTGTGGAGCTTCTACCGGCTTGACCGCTTCTTCGTAAGAGACCGATTTGTCGGTCACGCTAGCTTTCTGCAGAACAGTATCCACAACTTGCTCTTCCAGCACAACCGAACGGACTTCGTTCAGTTGCTGGTCGTTCTTGTAGTACCAGGACACAACCTGCTCAGGCTCTTGGTAGGCCGAAGCCATTTCCTGAATCATCTCGCGAACGCGGGCTTCGTCAGGCTTGAGGTCGAATTGCTTGACCACTTCAGCCACGATCAGACCCAGCACGACGCGGCGCTTGGCTTGCTCTTCGAACAGCTCGGCCGGCAGTTGGTCAGGCTTGATGTTGCCACCGAACTGCTGAACAGCCTGCACGCGCAGACGGTCGACTTCGTTGGACAGCAGAGCCTTAGGCACTTCGATCGGGTTGGTGGCCAGCAGACCGTCCATCACCTGATTCTTGACCTTGGATTTGATCGCCTGACGCAGTTCGCGCTCCATGTTCTTGCGAACTTCGGTGCGGAAGCCTTCCAGACCGGTTTCCTTGATGCCGAATTGAGCGAAGAACTCTTCGGTCAGCTCTGGCAGTTTAGGCTCGGAAACGGTGTTCACGGTCACGGTGAACTCAGCAGTTTTGCCTGCCAGGTCGAGGTTCTGGTAGTCCTCTGGGAAGGTCAGGTTCAGAACGCGCTCTTCGCCGGCTTTAGCGCCAACCAGACCGTCTTCGAAACCAGGGATCATGCGGCCGGAACCCAGCACCAGCTGAGTACCTTTGGCAGAACCGCCTGCGAACACTTCACCGTCGACCTTGCCGACGAAATCGATGTTCAGCTGGTCTTCGTTCTGGGCAGCGCGTTCGGCCACTTCAAAACGGGTGTTCTGCTTGCGCAGGACTTCCAGCATCTTGTCCAGATCGGCGTCAGCCACTTCGGCGCTCAGGCGCTCGACGGTGATGCCTTCGAAACCGGCAACGGTGAACTCAGGGAACACTTCGAATACGGCTACGTATTCCAGGTCCTTGCCCGCTTCCAGGGTTTTAGGTTCGATCGAAGGCGAACCAGCCGGATTCAGCTTCTGCTCGACGACAGCTTCGTAGAAGGAAGACTGGATCACGTCGCCCACGGCTTCTTGACGTGCATCAGCCCCGAAACGCTGACGGATCACGCTCATTGGCACTTTGCCTGGACGGAAGCCAGCGATCTTGGCCTTTTGGGCAGTCTGCTGCAGACGCTTGTTGACCTGAGTCTCGATGCGCTCAGCCGGCACGGTGATGCTCATGCGGCGCTCAAGAGCAGAAGTATTTTCAACAGAAACTTGCATGGATATTCCTCGTTGCACAGACGTTAGCCGGCCGTTTCCGACCCCAGAATCAAGGGCATGCATTCTAGTGGGTCAAACTCAAGAAGTCACCCTACTGAAAACGGGTAAAAAAACAGCAGGCAATTTATAGGCGGGGACAAACGGTTGTGCCTCGCCCTGTTAGCAAATACAGCCAATCAAGCCAGGGCTCTGCACCCACCTTCCTATATATAGAAGGAATCGGCAATCCGTCCCTGACAGCCAACCCCGCGAGGGGATCGGCGGGCAAATCAGGCATCATCGAGAAACATAAATACGACGAAGCGACCTGCCCCTGCGGCCCACAACCTGCAGCCACCGACACTCAAACCACTGAAACAAAAAAGGCGCCAGACTGTTAAATCTGGCGCCTTTCGGAATATGGGGTGGACGATGGGGATCGAACCCACGACAACGGGAGTCACAATCCCGTGCTCTACCAACTGAGCTACGCCCACCATATTGCGTGACAAAGAAGCCAAACAACTTCTTTGTTGAACCTCAATCATGCCAATCGGCATGAGTGAAGCTTTATTTGGTGCGGATGAAGAGACTCGAACTCTTACGCCTCGCGGCGCTGGAACCTAAATCCAGTGTGTCTACCAATTCCACCACATCCGCGGGTTGAAGCTGTTAAAGCAAAGGCGCCAGACTATTAATCTGGCGCCTTTCGAAATATGGGGTGGACGATGGGGATCGAACCCACGACAACGGGAGTCACAATCCCGTGCTCTACCAACTGAGCTACGCCCACCATATCGCGCTACTTGTGCCAATGCTGCCTAATGGCGCACCCGGCAGGACTCGAACCTGCGACCATCCGCTTAGAAGGCGGATGCTCTATCCAGCTGAGCTACGGGCGCCTTGTTAATCTGTACCCTTGAAGGACTACAAACTAAGTGCTTTTCAGTCTTGCGGAACCGTAACTCCGCTCGACCTTCTTAACCAGTGCTAGGCTGTGCCCGACAAGTGCGACGAATAGTATAGAGCCCCCTGAAGGTCGTCAAATCCTTTTTGAAAAAAATTCATTTAATTAAAGGAGTTAGGGGAATTTGCAGACCAAGCGCCTTTGCCCTCACCTCGTGACATGCGAGAATGCGCTCTCTTTTTTTCCCCTCTCGATGGTTAATCACGCGCAATGACTGCACAACTAATCGACGGCAAATCGATCGCCGCCAGCCTGCGCCAGCAGATCGCCAAACGAGTTGCCGAGCGTCGCCAGCAAGGCCTGCGCACACCCGGCCTCGCGGTGATCCTGGTCGGCAGCGATCCTGCCTCTCAGGTTTATGTCTCGCACAAGCGTAAAGACTGTGAAGAGGTCGGCTTCCTATCCCAAGCCTATGACCTGCCTGCCGACACCACTCAAGCAGCGCTGACCGATCTGATCGATCGCCTGAACGACGACCCGGCAATCGACGGCGTTCTGCTTCAGCTGCCTCTACCTGAACACCTGGACGCCTCCAAATTGCTGGAGCGCATTCGTCCCGACAAGGACGTCGACGGTTTCCACCCTTATAACGTCGGTCGCCTGGCCCAGCGCATTCCGCTGCTGCGCCCGTGCACGCCCAAAGGCATCATGACGCTGCTGGAAAGCACCGGCGTCAATCTTTACGGGATGGACGCGGTCATTGTCGGGGCCTCCAACATTGTTGGTCGTCCGATGGCGATGGAACTGCTGCTGGCCGGTTGCACCGTGACTGTCACCCACCGCTTCACCAAGGATCTGGCCGGCCACGTCGGTCGCGCCGACCTGGTAGTGGTTGCCGCCGGCAAGCCGGGCCTGGTCAAAGGTGAGTGGATCAAGGAAGGCGCGATCGTGATCGACGTCGGCATCAACCGTCAGGCAGACGGCAAACTGGTCGGCGACGTGACTTACGAATCCGCCCTGGCCCGTGCCGGCTGGATCACTCCGGTACCGGGTGGCGTCGGCCCGATGACCCGCGCCTGCCTGCTGGAAAACACGTTGTACGCCGCCGAAACACTGCACAGCTGAGTTAACTCTCACCCTGCTGCACCCAAAAGAACCCCGCCCATCGCGGGGTTCTTTTTGCCTGTAGCAAACAGCTCGATCACAGAGGTCGGACAACTGCAAAGCCAAATAGTAAAGAAAGAGTTACAGCATTAAATATTCTTCACTTTTACCCCCCGTCTTGCAGGCGCCTATGGCTTTCCTGGCACATACTCCTAAAATGCGTCGTTTTTAAGAAACAGCCCGTTACAGAACGGCATATCCACCCTTTATGAGTCTGCCAGCGTGAAAATCCGTCTTTCCATCCTGAGCCTAGTTTTTGCAGTTACAGGGACTTTCATCACGCCAACGGTCAACGCCGGTGAAACCACCGCGGCACCACGAGACACTGCACAACTGAAGATCGCTTCCGGCAGCGCTTTGCTGATGGATCTGCAAACCAACAAAGTCATCTATGCCAGCAATCCTGACGTCGTCGTACCCATCGCCTCCGTCAGCAAACTGATGACCGGCCTGGTGGTCGTAGAAGCGCGGCAGAACATGGACGAATATATTCCCGTCAACATCAGCGACACCCCGGAAATGAAAGGCGTGTTCTCCCGAGTCAAACTCCAAAGCGAATTGACGCGCCGCGAGATGCTGCTGATCGCCCTGATGTCATCGGAAAACCGTGCCGCCGCAACCTTGGCGCATCACTATCCGGGCGGTTACGTCGCGTTCATTGCCGCCATGAACGCCAAAGCCAAGGCGCTGGGCATGACCAGTACCCATTTCGTCGAACCGACGGGGCTCTCCCCGCGCAACGTGTCCACCGCCCGCGACCTGAGCAAACTGCTGATCGCCGCGCACAAGTACCCACTCTTGACCGAGCTGAGCACGACCAAGGAAAAAACCGTTACATTCCGTAAACCCAACTACAGCCTGGGTTTCCACAATACCGACCACTTGATCAACAAGCCGAACTGGGACATCAAGCTGACGAAAACCGGGTTTACCAACCAGGCCGGTCACTGCCTGGTGCTGGTGACCAGCATGGGCAACCGTCCGGTTGCGCTGGTGATTCTCGATGCCTTCGGCAAGTACACGCACTTTGCCGATGCGACCCGTATTCGCAGCTGGGTTGAAACCGGCAAGAGCACCAACGTGCCGTCCGTCGCCCTGCAGTACAAGTCAGACAAGAACCTCAAGCATCGCCAGAGCGGTGTGATTGAAGCCTCAAAATAAGGTCGAAACATCCGTAAATGAAAAGCCCCGAATATTCGGGGCTTTTTTTGTCCAGCGATCAATCATTGGGCAACGGCATCTGATCGTCATCCGGAATGCCATCCCCGGCACTCGGGTCTCGCCAGCCCTGTGGATGCTTCGTCGGCACCACGGTCGGCCTGGCCAAGGGATCCCTTAGCGGGCTGTCCGGATCCATCACCGGGTCCAGGTCCGCCTCGGGGGTTGTTGGAACGTTTTCGGGAGGGTCCGAATGTTTGTCGTCGAAGCTCGAATCGGTAGACATATGCACCTCTGACTAAGACTTGGGTTTCAGATTACCGAGCGGGTCGTAAGGCTTTGCCGGTGTCTTCTTGCCCTCTTCACCCGGTTTTATATCTTTGGGTGCCCTGGCAGGTCCGATGGGGTCGACCTGAGGATCAGCAACGTCCGGAGAATCGGGGTCGAACCCCAACTCATTATCGGACGAATGCTCGGACGAGTGCGGGCCGTCGGGGGTATTGGGATGAGCCATGGGCGCCTCCTGGTCACGACCCGGCGAGAATCCGGGCCCTTTATATAAGAGACCAAAAACGCTGAGTCGTGCCTTGCAGATGACGAGCGGAACCTACTGCGCGGTCAGCGCCTTCTTCGCCCTGGCTGCCGCCTGCTCCTGACCCGACTGAGCAAGATCATTCGCCGCTTTCAGCCAGCGCTGCTGATCGACGTTGGCCGGAATCTGGTCCGGCTTCTGGATCAAAACGGCCCAACCGCCTGCATTCTCGAGCGCCGACTCAAAGGCGCTGAACCCCATCAGCAACCGACGATCCATCCCGGTGCGCAGCAACACGGTCTGCTTCTGACGGTTGTAACCGGCAAGAATGGCGTATCGCGGCCCGGCCCAGAATGCCGAGCCTTCAGTAATGCGTACCATCACCGGATAACCGGCTGCGACCTGGGTCAGCAGCGCCGGCAATTGGCTGTCGAGGGGATAGACCACCATCCCGTATTCGCGGGCGAGGTTTTGCATGTTCTGCTGCAACCGATCTTCGGCACCCGGTAAATTCAGGGGCTTTTCGAGCAACCCCGGAGTTATCACGATGTCCTGTTGGGACAACAGGCTGGCCAGCACTTGAGGCCCGCTCTGATAACTTTGCCCGCGGTAGAACGTACCGCTGAGTTCGACACGCTCCGGCAGACGCTTGATCTCAGGCGCTACGCTCCCCGCGCAGCCAGCCAGGCCGGCAACGCAGCCAACGATCAGTGCCAAAGATCGAATTCGAGAAAATACCCGCACCATCATCACTCTCTTGTTCAGACGCCAGGCGATCACGCAGCCGGCTTGGCCGTCGATCATAGGATGCCGCGCGACAGCGGTATAGCCTTAACCGGCAGTTGTTTGCATTTGATAGAGCGAACGGGTTGATGACAGACGACCTTTGGTCAATAGCCTGAAACACAGCAACGGCTAGACTGTCCTTTACCAAGGAAGAGTGTGCGCCCGCGGCAGGGCAAAGAGGAGGCACTGATGAGCCTGACAATGACCATTGTGATGTTGATTTCCGGCTGGCTGGCAGTGGCCGCCGCCATGTTGTGGGGCGTTTTGCGCATTACCCGTCGGCACCATCACCACCCGATTAACTCGGCGCCCGCGGCCAAAACCGATAAACCGGCTACACACCCCATCACCGCGCACTGACTGGCGCTTTTCAGTCGTACAAACAAAAAACGGCCGCCTGGACTCTCGCAAGTTCAGGCGGCCGTTTCGTTTATCGGCGATTAAGCTTCTGCGGCAACGCGCCTCTGTTTGGCCCGCCGCGACAGCATGTTCAAGCCTTCGATCGTCGCCGAGAACGCCATGGCCGCATAGACATAGCCTTTCGGTACGTGGGCGCCGAAACCTTCGGCGATCAGCGTCATGCCGATCATGATCAAGAAGCCCAGCGCCAGCATCACCACCGTCGGATTGTCGTTGATGAACTTGGCCAACGGGTCAGCAGCCAGCAACATCACCAGGACCGACACCACCACCGCGATGATCATGATCGGCAAATGCTCGGTCATGCCGACAGCGGTAATGATGCTGTCGATGGAGAACACCATGTCGAGCATCAGGATCTGACCGATGGCGGCGGCAAAGCCCAGGGTCACGGTCGAGGTGGCCGACGTCGGGTCTTCCGGCGACGGGTCCATGCTGTGATGAATCTCGGTGGTCGCCTTCCACAACAGGAACAGGCCGCCGGCGATCAGGATCATGTCCTTCCAGGAGAACGCGTGGCCGAGAATGTCGATCACCGGTTCAGTCAACTGGACGATAAACGCGATGGTGCTCAACAGCGCCAGGCGCAGGATCAACGCCATGCCGATACCAATGCGCCGCGCCTTCTGGCGATGCTGCTCGGGCAGCTTATTGGTGAGGATCGAGATGAAGATCAGGTTATCGATGCCGAGCACGATTTCCATCACCACCAACGTGGCCAGGGCGACCCAGGCGGTGGGGCTTGCAGCGAGTTCTAAAAGGTATTCCATGGGTCAGTCCTGACTCGTTGTAGACGGTTTAGATTTCCTGGGACGAAGAGTCGGTTTTGCCCGTCTCTTTGGCCGGTTGTTCTTTCTTGCTGGTCAGGCCACTCGTGGCCTCGCTCAACGCTTGTTCTGCGACTTTGTGGGTATCGTCGATCGCCTGTTTGGCGCTTTCGGCGGCCTTGCCCATCAATTGCTGAGCACTTTTCTCGGCCTGGTCGCAACCGGCCAACACCAGTAAAGAGGTGATCAGCAGCGCGGTGGTTTTAAGCTTCATGATGCTTTCCTCGATAGAACAGACAGAACCGAAAGGCAATCCGTCGATAGCGAGGCAGTCTAAAGAGGCAAATACTTCAGGAAAATTCGTATTTTCAGCGGTTATACTTCGGTTTTTACGAATCCATAGCAAAACACACGCTACGGGGAACATGAATGCTGAATTATCGACAGCTGCATTATTTCTGGGTGGTGGCCAAGACCGGCAGCATCGTGCGCGCCTGCGAGCAGTTGAACCTGACGCCACAGACCATCAGCGGGCAGATTTCCCTGCTCGAACAAACCTATGGCATTGAATTGTTTCGCCGGGTCGGGCGGCAACTGGAACTCACCGAAGCCGGACGTCAGACCCTGCCCTACGCCGAGCAGATGTTTCAACTTGGGGGCGAGCTGGAGCTGATGCTGCGGGCGCAGCCCAATGAGCAACAGATTCTGTTTCGGGTGGGCGTCGCCGATGTGGTGCCCAAATCCATCGTCTATCGCCTGATCGCGCCGACCATGGAGTTGAGCGAGCCGCTACGCATCACCTGCCGCGAAGACAAACTGGAACGATTGCTCGCCGACCTGGCGATTCAACGCCTCGACCTGGTGATTTCCGACAGCCCGATGCCCTCGCATCTGGACATCAAGGGCTACAGCCAGAAGCTCGGCGAATGCGGTATCAGCTTCTTCGCCACCGCCGAACTGACGGCGCGATACGGCCAGGATTTCCCCCACAGCCTGCACGGCGCCCCGTTGTTGATTCCCGGGCCGGAAACCGTGGTGCGCAGTCGCTTGCAACGCTGGTTTGCCGAACAGCAGATCCAGCCGCGAATCGTCGGCGAGTTCGACGACAGCGCTTTGATGCAGGCTTTCGGCCAATCCGGTAGCGGGATTTTCATCGGCCCGAGCGTGATTGCCAACGAGGTGAAACGCCAATGCGGTGTGGAGTTGATCGGCCAGACCGACGCGGTGCGCGAGTCGTTCTATGCCATTTCGGTGGAACGCAAGGTCAAGCACCCCGGCATTGTCGCCATTACCGAAGGTGCCCGACGCGAGCTGTTCACCGAGATGTAAAGCCTCAGGCGCAGACTTCGCGAGGTTTGAAGGTCATCAGCGCCATGGCCAGGAGAATCGAAACCAGGATAAAACCGGCTGCGGCGAAACCCAGTCCACCCAGGCCCACACTGTCGATCACCCGGCCGCCAACCATGGCGCCCAGGCCGATCCCGAGGTTGGCCCCGGCAATGTTCAACGACGCCGCGAAGGCCGGCGCTTCAGGCGCCGCCTTCATCAACCGCACATGACTGACCAGGAACAACGCCGCCTGGGTCACCCCCCAAATCCCCATCGCCGCCGCCAGCCCCAGCGGCGAGTGAATGTTCGGCACCAGCGTCACCATGCCGGCAATCATGAACGCGCAAAACGTCATAGAAGCGATCAGCGGGTGACGATCCACCGCGCGACCGCCCAGCGAGTTGCCGATCAGCCCGACCGCGCCGAAGCCCATCAGACACCAGCCGACCACGGTGCCGTTGAAACCGGCGAGGCGTTCAAGAATGTCGGCCAGGTAGGTGTAGGCGGTGAACATGCCGCTGAACACCAGGATCGACAGCAGAACATGACCCAGCATCAGCGGGCTGCGCAGGATCTTGAACTGCGAACGAAAACTCACCTGATGCTGGTGCAGGCTGGTTTTCGGCAAATAGATAAACAGCAGCAGCGCCTTGGCAAACGCAATCACCGCCAGAATGCCGAAAGCACTGCGCCAACCGAACGCATCGGAAATCAACGTGCCGACCGGAATGCCGAATACGGTGGCGCAGACGATGCCGAAACCAATCTTGGCAATCGCCCGCCCGGCGTAGTCCGGTCCGACGATGTCCACCGCGGTTTCACTGGCCAACGCCCAGAACACCGGCAACCCCAGCGCCGGAATCAACCGGGCAATGGCCATCACCCAAATGTTCGGCGCAAACGCCGCCAGCGTGTTGGCCAGGCCGAACATGATCAACACGCTGATGAACAGTTTGCGTCGTTCAAACCTTGCGAAATACGCTGTCAGGAACGGCCCGAACGCGGCCACGGTGAACGCAAACAGGGTCACCAGCAAACCCGCTTGAGGGATGCTGACGTCCAGGTCACGGGCGATTGCCGGCAACAGGCCGACGATGATGAATTCCGTGGTCAGCACCGTGAAACCGGCGGCGGACAACAGAAGAATGGGCAACAGCATGCAGAACTCCAGGAAAACGACGACACCAGCGACAGCCCGAAGGCCCACTGGCAGAACTAGAAAATGAGGATGGCGAAGCTTAACAGAGTGTTTCCAAACGAAGTTGCACGAACCTGCAAATCGCGTTGAACAATCGGGTGGCAGATCGTCACAGGTCTGAAGGATCGCGGCTACGCTGTGATAAAGTCCGCGACCCGCGAGATTGACACCTTGCTCATCGGCCATTGATTGGCATTGATGTGGCGACCCCTTCGGTTCCCTCCATGTAGCCTGCCCGGCTTTTTGCTGCATGAGCCAAGGAACCCTGCACCCTAATAAAATCAGAGATACCGTTATGACCGCTTCATCCCCTTCTCTTTTGCAACGCCTGAAACGCAGCAGCCTGGTCACGCAAATCATCATCGGCCTGATCGCCGGGATTGCCCTGGCCCTGTTCGCGCCTGAGGTGGCGAAGTCCACCGCCTTCATTGGCAAAGTATTCGTGTCGGCGCTCAAGGCTGTCGCGCCGATTCTGGTGTTCGTGCTGGTCATGGCCTCGATTGCCAATCATAAGCACGGCCAGGAAACCCATATCCGGCCGATCCTGTTTCTGTATCTGCTGGGCACCTTCGCCGCAGCCGTGGTTGCAGTGATCGCCAGTACGCTGTTTCCGTCGAGCCTGGTGCTGTCGACCCAGGACGTTGCGGTCACCGCGCCGGGCGGCATCAGCGAAGTGCTGCAAAGTCTGTTGCTGAGCGTGGTCGATAACCCGGTCAGCGCACTGATGAACGCCAACTTCATCGGCATTCTGGCGTGGGCGATCGGCATGGGCATTGCGATCCGCCATGCTGGCGAGACGACACGCGAAGTGCTGGACGACCTGTCCAATGGCGTGACCGTGATCGTGCGCCTGGTGATTCGCTTTGCGCCGCTGGGGATCTTCGGTCTGGTGGCTTCGACCCTCGCCACTTCCGGTTTCGGCGCATTGATCGGCTATATGCACCTGCTGGCGGTGCTGCTGGGCTGCATGCTGTTCGTCGCGTTGGTGATGAACCCGGTCATCGTGTTCTGGAAACTGCGCCGCAACCCGTATCCGCTGGTACTCACCTGCCTGCGCGAGAGCGGCATCACCGCCTTCTTCACCCGCAGCTCGGCGGCGAACATTCCGGTCAACCTGGAATTGAGCAAACGCCTGGGCCTGCATGAAGACACCTATTCGGTATCGATCCCGCTCGGCGCGACCATCAACATGGCCGGCGCGGCGATCACCATCACTGTGCTGACCCTGGCCGCCGTGCACACCCTGGGCATCGCCGTGGATATTCCGACGGCCATTCTGCTCAGCGTCGTCGCGGCAATTTGTGCCTGTGGCGCCTCGGGCGTGGCGGGCGGTTCGTTGTTGCTGATTCCGCTGGCGTGCAGCCTGTTCGGCATCCCGAGCGAAATCGCCATGCAAGTGGTGGCGGTCGGCTTCATCATCGGTGTGTTGCAGGACTCGGCGGAAACCGCGCTGAACTCCTCCACCGACGTGCTGTTCACCGCGGCGGCTTGCCAGGGTGAAGAGTTGAAGGCGCAGCGTTTGGCGTAAACGCACCGACGAAAACGAAAAAGCCCGCCAAGGCTTACACCTTGGCGGGCTTTTTTGTACCTGGGTGGTTTAGAACGCGCCCATGTAATCGCGCTTGCCCACTTCCACACCGTTGTGACGCAGCAGCGCGTAGGCGGTGGTGACGTGGAAGAAGAACTGCGGCAGACCGTAGCTCAGCAGGTAAGCCTGGCCAGTGAAGCGCTTCTCTTTAGGGGTGCCAGGACGGGTCACGATTTCGATGCCTTCCTTGCCGTTGATTTGCTCGGGTTTGATCTCGCCGATGAAGGCCAGAACCTTGGCGATCAACGCTTGCAGTTCGGCGAAGGTGGTTTCGGTATCGTCGTATTTCGGCAGTTCGATTTCAGCCAGACGCGCCGAAACACCCTTGGCGAAATCAACGGCGATCTGCACCTGACGCACCAGCGGGAACATGTCCGGGTACAGACGGGCCTGCAGGAATGCGTTCGGGTCGATGTTTTTCGCGGTAGCGTGGGCTTCGGCCTTGCTCAGGTTGTTGCTCAGGGCGTTGAGCATTTGCTGGAAAACCGGAACGGATGCGGCGTACAGGGAAATAGTCATGGCAGTCTCGTGTGGTGACGGGAGTAAAAAACGTGGAGCGATTATAGCCATGCCGGCGCGCCCTGCGACTTGTCTTTTATCCAGCAAGGATTAGGCTAGGCGGCTCGACTGCCTAGGGAAAAGCGCGATGAGCACTGAACAAGAGACGACCTTCGACGAACCGCGGCTCAACAGCACGGAAATCCGCATTTTGGGCTCGTTGATCGAAAAACAGGCCACCAGCCCGGAAACCTATCCGCTGACCCTCAATGCCCTGGTGATTGCCTGCAACCAGAAAACCAGCCGCGAACCGGTGATGAACCTCAGCCAGGGCCAGGTTGGCCAGAGCCTGCGCGCCCTTGAAGGTCGCGGCTTCACCCGGCTGGTGATGGGCAGCCGTGCCGACCGCTGGGAACATCGGGTCGACAAGGCGCTGGAACTGGTGCCGGCCCAGGTGATTCTGACGGGGCTGTTGTTCCTGCGCGGTCCGCAGACGGTCAACGAACTGCTGACCCGCAGCGGCCGCATGCATGACTTCGAAGATGCCGAACAAGTGGTGCATCAACTGGAGCGTTTGATCGCCCGAGGCCTGGCGCTGTTGATCCCGCGCCAGGCCGGTCAGCGCGAAGATCGTTACATGCATGCGCTGGGTGATCCGGCGGATATCGAAGCGATCCTCGCGGCCCGACAGAACCCGGTGGAACGTGGCACCGGTGGCGGTGTGTCGGTTGAGCGAATCGAAGAGCTTGAAGCGCGGATTGCGGCGCTGGAAGAACGCCTGGCGCGCCTCGAATAACCCTTCCCGATGTACCGAGTTCCCTGTGGCGAGGGAGCTTGCTCCCGTTCGGCTGCGAAGCAGCCGCAAGGCCGGCAAACTCGGTGTGCTGACTGCTTTGGGGCCGCTTCGCGACCCAACGGGAGCAAGCTCCCTCGCCACAGGTCCAACCGATAATCGGAATTCAGCTCCGGGCAAACGCCACGGCTTTCTGAAACTGCTCATCGGTCGGACGCACGCCGGTGTACAACACGAACTGCTCCAGCGCCTGGATGGCAATCACTTCCAGCCCGGTGATCACCCGTTTGCCTTCGGCACGAGCACGCACGATCAGCGGTGTTTCCGAGGGAATCGCCACCACATCGAAGACCGTTTCAGCGGCAGCGATGGCTTCAGGGGGAAACGCCAGTTGATCGGCTTCCGGGCCACCGGTCATGCCGATCGGCGTGACGTTGATCAGCATCTGCGGGCGTTGAGCACCCAGTTCCGCCTGCCATTGGTAACCCAGCGATTCGGCCAGGGCACGCCCGGCGCGTTCGTTACGGGCCACGATCAAGCCGTTTTTGTAGCCGCCATCGCGCAAGGCACTGGCCACAGCCTTGGCCATGCCGCCGCTGCCGCGCAGGGCAAAGGTCGAATCCTTGGGCACCTGGTGGGTTTCGAGTAACTGGGCGACGGCGATGTAATCAGTGTTGTAGGCCTTGAGGTGGCCGTTGGTGTTGACGATAGTGTTGATCGATTGAATAGCCTCGGCCGATGCATCCAGCTCATCGACCAGCGCGATGCAGGCCTCCTTGAACGGCATCGACACGCCGCACCCCCGAATGCCCAACGCACGAATGCCGCTGACAGCCCCCGTCAGGTCCTGGCTGCTGAAGGCTTTGTAGTAAAAATTCAGCCCCAGTTGTTCGTACAGATGATTGTGAAACCGCAGGCCGAAATTGCCGGGACGGCCCGAGAGTGACATGCACAACTGGGTGTCTTTGTTGGGGTTCATCTGCATCCGAATCTCCTTCAGTAGCACTTTCAGATGGACGGAATTAACAATTCCACCGGATTGTGGTCGATCATAAGGGTATGTCTGTACCAGACAGCACCGTAAAGAAACCGGTACAGACCTTACACAAAATTTACCCAACGGCTGTGCTGATTTTCAAAAAATTGCTGTCTTAGAAGTATCCCCGCGACAACTTGTGTCTATTGCAGACCCAAGCGCCGGGTCGAAGAACCGAGGACTTATCATGATCCGTAAAATCCCCACAGTAGCCTTGCTGATCGGTGCTCTCGCTATCGCAGGGCAGGCAGAAGCAGGTGGTCGTGGCTGGGAAGGTCCGGCTGTGTTTGGTGCGATCGTCGGCTCGGCAATCATCGGCTCGGCAATTATCGGCCGCGACCGGCCGGTGTATGTAGAGCAACCGGTTTACGCTCAGCCTCAACCGGTTTACGTACAGCCACCGCCCGTTTACTACCAACCGGCGCCGGTCTATGTCCAACAACCGATGTACTACCGCCCGGCACCGATTTATTACGGTCCACCACGCGGCTACTATGGCCCACCGCGCGGCTACTATGGCCATCCCCATGGTTATTACCGTGACGACCGCTGGTAACAGACTCATCAGGCCCCGCCTCAACAGCGGGGCCTTTTTTGTGGCCGCAAGGCGAACGGAGTCTGAATAAATCTCGTCAAGGTCGCTGTCGGGACAGTACCGGCAGGTAAAGTCGGTCATATTTATGTCATGACAGGCCCGCAAGCTTGATCTGTCCATAAACAACAGGTTGATAAAAACAAGGACGACCTCATGCCCACACAAAACCCGCACCGCATTGTCGGCTTGTGCACATCCAGCAAGGTGTACAACGCACTGACCGAGCTCAAGCACCTGGAAGGCCATCGCAGCGCCAAGTTTCTCTCGCTGCTGGCGGAAAACCTGGTGCGCAAAGGCCTGCTCAATGAACAGGAAGTCGTGCATATGCTCGATCAAGTCGTGGACTGATCGCCAACACTCACTGGCATCAATGACGACTATCGAAAGCGTTGATTTTCCACTCAAGCGTCCGATCCGTAAGGTAACCCCACAGATTGATGGAGGTACTTATGGCTCAGGTTCAGATTATGTCCGTTATCGGCAGCGCCGTTCCCGCACCGCTCAGAGCACTGGGATTGCTTGCCTGCTGGTATCTCGTACAGGACGGCGAACCGATCAGCGGCCCGCTCACTTCGCTTCCCGACGCCCAAGCCCTGTCGCAACGTATCGGCTCAGGCCAGCTCAACGCTTAAGGCAGCTGAACCCGCTGTTTGGTATCGACGAAAATCGCCCAGCTCGACATAAACAACGCGGCAATCAACGGGCCGATGACAAAACCGTTCAGGCCGAAAATCGCCAGGCCACCCAGGGTCGAGATGAGAATCAGGTAGTCAGGCATTTTGGTGTCCTTGCCCACCAGAATCGGTCGCAGGATATTGTCCACCAACCCGATCACGAACACCCCGAACAACGCGAGCACCGTGCCCTGCCAGATCGCACCGCTGAGCAGGAAATACGCCGCCACCGGCACCCAGACGATACCCGCCCCCACCGCCGGCAACAGCGACAGGAATGCCATCAACACCGCCCAGAGCAGCACGCTCGGGATATCCAGAAACCAGAAAATCAACCCGCCCAACGCCCCTTGCGTGATCGACACCAGCAAACTGCCCTTCACCGTGGCCCGCACCACCCGATTGAATTTGAGTTGCAAGCGACGCTTCTGGTTATCTTCCAGCGGTATCGCCGCGCGCACTTTGCGCGCCAGTTCAGACCCGTCCCGCAGAAAGAAAAACAGCAGATACAGCATGATGAAAAAACCCACCACGAAATCGAACGTCCCCTGGCCAAAACTGAACGCCTGGGACGCCAGAAACTGACTGCCTTGCATCATGCTCTTGATGATTTTCTCGCGAAGCCCACTCAGTTCACCCATGCCGAAACGATCGAGCAAGTGCTGAAAGTACGGCGGCAAGCTGTGTTTGAACTGCGACACATGCCCGGCAATGTCCAGTTCGCCGCTTTCGATTCGGCCATAAAGCGCCGCACCCTCCTGAACCAGCAAGGTACTGATGATGATTACCGGCAGGATCGCAATCAGCACACATAGACTCAAGGTGCACAGGGCCGTCAGGTTGCGTGACCAACCGAATCTCAGCTGCAACTGATGCTGCAAGGGCGCAAACAGAATGCCGAGGATGGCCGCCCAGAACACCGCACCGTAGAACGGCAGCAGAATCCAGACGAAGGCAACGGTCACCACAGCCAGCAAGACCATCAGCGAAGTGTTCTGGAGCTTCGTTTCGTTCATGTCCGGTCCATGCCAATGCGCAGAGGCGAAAATTCGCGTCCTTATGTTTAGTCCGCCACGGTTGGCGCGAGTGCCATCTGTTTGTTGGTCAAGCATAGATCCAGATCAATAAACCCCGCGTGCAGGCCGCTTACCCTTGCCGGCTTTTGCGATCGACACTGCCATGACTTGCGCCATGCCACTCATCCCCCCGGAACTGCTCGCCCCTGCCGGCACCCTGAAAAACATGCGTTATGCCTTCGCCTACGGTGCCGATGCGGTATACGCCGGCCAACCGCGCTACAGCCTGCGAGTGCGCAATAACGAATTCGATCACGCCAACCTCGCGCTCGGCATCGCCGAGGCCCAGGCTCAGGGCAAGCGTTTTTATGTGGTGGTCAATATCGCCCCGCACAACGCCAAGCTGAAAACGTTCCTCAAGGATCTGGAACCGGTGATCGGCATGGCGCCGGACGCGCTGATCATGTCCGATCCCGGCCTGATCATGCTGGTGCGCCGGCACTTCCCGCAGATGCCGATCCACCTGTCGGTGCAAGCCAACACGGTGAACTGGGCCAGCGTCGAGTTCTGGCAGCAACAGGGCTTGAGCCGGATCATCCTGTCCCGCGAACTGTCACTGGAAGAAATCGCCGAAATCCGCCAGCACGTCCCGGCGATGGAGCTGGAAGTGTTTGTGCACGGCGCATTGTGCATGGCCTATTCGGGGCGCTGCCTGTTGTCGGGCTACATGAACAAGCGTGACGCCAATCAGGGCAGCTGCACCAATGCCTGTCGCTGGAAATACTCGGCGACACCGGCCAGCGAAAATCAACTGGGTGAAATCGTCCAGCACCACTCTCCCGAACCGACCCTGGGCCTCGGCACGCCGACCGATCAGGTGTTCCTGTTGCAAGAGGCCAATCGCCCCGGCGAACTGATGCCGGCGTTCGAGGATGAACACGGCACCTACATCATGAACGCCAAGGACCTGCGCGCCGTCCAGCACGTCGAGCGCCTGATGCAGATGGGTGTGCACTCACTGAAAATCGAAGGCCGGACCAAATCGCATTTCTATTGCGCGCGCACCACCCAGGTTTACCGCCGCGCGATCGACGATGCGGTGGCTGGCCGAGTGTTCGATCGCAGCTTGATGACTGATCTGGAGTCCCTCGCTCAGCGCGGCTACACCGAAGGTTTTCTGCGCCGGCACGTGCATGACGAATACCAGAACTACCAGAACGGCAGCTCGATTTCAGAGCGCCAACAGTTCGTTGGGGAGTTGACTGGCGAACGCCGCGACCGGCTGGCCGAGGTGCGGGTGAAAAATCGTTTTGGCCTGGGCGATCACATGGAACTGATGACGCCCAAGGGCAACTTCCACTTCGACCTGCATCAACTGCAGAACCTCAGGGGCGAGGCGACTGAAGTGGCGCCTGGGGATGGGCACACGGTGTATTTGCCGATTCCGGATGCGGTGGATTTGCGCTATGGATTGCTGATGCGCGATGTTGGTGTGAGCTGAAAATCATCGAGCCCGCTCCCACAGGTCACTGACGAATCAGCTGCCGCCCGCCGAAAAGCGGTCGCGGCTGTTGGTCAGGTGCAACCACATCGCCGCCCGCGCAGCATCCGGATCCTGGCGCTTGATCGCGTTGAGAATCGCCTCGTGTTCGAGGTTGGCGAGTTGCCCCAGCTTGCTCAAATCCGCTGACCCGCGCTCGGCGGCATTGACGCGGGTGCGGGGAATCATCGCATTGCCCAAGTGCTGCATGATCTCTGTGAAGCATACATTGCCGGTGGCTTCGGCGATCAGCAGGTGGAAACGTTTGTCGGCCTCGACGCAGCTGTCGTTGTTGGCCAGCAAACTTTGATAGTCATCCAGCGCTTCACGCATCTGCGCCAATTGCTGATCGGTACGACGCACCGCTGCCAGCGCGGCGGCCTGGGTTTCCAGGCCCATGCGCAACTCCAGAATGCTGCGCACCCCCAGCGCGGTATCGACATTCAGCCGCAACCCCTGCTCCGGCGCACGCTCGATGACAAAGGTGCCGATGCCGTGACGGGTTTCCACCAGCCCTGAAGCCTGCAATTTCGAAATCGCCTCGCGCACCACCGTACGGCTGACCCCATGCTCCTGAACAATCGAATTCTCCGAAGGCAGCTTGTCCCCCGGCAGCATCTGGCCGAGCAAAATGCTCTGGGTCAGCTTGGCCACCAGATCATGGGCCAGGTTGTGAGCGCGCTTGCGGGCGGGTGCGTCGATGTCTTCTTGCATGGTGATTATCCGTAAGGCAGGGCTATCCGGATCGTAGCACCGGAATCGATTGGAATCCCCAGAAAACAGCCTCAAACTTGTATGACAACACTCAACAAATTCACCATTCGAACACCATCACAACCCCACACCCGACCCAAAAAAGCATAGAAATCATCCGACAAATAGCCATTTTATTGGACTACAGTGCTTGTCGAATCGAAAAATTCAGTTGTATGATGTCTATCAACATCGCAATATCCAGCCACACCCCGCATAAAAATAACGAGTGGGAGAAAACGAAGTGAATACATCCATATCCGGGATGAACGATGGCGCCGATTCGGTCCTGAAGTCCGCCATCTCAAAAGTGAAACGCCACGTCCTGCCGCTGTTCGTGATCATGTTCATCGTCAACTACATCGACCGCGTGAACATCGGCTTCGTCCGCGCCCACATGGAACATGACTTGGGGATTGGCGCTGCCGCCTACGGCCTCGGGGCCGGTCTGTTCTTCATCGGGTACGCGCTGTTCGAAGTGCCCTCCAACATCCTCCTGCAAAAAGTCGGCGCGCGAATCTGGCTGACCCGCATCATGCTGACCTGGGGCCTGGTGGCCGCCTGCATGGCGTTCATCCAGAACGAAACCCACTTCTACATCCTGCGTTTTCTGCTCGGCGTGGCTGAAGCCGGGTTCTTTCCCGGTGTGATCTATTACTTCACCCGCTGGTTGCCCGGTGTGGAACGCGGCAAGGCGATTGCGATCTTCCTCAGCGGTTCGGCGATTGCTTCGCTGATCTCCGGCCCGCTGTCGGGGCTGCTGCTGCAAATCAACGGTTTGGGCATGCACGGCTGGCAGTGGATGTACTTCATCGAGGGCATGTTCTCGGTCGGGTTGTGCGTGTTCGTCTGGTGCTGGCTGGACTCCAAACCCCACGACGCCAAATGGCTGACCCTGGCTGAACAGGACGCGCTGGTCAAAGCCATCGATGACGAACAACTGGCCCGCGAAGCCGCGACGCCGATCAAACCGTCGCTGGGCACACTGCTCAAGGACCGCCAGATCATCCTGTTCTGCCTGATCTACTTCTTCATTCAATTGACCATCTATGCCGCGACCTTCTGGCTGCCAAGCATCATCAAGAAAATGGGCGACCTGAGCGACATCCAGGTCGGCTTGTTCAACTCGATTCCGTGGTTGCTGTCGATCGTCGGCATGTACGCCTTTGCCTCGCTGTCGGGCAAATGGAAGCACCAGCAAGCCTGGGTCGCCACTGCCCTGCTGATCGCCGCGGCGGGGATGTTCATGTCCACCACCGGCGGGCCGATCTTCGCGTTCGTTGCGATCTGCTTCGCCGCATTGGGTTTCAAATCGGCTTCGTCGCTGTTCTGGCCGATTCCCCAGGCGTACCTGGATGCGCGGATCGCTGCCGGCGTGATCGCGCTGATCAACTCAGTGGGCAACCTCGGCGGCTTCGTGGCGCCGACCACCTTCGGTTTGCTGGAAGAGCACACCGGTTCAATCCAGGGCGGGCTCTACGGCCTGGCCGCTACCTCGATCATCGCCGCGATCATCGTTTTCGCCGCGCGCAATAAACCGAAACCCGCACCGGCCGTTGCACTGGGCAAACCAGCGCCGAATCACGCTTGAATATTGGTTTAAAGGACAAAAAAATGAACCCACAAGAAGCCGCAAAAGCCCCGATCATCACCAGCATGCAGGTTGTGCCGGTGGCCGGCCACGATGGCATGCTGCTCAACCTGAGCGGCGCCCATGGCCCGTTCTTCACCCGCAATATCGTGATTCTCAAGGACAACGCCGGTCACACCGGCGTCGGCGAAGTACCCGGTGGCGAGCGCATTCGCCAGACCCTGGAAGACGCGCGCGCACTGGTGGTCGGCAGCCCGATCGGCACCTACCAGAAGATCCTCAATCAAGTGCGCCAGACCTTCGCCGATCGCGATGCCGGCGGTCGCGGTTTGCAGACGTTCGACCTGCGCATCACCATTCACGCGGTCACCGGCCTGGAAGCGGCCCTGCTCGACTTGCTTGGCCAGCACCTGGACGTGCCGGTGGCCGCACTGCTCGGCGAAGGCCAGCAACGCGATGAAGTGAAGATGCTCGGCTACCTGTTTTACGTCGGTGATCGCAACGAAACCGATCTGGCTTATCGCGATGAACCGGATGCCGACAATGACTGGTTCCGCGTACGTCACGAAAAAGCCATGAGCGCCGACGCCGTGGTGCGCCTGGCGGTCGCCGCTCACGCCCGCTATGGCTTCAAGGACTTCAAACTCAAGGGCGGCGTGTTGAGCGGCGACGAGGAAATCGAAGCGGTCACGGCCCTCGCCGAGCGCTTTCCCGATGCGCGCATTACCCTCGATCCGAATGGCGCCTGGTCGCTCAAGGAAGCGATCCGCCTGTGCCGGGATCAGCATCATGTTCTGGCTTATGCCGAAGACCCTTGCGGGGCGGAAAACGGTTACTCGGGCCGCGAAGTCATGGCTGAATTTCGTCGTGCCACGGGCCTGAAAACCGCGACCAACATGATCGCCACCGACTGGCGGGAAATGGGCCACGCGATCCAGCTACAGTCGGTGGACATTCCTTTGGCGGACCCGCACTTCTGGACCATGCAGGGCTCGGTGCGGGTGGCGCAGATGTGTCACGAGTGGGGCCTGACCTGGGGCTCGCATTCCAACAACCACTTCGATATTTCCCTGGCCATGTTCACCCACGTCGCGGCCGCCGCGCCGGGCGAGATCACCGCCATCGACACCCACTGGATCTGGCAGGACGGCCAGCGCCTGACCAAAGCGCCGCTGCAAATCGTCGACGGCTGCGTGCAAGTACCGAAAAAACCTGGTCTGGGGGTTGAGCTGGACATGGATCAACTGGCCAAGGCCCATGAGCTGTACAAAGGCATGGGGCTCGGCGCGCGGGATGACAGCGTGGCGATGCAGTTTCTGATTCCGGGATGGAAGTTCGATAACAAGCGGCCGTGCCTGGTGCGGTAGTATTCTGATAGCACCACAATCCTGTGGAGAGCCTGTGTGGCGAGGGGGCTTGCCCCCGTTCGACTGCGAAGCAGTCGCAAAAGTGGCTAATCGGTTCTTTCAGACATAACCCGGTGATGGCATTGGGAGTGCTGCGCACTCCAACGGGGGCAAGCCCCCTCGCCACACAAGCCCGCTCCCACAGGCTTTTGTATTAAAGCGAAGCTTGCAGTAACCAATCCTTAAACACCGCCATCGCCGACGTTTCGGGGCGCGACTGCAAGCGGGTCAGCCAGTAGCAGCCGGTGGTGATCCCGATGGCGAACGGTTGCTCGATTGCGCCCGCCGCCAGTTGCCGGGCAAACATCAGCGGCGGCGCCAATGCCACTCCTGCACCTTGCAACGCAGCCTCCATCATCGCCAGCGAGGAATCGAAGACGATGCTTCGGGGCAGCACGGCATGGGCCGAAAGACCGGTCGCCTGAAACCACTCCGGCCACTCATCCGTGCGATAGGAGCGCAACAGTGTTTGTTGCAACAGATCCTCTGGCGTCTGCAATTGCCGGGCGATCTCCGGCACACAGAGCACCGACAGTGGTGCCTCGATCAACCGCACCGCTTCAATCCCATGCCACGCCCCCGCGCCAAAGCGGATGGCGTAATCCAGGCCTTCAGCGGCCACGTCCACCCGGTTGTTATTGGTCGACAGGCGCAAATCTATGTACGGATGTTTCTTCTGAAAATCCGCCAATCGCGGCAATAGCCAACCGACCGCGAACGTCCCCACGGCGCCCACCGTCAACACTTCACGAAAATGCCCACCCTCGAAACGCTCCAGGGTTTCGGCAATCCGGTCGAAGGATTCGCGCAATACCGGCAGCAGGGTTTCACCTTCGCTGGTCAGCATCAGGCCGCGGGGCAGGCGTTTGAACAAAGTCACGTTAAGCTGGGCTTCAAGACTTTTGACCTGATGGCTCACCGCCGCCTGCGTGACGCACAACTCCACGGCCGCCCGGGTGAAACTCAAATGGCGCGCCGAAGCCTCGAAAGCACGCAACGCATTCAGCGGCAAATGAGGTCGAATCATGCCAGCCCCCAAAATTTTCTAATGGCTCATCCGAAATATCGTCGTTTGCCGGTCTTCGCCAAACTGCCTAGATTTGGCTCGCCCAACAGCGGACCGCCTTGAAAGACCGCTCGGAGTGTAGCGGTTAACACCACGAACAATCATGGACAGCGTCTCAATCATGCGTAAAAAGAATCAGAAGAAACTCATATCCTACAGTGCTTTCGCACTTTTCCTCGGTGCCAGCCACAGCTTTGCTGACGAGCGCATCGAAACCATCGTTAAAGCCGCCGTCGAACCGGTGATGCAGCAACAGAAGATCCCCGGCCTCGCGGTCGCAATCACCGTCCATGGTCAGCCGCATTACTTTAACTACGGCGTGGCCTCGAAAGAAAACGGTAAAGCCGTCACCGAAAACACCCTGTTCGAGATCGGTTCGGTGAGCAAAACCTTCACCGCCACCCTCGCCGCCTATGCCCAGGCGAGCGGCAAACTGTCCTTGTCGGACAACGCCAGCCAGGTACTCCCGGCCTTGCGCGGCAGCGCGTTCGATAACATCAGCGTGCTGCAACTCGGCACCTACACCGCCGGCGGCCTGCCCCTGCAATTCCCTGGCGAGGCAGACCGTCAGGACAAGATGCTCGGCTATTTCAAGCAGTGGAAACCCACCTACGCCGCCGGCACTCATCGCCAGTATTCAAACCCCAGCCTCGGGCTGTTCGGTTATCTGGCAGCCCAGAGCATGGGGGCGCCGTTCGATGAGCTGATGGAGAAAACCTTGCTGCCGAAACTCGGCCTCAAGCACAGCTACCTCAAGGTGCCGCAGGATCAGATGGCGCTTTACGCCCAGGGTTACAGCAAGGATGACAAGCCTGTGCGGGTCGAGCCGGGTGCGCTGGATTCCGAAGCGTACGGCGTGAAAACCAGCGCCGCGGACCTGCTTCGCTATGTCGAGGCGAACATGAATCCCGCGTCGCTGGAAAAGCCTTTGCAGCAAGCCATCGCCAGCACTCACACCGGGTATTACCGGGTTGGCGAGATGACTCAAGGGTTGGGATGGGAGCTCTACAACTACCCGGTGACGCTCGACACCCTACTGGCCGGCAACTCGTCGCAGATGGCATTTGAGGCCCATGAAGTCCGGTGGCTGACCCCGCCACAACCTCAACGCGACACCGTGCTGATCAACAAAACCGGCTCAACCGGCGGCTTTGGCGCCTACGTCGCTTTTATCCCGGCGAAGGACATCGGCATCGTGATCCTGGCCAACAAAAACTACCCGAACCCGGACCGAGTCAAAATTGCTCACAAAATATTGAGTACGCTGGCCGATTGATCCCAGTAACCCGACAGCCACTCACTTGTGCCTCACCACAATGGGTCACCAAGTTTCGGATTTCCGTTGGCAAACAAAATGGGCGACCTGTCGGGGTCGCCCATTGGGGTAAGCCTTCTCACCACTACTCAGCTCAATTCAATCATCCGGCTGCTCAGCCGGCTTGGCGGGCTTCGCCGGTTTGCCTTTGGTGCCTTTAGCACCTTTGACCGGTGCGACTTCAGCCACCGGCGCTGGCACCGGTACTGTTGCTTCCTTCTCGGCCGTCGGCAGCTGGTCGACGGTGTTGAATATCTCTTTCAACTCGACCGCATCCGACTGCTCAAGCTTCTTTTCGCCATCCTTGCCGATCAGGATGATTTTGCTCTTCGCCCCGGCGCCCAGCTTGAGTGAGCGGATCAACGCCATCGTCGATTGCGGGTCGAGGTCTTTGCCGTCCCGTTGGCCCATCGTATTGATCACGGTGTACAGCACCATGTTTCGATCGGTGAAACCCTTGCGGTTGGCAGAGTCGTCCAGTGACTTTTTCAGGTTGAGCCAAACCGGGTCCACCGAACTGGGCGCGATGACTATCAGGGGACGAGCCCGGCCCACGTCTTTAACCAGAGGGGAATCGTCATCGGCGGCAAATGAAGGACCGACGAAAGCCAACAGGGTAGCCAGGGTCAAAGACCTGATGAGCATGCGCATCTCCTTTTGATATCCACGCTCTAATGATTGCGCATCGCGGTGATCGTTCCGGGCGATGCACCGCGATTGTGTTCCGCCTTGCCCAAGCTTAGGTCAGGGCGGTCATTGCGCAACAGCCTGAGCTAATCTCATAGCTGATTCATCGTGAGGGTTTATCCATGAGCGCTCAGCTGAACCACACCATCGTCTGGTGCCGTGACAAACAGGTTTCGGCACGCTACCTGACCGACCTCCTCGGCCTGCCCGATCCCGAGCCGTTCGGGCCGATGCTGGTGGTCAAGTTTGATAACGGGGTGTCGCTGGATTTCTACAACAACGACCCGCCCATCGCGTCCCAGCACTATGCGTTCTTGATTGGAGACGACGACTTCGATGCGGCCTTCGCTCGCCTGCAGGCGATCAAGCAGCCGTGGTGGGCCGACCCCGGTAAGCAGCGGCCCAACGAGATCAACGATTACGCCGGTGGCCGGCGGGTGTATTTCGATGACCCGGACGGGCATCTGCTGGAGATTTTTACTCGGGAAGCGGTATCGGATCAGAACGCCAGTTTATAGCCGATCAGCACCAGCATCGTGGCCAGGCACGGACGCAGCAGTTCGTCGGAGATGCGCCCGGTCAAATGGCTGCCCAGGTAAATCCCAGGCAACGAACCGACCAGCAAGAAACCCAGGACGTGCCAATCCATGTTGCCCATGCTCGCGTGGCCCAGGCCGGCGACCAAGGTCAGGGGCACCGCGTGGGCGATTTCGGTGCCGACCAGGCGACGAGTGGGCAGCAGCGGATACAGGATGAACAGCGCAACGGTGCCCAGGGCGCCAGCGCCGATGGAGGTCAGGGCCACCATGGTGCCTAGCACCAGACCGGTGATCACGGTCAGTGCATTCAACCGGGAACCGCTGGGGTTGTAGTGACCGCCCGCCCGTTTGTGAGCGAAATCGAGCAAGCGTTTCTTGAAGAAAATCGCCAGCGCCGTGGCGAACAATACGAAGCCCAGCGCCTGTTTGATGACGGCGTTCATCGCCTCGGGCGAGGTTTGCAAAGTGCTCAGGAACCACAGTGTCAGGGCTACCGCCGGCACACTGCCGAGGGTCAACCAACCGGTGATCGCCCAGTCGATGTTCTTGTTCTTGCGATGAACCAGCACACCACTGGATTTGGTAATGGCCGCGTACAGCAAATCCGTGCCCACCGCCGTGGCCGGGTTAACGCCGAACCACAGCAGGATTGGCGTCATCAACGAACCGCCCCCAACACCGGTCATGCCGACAATAAAGCCGACCACCAGACCCGCCACGACCAACCCGAAATTACCGAAATCCATTAATACGCCCAGAAATTCGCAGGAAACAAACCGGTCAGCAGCATAGCGATTTTTCTTATAACCACATATATCGATGCGGTCTATCGTTATGCCAATTCACCGATTTGAAACAGCGACTCCCCACTCAATACCAACCCCACAAGAATTACGCTTTATCCGACATCTCACTGCACCGGCAAAAAATTCAGGAACAGCAGACTCTGGGCGTAGTTCAGGCCGATCCGCCGGTACCGCTCATCGAGCATCTGGGTCAGCAGGTCCAGTCGCGCGACGATTTTGCCGAACTCCACGGCAAAACTCAGGTTGCTGCCCTCCTCCGAAATTTCGTTGGAGAACAGCAAAGGCTCGCCTTGCCTGTTTTGCCGTTGGCTCAAGATCCAGGTGGCTTTTTCGATGTTGCGCGCGGCATTGCTGACGAAGGTCGGGTTGAGCGCATCCGTCATGTAGAACTCCAGCCGATTGCCATGGGCCGTCACCAGCATGCTGCCAATCGCATAGATGAACGCGCCGACCCGGTCACCGAGGAATTCCGGGCTCATGGCGAAGCTCAGCGCCGCGAGGTCTTTTTTGCCGCCGAGGGTGGGCAGCGGCTCTTGCTGTTCGATGGCCATGCGCACCTGTTTTTCTGCGGTGCCGACATCGAGGAAGCCGGATTTTTTCAGCTCCTGCGGGTTGCGCAGGTAGAGCTTGTTCATCAGCAGGTAGAGGCTTTCGAGGTTGTCGCGCATCGTCAGGGTCGCCATGCGGTCGACGCTGGTCTGGAGGAGCTCCTGGGGTTTGCCATCGCGAAACTGGCTGATGACATCGTTGCCCGGCTGATGGCTGCAACCACTGGCGAGGAGCATCGACAGGCTAATCAGCAGCAAGCAATGACGGCGAATGTGCAGAGTAAAACGGGGTAAAACTCGAGCCATGGGTTCTTGAACTTGGGCATGGGCCGGCAGTGGGGATCGCCGCAGGCTGGCCAAGGATAGAACCGTGAAAGCTGAAAAAGTGCAGTGCCGGTGGTCCGTAAGCTCTGGTCACCATGAAAGCGATCCCTTATTAGTCATACTTTTAATTGCAATGCTCGAGACATAAGCTATAAATCCTTCCTTGATCGCGCTGAAACACGATCATTAGTATGACTACTTCTTAAAAACAACAAAAAGGAAGGTCAACCATGCTTCAATCCCGACACCTGCTCTCCGGCCTCGGACTGTCCCTGATGATCGCCACCCTCTCCGCTCACGCCACTGGCTTGTCCAGCGAACAAAAAGCCTTCGGCAAAACCAATGACGGCACGCCCGTCGAGCAATACATTTTGCGCAACAGCCATGGCCTGCAGGCCACGGTCATTACTTACGGCGGAATTCTCCAGTCGCTGAAAGTGCCGGATAAAAACGGCAAGCTCGAAGATGTGGTGCTCGGTTTCGACGACGTGCAGGGTTATCAAAGTGGCACGGCGTTTTTCGGCGCGACCATTGGCCGCTTCGGCAATCGCCTGGCCAACGGCGCCTTCGAGCTGGATGGCAAGCGCTTTCAAGTGCCGCTCAACGACGGCAGCAATTCGCTGCACGGCGGGGCTCAAGGTTTCGACAAGCGGGTGTGGAAAGCCGAACCGAGCAAGGGCAAGGATTCGGTGGGAGTGACGCTGACGTACCTGTCGTCGGATGGCGAAATGGGTTTCCCCGGCAACCTGAAAACCGAGGTCACCTACAGCCTCACCGAGAACAATGAGCTGCGCATCGACTACAAGGCCAGCACCGATAAGCCCACGGTGCTGAACCTGACCAACCACAGCTATTTCAACCTGGCCGGCGCGGGTAACGGCGATGTGTTGAAGCAGTTGGCGACCTTGCACGCCGCCCGTTACACGCCAGTCACCGGCAAACTGATCCCCACCGGTGAACTGGCCCCGGTCGCCGGCACGCCCATGGACTTCACTCAACCGACCGCCATCGGTCAACACATCAAGGCCGATCACCCACAGTTGAAATTCGCCGAACCGAAACAAGGCGGTTTTGACTTCAACTGGGTGCTGGACGCCAAGGGTGACCTGGGCAAACTCGCCGCCGATGTCAGCGATCCGCAATCCGGCCGTCGCTTGCAGCTCTACACCACCGAACCTGGCGTACAGTTCTACACCAGCAACTTCCTCGACGGCTCGGTCAAGGGCAAGGCCGGCAAGATTTACCCGCATTGGGGTGCCTTTACTCTGGAAACCCAGCATTATCCGGACTCGCCGAACCAGCCGAGCTTCCCGTCCACGCGGCTGGATCCGGGCAAGACCTATGCCCAGACCACCGTGTTCAGGTTCTCCGCCCGGTAGATCAAAAGATCGCAGCTTTCGGCAGCTCCAGGGGGCTGGATACACCCGTGATATCGCGGGTGTGCCCCGCCCTCGCAGGAGCTGTCGCAGGCTGCGATCTTTCATGATGACGACGGAACCACCCTGCTATTTTGCTGCCAACTGTAGTATCGATCGGACTTCGACAAGGAGGATTCATGCGGACTCTTGAGCTGGCCGGCCGCCCTGTGCCGGTCATCGGCCAAGGCACCTGGCACATGGGAGAGGAACGCTCCCGACACACCAGGGAAGTTGCAGCGCTGCGCCTGGGTATCGAGTTGGGCATGACCCTGATCGACACCGCTGAGATGTACGCTGAAGGGGGCGCCGAAGAAGTGGTGGGTGAAGCCATCACAAGCCTGCGCGACCAGGTTTTCCTGGTGAGTAAGGTCTACCCTCACAACGCCAGCCGCAGAGGCATCCCCCAGGCTTGTGAACGCAGCCTGCGGCGGTTGAATACCGATTACATCGATCTTTATCTGTTGCACTGGCGCGGCGAGTATCCCCTTGAGGAAACCGTCGAGGCCTTCGAACGCCTGCGCGAAGACGGCAAGATTGGCCGTTGGGGCGTGTCCAATTTCGACCTGGATGATCTGGAAGAGCTGGCCTCACCGGCCTGCGCCACCAATCAGGTGCTGTATAACCTGGAAGAGCGCGGCATCGAATTCGATCTGCTGCCCTGGAGCCAACGGCAAAAGATGCCGGTGATGGCCTACTGTCCGATCGGCCAGGGCGGACACATGCTGGCCAATCCAATGCTCAAACAAGTTGCCGCCCGTCACGAGGCGACACCTGCGCAGGTAGCGCTGGCATGGATTCTGCGTCAGAACGGAGTGATCGCCATCCCCAAAGCGGTCCACCCCGAGCATGTGCGGCTCAACGCACAAGCGGCGCAATTGCGTCTGGAGGCTGGGGATCTGGAGGCGCTGGACCAAGGGTTTCGCGCGCCACAACGCAAGCAGCGGTTGGCCATGGTCTGAGCCATCGCGGATCTATCAGAGGGCATCGGCATGAGAAGTACCGATCAGCTCGACTCTTTCAATTTGCCACGCTTCGTCCAGGCGCAGGATCCTGTGTTCGAGTGGGTTCAGGATGAACTGCGCGCCGGCCAAAAGCGCCGACACTGGATGTGGTTCATCTTTCCGCAGTTTGCCGGATTGGGTGACAGCGAAATGTCCCGCTACTTTGCCATTCGCTCCAGTGAAGAGGCCGCGGCGTACCTCGAGCATCCGTTGCTGGGGCCGCGCTTGCGCACCTGCACGCAATTGGTGCTGGATGCTCCTCAACGTTCGATCACCAAGATTTTCGGGCACCCCGACAACCTCAAGTTTCATTCATCGATGACACTGTTCGCCCAGGTTTCGCCAAAAGGCAGCCTGTTCCATCAGGCGCTGGATCAGTACTTTCACGGCATACCGGATGACTGGACGCTGTCGCTGCTGGACTCAAAACAGGCCCAGCTGCCCCCCAATCAGCGTTGAGAAATCGTCATCCACGAACGGCAGGATAGCGTCCGCCACCGGTTGCAGCTGCCGGGTGATGTAATGGTCGTAGTCGATCGGCGTGCTGCGCACTTCCAGCGGCTCGGGGCCAGCAACCGTGATCACGTAACGGATCCAGCCGCCGTTGTGATACTGCCGCGGCCGCCCCTGTTGGTCGTTGTAGTCATCGGCGATCCGCGCGGCCCGCACATGGGGCGGCACATTGCGCTGATAGTCATCGAGGGGCCGACGCAGGCGTTTGCGGTAGATCAGGCGCTCATCGAACTCACCGGCCAACGTCTTGCGCACATAGTCACGCACGTAATCCTGATAGGGCTTGCGGTTGAAGATGCGCAGGTACAACTCCTGTTGGAATTGCCGGGCCAGCGGCGACCAGTCGGTGCGCACGGTTTCCAGGCCTTTGTAGACCATCTCGTCGGAGCCATCGGCACGGGTAACCAATCCGGCATAGCGCTTCTTGCTGCCCTCCTCGGCACCGCGAATGGTCGGCATCAGAAAGCGTTTGTAGTGGGTTTCGAACTGCAACTCCAGGGCACTTTCCAACCCGTACTCCTGCTTCACATGCTCGCGCCACCATTGGTTGACGTGGTCCACCAGCGCGTGACCGATCTGCGCGGCTTCGGCCTGACCATGGGGGCGACGCAGCCAGACGAAAGTCGAGTCGGTATCGCCGTAGATCACCGCGTGGCCCTGAGCTTCGATGAGTTGGCGGGTACGCAGCATGATCTCGTGCCCGCGCAAGGTGATGGACGAAGCCAACCGGGTATCGAAGAAGCGACAACCGCTGGAACCCAGTACACCGTAAAACGCATTCATGATGATTTTCAGCGCCTGGGACAGCGGCGCGTTGTGTTCGCGCTTGGCGGTTTCGCGGCCTTCGGCGACTCGGGCGACAATGGCCGGCAGGCAATGCCGGGTCCGTGAGAAACGTGCGCCGCGAAAGCCTGGCACCGACTCGCTGTCGTCAGGATGCTTGAGCCCCTCGATCAAGCCCACCGGGTCGATCAGGAAGGTGCGGATGATCGACGGATAGAGGCTTTTGTAGTCGAGCACCAGCACCGACTCGTATAACCCCGGCTGCGAGTCCATGACAAAACCGCCGGGGCTGGCCTGCGGTGGTTTATTGCCAAGGTTCGGTGCGACGAAACCCTGGCGGTGCATCAACGGCATGTACAAATGGGTGAACGCCGCTACCGAGCCGCCGCTGCGGTCCGCCGGCAATCCGGTGACGCTGGCGCGCTCCAGCAGGAAAGTCAGCAACTCGGTCTTGGCGAAGATTCGCGTCACCAGTTCGCAGTCCTTGAGGTTGTACTTGGCCAGGGCCGGTTTGTCCTCGGTGAACATGCGATTGATTTCATCCATGCGCTGGTACGGGTTGTCGATCGACTTGCCCTCGCCCAACAGGGTTTGCGCGACGTTTTCAAGGCTGAACGAGGGGAAGCTCCAGGTGGCCGAGCGCAACGACTCGATGCCGTCGATGATCAACCGGCCGGCAGCCGAGGCGAAAAAATGATTGCCGCTGCCGTGCTCGCGCCACTGCATTTCTTCGCCGCCACGCCCCAGCTTCAGCGGCACCGCCAGGCGGCGGGCATGTTCGTGCAGGACGCGCAGGTCGAACTGCACGACGTTCCAGCCGATGATGGCATCGGGGTCATGCCGGGCGAACCACTCATTGAGTTTTTTCAGCAGCAGGGTTCGCGAATCGCAGTATTCGAGCTGGAAATCCACCCCACTGTCATCACCATTGGGCGACCCGAGCATATACACCTGACGCTCGCCGCAGCCTTCCAGGGCGATGGAGTACAACTCGCCCTGGGCGGTGGTTTCGATGTCCAGCGAGACCAGCCGCAGGTTCGGCCGATAGCCGGGGGCGGGTTTCATTTGCGCGTCGAACAGCAGGCCGTCGGCGCCAGCCGTGCCACCGAACAAAACCGGCGCGGTGATGAACCGCTCCATCATGTAGCGTTCCGGCGGGCGGATGTCGGCTTCAAACACCTCGACGCCTGATTTGCGCAGTGCGGTTTCCAGGCGCATCAGCTGGCCGTGCTGCTGGCAATACAGGCCCAGCACCGGGCGGTGCTCGAAGTCCAGTAGCGCCAACGGCCGCAGTTCAACGTTCTTTTCGCCGCGCAACACCGCTTCGGCTTGCTCGCGCATGGCCTGTGGAATGAACGCGACCGACGGTTGATGCGGCAGGCGGATGCGCCGGGGACCGGCATCGGTCGCCAGCCAGAACTCGACTTCGGTGCCGGCCGGGGTATCGCGCCAATGCCGGGTCAGGACGAAGCCCTGCTGTAAATCCACCACTGCGACCTCAACGATTTGATTCAAGGGGTGATTCTACGCGTCATTGGGCAACCGTGTGGATGCGTTGGGATAGGTGCGTCCCTTGTCACCTGTCATATCTGACAGGTTACACACCCCTCGTACGTTGATAGCATCGAGCCTTGGAGAAAATCCTTGCCGTGACCGATGCTACGCATTGAAGGAGATAGAGAGATGGATCTCACCGTGCATCGGAACACCTCTTCGATTACTGCCAATGATGGCCGCGGCCTGGCGGTTCGCCATGTGGCCTACCTGCGCAATAGCGCTCGCGAGCCTCTGGAAGCGCTCATCACCCGACAGCGTCATGACGTCACCGGCAGACCGGTGGAACACTGGGATCCGCGTCTGTATGGCTCCAGGCCCAACCTGACGACGGTCCATGGGCTGACCGGCCAACCGCTGAAGGTCGACAGCGTCGATTCCGGCTGGCGTCTGAGCTTGCTCGGTGTGGCCGGTGAAGTCCTCTGCCGCTGGGATGAGCGCGGCAATCAATGGCGAAATACCTACGATGATCAACTGCGCATGTTGGCGGTTGACGCCAATGCGCAACCGAACGTCGAAGTCTTGACCTATGGGCGGGGCGATGCGGATCCCGGGAAAAACTTGCGGGGTCAGCTGATCAAGAAAGTCGATCCTTCGGGTTCGATTGCATTCGATTCCTTTAGTTTGCATTACCTGCCTTTAGAAGAAACCCGCACGTTATTCGATGGCTGCGTCTACACCACACGATGGCGCTACGGTGCAGACGGCAAGGCGCTGAGCCAGACAGATGCCGGCAACCATCAGCAGCATTCACGCTACGACGTTGCCGGGCAACTCAAGCAAGTGACACTGCAAATCAATGCCAGCGACTCCGCTCAGGACATCCTCAAAAACGCGCAGTACAACGCCGCCGGCCAGGTCATCGAGCAACGACTTGGCAACGGCATGACCAGAACCTGGATCTACGACCAGGCGGATGGTCGGCTGACACGCATGAAGGCTGGAGTGCCTGGCCAGAACCTGCGGCAAGATCTGGAATATGACTATGACAAGGTCGGTAACGTACTGAGCATAAAGGATCACACCTTCAATCCGGTGTTCTTGGCCAACCAGTACATTGATGGAGCCCGCGAATTCATATATGACCCCCTGTACCGGTTGGTCAGCGCCACCGGTCATGATAGCCCCCCGCCGTCCAGCATGCCGGGGAGGCCGCTGCCCAACGCCCCCAACAACTTCCTGAAGTACACACAAACCTTCGAGTACGATACAGGCAACAACCTGATCAAGATTACTCATAGCCGCGCGGTACGCGGTTACACCCATCGGATGTGCATTGATCCGTCCAGCAACCGTGGCGTGCGCTGGAAAGAAGGGGATCCTGAACCCGATTTTTCAAAGCTGTTTGACCGCCATGGCAATCTCCAGGCCTTGCAACCGGGCCAGGCGTTGCAATGGAACAGCCATGATGAGCTGGCCTCCATCACGCTGATCGAGCGCGAAAATGGCCTCCACGATACGGAAACCTTTCGCTACAGCAATGGCGTACGTGTCTATAAACGCCACGAAACCCATACATCATCGACCAGCCATTTCCACGAAGTACGCTACCTTCCCGGATTGGAAATACGCTGCCGCGACACGGGTGAAGAGCTGCACGTCATCACCTTGCCGAACGTAATAGGCAACGTACGCTGCCTGCATTGGCTCCAGGGTAAACCGGAAGACATTGATGCCAATCAGGTGCGCTACTGCCTCGACGACAGCCTGGGTTCCAGCCTCATCGAGCTCGATCAAGCGGGCCGCCTGATCAGTCACGAGGACTATTATCCCTTCGGCGGCACGGCCTCGCTGAGAGCGGATTCGGTGCGGGAAGTCAGTTATAAAACCATCCGCTATTCGGGCAAGGAGCGGGATGACAGCGGACTTTACTACTACGGACGGCGTTATTTCGCGTCGTGGTTGCAACGCTGGATCAGTGCCGACCCGGCGGGAACAGTGGACGGGTTGAATCTGTATGAGATGGTGGGTAGTAACCCGATGAGTTTTGTCGATAGGCTTGGGCTTACCAAAGGAGCCGCGCTTAACCAGAGGGTAAGTGCCCGAACCACCGCCATGCTTGAGGTGCCGCGCACTCATCCGGTGCCTAAAGTGAAAGGCTCCGCGACAAAACAACTGGCTGCAAACGAAGAACACTTTAAGACACATCCAGATGCGCGGTTCTCAAAAACGTTTAGATCCGAGGTCGCTGTCGCACATGCGGGAGTAGCGATTGAAGGCTCAACACCTGACGATGCCATTTACATCACCGACTTTTTCAATATCCCTTTGGAAAGAAATGTAACGCTCACTAACGCCAAACATGGCGTAGAGATGCACAGACAGGCGGATGATAGCCTCGGTAGAGACAATCCGGTCACAGGTGGCATCCTGAGATTCACCGACCCTGATCGATATACGGAATATTTGAGCAACCGGTATATCGAGCGAATCAAAGATCCTGCGCTTCCTGTAAAAATCTACCGAGGGACGACATCTGAAACGATTGACCTGGCCGGCATAGAGTATGAACAAACGCCACTTCACCCGCTGATAAAGAACCGTATTCAAGGTCATATAGCGGCAAGCGAAGGTGACCTGCCCCAATCCAGTGGACTCCCTGCCGCCCACGCAGAAGTTCAAGCGGCCAATCTGGCGCTTTATATCCAGAAAGCGCAGACCGGGACAACCGACCCGGCGCTCATTCAAGTGGTGACGCAAAAACTACAAGGGGCGATAGCAGCGCAGGCCTTTCCCGCTTGTTTCAACTGCACCCATATCTTGCTTGAGTCCTACGACAATACATCAGCCTTTGATGTCTTGACGGGGAGAACGGCGACGACTCGGTCCCAGTGGAACAGCGCGATAGTGGAATACCGGTAGGGCAATATCCTTCTGGAGCCAAACACGCTAACGGCCCCAAAAAAACCGGTCTGTGCGCAACGACAGACCGGTCGCGTGATGCGATACGGTACCGTGCAGGCTATGCGGCCTTTTTCCACGCCTGCGCTGTCAGCGTCCTCAATAATCCCTTACGCCCCTCGGCCAACTCAAGAAGTTCGCGCTCATATACCTGCTGTGAGACGGTGCCCGCCAAATGCCGATTGAGCAGCTCCTCTGAGCGAGCATTAAACGCCGTCGAATTCTGTGCGAATGCTTGCGCATGGCGACTCTTCAGGTACTTGCACCAAAACCGCTGCTCAATCATCCGGTTCACCAGCCCCTCACCCGCCTCAAGCGTCAAAACCGATTCATACGCCTGATCTATCTGCGCATCACTGACCTCGGCCATCTCCCGGAACAACATGCCCCGCGATTGCCATGGCAGATCAAGCCGATCCGCCAGACCGGTCTGAAACGCCAGATAAACTTCCACTTCGTCGATGGTACCGGTGATGTCCCCGTCTTCATCGACCGCCATAAAGCTTTCACCGGCCTGCAATCGGCTCTGGACAGTGGCGCGCGCGATTTCATTGACCTGATCCAGACGGGACTTGCCCTTCGCCAACCTGATCAGGCTGGTTTCGATCTGCTCAGGGCTGCCGGCCAGATACGCTTCGTGAACCAGTACTTTGAACCCCATTTCATTGAAAATCTGCGCACCGGCGTCGGCGCATGAATCAGGGTTGCTCGCCATGCGAAACAGTTCTTCGCGCAGCGGGGTATCCCGGGCAGCGGCATCGAGCAGGCGCCACACTCGTTGTGTCAGCTCGGGGCGACTGGCTTCTTCGACGTAATCGGCTGAGTCGGCGAGTTGCTCCAGCACCTCGAAAAACCCCTGGGCATTCGGCTCCCCTTCAAGCTCATCCCACAACGTTTGCCTGCTTTGTCGTTCTGCGCCAGACAAACCTTCCAGCCAGTACACACTGGTTTCCTCGCCTTTGGGCGGGTAACTGCGTGCCGGGTCATACCCTACAGAACGCATATAGCTCTGAAATTGTTCACGACCTTGATCAGACAACCGGTCGCGGCTCAAGCGGGTGCGGGCAACAAGCCGTGCCTGCTCCGAACCGGGTGTCACTTGGGGGACCTGTTCGATCGGATTGCCCTGCAGATCCAGTTCAAAGGCGCGCGGTCGCGGCAGCGTGAGCAGGCCGGTGGGCCACTCCGTGATACCGGTATCGTGCAAATCCAACAGGTGGAGTTCAGCCATCCGGCTGACATCCGGCTGCTGCGACAGCGCCGGGTTGCCGGCCAGTCTCAGTGTTTGCAGACGAGTCAGACCAGCCAGATCCGCCACACTGTCAGCGGTCAGCGTCAGTTGGTTATTGGACAGGTTCAGATGCTCGAGCACCGGCAGACTTTCTTGCAAGCGAGGGGCGGCGACCAGCGCGTTATCACTCAAATCCAGCGCCCTCAAGTTGGAAAAATAACGAAGAAAACCGGTGATATCGGTACGCAGTTCGACATGGCGGAACTGTAGCGAACTGACATGCCGGAAATCAGCATTCAATGCTGGCAGATACTCCAGAAAATCACTCGTCCAGTGAAAATTCAGATCCAGGGCGTAGCCGTCCGGCCCCGAAGTTAGTGCAGCCTGCCAGCATTGCTTGATCGCCTTGGCAAAACGTCCCTTGTGGTAGCGTTGATCCATGGGCAGAAGCTCGCCTCTCTCGATCGCCACCCAGCTATCCAGGGCTTTGGTCAGTTCCTCGACCTCCAATTCCCGTTCGCCGATGCCCCGCAACGCCTGAGTCTGCGAGCCGGATGAGCGGACAAAATCGGCAAACGTATCCGCACTCGCCTGCGGGTACAGCACCTTGAACCGATCCTCCAGACTCAAGGTCCCCCCTGTACCGAGCAGAGGCTCATTGATCCGTGCATACCCCTGAACGGCTCCGCGCAAACGGGTTGCGGCCACGGTGTCCATTACATGTCGAATGGAGGGATCCGGGAGAATTTCGCGCAATGCCGCATGCGTCAGCGGTGCGTTCTGTAATGTCTGTCGCAACTGGATGCCCTGGCCGATTTCGCGGCCCAGTTTTCTGCGCGCGGCGTCAGGCAAGGCTTGTAACAGGGCGGTATAGAAATCGTCGGCGCCATGCAGCGTATTACCCTCTTCGTCATGGGACTGAAAGGTGTTTTCCATGGTTCGCACCAGCACTTTGCGAATGGACGCGTGTTCCGGCCCGATACTGTCGAGCAGCGGTCCCTCGAATGACTGGTTGCGAATTTCGATGCGTACCTCGGGCGACCAGCCCGGCAGGCGCTCGAGGCTGTGCAACGCCAGCCGACTGGTATCCAGATTCGCGTTCGAGGGCAAATACAGCCCCTCGTACGCCCGAACAATCCGCCATTCGCGCATCGCCGTGCGGACCTCCTGCCGCAGACGAAACGGCAAATGCTGTCGATCGCTCATCTGTCTTTGTTCCGCCTCGGTGATACCGACCAGCAGCTCATCCATGATGGCACCCGGCAATTGAGGAAACTCACTACGCAACCATCCAACGTGCGCCGCAACGTCGGGGCCGACAGGAGCTTCATCAAGGCTGAAACGAGCATCCACCAACGTCGTTTCTTGCTCACTGGCCGCCGTGGCGATGAGCGCACGCAGTCTGGCCGCCCGCACATCCAGGGCGATGATTCCATTGCCAAACGCTTCATCCAGCAGCGTCTTGACCTCCTGTTCCTGCAGTTGGGAGAGCATCGTTGCGGCCAGATCGTGGTAACCGGTCTGCCCGGATCTGACCTTGATGATCGATTCGCCCAGGTCTGGCGAAGATTGCCAGAGCACCTTGTCTTGCGCATCGAGCCACTGCACGGGGCGGTTCTTGGGCCATTTGCGATGACCCGTCAGCAGTTTCAGTTGAGTCTGCACATCGGCTTGACCATACACCTGCGGGTCACGGCTACTTATTCGCTCGATGAAAGTTTTAACCTCCTGGTCAGCGGTAAAACGCTTGATGGTTGCCACCAGCAACGCCGGCGGCCGCTCATGCTCGACATGTAGTTTGCGCAATACCGCGTCGTCAACACCGCTGACGATCCGGATCTGCTCCAGGGTTTGATCGGAAAACGAATCGACGCGATGTCCCAGGCGTCGCATCAGGGTGACGCCCTGCCAGGTCTGAGGGCGCTCAGCCTCATGCGCCCACGCACCAACGCCATTGTGTACAAGACGGGGGGCATAGGCGTCGCCCCGACGGGGATGCTGGATGCGGTACTGATCCGATCCAGGATCAGGCTCAATCACAAACTGCGTGCCATCGAGCGGCAGCACCTCCTGTCCGGAATGTCGATAAATGCCCTTTTCATCCAGCCGGACAGACTCATCAAGGGTAATCGACTGTGCGTAGCGCTGCAGATCCGCGTCCCATAACCGCGACCTGCCATCGCTCTTTTCTACGACCCTCATGCCCTCGATAAAGGGCGACGACTTGAGCGGCAACAGGGTGCCCACTACTTTGCCTCCTGCCGCGAATGCACCCAACTGGATCAGACTTTCAGCCACACCGATCAAATGCCCGGCAGCTTCGCTTCTCTGTCCCTCTGACCACTCGACAATCCCTTCGAACGTTTCATCAAGCAGTTGATAGGCGGTATAGGCCAGCATCAGCTCGCCAAGTAACGGTACAAAGAGCGTCGCCACAAAAGTGGCCGCTTCAAGAACGACCGCGGCGACCTTTTGAAAACTATCCCAACGCGCCCAACGAGTTTTTTCATCTTCATCGCCAGTGGGAACCGCCATCGCCCGAGCGTCATTGAGGATCTTGTTCAGTTTCTGGTGAAAGTCACGGGGCCAGAAGTCACCGCTGTTTCGCAGATAGGTCATCCGCAAATCAGGATTGATATTCGGCTCCTCACGCCACGCCGGCTTTTGTTCAAACGGCAAGGATGCATGCCATTGAATGCTTGAAAGCCGGTTATTGAGCTGGAAAAAGAAGGTGCCTCGCTGTTGATGAGGGACAAACCGGCTGAAAAAGCGCTGATACTCAGGCGAGCGTAATTGTGAGATCAGTTCTCTATGGAAGCTGGCCAGGGAGGGGTATTGTTTGACCGGATGTTCCGGATCATGGGGGACATAGGCGATGACTTGTTCAATCTGACGGCTGCTATCGAGGTCCGCCGCAATCAGAACAATGCCTGTCAGGGCCGTATCCATCATCCTCAACTCGTAACAGTGCATGGGTTGGCCCTGCAAAGTCAGTGCTTGATGCCCCGCAACCAGATTCAACAGCATCCGGTGAGTATCGTGATCGATGTCTTGTTTCATGAGCGCCAGAACACTGGCCGCACGCAACGCATCCTGTTGGCTGGCCTGTACTTTATGTTGTAACACCGCCCTTGCCACCGGGTTGGTGAACCCCATGAATGCCTTCAGGTAAGCTTGGTATCGAGCCCCGATATCCAGTTCACGACACAGCGCTGCAAAGGCCTCGACAGACAGTTTATGTTTGATCGGCACGACGTCGAATTGCCCGGAAGCGGAAGGCTTCGTAATGAAGTCGCTCGCCCTGTCGAAATAACCCGCTCGGGTTTCTTTAACTTCGAAGTTATGCAGCGAGGCCTCAAGCAGTGACAGCGTCCGCACATCAAACCCGACGACAATGCCCTTGGGGCAGTAAAGCCGCAGGTAGGTCGCTTTGACATCCAGGGTAATGCCGTATTTATCTTTCAGCGCAGTGATTAAAAGCTGTTCTGCGAACGTTTCGACTTCCTGAATTTTGTTCAGGGTTTTATCAGTTTCGTTTTGTGATACCCAACTGTCCTCAAACGCCCTTTTCATCTCACCACGTAATTGCGCCGACGCCATGTCATACCAGGGCATGGCAGGTCCAACATTCTGTTTTAAAGCGGTGCGATTTTCTGTACGGGCGCTCAATAGCCAGTCTGGAATAGACTTGGCAATAAAAGGTATGTGCGGACTCTGAGTCATAGACTCAGGAAGTGAACGCTGCGTAGATTCAGCAGCCGTTAGAGCATCAAACATAATGACGAGTCATCCATGACTTATTAGAGGTATGAGCCTACCCGAATTTCTTTATTCGATTTTCCTCCCTCTATTTCAAGGTATTAACCAAAAAACCCATAATCCCCGTTACCCGGCCTCCCCGGTCGACACGCGACAAAACTGAACGCCCTCCGGGCCTGAGCCTATCCTGCTAATCGACACATTCTCTCGATGAATCGGGGGGGGTTATGAAAAAAAAGCCTGAATGACGCTATTTGCGTGTTATCTGCCGCTTTCTCCCTTGCTCTGTGAGCGTGTCTCTACGATTCTTCAAGAACAACGACAACACCCGAGAAGCCGTCATGAAAACCGTCGCCCAGTTGCTCAAGTTAAAGGCCCAACAGAATCAGGCAGTCCACACCATTGCGCCTCATCAAATGGTGCTGGAAGCGCTGATGGTGATGGCCGCCAAAAACGTCGGCGCGTTACCGGTCCTCAAAGACGGAAAGGTCGTCGGCATCATCAGTGAGCGGGACTATGCGCGCAAACTGGTGCTCAAGGGGCGCTCCTCCGTCGGCACACCGGTCAGCGACATCATGGTGTCGCCGGTGATCACCGTGGACACCCATCAAACCGTCGAAACCTGCATGGGCATCATGTCCGACAAACGCCTGCGGCATTTGCCGGTGGTGGAGGACGGTGAGCTGATGGGCTTGCTGTCGATCGGCGACCTGGTCAAGGAAGCCATTGCCGAACAGGCTGAACTGATTCGGCAGCTGGAGCAGTACATTCGCGGCGAGTGATTGCACACTGTGCGAGGGGGCTTTTGTGGCGAGGGGGCTTGCCCCCGTTCGGCTGCGAAGCAGTCGCAAAGCTTTTGGGGCCGCTTCGCGACCCAACGGGGGCAAGCCCCCTCGCCACAAAAGCTCCCTCGCCACAGATAAGCCCGCCCCTCCCCCACAACATGTGTTTGGCGGTGTTCCTATGGCCAATGCCGAGAGAAGACCGGCGCCAATGCAGGGTGGCGGTCGAAGCGTTCGAGCCAGGCGAAGAACCCCGGCCGCGCAATGCGCAAGTGTTCCCGGGTGCCCGCCCACCGCGTTACCACCGCTGCCAGAATATCCAGCGCGCCCGGTTTTCCATCGTCCAGGTACAACTTGCCGGCGAACTGATCGGCAAACACCTCCCAATGCCAATGCAGGCGTTGGCGGGCACCGGCCATGAGGTTTTGCCGGGACGACTCGTCCGCCTCGGCCAGCCAGCGTTCGGGGTAATCGATGATGCCGATGGCGGTGTAACAATTGCTGACGATATACACCAGGCCATGAATCACCTGATCGCGCTTGATCGGATTTTCCGGCAACAGATTCGACTCCGGAAACGTAAGGCCCAGGTGAATCAGGATGGCCGCACTCTCGGTAAGAACGCCGCCATCAGGCAGTTGCAGAGTGGGAACCTGCTTCAGCGGGTTGAGCTTCTCCAGCGCATGCAGCGCCTGCGGGGACGATGAAACGTCGATGAAGCGATAAGGAACCTCGCACAGTTCCAGCGCGGCTTCGATGGCGGCCGCCCCCGAATTCTGATGCCCATAGAGCTGGTACATGACTAAATCTCCTCTGCGACTCTCTCTTTGTAGCAGATGCCAAAGACTGCGCACGAACCATGTGGGAGCGAACTTGCCCGGTTACCCTCCCGCGCGCTTCATACAGCGCTGATAGCGCTCGTCGACCCGCTTGGCAAACCACGCCGTGGTGAGTTTTCGGGTGATTTTCGGGCTTTGCAGCACGATCCCCGGCAACACCGCCCGGGGTAATGGCCGGCCTTCGGCCTGTTCGGCCAAAGCGAAGACGCGTTGATAGAGCGTGGTGTCCTCGAACTGAAGATTTTTGCCCTCCTCCAGTTGATCCCGAATGGTCGGGTTGCGCATGTCCAATTGCTTGCCAAGGGTGCGCACCGCCAGTTCCGTGGTGCCGGGCATGATCGAGTCGTAGCGCACCAGGTCGCCATCCAGCGCCAGCGGGATACCCGTCGCACGACTGACCGCGTTCTGAAACGCCGCATTGCGGCTGGCGTACCAACCGGCGTTGAAATCGGCGAAGCGATACAGCGGCTGCTGATAGCTCACCGGATAGCCGAGCAAGTGGGCGATACCGAAATACAGGCCACCGCGACGGGTGAACACTTCGTGACGAATCGAGCCGTTCACCGGGTAGGGATAATCCCGCACATGCTGCTCGGCAAAGTCGATGCTGACCTGCATCGGCCCGCCGGTGTGCACCGGGTTGAAGCCGCCGAACAAGGTCCGGCCCATGGGCACCATGCCGATGAAGTCATCGAAAATCTCGCTGAGCTCTTTCTCGCTGCGCACGGCATTCAGCCGGTCGCTGTAGCTTTTGCCGTTGGGTGAACGCACCTGCAAGGCACCGCTGACCAGCAAGCTGGGGATGTGGGCCTTATCGGCGCGGCGGTCGATTTCATCCCGGGCGATCTTGCCCAGGCCTGGCACCAGCGGGTCAGCCTGAAACGTCGACTCTTGCTCAGCGACCGCGAGTACCGAACACAGGTTTTGCGTGGTCGGTGAAATCTTTTGCGCGGCAAATGCTGCGTAGATGTCCGTGGCCCAGCCCTGACGGTCGACCGTTTTGGCCGGCAGCAGGCTGACGATCTCGGCCTTGACCTCGGCAGGCTTGCGGGCCGGCGGTTCCTGAGGGCGCTGAGTGCCGCAACCGGCCAGTACCAACAGCGCGGCCACGCTCATGATCAATCGATTGGCTTGCATGGTGCTCCATCAAATCCGTTGAGCCGGGTTAACCATACGATCAATGGCATGGCGCAGGCTATGACTATCCCGCCCTCTCCCTGTTCCGTAGCCGCTGTCGAGCCTGCGAGCGCGTCCCGGTTGAACCATACTTGATCCACACACCGAGGAGGACAGGCTCATGAACCGTAGCGACGTGCTGATCATCGGCGCCGGCCCGACCGGGCTGGTCCTGGCGCTGTGGCTGAGCAAGCTGGGGATTGGGGTGCGGATTATCGACAAGACCTCGGCCCCCGGTACTACCTCACGCGCGTTGGCAGTACAGGCCCGAACGCTGGAGCTGTATCGCCAGCTCGACCTCAGCGACGCCGTGGTGCAGAACGGCCATAAAGTGTGCGCCGCGAATTTCTGGGTCAAGGGCGAACCGGTCGCACACCTGCCGCTGAGCGCCATCGGCGAGGGGTTGACGCCCTATGCGTTCCTGGAAATCTATCCGCAAGACGAGCATGAACAACTGCTGATCGAACGCCTGGAGACCTTTGGCATTACGGTGGAGCGCAACACCGAATTGCACAGTTTCGAGGAAACTGGCGATGGCATCACCGCAACGCTGCGCTTGCCCGATGGCCAGCAGCAAACCTGCCAGGCCTGCTACCTCGCTGGCTGCGACGGCGCCCGCTCGATCGTGCGCAAATCCCTGGACACCGATTTTCCGGGGGGCACCTACCAACAGATTTTCTACGTGGCGGATGTGCAGGCCCGCGGCCCGACGTTCAACGGTGAATTGCATGTGGACCTCGACGAAGCCGACTTTCTCGCCATTTTTCCTTTGTCCAGCGAAGGTCGCGCCCGACTGATCGGCACGGTTCGCGACGAACGCGCCGAGCGCGCCGAAACCCTCCAGTTTGCAGACGTCAGCAGGCGGGCCATCGAGAATTTAAAGGTGCAGATCGATCAGGTGAACTGGTTCTCGACCTACCGCGTGCATCACCGGGTAGCGGATCACTTTCGTACCGGACGCGCGTTTCTGTTGGGTGACGCCGCCCATGTCCACAGCCCGGCGGGTGGCCAGGGCATGAACACCGGGATTGGCGACGCGATCAATCTGGCCTGGAAGCTCGCGGCGGTGTTAAGTGGCAGCGCCACGGCCAAACTGCTCGACAGTTATGAAACCGAACGCATCGCCTTTGCCCAGCGTCTGGTGGCCACCACTGATCGGGTGTTCAATTTCGTCACGGCCGATGGGCCAATTGCCGACGTGATGCGCATGCGCGTGGCGCCCTTTTTGATCCCGAAAATGATCTCGTTCGAGGCCGTCCGGGAGTTCATGTTTCGCACGGTGTCACAGACCACCCTCAACTATCGCGGCATGCCGTTGAGTGAGGGCGTTACCGGCCATATTCACGGCGGTGATCGCCTGCCCTGGGCCCACGACGATGAAGGGGACAACTTCGAATCGCTGAAATACCTGACCTGGCAGGTGCATGTGTATGGCGAAACCAGCGACGAGATGATCGCCTGGTGCAGCGCGCATCACCTGCCGTTGCAGGTGTTCGACTGGCGACCGGTATTTGAAACCGTGGGCCTGGCGCGCAACGGGTTTTACCTGCTGCGCCCCGATACCTATGTGGCGATCGCCGATTACAGCGCCGATCCGAAGGTGATCGAACGGTATTTCCGCGATCATGGGATACGGCCTTATATCACCTGAAGATCTTTTGATTTGTTAGATCCCGGCCAGGGCCAGGTCCATTGCGAAGTAGGTGAAGATCAAATCCGCCCCCGCCCTTTTGATCGCCCCCAGACTCTCACGCACGACGCGATCTTCATCGATCGCCCCAGCCTGGGCGGCGAATTTGATCATCGCGTATTCACCGCTCACCTGATACGCCGACAACGGCAGACGCGAGGCTTCGCGGATGTCGCGGATGATGTCCAGGTACGCGCCGGCCGGCTTGACCATCAGCGCGTCGGCGCCTTCCTGCTCGTCCAGCAACGACTCACGCACCGCTTCACGACGGTTCATCGGGTTCATCTGATAGCTTTTGCGGTCACCCTTGAGCGCACTGCCGCCGGCTTCGCGGAACGGGCCATAAAGCGCCGAGGCGAATTTGGTCGAATAGGCCATGATCGCGGTCTGGCTGAAACCCGCCGCATCGAGCGCCCGGCGAATCGCCTGGACCTGCCCGTCCATCGCCGCCGACGGCGCGATCACATCGGCGCCGGCCCGGGCGGCGGCCACGGCTTGTTTGCCGAGGTTGATCAGTGTCTGGTCGTTATCGACTTCGTGCTGGTGCAACACGCCGCAATGGCCGTGGTCGGTGTACTCACAAAAACAGGTGTCGGACATCACGATCATTTCCGGCACGGCGTTTTTGGCGATGCGCGACATGCGCGACACCAGGCCGTTATCGTTCCAGGTGTCGCTGCCGTTGCTGTCCAGATGATGAGACACGCCGAACGTCATCACCGACTTGATCCCCGCCCGGGCGTAACGCTCGATCTCGCCGGCCAGTTTCGACTCGGGAATGCGCATCACCCCGGGCATGCTCTTGATCGGCACGAAATCGTCGATCTCTTCCTCGACGAAAATCGGCAGCACCAGATCGTTCAAGCTGAACTCGGTTTCCTGGAACAGGCTGCGCAGGCTCGCATTGCGGCGCAGACGGCGTGGACGTGCTTCTGGGAACTGACTGGACATGGACCTTCCTGAAGAGACGAAATTCGTAGGGCGCAAAGCTTATGCCCTGCAAGGTGCGGGACACAAACCTCGATCGCTCAAGACAACGTTACCGCGGCGGCAACAATCGCCCGCATCGAATACCGCCTGCTCTCACAGGTTAGATCGTCAGCGTTCCGGTAATACACGTCACGACAGCACCACCAATCCAAATCTCATCTCCCACCTGCTCCACCCGAATCCGCCCGGCGCGGCCCATGGTCAGGCCCTGACTGACGACATAAGATGCCGGGGCCAGCCCTTCGCTGAGCAACCATTGAGCGATTCCGGCGTTCAGGCTGCCGGTGGCCGGGTCTTCCGGCATGCCGTCGCCGGAGATGAATGCACGCACTTCGAACTGCGCCTCAGCACCATCGCGCTCGGGGTGCCATGGCGCGATGACACCGACGGCGAGGCCGAGCATCTGTGCATGATCCGGCTGCAAGTCCAGAATCTGCTGGCGGTCCTCGAGCATCACCGCCAGCCAACCGGCACCGTTGTCGACCCATTGCGTGCGCACAATCGCTCCCGGCGCCAATCCGAGGCCCAGCCGTACACGCTCGACCAGCCCGGCGTCCACCGGGCCGGACCTGAGCAACGGTGGCGCGAGAAACGCCAGCTCCGCCCCCTGCCGACGCACTCGCACCAACCCGGCACCGCATTCCTGAATGATCTCCTCGCCTTTGGGCACCCCACCGGCCTCGAGCCAGGCATGGCAGGTGCCCAGCGTCGGATGACCGGCGAACGGCAACTCTTGCAGGGTGGTGAAGATGCGTACCCGATAGTCGGCCCGGGGGTCTCGAGGTTCGAGCACGAAAGTGGTTTCGCTGAGGTTGGTCCAGTTCGCGAACGCCGCCATGCGTTCATCGCTGAGCTTGTCTGCGCCAAACACCACCGCCAGCGCGTTGCCCTTGAGCACGACGTGGCTGAAGACATCTACTTGCTTGAAATCGAATGAGCTCATTGCCTGCCTTGGTGATGAGGGATTCAAAGGGATTGCTTGGGGATTTCCAGCCCACGAATCACCGCCGGCCTTGCCAGGAAACGCTCCAGCACGCGAGTGACATTGGGGAAATTCTGGATGCCGACCAGATCACCGGCCTCGTAGAAGCCGATCAGGTTACGCACCCACGGAAAAGTCGCGATGTCGGCAATGGTGTAGCGCTCGCCCATGATCCAGTCGCGCCCTTGCAGACGGCCATCGAGGACCTTGAGCAAGCGCTTGCTTTCGTCGACGTAACGATCACGGGGACGCTTGTCTTCGTAGTCCTTGCCGGCGAATTTGTTGAAAAAGCCGAGCTGGCCGAACATCGGCCCGATACCGCCCATCTGAAACATCAGCCACTGAAGGGTCTCGTAACGCGCTGCCGACTCCTGGGCCAGCAGTTGCCCGTTCTTGTCGGCGAGGTAAATCAGAATCGCCCCGGACTCGAACAGCGCCAGCGGTTGGTCGCCCGGGCCGTGGGGGTCGAGGATCGCCGGAATCTTGTTGTTGGGGTTCAGCGACAGAAACTCAGGGGACAGCTGATCCTGGGTGTCGAAGCCCACACGATGCGGCTCGTAGGGCAGCCCGATCTCTTCGAGCATGATCGAAACCTTGACGCCATTGGGCGTTGGCAAGGAATAGAGCTGGATCCACTCCGGGTACTGGGCCGGCCATTTTCGAGTGATGGGGAATGCAGACAAATCGGTCATCGGGAGCTTCCACGGGAAAGTCGGAGTGAAGATCATAAGGGGGACAGGGCTAACATGTGTACTGTGCCCATCAATCCGAAACATCCTGTCGATAACCTTCCCCCCAATCCGTTCAAGGTTGCCGCTAAAGTGCCAGGCACCTGGCCCGGATCGAAGCTCGAATCGAACCAAAAGGGCTTCAGCGGACTCTGAGCATTGCCCTGTTAGAAATGGACCGGGTCAACGACATGGCAAACACCCTATGCTAGGCACTTGAGGTGTCAAGGTTTGTCGGCCTTAACCAAATGCGCTGAAGATTACCTATTCGATGATGAATCCTTTGAAACTCACCAACCGCTTCAAACATCGCGCTTATATCTTCCTGCCCGCTCTGTTGGCGGCCAGCGCGTTGTTTTTGTCACTGGAGTCCAGTGTAAGCCGCGCCCAACCGGTGGACGGTACACAGACGCTGGTGTTTTTGCGTCACGCGGAAAAACCGGCCGGCGGCCTGGGTCAGCTCAATTGTCAGGGACTGAACCGCGCCATCGACCTGGCCACCTTGCTGCCGGAAAAATTCGGCAAGGCCAACTACGTGTTTGCCGCCAACCCGACGCGCAATGTAGAGGAAGGCGAACTGGATAATTCCTACAGTTACATTCGCCCCCTGATGACCATCAGCCCCAGCGCGATCAAGCTCGGCTTGCCGGTGAACATCGAATTTTCGGCCAACGACACCAGCGACCTGGCCGATGAACTGCTTCGCGACAAGTATCACAACTCGATCATCTATACCGCCTGGTCTCATGGCTACCTGCCCGAGCTGATCAACAAGGTCGCCGGGGAAGCCGTCGGCTCAGAACAGCGCATCACCGATGACTGGGCATCCAGCGACTATGACTCGCTGTACGTGCTCACGCTGACCTGGCACAACGGCAAGGCCAGCCTGCAGAGCCACCTCTATAAGCAAGGGCTCAATAACGGCCCGGAGACTTGTCCGACGTAAGCGGTCGGGCACCTGCCAGGCCTCATCGCGAGCAGGCTCGCGAAGGGGCCAGTAAAAACAACATCACCCCCGCTGCTTACCCCGCTCCCGCAAATATTCGAGAACCGCCCCCCGATCCCCGACAAACTCGATCCGCGCCCCCTTCTTCTCCCGCTGAAACACATACATCGGGTCGTAATACTCACGCAGCAACCCTTCGATCCAGCCCCGGTGCAAATCCACCGCGCCGCTATTGGCCTGTTCCGCCAGCGCATCCTCCATCAAGGTCAGCATCCGCCGATGACGTTCGCCGCCCAGGCGTTTCTGGACATTGTTCAGGCTCGCCAACATCCGCTCGGAAAACAGTGCGAAGCCTTCATCGCCATACACCTCGGTGAACTCGGCGCATAAATCCACCACGTAATCGCGCAGGATCCGCTCGACGCGCCCTTCCAGGCTGTCTTCCAGCCAGACCATCGGAAACTGCTGCATGCCCTGATACAGCGGCAACGGCAGCGCACAACTGCCGATCGCGCGGCTCTCGTCTTCGAGCACAAACTGCTCGATACCGCTGGCACGCTTTTTCAGCACGTCCACGGCCAGGCGGTTTTCAAAGTCGATGTTGGAGGGTTGGCCGGTGGCGCGTTTGCCGAAGCTGGAGCCGCGATGATGGGCATGACCTTCAAGGTCCAGCGCGTTGCTCAATTGCGTGAGCACCTCGGTCTTGCCGGTGCCGGTCATGCCGCCCAGCAAAACGAAATCGCACTGGGCAACGGCCTGGTCGAGCGTGTCGAGCAAGAAGGTGCGCATGGCCTTGTAGCCGCCACCGACCCGCGGATAGTCGATGCCCGCTTCGTCCTTGAGCCACTGCTGGGTGATCTGCGAACGCAGCCCACCGCGAAAACAATACAAATAACCATCCGGATGCGCCCGGGCAAAATCGGCCCAGGCCTGGATACGCTCGGCCTTGGTCGCGCCGGCCACCAATTGATGCCCCAGCGTGATGGCTGCTTGCTGACCGTGTTGCTTGTAGCAAGTGCCGACCCGTTGCCGCTCGTGGTCATTCATCAGCGGCAGGTTGACCACACCGGGGAATGAGCCCTTGAGGAATTCGATCGGCGCGCGCACATCCATCATCGGCCGGTCGTTGAGGAAGATGTCGCGGTAATCGGTGAAGTCTCTGGACATCAAACCACCTCAACCGCGTGGGTCTGTCGCTCAACCAGTTCGCCGATCGGCTGAAGGGCCAGCCCAAGTTCGGCCGCCACCGCCAGGAACGCTGCGTCGCCTTCGGGCGTGACTGCAATCAGCAAACCGCCGCTGGTCTGCGGGTCGCAGAGCACGCGTTTGTGCAACTCCTGGAGCCGGCCGACCTTGCTGGCGTAGCTGTCGAAATTGCGCAGTGTGCCGCCGGGCACGCAGCCCTGATCGAGGTAATACTCGACGCCCGGCAGGCGCGGCACACGGTCATAGCCGATGCGGGCGGTCACGTTGCTGCCGTCGGCCATTTCCACCAGATGCCCGAGCAGGCCGAAACCGGTGACGTCAGTCATTGCGGTCACGCCATCGAGCTTGCCAAAACGGCTTCCGGGTTTGTTCAGGGTGCACATCCAGTCGCGGGCCAGGCCGATGTCGGCATTGCGCAACTTGCCCTTTTTCTCGGCGGTGGTGAGGATGCCGATGCCCAAGGGTTTGGTGAGATAGAGCAGGCATCCGGCGGTGGCAGTGTCGTTGCGCTTCATGTGGCGCTTTTCCACCAGTCCGGTCACGGCCAGGCCGAAGATCGGCTCAGGTGCGTCGATGGAATGGCCACCGGCCAAGGGGATTCCCGCTTCATCGCAGACCGACCGCCCGCCGCGAATCACTTCCCGGGCAATCTCCGGCGCCAGCACATTGACCGGCCAGCCGAGGATCGCAATTGCCATCAACGGATCGCCGCCCATGGCGTAAATGTCGCTGATGGCGTTGGTGGCGGCGATACGGCCGAAATCGAACGGATCGTCGACGATCGGCATAAAGAAGTCAGTGGTCGACACCACGCCGCGCTCTTCATCGATGGCATACACCGCCGCGTCATCGCGCGAGGCGTTGCCAACCCAGAGTTTCGGGTCCAGGTTCTGCGCCCCGCTGCCGGCCAGAATCACCTCCAGCACCTGGGGCGAAATCTTGCAGCCGCAACCTGCGCCGTGGCTGTATTGGGTCAGACGTATCGGCTCGCTCATGGGATGCACCTTGTGAAGTCAATGGCGATGATTCTACAGCAACCCCATTTGGCAGAAGCCGCGTAAGAACGATCTTTGTGCAGCGAAACTCACTTTGGTGCATTCAGCTCCCCCGCCTTTCCCCCGCCCCTCGAAATCCTTGACCAAAAGGACAGCAAAACCGCCAATTCCTCCGGCTTTTCAGCGCATTGCGAAAATTGGTATAGCTTATGCAAACGTTTGCGAGCCGCCGATACCGGCCTGTTCGCCACTTAAACCGCACAAGCCCGCACCACCGGGGCTTCGATCCGCACGAAAAGGGACTTTTAATGCATTGCACCCCCAGTCGCGTGACTTGCTCGCGCACGTTTGCTGTTTCCTTGCTGTTGGCCAGCGTTACAGGACTACTCAGCAGCTCCGCGCTGGCCCAACCGGCCACCACCGAAGAGTCCGCCCAGGGCGAAGCCCTCAGTCCTGAAGCCAACCCACCAAAAAAAGGCGCGTACCTGTCGGACTGGTTCAATCAGGACCTGACCGTCATCGGCAGCAAGGACATCAGTTTCGGCCCGCAACCGGCCGACGACATCTACTTGGAATACGAGTACTTCGGCCGCAAGGGGCCGTTCGAGTTGTACGGCTACATCGACATTCCGAAGATCTTCGACATCGGCAACAGCCATGACAAAGGCGTATGGGACCACGGCTCGCCAGTGTTCATGGAGCACGAACCGCGGATTTCCATCGACTACCTCGCCGGCCGCAGTCTGGCCGTCGGGCCGTTCAAGGAATGGTACGTGGCGTTCGACTGGATCTACGACCACGGCAGCAACAGCGCCAACCGTGCCAACACGCTGTACAGCGGCCTCGGCACCGACATCGACACCCATTCGCGGGTCAACCTGTCGGCCAACTTCTACGGTCGCTACCAGTGGGAAAACTACGGCGCCAGCAACGAGTATTCGTGGGACGGCTACCGCGCCCAGCTCAAATACATCGTGCCCATCAGCAGTTTCAGCAACGGCGCTTCGTTGACCTACATCGGTTTCACCAACTTCGACTTCGGCTCCGATCTGCACAAGGACAACCCGGCCCGCACCGCCAATGCCACCGTGGCCACCAACGTGTTGCTCTACGCCTTCACCCACTTGCGTTTCACCCTGGTCGGCCGTTACTTCCACAACGGCGGCAACTGGGAGGACGGCAGTGAGTTGAATTTCGGCGACGGCGACTTCCGCGCCCGTTCCAACGGCTGGGGTTACTACGCCGGTGTCGGCTATCAGTTTTAAGGCTCATTTGAATCAGGAGGTTTTATGAAAGCAATGACGCGTATTTCCCTGTCTGTCGGTTTTGCGGCAAGCACCCTGCTCTCTTCCTCTGCCTGGGCGGTAGAAGCGCCGATCCAGCCGAAAGTGATGCTGATCACTATGTTCGCTCCCGAGGCGCAGAACTGGATCGATCGCCTGGAACTCAAGCAGGAAGTGCGAGTACCGGGCCTGTCCGCCGAGTACCCGAACATTCGCTGCAACACCGAACAGGTGTGCCTGATGGTCACCGGCATGGGCCAGACCAATGCGGCGGCCTCGACCCTGGCCCTGGCGCTGTCGCCGAAATTCGACCTGCGCAAAAGTTACTTCCTGATCGCCGGGATTGCCGGCATCAGCCCGAAACACGGGACCATCGGCACCACCGCGTGGGCGCACTACCTGGTGGAGTTCGGCACCCAGTGGGAACTGGACTCCCGGGACGCGCCGAAAGACTGGCCGACCGGTTACCTGGGCATCAACACCAAAGGCCCGAACGAAAAACCGCCGCTGGATTACAAGACCGAAGTCTTCGAACTCAATCCGAAGTTGCAGGCCAAAGCCTTCGCCCTGAGCCACAAAGTCGAACTGAGCGAGAGCAAGGAGTCGGCGGCGTGGCGCTTGAAGTATCCGTCGGCCCCGGCCAATCAGCCGCCGGTGGTGACCCAGTGCGACACGCTGGCGGGCAATACCTGGTTTTCCGGGACGCGCTTGAGTGAGCGGGCGGAAGTCTGGACAAAATTGCTGACCAACAATGAAGGTGTCTACTGCACCACTCAGCAAGAAGACAACTCCACCTACGAGGCACTGCTGCGGGCCAGTCGCGAAGGTCTGGTGGATGTCCGCCGTTTGGCGGTGGTACGCGCCGGTTCCGACTTCGACCGGCCGGCGCCGGGCCAGAGCGAAGTGGGTAACCTGCTCAAATACGCCGATCAGGGCGGGTTTGTGCCGGCACTGGAGAACCTGTACCGCACGGGGAATCCGTTGGTGCAGGAGATTTTAAAGAATTGGTCGGCTTGGGAGAAAGGCGTGCCTGAGGCCTGATTCATACGTCCCTATGTGGGAACGGGCTTGCCCGCTCCCACATTTGATCCGGGGTGTATTTCCAGTTGCATCCATTTCAAGGCAACAAAATCACCTTGTCGCCACTGCCCTGATTCACCTCGGCATACCGTTCCAGCCCCTCGGCCAACGGCGATTCAACTAGCCCTTCCGGCAACGGCAACAGGCCCTGATCGAAAAAGCTTCCGAACTGTTCGAGCATCGCCGCACACGCCTGAACCCCGTACAGCAACGAATTGATCCCCACCACCGAACCGCCCTTGCGATACAGCGCCAAGGCCGGCAATTGCACATGCCCATCCGCCGGCGCGGCGATGATTGCGATGCGACCGAACGCGGCCAGCGCCGGGACCGAGGCCGGTAGCCAGAAACCGGTGGTGTCGAAGATCACGTCGGCACCGCCGGCATACACGGCGTTGACCTGTGCGCCCAGGTCCTCAGGCTTATCCAGTTGCAGCGTCTGATAACCCTGAGCCTGCAAATCCTTGACCTGCTCCGGCCGCCGCGCCGCCGCCAGCACCTGGGCGCCCCGGACTTTGGCCAGCGCCAATGCTGCGCTGCCCACCGCCCCGCCGCCGATCACCAACAACCGCGTTCCGGTCGTGACAAGACTGCGTTCCAACGCATCCCACGCCGTGGTGTACGGCACACCGAGGCTGGCAGCCTGGGCAAAGCTCAGATGCGTCGGCTTCAGCGCCACGCCATTGGCCGGCAGTTTGACGAATTGCGCGTGGGAACCGTCGGCAAAGAAGCCCAACTCCCGGCCGGTGCCCCAGACTTCCTGGCCGATCAGCGCCTGCGGGCCTTCGACGACGATACCGGCGAAATCACGCCCGGGAATCCGCGGCAATGTGGTGTAGGGAAAGCGCCCCAGTACGTTTTTCACATCGCTGGGATTGAGGCCCGCCGCCTTGATCTGGACCAGCACTTCGTCAGCGCCGGGAACGGGGGTGGGCACCTCAACGTAGCGCAGGGCCGAGAGGTCGCCGGTTTTGTCGAATTGCAGTGCTTTCATGGGCATTTCCACCAAATGGATAAGAGGTTTCAGGAGATCCAGCCCGCCACCAGTTGCCGGCCCAAGGGCCACAACTGCTCACCGGCAAGCATGCCCAGCAGGCCCACCAGCGCGATGGCCGGCGGTGCGGGGGAACGAAAATCCAGCGCGCCATAGAGCAGGCCGACGCCCAGACCGATACCCAACGAGATAAGGTAGTTCATGACAGACTCCGTGGCATAAGAGGGTATGCGCAGAGTCTAGAGAGAGGTCGCCACGGACGTCGGCCAAGTACTTCTGAATGTCGGCCAAAGCGCTTTTTACGCAGCGCCGCCCCGTTGCTGGCTCACGCAAAACTGCGAAGGCGCGACGCCCAGTTCCCGGCGGAACATGTCGCTGAAGCTGCTCGGCGAATAACCCAGTTCCCGGGCTATCGCGCTGACCGGTACGCCCTGAATCAATTCGGCCGCCGCGGTCGCCAGTTGCACCTGCCGCCGCCATTCGGCGAAGCCCATGCCCAAACCGTCCTTGAACAACCGCGCCAGGGTACGCACGCTGGCACCGGCATTTTCGGCGTGCTGCTCGAAGGGAATGTCCAGCGACGGTGAGGCCATGACCGCCTGGCACAGGTTCATCAGCCGCCGGTCGGAATCGTCCGGTAGCGGTATTTTCAGCAATGAGCGCCGGGCGCGCTTGAGCTCCAGCAAGGCCAGGCCGACCAGCGCGTCGTAGTAATCCGGGGCACCGTCGTCGCCCTGCTCCACCAGCCCGACGATCAGTTCGCGCAGCAAGCCGCCGACTTCAATCACTTGCACACTGTCGTCCAGTGTCGCCGCCAATGACGGCCGCAGGTAGATGTTGCGCATCTGCAAGTCAGAGACCACGCGAATCCCGTGCGGCACACCCGGCGGCAGCCAGACCGCCCGTTGCGGCGGCACCACCAGCGCTTCATTGGGCGTCTCGACCCACATCACGCCGCTCATCGCGTACAGCAACTGGCCCCACGCATGTTCGTGAGGCTCGATATACAACCCACGCGGGTAAGTACGTGCCAGCGGTTGCACCGGCACATCGGTATCGCTTAAATCAGGGGGTGCGGCCTTGGCCATAGGCTAGGATCATTAGGGGACGGAAAGGCTCCACGGTAGCGAGGCGTGCGACGTGTCGCCAGTCGCTGTAACCGACTGACAATCCGACGGAATTTTTCGCGCGCCTCACGATCCTTCTATAACAACAGGGAGGAATACAGGCTTTATGAACAACGCAAAGCTTTTCGTCATTGAATACACACTTCATGGCAAGCCTAAGTCTTTCATCATCCGCCAGGACAAAATGGACAACGCAGAAGCCTGGCACTGGGCCAGTTGCGATGCCGGCGTAGGCCGGATCCCTCGTTTTGGCCGTGAGCGGGTGCAAAAGACCAGCAAACCTGTGGCGGAAAAATTCGGCGTCGAGAACGTGACCTGGCGGCCGACGAGTTGAACGTTGAACGGGAGGGTGAATATTCGAACTGAAAGTGGAGCCGCAGCGGCTCCACTTTTTTTGGATGAGCGGTCAGTGCTTAGCGCACTTGCAGCCTTTGGTGGAACATTCTTCGCCGTGTTCGTGATGTTTGGCGCAGCCTTCGCAGCAATAGTGCTTGCCGTGACGCACGATGGGGTGATCGCCCAGTTTGCAGGAGCATTTCGGGCAGTCGCAGGTACCGTCGTTCATGAGTCTGACTCCATGGTTAGGGTCGTCCGGGTGCCGCGGGTGCGCGGCACCTGAAGCAAATGACCGCCCGTTGCAGAAACCGGTTCAAACAGATGCCTGGACGGAGTTTGCTTACTATTGAGGGTAGTCGCGATGTGGCTCCCCCGTAGCAGCAGCCTCGCGGGCTCGGCAGCTGCTACGGATCGCAAAACGCTCTCAGCGACATCAATCAAATACGGAATTGCCCGACCAATTGCCCCAGGCGCTGACCGAGATCGGCCAGGCTGCGCGAGGTTTGCGCACCGCGCTGGGTCTCGTCGGCGACGCTGTCTACCGCCACGGCGATCTGGTGCACGCTGCGGTTGATCTCTTCGGCCACGGCGGTTTGCTCTTCGGCGGCGCTGGCAATCTGCGCGTTCATCGAGTTGATGGTGCCAATCAACTGAGCCATGGCGTCCAGCGACGCCCCGGCCTCGTTGGCCTGGGCCGATGTGCCGTCGCCGGCCTCGCTGGAGCGGCGCATGGACTCGACCGCCGATTGGGTGCCGGCCTGCAAGCGGTCGATCATGCCCTGGATTTCCTGGGTGCTGATTTGCGTGCGACTGGCCAGCGCCCGCACTTCGTCGGCAACCACCGCAAAACCACGTCCGGCCTCACCGGCGCGGGCCGCTTCAATGGCGGCGTTGAGCGCCAGCAGGTTGGTCTGCTCGGCAATCGAACGGATCACCCCGAGCACGCTGACAATCGACGACACGTCTTTCTGCAGGCTGTCGAGGGACACGCCGCTGCTGCGAATGTCGTTCACCAGTGCATGAATCTTCACGATGCTGCCGGCCACCACGCGCTTGGCGGCCTGGCCTTCTTCGTCGGTCTGCTGGGCAGCGACCGCGGCGTTTTGCGCGCTCTTGGCCACTTCCTGGGCCGCCGCCGACATTTGGTTGATCGCCGTGGCCACCTGATCGGTCTCGTGACGCTGGCGCTCCATGGCCTGATCCGAGCGTTGGGCCTGATCGGAAACCTGATTCACCAGCCCGGTCAGTTGCGAGGTCATTTCGGTGATCTGCCGCACCAGGCTGTGGATCTTGTCGACGAAACGGTTGAACGAGCCGGCCAGTTCGCCGAGTTCATCCTGGCTGGTGATGGTCAGGCGCCGGGTCAGGTCGCCCTCGCCCGCCGCGATGTCGTCGAGGTTGGCTTTCATCAGGTTCAGCGGACGCAGAATGGTATTGGCCAGCAGCATCCCGGCCGCGGCGATCACCAGCAGCACCAGCACGGCAATCCCGACAATGCTCAGCACCACGCCTTGCATGCGTTCCTGGACCTTGATCTCGACCAGCGCCACTTGCGCTTCAATGCCGTCGAGGTTGACCGAGGTGCCGACCGCCATGTCCCACTTCGACAGGTATTCGGTGTAGCCGAGCTTGGGCACCTGCACTTGGGTATTACCAGGCAGTGGCGAGCTGTATTGCAGGTAGTGGGTCCCGTCCTTGGCGACTTTCACCAGGTCGCGGTTAACGTAGATGCCGTTCGGGTCGCGGTTGTCCTTGAAGCTCTGGCCCACGCCTTCGGGGCTGTTGGCCTTGAACAGGCGCACGGTGTTGGAGTCGTAGCCGAAGAAGTAGCCGTCCTTGCCGTAGGTGATGCTCGACAGCAACTTGATCACCTGCGCCCGCGCCGCGTCATCGCCGGGAGCGGCCGCGTCGTAGAGCGGTTTGATCGCGGTCATGGCCACGGCAACGTAGCTTTGCAGGGTTGCCTTGGCATCGCTGAGCAGGCGCTGACGGGTTTCCTCGACTTCCTTGCGGGCCTGTTCCTGCAGAATGAACAGCGTGGTCAGGCTGATGACCAGCGCAAAGAGCAACACCGGGAGGACGGCAAGGGACAGGACTTTGGCCTTCAGGCTCATGCGCATGACGTTCACTCTTTTGATTTTATTGGCGTGGTTAAAGGCTATAACGGCACGCCAGATCAAAAGTTGAACGCGGTCCTACAAGGTAGAGTGGTTACAGAACCATCGCCGCCACCCAACCGAACGCCAGCAACGGCAGGTTGTAGTGCAGGAAGGTCGGGACCACGGTGTCCCAGATGTGGTGATGCTGGCCGTCGATGTTCAGACCGGAGGTCGGGCCCAGGGTCGAGTCCGACGCCGGTGAACCGGCATCGCCCAGCGCGCCGGCAGTGCCGACGATGCACACGATGGCGATCGGGCTGAAGCCCAGTTGCACGCACAACGGCACGAAAATCGCCGCCAGAATCGGTACGGTGGAAAACGACGAGCCGATGCCCATGGTCACCAACAGGCCCACCAGCAGCATCAACAGCGCCCCGATGCCTTTGCTGTGGTCGATCCACGAGGCCGAGGACTCCACCAGTGTCTGCACATGACCGGTGGCTTTCATCACTTCAGCAAAACCGGATGCGGCGATCATGATGAAGCCGATCATCGCCATCATCTTCATGCCTTCGGTGAACAGGTCGTCGGTTTCACGCCACTTGACGATGCCCGACGCCGAAAAGATCAGAAAGCCCACCAGCGCCCCGATAATCATCGAGTCCAGCAACAGCTGAATAATGAACGCCACGATAATCGCCAGACCGGCGACCATCAGGCTCAAGGGGTTGTACTGCACCGCGACCTGTTCGACTTGCTCGATCTTTTCCAGGTCGTAAACGCGCTTCTTGCGGTAGCTGATGAAGGCTGCCGCGAGGCCAAACACCATGCCCAGCGCCGGAATTCCCATGGCATGGGTGACGTTGATGCCGCTGATGTCCACCCCGCTACGGGCGACGTTGGCCAACAGGATTTCATTGAGGAAGATGTTGCCGAAGCCCACCGGCAGGAACATGTACGGCGTGATCAGCCCGAAGGTCATCACGCAGGCGATCAACCGCCGGTCCAGTTGCAGTTTGGTCAGCACATATAAAAGAGGCGGCACCAGCAACGGGATAAACGCGATATGAATCGGCAAAATGTTCTGCGAGGCGATGGCCACCACCCAGAGCAGGCCGATCAGCAGCCATTTGACATTGCCGCCACCATTGGCGTGCTGGCGATCGACCATGGCCAGGGCTTTGTCCGCCAGGGCGTGGGCCAGGCCGGACTTGGCGATGGCCACGGCGAACGCGCCGAGCAAGGCGTAGGACAACGCCACTGTCGCCCCGCCGCCCAGGCCGCTGTTGAAGGCTTTGAGGGTCGCATCGATCCCCAGGCCACCGGTCAAACCACCGACCAGCGCACCCACAATCAGCGCGATTACCACATGCACGCGGGACAGGCTGAGTATCAGCATGATGCCGACCGCGGCAATTACTGCATTAATCATCGTTACCTCAAGGCAAGCGGAAAGAGTCCGTCCGGCAGTGCGCACAAGCGCCGCCAGCGGATTGAAGAGAGGGTTTTATTAGAGGGCGCGCACTGTGCCGCAGCATCGTCCCCTTGTCAAAGCGAACGGCTATTGCCGATATGTAACGGATTGCGCTCCCACAGGGTTATGGGTTGGCTTCCGCTCGGTGTCAGCGTTTGGGCAGTTCGATCATCACTTTCAACCCGCCCCACTCGCTTTCCTCCAGCCTCAACACCCCGCCCCACGTGTCGACGATGTCGCGCACGATGCCCAATCCCAATCCATGCCCATCGGTCTGTTCATCAAGCCGTGTACCGCGGCTGAACACCTGGTCACGCTGGTCTTCGGGAATCCCCGGCCCATCGTCTTCCACGCTCAACTGAAAACTTTCAGCCGTTTCAACCACGCTTAACCGAACCTCGGCATCCGCCCATTTGCAGGCGTTGTCCAGCAGGTTGCCCAGCAACTCCAGCAGATCTTCGCGATCCCACGGCAGTTGCAAACCGGCCGGTGCGCGGGAGCTCAGGTCGAGGTGTTCACCGTGAATCATGTTCAGCGTGGCCAGCAACCCCGGCAGCTCGGCATCGCAATCAAACAACGCCCCCGGCAGTGCATCGCCGGACAACCGGGCGCGATTGAGTTCGCGATTGAGTCGCTGCTGGACCTGCTCCAGTTGCGCTTGAATCACCTTGCGCAGCTGCGGGTGCGCATCGAGCTTCTCGCTGGAAGCCAGGCTCAACAACACCGCCAATGGGGTTTTCAACGCATGCCCCAAGTTGCCCAAGGCATTGCGCGAACGCTTGAGGCTGTCTTCGGTGTGGGCCAGCAAATGGTTGATCTGCGCCACCAGCGGTTCCAGCTCCACCGGCACGGCTTCGTCGAGTTGCGAACGCTGGCCCTGCTGCAACTGGGCGATTTGCTCGCGGGCCTTTTCCAGCGGGCGCAAGGCGCGGCGCACGGTGATCCGTTGCAACAGCAAAATCAGCAACAGCCCCGCCAGCCCCAACCCGAGACCGACTTGTTGCATGCGACAGAAACTCTCGCGCACCGGCGTGTAGTCCTGAGCGACGCTGATGGAAATCGCCTGGCCCAGCCGCCGGTAGTCCGAACGCAGCACCAGCAACTGCTGCCCTTCCGGCCCCAGTTGCAGGTTGCTGTTCAGGCCCGGGTGTTCGAGCCGCGGCAGGTCCTGATCCCATAACGAGCGGGAGCGCCAATGGCTGTCGGCAAAGTCGATACGAAAATAGTGCCCGGAAAACGGGCGCTGATAGGCCGGCGACAGATGGCGCTCATCCAGCTGCAACCCCTGCGGGCCACGCACCAGCGCCACCAGCAGGTTTTCACTGTCGTTGCGCAACCCGGCTTCGAGGTAGCGCTGCAAACCCATTTCGAACAGCCACAGGCTGGTTTGCGCCAGCACCAGGCCGACGATCACCATCACGCTGATCAGGCCCAGGCTCAAGCGACGCTGGATCGACCTCACTGGGCTTGCCCGCCGAACAGGTAACCCTGACCGCGACGGGTTTCGATCACGCTGCGGCCGAGCTTGCGGCGCAGGTGATTGACGTGGACTTCTAGCACGTTGGAGTCGCGCTCGGTTTCACCGTCATAGAGGTGTTCGGCGAGGTGGCTTTTGGAAAGGATCTGTTCGGGGTGCAGCATGAAATAGCGCAGCAGGCGAAATTCGGCGGCGGTGAGCTGGATGTCGGCGCCGTCGCGGGTCACGCACTGGCGACCTTCATCCAGGTGCAGCCCGGCAGCCTTGAGCGTCGGCTGATTGGCCTGGCCGTGGGAGCGGCGCAACAAGGCCTGAATGCGCAGGTGCAGTTCTTCCGGGTGGAAGGGTTTGCTCAGGTAATCGTCGGCGCCAGCCTTGAGGCCTTCGATCCGCTCGGCCCAGGAACCGCGTGCGGTGAGAATCAGCACCGGCGTGGCCAGGCCACCGGCCCGCCACTGCGCCAGCACCTCAAGCCCCGGCAAACCCGGCAGGCCGAGGTCGAGGATGATCAGGTCATAAGGCTCGCTGCTGCCCTGGTACACCGCATCGCGGCCGTCGGCCAGCCAGTCCACGGCGTAGCCTTGCCGATTGAGGCCGGCCATCAATTCGTCGGCCAGCGGCACGTGGTCTTCCACCAGGAGCAAACGCATCGATCAATCTTCCTTGTCTTTCAGCACGTGGCCGGTGGTGGCATCGACGTCCAGCTCGCGCACCACGCCTTCGGCGGTCAGCAGCTCGACTTCATAAACATAGACGTCGTGTTTTTCTTCAAGCTCGGCTTCCAGCAACTTGGCCCCGGGATAGCGGTCCAGCGCTTGCTGCAAGAGCTGCTCCAGCGGCAGGATCACGCCCTGTTGGCGCAGGCGCAGGGCTTCGTCCTGATCCAGGTCGCGGGCCACGGCCACCGAGCAAAAAGCCAGAAGCACCAGCGCCATGCTTGAAAATGAAAGCACCTTCATTACGTATCCTGATGATCCCTGAGAACCTGCCCGCTGACCGCATCCAATTCCATATCCCACTCAATGCCTTGCGGGTCGCGCAGTTCCATCTGGTATTTGTACTTGCCGTACTCTTCTGCAAGCTCGGTGCCGGTGATGGTCGAGCCGGGGTGTTTGGCCAGAGCGGTGGCGTTGAGCTTCTCGAAAGACACAATGGTACCAGCGTCGCGCAGTCTCAGGGTTTCGTCGGGGCCCAGGTCGCGGGCATGAGCGAGGCTGGCGGTCAGGCAGATGAGGGACGCGGTGAACAGGGCAGTCAGGATTTTCATGGGGTGGCTCCGTATTTTCTTATGTGTTGCCGACGGCGCGACCTTAGCGATTCGAACTTAACTGAAACTGAATTGCCATCATTGGGAATAGCTTACGCATAACCCGGAGCTGCCGAAGGCTCGGGCCGCGATCGGACGATCTTTTGATTTGGATTTTTTGCGTGCATGACGCAGCCAAAGATCAAAGCATCGCAGCCTTCGGCAGCTCCTGCATTGATCGGGGACAATCGCAGCCCAAGAGGTGCTTATAATCCCTGCTTGCCAGACATCGAGACCGGTATGACCGCTATCCACATCAAGTTCCCTTCCCTGACCCTCAAGGCCGGCCCGCGTGCTCTGGCGCGCATCCGTGCCAACGGCTTGAACGCTGCCGATGTGGGCACGTTGCCGGGCGCCGCCGGTGGCCCGAAAGCGCTGGGGATTCAGGGTCTGGACCTGGCGCTGTTTGGCGAATGGCTGCCGGCGGCGCCCCGGGAGCGTTCGCTGATCGGCGCCTCGGTGGGTTCCTGGCGGTTCGCCAGCGCCTGCCTGCCGGATGCCGCCGAAGGCATCCGCCGCCTCGGTCATCTGTACACCGAGCAGAACTTCGCCAAAGGCGTGACCATGGCGCAGATCAGCCAGAGCTCCCGACGCATGCTCGATGACCTGCTCGACGGCCGCGATGCTTCGATTCTGGATAACGCCCACTACCGCCTGAACATCATGGTGGTCAAAAGCCACGGCCTGTTGGCGGACGATCATCGCGGCCGGTTGGGGCTGGGCCTGTCGTCAGTGATCGCCGACAACCTGCGCGGTCGTTCACGGCTGTCGCGGCATTTCGAGCGGCTGATCATCCACGACCCGCGCCTGGCACCACCGGTCAACGCGCTGAACGACTTCCCGTCGCGCTTCATCTCACTGAATACCGGCAACCTGCGCCAGGCCCTGCTGGCCTCGGGTTCGATCCCGATGGTCATGCAAGGCGTGCGCGACTTGCCGGGGGCCGGCGCGGGGACGTTCCGCGATGGTGGTCTGCTGGACTATCACCTCGACCTGCCCTATAGCGGCAACGACATCGTGCTGTATCCGCACTTCACCGACCGGGTGATCCCCGGCTGGTTCGACAAGACGCTGCCATGGCGCCGCGCCTGCCCTGAGCGCTTGCAGGATGTTCTGCTGCTGGCCCCGTCGAAGGAATACCTGGCACGCCTGCCCTACGGCAAGCTGCCGGACCGCAACGACTTCAAGCGCTTCATGGGCGATGCCCCGAGCCGACAGAAGTATTGGCGCGCAACGATGGATGAAAGCCGTCGCCTGGGCGATGAATTCCTTGAACTGACCGCCAACGGTCGCCTCGGCGAGCGCTTGCTGACCCTTTAGTCAGTGTTTTGCCCGGAGCTCTGGTAAACTCGCCACCTGCCCACATCGCCGCGGCGATCGCCACCTGAAAGAGCTGAACATCACTGTGGAAATCTTCAAAGAATTTACCTTCGAATCCGCCCATCGCCTGCCCCACGTACCGGACGGCCACAAGTGCGGCCGCCTTCATGGTCATTCGTTCAAAGTGGCGATTCACCTGAGCGGCGACCTCGATCCGCACACCGGCTGGATCCGCGATTTCTCGGAAATCAAAGAGATCTTCAAGCCGCTCTACGAGCGCCTCGATCACAATTACCTGAACGACATTCCCGGCCTGGAAAACCCGACCAGCGAAGTGCTGGCCAAGTGGATCTGGAATGAGTTGAAGCCATTGTTGCCGGAACTCAGCGCGATCCGCATCCACGAGACCTGCACCAGCGGTTGCATCTATCGCGGTGAGTAAACGTAAATCCCATAAGGAGAATGCGTTTCGTCAGTGATATGAAAAACAGCCTTCAATGGCTGTTTTTTTATGCCTATGCTTTTGGGCTCGCACACGCCAAGAGGACGCACCCATGACTGACTGGCCGCTGGCTCAGACCTATCGTTTCAACGGGCACTCCGTTCGCTACGCCGTGCGTGGCGACGGCCCGCCGCTGGTGTTTGTGCATGGCACGCCCTTCTCTTCTCATGTGTGGCACCGGATCGCGCCGCACTTCATCACCACGCACCGGGTGTATTACTTCGATTTGCTGGGTTACGGGCAGTCCGCACAGCCGGACGGCGATGTGTCGCTGGGCGTACAGAACCAACTGTTGGCGCAATTGCTGGAGCACTGGGGCCTGGAACGGCCAGACGTGGTAGCCCACGATTTCGGCGGCGCCACTGTGTTGCGCGCGCATCTGCTCGATGGCAAGGATTACCGCAGCCTGACGCTGATTGACCCGGTGGCGCTGTCGCCCTGGGGTTCGCCGTTCGTGCAGCATGTGCGTCAGCATGAAGCGGCGTTCAGCGGGCTGCCTGATTACATTCAACGGGCGATTGTGCCGACCTATATTCGTGGCGCGATCAAGCGCGAGATTTCCGATCAGGAGCTGGCGCCTTACGTGCAGCCCTGGCTGGGTGATTCGGGGCAAGCGGCGTTCTATCGGCAGATCGCGCAGATGGATGAGCGTTATACCCGCGAGGTCGAAGCGCTGTACCCGACGATTCGCTGCCCGGTGCAGATTCTCTGGGGGGAAGACGATCAATGGATTCCCATTGAGCGCGGGCGGGCGTTGCATCAGATGATTGCGGGGTCGCAGTTTCATCCCGTTGCGAATGCCGGGCATCTGGTGCAGGAGGATGCACCGGAGGCGATCATGGCGGCGATATTGCGGTTTTTACCGTTGGCACAGAACGCCTGATCGACGGAGCCCCTGTGGCGAGGGGGCTTGTCGGAACGCCGCATCGCCCCGTTGGGTCGCGAAGCGGCCCCAAAATCTCTGATATACCAAAAATCTTGTGAGCGCTACGCACTCAAACGGGGGCAAGCCCCCTCGCCACAGGACTTTGTGACTACCTGATTGCTGCGTTCCAATTTGAACCACCGCCGCACTGCTTTCGTGCCCCTCTTCAGGCTAAATCCGCCGGCTCGGCTATAAAGAACAACACCCTCGCGCCATTGGCACGAGCACTGCAACACCCTCGCGTCCTCCATCCAGCAAGGAATGCCACATGACGCAGAACGATCCGGGCAACGATTACCCTTTAAGCGAAGTCCCGATGCATGCCCGCAAAGGGCTTGCCTCTACAGCCATGGTGCTGCTGGGTTTTACCTTCTTCACGGCGACCATGTTTGCCGGCGGCAAGCTGGGGGTGGCATTCAGTTTCAGCGAGATGCTGGCGGTGATCATCGCCGGCAATCTGCTGTTGGGAATCTACGCAGCCGGGCTTGGCTACATCGCCTTCAAAAGCGGCCTCAATTCGGTACTGATGGGCCGTTTCTGCTTCGGCGAAGTGGGCAGCAAGCTCAGCGACCTGATCCTCGGCTTCACCCAGATCGGCTGGTACGCCTGGGGCACCGCGACCGCAGCCGTCGTACTCGGCAAATATTTCGAACTGAGCGAAAGCACCGTTCTGGGGCTGATGGTGCTGTTCGGCCTGGGCTTTTGCGCCACGGCGTACATCGGCTATCGCGGGCTGGAGATTCTGTCGTACATCGCCGTACCCGCCATGATGTTGCTGCTGATGCTGTCGATGTGGGTCGCGACGGTGAAGGTCGGCGGGCTCGAGGGTTTGCTCGCCGTGGTGCCGACGGCAACACTGGACTGGTCGACCGCGATTACCCTGGTGTTCGGCACCTTCGTCAGTGGCGCGACCCAGGCGACCAACTGGACACGTTTCTCCCGTTCGGCGCGAGTCGCGGTGCTGGCGAGCCTGATCGGCTTTTTCATCGGCAACGGCCTGATGGTGTTGATCGGTGCCTATGGCGCGATCGTCTATCAGCAACCGGACGTAGTCGAAGTGCTGTTGCTGCAAGGCTTCGCCATGGCCGCGATGGCGATGTTGCTGCTCAACATCTGGAGCACCCAGGACAACACGATCTACAACTTCGCCGTCGCCGGCTGCAATCTGTTGCGCACCGGCCGGCGCAAAACCGTGACCCTGGCCGGCGCGGTGATCGGCACGCTGCTGGCGCTGCTGGGCATGTACGACATGCTGGTGCCTTACCTGATTCTGCTGGGCACGGTGATTCCGCCGATTGGCGGGGTGATCATGGCGGACTTTTTCTTCCGTTACCGTGGGCAATATCCACGCCTGGCCGATGCCCGGTTGCCGGCGTTCAACTGGCCTGGCCTGAGCGCTTATGCGGTCGGCACCGTCGCGGCATTCAGCTCGCCGTGGATCGCGCCGCTGGTAGGGATTGCCACTGCCGCGCTAACGTATGTGTTATTGACCGGCGTACTGGGTGCCCGTACCGCCGAAGCACCACTACAAGATCTCTAAAAGGACTCGCCTGATGCACATCATCAACGCCCGCCTGCGCAACCAAGAAGGCCTGCATGAGTTGCACCTGGAAAACGGCCTGATTCACAGCATCGCCCGGCAAACCGAAGCCCCGTCACTGGGGCCGGATGACCTGGACGCCGGCGGTAATCTGGTGGTGCCGCCCTTCGTCGAACCGCACATTCACCTCGACGCCACCCTGACGGCCGGCGAGCCGCGCTGGAACATGAGCGGTACGCTGTTCGAAGGTATCGAGTGCTGGGGCGAGCGCAAGGCCACCATCACTCAGGAAGACACCAAGACCCGCGCCAAAAAAACCATCCAGACCCTCGCCGCCCACGGCATTCAGCACGTGCGCACCCACGTCGATGTCACCGACCCGGAACTGATCGCGCTCAAGGCGATGCTCGAAGTCCGCGAGGAAAGCCACCACCTTATCGACTTGCAAATCGTCGCGTTCCCCCAGGAAGGCATCGAGTCGTACCGCAACGGGCGCGAGCTGATGGAAGAAGCGATCCGCCTGGGCGCCGATGTGGTCGGCGGCATTCCGCATTTCGAATACACCCGGGACCAGGGCGTAAGCTCGGTGAAGTTCCTGATGGACCTGGCCGAACGCACGGGGTGTCTGGTGGACGTGCATTGCGACGAAACCGACGACCCGCACTCGCGCTTCCTTGAAGTGCTGGCCGAAGAGGCCCGCAGCCGCGACATGGGTTCGCGCGTCACCGCCAGCCACACCACGGCGATGGGCTCCTACGACAACGCTTACTGCGCGAAACTGTTTCGCTTGCTCGGGCACTCGGGGATCAGTTTTGTTTCTTGCCCCACCGAAAGCATTCACCTGCAAGGCCGCTTCGACAACTTCCCGAAACGCCGTGGCGTGACTCGCGTGAATGAGTTGCTCGAAGCGGGGATGAACGTGTGTTTCGGTCAGGACTCGATCGTCGACCCGTGGTATCCGCTGGGCAATGGCAACATCCTGCGGGTGCTCGAGGCCGGTTTGCACATCTGCCACATGCTCGGTTATCGCAATTTGCAGAGTGCGCTGGACCTGGTCACGGACAACAGTGCCAAGGCGATGAACCTGGGCGATCGCTATGGTCTGGAACGGGGCCGGCCGGCGAATCTGCTGATTCTGTCGGCGGACAGCGATTACGAGGTGATCCGCAGCCAGGGTCTGCCGCTGTATTCGATTCGCGGGGGCAAGGTGTTGATGAAACGACAGATGCCGGTGGTTGAGTGGGCGGATCGGCTCTGAATCTTCGCTGACCGTTCGAGCGTCATCGCGAGCAGGCTCGCGATGACGGTCTCAAAATCACCCCATCAACCGCGCCGTCCCAAACAACCTGACCCGACTCAATTCGCCCTCCCGTTCTTCCAGCAGAATCGGCGCCGTGCCGCCGGGCATGACCACTTTCACTTCCCCCGCCGCCACCCAACCCACTCGCCACGCCGCGCACGCCACCGCACTGGCGCTGGTACCCGACGACGCGGTCGGCCCTTCGCCACGCTCGAACACCCGCGCAACGATTCGCCCTTCGGATTCAAGCATCGCCCATTGCAGGTTCACCCCGGCCGCACACGGCTGCCCTGCCCCGGTCGGCGTGGCGTAAGCGATGCGGGTCAACCCTCCAGACAACTCCGGCTCGCGCATTTGCGCGTTGCTCGGCAACGCATCGGCGCCTGTCACTAACGTCACACAATGGGGGTTACCGATGCGCACGAACTGGCTGCGGCTCCAGGCAGGGTCGAGCGTCGACAATGGCCGCACCTGACTGACATCACGCCCGTTCAACACCACGGTTTCGACCCCTTGCGCACCCACCGCTTCAGGCCCGAACGAAGGCTGCCCCAAGTCCAGCCAGAATCCTTGCACACCATCGATTTCGGCAGACTTCACCGAAGTCACCACTGGCGAGAGCGCATCGCGCTTGTCGTGATGAACCCTGAGCAAGCAAGCCTCCTCCCTCGGCATCAGCCCTTGTTCACTCAGGGCCTGGGAAAAAATCGTCAGGCCATTGCCACTGCGCTCGGCCAGGCTGCCGTCGGTGTTGACGATCAGCAGGTCAAACGGCGGCGAAGATTGAAACGGCCCCACCAGCAAGCCATCGCAACGATGCGCCTTGCTGCCGGGCGATTGTGTCCCGGGAGCCCAGCCGCAGAATGCCTCGATGGCCGACAACGCCCAGGCCTCACGGGTTTGCGCCGCCTGGCTGGCCTGTTCAGGCAGCTCGATACCGCTATCGCGCAGGGCGTCAGGCGCCACCACCGCGTAGATATTGCCTCGAGCATCGTACATCCGCGTCATGGCGCCCCCCCTATGAACAATTGATGCGTCGACAATATCGCGAAACAACGGCTGGCTGTGCAAGGATGTCACTCTGCGTGACTGCTGCCCCCGCCTGAACGTGGTGATCGAACCCTTTGCGGTTGTTCACTGTCCTTTGGGACGCGACGTTTTTTGCCAAGGATCGATATGACCAACCTCAACACCCAAGCCACCTTCGTCCCCGGACGTCTGGAACAGATGTCCACGCGCATCGCCTTCTTCATCGCCGGTTTCGGCATCGCGGCCTGGGCGCCGCTGGTGCCTTACGCCAAGGCGCGGGCCGGGCTGGATGAAGGCACCCTCGGGCTGTTGCTGTTGTGTCTGGGGGTGGGTTCGATTCTGGCGATGCCCATGGCCGGGATTCTGGCGACGCGTTTCGGCTGCCGTCGGGTGTTGAGCGGCGGCACCTTGTTGATCTGCGCGGCGCTGCCACTGTTGGCGACGGTATCCTCGATTCCGGCGTTGATCGCGGCATTGTTCATGTTCGGCGCCGGCCTGGGCACGGTGGATTCGACGGTGAACCTGCAAGCGGTGATCGTCGAGCGGGCCAGCGGCAAGACCATGATGTCGGGTTTTCATGGGCTGTTCAGCCTCGGCGGGATCGTCGGCGCGGCGGGTGTCAGCGGCCTGCTCGGTCTGGGTTTTTCGCCGCTGGGGGCGATGTGCGTGGTGATCGTGGTGCTGGTGCTGGCATTGCTTAAAGCCGCGCCGCACCTGTTGCCTTACGGCAGTGAAAGCTCCGGCCCGGCATTTGCCGTACCCCATGGCATCGTGCTGTTTATCGGCGGGATGTGCTTCATCGTGTTCCTGGCCGAAGGCGCGGCGCTCGACTGGAGCGCGGTGTTCCTGGCGCAGGAACGCGGGATCGACACCGCGTATGCCGGGCTGGGTTATGCGGCATTTGCGCTGACCATGACCGCCGGGCGATTGACCGGTGACGCGATTGTCCGGCACCTGGGCGCCACGCGGGTGATTCTGTTCGGCGGACTGATGGCTGCGGCAGGATTGTTTCTGGCGACCTTCGCACCGGGATGGCAAGCCGCGCTGCTCGGTTATGCGCTGCTCGGTGCCGGTTGTTCGAACATCGTGCCAGTGCTGTACACCGCCGTGGGCAAGCAGACGGTGATGCCGCAAAGCATCGCGGTGCCGGCCATCACGACCCTGGGTTATGCCGGGATTCTGGCGGGACCGGCGGTGATCGGTTTTGTGGCTCATGGCAGCAGCCTGAGCTTCGCGTTCGGTCTAATGGGGGGCCTGCTGGTGGCGGTGGCGATTGGAGGGAAAGTGCTGAAGGTCTAATGCTCAGCAGCACGAAAAACGACAGGAGCTCGTATTTTTCACCGCTTTACTATCAGTTCTGACAGTAGACACGTTTTGGCTGCGCATCGACCATGAGTTGAATATCCCAGGCGGGTGAGCTCCTCATGAACACGTTCAACCTCAAGGTTCTGCTGGTTTTGTTGCTGCTGATGGGCGCGAACGGTTGCAGCAAATCGCCGCTTGCCCAACATGACTGGGGCGAGGGTATTGAAAATTTCGCACCGGCACGTCTCTTGTCCAATGCCGATGGGCGATACAACCATTGGCAGTCCATCGCCAGGGTCAAGGTTGATGAAGGCCGGATCTGCAGCGGCAGCCTGATCGATACCCGTGGAGCAAACGATGATCGCAGCGGCCCAGCGTATGTGCTCACCTCAGGTCATTGTGCAAAAGGTAATGTCGGTCGATTTATCGTGAACGAGCCTGCGTCCGGACAGGCTACCTTCAATTTTTTCCGGGACACGACGCCACAACAAAAAAACTATCCCGTCACCAGAATCGCCTGGAGCACCCTGCGTGGCCAGGACATTGCGCTGCTGGTACTCGATCGCACCCTCGGCCAAGTGATGAACGATGGCATCCAGCCCTTGAAAGTTGCGAGCCATGCCCTGACCGAAGGCACCGATACGCTGGTGGTTGGCGCCGCTGTCGATGATTTTATCCAGCGTTCGGCATGTCCGCAGGAACACCGCGCAGGAATTCTCGAAGCCGGGTGGGTTTGGGTGGATCAAATCAGCAATCGATGCCTGGGGGTCATCAATGGAATCTCTGGCTCTCCACTTCTGAATCGCTACACCAACGAAATCGTCGCGGTGATTGGCACCACCACGCGCGACAGCGGGCGATCGCGATGCAGTATCAGCGCACCTTGCGAAGTGATCGAAGGCATGCCCAATAAAGCGCAAGACACCAATTACGCGACGCCCGCCAATGGCCTGGATACCTGTTTTAGAGGGGGGCGCTTCGTTGGGGACCGCGAGCCCTGTGTACTGGGGCCCGTGTCGGAATTCGGCTCGAAGTATGGCGATCACTTCCTCAAACAGCCCCGAGATGAACAAGGGAACTACCTGCCGTTGTTGTGGGAGCATCGTTTTTTGAGCAACCAACCCTTCTTTCGCTTCAAGTACACGCGCACTGCCGAAAATTGTGCGGATATCAGGGATTACAGTGAGGTGCGTACCACTGACTCAGGCGGCGAGAGCGAGTTACGCTATGAACTGCGCCAAGGACCAGGGCTGTATTTCTTGTGCGTGATGGGGCAAAACCATCAGGCGGGACCACCCGGAAAATGGGATGCGCGAAACGCCAGGATTTTTTGGCGGTGGGTATTGGCAGAACCCGCTCAAATGGCGCCAGTATTCAACATCACGAATAGAGGAGAGGGCGTCTATTCTGTAGCGCCTTCTCAGGTCACGCCCGATCTGGATGTAGCAGGGCATCAATACAAGATCGGTACATCGGCCACGATTGATTGCCAACAAGCTGAGGGATATAAGCAGGTCAGGCCGCCACTGCTGGATTTTGAAGTGGACACGAGCGACGGCGAGAAAAAAATCTGCCTCAAGACCGTGGACATGGCAGGCAATCCTTCGCCTGTCATCGACTTCCGACTGCCAGACGCCGCCCCGTAAGCCTGTGTCGACACCTATCAGAAGCTGATCGGCAACCCGGAATTGCCGACCAGTCACTCATCAGAACCCGACGCAGGCCTGCACAAAGAACGTGCGTGGCGCGCCGACGTACATCCCCGAGTTGTTGTCGCTGGAACGGGTGAAATACTGCTTGTCGAAGATGTTTTTCACCCCGGCGCCGACTTTCAGGTTCGACAACTGCGAACCGAAGTCATAACCACCGCGCAGGTTCCAGGTCACGTAACCCGGAATGTCACCGTACTGCCCGTCTGCGGAACCTTCGGTGATGTAGTTGCCGCTGAAGCTGCCATCGGCATTCACACCGGTCCCCGGCGAATGCTGTTTGGACTGGGCAAAGGCATCGAGGTTGTAGGTCCAGCGGTTGATGTCGTAACGCAGCCCGGCGGTGGCCACCTGACGCGAGTAGAACGGCAGATCACGGCCCTTGAAGCCCGGGATCTCGCCTTCGTAGGTGGCGCGGGTGTAGGTAAAACCGGCATTGGCGGTCAGGCCGTCGAGCATCGGGTTGAGCGCCGACAGGTCGTAATGCACCGACGCTTCAAGGCCCTGGTGCTTGGTCGCGCCGAGGTTGGTCCAGCCCACGTCGTTGCTGATGTATTGCAGTTCGTCATCGAAGTCGATGTAGAACAGCGTCACTTCCCCGCCCCACACGTCATCGTTGTAGCGTGTACCGATCTCGTAGGTCTTGGCCTTTTCCGGGCTCAAGCCATTGGCGGTGTTGTCACCCGAACCACCCTGGCCGAGCTGGAAATATTGCAGGCTGCCGAACGAGGTTTCGTAGTTGGCGAACAGCTTCCAGGCCTCGGACAGGTGATACATCACGCTCAGGGCCGGCAGCGGCTCGTTGCTGTCGATGCTGCGGCGTTTTTCCTGCACCGGTTTGCCGGCGGTGTCGAGCACCGGCCTGTCGTGCCATTCGGTGCTGATGCTTTCAAAACGGATGCCGGGGGTCACGGTCCAGTTGCCGACGTCGATCTTGTCATCGAGGTAAACGGCGTGGGCCTCGGTGCCACCGGTGCGGTCCTGGAACACATGGCCATCGGACGTTTTGCTGACCACCGGCTGATTGTTCACCAGCGCCAGACGGCTCGACTCTTCGTGCATGCCTTCTTTGAGGTAGCGATAACCGACGCTGGCTTCCTGCGTGGTCGGGCCCAGGTCGAACACATGGGACACCCGTGGCTCGATGCCGAAGGTGTAGTAAGTACGTGGATAAGAGCTGAGGGTTTTCTGGTCACGCGCGGCGATGGTGCTGCCACGGAAGCTGTCGGAATAGTAGGTCAGCACTTCGGCCTGGGTCCGGTCGTCGATCTGCCGCGCCCACTTGAACGACACGTCCTTGCGGCGGCCGCTGAAGTTGTCGTGGTCGCGGTCGGACTGGAACGGATCGGCGTCGTACTGCTTCTGCGTCAGGCCACCGGGCATGTCGGCGCTGGCGTCGTAGTAATGGAAGTTGAGGCTGAAATCGTCCTGATCGGTGGGCGCCCAGTGAGTCTTGAGGATCACGTCGTCGATGTCATTGCCGTTGTTGCTTTTGCGATAACCGTTTCCGTTCACCCCGGAATACAACAGCGCCACGCCCATGCCGTTATCGGCGGTGCCGCCGAGAAACGCGGTGTCGATGTGTTTCCAGCCACCACGCTGGGTGGTTTCCAGGGTGGTGCCGATTTCACCGGTGGCTTTCTCCGGGATCGCGCGGGTGACGAAGTTGATCACGCCACCGACGTTCTGCGGCCCGTAACGCACGGAACCGGCGCCGCGCACCACGTCGATGCTGTCGAGGTTGCCGGAGGAAATCGGCGCCATCGACAGCTGTGGCTGGCCGTAAGGGGCGAAGGCAGCCGGCACACCGTCGATCAGCACGGTGGAGCGTGGCGACAGGCGCGAAGTCAGGCCGCGCACACCGACGTTCAGGGAAATGTCGCTGCCGCCAGTGCCGTTGGCGTCCTGCACTTGCACGCCGGGCACGCGCTTCAACACGTCGCCGACATTCATGGCGCCCTGCTCGACCATCGCTTCACGGCGAATCACCGTGCGCGCGCCGGGATGGTTTTGCACCACGGCGGCATCGGCGTCACCGAGCCAGTCACCCACCACCTTGATGTCGGTCACGCCCAGTTCCAGCGGGCCATTTGAGGCGGAAGTCGGTGCCGGCATCAGCGTGACCGAACCTTCATCGATCTGGTATTGCAGACCGCTGCCTTGCAGCAATTGGCGCAAGGCCTGTTCCGGCGAGAGGTTGCCGTCCACTGCCGGAGCCTGTTTGCCGGCCACCAGTTCCGGGCTGAAAAAAACCTGCAGCGAGGTTTGCTGGCCCAACTGACTCAAGGCCTGGCCCAATGGCTGCGCCTGAATATGAATGGCATCGGCGGCGAATGCCTGAGGCAGCGCCGAGCTGACCGACAGGGCGAGCGCGAGGGGCAGCCAGGATGATTTGTTATTTTTAGCGGTGGTTTTCTTCACGTCGAACGTTGTCCTGTGGATCGCAAGAGTGCGCGTCTGTTAATGCAAACCAGTTGCAGTTGAACAAGAAGACGAAGAACTCGAAAAAAACCTGAATCTATCGGGAGATTATTTCCTGGCTGCCGTCATCGAGGGTGCGGATGGTCACCGGCAGAATGCTCGGCAAGGCCTTGAGCAGCGCATCGGTGTTGTCGGATTTGAACACGCTGGTCAGGCGCAGGTTGCCCACGTTGGCACTGCCGACTGTCAGCGGTTTCTCCCGATAACGCGACACTTCTTCGGCCACTTCGCTGAGGCTGGCGTTGTTGAACACCAGTTTGCCGCTGCGCCATGCGGTCAGTTCCGCAGGGTTGACCATATAGGCGGTGGCCACCTTGCCCTGGGCATTGATGCGAGTGCCGAAGCCGGCGGTGAGGCTGACGAAATCATCGCCGCCCCCTTGAACCCTGACCGTGCCCTGCTCCACCGCGACCCTGGTTTCGGCGCTGTCGCGGCGCACATCGAACCGGGTGCCGGTGACCGTGACCCTGCCGCTGCCCGCCTCGACCACAAACGGTCGACTGCTGTCGTGCTCGACGCTGAACATCGCCTCGCCTTGCATCAACTCGATGCCGCGACGGTCCTTTTCATAGCGCACCTGCACCCGGCTGCGGCTGTTCAGATCAATCACCGAACCGTCCGGCAACGCCACATGACGACGCTCGCCAAGGGCCGTGGAATATTCAGCCGTGTAGGTCGCCGGAGGGTTCAAGCCGCTGAACAGCCCCAGGCCGAGCGCCACCGCCAACACGCTGGCGGCCACCGCGTAACGCACCAGCGGACGACGTTTACTGCGCACCGCCGGTGTTTCACACAAGGCGCGCAGACGCTTGGCCGGCAATCGATCGGCCGCCACCCACAGGTTCTGGAGTATCTGATATTCGTTGCGATGCTGAGGGTGTTCGTCCAGCCAGCTCTCGAAGCGGCGCTGCTCTTCGGCGCTGGCGGCAGGTTCCTGCAAACGCACAAACCACCGCGCCGCGTCGTCGCGAACCGTTGTTTGCCCGCACGCACAATCACGAGTATCCATCATGGCTGTGCCCCGTCCAGACGATCACGCAGATGCCGCAGGGTGCGGATCATATACTTTTCCACCATGTTCCTGGACAGCCCCAGGCGCTCGGCGATTTCGGCCTGGGTCAGGCCTTCGATCTTCTGCCAGACGAACACCTTGCGGCAGTTGAGCGGCAACTCGGCGAGCGCCCGCTCGATGGAATCCGCCAACTGGATCGCGTGCATGAAATGCTCCGGGTCGCCGGACGACGACACACTGTGATCGATCGCCTCCGACTCCATGGCGCCCCGCCGATCCTCACGCCGATAACCGTCCACCGCTATGTTGCGCGCGGTCTGGTGCAAATACGCCCGAGGTTGCTGCACCGCCGCCGAATCGGACTCGAGCACCCGCACGAAGGTGTCATGGGCCAAGTCCTCGGCCTGCTGACGATTTCTCAGGCGACGGGTCCAGGTGCCGATCAACTCTTCGTAATGCTCGAAAAAGCCGGGTCTGCGGGGCAGCTTGGGGGTCATTGCGGCGTGCTGTGGGGAGGAGGTGCGAATAGTAATGCTTCCTATTAACCGGAGGCAATGGATTCCACTTGGGAGCACCAGACGATCGGTAGCCAAAACCCGTTGTCACAAAATATTACCTGCGTCATATTACACCAATAATAACGCCTCGTTTCCCACAGGTATTTCTCCATGACCAGCATGCCCAGCCTTGAACCCGACCTTGCCGTCGCAGCGACCCCACCCAAGCCTCCCCTGCTGAAACGGCTGGTGCTGCTGACGGCAGCCATCGCAGCCCTGGTGTTCATCGGGCTGTACGCGAACCATTGGTGGACTGCCGGGCGCTTCATCGAAGAAACCGACGATGCCTACATTGGTGGCGACGTCACGGTGATCGGCCCGAAAGTCGCCGGCTATATCGAAGAAGTGCTGGTGACCGACAACCAGAGGGTCAAGGCCGGCGATGTGCTGATCCGGATCGACGCCCGTGACTATCGCGCCAACCTGGCCAAGGCTGAAGGCGCAGTGGCCGCTGAAGAAGCGTTGCTCGCCAACCTCGACGCCACCGAACAACTGCAACACGCGGTGATCGGCCAGGCCCGCGCCGGTATCGATGCCGCGGGCGCTGAAACCGCGCGCTCGCGGGACGACAATGCCCGCTACAAACGCCTGGTGGGCAGCAATGCCGTCTCGGTGGAAAGCGCGCAACGGGCCGACGCCACCTTCAAGACGGCCCAGGCGCAGAGTGCCCGGGCCCAGGCCGAACTGCTGGCCGCGCAACGCCAGTTGAACGTGATCGAAACCCAGAAACAACAAGCCCGTGCCGCATTGGTACAGGCGCGGGCCGAGCGTGATCTGGCGCAGTTGAACGTCGGCTACACCGAGTTGAAAGCCCCCGTCGACGGCGTGTTCGGCAATCGTCGGGCGCGGGTCGGCGCTTACGCCCAGGCCGGCTCGCAATTGTTGTCGTTGGTGCCGGCCAGCGGATTGTGGGTCGATGCCAATTTCAAGGAGGATCAGCTAGCGCGGATGACGCCGGGCCAACGTGTGATCGTTCATGCCGACGTGCTCAAGGGGCGTGAATTCCACGGGCATCTGGACAGCCTGGCGCCGGCCAGCGGTTCGCAGTTCAGCGTGCTGCCACCGGAAAACGCCACCGGTAACTTCACCAAAATCGTCCAGCGGGTGCCGGTGCGGATCCTGCTCGACCCGGCGGATGGCGTACTCGGTCATCTGCGTCCAGGCCTGTCGGTGACGGCCGAAGTGGACACCCGCGCCGAGCCTGAAGCGCAAACCCCAACCGTGGCCAGCGCGCCATGAGCCGCGCCCTCGCCGCCCCCGCGCAACCGTTCAACGCCGCCAACATGGCGACGGCGACCAAGGTGTTCGCCTTCGCCACGATGTGCATCGGCATGTTCATTGCGCTGCTGGATATCCAGATCGTCTCGGCGTCGCTACGTGACATCGGCGGCGGGCTCTCGGCGGGCACCGACGAAACCGCCTGGGTGCAGACCAGTTACCTGATCGCCGAAATCATCGTGATTCCGCTGTCGGGCTGGTTGTCCCGGGTGTTCTCGACCCGTTGGCTGTTCTGCGCCTCGGCGATTGGCTTCACCCTGGCCAGCCTGCTCTGCGGTGTGGCCTGGAACATCCAGAGCATGATCGCCTTCCGCGCCCTGCAAGGGTTTCTCGGTGGCTCGATGATTCCGCTGGTGTTCACCACCGCCTTCTTTTTCTTCACCGGCAAGCAACGGGTGATCGCCGCCGCAACCATCGGCGCAGTGGCATCGCTGGCGCCGACGCTGGGGCCGGTCATCGGTGGCTGGATCACTGACATTTCGTCCTGGCACTGGCTGTTCTACATCAACCTGGTGCCGGGGATTTTCGTCGCGGTGGCAGTGCCGATGCTGGTGAAAATCGACCAGCCGGAATTGTCGCTGCTCAAAGGCGCCGACTACCTGAGCATGCTGTTCATGGCGGTGTTTCTCGGTTGCCTGGAATACACCCTCGAAGAAGGCCCGCGCTGGAACTGGTTCAGCGACAGCACGATTCTGACCACTGCGTGGATCAGCGGCCTGGCCGGATTGGCCTTCATCGGTCGAACCTTGTACGTGGCCAACCCGATCGTCGATCTGCGCGCCTTGAAAGACCGCAACTTCGCCCTCGGTTGTTTCTTTTCGTTCGTCACCGGGATCGGCTTGTTCGCGACGATTTACCTGACGCCGCTGTTTCTCGGCCGGGTACGCGGCTACAGCGCGCTGGACATTGGCCTGGCAGTGTTTTCCACCGGGGTGTTCCAGATTATGGCGATTCCGCTGTACGCCTTTCTGGCCAATCGCATCGACCTGCGCTGGATCATGATGACCGGCCTTGGGCTGTTCGCCCTGTCGATGTGGGACTTCAGCCCGATCACCCACGACTGGGGCGCCAGGGAATTGATACTGCCGCAAGCCTTGCGCGGGATCGCGCAACAACTGGCGGTGCCGCCGGCGGTGACCCTGACCCTTGGCGGGTTGGCACCGTCGCGGCTCAAACATGCTTCGGGGTTATTTAACCTGATGCGTAACCTTGGCGGCGCGATGGGGATCGCCGCGTGCGCGACCATCCTCAATGACCGCACCAACCTGCACTTCACCCGGTTGGCGGAGAACCTCAACAGCACCAACGAAGCACTCAATCAGTGGCTGTCCCAGGTCGGCCATAACTTCGCCGCCCTCGGCCAGAGTGGTGACATCGGCGTCACCGCCAGCCTGCGTCAGCTGTGGCTGCTGACGTATCGCGAAGCGCAGACGCAAACCTACGGCGACGCGTTCCTGATGATCATGGTCTGCTTCATTCTCGCCACGGCGATGGTGCCCCTGATGCGCAAGGTACAACCACCAGCCGCGCCGAGTGCCGATGCTCATTGAGCCTGATTGTTACTCCTGAGGCATCTTGCGGAAACCCACAGCCAGGCGGTTCCAGCTGTTGATGGTGGAAATCGCCACCGTCAGGTCGACCATTTCCTTGGGGCTGAACTCGGCGCTGAGCAGCGCATAGTCTTCGTCCGGCGCGTGGGTCAGGCTCACTTGGGTCATGGACTCGGTCCAGGCCAGTGCGGCGCGCTCGCGATTGGTGAAAAACGGTGCCTCGCGCCAGGCGGTCACGGCGAACAGCCGGCGTGGCGTTTCCCCGTCCTTCATGGCATCGGCAGTGTGCATGTCGATGCAGAAGGCGCAGCCGTTGATCTGCGAGGCGCGCAGCTTGACCAGTTCGATCAGCGACTTTTCCAGGGGCAGTTTCGAGACAGCGGTTTCCAGGGCCATCATGGCTTTGAAGGCGTCTGGGGAGGCAGTGTAGAAATCGATACGGGTTTGCATGGCGAGCTCCAATCACAATGGGTGTTGGCGCTACGTTAATGCGGACCTGAGGTTGAACAAATAGCCAATTATTGGGAAGTTGAGAATGCCAATAGACCAGAAGAATTTCAGTGACAGTGCCGACGCCGACGCCTGCTCGCGAAGGCGCCGGAACAGGCAACCAACCTATTGGTGACTACGATTGCGCAACCACTGCAAAAACCCTTTTTTCTCCACCACCTTGGGTGTTTCCTGACTCAGCGCCTGAGCCTTGTTCAAGCGGAAATCCAGCAACGTCTTCATCGCTTCACCGATGTCATGCCGCGCATCCAGGCACGGTTGGAGGTATTCCCTTTCAATCCGGTACAAGCTGCAGGTCGTCTTGGCTTTAAAGTCCGCCGGCATCGCCATATCGGACAAAATCCCGCCCTCGCCGATCACCTCTCCCGGCCCCATGCGCCCGCTTTCGATCTTGACCCCGCCGCGGCTCAGCTCCACCGACACGACGCCGGATTCAATGATGAACAGATGATCGCTGACCTCCCCCGCTGGCAGGATCATTTCTCCGGCGCGGAAGGTTTGCAGCTTCATGTTCTGGCTGAAGGTTTCTTTCTCTTCCTGACGCAGGGTCGAGAAGATGTTCGAGCTGTCCAACAACGCCCGTTGCCGTGACAAGGCCGCAGGAGCGTTGGGCTCGACGTTCGACAACAGGATGACGCCGGATGCCTGCAAGTGCCGGAACGCCAGGTCGAACAGCAGATTGCGCACCATGCGTTTCTGATCCATGGAGACCACGAAGCCGCTGATTTCATACTCCACGCCGGTGCTGCCGGAGCTTTTCAACGCCACGCACGGTGCCGGTTTGTCCAACAGAAAGCGGCACCCCTGCATGGCCCGCTCCAGGGCATCGATCACCGTTTGCGGACGCGCGTGGGGGCTCACTTGCAAACTGATCGAGACGCCGAATATATCGCTGGGCCGGCTGAAATTGATGATCTTGGCCTTGGCCGCCAGGGAGTTGGGGATCACCGCCATGCTGCCTTGGGAGGTTTGCAGGCGTGTGGCGCGCCAATCGATATCGGTGACCCGACCTTCGGTGCCATCGATGGAAATCCAGTCCCCCAGTTGATAGGGTTTGGTGGTGTTCAGGACGATCCCGGAAAACACGTCGCTGAGGGTACTTTGCAAGGCCAGGCCGACGACGATCGCCAATGCGCCGGATGTCGCCAGCACGCCCTTGACCGGCAATTCGAGCACGTACGCCAGGGCAGCAATGACCGCGATCAGGAAAATCACCGCGCCGAGCAGGTCCTGCAACAAGCGCCCGGTGTGCCCGACCCGTTGCATCATCACCGCGCCGAGCAATACTGTCAGGGTGCGCGCTGCGTATAGCCACCAGCCAATCTGCAAACCGGTTGCCGCCAGGTGCAACGGCACATTGTCGGCCCAGGGCGCCGGCGCCATGGGGTTCAAGCCTTCGTTGAACAGCAGCACGCTGAACAACGCGAAAATCACCACCCGCGCGGCCAGTTTCCAGTTGCTGCTACTGGCCGTGATCAAACGCCACAACACCAGATCTATCAGGATCAGGATCAGCGCGCTAAGCAACGGGTGATTGGTGAGCAGTGACAGCATCAAGCAACTCCAACAATGGCCAATGGCGTGAAGATCTCACAGATTGTAGGAGCTGGCGAAGCCTGCGATCTGCAAAACACCACAAAACCAATGTGGGAGATACCAGGTTGCAGAGCAACCCACTACTGCGTTGTATTCAACCGCTCATCCGGCCGAACCGGCCCGACTGGAAGTCGCTGAAGGCCTGATGGATTTCCTGCTCGGTGTTCATTACAAACGGGCCGTGGCCGACGATGGGCTCGTCGATCGGCTCGCCGCTGAGCAGCAGCACGACTGCATCGTTGTCGGCTTCGAGGCTGAGCTGATCACCGTTGCGTTCGAACAACGCCAACTGCCCGTCACGCACCAGTTCCTGACCATTGACCTGAACCGTACCGCGCAGCACCACCAGTGCGGTGTTGCGTCCTTCATGCAGATCCAGAGTCAGCAACTTGCCGGCGTTCAAGCGCACATCCCACACGTCGATCGGCGTGAAGGTCCGCGCCGGGCCTTTGTGGCCGTCGAACTCACCGGCGATCAAGCGCAGGCTGCCGGCATTGTTTTTCAGCGGGATACGCGCAATGTCACCGTCGAGAATCGTCTGGTAACCGGGCTCGGCCATCTTGTCCCTGGCCGGCAAGTTGACCCACAGCTGCACCATTTCCAGGGTGCCGCCGGTTTTGGCGAAACCTTCGGAGTGAAACTCCTCATGAATGATCCCCGAGGCTGCGGTCATCCATTGCACATCGCCGGGGCCGATCTTGCCGCCGCTGCCGGTGGAGTCACGGTGTTCCAGCTCGCCCTTGTAGACGATCGTCACGGTCTCGAACCCGCGGTGCGGATGCTGACCCACGCCACGACGCTCGGTGGTCGGAGTGAAGTCGGCGGGACCTGCGTGATCCAGCAGCAGGAACGGGCTGATGTGTTTGCCCAGATTGTCGTAGGAAAACAGCGTGCGAACCGGAAAACCGTCGCCGACCCAATGAGGTCGTGGACTGGTGTAGATACCGATGATGTTTTTCATCTTGGCCTCTGAATCTGTTGTGTGACGCGATGGATAAAGCTTAAAACCATGACCTTTGGCGCACTAGACTGCAAAAATCAGCCTCATCGTTCTATCTGGAGAACGATGGAGGAAGATTTTTTGATCTTCCAACAACCCATTCATGACTTGCGGTAAACAGTGCTTTGCCAAACCAGCGGTTTTTCTCAAGGGTGCAGCCGGGGATACTCCCGCCCATTCTCACTGCAACCCCTGGAGTCTTTGATGTCTATTCCCGCATTCGGTCTTGGTACGTTTCGCCTGCAAGGCCAAGTGGTCATCGATTCGGTGAGCACCGGTCTTGAACTGGGCTACCGGGTCATCGACACCGCGCAAATCTACGAAAACGAAGCCGAAGTCGGCCAGACCATCGCCGCCAGCGGCATTGCCCGTGAAGAGTTGTTCATCACCAGCAAAATCTGGGTCGCCAACTTTGCCAAAGACCGGTTGATCGACAGCCTCAAAGAGAGCCTGGATAAGCTGCAAACCGACTATCTGGACCTGACCCTGATCCACTGGCCGTCACCGGAAGATCAGGTGCCGGTCGAAGAGTTCATGGGGGCGCTGCTCGAGGCCAAACGACTGGGCCTGACCCGCCGGATCGGCGTGTCCAACTTCACGGTCGACCTGATGAAGCAAGCCATCGCTGCGGTCGGCGCCGAGAACATCGCCACCAACCAAATCGAACTGCACCCGTACCTGCAAAACCGCAAGGTCGTCGAATTTGCGCAAAGCCAGGGCATCCAGATCACCTCTTACATGACCCTGGCCTATGGCGAAGTGCTGAAAGATCCGGTCATCCAGCAGATCGCCGATCGCCTGCAGGCAACACCGGCCCAAGTCACCCTGGCCTGGGCCATGCAACTGGGGTACGCGGTGATCCCCTCTTCCACCAAACGCGCCAACCTGCAAAGCAATCTGCACGCCTGCGCCCTGACCCTGAGCGACGCCGACATGGCGCTGATCGCGGGCCTGGATCGCGGCCAGCGACTGACCAGCCCCAACGGCATTGCGCCGCAGTGGGACTGAGTTTCAGCCCTGACTTAAATCTTGGCTCAAGCGTTCATCCAGCGATGACATCGCGCGCTGCAATTGATCGACGGCTTCGTCGAGCAGCGCTGAATCCCCCACATCGATGACACGCTCCAGTTGCTCGCAATGCTCAACCAAGCGCTGTGCCCGGACCATGCGCGCACCGCCCTTGATGCGGTGCGCCAGGTCGCGCAGCACACGATGATTGCCACTGGCGTGCGCCTGGAGCAGATCATCCCGATCCACCCGGTTGGTCACCGTCAGTTCGCGCACCAGACGATCAATCAACGTGCGGTCCGCACCGACGTATTGCTCCAGGCCACTGAGGTCAATCTCCGGCGTTGAGGGCTCTGCGACAAGTTCTGGCGTCTGGTTCAAAAACCTGGAGGCCAACCAAGTGTTCAGATCCGCCAGCAGGATCGGTTTGAACAGGCAGTCGTCCATGCCCGCCTCCAGGCATCGGGCCTTCTCCTCGGGCTGCGCATTGGCGGTACAGCCCAGAATCAATGTAGCTGGCAATCCCTTGGCACACTCTTCATCGCGGATTGCACCCGCCAGTTCATAACCGCTGAGCCTGGGCATATTGCAGTCGGTAACCACCAGATCGAACTCATGTTTGCGCCACAGCTTAAGCGCCCGTGCGCCCTCTTCGGCCTCCAGAACATGATGCCCAAGGTGGCTCAGTTGCCGTGAAAGCAACAGTCGATTAGGCGGGTGATCGTCAACCACCAGAATCGTCAGTGGCCGCGTTGGCGCCTGCAATCCGCTCTCCACGGCCTCAATGGAAGGCAACGACGGCAATGCGATCAGCTCAAGATTGATGTCGACCTGCGTGCCTTGTCCAAGGACGCTGTCGAGTTGCAACCGCCCGCCCATCATTTCGCACAGCGTGCGGCTGATCACCAACCCCAGGCCAGAGCCGCTTCGGGCTGACTGTCGGCCGTTATCGGCCTGGATGAACGGGCTGAACAACCGTTGTCGGTCGACGGTGCTGATGCCTATGCCGGTGTCTTCAATCTGCACGCTGACCGCCAGATGTCCTGACATGACGGCCGCCACTCGCAGCGTCAGGCTCACTTCACCCTCATGGGTGAACTTGATGGCGTTGCTCAGCAGATTGGACAGCACCTGTTTGAAGCGTGTGGGATCGATCAACACATCACAGTCACTGTGTTCGTCCAGATCGATTCGCCACGCCAGCGCTTTCTGCCGTGCCAAGCCTTCGAAAACCCGACACACCGACTCCACCAGCCCCCGCAGATTGGCGCGCTCAGGGGTCAGGGATAAATGCCCTGACTCGATACGCGCGATATCCAGGATGTCGCCGATCAGCGCCAGCAATTGTTGTGCGGCACTGGACGCCACCTCAATGGCGCTACGGTCGGTGACGCCCTCGTCCGCACGCTTCAAGGCCAGTTCGAGCATGCCGATCAGGGCGTACAACGGTGTGCGTAGCTCGTGACTCATGGTCGCCAGAAAAGTGGTTTTGGCGCCATTGGCATCCTCCGCCTCAGCCTTGGCGTCCTGCAATTGCCGCAACCATTGCTGGCGCTGGCGGATCTGCCGACGCTGCCAGGCGATCCAGCCCAAGGCGAGCAACAGCAAGGCTCCCGCCACGGCAAACGCTTGAACAATGCCTTGGCGATGACGCAACCAATAGCTGTCATCCACCACCACGTCATTGCTCCAGCGGGCCACCAGATCGTCCATCTCCTGGGGCGAGATGCTCAGCAATGCCTTGTTCAGTATCGAGTGCAGCTCCAGCGCATCACTTCCGGTCGCCAGAGCGATGCGTGCCGGTTCATCGCCCACGGTACTGCTGATGCGCAGACGCCCGCTGTAATACCGGGCAATCAGGTAGCGGGTCATGAACAACGAACTGAGCGCGGCATCGGCTTCCCCCTTCATGACCATTTCCAGGCCTTGGGCCGGGCTTTGCACATCCAGCATCCGCACCTGCGGTGCCCTGGCAAGAATGAATGCGCGCATGGGATGACTGTGATAAATCGCCAGGCGTTTGCCGGCCAGATCGTCCAGCGTTCTCGGGCTGCCGGGGGTGACTGCACTGACCAGCGTGTATGGATTGGTGACGTAAGGGCTGGTAAAACGCAGCCCGGCCACACCTTCAGTCGTGGGGATGAGCGCCGGCAATATGTCGATCTCGCCAGCCTTGAGTCGCTGGATCTGCTCGTCCAGGGATTGGCCCCGCTGCACGTCAAAGTTCAAACCGCTACGCTGGCTGATCAGCGTCAACAATTGCGCGGTCAACCCGCTGAATCGCCTTTCGGCGTCATAGAAAGTCAAAGGCGCAAAGTCCCCGACCACTCCGACGCTCACCGTCGGATGCTGATCCCGCCAGTGCTGTTCACTGGTGCTCAGACTCACCCGCTGCAGACCCAGTCGATTGGCGCGGCCGGCACTCCATCGTTGCTCGATGGCAGAGCGTTGCTCCATCGGGATCGCCGCCAGTGCCTGGTCGACGATGTTTTTCAGGCGCGTATTGTCCCGCGCCAATGCGAAACCGAACGGGTTGGCGTCAAGGCCGGATGGCCCCATCAACTGAACGTTATTGTGGTAGTTGTTGTTGATCAGGTAATTGGCACTGATAAGGTCGCCGAGATACACATCAGCCTGCCTGTATGCCACGGCTCCGAGTGCATCGAGCGCCGACGGGTAACGTTGCAGATCAGCCTTGGGATAGAAGGCTTTGACGGTCTGCTCCGGCAGATAGTCGGCGACCATGGCGATGCGTTTACCCGCCAGATCCTCGGGCATGCGCTCGTCCAGTCTGGTGACCAGCATCGGCTGATCTTCGGCATAGGCGCTGGTTCGCTTCAGTTCGGGATCGGCGGCCTCGAAGCTGTTGGAGGTTCCCAGCAGATCCAGGTCTTTGCGTTTGAGTGCCTCCATCGCCGACTCGCGTGTGCCGTAGCGCAGCACCTCGACGTTGACGTGCAGCAGTTGCGCAAGCAGCTCGACGTAATCGGCGGTAATGCCCTCCAGCTCATCGTGATTGCGCGTCAATTCGAAGGGCGGGTAGTCCGGCCCCGTTACTCCGACGCGCAACACCCGTTTGCTGACCAGCCAATTGCGGTCATCCATGCCCAGCTGGACGGCATAGCCATCCACCGTGGAGCGCCCCAGCAGGCGCAATGACTTAGGCTCGTCGGCTACCGCGACCAGGGCCTGCGATGCAAGACATAGGATCAACACCCACAGGAAGATGCGCACGGTCGGGTTCATTCAGATCAGATGATTGCGCTTGGCGAAATCGCGCAGGTGTACCGCAGCGTTCACGCCCAGTTTTTCGATCAAGCGGGTCTTGTAGGTGCTGACGGTTTTGTGACTCAGGTGCGTAAGCTCGGCGATGGCCTTGTTACTCATACCCTGGGCCAAATACCGCAGGATTGTCAGTTCGCGGTTGGAAAGTTTATCGATCATCTCTTTTTCGCTGCGTTGCCGGGGGTCCTGCGATCCCGCAGGCAACCGCGCGAAAAAGGTGTAACCGGCCATGACGGCGTGCACGGCTTTTTGCAATTGTTGCAAGGAGCGGGTCTTGGCGACATAAGCCATGGCCCGGGCGCGCATGCAACGCTCTTGAAAAAAAAGCGGATCCAGGGAAGTGAAAACCAGTACCAGACATAGCCAACCATTGGCCCTGATCCGGTCCAGCAGCTCCAGCCCATCGCCACCGGGCATAACCAGATCCAGTATCACCAGATCGACTGCATGCTCACGAAGTATCGATAAGGCCTCGCCAACACTGGACGCCTCAAAAATGAGTTTGAAGCCTTCCCGCTCGAGTACAAGTGTGACTGCGGCACGTACCACCGGATGATCGTCCACAATCAGCGCTTTCTTCATGGCAATTCCTTTGCAAAAACTCAACGATTGCCCGCCGGTAACCGCCGGGATAGACGCAGCGGCTGCGCAATGACTTTTGCACGGAAAGCAGGAGAAATGTACCTATCAGAAATGATAGTACCGACGAACGGTAACCCTGAACTCAACCCATCCGTTGTCGACTCCGCTCCTGATCCAGTGGCGATGCAGCTTCACACGCAGGCGGATCGATGAGCTCCATCAGCCGTCGAATGGCGGCTAAATCCGGCAGCGCCGCGTGGTCTTCGTAGATCAAGGCGTGGTGAACCTGGCGGTTATCGCGCAAGAACCCGGACAGATCCAATGCCCCTGCCGCCAGAGAGGCATTGATGATCACCAGGTCGAACGGCTCGCATCCGTACTCGACCAGATTCAGCATGTCGGCAAGACTTTGCACCGGCGCCACTCGGTAATAACCGAGCTGGTTGAACAACCGCTCGGTTTTCATCCGGTAAAAATGCTGTTGGTCGGCGATCAGGATGCGCAAGGCTTTGTTGATCATCACGGGCCTCAGGTCGATGGCTGATGAGTGAGGCGGCAAGGCTACGGAAGACCCGAGAAGCGTTCTGTAGGACCTTTCCTAAAAATCGAGGGTTCTGTCCGACTTAAAGATCAAAAGATCGCGGCCTTCGTAGGAGCTGACGCAGCTTGCAACAGCTCCTACTTTTGGCAGCCTTACTGCCAGCCAAACCGCCGAATATAGAAGCCTTTCACCGCCTGGGTCAGTGCCATGTACGCCAGCAGAATCACCGGCAGGAACACGAAATACAGCGACGGCAGCGCCTGCAGTTTGAAGTAATGCGCCAGCGGCCCCATCGGCAGGAAAATCCCCACGGCCATGATGATGCCCGTCATCACCAGCAGCGGCATGGCGGCGCGGCTTTGCAGGAACGGCACCTTCGGCGTGCGGATCATGTGCACGATCAGCGTCTGGGTCAGCAGCCCGACCACGAACCAGCCGGACTGGAACAGGGTCTGGTGGTCCGGGGTGTTGGCATCGAACACGTACCACATCAAGGCAAAGGTGCTGATGTCGAAGATCGAACTGATCGGGCCGAAAAACAGCATGAAGCGTCCGACGTCCGCTGGCTGCCAGCGTTGGGGCTGTTTCAGCATGTCTTCATCGACGTTATCGAACGGGATGGCGATCTGCGAAATGTCATAGAGCAGGTTCTGCACCAGCAGGTGCATCGGCAGCATGGGCAGGAACGGAATGAACGCACTGGCCACCAGCACCGAGAACACGTTGCCGAAGTTCGAGCTGGCGGTCATTTTGATGTACTTGAGCATGTTGGCGAAGGTCCGCCGCCCTTCCAGCACGCCCTCCTCCAGCACCATCAGGCTCTTTTCCAGAAGGATGATGTCCGCCGCTTCCTTGGCGATGTCCACCGCGCTGTCCACCGAAATACCGATGTCGGCAGTGCGCAGGGCTGGCGCATCGTTGATGCCGTCGCCCATGAAACCGACCACGTGACCGTTGCCCTTGAGCAGGCGGACGATGCGTTCCTTGTGCGACGGCGTGAGTTTGGCGAAGACGTTGGTGGTCTCGACCGCCACCGCCAGCTCGGCGTCGCTCATGCGCTCGATGTCGTTGCCCATCAGCAGGCCTTGCTGTTCCAGCCCGACTTCACGGCAGATTTTCGCGGTCACCAGTTCGTTGTCGCCAGTCAGCACTTTCACCGCCACACCGTGCGCGGCCAGGGCCTTGAGCGCCGGCGCGGTGCTTTCCTTCGGTGGATCGAGGAAAGCCACATAACCGATCAGCGTCAGCGCCTGTTCATCGGCCAGGCTGTAAGTGTCGCGGCCCTCGATCATTGGCCGCGCCGCCACCGCCACCACCCGCAGGCCTTCGGCATTGAAGGTGGCGGTGACCTGGCGAATGCGCGCCAGCAATTCATCGCTCAGCGCCTCGTCGGCATCGCCATGGCGCACCCGGGTGCACACCGCCAGCACTTCTTCCACCGCGCCTTTGCAGATCAGCAGATGCGGCTGATCACGCTCGGCCACCACCACCGACATGCGCCGACGGGTGAAGTCGAACGGAATCTCGTCGACCTTGCGAAACGCCGTGCCGACTTTCAGTTCACGGTGGATCTCCACGTGTTCCAGCACGGCCACGTCCAGCAGGTTTTTCAGGCCGGTCTGGTAGTAGCTGTTGAGGTAGGCCATTTCCAGCACGTCATCGGAATCGTTACCCCAGACATCGACGTTGCGCGCGAGGAAGATTTTGTCCTGGGTCAGCGTGCCGGTCTTGTCGGTGCAGAGCACGTCCATGGCGCCGAAGTTCTGGATCGCATCGAGGCGTTTGACGATGACTTTTTTGCGCGACAGGAACACCGCGCCTTTTGCCAGGGTCGAGGTGACAATCATCGGCAACATTTCCGGGGTCAGGCCCACGGCGATCGACAGCGCGAACAGCAACGCTTCGGTCCAGTCACCCTTGGTGAAACCGTTGATGAACAACACCAGCGGCGCCATGACGAACATGAAGCGGATCAGCAACCAGCTGACCTTGTTGACCCCGGTCTGAAACGAAGTCGGCGCACGATCGGTGGCACCGACCCGCTGCGCCAGCGCGCCGAAATAGGTGTTGTTGCCAGTGGTGAGAATCAGCGCCATGGCCGTGCCGGACACCACGTTGGTGCCCATGAACAGGATGTTGTCGAGGTCCAGCGGGTTGTGGGTGTGGTTGTCCTGCTGACGTGGGAATTTTTCCACCGGCATCGATTCACCGGTCATCGCGGCCTGGCTGACGAACAGGTCCTTGGCGTTGAGCACTCGGCAATCGGCAGGAATCATGTCACCGGCCGAGAGCACGATCAGGTCACCCGGCACCAGTTGCTTGATCGGCAATTCGAGGCGTTGCGCACCGTTGTTCGCCTCTTCCCGACGCATCACCGTGGCGGTGTTGCTGACCATCGCCTTGAGCGCGTCGGCGGCCTGGTTGGATTTGGTTTCCTGCCAGAAACGCAGCAAGGTCGAGAGCACCACCATCGAGAAAATCACGATGGCGGCTTTCATGTCTTCGGTCAGCCAGGAGATCACCGCCAGCAAGGTCAGCAGCAGGTTGAACGGGTTTTTGTAGCAGTGCCACAGGTGCGTCCACCACGGCAGCGGTTGCTCGTGCTCGACTTCATTTAGGCCATGTTGCTCGCGCCGGGTATCGGCTTCGGCTTCACTCAGGCCGTCGGTGTGGCTGCCGAGGTTTTCCAGCAATTGATCGGTGCCGCTGTTGGCGGCGGCGACCAGGGTTTGCGCGAGCGTCGGCGGGACTTCACGGCTGACCGTGGTGTCGGTGAAGCTTTCCAGCAGCGCCAGTCGACGGAAGTGCCGGGCGATGTGGCGGTTACGCAGGAATCCGGCGAAGAATTCTTTCAGCCAGGTCAGGTTCATGGCAGTGCCCCCCAGGGTCAGCCGGGAAACCGTCGAGCAGGCGTGTCGAGGCGCTGCGATGACGACACGGGGTCGAACATCACACGCTGTTCAGCGTCGATGAGAGGACGTCGGGAGTCGGGCCAAACCGGCCACGATCGGGATGCCGCTGCTCGCTTTACGGCGAGACAACGGCACAAAAAGGCTGCGCGTTATCTTGCCGGGAAAATGCCGGTTACCGAGACCGGCCGACAACTGTCACTCGAACAAGTACCCACTGTGGGTCTCCGCTAATTGATGAAAACGCGTGAAGCTTACGCCGCGATATCTAGAGAGTAAACGCTGCGCAGGGGTGTTGCGGGGGGAATCGCGGGGTTCTTCAGGAAGGGTTCAGGTTGATCGCAAACCTGTGGCGAGGGGGCGTTCCGACAAGCCCCCTCGCCACAAAATCTCAGCTGGCAGTAGCCAACAACAAGTCCCTGACCGACCGGCCATGCCCGCGGGATTTGCCATGGTCATACAACGAGCCGGCAATTTCATCGGCGCGGATCGGCAGGATCGACAGCAAGGTGTCGCTCAAGCCGTGGCTGGCCTGGCAGAAGCCCTGCATGTAGATCCCGGCCTTGCAGCGCTCGTCGGTGATCAGTCTGTAGTTGCGATCGACCTCAAAATCGCCGAGGTATTGCTCCAGCGGCGCCAACAGTTTGCGGTGCATCTGCCGCTCGTAACCGGTGGCCAGCACCACGGCGTCGTAGCGGTGAACCGTGACTTCGCCGGTGGCGTTGTTGCGCATCGCCAGCTCGATACCGCGCTCGGTCGCGGTGGCTTTTTCGACGGTAGTCAGGGTGCGGAACGCATGGCGCGCAACGCCCGAGACTTTCTGCCGGTAGAAGATCCCGTAGATGCGTTCGATCAGGTCGATGTCCACCACCGAATAGTTGGTGTTGTGGTACTCGTTGACCAGACGCTCGCGTTCACTGCTGGCCTGCTGGAACACCAGGTCGGTGAACTCCGGCGAGAACACTTCGTTGACGAAGGGGCTGTCATCGGCCGGTTTCAGGGCCGAGCCGCGCAGGATCATGTCCACCTGCACCGACGGGAAGCTGTCGTTGAGGTCGATGAAGGCCTCCGCCGCGCTCTGTCCGCCGCCGATGATCGCGATGTTCATCGGTTGGTTGTTCAGGCATGGCTGCTTGGCCATGCGCTCCAGGTACTGGGAATGGTGGAACACCCGGCCGTCATCCTTCAGTGCCTTGAACGCTTCGGGAATCCGCGGTGTACCGCCGGCGCTGACCACCACCGAACGGGTGGTACGCACATGCTGCAAACCCTGGGTATCACGCGAGATCACTCGCAACGCCTCGACCTGCTGGTTATGCAGCACCGGCTCGATGGTCAGCACCTCCTCGCCGTAGCGGCTCTGCCCGGTGAATTGCCCGGCGACCCAGCGCAGGTAGTCGTTGTACTCCATGCGGCACGGATAGAAGGTGCCGAGGTTGATGAAGTCCACCAGACGACCATGGTGCTTGAGGTAGTTGACGAAGGAATACGGGCTGGTCGGGTTGCGCAGCGTCACCAGGTCCTTGAGAAAAGAAATCTGCAGTTCGCTCTGGGTGACCAGGGTGTTGCCGTGCCAGCGGTAGTCCACCTGCTTATCGAGAAACAGCACATCCAGCTCGCCCTGGCTCGGCCCGCGCTCTTGCAGGGCGATGGCCAGGGCCAGGTTCGAAGGGCCGAAACCGACGCCGATCAGGTCGTGAACGATGGGCGATGCAATTGCCTGTGTCATTTCCAGTGTCCTCTGGATAAACCCCGCAGCTGCGGGGATAAAGCCTGGGTGACCTGACCGGCCTTTGGCGGCAGCAGATCGTCTGTTGAATAGGAACGAGGACCATGAAAAAAAATTTAACAAGGACTGATTTAAGCGACGTCCCACTGGCGCATGCGCACCCGGCAATGCTTCATGGCATTGACGATGTGCTTTTCCACCAGCGCTTTGGAAATACCCAGGTGCTCGGCGATTTGCGGGTGTGACAGGCCTTCGATCTTGCGCAGCAGAAAGCTCTCGCGACACAGCCGTGGCAATTCCGCCAGTGCGCGCTGGAGCATGTCCAGGCGCTGACCGTGATCGAGGCTGTTGTGGGGCGAAGGGATGAAGTAGCGCTCTTCGCTGTCGAGCACATCCAGGGACTCGACCTGACGCAAGGCATTGCGTCGATGGTCGTCGATCACCAGGTTGAGCGCGGTGCGATAAAGGAACGCCCGGGGTTGTTCGATCGGCGTGTCGCTGGAACGCTCCAGTACCCGCAGATACGCGTCATGCACCACATCTTCGGCCACCTGGCGGTTGCCTAGCCTGGCGTTCAGGAAACACACCAGCTCGCGATAGTAGTTTTCCAACATGACTCCCGGCCGCACGGGGTGCGGTTTCTATCCTTGAACCAGATCTGCCACCGCCCAAGTAGGCAGTGGCACGATGATGGCGATTTCGAGTGTGTAATTTATAGTAATTCTCATATAGATTTAAAGCGCTGTTTCTATTTGCCTGCTAAATAGTGCTGTCCTATACCTTTGACTTTGTCTGTCACTCAAAGCCTCAACGCTTAAATTCCCCGCCCCTTCCCTCGTCTACAGGACAGCTCCCCGTGGCTGTCGGTCCTCCGACAGCGTTCAGCTGTCGCCAGGTTTGGTACGCCTGCTGAATGACGGGCCGAATCCTATTGGCCGGAACCCTGCATGAAACGTCCCCGTCACACCCGACGCGCCCTGCTTGTTGCCCTTTGTCTGATCCCCGTTATCGCCATCGCGGCCTGGCAGGTTTTGCCTGCGGGTCGTGACCGGTTCGCCACGGTCCAGGTCGCGCGCGGCGACATTGAAAGCAGCGTCACGGCATTGGGAACCCTGCAACCGAGGCGGTATGTCGATGTCGGCGCCCAGGCCTCCGGGCAGATCCACAAGATCCATGTGGAGGTCGGTGACGTGGTCAAGGAAGGCCAGTTGCTGGTGGAAATCGATCCCTCCACCCAACAGGCCAAACTCGACGCCGGGCGTTTTTCCATCGACAACCTCAAGGCGCAGCTGCAGGAGCAGCGGGCACAGCACGACCTGGCCCGGCAGAAATATCAGCGTCAACAGAACCTCGCCGCCGGCGGCGCGACACGGGACGAAGACGTGCAAACGGCCCAGGCCGAACTGCGCACCACCCAGGCGCGCATCGACATGTTCGAGGCGCAGATCCGCCAGGCCCAGGCCAACCTGCGTAGCGATCAGGCCGAACTCGGCTATACGCGCATTTACGCACCGATGAGCGGAACGGTTGTGGCCCTCGATGCCCGCGAAGGCCAGACCCTCAACGCCCAGCAACAAACGCCGCTGATCCTGCGCATCGCCAAACTGTCGCCGATGACGGTCTGGGCCGAGGTCTCGGAGGCTGACATCGGCCACGTCAAACCCGGCATGAGCGCCTGGTTCACCACGCTCAGCGGCGGTAACCGGCGCTGGAGCAGCACGGTGCGGCAGATTTTGCCGATACCGCCCAAACCACTGGATCAGACCAGCCAGGGCGGCGGCAGTCCAGCCAGTTCCAGTAAAAGCGGGACGGCCCGCGTGGTGCTGTACACGGTGCTGCTGGACGTCGACAACGCCGACAACGCGCTGATGGCGGAAATGACCGCCCAAGTGTTCTTCGTTTCCAACCAGGCAAAAAACGTCCTTACCGCGCCGGTCGCCGCCTTGCAGGGCGGCCCGCAGGCCGACAGTCAAACGGCTCGGGTGGTCGCCCAGAACGGCAGCATCGAGCAACGGACCGTGCGCACCGGCATCAGCGACCGCCTGAAGGTGCAGATCCTCGACGGACTGGCCGAAGGCGATCACCTGTTGATCGGCCCCGCCGACGGCAGCGGAGGTTGAATGCAAACGCCTCTGATCGACCTGCAGGACATTCGTAAATCCTACGGTGGCGGCGACGCGCCTGAAGTTCATGTGTTGCGCGGCATCGACCTGTCGATCCACGCCGGGGAGTTCGTGGCGATCGTCGGTGCTTCCGGCTCCGGCAAATCGACGCTGATGAACATCCTCGGCTGCCTCGACCGGCCAACGTCCGGCGAGTATCGGTTCGCCGGCGAAAATGTCGCGGCACTCGACAGCGATGAACTGGCCTGGCTGCGCCGCGAGGCATTCGGTTTCGTGTTTCAGGGGTATCACCTGATTCCGTCCGGTTCGGCCCAGGAAAACGTCGAGATGCCGGCGATCTACGCCGGCACCCCAGCGGCCGAACGCCACGCCCGCGCCGCCGCCCTGCTCGACCGTCTCGGCCTGGCAGCACGCACCGGCAACCGTCCGCACCAGCTCTCCGGCGGCCAGCAGCAACGGGTGTCCATCGCTCGCGCATTAATGAATGGCGGCCACATCATCCTCGCCGACGAACCCACCGGCGCCCTCGACAGCCACAGCGGCGCCGAGGTCATGGCGCTGCTCGACGAACTGGCAAGCCAGGGCCATGTGGTGATCCTCATCACCCACGACCGCGACGTGGCGGCCCGGGCCAAACGCGTGATCGAAATCCGTGACGGCCTGATCATCAGCGACAGCGCCCGCGACACCCCCGCCGTGCAGGCCTCGGCCAATCCCGGTGCGCTGCAAGCGGTGGATTTGCGCAAGCGGCTGAGCGAAGGCAGCGAGGCCACCGGTGCCTGGAAAGGCGAATTGGTGGATGCGATACACGCGGCCTGGCGGGTGATGTGGATCAACCGCTTCCGCACCGCCCTGACGCTGCTGGGGATCATCATCGGCGTCGCCTCGGTGGTGGTGATGCTGGCCGTCGGCGAAGGCAGCAAGCGTCAGGTCATGGCGCAGATGGGCGCGTTCGGCTCGAACATCATTTACCTCAGCGGCTCCGCCCCCAACCCGCGCACGCCGCCCGGCATCGTGACCCTGGATGACGTCGCCGCGCTGGCCAGCCTGCCGCAAGTCATGCGAATCATGCCGGTCAACGGCGCCGAAGCCGGGGTGCGCTTCGGCAACCTCGATCACCTGAGCTACGTCGGCGGCAATGACACGAATTTTCCGGCGATCTTCAACTGGCCGGTGGTCGAGGGCAGTTACTTCACCGAGGCCGATGAGCGCAACGCCGCAGCGGTCGCGGTGATCGGCCACAAGGTGCGCAGCAAACTGCTCAAGGACGTCGCCAACCCCATCGGCCAGTACATCCTGATCGAAAACGTGCCCTTTCAGGTCGTCGGCGTACTCGCGGAAAAAGGCGCCAGTTCCGGCGATTCCGACAGCGACAATCGGATTGCCGTGCCCTACTCGGCCGCCAGTGTCCGGCTGTTCGGCACCCACAACCCCGAATACGTGGCCATTTCCGCGGCCGACGCGCGCAAGGTCAAAGAGACCGAAAAGGCCATCGAGCAGTTGATGCTGCGCCTGCACGACGGCAAACACGATTTCGAACTGACCAACAACGCCGCGATGATTCAGGCCGAGGCGCGCACGCAAAATACGCTGTCGCTGATGCTCGGTTCGATTGCGGCGATCTCGCTGCTGGTGGGCGGCATCGGCGTGATGAACATCATGCTCATGACCGTGCGCGAACGGACCCGGGAGATCGGTATCCGCATGGCCACCGGCGCTCGTCAGCGCGACATATTGCGCCAGTTCCTCACTGAAGCGGTGATGCTCTCGGTGGTCGGCGGGATCGCCGGCATCGCCCTGGCGCTGATCGTCGGCGGCGTATTGGTGCTCAGCAAAGTCGCGGTGGCCTTTTCCCTGGCGGCCGTCATCGGCGCCTTCGCCTGCGCACTGATCACCGGCGTTGTCTTCGGCTTCATGCCGGCCCGCAAAGCTGCCCGACTCGACCCGGTCACGGCCCTTACCAGTGAATGATCGATCTATGAAACCGCAACTGAGCCTGTTGACCCTTTGCCTGCTGCTCGGCGCCTGCAGCCATCCGGCTGCGCGCCCGGACAGCGGCATTCAACCACCGTCGGCCTGGCAATCGCCACACGATGAAAGTGCCTCCCGGACGAGTCGACAATGGTGGACGCAGTTCGGCAGCCCGCAGCTTGATCGCCTGATCGAACAGGCCCGCGTCGGCAGTTATGACCTCGCCGCCGCCATCGCTCGGGTGCATCAGGCCCGGGCCGACACAGTGATTGCCGGCGGCTCGCAGCTGCCGGAGATCAAGGCCGGCATGAACGCCAACCGCCAAAAACTGTTGCGCGGCAACGGCTACAGCCAACTCGATGCCGACAGCAGCAATAAGGCCGTGGACTACTTTGACGCCAACCTCAGCGCCAGTTACGAAATCGACTTCTGGGGCGGCAAACGCGCGTCCCGGGACAATGCGCAATTCGGGCTGCGCGCCAGCGAGTTCGATCAGGCCACGGTTGAATTGACCTTGCTCAGCGGCGTGGCCAACAGCTACGCGCAAGCCTTGTCGCTGGATGAACAAAGTCGCATTGCCGCGCTGAACCTGGCCAACGCACAGAACGTTTTGAAACTGGTGCAGACCCGTTTCGACTCAGGCTCGGCCACCGCACTGGAACTGGCGCAACAGAAAAGCCTGGTGGCGGCGCAACAACGGCAACTGCCGCTGATTCGCCAGCAAGCCGAGGACGCCCGGATCAGCCTCGCCGCCCTGCTCGGCCGACCGGTCCAGCAACTGCCGCCCAGCCACGAATCCTTCGATCAACTGCAATGGCCTGCCATCGATGCCGGATTGCCCAGCGAACTGCTCAGCCGCCGCCCGGACATCGCCCGCGCCGAAGCGCAACTGGCCGCCGCTCAGGCCAACGTCACGGTCGCACGCGCGGCCATGTTGCCCGCCGTGACCCTGAGCGCCAGCATCGGCTCGGGCGCCAACACGGCCAACGACATTCTGCGCAGCCCGTTCTACAACCTCACCGCCGGGCTGATCGCGCCGATCTTCAATAACGGCCGCCTCGGTGCCGAGCGCGACAAGGCCACGGCCCGCCAACAAGAACTGCTGGAAGCCTACCGAGGCGCGATCATCAATGCGTTTGCCGACGTCGAAAAAGCCCTCAACAGCATTCGCGGCCTGGATGAACAGCGGCAGTGGCAACGCGAAGAACTGAACCAGGCCCAGGCCGCGTTCAACATTGCGCAAAGCCGCTATCAGGCTGGCGCCGAGGATTGGCTGACGGTGCTGGAAACGCAGCGCACGCTGTATGCGGCGCAGGACTCGAATGTGCAACTGCGGTTGTCGCGGTTGCAGGCGAGCATTGCGTTGTACAAGGCGTTGGGTGGGGGGTGGCAGGTGCTTTGATCGAGGTTATCCGTCACCAAAAACTGTGTGGCGAGGGAGCTTGCTCCCTTGCCACAAGTGCCTGGCTTACGAACTCAGCGGCTTGACCTTCAGATTCCGCGCATACCACGGCCGTTGCGGCACTCGCCGGAACAAATCCGCGAGTTTCTTTTCATCCGTACCGAAGGTAATGCGCAGCGCCAGCTTCATGGTTTCCGGGTCCATTTCCACCGACTTGCCGACCTGCAATCCCGGCGTAGTGCTGCAACCGTGGGTGCTCGGGCCGAGCCACGGATCATCGACTTCAACCCAGCGCCCCGGGGCGAACCAAGGCACGCCATTGACCTCAAGCCGACTGAGCTCCCCCGGATGGAAACGCTCGTGGGCGCGGAACCAGTCTTCCAGGCGATCGTCGATCCAGCCATGGAAGTGCCAGAACACCGGGTTCACGTGGGATGAAAACGGGTCACCGAGGAAGTCGTTTTCCGGCGCATACCAGCGCGCGGCAAAGTCCGCCGGATCCCGGGCGAAAGGCACCGGCTGACCGTTGGAAGGATCCCGTGGCACCGAGGCCCAGCGCATGTGCAGCCAGTCGTGCAGCCCCAGCTCGATCTCCGAACCGAACTGTCCCAGGGTCAGCTTCGACAGGTAACGCGGGTCGCGGTAACGGGACTCCCATACCTGAAAATTGCTGTGGTAGGTCTCGGCAGTCTTGATATCGCTGACCCACTGGGTGTACTCGGTGTCTTCGGCGGCCAGCCAGGTGGGCGGCAGCGCCGTGCCATCGTGATTGTCGAAATAGCGGGCGAAGCCCTGACGGTCGCGTTCAAGCTCCGGCTGCGGCATCGGGAAGCTCGACCAGGACGGCAGGTCCTGCATCGAACGCGCCGTGCCGAGCATGTGCCGGTGCATGAAGAAAAAGTCGATCCCCGAGCCGTTACGGTCTTTGCGCGGCCCCCGGGCATCGCGCTCATTGCCTCGCGGGCCCGGCTGCCAGCCGATGCCGCGCAAGGCGTCCTGTTGGTCCTTGGAGAGTTTGTGCCATTTGTCCCGCGAGGCGTGCCAGAGCTGGTGGAACAAACGGTGCTCGGGGGAAATCAGCCACGCCAGCAACGGCGGATTCAACCCCACACGCTCACGGGCTTCGGGAAACAGCCGTTTGCGCGCGACAAAACGATTGTCCAGTTCCAGCAAACCGAGCGGGCGATCCAGGCGCAGGATCCGCCCGCTGAGGGTGCCACTGCCGGCATTGCCGAAATCGGCCCAGACCTCATCGAACGTGACCGCCAGCTCATAAGCCGGCGCGCCGTTGGCCGATTGCCGATCGATCAGGCGCCAGTACAGCTGGCTGGCGTCAGGCGACACCAGGTCGCCGATCACCCGATAACGCGGCTCGGCTTCACCGCGTAACTGCTGCGCGGTATCGAGGCAGCCACGCAGGCCACGGCCGCGCTGAGCGATGTCGAGAAACAGCTCCAGCCCGTGCTGCGGTAAACCGTCGAGGCCCGCTTGCGAACCTTCGAAGCGGATATCCCAGATGCCTCGCAGCGAGTTGGCCAACTGCTGACCCGCGGTGTCCGCGAGGTCGACCGTCGCCTCGCCGGGGGTAATCGTCGGGTCCGGCTTCGTCCATTCGCGATGCCCATAATAAGCCGCAGGCACGGCAGCGCCAGTCAGCGCCAGGCCTGCCATGAACCATCGTCGAGAAATCGTCATTGCCCTACCTGTGTCAGCCATGAAGCAGGCTTTATCCAAGCTAGAACGTTTGTTGTGGGGGGAAATTTAAGCGTGCCAAACACAAGCCTTGTGGTGAGGGGGCTTGCCCCCGTTGGACTGCGAAACAGTCCTGAAACCTGCAACCTCGTTCCGCCAGGCAAACCGCATGCACCGGATTTACGACTGCTTCGCAGCCGGACGGGGGCAAGCCCCCTCGCCACAGGGTATCTCGCTGTCTCCTAATTTTTTCTGCCAGCCACTCGTTCCTCCCAGATAGCAAAGGCCCCTGCGCCTGCACCGGGGCGGCGAACCTGACAGAGATGGCAATGACAAAACCACGTTCGAAAAAGGCTCTCTACATCGGCCTGCCGCTGGCCCTGGCGATCAGCGCCGGCGCGGGCTTCGCAGTCTGGTATTACGGATTCACGGCCCCCCCCGGTTACCCGATCAAGGTCATGCAACAGGCCGACGAGTTGCACGAGCGCATGCTCTCCTTCGATAGCCACATCAGCCTGATGCAGAACTTCGGCACCCAGGGCAACGAAGCCGATAAGGACGGAACGGGGCAGTTCGACCTGGTCAAGGCCAACCGCGGACGCCTGTCCGGCGCGGCCCTGACGATTTTCGGCTGGCCGGAACTGTGGAATGGCGCCAACGCGCCGCACAAGCCCACCGCCGGTTTTGTCGAAGAGGCACGCAACCAGCAGGAGATCCGCTACAAGATTATTTCCGGGATGGTCCGTGATTTTCCCAATCAGGTCGCCATTGCCTACACCCCCGACGATTTCCGTCGCTTGCACGGCGAAGGCAAGTTCGCGATTTTCATCAGCATGCTCAATGCCTACCCGCTGGGCCACGACCTGAACCTGCTGGACCTGTGGACGGCACGCGGCATGCGCATGTTCGGCTTCAGCTACATCGGCAATAACGACTGGGCCGACTCTTCGCGCCCCTTGCCGTTTTTCAACGATTCGCCGGATGCCCTCGACGGCCTCTCGGACCTGGGCAAGCAAGCGGTACATCGCTTGAATGACCTGGGCGTGATCATCGACGTGTCGCAAATGTCGACCAAGGCCCTGGAGCAAGTCGCGCAATTGAGCCGCACGCCGATGGTCGCCTCGCACTCGGCGCCACGGGCGATGGTCGACATCCCGCGCAACCTCAGCGACAAGGAAATGCAGCTGATCAAGAACAGCGGTGGCGTGGTGCAGGTGGTCGGTTTTTCCCAATACCTGCGCCCGCTGACCCAGACCACCCAGGACAAACTCAACGAACTGCGCAAAGCGTTCGACCTGCCGCCCCTGCCGAACCTCGCCATGGCATTGATGCCGGGCGATCCGGTCATCGCTGCCTGGCCCGAGAAAAAATTCGGCCAGTACGCCAGCCGTCTCTACGCGATTCTTGAAGAAGAACCCAAAGCCAGCCTCAAGGACCTCGGCGACGCCATCGATTACACGGTGCGAAAAATCGGCATTGACCATGTCGGCATCAGCTCCGACTTCAACGAAGGGGGCGGCGTCAAAGGCTGGGAAAACGTCGGTGACATTCGCAATGTCACGGCGGAACTGATCTCGCGCGGCTACTCCGAAGCAGACATCGCCAAGCTCTGGGGCGGCAACTTCCTGCGGGTCTGGGATCAGGTGCAGAAAGCCGCCAAGCCAGCGCTGATTTCACAACAAGGCACGAGCACACCATGAGCGATCGTCGCACCTTTCTGAAACAGGCCGGGATCCTCGCCGCCGGCCTGCCGTTGACTGCCGGCCTGAACAACGTCGCCAACGCCACGCCAGTGCCCTCGCCGCCTGGGGACAAATGGGCACAGCTGCGGCAGCTGTTCGACCAGGATCCGGATTACCTGCATTTCTCCAATTTCCTGATCACCTCGCACCCAAAGCCTGTGCGTGAAGCGATCGAGATGCACCGTGCCGCCCTCGATAAAAACCCCGGACTGGCGATGGACTGGGACCTGGGCGTGATCGAGCAGCGTGAAGAAGAGGTACGTGTCTGGGCCGGTCGCTACCTGCAAGCCAATGCCAGACAGATCGCCTTGACCGGCAGCACCACCGAAGGCCTGGCGATGATTTACGGCGGCGTTCATGTGCGCCCGGACCAGGAAATCCTCACCACCGCCCACGAGCATTACGCGACCCACACCATTCTCGATCTGCGCACCCAACGGGACGGTACTCGGGCGCGCAAGATCAGGTTGTTCAAGGATCCGCAGACGGTGTCCAAAGCGGAGATCCTGGCCTCGATCGACCAGAACATCAAACCGCAAACCCGTGTACTCGGCATGACCTGGGTGCACTCCGGCAGCGGCGTGAAACTGCCGATCGCTGACATCGGCGCGCTGGTGGACAAGCACAACCGCAATCGCGCCGACCACGATCGCATTATTTACCTGGTCGACGGCGTGCACGGTTTTGGTGTCGAGGACTTGAGTTTTCCGGCCATGAACTGCGATTTCTTCATCGCCGGCACCCACAAATGGCTGTTCGGCCCCCGTGGCACCGGCATCGTTTGCAGCCGCAGTGAACAGGTCAAATACGTCACACCAATCATCCCGACCTTCTCCGAAGCCACGGCGTTCTCAACCACCATGACACCGGGCGGCTACCACTCGTTCGAGCACCGCTGGGCACTGAACGAAGCCTTCAAGCTGCATTTGCAATGGGGCAAGGCCGATGTTCAGGCGCGTATCCATGCGCTGAACAGCTACATGAAAAAACGCCTGCAAACGCACCCGCAAATCGAACTGGTCACACCCCTGAGCCCCGAGCTGTCGTCCGGCTTCAGCTTCTTCCGGGTCAAGGGCAAAAGCTGCGACAAGATCGCCGCCTGGCTGATGCAAAACCGCGTGATCGCCGATGCCGTGGAGCGCGACGTGGGCCCGGTGATCCGCACCGCGCCGGGGCTGCTCAACACCGAAGCTGAAGTCGACCGCTTCATCGCGTTGCTCGGCAAACAGCTCTGATCGCCAGCCCCGTGATTAATGTCAGTCAGTTAAGAAAAGCCTGCGCCAAGTGCAGCCCCGTGGCGAGGGGGCTTGCCCCCGTTGGACTGCGAAGCAGTCCTGAAACCTGCAACCTCGTTCTGCCAGGCACACCGCATATGCCGGATTTGCGACTGCTTCGCAGCCGAACGGGGCGATGCGGCGTTCCGACAAGCCCCCTCGCCACAAGTCTGGCGTTCACTTAACTGACTGGCATCAGCCTCCTTATTCCTTTCAACTTTTTATCGAGAGCAATGATGAACAGTGAGCTGCGTAGCTTTTCCCTGAAAACGCTCCCCGCACTGGCCTTCGCCGCCGTGGTTGCAGGCCTGCTGCCGGGCGCCGCTCAGGCCGCCGCCCCCGCCCCGCCCGGCAAAGTGTTCAAGGACTGCAAGGACTGCCCGGAAATGGTCGTGCTGCCCACCGGGACTTTCACCATGGGCACCCCGGACAATGAGGTGGGCCGCGAGCCCGACGAGGGTCCGTTGCACCCGGTGACCTTCGCCAAACCGCTGGCCATCAGCCGCTTTCAGGTGCTGGCCGGCGAGTGGGACGCGTACCTGCGCGACAGCGGTTACCTCATGCCCGACGGCGACACCCGGCCGGGCCGCGAGTGCAAGGCTGGCGTGCCGCGCTATGAACGCACGGCCAGGCATCCGGCGGTGTGCATGAACTTCCCCGAGGTCAATGCCTATGTGGCCTGGCTCTCGAAGAAGACCGGCAAGCACTATCGACTGGTCAGCGAATCGCTGCGTGAGTATGCCGCCCGCGCGGGCAGCAGTGGCCCGTTCCCCTTCCCGTTCGATGAAGGCAAGGAATACAGCATCGCCAAACACGCCAACACCTACGGCGCCGCCGATGGCTACAACTTCACCTCACCGGCGGGCAGCTTCCCGGCCAACGCCTTCGGCGTGTACGACATGCACGGCAACGTCTATGAGTGGACCGCCGATTGCTACAACGACAACTACGTCGGCGCACCGAGCGATGGCAGCGCCTGGTTGACCGGCGAATGCACCGCCCGGCGCATTCGCGGCAATGACTGGGGTGAAGCACCGGTGTTCTCGCGTTCGGGCAACCGTAATGCCACCTTCCCCGACACCCGTGGCGACTGGCTCGGTTTTCGCGTCGCGCGGGATCTTTGAGGCTCCCACCTCCTGTCGCATGACCTGCAACAAACCCGTGCGCGGCTAAATCGCCGCCCACGGGTTTCGTCTTTTAAGCAGCCAAACTCTTGAACCTTTGCCCTTTAGCGGCACTTGAAGCGGAAACTTCCATGACCTCAAAATCCCGCGGAGCCTTCAGTGAAGTCCTCGGCCTGCTCAGGCCTTTCCGGGTCATCGTTGTGGTGTCGATCATGCTCGGCATGCTCGGTGGCCTCAGCATCACCGCGTTACTGGCGACCATCAATGACGCGCTGAACGCCGCCGACACCCCGTCGACCCGGGTGTTGGCAACGTTTATCGGCCTGTGCGCGGTGGCGTTGCTGACGTCGATCCTGTCGGACATCGGCACCAACCATGTCGGGCAACACATCATTGCCGGGCTGCGTAAATCCCTGGGGGAAAAAGTCCTGTTGGCACCGATCGTACAGATCGAGCGCTTCCGCAGTTATCGACTGATTCCGGTGCTGACCCATGACGTCGACACCGTCAGTGATTTTGCCTTTTCCTTCGCGCCGCTGGCCATTGCGTTCACCGTCACCCTCGGCTGCCTGAGCTACCTGGCCTACCTGTCGTTGCCGATGTTTGCCTTGCTGCTGGTGGCCCTGGTGATCGGCACCGCGCTGCAATACGTGGCCCGGACCAAGGGCATCAAGGGTTTCCAGGCGGCTCGCGAAGCCGAGGACGAACTGCAAAAGCACTACAGCGCGATTGCCGCCGGCGCCAAGGAACTGCGTATCCATCGTCCGCGCCGCCAACGCATGTTCAGCCAGCGCATCGAAGGCACCGCTGATTTCATCTGCAACACGCACATCCGCGCGGTCAACACCTTCGTGGTGGCCAAGACCCTTGGCTCGATGCTGTTTTTCGTGGTGATCGGCCTGGCGCTGGCCCTGCAATCGCTGTGGCTGGGCACCGATAAAGCGGTGCTCAGCGGGTTCGTGCTGGTGCTGCTGTACATGAAGGGCCCGATGGAATACCTGGTCACCACCCTGCCGGTGGTCAGCCGCGCCAACATTGCGTTCAAGCGCATCGCCGACCTGGCGGAGCAGTTTTCCTCGCCGGAACCGCACCTGCTGCTCAGTGACAAAGACGCGCCGAAACCGGTGGTCGAACACCTTGAACTGCGCGACGTGCATTTCGCCTTCCCGACGGTGGACGGCAGCAAGCCCTTCGCCCTCGGACCGGTCAACCTGTCCATCGCCCAGGGCGAGATCGTGTTTATCGTCGGCGAGAATGGCGGCGGCAAGACCACGCTGATCAAGTTGCTGCTGGGGCTGTATGCGCCCCAGGGCGGGGAAATCATCCTTAACGGTAAGCCGGTCCTGGCGCATAACCGCGACGACTATCGCCAGTTGTTCACCACGATTTTCGCCGACTACTACCTGTTCGACGAATTGGTACAAGGCGAGCAGAACGTTCCCGAAGACGCCAACCGTTACCTGGAACGCCTGGAAATCTCGCACAAGGTCTGCATCCGCGATGGCGCCTTCAGCACCACCGACCTGTCCACCGGCCAGCGCAAACGCCTGGCCCTGTTGAACGCCTGGCTGGAAGAACGCCCGGTGCTGGTGTTCGACGAGTGGGCGGCCGACCAGGACCCGGCCTTCCGGCGCATCTTCTACACCGAGCTGTTGCCGGAACTCAAATACCTGGGCAAGACCATCATCGTCATTTCCCACGACGACCGTTACTTCGATGTCGCCGACCAATTGGTGCGGATGGAAGGCGGCAAGCTCGTCGCGCAAAAAAAACCGTTGGCGACCGCCTGAACGATCCACCGCCGACTACGAGAGCCCCGATGAACGACTTGATCGATGATGATGTACTGGCGCTGTTGCTGGCCGATGCCGGGGATCAACCCCAAGGGATAACTGCCCGCGCCAGCCAGCGCCCGGCGCCGCTGTCTTTCGCCCAGCAGCGGCTGTGGTTTCTCCAGCAACTGTCACCGGACAACGCCGCCTACAACCTGCCCCGTGTCATGCGCATCACCGGCCCCCTGGCGCCCCGGCGGCTGGAAACAGCCCTGAACAAGGTGCTTGAGCGTCACGATATTTTGCGCAGTGCCTTCGTCGAAATCGATGGTTGCGCCATGCAGGTGGTCGATGCGCAGGCAACACTGGTGCTCGGCCATGAAGACCTGTCGGGCCTGTCGGACGAAGCCCGCGCCAACCGGATCGCGCTACGTATCGAGGCCCAGGCCGGCATGCCGTTCGATCTGCGCCAGGCGCCGCTGATGCGGGCGACACTGCTGCAGATTTCGGTCGACGAGCATCTGTTGCTGATGAACATGCACCACATCGTTTCCGATGCCTGGTCCAATGCCATTCTGATGCAAGACCTGACACGGGCCTTTGCCCAGGCCGGCAGCGGCGATACATCACCCTTGCCCCGCCCGGCCATCCAGTACGCCGACTATGCCGCCTGGCAGCGTGGCGAATACCTGCACAGCGCAATCTGCGCCAGCAGCGCCGAATACTGGCAAGAGTATCTGGGGCAAACATTGCCGGCCCTCGATCTGCCGGTGGACTTCCCACGAAATGCCCGGCACAGCCACCCTGCCGGGCAGTATGACTTCAGTGTGCCCGCGCCCCTCGCGCAAGCCCTGAACCGCTTCTGCCAGCAGCAAAAACTGACGCCTTTCGTCGTGGCCCTCGGGGCCTGGCAATTGTTATTGAGCCGCTACAGTGGCCAATACGACTTTACCGTCGGCGTACCCAACGCCACCCGCAATCGCAGCGAAACCCAGAACCTGGTCGGCTTTTTCGTCAGCTCCCAGGTGTACCGGGCGCGCATTGATCCGCTGCTGTCCTGCGCAGACTTTCTCCAGCGGCTGCGGCGCGAATCGCTGGCGGCGCTGGACCATGGCGATTACCCGTTGGAATTGAGTTTCGACGCGTTGCAATTGCACGCCAGCGAACACGCCAATCCGTTGTTCCAGGTGCTGTTCAACTGGCGCACCGACACCGGGCAACCAGACCGGATCGACCTGGACGGGCTGGCGCTGGAGTTCCTCGGCGCGGGTCCCGGCCAGGCCAAATTCGATCTGTCCCTGGACGTCGGCTATTCGCTCGAGGGCATCAGCGCGAGTCTCGAATACAGCCAGGACCTCTACGCCCCTGCCACCCTCGAACGCCTGGCCCGGCACTGGCTGAACCTGCTCCATGCACTCACGGAAGATCCGCTGCGTGCGCTCGGCGAATTGCCGTTGCTGGCAAGCGACGAACGCCAGGTTCAGTTGCAGCAGTGGAATCCGCCCGCGTCAGCCATGCCTGAGGACGGCGTGCATCAGTTGTTCGAACGCCAGGCGCTGGCAACCCCCGATTCGGTGGCCCTGATCTTCAACGACCTTGAACTCAGTTATGCGCAGCTCAACCATGCGGCCAACGGCCTGGCCCACACCCTGATTGAATGCGGGGTCGGCCCCGAGGTGCTGGTGGGCATTGCCGTGGAGCGTTCGGCGCAGATGATTGTCAGCCTGCTGGCGGTGCTCAAGGCCGGCGGCGCCTATGTCCCGCTGGACCCCGATTATCCGCAGGAACGCCTGGCCTGGATGATTGAAGACAGTGGCCTGAGCGTGTTGCTGAGCCAGCGTTCGCTGCTTGATCGGCTGCCATCGATGCCCGGCGTCCAGCGACGCTGCGTCGACGACATCGATGTCCGGGGGACGCTGCCCGCACTTGACCCGCCCTGCCGCACCACCGGCCAAAACCTCGCCTATGTGATGTTCACGTCCGGCTCTACCGGTCGCCCCAAAGGGGTCGGTATCACCCAGGCGGCGTTGACCCGTCACGCCCAGGTGGCGCTGGAGTTTCTCGGCCTGAGCGCACAGGACCGGTCCCTGCAGTTCGCCACGTTCAACTTCGATGCCTTTGTCGAGCAGCTTTACCCGGCGTTGATCTGCGGCGCCTCGGTGGTGCTGCGCGGGCCGGATATCTGGGACAGTGAAACCTGGTACCGCGAACTGCTCGACAAACAGTTCAGCGTCAGCGACCTGACCACCACCTACTGGAACATGCTGGCCAAGGACTTCGCCGCTGCCGGTCAGCGCGACTACGGTGCACTGCGGCAAGTGATCGTCGGTGGCGAAGCGATGCCACCGGAGGGCGTGGCGGCCTGGGGCAAGGCCGGGCTCGGGCACGTGAAGCTGCTGAACACCTACGGGCCGACGGAAACGACAGTCAGCGCCACGGTGCTTGATTGCAGCGACTACGTGACAGGGCATATCGCCCTGCCCAAAAGCATGCCGATCGGCCAGCCTCTGGCCGGACGGGCGATTTACCTGCTCGATGCCGGCGGCCAGCCAGTGCCAGTAGGTGTCGTCGGTGAACTGATGATTGCCGGCGACCTGCTCGCACGCGGCTACTTCAAGCGACCTGAGCTCACGGCCGAGCGCTTCATCCCCGACCCGTTCGATGTTCAGGGCGGCGGTCGTCTCTACCGCACCGGCGATCTGGCGCGCTATCGCGCCGACGGTGTGATCGAGTATGCAGGCCGGCTGGATCACCAGGTGAAGATTCGCGGCTTCCGCATCGAACTCGGGGAAATCGAGTCATGCCTGCTGCGATCGCCGCAGGTCCGCGAGGCGTTGGTGGTTGCCCGGGAAGGCGCGGTGGGTTTGCAACTGGTCGGCTATGTCGTGGCCCAAAGCGACTCGCTGAGCGAACAGCAACAACTCGACCTGCGCGAAACCCTCAAGGCTGAGCTCAAGGCCAATCTGCCGGACTACATGGTGCCCAGCCATCTGCTGGTACTGGCCGCCATGCCGTTGAGCCCCAACGGCAAGCTCGACCGCAAGGCCCTGCCGCAGCCCGACCTCAGCCAGACGCAGCGCCACTTCATTGCTCCCGAAACGCCCCTGGAAAAGGCGCTCGCCGAACTCTGGCAAGAAGCATTGCAGGTCGAGCGTGTCAGCCTGGACGACAACTTTTTCGAACTCGGTGGCCACTCGATTCTGGCCATTCAATTCATCTCGACCCTTAACGCGCGCCTGGGCATCAAACTGGCGCTGCAACACATGCTGGCTCACCCCAATGTCCAGGCACTGGCCAGATTCATCGCACGGGAGCATCAGCAGCATGTGCAATGCGTGGTCGAACTCAATGCCTCGACAGCGTCGGCACCGCCACTGTTCTGCTTGCACCCCAGCGGCGGTATCGTGTTCTGTTATCAGCCGCTGGCGAAAAAACTCAGTGCCCATGCCCGGACCTTCGGCGTGATGCACAAGGGCTTTGCCGACAAAGACTCGAACGCTCAGACATGGGCCGAAATGATTGCCGACTACAGCGCACAGATCGTCGAGAAGCAGCCACACGGCCCCTACCGATTGATGGGCTGGTCATTGGGGGGCGCGATTGCCATGGACGTCGCCGCCCACCTGGAGCGCCAGGGCAAGGAAGTGACCTTCCTCGGCCTCGTCGACAGCACATTGCCCGAACATGCCTTGCCCGCCGACCTGCCGCGCAAGCCTCTGGAAGAAGACAACCCGAACCACCTCAGCGCGGAAAACGAACTGCTGGCAGCACTCGAAGTCTTCAACCTGATGTTCGCGCATCTGGAACCGGCGGCGGCGAGCTTCATCGCCCGGAACCCGACGGCCGACCTCAAGACCTTCTATCGCTGGGCCAGCGAACAGACGGCCACCGGCGAGCAAGAGATGATCGCGACCCTGGAAGGCATCAAGCAGGAAGTCATGAACGCCCAGGCCTATGCGATTCACGATCGCCTGGTGGACGCGTTCAATGCCTTCTCGCTGCCGCTGCTCAAGGTCAAGGCCAGTTGCTGGTGGTCGCTGTCGCATAAAACCCTGGAGCAAGTGCTGTATTCGGAACAACTGCTCAGGGCCCACAACGTGACAGGCCAATTGCACACCTCGATCCACTCACCACTGCCGCACCGCAGCATGATCTACACCGAGTCGCTACTGGAGTCGTTTACCGAAGTGTTCCTCGGCAGCGCGGGCGAGTCATGTAGCTGACCGAGCGACGGCAAAAAAAAACGCAGAAGCCATGGCTTCTGCGTTTTTGTTTGTACTTCCGGCAATACCGTAGCAGCTGCCGAGCAGCGCGAGGCTGCGAAGCAGTCGTAAAATCAGGCACTGCAGTCTGTCAGATACACCGTGCATTTAGGGTCTACGACTGCTGCGCAGCCGAACGCAGCCTCGCGCTGCTCGGCAGCTGCTACAAGATTAGCCCGCGCCCCTGGTAAAAGGGCGCGGGCCGGGACATTGACGCTAGTGCAAAGGACTCAGAACTGCGGTGTGTATTTCACGCTGAACATCACGTTGCGTGGATCACCGTAGTTGTTGTTGCCGTTGATCTGGTTGTAGGCCGCTGCGAAGTAGGTCTTGTCAAACAGGTTGTTGGCGTTCATCGCCAGCTCGATTTCCGGGGTGAGCTGGTAACCGACGCGGGCATTCCACACGGTGTAACCCGGAACGTTGACGGAGTGGTCGAAACCTATCGTGTGGGTTTGTGCGGTAAAGCCCAGGCCTGTACTCACACGGCTCCAGTCGCCGCTCAACTGATAATTGCCCCACACACGCAGCATGTGTTTAGGCGTCCACCAGCTGAAGATTTTGCCTTCGTTGTCAGGGTCGTCGAGGTATTTGGTGGTGTTGTAGGTGTAGCCGGCAAACAGTTGCAGATTGTCGATCACTTCGCCGCTGATTTCGGCGTCCAGACCCTGGCTGCGCACTTTGCCCGATGCCGTCGAGCAGAACCAACCGTCGCAGGTTTGCGCACCCTGCGTATCGAGAACGGCACGGTTTTCCTGGTCGTAACGGAACAGGGCCACGGAGGTATTGATCCGGCCGTCCATCAACTCGCCCTTGAGACCAATCTCGTAGTTACTGCCGATAATCGGTTTGAGTACCGCGCCGGCGGTATCGCGTTCGGTCTGCGGTGTATATACGTCGGTGTAACTGGCGTAGACCGCCCATTCGCGGCTCAGGTCATAGACGATACCGGCATAGGGCGTGACTTCTCCGGTTTCAGTGGCGGTGCTTTTTGGATCTTCTGTAATGCCGCTCGCGGTCTGGGTCGAAGACTTGTAATTGTAGTCGTACCAACTGACGCGCGAGCCGAGCACCAGGGTCAGGTCTTCAACAGGCTTGACCCGCCAGCTGCCGTACAGGCCTTTCTGGCGGATGTCGTATTGGCTGGGAGTCCCACGACCACCGGGGCTATTGATCAAGCCTTCGTAGCTGATCTCCGGACGGTTGTGATCAATGTCGAAGATATTGTCGGAGCTGTCATTGAAGGTTCGGGCGTATTTGTCGTCCGAGGTGTATTTGGAATAGTTGCCGCCCACCATGATTTCCTGCGGCATGGACAAGGCTTCGAACTTGCCGGTGAGGTTCATGTCCAGAGCGACTTTGGTGGAGTCCATGTCCGTCACGAAGTCCGCGTATTGCACGCCGCTGCCATCGGGATTGATGCCATCGCCGGTGGATTGCACCCGCTGGTTCTTCGCCTTGTTGGTTTCCGTCATGCGCACGGCGCCGATCTTGAAAGCCCAGTCATCGTTGAAACGGTGTTCCAGATCGGTGTAGAGCGTGGTGACGTCGATATCCGAATGGTTCCACTTCGCCCCGGTGTACGTGCTGCGCGGCAGGTCGATGGGTTTACTGTCGGAGTAACGCGGGAAGCCGCGGACATTCGCGCGCGATTCGCCGTCGGACTGGCTGACCGCCACGCCCACGGTGGTGGCTTCGCTCAGATCGAAGTCCAGCGCGCCGTACAGCGAGGTGGTCTTGTACCATTCGGAATCAACGAACGTGTGGGTGTCGTCCTGGTCGGCCACGAAGCGTCCACGAATGGTGCCGTTCTGGTTCAACGGCCCGCCCGCGTCCAGTTGCAGACCGTAGTGATCCCAGGAGCCAGCCTTGCCGGTCAGGGTCACGGTCGGTGTGGCCTGACCGCGCTTGCGCACCAGGTTGACCGCGCCACCCGGGCTGCCGGTGCCTTGCAGCAAGCCCGACGCACCACGCAGCACTTCCATGCGGTCGAAGAAAATCAAGTCCTGCGTGGCCCAATTGCCCAGCGCGTAAGTGTTGCGCGGAATCGGCACACCGTCGTACTGCCAGTCATCGATCTGGAAACCGCGCGAAGAGAGGATCAAACCTCTGCCGACGCCTTGGGCACCGACCAGTCCGGTGGTCTTGTTGGCCGCGTCCTTGAGATCGACGATATCCTGATCGTCCATTTGCTTGCGGGTCATCACCGTGACCGACTGCGGGATTTCCTTGAGGGTGTGGGTGCCCTTGCCGATGGTCACGGCATTCGAGGTGTAGGAATTTGAACCTTCGGTGGTCGCGCCCACCTGTTGCGCGTTGATGGTGGTGGCGCCCAGTTCCAGACCCTCGGTCGAACTGCCGCGTACCAGCATCAGCGTGTTGCCTTCAAAGCTGTAGTGCACGCCCGTGCCCTTGAGCAATTGGGCAATCGCCGCTTCGCTGCTCAACTTGCCGCTGACGCGTGTGCTGCGCAGGCCGGCCATGTCATCGGCGCTGTAGATCACCTGCTGATTGGTCTGCGTGCCAAACGCCTGCAACGCCTGGGGCAAAGGCTGGGCAGGAATGTCGAGGGTGAAGTCTTCCGCGTGGACCTGCGCGCTGAGCGGCAGCAGGCAAGCCATGCCCAGACCGGCCAACGAGCGACGCGAGCGCAAGGTTCGGGCAATGACCAAGGCCTTGAACAGAGGTTTCAACTCATGAATTGCTGACATCGTGCTCTCTATTTTTAATTGAAATGGATAGGATCCATGGGCAACCGAGTGCCCTGCCGCTGCCTGGACCTGTGAACCACCTGGATCGGCTGCCATCTCGGGCAACGTGTCGCAAGTCGATGACCGGCCCCTCCCCGGGCACGATCGTTTGTCCGGGCAGCGGTAAAAATGTGTACGGCTGGGAAAACCTGAGCCCAGTGGCTACCCTGCCCGGCTCGATTTATCTGCTTACGTAAGTAAGACGCAGCACCGCGCAAAAACCGGAATGAGTTTATTTATCATTTGCGCAAAAATTCAAAAAAAAGGCCGACGCATTGGGCGTCGGCCTTTTTTTCTGCTACTTCAACCGTTTTGTGCAGCCTTGGCGTTTTGCAGTTGCCGGGCTTTTTCGGTGAGCAACGCTTTTTCTTCGGGGCTCATATTGTCCAGACGCAACCGCGCCTGGGCGATTTTCTCCAACTGACCCGGACTGCTTTCCCGGGAGCGCAACACCGCCGCCAGACCCGCCACGGTCGGATGGTCAAACACCACGCCCGGCTGGATTTCGCACTGCAACAACTTGCGAATGCCAGCCACCAGTTTGATCACCAGCAAGGAATGGCCCCCAGCGGCGAAAAAGTCCCGGTCGATGCCCAGACGCTCAACCCCCAGCAACTGCGCCATGCGCGTCACCAGCAGTTGCTCAAGAGCATCGCGGGGCTGCATGCCTTCATCGTCAGCCGAGGTAGACGCGAGTTGTTGCAAGGCCTTGCGGTCAACCTTGCCGTTGGCCAGTCGCGGGAAGCTGTCGATCAACTGCAAGTGCTGCGGCAACATCACACTGGGCAGACGCCGCGCCAGTTCGTCGCGAACGGCATCGAGCAACGTCGCCGAAGGCGCCTGATGCGGCACGATGAACGCGAGCATCCCGTCTTGCGCGGACGGCCCCGGCAACACCAGTGCTTGCGCGACCTGCGGCAAACGCAGTAACTCGGCTTCGATCTCTGCCAGTTCGATGCGAAAACCCCGTACCTTGATTTGCTGATCGCGCCGACCGTGCAACGCAATCGCCAGATCCGGGCGATAGCGGGCCAGGTCGCCGGTGCGGTACAGGCGCTCCTGCGGATTGAATGGGCTCTGGATAAACACTTGCGAATCAGCCTCGACATTCACGTAGCCGCGACACAACTGCGCGCCGCCAAGGTACAACTCGCCCAGCACACCGACCGGCGCCAGTTGCAGGTTATCGTCGAGTACAAACACCTGATTGTTGCCCAACACCCGGGACAGAACGCCGACGTCAGGCACCGCCGCCTCCAGATCCAGCGGATGAACCAGCACGCCGACCGTGGCCTCGGTCGGGCCGTAGTGATTGAACACCCGGCAATCACTGCGCAAACCGGCGATCCGTTGCACCAATGCCTGGGCAATCGGCTCGCCGCCCAGCACCAGCGTGCGCGGCAGTTGCGCGCGTTCGCTGTCGAGCAGCGCGGCCAGGTGCGACGGAACGATCTTCAGGCAATCGATGGCTTGCCGTTGCAGGAAGTCGGCAAACAAATTGCCGTCCTGCATTTGCTCATCGCTGGCCACATGCAGCGCGGCGCCGTTGAACAAGGCGCCGAACAGCGCCGTGTTGCCCAGGTCTGCCGCCACCGTGGAGGTGAAGCCGAACTGCTGGCATTGCTCCAGCCCCAGGGCCTGGCTGACGTGAGCGGTGTAATTGAGCAATTGCCGGTGCTCGATGACCACGCCTTTCGGCATACCGGTGGAGCCGGAGGTGAACAACACGTACGCCGCCTGATCGCCCTGTGTGTCGAGGGTGATGGCCGACGTGCTCGCCGGGGCCGATTGCAGCACACGATCCACGGTCGCCAGGGGCAACGGATAATCGTGCCATTGCGCGATGTGCCCGGCGTCGACCAGTAGCAACGCAGCGCCGGCCTGTTCCAGCATCAAGGCTTGACGGGCTTGCGGCCATTGCGGGTCCAGCGGCAGGTACGCGGCGCCGATGCGCCACGCCGCGAGCATGGCGATCACCAGCTCCGCCGAGCGTGGCAAGGCCAGCGCGACGATAGCCCCCGGCGCCATGCCCTGGGCTTTTAATGCCTGGGCCAACACCTCGACCTTCGCCTGCAACTGCCCGTAACTCAGACGTCGATCGCCGTCAGTCAGGGCGATAGCTTGCGGCGTGGTCCGGGCCCAGTCGGCAATGCGCTGCGGCAAGAACCGGCTATCGACCCGTGCTCGCACTGGCGGGTTGATCGCCAGCAAGCGCTGTTGTTCGGCGGCTCCCAACACGTTCAGTTGACCGAGTTCGGCGTGAAGATTGGCGACGATGTTTTCGAGCAATACGCGCAACTGCGCCAGCAACCCTTCCATCGCCTGAACCGAGTAGCGGGACGCGTTGTAATGCAGGCGGAATTCGTGGGCGTTGCCCGCCTCGTTCGTTTCCAGTTCAAGCATTAATTCAAACAGTGCTTCGCGCACTGCCGAACGCGGAGTCCATTGCAAATCAGCGGACGTCGCGGCTTGCGTGGCCCGGCAAACAGCAAAACCATACGCCGGGCGAGCCGCCGTCGGCGCCAGTTCAGGCGACCAGTATTCCTGCCACGTACGGTGCTCATCCAGACGCGCCGCCAACGCCGCCACCCAAGTGCTGAATGCTGCATTCGCCGTCAGTGACAGGTTCAGCGGCAGGGTTTTCTCGAACACGCCCACGGCATCGCTGAAGTATTGGTAATCTTCGCGACTGTCATGCCGCACACCGACCAGCACCTGTTGATGCCCGCTGAGCCGACCCAACAACAGCCACCAGGCCGCTTGCAGCACCACACTCGGCGATTGCTCCAACGCCTCGGCCACTTGCTGCAAACCGCTGCGCAGTGCCGGATCGAGCGTGAGCGCCAGCGATTCAGTGGCCGACGACAATCCAGGATTCGCGTTGCGATAGGCCAGCCACGGAGTACTCAAATCGGGATCGGCGCCTTGCAGGTGTTCCTGCCAGTAAGTACGTGCGCCGGCCGCGTCTTCGTCGAGCACCACTTCACTGCGCCATTCCAGGTACTGGGTGAATTCACCGGTCTCTTCGTCGTCCGCCGCCGCTGATTGCCCATAGGCCCGCACCAATTGCTGATACAGCAACCGCGCGCCGCTTTGATCGAGGCTGTGCCGGGCCAGACCCAAGACCAATTTCCATTGATCATCGGCCAGGCGATAGAGCACCGCTTGCGCGCCCTCGGATTCACCGACGACAAAAGCACGCTCCGCCCATTCGCTGAGCTGAGCCTGAATACCGGCCGGGGTATCGACCCGCGCCTGCACGCTCAGCGGGAAGCGCTCCGCCCCCCCGACGAACTGTCGGACACCATGGAATCCCGGCGCCTTGCCCAGCCGCGCAACCAGCATCGGCTGTTGCGCCAGCAAGCGATCCAGTGCGTTTTGCACCCGCTGCGGATCGAGGGCGCCGCGGATCTCGACCTCCAGGAAATGCAGCGCATCACCACAGGCCGGGGCCTTGGGCAACTGCTCCAGCAACCGTTGCTGTTCAGGCGTCAAGGCGTAACCCAGGTCCTGCTGGTCCATCGATACCTCGTTCATGCTCCGGTTTCCTCGGTGTTCATTTCGCGTTCAAGGGCGCTGCGGTCGAACATATCGCCCATGGCCACGACAATCTTGCGCGGGCCTTCGAACGGATCACGGGCGTGGGCCACCAGCATGTTGTCGAGCAGGATGGCGTCGCCTTTTTGCCAGTCGAAACGCACCGCGCATTCTTCGTACAAGTCACCGATGCGTTGCATCACTTCGTCTTCGATCGGCGTGCCGTCGCCGTAGAACACATGGCGCGGCAAGCGGTCCAGGCCGAACATCGACAACAGGTCTTCCCGCACGTCCGGCTCCAGCCAATAGATGTGATGCAGTTGCACCTGGTTGAAGAACGATTTGGCGCCGGTCACCGGGTGACGAATGATGGCCGGCCCTGGGGTGCGGGTTTGCAATTCGTTGTTGTCGAGCCAGCGCCATTCGATGCCACCGGCCCGGCAACGGGCCTCGACTTCGGCACGATCTTCAGTCTTGAAGAAGTGCTGCCAGGACACGTCGAGGTTGTCGGTGAAGGTGCGCACGTAAAGCAGGCCTTTTTCCTCGAACTTGTCCCGCAGGTCCGCCGGCAGTTTTTCGTACATCAACCGGCAATCCACCACTGGAGTCGCACCGCCAATGGACGCGGCTTGCTCGCAATAGAACATCTGCTTGCGCGGCCAGCGGTCCTGATGGGAGCTCTCGTTATGGAACAGGATCATCTTGCGTTCCGGGTACGGCGTGGAGCGGTAGGTGTTCTTGCCGCCCTCTTTCTTCGGCAGATCGCCGTACTGGCCGTAAAGCCCTGGCTGGATCGCTTCGGCAAACGCCTCGAAGCCTTGAATGCCATCCAGTTCGAAACCACGGAACAGAATCCCGGCATGCCTGGCGAGTTTTTCTTCGATCAGCGGCCGGTTGTTGTTGATCCACTCGATCAAGTCCAGGTGCGGCTCGTTCGGTTCCAGCAGCAGCGGGAACGGCTGTGGCGCGGCGATCAGCGATTCGCGTATTGGCGCCGGTCGGGCCTTGGCCGCCGGGGCGGCGCCACGCTTGAGGAACTTACCGAGTTTGTCGGCCTTGGGTCCGGGGACGGCAGGCTTGGTGGCCACCGCTAAATTGTCGACAGGCATGCTGATAGCTCCCAATTGAATGTCCTGATCAGCGACGATCTGTTCCAACAGGGCTATCCAGGCCTTCACCAGGTACTGGATGCGCTCGTGTCCGAACAAGGTTGTGGCGAATTGCCAATTACCCAGCAATTGCCCTGCTTCATCGTCAACGAACAACGCCATGTCGAATTTAGAATGGGTCTCCAGCGCCGGCAGCGATTCCACGCTCAAACCGCCGATGGCCTGGGTGCGTCCCGGCAGGTTGTTCATCACGAACAACACTTGCACCAGCGGGTTCATGCCCTTGTGCCGCGGCACGTCCGAGGCGTCAACGATCATGTCGAACGGCAGGTCCTGATGCTCCAGGGCACTGAGCAGGGATTCCTGGGTCTGGCCCAGGAATCGGGCGAACGGCGTGGTGGCGTCGAACTGCGAACGCAACGGCAAGACGTTGACGAAGAAGCCGATCAACCGTTCAAGCTCCGGCTGTTCACGCCCGGCCACGTCGGCGCCGACCAACACATCCGCAACGCCGCTGACCTGGTGCAACAACACCTGGAACGAGGCCAGCAGCGTGCTGTACAGCGTGACGCCCGCGTCCATCGACAACTGGCGCAAGGCCGTGCTGAGTGGCGTGGTGAGCTGGAACTGCACCGAGTCACCCGCATAGGACGGTGTCAAGCCACGGGGGTTGTCCGATGGCAACTTCAGTTGCCCGTCATAGCCCGCGAGCCGCGCTTTCCAGTACTCGGCCTGACGCGCCAGCACGCCTTGCTGTTCCAGCTCCTGCTGCCACAGCGCGAAGTCGGAATACTGCACCTCCAGCGCCGGCAACGGGGTCAGGTCACCGGCCTTGGTGCGGTGGTAAATCTGCACCAGTTCGTTGACCAGCAAGCCCATCGACCAACCATCGGAAATGATGTGGTGCATCGCATACAGCATCACATGCTCGGTCGGCCCCAGGTGCAGGATCCGCCCACGCAAGAGCGGTGCGTGTTCCATATCAATCGGCGTGCGCGCGTTTTCCAGTGCCGCTTGTGCCACCCATTCTTCCTGGGCACTGCGGGACAGACCGGACAAATCGATCACCGGGAAATCCAGTTCAACCTGCTCGGCGATCACGGCAATCGGGTCACCTTCATCGTCCTGGGTATACGCGGTGCGCAGTACTTCATGGCGGCGCACCACCTCGGCGAAACTGCTGATCAGCCGTTCCACCGACAACTCACCACGCAAACGCAAGGCCATCGGCATGCCATAGGCCGCGGTGCCGCCGGACAATTGCTCGGCGATCCACAAGCGACGCTGCACCAGCGACAACGGTGCGCTGTGCCGGGTGCCATGGGCCTTGAGCACCACACCGTGGCCGTTCGGCTCAGGTGTGCCCTGCTGCTGCGCGATCCACGCCGCCAGGTCCTTGAGTCGCGGATGGCTGAACAGGTCGCGCAGGCTCAACGTACAGGCTGTGAGTTTGCGCAGGCGCGAGACCGCTTGCGTCGCGAGCAGGGAATGCCCGCCCAGTTCGAAAAAGTGATCGTCGCGGCCGACCTGATTCCGTTCCAGCACGTCCTGCCAGACCGTAGCGATCTGCTGTTCCAGTGCACCTTCAGGCGCGACAAAGTCCAACGCCGCCAGATTGGCATCGACGCCCGGCAAGGCCTTGCGATCGATCTTGCCATTCGGGCTCAGGGGCAGGCCTTCGAGGAACAGCACATGGGCCGGAACCATGTAATCCGGCAGGCTGGCCTTCAGACGTGCCTTGATGTCGTTGCGCAACGCCGCCAGCGTGGATGAATCGGCGCTGGCTTGCGCCGGATCGTCGAACACCACGTACGCCACCAATTGCTGACCGATGGCGCCCGGTTGCGCCACCACCAGTGCCTGACGCACCGCAGGAACCCGCAGCAGATGGGTTTCAATTTCACCGAGCTCAATGCGCAAACCACGAATCTTCACCTGATGATCGACCCGCCCGACGTACTCAATCACGCCGTCGGCGCGATAACGCGCGAGGTCGCCGGTGCGGTACACGCGGCCTCCGCCCAGTGGATCGAACGGGTCGGGAATGAAGCGTTCGGCGGTCAATTCCGGGCGCTGGAAGTAGCCCCGTGCGAGCAGCTCACCGCCAATCACCAGTTCACCGACCACACCGGCCGGCGCCGGTTGGCCCTGGCTGTCGAGTACATGAATCGCCCGGCCGCCCAACGCCCGGCCAATCGGCATGGTCACCGGCAACGGGTTGCGGCCGGACACGTAGTCGCTGCAATCGAGCAGCGTGGCGCTGACCGTCGCTTCGGTCGGGCCGTAGGTGTTCAGCAGGCGCACATGGCCCAGCCCGGCCTGGCCCCAGGCGGCAACACCTTCCGGCGGCATGGCTTCGCCACCGACGATCACCTGGCGCAACGCGCCATAGTCACGATAACCCGCCGCCGCGAGGTCCTTGGCCAACATATTCCAGTAGGCAGTGGTCAGGTCGCTGACGCTGAACTGCTTGTCGCGCAGTTCGCGATACCAGGTCTCGCTGTCCCAGATATCCGGCCCGCGCAGCACCACCGAGGCACCGCAAATCAGTGCCGGGTAAAGCTGCTCGACAAAGGCATCGAAGTTGAACGTGGCAAATTGCAGCGAGCGGTCCTGCGGCGTGAGGCCGAGGAAATCCAGGGCCACCCGGGCATGACGGGTCAGCGCCGATTGAGTGATGCCAACCCCTTTCGGGCGCCCGGTGGAGCCCGAGGTGAACATCACATACGCCAGGTTTTGCGGGCCGCTGCGCTGCGGCAGATTGTCGGTCCGGGTCGGGTAATCCAGTTGATCCAGGCTCAGGACGGTCACTCCCGCAGCTTCTGGCAACGTCGGCGCAAGGTGGCTTTGGGTCAACAGCACACGCAGACCGCTGTCCTCGATCATCGCGCCCAGTCGCTCGGCCGGGTACTCCGGGTCCAGCGGCACGTAGGCGCCACCGGCCTTGAGCACCGCCAGCAGGCTAATGATCATCTGCGTCGAACGCTCGACCGCAATGCCCACCAGCACTTCGGGGCCGACGCCGTGTTGCAGCAGCACGCGGGCCAATTGGTTGGCCTGGGCATTGAGCTGGGCATAACTCAGGCGTTGCTCGTCGAAAATCAACGCCAGCGCGTGCGGCGTGCGTTCGGCTTGCCGTTCAAACAAACGCTGCACGCACACGTCATCGACCGGCAGCGCCAGCGGCTCGCGCACAGCGGTCGAGACCAGGGCCAGATCGCCCACGGCACTGGCGGCAGGTGCCTCGACCATCTGCAACAGCAGGTGCGCGAGATGCCCGGCCAGTTGTTCAATCGCGGCGTCATCGAACTGCTGACGATCGAAACTCAGTTGAAACGACAACTCGGCGCCGAGGTTGACCGACAGGGTCAACGGGTAATTGGTTTGCTCGAAGTTACCCACTTCGCCGAAGCGCAGATCTTGCGGTGCGCCCTGTTGCAGGGCTTCGGAGATCGGGTAGTTCTCGAACACCAGAATGTTGTCGAACAGGGCTTCGCCGCCCTGCCCGGCCCAACGCTGGATGTCGAACAGCGCGGTGTGTTCTTGCTCACGCAAGGCCAGGTTCTGCGCCTGCACCTGTTGCAACCACTGCGCCAGCGACTGTTCGGCCCGTGGGCTGGCGACCACCGGCAAGGTGTTGATGAACAGACCGATCTGCTGCTCGACCCCGGCCAGTTGCGCCGGACGTCCGGACACCGTGGCGCCGAAGCTGACCGTGTCCAGCCCGGTATAGCGTTGCAACAGCAGCAGCCAAGCTGCTTGCACCAGGGTGTTGAGGGTGACTTTCTGTTCCCGCGCAAAGCCATTGAGCCCGGCGGTCTGCGCTTGGTCCAGGGTCAGGAAGTGCTCGCCTTGAGCGGTGTTGGCCGCATCGCTGCCGGTCCATACCAGCGCCTTGGCCAACCGGGTCGGCTCATCGAACCCGGCCAACTGGCCCTTCCAGAAACCTTCGGTGACCTGCGCGTCCTGTTGCGTCAGCCATTCGATGTAGTCGCGATAACGCCCCGCCGTGTTCGCCGGCACCTGGCCGCTATAGCGTTGCAGCACCTCACCGAGCAGCTGCGAATTGCTCCAGCCGTCCATCAAGATGTGATGGCTGGTGTAGATCAGGTGAAAACGCGCGGTGTCGAGACGCACCACCGTCAGGTTCAGCAACGGTGCGGCGGCAAGATCAAAACCCTGCTGGCGCTGCGCGGCCGCCAGTTCGCTGAGCGCCAGGGCCACATCGCTGTGGTCGCGCCAGTCATGGAAGGTGAACGGCACGGCCAGTTGCTTGTGGATCACCTGCAACGGACGCTTGAATTCGCCGTCCCAGACAAAACTACTGCGCAGCACATCGTGCGCATCCATTGCCGCTTGCCAGGCCTCGCGGAAACGCTCGACGTTCAAGCCTTCGACATCCACGCACAGCTGATTGATGTAATCGCCGGCCTGCTGCTCGTAGAGGGTGTGGAACAGCATGCCTTGCTGCATCGGTGACAGCGGGTAAATGTCTTCGACCTGGCGTGGCGTCACGGGCAATGAATCAAGCTGGCGTTGCGTCAACCCGGCCAGCGGGAAGTCCGACGGTGTCAGGCCCTGATGCCGAGCCTCACAGCAGTGCTCGATCAACAGCCCCAGTTCCCGCGCATAAGCCTGCGCCAATCGCTCGATGGTCGACGGATCGAACATCTGCCCGCTGAACGTCCAGCCGATACTCAGTTCGCCGCCATACACCCGGCCATTCAGGGTCAGCCAATTGTCCAGCGGCGCCAGCGGACTTTGCTCCGCGCCCGCCGATTCGCTGGCCGGGGTGAACAGTGCGCCCGCCTCGTCGCCAAACCCGGCATCGAACTGGCCGAGGTAGTTGAAGGTAATGCGCGGCACGGGCAAGGCTTGCAGCGCCTGGCGGGCGCGGTCGTTGCCCAGGTAGCGCAGCGCGCCAAAGCCCAGGCCTTTATCGGGGATCGCCCGCAGTTGTTCTTTGATCGTCTTGATCGAGTCCTGCGGCGTGCTCGCCGGGGTCAGCCGGACCGGGAACAGACTGGTGAACCAACCCACGCTGCGGCTCAAATCGAGTTCGTCGAACAGCGCCTCGCGACCGTGGCCTTCGAGCTGGATCAGGGTCGAGGCTTCACCCGTCCAGTCCGCAATCACCCGCGCCAGCGCCGTCAGCAACAGGTCGTTGACCTGCGTGCGATAGGCCGCCGGTGCCTCCTGCAACAGCTGGCGAGTCTGCTGTTTGTCCAGACGGGTCTGCACATGCAAGGCGTGGCGATTGTGCAACTCGCCCTGGGGTCGATCGCAGGGCAAGTCATTGCGTGAACCCTGCAACTGCTCTTGCCAGAACCTCAGCTGAGCCTGCATCGCCGGGCTGTCGGCATGTTGTTGCAAGCGTCGCGCCCAGGCCTGGGTGGCGCTGGTCTTGGCCGGCAATGTGAGCGTTTGGCCCGCCTGCAACTGCTCGCAGGCCTGTTGCAGGTCTTCGAGCAGAATCCGCCAGGACACGCCGTCGACCACCAGGTGATGGATCACCAGCAACAGTCGCTGACTGCCATCGGCCATGTTCGCCAGCACCGCGCGCAGCAGATTACCGTTCGCCAGTTCGAGGCTGCGCTGTGCCTGTTCGCCCAACTGTTCGAGTGCCGCCGCATCAGCAACGTCGGCGGTCCACAGCAGCGGCGACTGTTGCCAGAGCGCCTGTTGCTCGGCCAGGGAGCGATGCTGCGCGGTCCATTTATTACCCTGACGGGTGAAGGCCAGACGCAACGCGTCGTGATGGCTGACCAGCGCCTGCAACGCCCGCTCCAGGTGTTCGGCGTGCAGCGGTTTGGCGGACTTGAGCAGCACCGACTGGTTCCAGTGGTGCGGCTCGGCCATCTCGCGCTCAAAGAACAACTGCTGGAATGGCAGCAGCGGCGTGTCGCCAGTGACCGGGCCCTGGTCGATGCGCAAGTCGCTGTCGCCGACCTTCGCCACCGCCGCGAGGCTTTGCACGTTCTGGTGCAGGAACAGGTCTTTGGGGCTGAAATGAATCCCCGCCTGACGCGCCCGGCTGACTACCTGGATCGAGATGATCGAATCGCCGCCCAGCTCGAAGAAGTTGTCGCTGATTCCCACCTGCGGCCGACCCAGCACGCTTTGCCAGATCTCCACCAATGCTTGTTCGATGGCGCTGGTCGGGGCGGTGTAAGCCTTGCTGCTGGCTGTGGTGTCAGCCTTGGGCAACGCTTTGCGTTCCAGTTTGCCGTTGGGGCTGACCGGCATTTTTTCCAGCCACAGCCAATGCTGCGGGACCATGTAGTCCGGCAAAGTCTGGCTCAGGTGTTCCTTGAGGCTGCGCTGCAAGGCGTTGCGAGTTTCATCGTCGACGTGCAGCAACGCGTCGCGGGTCGGCACCACATACGCCACCAGCAGCGTGCCGTCCTGGGCGATGACCACGGTTTCACGGACTTCGGCGTGTTCGGCCAGGCGCGCTTCGATCTCGCCCAATTCGATGCGCAGGCCACGGATTTTCACCTGATGGTCCATGCGCCCGGCGTATTCGATCACCCCGTCGGCGCGATAACGCGCCAGGTCGCCGGTGCGGTACAGACGCTGGCCGTCACCGAACGGGCTGGTCGCGAAGCGCTCCGCCGTGAGCGACGGGCGACGGTGATAACCCCGGGCCAGGCCTTCGCCGCCCAGGTACAACTCACCAATCACGCCCACCGGCACCGGCGACAACTCGTGATCGAGAATGTAAGTGCCCAGGTTGGCGATCGGCTGGCCGATCGGCACGCTGTCGCGCCCTTCCTCGATGCACGTCCAGTGCGTGACGTCGATGGCCGCTTCCGTCGGGCCGTAGAGGTTGTACAGCCCGGCATTCGGCAGCTTGGCAAACACTTGCTGCTGCGCGTCCACTTGCAGGGCTTCGCCACTGCAGACGATCCGGGTCAGGCTGCTGCACTGGCCCACCGAAGAGTCTTGCAGAAACGCCTGCAACATCGACGGCACAAAGTGCAGCGTGGTGATGCGTTGCGCGGTGATCAATTCGATCAGCTGCGCCGGATCGCGATGAATACCTGGCGCGGCCACCACCAGGGTCGAACCGGTCAGCAGCGGCCAGAAGAACTCCCAGACCGACACGTCGAAACTGAACGGCGTTTTTTGCAACACGCTGTCCGTGGCGTCGAGCCGATAGGCCTGCTGCATCCAGCACAGGCGATTGACCAGTGCCGAATGACGGTTGCCCGCGCCTTTGGGTTTGCCGGTGGAGCCCGAGGTGTAGATCACATAGGCAAGGTTTTCCCCGTCGAGATCAACGCCAGGGTTGGCATCGCTGCGACCTTCCAGCCAGTCGCCGTCCTGATCCAGCACCAGGCTGCGAATGGCGGGTGGGACCGGTAATTGCTCAAGCAAATGGCTCTGGGTCAGCAACAATTGGATGCCGCTGTCTTCAAACATGTAGGCCAAACGTTCCTGCGGGTATTCCGGGTCCAATGGCAAATAAGCACCGCCGGCCTTGAGAATCGCCAGCAGGCCCACGACCATTTCCACCGACCGCTCGACCGCGATGCCCACCAGCATATCCGGGCCGACGCCCTGCTCGATCAGCACGTGAGCCAGTTGGTTGGCACGGCCATTGAGTTCGGCGTAGCTCAAGCGTTGCTCGGCAAACACCAGCGCACACGCCTGCGGGGTTTTACCGACCTGCTCTTCGATCAGCGCCTGCACGCTGCGATGCAACGGGTAGTCGACAGCGGTGGCGTTCCAACCGGCGACCGTCAATTGCCGCTCGCGGTCATCGAGCAACGCCAATTGCCCGACCGGACGGTGGATGTCCTCGACCAGGCCCTGCAACAGATTCAGCCAGTGCCGGCCCATGCGCTCGATGGTCGATGGCTCGAACAAATCAGTGGCGTAGGTCAGTGACGCGTGCAGGCCTTGCGGGTTATCACTGGTGTCCAGGGTCAGGTCGAACTGCGCGGTGCGGTGTTCCCAACTGAGGTTTGCCAGCTCGATGCCCGGCAACGATTCGGCCAGCGTTGAGGCCGATTCGCTGCGATGGTTGAACATCGCCTGGAACAGCGGGCTGTGGCTCAGGTTGCGTTGCGGTTGCAGCGCATCGACCAGTTGCTCGAACGGCAGGTCCTGATGCATCTGCGCCGCTATGGCCGTCTGCTTCACCTGTTGCAGCAATTGCGCGCCCGTCAGCTGGCCGTCGAACTCGGCGCGCAGCACTTGGGTGTTGACGAAGAAACCGATCAGACGCTCGGTCTCCAGCCGATTACGGTTGGCAATCGGCACGCCGACGCGGATATCGGCCTGGCCGCTGTAGCGATGCAGCAAGGTCTGGAACGAGCCGAGCAACAGCATGAACAGCGTGACGTTTTCCCGTCGGGCCAAGGCCTTCAGGGCATTGCTCAGGGATTCGTCGAGGGCAATCGGCAGACGCGCGCCACGAAAACTTTGCTGCGTCGGACGCGGATGATCCAGTGGCAGCTCCAGCAGCGGCTGTTCGCTGCCGAGTTTTTCGCGCCAGTAGGCCAACTGCCGATCCCGTTCGCCGGCGGCCATCCACTGACGCTGCCACGCCGCGTAGTCGGCGTACTGCACCGGCAATGGCGGCAGTTCGGCCGGCCGGCCCTGACTGATCGCCGCATACAGGCCCATCAAATCATCGATCATCACCTGCAACGACCAGGCGTCGGAAACGATGTGGTGCAGGGTCAGAATCAGCACGTGATCCTGCTCGCCCACCTGCAGCAGAACGAAACGCACCAACGAGCCGTCGAGCACATCGAACGGGCGTTGCGTCTCCTGTTCGACGAAGGCCTTGATGCTCGCTTCATCGCTGGCAGCCAGACGTTGCTCGACAAAGCTCACGCGACCTTGCGGGCGGATCACCTGCCAGGTGCGGCCATCTTCCTCGACGAACGCTGTGCGCAAACTTTCGTGACGCTCCACCAACGCCTCGAAGCTGCGTTGCAGGGCGTTTTTGTCCAGCGCGCCGCGCATCCGCAGCGCGGTCGGGATGTTGTAGGCGGCGCTGTCGGGGTCCATTTTCCACAGGAACCATTGGCGCTCCTGAGCAAAGGACAGCGCCAGCGGTTGGTCTCGGTCGACTCGGGTCATCGGCGGTGACTGTTCGCCCGGCTCGGCGCCCAGCGCCTGGACGAAATCCTCCAGGGTGCTGTGCTCGAACAGGCTGCGCAACGGCACCTGAATGCCCAGCACCCGACGCACCCGCGACACCACTTGGGTCACCAGCAGGGAGTGCCCGCCCAGCTCGAAGAAGTTGTCGGTCAGGCCCACGCGGTCCAGCTTCAGTACGTCCTGCCAGATGGCGGCGACTTGCTGTTGCCGCTCGCTCTGTGGGGCGACATAACGCGCCTGTAACTGGCTCGCGTCCACCGCTGGCAACGCCTTGCGATTGAGTTTGCCGTTAGGTGTCAGCGGCAGGTTGGCGAGGAACAGCAGATGCGCCGGGACCATGAATTCCGGCAGGCATTCCTTGAGCCGCGCCTTGAGTTCATCGCGCAGACACAGTTGCTCGTCGGCGGCATCGAGGTCCAGTTGCGGCGCGACCACATAGGCCACCAGTTGCTGGCTGCCCAGGGCTTCCTGCGCCAGCACCGCCACTTCGCGGACCGCTGGCTGCTCCAGCAAACGCGCTTCGATTTCACCCAGTTCGATGCGGAAACCGCGGATCTTCACTTGATGGTCGATGCGCCCCATGTATTCGAGCACGCCGTCGTGACGATGGCGCGCCAGGTCGCCGGTGCGGTACAGCCGCGCGCCGTTGCCGAACGGGTCGGGCAGGAAGCGCTCGGCGGTCATCGCCGCACGGTGGTGATACCCACGGGCCAGGCCGTCGCCGCCGATCAGCAGTTCGCCAATCGAGCCCGCCGGGTTCGGCGCCAGATCGTCGCCCAAAATGTACAGTGAGGTGTTGGCAATCGGCTGGCCGAGGTACGGCTGGCGCTGCTCGCGGGTCAGCTGCCAGGCCGCCGACCAGATGGTGGTTTCGGTCGGGCCATAAAGGTTCCAGACCTGCCCCGCCAGGCCGAGCATGCGTTGGGCCAGGTCATCGGCCAGCGCTTCGCCGCCGCAGAGGAATTTACAACCCTGGAGGGTGGGCGCCTGTTCATGGTCGAGCAACATGCGCCAGGTCGACGGCGTGGCTTGCACCACCGTGACTTGCTGTTGCCGGATCATCTCCAGCAGCGCTTGCGGATCCTGGGCGGTGTGCTTGTCCACCAGCACCACACGGGCACCGCTGAGCAGCGGGCCGTAGATTTCCAGGCCGAAAATATCGAACGAAAACGTAGTCAGCGACAGCATGCGGTCCTGGGCCTCGATGCCCGGCGCCTTGACCATGCTCACCACGAAGTTCACCAGCGCCTGATGGCGCACCATCACCCCTTTGGGCTTGCCGGTGGAACCGGAGGTGTAAATCGCATACGCCAGGTGTTCACCGCTGAGCGCTACCTGCGGATCAGCTTCGCTGTAACCACGGGCGTGTTCGCCTTGCGGGTCGAGCAACAGGGTTTGCACGCCGGTCGGAATCGGCAAGTGCCCGATCAAATGCGCCTGGGTCAGCAGCAGTTGCAGACCGCTGTCCTCGATCATGTGCGCCAGACGGTCTTCAGGGTATTGCGGGTCCAGCGGCACGTAGGCACCGCCCGCCTTGAGAATCGCCAACAGCCCGATCAGCATTTCCAGGCTGCGGTCGATGGCGATACCGACCAACTGATCCGGGCCGACGCCCCGTTCGATCAGCCGATGGGCCAACTGGTTGGCCTGGCGATTGAGTTGTGCATAACTCAGGGATTGCCCGTCGAACACCAACGCCGTGGCCTCTGGCGTGCGCATCGCCTGGGCTTCGATCAATTGATGAATGCAACGGTCAGTCGGGTATTCGGCGGCGCTGCGGTTCCAGTCGACCAGCACCTGCTGTTGTTCGGTTTCGTCGAGCAGACCTAGTTCGCCTACACGCTGCTGCGGATCGGCAACGATCCTGCCCAACAGGTTTTGCCAATGCCGTGCCAGACGCTCGATGGTCGCGCCGTCAAACAGGTCGGTGGCATAGGTCAGCTGTGCGCCGAGGCCCTCGGGGCCGTCGAAGGTTTCCAGGGTCAGGTCGAATTGCGCGGTGCGCGAGGGCTGATGCAAGTGGCGGATCGTCAGCGCTGACTCGCCCGTGCCTTGGCGGCTTTGGCTGGCGCCGGTGCTCTGGTGGTTGTACATCACCTGGAACAGCGGGCTGAAGCTCAGGCTGCGTTCCGGTTGCAAGGCTTCGACCAATTGCTCGAAAGGCAGGTCCTGATGGGCCTGGGCAGCCATCGCCGTCTGTTTGACCTGGGCCAGCAGCGTGCTGAACGTGGCCTGAGCGTCGAACTCGGTCTTGAGCACCTGGGTGTTGACGAAGAAGCCGATCAGCCGCTCGGTCTCGACCCGGTTGCGGTTAGCGGTGGGCACGCCGACGCGGATGTCGGCCTGGCCACTGTAGCGATGCAACAAGGTCTGGAACGACGCCAATAACAGCATGAACAGGGTGACGTTTTCGCTTTTGGCCAAGGCCCTCAAGCGCTCGCCCAGTGCCGTCGGCAACGCCAGCTCATGACGGGCGCCACGCAGGCTCTGCACCGCCGGACGCGGGTAATCGGTGGGCAATTCCAGCACCGGATGTTCGCCGCCCAAGTGCGCCTGCCAATACTCCAACTGCCGCTCGCGCTCCCCGGCTTCCATCCAGTGCCGTTGCCAGATGCCATAGTCGGCGTACTGGATCGACAGCGCCGGCAAAGCGAGTTCCTGGCCCTGGCGGTAAGCGCCGTACAGTTGCAGCAGTTCATCGACCATGACCCGCATCGACGCGCCATCCGAGGCGATGTGGTGCTGGGTCAGGGTCAGCACGTGCTCCTGCGCACCAAGGCGCAGCAGGCTGACGCGCAGCAGCGGCCCGTTGATCAGGTCGAACGGCTGCCCGGTCTGTTCGGCGACGAACGCTTGTATCTGTGCCTCTGGCGACAGGGCATCGGGGCGTTCATCCAGTTCATGCACGGCGACGGTCAGGTTCATGTGCGGATGAATCACTTGCACCGCTTGCTCATCCTGCTGCCGGAACGTGGTGCGCAGGCTTTGATGACGGGCAATCAGCGCGTTGAAACCCCGTTCGAGTGCCGCGATGTCGAGTTCGCCCTGCAACTGCATGGCACTGGGGATGTTGTAGGCGGCGCTGTCGGGGTCCATCTGCCAGAGGAACCACTGGCGCTCCTGAGCAAAAGACAGCGGTACCGGATCGAACTGCGACTGGGTTTCGGGAATCGGCAGGTTCGCCGGCGAAACGCCCTCCTCGAGCATCTTCTGCAGATAGACCCTGCGCTTGTCGAGCGGCAAAGTAATGAAGCGCCGGGCGATCTTCAAAGCGACATTGGTATCCATCAAGCTTCCTCCATTTCATCAAGCAGGGCGTCCAGCTTGCTCAGTTTCAACGTATCGACCTGCTCACCTGCGGTGGCCAGACTGCTGACGAAATCCGTGAGTACGGGGTGTTGAAAAATCAGTTGTGGGGTCAGTTTCAGGCCCAGTTCCAGTTGCAGGCGTGAAACCACATTGACGGCCAGCAACGAGTGGCCGCCCAGTTCGAAAAAGTGATCCAGCAGGCCGACACGCTCGACTTGCAGTACGTGCTGCCAGATCGCCGCGACCTGCTGCTCGCGCTCGCTCTGCGGGGCGACATAACGCCCCTGCAAATGACCGCCCTCCACCGTCGGCAACGCCTTGCGGTCGAGTTTGCCGTTGGGCGTCAGCGGCAATTGTTCGAGGAACAGCAGGTGCGCCGGGACCATGAATTCCGGCAAAGACTCCCTGAGCCGTGCCTTGAGTTCATCGCGCAGGGACTGCTGATCATCGAGCTCCAGTGGTGAAGCGACCACGTAGGCCACCAGTTGCTGATTGCCCAGGGTTTCCTGCGCCAGCACCGCCACTTCGCGAACCGCTGGCTGCTCCAGCAGGCGCGCTTCGATTTCACCCAGTTCAATGCGGAAGCCGCGGATCTTCACTTGATGATCGATTCGGCCTCGGTACTCGAGCACACCATCGGCCTGATAGCGGGTCAGGTCACCGGTGCGATACAGACGCTCGCCGTTGCTGGCAAACGGGTTCGGCACGTACTTCTCGGCGGTCATGCCCGGCCGGCCCAGGTAACCCCGGGTGATACCGGCACCGGCCAGGTACAACTCGGCCGATACGCCCTGCGGCACCGGGTGCAGATCGGCATCGAGCAAATAGCTGGCGGTGTGTTTGAGCGGGCGACCAATGTTGGCGCTGCCGCCCGACTGGCGGCGAGTCCAGGTGGAATAGGTGGTGTCTTCCGACGGGCCATAAAGGTCGTAGACATGCGCCACGGTCGGCTGCTGATACAGCGCATCGACCAGCGACTGCTTCAGCGGCTCACCGGCCAGGTTGATGATGCGCACGCTTGGCGGGATCTGCCCGGTACTGTGCAGCGCATTGATCGCCGACGGTACGGTGTTGATCAGGCGAACCTGATCGCGGGCCGGCAATTGCGGTAACTCCAGCGCGTTGCGGGCGATGATCAGCGAGCCGCCGTTGGCCAGGGTGACAAACAGCTCCCATACCGACAGGTCGAAACACACCGAGGTCGAGGCCAGCACACCCTGAATGTCGTCGCGGCTGTACACCGATTGCGACCAGTCGATCAGCGCCAGCACGTTGCGATGGGCGATGGCCACGCCTTTGGGCTTGCCGGTGGAGCCGGAGGTGTAGATCACGTAGGCCAGGTTATCCGGCGTGACACGGGTGACCGGTGCGCTGCTTGGGTAAGTGGCCAGCCACGACTCGGCGTTGTCCATCAACAGCACTTGAGTGCCCGCCGTCACGTTCAATGTTGCCGCAACAGCCTGCTCGGTCAGCAGCACCAGCGCACGGCTGTCGTCGAGCATGTAGGCCACGCGGTCGGCTGGATAATCCGGGTCCAGCGGCACATAAGTGCCACCGGCCTTGAGCACCGCCAGCAGCGCCACCAGCAGGCTGTCGGAACGCTGCATCGCCACGCCGACCCGCACTTCCGGGCCCACGCCCAACTCGATCAGCTTGTGGGCGAGTTGGTTGGCGCGGCTGTCGAGTTCGGCGTAAGTCAATTGCTTGGTTGCGAAGGTCACCGCCAGCGCATCCGGCATGGCCGCGACCTGCCTGGCGATCAGCTCATGGATGCACAGATCATCGGCGAAACCTTCGTCAGCAGGGTTCCAATCCAGCAACACTTGTTGCTGCTCGGTTTCATCCAGCAGCAACAACTCGCCGAGACAGCGTTCACCGGCGTCGATCATCTGGCTCAACAAGTGCTGCAAATGAGCCGCCAATCGCCTCACCGTCGCCGGCGCAAAACTGCCGCGCTGATAACTGAAGTGCATTGACAGTTGCGTGTCGAGGCTCACCAGCAGGGTCAGCGGATAGTTGGTTTGCTCCTGACTGGCCACCGGACCAAAACGCAGCCCTTGCGGGGCGCCCTGCTCCAGGGCCTGGGCAATCGGGTAGTTCTCGAACACCAGAATGTTGTCGAACAGCGCTTCACCGCCCTGCCCGGCCCAGCGCTGAATATCGAACAGCGCGGTGTGTTCGAACTCGCGCAAGGCCAGGTTTTGCGCCTGCACCGCTTGCAGCCAACCAGTAAGCGATTGCTCGGCCCGTGGGCTGGCGATCACCGGCAAGGTGTTGATGAACAGCCCGATCTGCTGCTCGACACCCGGCAAGTCCGCCGGACGACCAGCGACCGTCGCGCCGAAGGCCACGGTGTTCTTACCGGTGTAGCGTTGCAACAGCAGCAACCAGGCCGCCTGCACCAGCGTGTTGACCGTGACTTTCGCGGCCCGGGCGAACTCGCCCAGACGCAGAGTCAGATCGGCCTCCAGCTCCTGGAAATGATCGCCATAACCTTGGCTGTCGATAGACGCTTGAGGTTTCGCGACGGTCTGGGCCAAGCGCGTCGGCTCGTCCAGTGCGTGCAGCGCCGGGGTCCAGAACGCTTCGCTGGCTGCCGTATCCTGGCGTTGCAGCCAGGCGATGTAATCGCGGTAACGTCCGCTGTGAGCGGCGTTGAACTGGCCGCTGTAACGCTGTAGCACTTCGCCAAGCAATTGCGAGTTGCTCCAGCCGTCCATCAGGATGTGATGGTTGGTGTAGATCAGGTGATGACGGTGGTCGTCGATGCGCGCAATCACCAACCGCAACAAGGTCGGTGCGCTCAAGTTGAGGGCCTGGCGCTCCGTGTCGGCAAGCGTCTGCAAGGCCTGATCGCGCTGCGGATGGGCGCGTAAATCATGCAGGCTGTAAGGCATCTGCGCGTATTTGCTGACCACCTGCACCGGGTTTTCCAGTTCGCCCTGCCAGACAAAGCGCGTGCGCAGAATGTCGTGGGACTCCACCGCCGCTTGCCAGGCCTGATGGAAACGCTCGGGGTCGAGCCCGTCGACGTCCAGGCGAATCTGGTTGATGTAATCGCCGGTGGTTTCCTGGTACACGGCATGGAACAACATGCCCTGCTGCATCGGCGACAACGGATACAGGTCTTCGATCGACTGCGGCGCCAGCGGCAAACCGTCCAGTTGGGCCTGGCTCAAGCGCGCCAGCGGGAAGTCCGACGGAGTAACGCCGTGCTGCCCGGCCCGGCAGCAATGGACGATCAGCGCTTGCAGTTCCTGGGCGTAATCGTCGGCCAGCGCCTGAATGGTCGACTCATTGAACCGTTCGCGGCTGAAGGTCCAGCCCAGGTTCAGTTCACCGCCATACACCTGACCATTGAGGGCCAACTGGTTGGCCAATGGCGCACGAGCATCCAGTTCATCACCGGCCGCGTCACTGCACGGTACGAACAAGGCGCCGTCGGCTTCGGTGAAGCTGCCGTCGAACTGGCCCAGGTAATTGAAGGTCAGGCACGGTACCGGCAATTGGCTGAGGATTTGACGTGCAGCGTCGTCACCCAGATGGGCCAGCGCGCCAAAACCGAGGCCCTTGTTCGGGATCGCGCGCAGCTGTTCCTTGATCTGTTTCAGTGAGCCACCGAGGTCAGCGACCGGCGTCAATTTGGCCGGGTACAGGCTGGTGAACCAGCCGACGGTGCGGGTCAGGTCAACGCCGTCGAACAGCTCTTCACGGCCATGACCTTCGAGCTGAATCAATGCGCTGTCGGTCCCGGTCCAGCGCACCATCACGCGGGCCAGAGCGGTCAGCAGCAGGTCGTTGACCTGCGTGCGATACGCCGCCGGGGCGTCTTGCAGCAGTTGCCGGGTCATTTCCTTGTTCAGTTGCGTGCGCACCGTCAGTGCATGCTTGTTCTGCTGCCCGCCCTCGGGATTGTCCACCGGCAACGCCACGTCGGCGCCGTGTAACTGCTGTTGCCACCAGGCCAGTTCGCTGCGCAATTCAGCACTGTGGGCGTAGGTTTGCAGGTGCTCGGCCCAAACCTTGGCCGCACTGGTTTTGCCTGGCAATTGCAGGGGCTCGCCGCTCAACAGCTGACGGTAAGCGGTTTGCAGATCGTCAAACAGAATCCGCCACGACACGCCGTCCACCACCAGATGGTGGATCGCCAGCAACAGGCGCTGAGTGCCGTCATCGAGGTTCGCCAGCACCGCGCGCAGCAGCGGCCCGTGTTGCAGGTTCAAGCTGCGTTGCGCTTCATTGGCCACTGCTTCCAGTGCCGTGGCGTCGGCGACGTCGACTGCCCAGACCATCGCGTCGGTCTGGCTGCCCGGCACGCGGTACTGCGCCCGCCAGCCCTCGGCCTGTTCGACGAAACTCAAGCGCAAGCCATCGTGGTGAGTAACCAGCGCACCAAACGCCTGCTCAAGCAGATTGGCATTCAGTATTTGCGTCGGCTTGAGCATCACCGCCTGGTTCCAGTGCTGACGCTCGGGGATGGTCTGTTCGAAGAACACCTGTTGCACCGGCAGCAACACCAACTCGCCGGTCACCGGCCCTTGATCGATGACCTGAGCCTGCTCACCCAACCGCGCCACCGTGGCCAGTGCCTGGATGGTCTGGTGCTGGAACAGGTCTTTTGGCGTGAAGCGGATGCCGGCCTGACGGGCGCGGCTGACCACTTGAATCGAGATGATCGAATCGCCGCCCAGTTCGAAAAAATTGTCACTCAAACCGACCTGATCGAGTTTCAGCACGTCTTGCCAGATTGTCGCCAGTTGCTGCTCCAGTGCGCTTTGCGGCGCCACATAGGCTTGCTGCAATTGGCTGATGTCCGGCTTGGGCAGGTTCTTGCGGTCGAGTTTGCCGTTGGGAGTCAGCGGGAGGCGCTCAAGCAGCAGCAAATACGCCGGGACCATGTGCGCCGGCAGCGCGACTTTAAGTTGCTCGCGCAGGCTGTCGGCGAAATCAGCACGCTCGGCGTTGAGTGCATCGGCGACCACATAAGCCACCAGGCGCTTGCCGCTGCCGGCGGTGCCTTCCTGGGCGACCACCACCGCTTCGCGTACCCCGTCGAGGGTTTGCAGGCGCGCTTCGATTTCCCCCAGTTCAATGCGGAAACCGCGAATCTTCACCTGATTGTCGATGCGATCCAGGTAATCGAACGTGCCATCGGCACGCTGCCGCACCAGGTCGCCGGTGCGGTACAGCAAGCCACCGACCGCGCTGAACGGATCGGCGACAAAGCGTTCCGCCGTCAGCCCCGGACGATTCAGGTAACCCCGGGCCAGGCCGGTGCCGCCCAGGTACAGCTCACCGGCCATGCCTTGGGGCAGCAGGTTCAGGTCGGCGTCCAGCACGTAAGCGCTGCGGTCACCGATGCGACTGCCGATCGGCGCGTAGGCCGCGCCGCACTGCACGTCGCGCCCGGCCTTCCAGATCAGCGGCGTGACCACGGTTTCGGTCGGGCCGTAGCCGTTGATGATGTAGTCCGGATCGAGCGCACGCTTGACCCGTTCGAAACTGGCGTTGGGCACGGCATCGCCGCCGAAGCAGTAGATCCGCACCTTCGGCGGGTGGCCTTCACGCTCGGCGTGTTCGGCCAGTTGTTGCAGGTAGACCGGCGGGAACGCCACCACCGTCACGCCGTGTTCGCGCATGGCGTTGTAGGTCTGTTCCGGGGTCCACAGGCTGTCGTCGCGAATCAGCAGCGAGGCACCGTGGGTCAGGCTGGTCAGCCAACGCTCGTGGGCGCCGTCGAAGGCGAAGGACATGAAGTGGAATTCGCAGTCGCTGTCACGCATTTCATAGCGTTCGCCAATGGCCTGGCAATGCATCGCCAGCGGGCCATGGGCGACGCTCACGCCTTTGGGGTTACCGGTGGAGCCGGAGGTGTAAATGACGTAAGCGAGGTTCTGCGGATCGAGCGGCACCTTGGGCGCGGTAAGGGATTGGCTGCGCAGATCGAGACGGTCGAGCTCCAGCACCGGGATCGCATCATCCACCGGCAACTGCGCAGAAACCGACGAATCGCTGAGCAACAACGCCAGCCCCGAATCCTCGATCAGATAGGCCAGGCGTTCGCGCGGGTAGCTGGTGTCCAGCGGCACGTAGGCACCGCCGGCCTTGAGCACCGCCAGCAGCGCGACAATCACCCCTTCGCTGCGCGGCAAGGCCACGCCGACCCGGCTTTCCGGGCCGACACCCCGCGCGATCAGGGCGTGGGCCAACTGATTAGCGCGTTGGTCGATGTCGCCATAGCTGAACCGCTGACCGGCGAAAATCACCGCTGTGCGCTCGGGGCGTTGGGCGGCGAGTTCGGCGATGCGTTGGTGCACGGCGACATTCACCGGGTACGGCTGCGGCTGGTTATCGGCCTGTTGCTGCGCCCGTTCGGCGGCGCTGGCCAGGGCAATTTCACCAAGATTGCGTTCGGCCGACTCGGCGAACTGCTCCAACAGTTGCAGCAAGTGCGCAGCGATGCGTTCGATCGTGGACGTTGAGAAATGCGCCCGGTCGAAGCTGTAATGCAGGGCCAGGGTCTGGCCCAATGTCACAGCAACGCTCAACGGATAATGGGTTTGCTCAAGGTTGGCGACGTCGCCGAACACCACGCCTTGCTCCGCGCCCTGCTGCAGCGCCTGGGCAATCGGGTAGTTCTCGAACACCAGAATGTTGTCGAACAGGGCTTCGCCGCCCTGCCCGGCCCAGCGTTGAATGTCCGCCAACGGCGTGTGCTCGAACTCGCGCAGGCTGAGGTTTTGCGCCTGTACCGCTTGCAACCAGTGGCCGACGCTTTGGTCCGGACGCGGCGTGCCGATCACCGGCAAGGTATTGATGAACAAGCCGACCGCTTGCTCGATGCCGGGCAAGTCTGCCGGACGCCCGGCCACCGTGGCGCCGAACGCCACGGTTTCATGTCCGGTGTAGCGTTGCAGCAACAGCAGCCACGCGGCTTGCACCAAGGTGTTGAGGGTGACTTTCTGTTGCCGGGCAAAAGTTTCAAGGTGTTGGGTGCGACTGATGTCCAGGGTCTGGAAATGATCGCCGTGCCCACTCAGGGTTTCATTGCCGGACAGCACCCGCGCCAGTCGGGTCGGCTCTTGCAAGGACGCCAATGGCTCGCGCCAGAAGTCCTGGCTCAGTTGCCCATCCTGACGCTGCAACCAAGCGATGTAATCGCGATAGCGCCCACCGGAGGACGCCGGCGTGCGACCGCTGTAACGCTGCAAGACTTCACCGAGCAACTGCGAGTTGCTCCAGCCGTCCATCAGGATGTGGTGATGGGTGTAAATCAGCTGCCAGCGATCGGCTGCGGTGCGCACCAGCACCAGTCGCAGCAATGGCGCCTGGCTCAGATCGAATCCTTGTTGGCGCTCGGCATCAGCCAGTTCATTCAAGGCCTGAAGCTGATCTTCACGCTCACGCCAGTCGAGCACGGTGAACGGCAACTGCACTTGTTTGTGGACGATCTGCACCGGATGTTCCAGTTCGCCTTGCCAGACAAAACCTGTGCGCAAGATGTCCTGGGCATCGACCGTGGCCTGCCAAGCGGTGCGGAAACGCTCCGGTTCGAGGCCTTGCACATCCACCCGCAACTGATTGATGTATTCACCCGCCGCCTGCTCGTACAGGGTATGGAACAACAGCCCCTGCTGCATCGGCGACAGCGGATAGAGGTCGTCGAGTTGGCCGACGGCCACCGGCAATGCATCGAGTTGTGCCTGGGTGATGCGCGCCAGCGGGAAGTCCGACGGCGTGGCCTGTGGCACCTCAAGGGTGCAGCAATGCTCGATCAATGCGTTGAGTTCAACAGCGTATTGATCAACCAACTGCTGGATGGTCGTGGTGTCGAACATCTCGCGGCTGAAGCCCCAGCTCATCGACAGCTCGCCGCCGTACACCTGGCCTTCAACCGTCAGCCAGTTGGCCAACGGCGCCGACGGATCCTGGGCCACGCCGCTGCCTTCGCTGGACGGCACAAACAACGCCGCTTCGTCGAACTGACGGTCGAACTGCCCCAGGTAGTTGAAGGTGATGCGCGGTTGCGGCATGGCTGCCAGTGCGGCGCCAACCTGCGAGTCGCCCAGATAGCGCAGCACGCCGTAGCCCAGTCCTTTGTCCGGCACCGCGCGCAGTTGCTCCTTGACCGTTTTGATCGATGCGCCGAGGTCGCCGACCGGGCTCAGGTTGACCGGGAACAGACTGGTGAACCAGCCGACAGTGCGGGTCAAATCGATATCGTCGAACAGGTCTTCACGGCCGTGGCCTTCGAGCTGGATCAACGTGCTGCCCTGCCCGGTCCAGCGGCACACGGCCCGCGCCAGCGCGGTCAGCAGCAAATCATTGACCTGAGTGCGATAAGCCGCCGGCGCCTGTTGCAGCAGTTTGCGGGTTTGTTCGGCATCGAAGGTCAGTTCGACTTTCTGCTCGAAACGGTTTTGCAGTGCGCCGTCAGGGCGGTCGCACGGCAAGTCGTTTTGCGGCGCGGCGCGCAATTGCTCCTGCCAATAATCGACACTGTTTTGGAACGTTGGCAGGTGGCTTTGCAGACGCGCCACCCAGCGCTGGTATGAACTGGTTTTCGCCGCCGTCGTCAGCGTCGAGCCATCGCGTGCCTGGCGATAGAACTGCTGCAGATCTTCCAGCAATACCCGCCACGACACACCGTCCACCGCCAAGTGGTGAATCACCAGCAACAGCCGCTGAGTGCCATCGGCCATCTGCACCGACAACGCTCGCAGCAACGGGCCGTTGCCCAGATCAAGACTGCGCTGGGCTTCGTCGCACAACGCATTCAGCTCTTCGAGCGATTGCGCCGAGCGTTGCCACAGCACCGACTCAACAGTCGCTGCGTCATAAGCCTGCAGCCAACCGGCATCGGTCTGTTGATAACGCAGACGCAACCCATCGTGATGCTGGAGCAACTGCGCCAACGCCTGATCCAACGCCCCGGCATCCAGCGCTTCGCGCGGCACCAGCAGCAGCGACTGGTTCCAGTGATGACGCTCAGGGATGGCTTGCTCGAAGAACCAGTGCTGCACCGGCGCCAAGGCCACCGCGCCAACAGCCGGACCTTGATCGATCAGGTTCTGTTCGCCGCTGCGGGCCACTTGCGCCAGGCCGCGGATAGTCTGGTGCTGGAACAAGTCTTTGGGGCTCAACAGGATGCCCGCCTGACGCGCGCGGCTGACCACTTGCATCGACACAATGGAGTCGCCGCCCAGCTCGAAGAAGTTGTCTTCAAGGCCGACGTTGTCGATGGCCAGGATGTCTTGCCAGATCGCCGCCAGCGACTTTTCCAGCGCCGTGCGCGGCGCCACGTGTTCACGTTGTTGCTGGGTGCCGTCAACCGCAGGCAAGGCCTTGCGGTCGAGCTTGCCGTTGGGGGTCAACGGCAATTGTTCGAGGAACAGCAGATACGCCGGGACCATGTAGTCCGGTAAATGTTGGCGCAGCGCGGCTTTCAGGGTTTCGCGCAGGCTCGCTTGAGCATCGGCATCGTCCGCCAACACCGCGGCATCGGTCGGCACGATGTAGGCGACCAGTTGCTGACCACTGGCGCCATCCTGAGCCAGCACCGCCAGTTCGCGTACCGCGTCCTGCTGCAACAGCCGCGCTTCGATCTCACCCAGCTCGATGCGGAAACCACGAACCTTGACCTGATGGTCGATGCGACCGACGTATTGCAGCGCGCCGTCGACCTGATAGCGGGTCAGATCACCGGTGCGATACAGACGCTCGCCGTTGCTGGCAAAGGGGTTCGGCACGTACTTCTCGGCAGTCATGCCCGGTCGCGCCAAGTAACCCCGGGTGATGCCCGCACCGGCCAGGTACAGCTCAGCCGATACGCCCTGCGGCACCGGTTGCAGATCGGCGTCGAGCAAATAGCTGGCGGTGTGTTTGAGCGGTCGGCCGATGTTGGCGCTGCCGCCGGACTGGCGGCGAGTCCAGGTGGAATAGGTGGTGTCTTCCGATGGGCCGTAGAGGTCGTAGACGTGCTCGATGGTCGGTTGCTGATACAGCGCGTCGACCAGCGACTGCTTCAGCGGCTCACCGGCGAGGTTGATGATGCGCACGCCCGGCGGAATCTGCTCGGCACTGTGAAGCGCATTGATCGCCGATGGCACCGTGTTGATCAGGCGCACCTGATCGCGGGCCGGCAATTGCGGCAGCTCCAGCGCGTTGCGGGCGATGATCACCGAACCGCCGTTGGCCAGGGTGACAAACAGCTCCCACACCGACAGGTCGAAACACACCGAGGTCGAGGCCAGCACACCCTGAATATCGTCGCGGCTGTACACCGATTGCGACCAGTCGATCAGCGCCAGCACGTTGCGATGGGCGATGGCCACGCCTTTGGGCTTGCCGGTGGAGCCGGAGGTGTAGATCACATAAGCGAGGTTATCCGGCGTGACGCGAGTGACCGGAGCGCTGCTTGGGTAAGCGGCCAGCCATGGCTCGGCGCTGTCCATCAACAACACTTGTGTCTCGGCAGCGATGCTCAATGTTGCCGCAACGGCCTGCTCGGTCAGCAGCACCAATGCACGGCTGTCTTCGAGCATGTAGGCCACGCGGTCGGCCGGGTAATCCGGGTCCAACGGCACGTAGGCGCCGCCGGCCTTGAGCACCGCCAGCAGCGCTACCAGCAAGCTGTCGGAACGCTGCATCGCCACGCCGACCCGCACTTCCGGACCCACGCCCAACTCGATCAGCTTGTGGGCGAGTGGGTTGGCGCGGCTGTCGAGTTCGGCGTAAGTCAGTTGTTTGGCCGCGAAGGTCGCCGCCAGCGCATCCGGTTGGGCGGCGACCTGGCGGTCGATCAATTGATGGATGCACAGATCATCGGCGAAACCTTCGTCAGCGCGGTTCCAATCATGGACGATGCGTTGGTATTCCTCGGCTTCAAGCAGCGGCAAATCGCTGATGCGCTGCTGGCTGTCGCTGACCATGCCGTGCAGCAAATGGGTCCAGTGCCGCGCCATGCGCTCGATGGTCGGCGCATCGAACAGATCATTGGCATAGGTCAGCGCGGCATGCAGTGTGCCGGCCTTTTCATAGGTGTCCAGGGTCAGGTCGAACTGGGTGGTGCGCCCTTCCCATTCGATCACGCCCAGCTCCAGGCCTGAGGCGGTGGTCACCGTGGAAATGTCCGCCACCTGCGGCTGATGGTTGTACATCACCTGGAACAACGGCGTGTGGCTGAGGCTGCGTTCCAGCTTCAACGCTTCCACCAGCCGCTCGAATGGCAAGTCCTGATGGGCCTGGGCGCCGAGGGCAGTTTCCTTGATGTCACTGAGCAAATCGGCCACGCGGGTCTGGCCGTCGAGCCGGGTGCGCAGCACTTGGGTGTTGACGAAGAAACCGATCAGGCCTTCGATTTCACCGCGATTGCGGTTGGCGATCGGCACGCCGACGCGGATGTCGGTCTGCCCGGTGTAACGGTGCAGCAACGCGTTGAACGCACCAAGCAACAGCATGAACAAGGTGATGTTGTGCTTCTGCGCGGTGGCTCGCAGTTGCTCGGCCAGTGGGCCGTCGACGCCGAACTCATAACGCGTGCCGCGATAGCTGGGCATCGCCGGGCGCGGGTGATCGGTGGGCAGCTCCAGCACCGGATGCTCGAAGCCCAATTGGGCTTGCCAGTATTCCAGCTGCCGCGCCTGCTCCCCGGCTTCCAGCCAGCGGCGTTGCCACAAGGCATAGTCGCTGTATTGAATCGGCAACGGCGCGAGCTGCGGTTGCACGCTGGCATCATGGGCGTCGTAGCAGCGGATGAACTCGTCGATCAACACGTTCATCGACCAGCCATCAGAAACGATGTGGTGCAGGGTCAGCAGCAGCACGTGCTCCTGCTCGGCGAGCTTGAGCAGCTTGACCCGCAGCAGCGGCCCGACGGCCAAATCGAACGGCAGCAACGATTGCTGCTGGGCGGCCTCGGCCACGGCCTGTTCGCGCTCAAGGGTTGGCAGCGCGCTGAAATCAATTTGCTCGATCACCAACGGCGCACTGGCAGGTGCCTGTTGCAGGGACTCGTCGGCCTGGCGCTGGAACACCGTGCGCAGGGTTTCATGACGCGCCACCAGGCTGGTGAACGCTTGCTCCAGGGCCGGCAGGTTCAGTTGCCCAGTCAGGCGCACTGCGCCCGGCAAGTTGTAGGCGCCGCTGTGCGGGTCCAGTTGCCAGAGGAACCACATGCGCTGCTGGGCGTAGGACAGCGCTTGCCGGTCCTCGGCCTCGACCCCTTGCGGAATCGGAAAACGGGCGAAGTCCACGCCCTCCTTGTGCAAGGCCGCAAGGAACATCTGGCGCTTTTCCAGGGGCAACCCGATAAACCGGCGAGCAAGTTTCAAGGAGTCTTCAGCATTCATTTCTTAGCATCCGGATCAGTAGGCAGGAAGCACAAAGGCACGTCGTCCCTATGAAACGAATGCAGACCGGAAAAATTAGCGTTTGAGAACAAGTATCAGGAAGGGAGGTCGAGCGAGGAAACACAGATGACCGTAACCCTTGTGTGGCGAGGGGGCTTGCCCCCGTTGGGGTGCGAAGCGCCCCCGGCATTTCAAAGTCAAACCGCATGCATAGGGCTTACGACTGCTTCGCAGCCGAACGGGGGCAAGCCCCCTCGCCACAAAGGCTCGCTCCCACAGGGTGAAACCGGGCGGATGTTCAGGCAGTTGCAACCAAGGCATGCCGCCGATGATGCCCCCTCAGCTGATCCTTGATCACCCGCAGCACCTTGGCTTCGTGCTCATGAATGAAGAAGTGCCCACCGGCCAGCATGTCCACCGAAAAGCTGCCGTGGGTTTCCCTGCTCCAGCCGATCAACTGTTCGGTGGTGGCCTTGTCGGCCTTGCCACCCAGCACATGCACCGGGCACTTGAGCAATGGCCGCTGCACTGGCTGAAAACGCCCGCACAATAGAAAATCCGCACGCAGAATCGGCAGTGTCAGGCTCATCAGCTCTTCATTGGCCAGCACCTCTTCGCTGGTGCCATTGAGCGTTCGTAGCTGCTCGATCAACTGCGCATCGGTTTTCGGCTCGGCAAAGCCGCGATCGTAATCGGCCCGCATTGTTGGCGCCGCCGTTCCCGAGGCAAACAGCGCCACCGGTTCCGGGCAGCCCAGCGCACGAAAGGCGTGGGCCAGTTCACACGCGAGCAAGGCGCCCAGGCTATGGCCAAACAGTGCATAGGGCGCCTTGAGCGTAGAACGCAACTCCCTGGCCAATTGCATCGCCAGCGCGCGCATGTCGGTGTGCAGCGGTTCGCCGAACCGTGCGCCCCGCCCCGGCAGCTCCACCGGTTGCAACAGCAGCCACTGCGGCAACTTGCGCCGCCAGCGGCTGTAGACCATGGCACTGGCGCCAGAATACGGCAGGCACAGCAGGGTCAGCTTGGTCACCGCGTTTACCTCGAAAAGTCGTCTGTAGGGGAAGACGACCCGCAAGCGGCGCAAATTAGTCGGCGCCGATAAATCCCGCCTGGGAGAAAGCGTCGAATTATTGGTTGAGTGTGAAGGCCGGTTCGTCGCCAAATGAACTCTCTGTGGCTTAAACCAGTCAGCTGGTTAGGCCCTCGAATCCCGGAGTTCTGCGGCAATGGCTGATCCTTCCGAACGACAAAGCGCGATCGACGCCCACGGCATCATTGGCGACATGCGCAGCGCGGCGCTGGTCAACGACAAGGGCAGCGTGGACTTTTTCTGCTGGCCGGAATTCGACAGCCCGTCGATCTTCTGCTCGCTGCTGGACAGCCCCGAAGCCGGCATCTTCCAATTGGCTCCGGACCTGCCCGACGCCCGCCGCGAGCAGATTTACCTGCCCGACACCAACGTCTTGCAAACCCGCTGGCTCAGCGATCATGCGGTGGTCGAAGTCACCGACCTGCTGCCCATCGGCGACAGCGAGGATGATTGGCCGATGTTGATGCGCCGGGTGCGCGTGGTCAGCGGTCAAGCGACGATTCAGATGTTGTGCTACCTGCGTCATGACTATGCGCGGGCTCACACCAAGGCGCGGGCGCGCGGCCGCAGTGTGTATTTCGAGGCCACCGGTCAGCCGCCCATGCAGCTGTGTGCGGATCAGCCCTTGCGCGTCGAGGGCAACGCAGCGATTGCCGAATTCACCCTCGAACAGGGCCAGAGCGCCGAGTTTTTGCTCGGCGGCGTTGACGATCCGCGCTTCAAGGAAGGCGCCGCCGATCTGTGCCTGGAGCGCACCCTGAAGTTCTGGCGCGACTGGATCGGCCAGTCCAATTACCGCGGGCGCTGGCGGGAAATGGTCAATCGCTCGGCCCTGGCGCTGAAGCTGCTGACCTCGCGCAAACACGGCGCCATCCTCGCCGCCGCCACCTTCGGTCTGCCGGAAACACCTGGCGGCACACGCAACTGGGACTACCGCTACACCTGGATCCGCGACGCCTCGTTCACCGTCTACGCCTTCATGCGCCTGGGCTTCGTCGAAGAAGCCAACGCCTACATGCGCTGGCTACGCGGCAGGGTCAGCGATTGCCGTGGTAAACCGATGAAACTCAATATTCTGTATGCCATCGATGGCCGCCAGGAGTTGCCGGAAGTCAAACTGGCGCACTTGTCCGGCCATGGCGGCGCGACGCCGGTGCGCATCGGCAATCAGGCCTACGAACAAATCCAGCTCGACATCTTCGGCGAGCTGATGGACGCGGTGTACCTGGTCAACAAGTACGGTGAGGCGATCTCCCACGAAGGCTGGAAACACACCGTGGAAGTGGTCGATCAGGTCTGCGAAACCTGGCAGCAAAAGGACGTTGGCATCTGGGAAATGCGCGGCGAGCAGCATCATTTCCTGCACTCGCGACTGATGTGCTGGGTAGCGCTGGATCGGGCCATCCGGCTGGCCTCCAAACGCTCGCTGCCCGCCCCTTTTGCCCGTTGGGACCAGACCCGTCAAGCGATCTACGCCGACATCTGGAGCAACTTCTGGAACGAAGAACGCGGGCATTTCGTCCAGCACATCGGCGGCACCGGCCTCGACGGCTCGATGCTGCTGATGCCGCTGGTGCGCTTCGTCAGCGCCAAGGATCCGCGCTGGATCGCGACCCTCGAAGCCATCGAAAAACACCTGGTGCGTGCGGGCATGGTCTACCGCTACCGCAACGACGACAGCCAGATCGACGGCCTGCCCGGCACCGAAGGCGCCTTCGCTGCCTGTTCGTTCTGGTACGTCGAATGCCTGGCCCGCGCCGGCCAGGTAGAAAAGGCGCAGCTGGAGTTCGAGCAATTGCTGCGGTACGCCAACCCGTTGGGGTTGTACGCCGAAGAGCTAGACAGCCACGCGCGGCATTTGGGCAATACACCGCAAGCACTGACGCACCTGGCGCTGATCAGCGCGGCGAGCTTTCTGGATCGGAAGTTGAGTGGGGAGAAGAACTTCTGGCAGCCTTGAGACTGAGGTGACTGCTTCGCGGGCAAGCCTCGCTCCTACAGATGTATACCGTTCAACTGTGGGTGGCGCTGGCTTCGGTACCGCCGTTGTGACTACCGCCAGAACTCGTCAGAAATATCCACTTTTACGACACTTTTTGTAGGATCAAGACCTACCCGCGATGAACTTAAACACACTCTGCCTGGCAGGAATGACCTCCCGTGGCGAGGGGGCTTGCCCCCGTTGGGTCGCGTAGCGGCCCCTCGAATGCTCAACCACATTCCTCCAGAAGCACTGTATTTACTGGCTTAGCGACTGCTGCGCAGCCGAACGGGGGCAAGCCCCTTCGCCACAGGATTGCGTAGGCCAATCGCCTACATTCACTAAACAAACCAGCCCAATCAACACCTGGTAACTGATTCCTACATCCGGAAATACCTTGTTGCCAGCACCTACATCCATCCCTACCATCCACGCTCAACGGGCACAGCGGAGCTGTCCAACAAAACCCGAATTCAAGGAACCAGAATGACCCAGCGCATCCATCGCAGCATCAACGTCCCACTCCGATCAGGCCTGAACCGGACTGAATTGTGGGAAGGCCCCGACAAAGGCTTGATCAAATGCTGGGAGATCGGCCGTCAGCGCGCCGCCCGCTTCCCCGACCTCGCCCACCAATGCCTCACCGGCGAACTCCCGGTGCTGGGTTGGAAAGGTGGCGTCAGCCGCAGCCTGAAGAAACTCGAAAAATACGGATCCCTCAAATACCTCGCCCAATGGCAAGGGTTACGCGGGGAAGATCTGGATATTGATCTGAGCGCAGAACGGGCACTGACCTGTTCCAGGACCAAAATGGTCGTGACATTTACGCCGGATCGGTCGAAGTATTTCAACCAGGTAGCGGACGTGGAAGCCTGAGAAGCAAGGCCTCAGGTCGATCTGAATCAGCCGTTGATAGACAGCCCATGGAGCATCGAATGCAGATCCAACATGTCCTGACGCCAAACCTCGATATTGCCTGCGAAACACACGGCCCCAGCACCGGTGACCCAGTCATCCTTCTGCACGGCTTCCCCTACTCCCCCCGCGCCTACGACGACATCGCTCCAGCCCTCGCCGCAAAGGGCTACCGTGTGATCGTTCCGTACCTGCGCGGCTACGGCCCGACCCGTTTCAACTCCCCCGCCACCCTGCGCTCTGGCCAGCAGGCCGCCCTCGCCCAGGATTTGCTGGACCTGATGGACGCCCTCGCCATCAAACAGGCCGCGCTGTGCGGTTACGACTGGGGCGGTCGGGCGGCGTGCATTGTCGCGGCGCTAAGGCCGGAGCGGGTGCGCTGCCTGGTGACCGGGGACGGTTACAACCTGCAGAACATTCCCCGCTCCAGCCAGCCTCTGGATCCGCAGACCGAACATCGTCTCTGGTATCAGTATTACTTCCACACCCCGCGCGGCGTGGAAGGCTTGACCCAAAACCGCCGGGCCCTGTGCGAACTGCTCTGGCGCCTGTGGTCACCGACCTGGGCGCAAAATGCCGAACGATATCCCTTGAGCGCGCCAGCCTTCGATAATCCGGATTTCGTCGACGTAGTAATTCACTCGTACCGGCACCGGTTCATGTATGCGCCTGGCGACCCGGCGCTGGAGTGGATGGAACAAGCGCTGACCCGACAACCGGCAATCAGCGTGCCGACCATTTCCCTGTGCGGTGCCGATGACGGTGTGGGGCCCGCGCCTGAAGTCGATGAAGACGCCGAACATTTTACCGGCCCCTACGAACGCCGAGTGTTGGCGGGCGTCGGGCATAACATTCCCGAGGAAGCACCCGAAGCGACGCTCAGGGCAATACTGGATCTGCTGAAGGGCTGACGGAAAACCGCTCGCGATAAGCCTGCGGTGTCACGCCCATGGCCCGCAGAAAACTGCGGCGCAGGGTCTCTTCGCTACCAAACCCGCATTGCACCGCGACCCGTTTGATCGGTACGCCGGTGTCGCTGAGCAGTCGTCGCGCGGTCTCGACCCGAATCAGTTCTATGGCCCGCGCCGGGGTCTGGCCGGTGTCGGCGCGGTAGTGACGGACGAAGCTGCGCTCGCTCATCCCGGCCTGCAAGGCCAAGGTTGGAATGCCGAGGTCTTTGGTGAGGTTTTCGCTGATCCAGGCGTGAAGCTCGTCGAATCGGTTGCCTTCTTTCTGTAAAGACAGGGTCACGCTGAACTGCGACTGGCCCCCCGGCCGCTTGAGAAACACCACCAGTTGCCGGGCGACTTCGAGGGCCATGGTTCGGCCGAGGTCTTGTTCGACCATGGCCAGCGCCAGGTCAATGCCCGCGGTAACCCCGGCCGAGGTCCAGACCGGACCGTCGTTGATGAAGATCGGGTTGGGTTCGACCTGCAGTTTGGGATGCTGCTGCGCCAATTGCTCGCAGCGGGTCCAGTGCGTCACCACCCGTCGACCATCAAGCCAGCCGCTGGCCGCCAGCAAAAACGCCCCGGTACACACCGACGACACCCGCCGGCAATCTCGCGCATGCTCACGCACCCACCCCACCAGCGACGCGTCCTGCGCCGCCGCGTAAACGCCCCAGCCACCGGCAATGATCAAGGTGTCGCTGCCCCGATCCGGCAGCGGTTCTGCCAACAGTGCCAACCCCGCCGACGACATCACCGCCCCGCCACCGCTGGCAATCACCGACGGCGCATAGGGCGGCGGCAGACCTTGCTGGCGGGCAATGTCGTTGGCCGAGGCAAACACCTGCAACGGCCCGGTGACATCGAGCACTTGCACGTTGGCGAAGGCCAGCACATGAATGGTTTTCGGGTGGTTTGGCATGATTGGCGTAATTCGTGGGGTTATTGGCGTATTCGCCAAATCCTACGAGCCTACAGTGAAGCCGTCCACCCCAATCAGGAGAAAAACGCCATGACGTTGCAGATCGGTTTACTGTTGTTTCCACAGGTTCAACAACTGGACCTGACCGGCCCTTATGACGTGCTGGCCTCGCTGCCGGACGTGAAGGTGCACCTGATCTGGAAGGACCTGGTGCCCGTCACCGCGAGTACCGGGCTGGTGTTGAAACCGACCATCACCTTCGACGATTGCCCGCCGCTGGATGTGATCTGCATTCCCGGAGGTGGCGGCGTCGGCCCATTGATGGAGGATGAACAAACCCTGGCCTTCATCAAGACTCAGGCCGCCACGGCGCGGTATGTCACCTCGGTCTGCACCGGTGCCCTGGTGCTTGGCGCGGCAGGGCTGCTCAAGGGCAAGCGCGCCACCACGCACTGGGCGTATCACGAGTTGCTCGGGCTGTTGGGGGCGATCCCGGTGAAGGATCGGGTGGTGCGCGACGGCAATCTGCTGACCGGTGGCGGGATCACCGCGGGAATCGATTTTGCCCTGACCCTGGCCGCTGAATTGTTCGATAAGGACACCGCGCAATTGGTGCAATTGCAGCTGGAATATGCCCCGGCACCGCCGTTTGCTTCGGGCAGCCCCGAGACAGCGCCAGCCGGCGTACTGGAGGAAGCCCGTAAACGTGCTGCCGGGTCGTTGAAATTACGTACGGAAATCACCGAACGTGCAGCGGCGAAACTCGACCTCCAGTGAAAGAGATGGCCGCGGGGGGCTATCCCCCCGCAGCCAGTCACTCACGCCGGCCATTCGGCACAAACAGCTCGAACGAGTCATCGCCATAAGCCCGCTCCACTTTAGCGATCACCACTTGATAACCCGCATACCACTTGCGGTACTGACGCTTGGCCTCCAGGTGCCTGGGGTGGCTGGCGAATTCCCGGATAGAGGTTTCGTCCTGCCAGTAGTAACTGGCGTTGACCAATTCGCCATCGGCCGAGCACCAGGACTGGGTACCGACGAACCCTTCGATGCTGATCGCGACTTCGTCGATCAACGTGCTCAACAGGTTGAACTCCTCGTCTCGTTGCCCGGGTTTGTAGATAAACGATGCGATGTACATGCAGAGGTTCCTTTTCAGTGAATGAGTCAGGCCGGACGTGTCATCAGGGCCAGCCGGACGGCGAGCAACAGCAATACCGCGGCCAGCCCCAATGACTGCCATGTGGCGAATGTCGACGTGCTGGAAATACGCCGGCTGACCGTGCTGCCGAAAACCCCGAGCAGGGTGTGAAACACGCCACTGACCAGGGTCAGCACCATGCCCAGCAGCACCAGCTGTACGGCAATCGAGCCTCGTTGCGCGTTAACGAATTGCGGCAGGAACACCATGAAAAACAGCAAGGCCTTGGGGTTCAGCAGGCTGTTGAGCATCGCCCGGATCAGCAGGGTCTTGAGCGGCACCTGCGCAACATCCGACGTGCCGCTGGCCGATGGCTTTTGCAACGCCTTGAACGCCAGCCACAGCAGATACAGAACGCCGGCATAACGGATCAGGTCGAAGGCCGGTGGCCAACTGGCAACCAGTGCCGTAACCCCCATCGCGGTCAGCGCCGTCAGGATCAGATCGGCCAGGCCAATGCCCAATCCCGACGCCACACCGCCGCGCCAGCCATAACTGGCACCATGGCTGATTACGAAGGCCATGTTCGGCCCGGGTGACAGCAGCAACAGCATCACCGCGCCGACGAAAATCGATAAGGTCGCAGGGTCAATCACAGCGAAGTCTCCGTCCTGGAAAGCCTGTAGATTAGAGCGCCAATCTGATACAAACAAAAAATTGATCCAGATACAAAGAGCGCTCACCCATGACCCGTATTCGCTACAAACGCCTGGTGGATCAGTTCGCCGGGAAGATTCGCAGCGGTGAACTGCCACCCGCCACGCAATTGCCGACCATTCGCGCGTTGATGCAGAGCGAACGGATCGCCCTGGCCACGGCTTTGCGGGTCTATCACGAGTTGGAGGCGATCGGCCTGGTGGTCGGCGAGACCGGCCGTGGCACCTTTGTGCGCGACACGTCCTTGCCTCGCGGACTGGGGTTGGAACAGCAACCACTGGGCATCGGCACGGTGGACCTGACCTTCAATTACCCGTCGGTACCCGGTCAGGACGAGTTATTGCGCGAGGGTTTGCGAGCGATTGCCGCCTCCGGGGATATCGATGCGCTATTGCATTCCGCGCCTCAGGGCGGGCGGCCGCATGAACGGCAGACGGCTGCCCGGCATTTACGCAATCGGGACATTCGGGTGGGGGGCGATCAGGTTCTGATCGTCAACGGTGCCCAGCAAGGTCTTGCCGTGACGCTGATGGCACTGCTCAAGCCGGGAGATATTCTGGCCCTCGACGCCCTCACCTACCCCGGCCTGAAAACCTTGGCCCAGGCCCATCGGCTGGACCTCGAAGCCCTCCCGCAAATCGCCGGGCACACCGACCTCGACGCCCTGGAAGCGCTGTGCAAGCGGCGCCCCGTGCGGGCGCTCTACAGCATGCCGACGATGCACAATCCGTTGGGGACGGTGATGTCCATCGCCGACCGTGAACGCCTGGTGCAATTGGCCGAGCGATACGACTTTCTGATCATCGAAGACGGCGCCTATGCCTTCCTCGCAGAACCGGCACCCAAACCGCTGTTTACCCTGGCCCCGCAGCGCACGCTGTACATCAGCGGCCTGTCGAAAAGCGTTGCCTCGGGCCTGCGCATCGGTTTCATCGTTGCACCGAAAGCGATGATGCCGGCGCTGGAGCAAGCCATCCGAGTGTCGACATGGAGCACCCCGTCGCTGACCGTCGCGCTGGCCTGCCGCTGGATCGATAGCGGCGAAGTCGACAACCTCGAAGAGCAAAAACGCCTGGACGCCCGGCAGCGACAGGACCTGGCTCGGCAAATCCTGAAAAACTGCGAACTGGTGGCGCATCCCGCTTCCTACTACCTCTGGCTCAGATTGCCCGAAGGCTTGCGGGCCGAAACGGTGGTTGCCGAGCTGGAACGAAAAGGCGTGCAGGTGACCAGCGCCGCACCCTTTGCCACGACCACTCATGTGCCTCCTGCACTGCGGGTGGCCATGGGATCGATCAGCCTCGACGTGTTGAAGCGCGCCCTGGAGACTCTGCGCGAAGTCGTGGACATCTGACGGACTTTTCTGACACCCATAAAAAAACCCGCCTAAGCGGGTTTCTCAAGACCATTGCGACATCCTGTCGGCAGCCATCCTGGCGTATGGTCGATCATCCGTGATCCTGAACACGTCCTGTGTTCAGTTGATGGATCCAGATTAAACACATTGGCGAAGCTTCAAAAGACGACATAACAGCGGCTGCGTGTAAGCCATTGACCATTCAGCACCTGAAAGCAGCCCCTGTAGCAGCTGCCGAAGGCTGCGTTCGGCAGCTGCTACTAGTATGGGTACAGGTACGGGAGATCGGTCGCAATTTCCTGCAGACGAAAAAAAACCCGCCGAAGCGGGTTTTCCCAAGACCATATCGACTCCCTGTCGGCAGCAATCCTTGCTTATGGTCGATCATCCGTGACCCTGAGCACTTCCTGTGCTTCAGTTGATGGGGCTAGATTACGCTTCGGATCCAATCAGCAATAGACGATATAGCTACTACCGCGTGTAAGACATTCGCTATAGCCACCCTTCCGAAAACCCTTGGACGTATCAACCATCATGGGCCGAAGCCGCGAATTTCGCGGCTTGCAGCCATCAACTTCCCTGACGCTCGTGGGCCTTGGTGTTTTCTGCCAGAAACTGTTCGATGTTGTTCATCTGCTCATCCCAGCCACGGCTGTCCATGCGGAAAGCCTTGAGCCTGCGCGACTGGGGAACGTGATCGAAACCGGACTCGACGACCGTCAACAGCGTACCTTCGTCCATGTCCTGGAGTTCGAATTTCACCAGCGTGGTGGGCTCCTGAGAGTAATCGACTTCCGGCTCCACCGCATACGGGTGCCAGCGAAACGAAAACACCCGCTCCGGCTCGACCCGCTCCACCAGTACATTCCACAACAAGTGCTCATAACCAGGATACGTAATCTGCCCCTGGGTCCACTCGCCGGCGACAAAGCGCTTGCCTTCGAGTGCCACGCCGAACCATTGTCCGAACATTTCGGCATTGGCCAGCATGCGCCAGACCCGCGAGCGCGGCGCCTTGAGCAGGATCTTCCTTTCGATGCGATCTGATGCTGGGTTCATAAGTCACCTCCTGTATTGAACAGTAGGCCCGTAAAGACCAGAAGACCAACCTAAAAGTTGTATCAAACGGCCGCTGCAATCAACCGTACCTGAAATATTCGGCCTCGATTTTGGCCATAAGTTCTGGTTTGAAAGGCACAGTCAACGGATTGAAACTGCTAACGTTTGCAACGACGTGCAACCTTACAAGAAAGATTCATGCAGCCTTCACTCACGGAGCGTTATCGCGCAACCCTGTTTGGGCTTGCTTGCGCAGATGCTATCGGCACCAGTGTCGAATTCCAGCCACGCGGCTCGTTCGAGCCCCTGACCGATATGGTTGGCGGCGGCCCGTTCAATCTGAAGCCGGGGCAATGGACCGATGACACATCCATGGCACTTTGCCTGGCTGAAAGTCTGCTGAACAAAAAAGGTTTTGATGCGGCTGACCAGATGGGCCGTTACCTCAACTGGTGGCAATGGGGTTACCAGAGTTCGACCGGCGAATGCTTCGACATTGGCATGACCGTACGTGACGCGCTGGCTCGTTATCAGAAAACCGGTCAGCCATTCGCAGGCTCCTCCGATCCCGACACGGCGGGCAACGGTTCGCTGATGCGGCTGGCGCCGGTAGTCTTGTACTACTTTCCCGACCGCGACCGGATCAGGACGTTTTCCGTAGACAGTTCGCGTACTACCCATGCCGCGCCGGAGGCACTTGAATGCTGTCAGTTGCTTGCCGAACTGCTCCGCAAGGCATTGCTAGGCGCCACCAAGCCGGATTTGCAGCGCCTGCCAGAGACAATATTCCTGGAACCAAAAGTCATGGCCATCGCCCGAGGCGACTACCTCGACAAGTCCAAAGACGATATCCGGGGCAGCGGCTACTGCGTTGCATCACTGGAAGCGGCCTTGTGGTGCTTTCACCACACTGACAGTTTTGCAGCCGCCATCCTCGAAGCCGCGAACCTGGGTGACGACGCCGATACCACTGCCGCCATCGTCGGTCAGTTGGCCGGGGCTCACTATGGTGCGCAGGCCATCCCTGAAGGCTGGCTGGCGAAGTTGCACAGGCGCGCTGACATCCAGGTTTGTGCGGACCAGTTACTCGCGGCTTCAGGCGCCCTTTCTACAAGCTGAAGCCTGCGTCTTCGCTACACTGCAACCTCCTCTTTTCAATTGTCACAGCGAGAATTCCCATGCACCCACGCTTGCTCCTGGCACTGACGCCGCTGCTGTTCACCCCTCTTGCGCATGCCGTCGACTGCGACCACGCCACCGACCAGACAACGATGAATCAGTGCGCGGCGCAGCAGAACAAAGCGGCCGACAAGGAGCTGAATGCGCTTTACCAGCAGATCACCACGCGATTGAAGGATAGCCCTGACGCCAAGAAGCTGTTGGTCGGTGCCCAGCGCTCATGGATTGCGTTTCGCGATGCCGAGTGCAAGTTCTCGGCGTCCGGAGTGGAGGGAGGCAGTGTTTACCCGCTGATCTATAGCAACTGCACCACGGCGCTGACCAAGGCGCGGGTCGAAGCCTTCAAGACTTACTTGAAGTGTAAGGAAGGGGATTTGAGTTGCCCGGTGCCTGAGGCTTGATGCTGCGGCGTTCTTGATGCCGCCGCGTGCCAGCTTAACGATCACTATAAAAATCAATCAGTTACTTGAAATAACTGGCTTATGGGCGCGTCTGAACGAGATCGCCCGCGTCTAATATCGCGATATCTGTTGCAGTGTGAGACAAGCATAGAGGCCCCCGGCCGGAACACTTCATCGCCCGGCGATTGACGATGCTGCAGTGCAGGCGCGAAATGTGGGTTCACCGATTGCCAGTCAGAGGGTAAGAACATGGCAAGCATAACGGTCCTGGCGGGGGACTTTCTGCAGGGTGATGGAGAGTACACAGACGGCGTTTTCACGCTCAGGACGTCGCTTCACCCGTGGCCCGGCATCACCCTCCCGCTCTCATTGTTCAAGAGTGTAGAAGTGGCCAACGAGGATTCGATCAACAACATCAAGGATGTCATCGGCTTCGGCGTGGCGGGGGCCATGTTGCTGGGGCCTATCGGCGCAATTGCCGGCTTCATGTTGGCTGGCAAGGAAACCGAGGTAACCTTTCTGGCCACACTCAAGGATGGAAGAAGGTTGCTGGCGGCTGTAGACAACGACACGTTCGATGAGATTTCCCGAAAAATCCCGTCCTGACATGACAGACGCACGCCGCACCATCGACAGGTGCGGCGTGACATCGGTTCAGCTGTAGAACGTCGGGTGAACGCCTTTGTGAGCCTCGATTTCCAACCGCATATCAGCCACCAGCGATGCAATTGCATGGGGACTGTCCAGTGTCCATACCGGTACGTGAGTGGCCACCAGATCCACTTTGCCGGTCATGCAATCGCAGACCCGAATCGTCAGGAACTGGTCTGCCTCCATGCTACAGGTGCACACGGCGGGCAGAAAACTTTGCTCGATGATGTTTTGGATTTCCAGGGGTGATAGGAACATCGCTACCTCCCTCACGCCAGATGGATGCCGGGCAAATGCTCCGTCATTTCACCCTTTAGCCTGAAAATTCTAATCCTCATTAGCGGGTGTCTCAAGGCTGTGACAGGTTGCTCGTCGTCTCATCGGGCTGTCGCGATTTGCGACACCTCCAAGCGAGTCGCCCGCCCCCTCGCATCACTCAAAACCCCGCTGTCACTGAGCTATCAGCCCCTTCCCGACACTTGGCACAGCCATTGCCAAACAGTGAGCAAGCCCCCGTTTTCACGCACAACAAGAAGTCTTGCCATGCCCCTCCCTTATCTGCTTCCCGCCACCTCGGCGTTCATCCAGCGCGCACCGCGCATGCTCATTGGCGGTGACTGGGTCGAGGCCGCCCGACGGCCAGACCATGCCCCTGCGCCAAGGGTGATGTCTTGCAGGCCGCTGCCCTTGAGACGGTCGGCGCGACCTTCGACGGCGAGGATGGTGGCGTCGGAATTGGCGAGGATGATCAGCCCTTCCTTGCCTTGGCGATCGGCCAGATAGTCGATGGCCGGCATCGCCGCATCGATCAACAACCGATTGCTCGCCAGCAGCCCGTCGAGACTGGCGCTCGAGAGTGTCGAGCTTAGCCTTTCAATACCCGCGCCAGCGTCGACTTCACTTTGCCCATGCCATCATGCAGTGCCTGTTCGATCTCGGCCATGGTAATGACCGCCGTCGATTTGCCCGCCGCGGGGTTCACCACCAGCGCCAGACAGGCATAGTCCAGTTCCAGTTCACGCGCCAATGCAGCTTCTGGCATACCGGTCATGCCGACGATGTCGCAACCGTCACGTTCCAGCCTCGCGATTTCAGCAACTGTTTCCAGACGTGGCCCTTGAGTGCAGGCGTACACGCCATGGCTGCTATAGCCGACGCCTTCAGCCGCCAACGCCGCGATTAATCGCTGACGCAGGGGTTCGCTGTAGGGATAGCTGAAGTCGATGTGTGTAACGTGTTCCAGGTCATCGGCGAAATAGGTGTGTTCGCGACCGCTGGTGTAGTCGATCAATTGATGCGGCACGCAGAAATGCCCGGTGCCCATCGCGGCATGAATCCCGCCCACGGCGTTGACCGCGAGAATCGCTTCAGCTCCGGCCTGCTTCAAGGCCCACAGATTGGCGCGGTAGTTCACCTGATGCGGCGGGAAGCGGTGCGGGTGGCCGTGACGTGCGAGAAACAGCACTTCCTTGCCGGCGTACTCACCGATCTGCACCTCGGCCGAAGGCGCACCGTAAGGGGTGTCCACCGCCAATGACTGACGAATGCTCAAGCCTTCGAGTTGAGTCAGGCCGGTGCCACCGATAATCGCGTAAACCGTCATAACGAAAAGTCCTTAATCAATCAATTGAGCTTCTTTGAGCGCGCCGACGGCCGTCAGCCAGCGCGGGTCTTGACGGTATTCGGTGCTGGCGTACGCCTGCCCACGCATCCGCGCGATACGCGCCGAAGGCTTGACCTTCAACCGCTGGGCGGCACTCAAAGCCAACTCGGCAGCCGCACGGTCGTTGCACACCAGGCCCATGTCGCAACCGGCGGTCAATGCCGCTTCGATGCGACTGGCGGCATCGCCCACCACGTGCGCACCGGCCATCGACAGGTCGTCACTGAAGATCACGCCATCAAACTGCAGCTCGCCGCGCAGGATGTCCTGCAACCAGCGACGGGAGAAGCCGGCAGGCTGGGAATCGACTTGTGGATAAATAACGTGGGCCGGCATGACGGCGGCCAATTGCTTGCTTAATCGCGCGAATGGCACCAGGTCGTTGGCGCGGATCTCTTCGAGGCTGCGCTCGTCGTTGGGAATTGCAACGTGGGAATCGGCCTCGGCCCAGCCATGACCGGGGAAATGCTTGCCGGTGGCAGCCATCCCGGCGCTGTTCATGCCGCGGATGAATGCACCGGCGAGCAAGGCAGCGCGCTCGGGATCACCTTCGAACGAACGGGTGCCGACAACGGCGCTGCGCTGGTAATCCAGGTCCAGCACCGGGGCGAAGCTCAGGTCGAGACCGACCGCAAGCACTTCGGTCGCCATGATCCAGCCGCACTGTTCGGCCAGGTATTCGGCATTTGGGTTGTCGGCGATGGCGCGCATGGCGGGCAGTCGCACGAAGCCCTGACGCAGCCGCTGAACCCGACCGCCCTCCTGGTCGACCGCCAGCAGCAGATCGGGACGAATGGCGCGGATCGCGGCGCTCAATTCGCGCACCTGACGCGGGTGTTCGATGTTGCGGGCAAAAATGATCAGGCCGCCCACTTCGGGCTGGCGCAACAATTGGCGATCTTCAGACGTCAGCCAGGTACCGGCGACGTCCACCATCAACGAGCCTTGCAGGCCAGCAGTCATGGAAATTCCTTGAATACGATAAACCCGGCTCGCACGAATTCGCCGCCATGGGCTAAGCCCGGCAGGTCGGCGATATCAATGAGGGGGTTCAAAACGAGAGTCGGCATGGGCGGCTAGCTTAGCGGATGTCAGCTGCCGCGCCCACCCGTGTGCGGTTAAACCTTGACGGCCACCGGGGTCGATTTGCTGCGTGGACGCAACTGTGCGGTAGCCATGGCGGTGTCGGTGACGCCGGTTTCGGCACGCATGCCCGCAGCCAGGAATGGCACCATCAGACGCATCACTTGCTCGATGGAAGTGTTGACGCCGAAATCGGTCTCGGCAATCGCACGCAAGGCCTTGATCCCCGACATGCTGAACGCCGCTGCACCGAGCATGAAGTGCACGCGCCAGAACAGTTCGATCGGAGGAATGCGTGGCGCGGCTTCGTTGACCAGCAGCATGTAGCGGCGGAAAACCTTGCCGTACATGTCTTCCAGATAACGACGCAAGTGCCCTTGGCTCTGACTGAAAGCCAGCCCCAGCAAACGCATGAAGATGGACAGGTCGTTGCCGCTGCGTGGTTGCACCACCAGGGCTTGCTCGACGAGGATCTCCAGCAATTCTTCGAGGGTCGGTTTGTTCTCGGGTTTGGCCTGACGGCGCTCCAGCTCTTTATCGAGACTGAGGCAGAACGGCCCGAGAAAACGCGAGAAGACCGCTTGAATCAGCGCCTTCTTCGATCCGAAGTGATAGTTCACCGCCGCCAGATTGACACCGGCCTTGCTGGTGATCAGACGCAACGAGGTTTCAGCGAAACCTTTTTCCGCGAACAATTGCTCGGCAGCATCGAGAATGCGTTCAACGGTTTCCGACTGGGCCATGGCTACTCCGCCTGACAAACACTTGTTTGAAACATACGTTTCAGCCCAGGCCTTGTCAAGTCTGGCGGGTTCGTTTTGGGAATGGTCGGTCAGCTATTTAACCATACAACACTGGCGCTTCAATCGGCGAGCTGAATGACCGTCCAGCGGCCGGCAAAAAAAGGGGCATTGCCAAGACCGGTTCACTGTATATAATCCCAGTCACTGTATAAAAAGACAGAGCGATCAATATGCTAAAGCTGACGCCACGCCAAGCAGAGATTCTGGCCTTCATCAAACGCTGCCTCGAAGACAACGGCTACCCGCCAACCCGCGCGGAAATCGCTCAGGAACTGGGCTTCAAGTCGCCCAACGCGGCGGAAGAACACCTCAAGGCACTGGCCCGCAAGGGCGCGATCGAGATGACCCCGGGCGCCTCCCGTGGCATTCGCATCCCCGGCTTCGAAGCCAAGGCCGACGATTCTACCCTGCCGATCATCGGCCGAGTGGCAGCAGGCGCTCCGATCCTCGCCCAGCAGCACATCGAAGAATCCTGCAACATCAACCCTTCGTTCTTCCACCCTCGCGCTGACTATCTGTTGCGGGTCCATGGCATGAGCATGAAGGACGTCGGCATTTTCGACGGAGACCTGCTGGCCGTCCATACCACCCGCGAAGCCCGTAACGGTCAGATCGTGGTGGCGCGGATTGGCGACGAAGTGACCGTCAAGCGCTTCAAGCGCGACGGCAGCAAAGTCTGGCTGATTGCCGAAAACCCTGAATTCGCCCCTATCGAAGTCAACCTGAAAGATCAGGAACTGGTGATCGAAGGCTTGAGCGTCGGCGTGATTCGCCGCTAAAGGAGGCTTTATGCAGTTCCCACACACTTCACAGCAAGCCCAACTGCCGTTGTTCGAGGCATTCATGGCGCAGCCGCTGGCGCCGATCCTGAAAGAAGTGGTCGAGTCGCCCTGGAGCGCCGAGCCCGAAGTCTTCAGCGAGCTGTCATTGCGTGGCGCGGCCGGGAACTGCCTGAACCTTCTGGCACCAATCCTCAGGGAGCTGAGCCAGGATCAGGACGCTCGCTGGCTGACTCTGATCGCCCCGCCCGCCAGCCTGACCCAGGCCTGGCTGCGAGACGCCGGCCTGAACCGTGAGCGCATTCTGCTGCTGCAACCACGCGGCACACAGAGCGCTCAGCAGCTGACCTGTGAAGCTTTGCGACTTGGCCGCAGCCATACGGTCGTCAGCTGGCTAAACCCGTTGAGCACATCGTCGCGGCAACAGCTGATCAGCGCCGCCCGTACCGGGGATGCGCAAAGTCTGAATATTCGGCTGGGTTAACTGACAAAACAGTGTTTGCACTGAACAGCGCGGGGCTTCTCCAAGGATAGAGAAGCCGGTCTGTAGAGGTATCCGCAAAATCCGACGGGCGGGATCAATGAAGAACCCGTGGCCCCTCTTCCTTATCAAATTCGCCTTCAACCAGGCGTCCTGCCATCTGAACACCGACGCTCAACATCGCCTTGGCGACTTCCACGTGCTGGCCTTGCAGGAAAGCCTTGGCATCCTCGGAGAAATCCAAAGTAACCAGAGAACCCTCGTCCTCGGCCCTACGCAGCTCGATTCGGCCGTCTGGTAACTCGACAATTTCTAGAAAGGACGTTGGCATAAAGGACTGTTCTCCACGAAAGGCAGGGATTATATAGGCATCGGCCAAGCTTCGCTCAGGATCTTGACCAGATGCCATCACGAAGAGAAATTTCTGACATCACGCTTCCTTGAGCGGACCATTCACCGAGCACTCAATCTTTCAGCACTCGTTCAGCCCGTCGCGAAACCGGATCGCCAAGCTTTTCAGATTCTGGCGCCAGCTCTCCAGTTCTTCCCGGCTCAGCTCTTCAGACGCCTCTTCTTCGTCCAGGTTGACGGCCAGAATAAGCGGCTGCGTCACATCACCCTTGGGCTTGTGTGGAGCACGAGGCGGTTGAAACAGTGCGGCATAAGCCGACAGCAGCTTGGCCAGCCAGGTTTCAGGGTTTTGCGCCAACTCGACCATCTCGGCCATTTCCGGAATAGCGATGGTTTCGAGTACTTCGCGGGTCAGCAGCATCTCTGCCCGTGGCGCATTGGCCTGAGGCAAGCGATAGAAACCGGCGATTTCATGGCACAGCCCCAACAGCGCCCCGTACAGGTGAAACAACGCCGATTCGCGACCGGCCTGAATCAGCGCCAGGGAGTTCATCGCTCGCCCCTCTTCGGCCTTGGCGAGCGCTTCCAGCGACAAGCCGGCGAAATAAATTTTCTGGTTGGTACGGGTATAGAGTTCGTGGGCCATGACGGCAGCCTCCACAACGAAATAATTGCTTCACGCAGGTCTGACAGTGTCATGGATCACCCAAGCTCACCGCAAGCCCAAAACAAAAAGGCCGCATGACAACCCTCGGGTTTTCATGCGGCCTTTTTATGTGCAGCGGCTTTTAAGCCTTGGCTGCTGGACGCTTGTCTTCAACCGTCCACTTGCCACCATCGTAATACGCTTTCCAGCCAGTCGGCTTACCGTCGACTTCCGTCTGCACGTATTGCTCTTTGGTCTTGCGGCTGTAACGGATCACTGCTGGCAGACCGTCAGGATCTTTCTTCGGTGCTTCGCAGAGGAAGTGGTACTTCGGATCGATCTCATCCTTGTGCGGCACGATCTCGACGACCAATGGCGCACGGGTCTCGCGGTTTTTCGGGAACTGGCTGGCCGCCAGGAACAGGCCGGAAGCACCGTCACGCAGGATATAGGTGTCGTTGACCTTTTCGCATTTGAGCTCAGGCATCTTCACCGGATCCATCTTCGGCGGCGCCGCATCACCGCTTTTCAGCAGCTTGCGGGTGTTCTTGCAGGTTGCGTTGGTGCAACCGAAGAACTTGCCGAAACGGCCGGTCTTGAGCTGCATCTCGCTGCCGCACTTGTCGCATTCCAGGCTCGGACCTTCGTAGCCCTTGATGCGGTAAGCGCCCTCTTCGATCTCGTAGCCTGCGCAATCCGGGTTGTTACCGCAGATGTGCAGCTTGCGCTTCTCGTCGAGCAGGTAAGCGTCCATCGCCGTGCTGCAGATCGGGCAACGGTGCTTGCCGCGCAGAACCAGCGACTCCGACTCGCCCTCGTCGTCCGCAGCGATTTCGTCGCCCGGCACCAGGTTGACGGTGGCCTTGCAGCGCTCTTTTGGCGGCAGGCTGTAGCCCGAGCAACCGAGGAACACGCCGGTCGATGCAGTACGAATCTGCATCGGACGACCGCACACCACACATGGAATATCAGTCATTACCGGCTGGTTGGCGCGCATGCCGCCTTCGGCGCTTTCGGCCACTTCGAGTTTCTTCTTGAAGTCGCCATAGAACTCGTCGAGCACGTTTTTCCAGTCGCGCTCGCCCTGGGCCACGTCATCGAGATTCTCTTCCATGCCGGCGGTGAAGCCGTAGTCCATGAGATTGGAGAAGCTCTCGGCCAGACGCTCGGTGACGATGTCGCCCATCTTTTCCGAATAGAAACGACGGTTGTGCAGCGCCACGTAGCCGCGGTCCTGGATGGTCGAAATGATCGCCGCATAGGTCGAAGGACGACCGATGCCGCGTTTTTCCATTTCCTTTACCAGGCTCGCTTCCGAGTAACGCGCCGGCGGCTTGGTGAAGTGCTGGGTCGGATCAAGCTTGATCAGCTTCATCGCATCGCCCTGGGCCATGTCCGGCAGCACATCGTCATCGCCAGGCTTGGTGATTTGCGGCATGACGCGGGTGTAACCGTCGAACTTCAGGATGCGGCCCTTGGCGCGCAACTCGAAGTCACCGGCACCGACGGTGACCGTGGTCGACAGGTATTGGGCCGGCAGCATCTGGCAGGCGAGGAACTGGCGCCAGATCAGCTCGTAAAGCCGCTCGGCATCACGCTCCATGCCCGACAGCTTGCTTGGCTCGGTATTGGCGTCAGACGGACGAATCGCTTCGTGAGCCTCTTGTGCGCCTTCCTTGCTGCTGTAGACGTTCGGGGTTTCCGGCAGGTACTTCTTGCCGAATTCGCCTTCAATATAAGTACGCGCCATCGTCACGGCATCGGCCGAGAGGTTGGTGGAGTCGGTACGCATATAAGTGATGTAGCCGGCTTCGTACAGACGCTGGGCCATCATCATGGTTTTCTTCACACCGAAGCCCAGGCGGTTGCTCGCGGCCTGCTGCAGGGTGGAGGTGATGAACGGTGCCGACGGCTTGCTGCTGGTCGGTTTGTCTTCGCGCTTGACGATGCTGTAGCTGGAAGCCTTGAGCTTCTCCAGCGCGGCCATGGCCTGGGCTTCGTTGAGCGGCTTGAAGGCTTCGCCTTTCTCGCGAGCCACGTCGAAGCGCACAGTCGCGCCCTTGGCGGTGCCGAGGTCAGCGTGAACTTCCCAGTACTCTTCCGGGTTGAACGCGCGGATTTCGCGCTCACGCTCAACCACCAGCTTCACGGCAACCGATTGCACGCGACCGGCGGACAGGCCACGAGCAACCTTGGCCCACAGCAGCGGCGAAACCATGTAACCCACCACGCGGTCGAGGAAGCGACGCGCCTGCTGAGCGTTTACGCGATCGATGTCCAGCTCGCCCGGCTGGGAGAAAGCTTCCTGGATCGCTTTTTTGGTGATTTCGTTGAACACCACGCGCTTGTAGCGGCTGTCGTCACCACCGATGGCTTCGCGCAGGTGCCAGGCAATGGCTTCCCCCTCGCGATCCAAGTCGGTTGCGAGATAGATGGTGTCAGCATCTTTGGCGAGCCGGCGCAGCTCTTCGATAACCTTTTCCTTGCCCGGGAGGATCTCGTACTTGGCTTTCCAGCCATGATCGGGATCGACACCCATGCGCGAGACCAGCTGCTTGCGCGCTTTCTCTTTCGGCGTGAGCACCGGACCTTCACCTGCGGCGGCCTTGCCACGCTTGGCGGCAGGCTCTTTGCTGGCGCTAGCCGAACCGCTGGTGGGCAGGTCTCGGATATGGCCGATACTCGACTTCACCACGTATTGGTTACCCAGATACTTGTTGATGGTCTTGGCCTTAGCCGGGGATTCCACAATGACCAGCGATTTGCCCATGGATCAGAAAATTCCTGAATTCTAGAAGTGAAAGGCGGTTGGCGCCTGACGCGGCACCGCTATATATAGTGGCTACAAGGTGAGGTCAAGCGCAGGGTTCTGCGCGCACTCCCCTTATGGCTGCGGAAAAATGCTCGGTTCGGCTTGCACCAAAGCAAAGCGTGGCACCTGTTCGCCGTCAACCTCGACCGACTCCAGGAACATGCTCAAGGGGCGCACCCAAAAGCCGTAATCGCCATACAGGGCTTGGTAGAAGACCACTTCTTCTTCGGTCTCCGAATGCCGCGCAACACTGAATACGCGGTACTGCGGACCTTTGTAATGTTGGTAGAGCCCAGGTTGTATCGGCATGCTTTGGCCCTCACTCAAATTTTTTCAAAATAAAAACAAAAATAAATCCGGAAAAACAAAAACCGGGGCACTTGGCCCCGGCTTCCATCGACGAAACGCTTAAACGCGTTCGAAGACGGTGGAGATACCTTGGCCGAGACCAATGCACATGGTGGCCACCCCAAAGGTGCCGCCATTCTGCTTCATCACGTTCAGCAAGGTGCCCGAAATACGTGCACCGGAGCAACCGAACGGGTGACCCAGGGCGATCGCGCCGCCGTGCAGGTTAACCTTCTCGTTCATCTTGTCGAGCACTTTCAAATCTTTCAGCACTGGCAGGGCCTGTGCCGCGAAAGCTTCGTTGAGCTCGAAGAAGTCGATATCGTTGATGCCAAGGCCCGCGCGCTTCAATGCTTTCTGCGTTGCCGGTACTGGACCATAGCCCATGATCGCCGGGTCCACACCTGCCACTGCCATCGAGCGAATCACCGCCAGCGGCTGGATGCCCAGGTCCTGGGCACGCTGTGCCGACATCACGATCATGCACGAAGCACCGTCGGTGATCTGCGACGAAGTACCAGCGGTCACGGTGCCGCCCTTCGGATTAAACGCTGGTTTCAGAGCCGCCAGGCTTTCCAGGGTGGTTTCCGGACGAATGGTTTCGTCGTAGTCGAACAGTTTCAGGAAACCGTTCTCGTCGTAGCCCTGCATCGGGATGATTTCGTCCTTGAACTTGCCTTCCACGGTCGCCTTGTGGGCGAGTTGGTGGGAGCGCACGCCAAAGGCGTCCTGCTGTTCGCGAGTAATGCCGTGCATTTTGCCGAGCATTTCCGCAGTCAGGCCCATCATGCCCGAGGCTTTCGCCGCGTACAGGGACATGTGCGGGTTCGGATCGACACCGTGCATCATGCTCACATGACCCATATGCTCGACGCCGCCAACGACGAACACGTCACCGTTGCCGGTCATGATCGCTTGCGCGGCAGTGTGCAGCGCACTCATCGACGAGCCACACAGACGGCTGACGGTCTGGCCGGCCGAGGTGTGTGGAATCTGAGTCATCAGGGACGCCATGCGGGCGATGTTCCAACCCTGCTCCAGGGTCTGGTTAACGCAGCCCCAGATCACGTCTTCGACTTCGCTCGGGTCGACCTTGACGTTGCGTTCCAGCAATTTGCTGATCAGGTGTGCCGACATGTCTTCGGCGCGGGTGTTGCGGTGCATGCCGCCCTTGGAGCGGCCCATCGGCGTACGACCGAAGTCGACAATCACGACGTCTCTAGGATTCAAGCTCATATACTTTCACTCTCGCTCTAGTGTGGGCGCTTAACCGAAGAAGCTCTGACCGTTCTTGGCCATTTCACGCAGCTTCGCGGTCGGGTGGTACAGCGCGCCCAAATCAGCGTACTGGTCAGCCAGGGCAACGAACTCTGCAACACCGATGGAATCGATGTAGCGCAGCGCACCGCCACGGAATGGAGGGAAACCAATACCGTAGACCAGCCCCATGTCGGCTTCGGCGGCGGTTTCGACGATGCCGTCTTCCAGGCAGCGCACGGTTTCCAGGCACAGCGGGATCATCATCCAGTTGATGATGTCTTCGTCAGTGACTTCGAGCTGTTGGAAAACGATCGGCTTGAGCACTTCCAGCACCGACGAATCGGCGACTTTCTTCTGCTTGCCGCGCTTGTCGGTCTCGTAGGCGTAGAAGCCCTTGCCATTTTTCTGGCCCAGGCGCTTGGCTTCATAGAGCACGTCGACGGCCGAACGGCGATCGTCCTTCATGCGATCCGGGAAGCCTTCAGCCATGACGTCACGACCATGGTGGCCGGTGTCGATGCCGACCACGTCCATCAGGTATGCCGGGCCCATTGGCCAGCCGAACTTCTCCATGACCTTGTCGATGCGGACGAAGTCCACACCGGCGCTGACCAGCTTGGCGAAACCGCCGAAGTACGGGAACAGCACGCGGTTGACCAAGAAGCCCGGGCAGTCGTTGACGACGATCGGGTTCTTGCCCATTTTCTTGGCGTAGGCAACGGTGGTGGCAACGGCCACTTCGCTGGACTTCTCGCCACGGATCACTTCAACCAGCGGCATCATGTGCACCGGGTTGAAGAAGTGCATGCCGACGAAGTTTTCCGGACGCTTGAGGGCTTTGGCCAGCAAGGTGATGGAAATGGTCGAGGTGTTGGACGCCAGAATGGTGTCCTCTTTGACCTTGTCTTCGACTTCGGCCAGAACGGCTTGCTTGACCTTCGGGTTCTCGACCACGGCTTCGACCACCAGATCGACGTGACCGAAATCGCCGTAGGACAGGGTCGGACGAATGCCGTTGAGCACTTCGGCCATCTTCGCCGGGGTCATGCGACCTTTATCAACGCGGCCAACCAGCAGCTTGGCGGCTTCGGCCAGACCTTGCTCGATACCGTGCTCGTTGATGTCCTTCATCAGGATCGGCGTGCCTTTGGAGGCCGACTGATAAGCGATACCGCCACCCATGATGCCGGCGCCCAATACGGCGGCCTGCTTCACTTCCTTGGCGATTTCGTCGTAGGCCTTGGCCTTTTTCTTCAGCTCCTGATCGTTCAGGAACAGACCGATCAAGCTCTGTGCGGCAGAGGTCTTGGCCAGTTTGACGAAACCGGCGGCTTCGACTTCCAGGGCCTTGTCGCGACCGAAGTTCGCGGCTTTCTGGATGGTCTTGATCGCTTCGACCGGCGCCGGGTAGTTCGGGCCCGCTTGGCCGGCCACGAAACCTTTGGCGGTTTCGAACGACATCATTTGTTCGATGGCGTTGAGCTTGAGCTTTTCGAGCTTCGGCTGACGCTTGGCCTTGTAGTCAAACGTGCCGGAGATGGCGCCTTTGATCAGGTTCAGCGCCGCTTCGTGCAACTTCTGCGAGTCGACCACCGCGTCGACGGCACCGACTTTCAGTGCGTCTTCAGCGCGGTTTTCCTTACCGGCGGCAATCCATTCGATGGCGTTGTCGGCACCGATGATGCGCGGCAGGCGCACGGTACCACCGAAGCCTGGGTAGATGCCCAGCTTGACTTCCGGCAGACCGATTTTGGCGGTGCTGGCCATGACGCGGAAATCCGCCGCCAGGCACATTTCCAGACCGCCACCCAGTGCGATGCCATTGATCGCGGCAACAGTCGGGACGTTGAGGTCTTCGAAATCGCTGAAAATCTTGTTGGCTTCGAGGTTGCCAGCAACAAGCTCGGCATCCGGCAGCTTGAAGTTGTCGACGAATTCGGTGATGTCGGCGCCGACGATGAATACGTCCTTGCCACTGCTGACGATCACACCCTTGATCGAAGCATCTGCCTTGATGGTGTCTACAGCCTGACGCAGCTCGTTCAGGGTAAGACGGTTGAACTTGTTGACGGACTCACCCTTGAGGTCGAACTTCAGTTCGACGATGCCACTTTCAAGAGCCTTAACCGTGATGGCTTTACCTTCGTAAATCATCAACTGATCTCCACGATATGGAAGCTGAACAGTACACGTCGGACGCAGGCGGCTGGCTCGGCAGGGACGTTTATCGTCAATGCTAACGCCAACTCACCCGGCACACCCGCCAACGCGATAGTCGGGATTCTGTAGGAGCAGTCTGTAATACAAACGCTCAATTCATACGCCCGTTTGATTTGGGTGTGTCACCTTCACGGAATTTCCGGCAATTGTCAATCGCCCAAAATACTGGTTGAAACGCGACTTTCCGGTCACTTCCGTACCACGAAGCCCTGCAACATGCGGATGCATGTGAGGCCATTCATAGAATCAATAGTTAGAAAAGTCGCCCTAATTCGCGGCAACCTGTGTTTAACAGGCTACGCTGGCGTGACCCTGAAGAAAAAATTTGAACGCTTTGACGAATGCCCAGCGTAAGATCTGTGCCACAAAGAATTACCGGCCTGCCTGGCCAACCTCAGCCCGATGATGATGTCGGGCTTTTTATTGCCTTCCGTAACAGATCGGGGTTCAGGCGAGTGCCTTGAGCGTAGCGTCGATCTGTTGCAGAACCTCGGCTTCGCCCTTCTCGCCCCAATACAGGGCAATCATTTGCTTGTCTGCCTCGACCTTGTAGACGTTGGCAGGCAGTTTTTCGAAATGATTCAGGAGCACTCCATCCTCGCAGACTTCCTGCCACTGATTGACCCACACACCCGGCGCCTTCTGCCAATAGCTCCAGCACGCTGGCTGAGTGCCACGGCGCGGTCGGTGGTACTGGGCGCAAGGGCTTGGCGGCTCCTGGCTCAGCCAGTGCGGCCACTCCTGGGGCGCCAATTGCATGGCAAGGCCGATGCGCCGTGCCTCCATGCGCAGGGCCATGCGACCGCTCTGGACACGAGACGGTCGCAACCAGGCCAGCGGGCTCAGCACCACCAGCAGGATTGACACCACTATCCAGACCGTCATATCTGTACTCCCGATTCTTGATGAGCCCATTGGGTCACGTTGAAACCAATGCGCTTGAAACCAGCCATACTTACCAATATTGCAATCCTCAGGAGGAGCACCTCATGCCCTACCACCATATTCTGGTCGCTGTAGATCTAACCGAAGAGTGCGATCCTGTAATCCACCGCGCCCGCGAACTTTCGGTGAGCAATGGCGCAAAGCTGTCCCTGGTGCATATCGTCGAGCCGATGGCCATGGCCTTTGGCGGCGACGTGCCGATGGACCTTTCCCAGTTGCAACAGCAACAGTTCGATCAGGCCAAGGAGCGCCTTGAGCGATTGATCCTGAAATACCCGGAGCTCTCCAAGGAATACAGCCACTTGACCTACGGCCAGCCGCGACAGGAGATTCACCATCTCGCCAAGGAGCAAACGTGCGACCTGATCGTGGTGGGCAGTCATGGCCGGCATGGCCTGGCACTGTTGCTCGGCTCCACTGCCAATGACGTGCTGCACGGCGCGCCTTGCGATGTACTTGCCGTGCGCCTGCAAAAAAGCTGACAACAAGCAACAATAAACCCCTTACGAAAAGCCCGGCATTCACACGAGTGAAGCCGGGCTTTTTTTATAGCCGGATCAATCAGGCATCCAGTTCGGCCCAGCGCTCGACCATCACGTCGAGTTCAGCCTGTAACTGCTCAAGCTGAGCGATCACTGCAGCCGTCTCGGCAGGAGGACGCTGATAGAAGCCGGCGTCCGCCATCTGCGCTTCAACCACCGCGATCTGCTGTTCCATGGCTTCGATCTGGCCAGGCAAGGCTTCCAGCTCACGCTGCAACTTGTAGCTGAGTTTCTTTTTCGCCACCGGCGCTGGCGTTTCCACTGCAGCAACCGGCGCAGGTTCGGCCGTCACGACAGCCGAATTCAGGTCGGCTTTGCCGGACTTGCTCTCGGTCACACCCAGCAGGCGCGGCGAGCCGCCCTGACGCAGCCAGTCCTGATAACCGCCGACGTACTCGCGAACCTTGCCTTCACCTTCGAAGACCAGGGTGCTGGTGACCACGTTGTCGAGGAATGCCCGGTCATGACTGACCATCAGCACAGTGCCGTTGAAGGTCAGCAAGACCTCTTCCAGCAGTTCGAGGGTTTCCACGTCGAGGTCGTTGGTCGGTTCGTCAAGCACCAGCAGGTTCGCCGGCTTGCTGAACAGTTTCGCCAGCAGCAGACGCGCTCGCTCACCACCGGACAACGCCTTGACCGGCGTGCGGGCACGCTGCGGGCTGAACAGGAAGTCGCCGAGGTAGCTCAGTACGTGACGGCTCTGGCCATCGATATCGATGAAGTCGCGACCTTCAGCGACGTTGTCGATCACGGTCTTTTCCAGGTCTAACTGATGGCGCAGCTGGTCGAAATAGGCCACGTCGATGCGCGTCCCCTCTTCCACTGTGCCGCTGGTCGGTTGCAGACCGTTGAGCATCAGCTTCAACAGCGTGGTCTTGCCGGTACCGTTGGCGCCGAGCAGACCGATGCGGTCGCCGCGCTGCAGGACCATCGAGAAATCCTTGATCAGGAACGGGCCGCCCGGGTGAGCGAAGCTCACGTTCTCGAGCACCATCACCTGCTTGCCGGACTTGTCGGCGGTATCGAGCTGAATGTTGGCCTTGCCGGTACGCTCACGACGCTCGCTACGCTCGACGCGCAGGGCTTTCAGTGCACGGACACGGCCTTCGTTACGGGTGCGACGCGCCTTGATGCCCTGGCGGATCCAGACTTCTTCCTGGGCCAGTTTTTTATCGAACAGCGCGTTGGCGGTTTCTTCAGCGGCCAGTGTGGCCTCTTTGTGCACGAGGAAGCTGGCGTAATCGCCGTTCCAGTCGATCAAGCCGCCGCGATCCAGTTCCAGGATACGGGTTGCAAGGTTCTGCAGGAATGAACGGTCGTGCGTGATGAACAGTACGGCGCCCTGGAAATCCTTCAGCGCTTCTTCAAGCCAGGCGATGGCACCGATGTCCAGGTGGTTGGTCGGTTCGTCGAGCAGCAGCAGGTCCGGTTCGGAAACCAGCGCCTGAGCCAACAGGACGCGACGACGCCAGCCGCCGGACAATTCGGCGAGGGTCTTGTCGGCAGGCAACTGCAGACGGCTCAAGGTGCTGTCGACCAGTTGCTGCAAGCGCCAGCCATCTCGGGCTTCGAGGTCGTGCTGGACGTGCATCAGCTTGTCCAGATCGGCGTCAGTGACGATGTTCTGGCTCAGATGGTGATATTCGGCAAGCAACGCACCAACGCCGTCGAGGCCTTCGGCGACCACGTCGAACACGGTCCGCTCGTCGGCTACCGGCAATTCTTGCGGCAATTCACCAATCTTGAGGCCAGGTGCGCGCCAAACGGAGCCATCGTCGGGCTTCTGGTCGCCCTTGACGAGCTTCATCATGCTGGACTTGCCAGTGCCGTTGCGGCCGATGATGCACACCCGCTCACCACGGGCGATCTGCCAGGACACCTTGTCCAACAACGGCATAGCGCCGAAAGCAAGGGACACATCGCTGAATTTGAGCAGGGTCATGAGCTTCTCCAAAAACCGGGCGCGCATTCTACCTGACTTGAGGCTACAGAAGGCCGGCAATTTCAATGTCGAAGCACTCTGCACAACAATTGTTGCGAACTTATGCTGGCATGTCGGCAAAGCTTTCACCCGCTGCTGGCAAAAGGCTAAGCTACATATAATTAGGTGCCGGTTTTACCAGCACTTGTCATGATTTTTCTGCCCGGATGTCTCATGCGCAGTCGCCTTTTCAGTCTTTTTTCGTGTTTGCTTCTTACAGCCGCTGCCGTTCAATCCGCCCAGGCGGTAGACCTGTCTACCCAACGCCAGTATTACGACGAAGCCAAGCGTGCCTTGGCCAAGGGCGATTCCGGCCCTTATTTCCGTTATAGCCAGGCGCTCAGCGATTATCCGCTGACCCCCTACCTGGCTTATGACGAACTGACCGCGCGGCTGAAAACCGCAAACAATGCCGAAATCGAGAACTTCCTCGCCGAACACGGTGACCTGCCACAAGCCAACTGGATGAAATTGCGCTGGTTGCGCTGGCTGGCCGAACGCGGCGATTGGGAAACGTTCGTCAGATATTATGACCCCAAGCTCAATTTCACCGAACTGGACTGCCTGAACGCGCAGTATCAAATCAGCCATAACCGTAAGACCGAAGGTTACGCCAACGCCGACAAACTCTGGCTGAGCGGCAAAACCCGGCCCGAGGCATGCGATGCAGTGTTCGGCATGTGGGCCGCCGATGGTCAACTGACTGAACAGAAACGCTGGGAACGCACCAAGCTCGCCGCCCAGGCCGGCAACTACCCGCTGGCCAACAGCCTGATCAATGGCCTGACGACCCTCGCCCCGCGCGGTCGCCTGCTGGTGGATGTGGCGCAGAAACCCGAACTGCTGAATCAGCCGTCGCGCTTTACCCCGGCCGATGAGCCGATGTCCGACATCGTCAGCCTTGGCCTGCGCCGCCTGGCCCGTCAGGATCCGGACAGGGCCATGGCCCTGCTCGACGGCTACGCCAGCAGCATGCACTTCTCCCGGGACGAAAAAGTCGCGATCGCCCGGGAAATCGGGCTGACCCTCGCTCGACGTTTCGACAGTCGCGCGCTGGACGTGATGACCAAATACGACCCGGAGCTGCGGGACAACACCGTTTCGGAATGGCGTTTGCGCCTGCTGTTGCGTCTGGCCCGCTGGGACGATGCCTATCAGTTGACCCGCCGCCTGCCTCAGGACCTGGCCACCACCAACCGTTGGCGTTACTGGCAGGCTCGCACCCTGGAGTTGGCGCAGCCACAGAATCCGCAAGCGCAAACGCTTTACAAGGGCCTGGCTCGCGAACGCGACTTCTACGGCTTCCTGGCGGCCGATCGCTCGCAGTCTCCCTATTCGCTGATCAACAAACCGCTGGTGCTCAGCCAGGCGCTGATCAACAAGGTGCGCAATACCCCCGGTGTGCGCCGCGCGCTGGAGTTCCATGCACGCGGGCAGATCGTCGACGGCCGACGCGAGTGGTACCACGTCAGCCGGCACTTCAGCCGTGATGAAATGGTTGCCCAGGCGAAACTGGCTTACGACCTGAAATGGTATTTCCCGGCGATCCGCACCATCAGTCAGGCGCAGTACTGGGACGACCTGGACATCCGCTTCCCGATGGCTCACCGCGATACCCTGGTGCGTGAAGCCAAGGTCCGTGGCCTGCACTCGAGCTGGGTGTTCGCGATCACTCGTCAGGAAAGCGCCTTCATGGACGACGCCCGTTCCGGCGTTGGCGCCAGCGGCCTGATGCAACTGATGCCCGGCACCGCCAAGGAAACCGCGCGCAAGTTCAGCATTCCCCTGGCCTCGCCGCAGCAAGTGCTCGATCCGGACAAGAATATCCAGCTCGGCGCCGCTTATCTGAGCCAGGTCCATAGCCAGTTCAACGGCAACCGCGTGCTCGCCTCCGCTGCCTACAACGCCGGCCCCGGCCGCGTGCGTCAATGGCTGCGCGGCGCCGACCACCTGAGCTTCGATGTGTGGGTGGAAAGCATCCCGTTCGACGAAACCCGCCAGTACGTGCAGAACGTGCTGTCGTATTCGGTGATCTACGGCCAGAAGCTCAATTCACCGCAGCCGCTGGTGGATTGGCATGAACGTTACTTTGACGATCAATGAGCCTGCTTTGAAACGCTGACAAAAATGCCCGCATCGATTGATGCGGGCTTTTTTTATGGTGCTCGACTTGGTCGGTTACTTATTCGGTTACTTGGTCAGTTGGGGCATGGAGCCCATCACTAAACTGCAACGCCGCCAATCGCGCATACAACGCATTGCTCGCAATCAACTCCTGATGCGTCCCCACCGCCACCAGTTTCCCTTGGTCCATCACCGCGATTCGGTCAGCGTTTTTCACTGTCGCCAGTCGATGGGCGATGACCAGCGTGGTGCGGTTTTTCATCAGGCTGGGCAGGGCTTGCTGGATCAGGTGCTCGCTCTGGGCGTCGAGGGCGCTGGTGGCTTCGTCCAGCAGCAGGATCGGCGCGTCCACCAGCAGCGCCCGGGCGATCGCCAGGCGTTGGCGTTGACCGCCGGACAGACCGAGACCCGCGTCGCCGAGGTGGGTCTGGTAGCCGTTGGGCATTTGCTCGATGAAGTCGTGGGCGTAGGCAATTTTGGCGGCCTCTTGGACTTGGGCCAAAGTCGCCGTCGGGTGGCCGTAGCGAATGTTCTCTTCGATGCTGCCGAAGAACAGCGCCGGGGTTTGCGAGACGAGGGCGAAGCAGCGACGCAGGTCCAGAGGGTCGAGTTGGGTCAGCGGCACACCGTCCAGCAGGATGCGTCCTTCAGCGGGGTCGTAAAAGCGCAACAGCAGGTCATACACCGTCGATTTGCCGGCACCTGACGGCCCGACCAGAGCGAGGGTTTCGCCGGCATTGATCGTCAGACTCAAACCATCGACGGCATAGCTCTCAGGACGCGACGGGTAGGAAAAGCGCACATCTTGCAGCACCAGATCGCCCTTCACCCGTTCAGGCAGGGTCACCAGCCCATGGGTCGGTGGCTGGATGATGTTTTCCGAACGCAACAGCTCGGCAATCCGCTCCGCCGCCCCTGCTGCTCGCTGCAGTTCGCCGATCACTTCACTCAATGTGCCGAAGGCGCCACCGACGATCAGGCTGTAAAAGACGAACGCTGCCAACTCACCCGCGGAAATCCGCCCGGCGATGACGTCCATTCCGCCGACCCAGAGCATCACCCCGACCGCGCCCAACACCAGCAGGATCACCAGGGTGATCAACCAGGCTCGCTGGAAAATGCGTTTGCGGGCGGTACTGAAAGCCTCTTCCACGGTCGCGGCAAAACGCTGCTCGTCCTGCACCTGATGGTTGTAGGCCTGCACGGTTTTGATCTGGCTCAGGGTTTCGGACACATAACTGCCGATATCGGCAACCCGATCCTGGCTCTGGCGCGACAGGGTGCGTACCCGGCGGCCAAAAATCAGGATCGGCGCGACCACCAACGGCAATGCGACCACTACGATGCTGGTCAGCTTGGGGTTGGTGATAAACAACAAGACAATCCCGCCGATCACCATCAGCCCGTTGCGCAGGAACAGCGATAGCGAAGAGCCGATCACCGATTGCAGCAGCGTGGTGTCGGCAGTCAGTCGTGACTGGATCTCGGAGCTGCGGTTGTCTTCATAAAAACCCGGATGCAGATAGACCAGGTGGTTGAACACCCGACGGCGAATGTCCGCGACAACGCGCTCGCCAATCCACGACACCAGGTAAAAGCGCACAAAGGTGCCAATCGCCAGACCGATCACCAGCAACATGAACAGGCCGATGGATTGATTGAGCAAATGCGTCGACTGGGTCATGAAACCCTGATCCACCAACAGGCGAATCCCCTGCCCCATGGACAAGGTGATGCCGGCAGTGACAATCAACGCCAGCAAGGCGCCGAAGGCCGGCCAGCGATAAGGCGTGATGAAACGGCTGGCCAGGCGAATGGCGCGGCGGTGACGGGCAGAAAGCATGAAGATCATCCGAAGGCGTAACCCATTGTTTTGACCCGATCAAGCCTACACTGCTCAATCGGATTGAACGCTGTAAATCACAATGAGTCGGGTTAATTATGACCGCCTAGACTAGTGGCTAGAGAATATTGGTCTAAAGTCCGGGTGGAAACATCAGGGTATTTCTGATGGACTGAAGATGCCGACCTGAAAGATCGCAGGGAATTGTCACAGCCCGGTCACCTGGCGGTTTTACAGTAAGCGCACAACCTGATGAGGAGACAGGCCATGTCCTTGCAAAACAGCAGCGATGACAAGATTCAAGTGATCCGCACACAGCCAGACCAGTCTCTGGGTTGCTCGATTATCGATGAGGATGGGCGTGAAGTACCGATCACTGAAAGCATGATCCAGGACGCTTGTCGCGAACTGGAAAAGCGATTGGTCAAGCCTGCCGAACAAAAGTGATATAGCCACCGTCTTCTTGACCCGGCCCTGTTGGCCGGGTTTTTTATGGGTGCCTGTTTTGTGTGGCTTTGTAGGAATCCGGTCAGTTTTCTAGGCCGAGGTTGCGCCTAAGGCCACCACGATCTGCTGCAACGCCGGCGAATCCCCTTCAATTCGCACTTTCAACCCATCGATCTCACGCCGCAGCGGGTAATGCTTGCGCAGCCCATCGAACGCCGCACGCTGTTCACTCACATTGCCTACGAGGCTGCGACGGAAATCCGCGTCATCACGGCGCGGGTCGTACACGCCACGGCACAACATCGCCAGCGCCCAGGCCGGATCGGTATCAGCATTCAACGTAACAGCCGACAGCCATGGCGCTGGCAGCAAATCGTTCAGGCTGACCTGTTCCGGTTGCCCAAGAAATTTGCAAAACGCCTGATAGATCTGCGCCGTCCCGCGCTGTTTGCCGTCGAGGCTGTAGCCGGCAATGTGCGGCGTCGCGATGACACACAACTCCGCCAGCGCTACATCGACTTCAGGCTCAGCCTCCCAGACATCCAGCACCGCTTGCAGATCTTCACGTTGCAACAGCACCTGACGCAGGGCGGCGTTGTCGATCACCGGGCCACGACTTGCATTGATCAGCCAGGTGCCGGGTTTGAGTTGGTTTAAACGGTTTTTTTCGAACAGATGCCAGGTTGCCTGAGGGCCTTGCTTGTCTAGCGGCGTGTGCAGGCTGACGACATCGCATTGCTCGATGATCTGCTCGAGACTGACGTAATCGCCCCCTTCAGCGGCTTGCCGTGGCGGATCGCAAACCAGCACATTCCAGCCCAGGCCTTGCAGAACCTTGACCAGCCGCCCGCCCACCTCGCCGGCGCCGACCACGCCGTAAGTGCGCTGAGCCAGGTCGACCCCTTCGATTTCGGCCAGGGTCAACAGACTGCCCAGCACGTAATCGACCACACCCCGGGCATTGCAGCCTGGCGCGCTGGACCAGGTGATGCCGGCCTGCTGAAAGTAGTCCAGGTCCAAATGATCGGTGCCGATGGTGCACGTGCCGACAAAGCGCACTTTGCTGCCTTCGAGCAATGCACGGTTGACGTTGGTCACTGAGCGCACCAGCAGTACATCAGCCTGCTCGACGGTGGCGCGGTCGATAGAACGTCCCGGCACTCGGCGGATTTCACCGAAACCTTCGAAGAAGGCATCGAGCAACGGGATATTTTCGTCGGCAACAATCAACATGGCAGGCTCCTTTGGCGGACCGGCAGTTTAGGCGCAGATGGAGGTGATGGGCCAGCAGGTATTAAGCACCTTAGTCGCCCCCCCCCCTGTGGCGAGGGAGTGGGGGATGCCTGTAAAACCGATTACAAATCCGCAACACAGGATTTTTCCTGACCATTGCGTCAAGGCGTAGAATGCGCCGCCTCGCGCATCAAAATCCTTTGGACGTTTCGCCTTGAATTCCGTGACTGACCCCACCGCCGCTATTTCCCTCAACCGCCCGGCCCGGGTTCGCCTGGAGCTGAAAAACCTGCTTGGCCTGGCGTTGCCGATCATGATCGCGCAACTGGCGACCACCGCCATGGGCTTCGTCGATGCGGTGATGGCGGGACGGGTCGGGCCTCGCGATCTTGCGGCCGTCGCGCTGGGCAACTCGATCTGGGTGCCGGTGTTTCTGTTGATGACCGGTACGCTGCTGGCCACCACCCCGAAAGTCGCCCAGCGCTTCGGTGCCGGCACTCACAGCGAGATTGGCCCGATCGTGCGTCAGGCCTTGTGGCTGGCGCTGGTGGTGGGTTTGATGGCGACCGGCCTACTGTTCAGCGCCGAACCGATCCTGCATTTCATGAAGGTCGATCCCGAGCTGATCGGCCCGTGCATGCAGTACCTGCACGGCATCGCCAGCGGCCTGCCCGCCGTCGCGTTCTATCACGTATTGCGCTGCTTCAGTGATGGCCTGGGTCGCACGCGTCCGGCCATGGTCCTTGGTTTGTGCGGGCTCGCGCTGAATATTCCGCTCAATTACATTTTCATCTATGGCCACTTTGGTGTGCCGGCGATGGGCGGTGTCGGCTGCGGCTGGGCCACGGCAATCGTGATGTGGGTGATGGCGCTGGGGATGGCCGGCTGGGAACGCTGGGCACCGGCCTATCAGTCGAGCCAGTTGTTCAGCCGTTTCGACTGGCCGCAGTGGGCAGTGATCAAACGCTTGCTGGGCATCGGCCTGCCGATCGGCATCGCCGTTTTCGCCGAGTCGAGCATCTTTGCGGTGATCGCCCTGCTGATCGGCAGCCTCGGCGCCACTGTGGTCGCCGGGCACCAGATCGCCCTGAATTTCAGCTCACTGGTGTTCATGATCCCCTACTCCCTGGGCATGGCCGTGACCGTGCGGGTCGGCCAGGCACTGGGCCGCGAAGAACCACGCGAAGCACGCTTCGCCGCCGGAGTCGGCATGGGCACGGCACTGGCTTATGCGTGTATTTCCGCAAGCATGATGCTGTTGCTGCGTGAACCCATCGCCGCGATCTACACCGCCGACCCGACGGTGATTCACGTGGCCGCGATGCTGATTGTGTACTCGGCGCTGTTCCAGTTTTCCGATGCGATCCAGGTGACGGCGGCCGGTGCACTGCGCGGCTATCAAGACACGCGAGTGACGATGATCCTGACGCTGTTCGCTTATTGGGGCATCGGTTTGCCGGTGGGTTACGCCTTGGGCCTGACCGATTGGTTCAGCGCGCCGAGCGGCCCGAGCGGGCTGTGGCAGGGTTTGATCGTCGGCTTGAGTTGCGCGGCGCTGATGCTGTCGATCCGCCTGGCGCGCAGCGCACGCAAGCGGATCCGCACCAGCCGTTCGGCCGGTTAAGCGAGCGCAAAAAAAGGGCCTGCACATGCAGGCCTTTTTTGTGCCCGTTAAGCGAGCTTCTTGCGGATCCAGTACAGGTAGGTGCCTGCCTCTTCGTGCTGCGCCACCAACTCGTGGTCGAGGAACACGCAGAACTTGGGAATGTCGCGACGGGTCGACGGGTCAGTGGCGATCACCTTCAGCAGGCCGCCAGGCACCAGGTCACGGATGTGCTGGTGCAGCATCATCACCGGTTCCGGGCAATTGAGGCCGGTGGCATCGAGGGTGCCGTCAACCGGCGTATCGATCATTTCACTCATGGTTTACTCCTGAAACTTGCCGGCATTGTCGCGCATTGCCGGGTGTTCGGTCACCTATGGGAGCGGGACCGTATGAATCAGCGGGATTTCGGTTTTTTCACGTCAAGCCGGCGCAAATGGCAGGTCACTTCTTCACGGTCGTGATACAGCTGCTTGCAGCCGATTTCAACCCGAATGCCCCGCGCCTTGAACCCCTCGGCAATACGCTCCAGCAAGCGCTTCACTTCGGCATAACGCTGTTTCATCGGCAGCTTGAGGTTGACCACCGCTTCCCGGCAATGCCCCTCGCCAATCCATTCTTCCAGCATCGCCGCGTTACGCGCCGGCTTCTCGACGATGTCGCAGACCATCCAGTCCACCGGCTGTTTGGGCTTGAAGGTGAAACCGTCGGCCATCAAGTGCTGCACCAGACCGGTATCCATCAGGCTTTCGGCCATCGGGCCGTTGTCGATGGCGGTCACCAGCATGCCGCGGTTGACCAGTTGCCAGGTCCAGCCGCCAGGGGCGGCGCCGAGGTCGACACCGGTCATGTCGCTGTGCAGACGCTCATCCCACTGGTCGCGGGGAATGAAGTGATGCCAGGCCTCTTCCAGCTTCAACGTCGAACGGCTCGGCGCTTCACGGGGGAACTTCAGGCGCGGAATGCCCATCGGCCACATCGCCGAGTTGTTCGACTCCGCCAGCCCCATGAACACTTCGCGGCCGCTCTTGAAGGTCAGCAGCAGACGCGGCTTGTTGGGGTCTTCCACCAGTTTGCCGGCCGCCATCAACGCCTTGCGCAGGTGCACTTCAAACTTCTTGCAGAAGTTCGACAGCTCTTTGCCATCGTTGGTGTCGACCATTTCCAGCCACAGGCTGCCGCACAGCGGGAAGTCCGCCATGTGGGCGAGGATCACGCTGATGCGGTCGGTTTCCGGCAGATCAATAAAGATCCCACGGGCCCACTGGCGCGGGAAGATCAGGTCGGCGAAACGCTGGCCACGCATCAGGCGTTCGGCGCCGTCTTCTTCGGTGCAGATGAATTCGGCATAGGCGCTGGCGGTTTTGGCCTTGGCATAACCGGCCACGTTCAGCCGCGCGGCATGTTCGGAAATCTCGGAACAGACTTCGCCTTCGAAGCCCGGTCGGCAATGCATAAAGAGGGTGTTCATTCTTACTCCTGGGCAGTTGGCGGAAAAATTGCGCCACTGCGCGATGCCCAGGCTTGCGTTGAAGCAAAGCCTGTCACGAAAACCGGCGCATGATAGCCGAGTTCGGAACCTTGGACTTGCCCTTAGGGTCCAGTTATTAGCCTTAAGCACCAAACAGGACTAGGTTTAAACCTCTGCCCGTCCCTCAGTCCGTAGCCGTGTGGACTTAAAGGAGTCATTTCAATGCCGTCCCTCGATAGCCTGAAAACCCTTAAAACCTTACAAGTCGACGACAAGACCTATCACTACTTCAGCTTGCCCGAAGCCGCCAAGAGCCTGGGTGATCTCGACAAGCTGCCCATGTCGTTGAAAGTGTTGCTGGAAAACCTGCTGCGCTGGGAGGACGAGAAAACCGTCACCGGCGCCGACCTCAAGGCGATTGCCGCCTGGCTCAAGGAGCGTCGCTCCGACCGCGAAATCCAATACCGCCCCGCGCGGGTATTGATGCAGGACTTTACCGGCGTCCCCGCCGTGGTCGACCTGGCCGCCATGCGCGCCGCCATGGCCAAGGCCGGTGGCGACCCGCAGCGCATCAATCCGCTGTCGCCGGTGGACTTGGTGATCGACCACTCGGTGATGGTCGACAAATTCGCCAGCAGTAGCGCCTTCGAACAGAACGTCGACATCGAAATGCAGCGCAACCACGAGCGCTACGCCTTCCTGCGCTGGGGTCAGAGCGCCTTCGCCAACTTCAGCGTGGTGCCGCCGGGCACCGGTATCTGTCACCAGGTCAACCTTGAATATCTGGGTCGCACGGTCTGGACCAAGGATGAGGACGGCCGCACCTATGCCTTCCCGGACACCCTGGTCGGCACTGACTCCCACACCACCATGATCAACGGCCTCGGCGTACTCGGCTGGGGCGTCGGCGGGATCGAAGCGGAAGCGGCGATGCTGGGTCAACCGGTGTCGATGCTGATTCCGGAAGTGATCGGCTTCAAACTCACTGGCAAGCTCAAGGAAGGCATCACCGCCACCGATCTGGTGCTGACGGTGACCCAGATGCTGCGCAAGAAAGGCGTGGTCGGGAAATTCGTCGAGTTCTACGGCGACGGCCTCGCCGACCTGCCGCTGGCCGACCGCGCGACCATTGCCAACATGGCCCCGGAATACGGCGCCACCTGTGGCTTCTTCCCGGTGGACGAGGTGACTCTGGAATACTTGCGCCTGTCCGGCCGTACCGCGGAAACCGTGAAACTGGTGGAGGCCTACAGCAAGACTCAGGGCCTGTGGCGCCTGCCCGGTAAGGAGCCGGTTTTCACCGACAGCCTGGCCCTGGACATGGGCAGCGTCGAGGCCAGTCTCGCCGGGCCGAAACGCCCGCAGGACCGCGTCTCGTTGCCGGATGTCGCGCAAGCGTTCACTGACTTTCTCGGCCTGCAAGTCAAACCCTCCACCAAGGAAGAGAGTCGCCTCGAAAGTGAGGGCGGCGGTGGCGTCGCGGTAGGCAACGCCGATCTGATCGGTGAAGCGGACTACGCCCACGAAGGCCATACGCATCGGCTGAAAAACGGTGCGGTGGTGATTGCCGCGATCACCTCCTGCACCAACACCTCCAATCCCAGTGTGATGATGGCGGCCGGGTTGGTGGCGAAAAAAGCCGTGGAAAAAGGCCTCAAGCGCAAACCCTGGGTCAAGAGCTCCCTGGCCCCCGGTTCGAAAGTGGTCACCGACTACTACAAGGCAGCCGGCCTGACCCAATACCTCGACCAACTCGGTTTTGCCCTTGTCGGTTATGGCTGCACCACCTGCATCGGCAACTCCGGGCCGTTGCCGGAGCCGATTGAAAAAGCCATCCAGAAAGCCGACCTGACCGTCGCCTCGGTGCTGTCGGGCAACCGCAACTTCGAAGGCCGCGTACATCCGCTGGTGAAAACCAACTGGCTGGCCTCCCCGCCCCTGGTCGTCGCCTACGCGCTGGCCGGCACGGTGCGCATCGACATCAGCAGCGAGCCATTGGGAAACGACAAGGACGGCCACCCGGTTTACCTGCGAGACATCTGGCCGAGCACCAAGGAAATCGCCGACGCGGTAACTCAGGTGAACACCGCAATGTTCCACAAGGAGTACGCCGAAGTGTTCGCCGGCGACGAGCAGTGGCAAGCGATCGAAGTGCCGCAGACGGCGACTTATGTCTGGAACAACGATTCGACGTATATCCAGCACCCGCCCTTCTTCGATGACATTGGCGGCCCTGCGCCGGTGGTCAAGAATGTCGAAGGGGCGAAAGTCCTCGCGCTGCTCGGCGATTCGGTAACCACCGACCACATCTCCCCCGCCGGCAACATCAAGACCGACAGCCCTGCCGGCCGTTACCTGCGCGAACAAGGGGTGGAACCACGGGACTTCAACTCCTACGGCTCGCGTCGCGGTAACCACCAAGTGATGATGCGCGGCACCTTCGCCAACATCCGCATTCGCAACGAAATGCTCGGTGGTGAAGAAGGCGGCAACACAATTTACATTCCGACCGGGGAAAAACTGCCGATCTACGACGCGGCCATGCGTTACCAGACATCGGGCACGCCGCTGGTGGTGATCGCCGGGCAAGAATACGGCACCGGATCGAGCCGTGACTGGGCGGCCAAGGGCACCAACCTGCTGGGGGTCAAAGCCGTCATCGCAGAAAGCTTCGAGCGGATTCACCGTTCAAATCTGGTGGGCATGGGCGTGTTGCCGCTGCAGTTCAAGCTGGATCAGAACCGCAAGAGCCTGAACCTCACTGGCAAGGAAACCCTGGACATTCTTGGCCTGACGGGCGTCGAACTGACTCCGCGGATGAACCTGACGCTGGTCATCACCCGTGAAGACGGCAGCCAGGAGAAGGTCGAGGTATTGTGCCGGATCGATACCCTGAACGAAGTGGAGTACTTCAAGGCCGGAGGGATTTTGCATTACGTGTTGCGGCAGTTGATTGCCTCGTAACGCCTCCGCTGACAACGACACCGCCTTCGGGCGGTGTTTTTGTTTGGGCGGTGTATGTCTCTATAATTGCGCGCCCCAAGAAAACAGGCACCTCCGCCCTCAAGGACTTCAAATGATCGCTCTGCCATGGATCTATCTGGCACTTCTCTCGCTCGGCTACAGCCTGGCTTTGATCTACGGCCATCTCGGCTGGCTGGCTGCCATTTCTTTCGGGTTACTGCTGATCGCCGGTTTCGCCGTTCGCCAACAACAGATCCCCCTCGGCCGCTACCTCGGCCACGGCTTGTTCATCGTCTTGGCGGTGGCGCTGGCGACACACTGGCTTCCCGGTTTCTACAACGGTCGCGCTATCGATCCCCTGCGTTTCACCGACGATGCCGTGCGGTTCGCCATGTACCTGAATCAGGACAAACCCCTGATCGGCTTCTGGCTGTTACTGGTCTGCCCATGGATTGTCGGCCGGCGCTCCCTGCGCCTGTCGGTGTATGCCACCGCCCTCGCCCTGACCGTGAGTGCCGTACTGGCTCTGGGTGGTGCGCTATTGCTGGGGGTGATCAGTTGGGCACCGAAATGGCCGGATCAGGCCTGGCTGTGGATGCTGAACAATCTGTTGCTGGTGACGCTGGTGGAAGAAGCGCTGTTTCGCGGCTACATCCAGGGCGGTCTGAGCCGGCAGTTTAAACACCTGCCTTATGGTGAAAGCCTCGCGCTGGTGCTCGCATCATTGCTATTTGGCCTCGTTCATCTGGGCGCTGGCTGGCAATGGGTGTTGCTGGCCAGCCTGGCCGGTGTCGGCTATAGCCTGGCCTACCGGTTCGGTGGGCTGGGTGCGGCCATCGCCACCCATTTTGGTTTGAATCTGCTGCATTTCGGCTTGTTCACGTATCCGATGCTCGCGGGATGATGACGCAGCGGTCGTTTTGCGACGCGTTACTGATTTATTGAAAAAAAACTTCAATAAATGCCCAGCGATGCCGATACACCATCAAAGCCTTGCGGATTGAAAAAGCCATGCGTAACAACCAGCCCATTACACAACGCGAACGGACCTTCCCGGCGCAGCAACGGTTGATTTCCACCACCGATGCCAAGGGCATGATCACCTACTGCAACGATGCTTTCGTCGAGATCAGCGGGTTTTCGCGTGAAGAACTGATCCGTGCGCCGCATAACCTGGTTCGTCATCCCGACGTCCCGTCTGCGGTGTTCGCGCACATGTGGGGCACACTGAAACAAGGCTTGCCATGGATGGGCATTGTCAAGAATCGCTGCAAGACCGGTGACCACTACTGGGTTAACGCCTATGTCACACCGGTGTTCGAAGGCAATCAGGTGATCGGTTACGAGTCGGTGCGGGTCAAGCCCACCGCCGAGCAGATCCGCCGTGCCGAAGCGCTCTACCAACGCATCAATCAGGGCAAGTCAGCCGTTCCTCAAAGGGATAAGTGGTTGCCGGTGCTTCAGGACTGGCTGCCGTTCATTCTGGTCAGCCAGTTGAGCTTCATGATCGGCGCCACCCTGACGTCGCAATGGGGCTTCGCCCTCGCCGCCGGTCTTTCGGTGCCGTTGGGCTTGATGGGCTTGAGCTGGCAACAGCGCGGCATCAAGCGCTTGCTGCGCCTGGCCGAACAGACCACGTCCGACCCGCTGATCGCGCAGATGTACACCGACAGCCGCGGTGCCCAGGCACGCTTGGAAATGTCCATTCTCAGCCAGGAAGCTCGCCTGAAAACCTGCCTGACGCGCCTGCAAGACACCGCCGAGCATCTGAACGAACAAGCGAAACAGTCCGACACGCTGGCCCATAACAGCTCCACCGGCCTGGAACGTCAGCGCGTCGAAACCGAGCAAGTGGCGACCGCCGTCAATCAGATGGCCGCTACCACTCAGGAAGTCGCCAGTCACGTGCAGCGCACCGCCGACGCCACTCAGGAAGCCAATCGCCTGACCGGTCGCGGTCGCGACATCGCAGGTGAAACCCGCGAAGCCATTCAACGCCTGTCGGTGGTGGTCGGTGAAACCGGTCTGACGGTCACTCAACTGGCCAAGGACAGCGACGAAATCGGTGGCGTGGTCGATGTGATCAAAGGCATTGCCGACCAGACCAACCTGCTCGCCTTGAACGCTGCGATCGAAGCCGCCCGTGCTGGTGAGATGGGCCGTGGTTTTGCGGTGGTGGCCGACGAAGTGCGCCAATTGGCGCAGCGCACCAGCGAATCCACCGGGCAGATCCACGCCCTGATCGCCAAGCTGCAACAAACCGCCAGCACGGCGGTGCAAACCATGGAGGCCGGCCATCGCCAGGCTGAAGAAGGTGTGGCGCGGGTATTGGAAGCGGATCAGGCGCTGGTGGGCATCAGCGAAGCGGTAGCCCACATCACCGACATGACCACCCAAATCGCTGCCGCGACCGAAGAGCAAAGTTCGGTGGCCGAAGAAATCAGCCGCAACATCAGCAACATCTCGCAACTGGCTGATCAGACCTCGGAACAGGCACAGAACTCGGCGCTACTGAGTGAAGAACTGACCAAGACGGCGAATACCCAGTATTCGTTGGTGGAGCGGTTTAACCGCTGACAACAAAGTCAAAAGATCGCAGGCTGCGCCGGCTCCTACATTTGAACGGCGTACACCCCGTAGGAGCTGCCGAAGGCTGCGATCTTTTGATCTTGCTTCTCACAAAAATCCGGCGACCTTCTTCGCTGTCGCGTCCAAATGCTGCTCATGCGTAAACCCTGAAGCCTTCAACGGCTTCAAATCATGATCCGCCGCCTCAAGCCAGAACACCTCGATACCCGGCGCCAACGTATAAGCCTCAACGGCCTCACGATTGCCCAGCGCATCGCGCTCACCCTGCACAATCAACGTCCGTGTCTTTAGCGCAGCCAAATGCTCAACCCGAGGTTTCTCCGGTTTGCCGACGGCATAAAACGGATAACCGAGGCACACCAGCGCATCCGCTTCCAGCTCATCGGCCAAAAGACTGGCCATCCGCCCGCCCATGGACTTGCCGCCAATGGCCAGACGCCCAGTGACATGGCGTCGCACCACGGCGTACACCTCGCGCCAGCACTCCAGCAGTTTCGGCGCCGGGTTCGGTGGGCGCTTGCCGCCGTCCACTCGCCGTTGGGCCATGTACGGAAACTCGAAGCGCAGCACGTTGACGCCTTGCGTGGCAAGGCGCGCAGCCATGTCGCTCATCCAGCCGCTGTCCATCGGCGCACCGGCGCCATGGGCGAGAATCAGTGTCGCCGAGGCCGGCACCGAGGCGGCATTCCACAACCATCCGTGATCCCGCACGCACTGCGCCCATTGATCCCCGTCAATACTGGCCTTGTGCTGTTTGTCCATGCTTGCCTCGCTTTTAGTCTGCCTATAACTCCAGGCGAAGGGAGCGTCTGCCTTGCGCGGTTTACTCGCAAAGACGGGCCCTCACTTCGGCTGAACCGTGGATGGGGAACCATGAACACTTCTATCAGTACCGCCTACAACTACAAGGTGGTCCGCCAATTCGCCATTATGACGGTGGTGTGGGGCATCGTCGGCATGGGGCTCGGGGTTTTTCTCGCCGCCCAGTTGGTCTGGCCCGAACTCAACTTCAATCTGCCATGGACCAGTTTCGGCCGGTTGCGCCCGCTGCACACCAACGCGGTGATCTTCGCCTTCGGCGGCTGTGCGTTGTTCGCCAGTTCGTTCTACTCGGTACAGCGTACCTGCCAGACTCGATTGTTTGCGCCGAAAATCGCCGCGTTCTGCTTCTGGGGCTGGCAACTGGTGATCCTGTTGGCGGCGATCAGCCTGCCGCTGGGTTACACCAGCTCCAAGGAATACGCCGAACTGGAATGGCCGATCGACATCCTGATCACCATCGTCTGGGTGGCTTACGCCATCGTGTTCTTCGGCACGATCATGCAACGCAAGACCAAGCACATCTATGTCGGTAACTGGTTCTTCGGTGGATTCATCATCACCGTGGCAATCCTGCACATCGTCAACAACCTGGAATTGCCGGTGAGTCTGACCAAGTCCTACTCGCTGTACTCCGGTGCGACCGATGCCATGGTGCAGTGGTGGTACGGCCACAACGCCGTAGGCTTTTTCCTCACCGCCGGTTTCCTCGGAATGATGTACTACTTCGTGCCGAAACAGGCCGAACGCCCGGTGTATTCCTATCGCTTGTCGATCGTGCACTTCTGGGCGCTGATCACCCTGTACATCTGGGCCGGTCCCCACCACCTGCACTACACCGCGCTGCCGGACTGGGCACAGTCGCTGGGCATGGTGATGTCGCTGATCCTGCTGGCGCCGAGCTGGGGCGGGATGATCAACGGCATGATGACCCTGTCGGGTGCCTGGCATAAGTTGCGCAGCGACCCGATCCTGCGTTTCCTCGTGGTGTCCCTGGCGTTCTACGGCATGTCGACCTTCGAAGGGCCGATGATGGCGATCAAGACGGTCAACGCCCTCTCCCACTACACCGACTGGACCATCGGCCACGTTCACGCCGGCGCGCTCGGCTGGGTGGCAATGATTTCCATCGGTGCGCTGTACCACATGATCCCGAAAGTCTTCGGCCGCGAGCAGATGCACAGCATCGGCCTGATCAACGCGCACTTCTGGCTCGCTACCATCGGCACCGTGCTGTACATCGCCTCGATGTGGGTCAACGGCATCGCCCAGGGCCTGATGTGGCGCGCAGTCAACGAGGACGGCACGCTGACCTACTCCTTCGTCGAAACCCTGGTGGCCAGCCATCCTGGCTTCATCGTGCGACTGGTCGGCGGCGCGATCTTCCTCAGCGGCATGCTGCTGATGGCTTACAACACCTGGCGCACCGTGCGGGCCTCGCAGCCTGCCGAAGCCGTCGCTGCCGCGCAGATCGCCTGAGGAGTCCGCCATGAAACACGAAACAATCGAGAAAAACGTCGGCCTGCTGATGTTGCTGATGGTGTTCGCCGTGAGCATCGGCGGCCTGACCCAGATCGTCCCGCTGTTCTTCCAGGACGTGACCAACAAACCGGTGGAAGGCATGAAGCCCTACACCGCGCTGCAACTGGAAGGTCGCGACATTTACATCCGCGAAGGCTGCGTCGGTTGCCACTCGCAGATGATCCGCCCGTTCCGCGCCGAAACCGAACGCTACGGCCATTACTCGGTGGCCGGGGAAAGCGTGTGGGATCACCCGTTCCTCTGGGGCTCCAAGCGCACCGGGCCGGACCTGGCGCGAGTCGGCGGGCGCTACTCCGAAGACTGGCACCGCGCGCACTTGTACAACCCGCGCAACGTGGTGCCGGAATCGAAGATGCCGGCGTATCCATGGCTGGTGGCCAACCCGCTCGACAGCAGCCACACCGAAACCAAGATCCGCGCCATGCGCACCCTCGGCGTGCCATACACCGACGAAGACATTGCAGGCTCGGTCGCTTCGCTCAAGGGCAAGACCGAGATGGACGCGCTGGTTGCCTACCTGCAAGTGCTCGGCACTGCCATCAAGAGCAAGAGGTGAGTCATGGTCATTGATATGAGCACAGGCCTGATCCGCGGCCTCGGCACAGTCGTGGTGTTCGTGGCCTTCGTCGGCCTGACACTGTGGGTGTTCAACAGCAAGCGCAATCCGCAATTCGCCGAAGCGCGCCTGCTGCCGTTCGCTGACGAGCCGCAACCCGAAACTACCCAAGAATCTGCAACAACAAGGAGTGCCCGGCCATGACCACCTTCTGGAGTGCGTGGATCTGCGTACTGACCATCGGCAGCCTGATCGGCCTGACCTGGCTGCTGATCGGCACCCGCCGGGGCGAAACCAAGGGCAGCGTCGACCAGACCATGGGCCACAGCTTCGACGGCATCGAGGAGTACGACAACCCGCTGCCGCAGTGGTGGTTCATGCTGTTCGCCGGCACCCTGGTGTTCTCGGTCGGCTACCTGATTCTTTATCCGGGCCTGGGCAACTGGAAAGGCATCCTGCCCGGTTATGAAAACGGCTGGACTGGTGTCCATGAATGGGAAAAGGAGATGAGCAAGGCAGACGCGAAGTTCGGACCGATCTTCGCCAAATTCGCGGCAATGCCGGTGGAAGAAGTAGCGAAAGACCCGCAAGCGCTGAAAATGGGCGGACGCCTGTTCGCCTCCAACTGCTCGGTGTGCCACGGCTCAGATGCCAAGGGCGCATTCGGCTTCCCCAACCTGGCCGACAGCGATTGGCGCTGGGGCGGCAGTGCCGAGACCATCAAGACCACCATCATGGGTGGCCGGATGGCGGCCATGCCGGCCTGGGGTGAAGTGTTGGGTGAGACCGGGGTGAAGAACGTCGCCGCGTACGTGCGTCACGAATTGGCCGGCCTGCCGCTACCAGCCGACAGTGGTGCCGACGTGCAAGCCGGACAGCAGCTGTTCAGCACCACCTGCGTAGCCTGTCATGGGGCAAACGGCCAGGGCACTGAAGCCATGGGCGCGCCGAATCTGACGCACCCGGCCGGTTTTATCTACGGTACCAGCCTGGCGCAACTGCAACAGACTATTCGCCATGGCCGCCAGGGCCATATGCCGGCGCAAAACGAACTGCTGGGCAACGACAAGGTGCAATTGCTGGCCGCTTATGTGTACAGCTTGTCCCACGGAGTCGGCACCGAGCGTTTGCAGGCACAAGGCAAAAGCGAATAATTTTTGACCGCTCTGCTGCCGCATTCTGCGGAATGCGGCAGTTCCCTGCCTCTTTGCGACCCATTGTCGCACCCTGCCGTTCCCCTTCCTTTCGGTTCACCAGATTCGGGTCTAAGCTTCCTCGGTGCGGACTGGCATGAGCCGGTTCCAGGTCGATTTTACCCGATGTGTTCGACGATTCTGTTCGATGACAGGCCGCAAAGGCTGGTAGATACCGGCTGTCGCGCAAATTGCCGTCTGTCCCTTGATCGTTGCGTTTGAACACACCCCGTTACATCTGACTTGAACCCCTCGCCTTTTTCATCCGCTGCGACATTTTGTCAGAGGGCAATTTTGTCCTTACGCGGCGCATGGAAAGGCCGCAGAATCAGGTTTTGAAAGCATTGACCCAGGTCATGGCGCGTTGCAATGACCCCCCGCTTTCTCCATACTTGCGGCCGATTTTTACTCCTAATAAAACACCCAAACCGTGGAACCTTAGAATGAGCACAGCAATCAGTCCGACTGCTTATAACTATAAGGTAGTCCGCCAGTTCGCCATCATGACGGTGGTCTGGGGGATCCTTGGCATGGGGCTTGGTGTCTTCATCGCCTCACAGCTCGTATGGCCGGAATTGAACTTCGGTCTGCCGTGGACGACTTTTGGACGCTTACGCCCGTTGCACACCAACCTGGTGATTTTCGCCTTCGGTGGTTGTGCTCTGTTTGCCACTTCTTATTACGTCGTGCAGCGAACCTGCCAAACGCGACTGATCTCCGACAGCCTCGCGGCCTTCACCTTCTGGGGTTGGCAAGCGGTGATCGTCGGCGCGATCGTGACCTTGCCGATGGGTTTCACCACCACCAAGGAATACGCGGAACTGGAATGGCCCCTGGCTATTCTGCTGGCCATCGTCTGGGTCACCTACGGTCTGGTGTTCTTCGGCACCATCGTCAAGCGCAAGACCAAGCACATCTATGTCGGTAACTGGTTCTACGGTGCCTTCATCGTCGTGACCGCGATGCTGCACATCGTCAACCACATGTCGCTACCGGTCAGCCTGTTCAAGTCCTACTCGGCCTACGCGGGTGCGACCGACGCGATGATCCAGTGGTGGTACGGCCACAACGCCGTGGGCTTCTTCCTGACCACCGGTTTCCTGGGGATGATGTACTACTTCGTGCCGAAGCAGGCCGAGCGTCCGATCTACTCCTATCGCCTGTCGATCGTGCACTTCTGGGCGCTGATCACCCTGTACATCTGGGCCGGTCCGCACCACCTGCACTACACCGCACTGCCGGACTGGGCTCAGTCCCTGGGCATGGCGATGTCGATCATCCTGCTGGCTCCGAGCTGGGGCGGCATGATCAACGGCATGATGACCCTGTCGGGCGCCTGGCATAAGCTGCGCACCGACCCGATCCTGCGCTTCCTGGTGGTATCGCTGGCGTTCTACGGCATGTCGACCTTCGAAGGCCCGATGATGGCCATCAAGACCGTCAACTCGCTCTCGCACTACACCGACTGGACCATCGGCCACGTACACGCCGGCGCCTTGGGCTGGGTAGCGATGATCTCGATCGGCGCCATCTACCACATGATCCCGAAACTGTTCGGCCGTGCACAAATGCACAGCACCGGTCTGATCAACGCGCACTTCTGGCTCGCGACCATCGGTACCGTGTTGTACATCGCTTCGATGTGGGTCAACGGCATCACCCAGGGCCTGATGTGGCGTGCAATCAACGACGACGGCACCCTCACCTACTCGTTCGTGGAAGCGCTGCAAGCCAGCCACCCTGGTTTCATCGTTCGTGCCCTGGGCGGCGCGTTCTTTGCCAGCGGCATGCTGTTGATGGCCTACAACGTGTTCCGTACCGTTCGTGCCTCGGACCCGGCTGAAGCTGAAGCCGCCGCCAAGATTGCTGTAGTTGGAGCTCACTGATGAAGCATGAAGCAGTCGAGAAGAATATTGGCCTGCTGGCCTTCTTCATGGTTATCGCCGTCAGCATCGGCGGCCTGACCCAGATCGTTCCGCTGTTTTTCCAGGACGTTACCAACAAGCCGGTCGAGGGCATGAAGCCTCGTACCGCCCTTGAACTGGAAGGCCGCGACATCTACATCGCCAACGGTTGTGTCGGCTGCCACTCGCAGATGATCCGTCCGTTCCGTGCTGAAACCGAACGCTACGGCCACTACTCGGTCGCCGGTGAAAGCGTCTGGGATCACCCGTTCCTGTGGGGTTCCAAGCGTACCGGTCCGGACCTGGCCCGTGTCGGCGGTCGTTACTCCGATGACTGGCAGCGTGCGCACTTGTACAACCCGCGCAACGTGGTGCCCGAGTCGAAAATGCCGGCTTACCCGTTCCTCGTGGAAAACAAGCTCGACGGCAAAGACACCGCCAAGAAAATGGAAGTCTTGCGCACGCTCGGCGTCCCTTACACCGACGAAGACATCGCCGGCGCCAAGGATGCTGTGAAGGGCAAAACCGAAATGGACGCGCTGGTGGCCTATCTGCAAGGCCTGGGCACCATCATCAAAAGCAAACGGTGATTTAGATGGATATCGGGATGATTCGTGGCCTGGGCACCGTTGTTGTGATGGTGGCCTTCATCGGTCTGGCGTTGTGGGTATTCAGCCCCAAGCGCAAGTCGGAGTTTGAAGACGCGACCTTGCTGCCTTTCGCGGATGATCCCGAAGCCATCAAGCACGTCGAGCAAGCTTCTAGGAGTAACAAAGAATGACTACGTTCTGGAGTCTGTACGTCACAGTCCTCAGTCTCGGCACCATCTTCGCCCTGACCTGGCTGCTGCTGTCCACCCGCAAGGGCCAGCGCGCCGAGCAGACCGACGAGACGGTCGGCCACTCCTTCGACGGGATCGAGGAGTACGACAACCCACTGCCGAAATGGTGGTTCATGCTGTTCGTGGGCACCATCATCTTCGCCCTTGGCTATCTGGTCCTGTACCCGGGCCTGGGTAACTGGAAAGGCCTGTTGCCAGGTTACAACTACCTGGATAACGAGAAGCAGACCGCGTTCGCCAACGGCCAGACCGGCTGGACCGGCGTCCACGAGTGGGAAAAGGAAATGGCCAGGTCGGACGCCAAGTTCGGCCCGATCTTCGCCAAGTTCGCTTCCATGCCAATCGAAGAAGTCGCCAAGGACCCGCAAGCCCTGAAGATGGGTGGCCGCCTGTTCGCCTCCAACTGCTCGGTCTGCCACGGTTCCGACGCCAAAGGCGCTTATGGCTTCCCTAACCTGACCGACGCCGACTGGCGCTGGGGCGGTGAAGCGGCAACCATCAAGACCACCATCATGGGCGGCCGTCACGCCGTGATGCCGGCCTGGGCCGAAGTGATCGGCGAACAAGGCGTCAGCGACGTTGCCGCTTACGTGCTGACCAGCCTCGATGGCCGCAAACTGCCGGAAGGCGCCAAGGCTGACCCGGTTGCCGGCCAGAAGCTGTTCGCTGCCAACTGCGTGGCTTGCCACGGTCCGGAAGGCAAAGGCACCCCGGCCATGGGCGCCCCTAACCTGACTCACCCGGCAGCGTTCATCTACGGTTCGAGCTTCGCTCAACTGCAGCAGACCATCCGTTACGGCCGTCAGGGCCAGATGCCTGCGCAGGAACAGCTGCAAGGCAACGACAAGGTTCACCTGCTGGCCGCTTACGTCTACAGCCTCTCTCACGGTGAGAAAGCGCCGGTGGCAGACGCCCAGTAAGGCAAACGCTCGATGCAACAAAAAAGGCCCCGCCAGTGATCTGGCGGGGCCTTTTTCATGGGCGACTGGTGAAAATTGATTTCACCGGCACTTTCGCTACAAGCTTGCGGTTATGCCACTGGTTGTTTTCGACCAGATCGACCTGCAGTTGCTTGCGATCCGCGGAAAAACTGGCAATCAGATAGGTCTCCTGGGAAGCGCTGCCACTGAGGAAAACGGGCACATTCCCCCTATAGGACATGGAACCGCCGTTTTCATGAAGATGACCGGCGAATATGGCCGTCACTTCATATTTTGCGATCATGTCCCTGAAACGACTTTCCTGACTCCAGTCACCCTGCCAGTCATAGGGTTTATGCATGTTGATAATGATCGCGTAACCTTGGGCCCGGGCGACTCGTAAATCATTTTCAAGCCAATCCAGCGCAGCGGTAATGTTAAAAGTTGTAGGATTCAGGGGATGGGAAATTTTGGTTGCGTAAGTCGGCTCATTATTAAGCTGGACCAGATGAACCTCCCCTATATTTTTGGAATAGGCAAGACTGCCCGAATACATCTTATTGAACAAAAAGCCCGTAATCTTCAAATCGAAATCATCTACCTTGCCGGCATGATGCTCTTGATATTCGACAATACTGCCCGCCGCACAACTATTAGTGAAACAATCATCTACATTGTTCTGATAGTCATGATTACCCAAGCCGTACAGATAGTCTTTATTAAAGTACTTCTGCAGCGTCGAATTGATATACGAACGCTGCCAACCATGACCAAACGCCGTCATGTCACCATTGATCATCAGCGGTACCTGCGAGTGCCCGCCCATCTTGCTTCTGAAATCCGCAATACTCGCGAACTGGGTCTCCACCAGCCATTTGGCACGCTGTTCAAACTCGCTGTCAGGTTCATATTCCTCACTGTCCGTTTTATCCGTCCACGGATACTGCGGATCAGACGCGAAGACCATATGAATAGGTGCACCTTCATTTGAATATGCGACAGATGCCAGCGACAGGATCCACATGCATGCGAATAACTTCGCACCTTTTACAATGTTCATAGAATTCCATTTCCGTAATATTAGATAGGCACGCCGCTATATAACAACGGCATGCCAGAACAACTTATTCCAGAAAATAGAAAACCGCAAACATCAAACAGCGGGCAATTCAGTTAATATATTTCCGACTTGCTTATAACAACTGACGTCGATGCTTTCGCCAGCAGCATAGGACTCCCGTACAGGGAAACGTAATGCGCGCCTGGCTGAAGCGCCGCCACGTCATACCGCCTTCGATGCCAGGATTTTGCCGGTCGATGCCACCGTAGCGCTCGAATGAGCTCGCCGCCCCCTCAAAACCGTCCATAATTCACAAGTCAATTGATTCAAGTCATTACACTGTCAGTTGACTTCCACCAACGTGACCAAAGGTCGCACCCTTGAGTTAGAGCTACAGGCGTATCATTGCGCCACTGCAACACCTCTTTTTGACCGCGGTCGGCACGTACTGACCGAGGCATTTTTCCACTGCCGTGGGATGCAATGATGAGCAATCAGATTCCGGTACACGACGTCACTCCACCCGCCAAGAACGCGAACAACAGCGTCGACCTCTACGCCTCTCGAGAAAAGATCTACACCCGCGCCTTCACCGGTCTGTTCCGCAACCTGCGGATGACGGGTGGTGCCGCACTGTTTCTGCTGTATTTCGGCACGGTGTGGCTGAGCTGGGGCGGTCATCAGGCCGTCTGGTGGAACCTGCCGGAGCGTAAGTTCTTCATTTTTGGCGCGACCTTCTGGCCCCAGGATTTCATCCTGCTCTCAGGCATTCTGATCATCAGCGCCTTCGGCCTGTTCTTCATTACCGTGTATGCCGGTCGGGTCTGGTGCGGCTACACCTGCCCGCAAAGCGTCTGGACCTGGATCTTCATGTGGTGCGAAAAGGTCACCGAAGGCGACCGCAACCAGCGCATCAAGCTCGACAAGGCGCCGATGAGCGCCAACAAATTCCTGCGCAAATTCAGCAAGCACACGATGTGGCTGCTGATCGGCTTCGTGACTGGCATGACCTTCGTCGGCTACTTCTCGCCGATTCGTGAACTGGTGATCGACTTCTTCACCGGTGAAGCCGATGGCTGGTCGTATTTCTGGGTCGGTTTCTTCACCCTCGCCACCTACGGCAACGCCGGCTGGCTACGCGAACAGGTGTGCATTTACATGTGCCCGTACGCCCGCTTCCAGAGCGTGATGTTCGACAAGGACACGCTGATCGTCTCCTACGACCCGCGCCGTGGCGAAAGCCGTGGCCCGCGCAAGAAAGGCATCGACTACAAGGCTCAGGGCCTGGGCGATTGCATCGACTGCACCATGTGCGTCCAGGTCTGCCCCACCGGCATCGACATCCGCGACGGCCTGCAAATCGAATGCATCGGCTGTGCGGCCTGCATCGACGCCTGCGACAGCATCATGGACAAGATGGATTACCCGCGCGGCCTGATCAGCTACACCACTGAGCACAACCTGTCGGGGCAAAAAACCCATAAACTGCGCCCTCGCCTGATCGGCTACGCCCTGGTGTTGCTGACCATGATCGCGTTGCTGGTGACTGCGTTCTTCATGCGCTCGCTGGTCGGTTTCGATGTCAGCAAAGACCGCGTGCTGTACCGTGAGAACGCCGAAGGCCGGATCGAAAACGTCTACAGCCTGAAGATCATGAACAAGGACCAGCGCGACCACACCTACGTGCTCGAAGCCACCGGCCTGCCGGACCTCAAGCTGCAAGGCAAGCGCGAGATCAAAGTCGCCGCCGGGGAAATTTTCAGCCAGCCGGTCGAGTTGTCCAGCTCGCCGGAGCAACTGCCGTCGAGCACCAACGAGGTGAAGTTCATCCTCAAGGATGCCGATGACGCCAGCGTCCACGTTGAAGCCAAGAGCCGATTCATCGGCCCACAAATTCGTTGAGAGAAGTGATCATGCCCGCAGCAACTGCCGCAAGTCCCTGGTACAAGCACCTTTGGCCGTGGATCATCATCGCCATCCTGGCCTGCTCGGTGACCTTGACCCTGTCGATGGTGACCATCGCGGTGAACAACCCGGACAACCTGGTCAACGACAACTATTACGAGGCCGGCAAAGGCATCAACCGCTCCCTGGACCGTGAACTGCTGGCCCAGACCCTGCAACTGCGAGCCAGCGTGCACCTGGATGAGCTGACCGGCGAAGTCGACCTGCGCCTGAGCGGCAACAGCCAACCGAAAACCCTTGAGCTGAATCTGATTTCGCCGACCCAGCCGGAGAAGGATCGCAAGATCACCCTGGCCCGCAGTGAAACTGAACAGGGCCGCTACATTGGCCAGTTGAGCGACAAGGTTGAAGGCCGGCGTTTCGTTGAGTTGTTGGGTATGCAGGATGACAAGACCTGGCGCATGTTCGAGGAAGAACAGGTCAGCCATGCCAAGGATCTGCTGCTCGGTGATGAGCCGTTGCAAGGTGCCGAAGACCTGAAGAAATAGTCACAACGATCTCCTGTGGCGAGCGGGCTTGCCCGCGTTCGGTTGCGCAGCAGCCGCAAGTTGTCTACTCGATCTATCGAGAAGTTCGCGCTGACTGTCTTTGGGACCGCTGCGCGGTCCAACGGGGGCAAGCCCCCTCGCCACAGAGGCCTTTGGGCCTGCCACAATGGTTTTCATGGCAACAAACATGACCAGTCCAACCCCCTGCTACCACTGCGCACTGCCCGTCCCGGCCGGTAGCCGCTTCACCGCCGCTGTCCTCGGGGATACCCGCGAATTCTGCTGCCCGGGTTGCCAGGCGGTGGCCGAGGCCATCGTGGCCGGTGGGCTGGAAAGTTATTACCAGCATCGCAGCGAAGCCTCGGCCAACCCCGAAGCCTTGCCGGTGCAGTTGGTCGACGAGTTGGCGCTGTATGATCGCGCCGACGTGCAGCAACCCTTTGTCCGTCACGAAGGCGAACTCGCCGAAACCACCCTGTTGATGGAAGGCATCAGCTGCGCCGCCTGCGGCTGGCTGATCGAAAAGCATCTTCGCAGCCTGCCGGCGGTGGCCGAAGCACGCCTGAACCTGTCCAACCATCGCCTGCACGTGCGCTGGGCCGACGCGCAATTGCCGTTGAGCCAGGTGCTCAGCGAATTGCGCCACATCGGTTACGCCGCTCACCCTTATCAGGCCGACCGTGCCAGCGAACAACTGGCCAGCGAAAACCGTCTGGCCCTGCGCCAACTCGGGGTCGCCGGGTTGCTGTGGTTCCAGGCGATGATGGCGACCATGGCCACCTGGCCGGAATTCAACATTGACCTCAGCCCCGAACTGCACACCATCTTGCGTTGGGTCGCGTTGTTTCTCACCACGCCGATCGTGTTCTACAGCTGTGCGCCGTTCTTCAAAGGGGCGATGCGCGATCTGCGCACCCGGCACCTGACGATGGACGTCTCGGTGTCACTGGCAATTGGCAGTGCCTATATCGCCGGGATCTGGACCTCGATCACCGGGGTCGGCGAGCTGTATTTCGATGCGGTGGGAATGTTTGCGCTGTTCCTGCTGGCTGGGCGCTACCTGGAACGCCGCGCCCGGGAACGAACCGCCGCCGCGACCGCACAACTGGTCAATCTGTTGCCCGCCTCCTGCCTGCGGCTGAGTGCCGACGGCCAGAGCGAGCGGATTCTGCTCAGCGAGTTACGCGTGGGCGATCAGGTGCTGGTGCACCCCGGCGCGATCCTGCCGGCCGACGGCAAGATCCTCGACGGTCAGTCGAGCATTGACGAATCCCTGCTCACCGGCGAATACCTGCCGCAACCACGAACCCTGGGCGACGCTGTCACCGCTGGCACCTTGAACGTCGAGGGTGCGTTGACCGTGGAGGTCCTGGCGCTGGGTCAGGACACGCGCCTGTCGGCCATCGTCCGCCTGCTGGATCGCGCCCAGGCCGAAAAGCCACGGCTGGCGGAAATCGCCGACCGCGCCGCGCAATGGTTCTTGCTGCTGACGCTTATCGCAGTGGCCGCCATCGGCCTGCTCTGGTGGGAGCTGGATTCATCGCGAGCGTTCTGGATTGTCCTGGCGATGCTGGTTGCGACCTGCCCGTGCGCCTTGTCCCTGGCCACGCCGACCGCTCTCACCGCCGCCACCGGCACGCTGCACAAACTGGGGCTTTTGCTGACGCGCGGCCATGTACTGGAAGGCCTGAACCAGATCGACACGGTGATTTTCGACAAAACCGGCACCCTCACCGAAGGTCGGCTGGCCTTGCGTTCGATCCGGCCGCTTGGGGCACTGGCGAGCGATCAATGCCTGAGCCTCGCCGCCGCCCTGGAAAACCGTTCCGAACACCCGATCGCCCGGGCTTTTGGCCGCGCGCCGCTGGCCGCCGAAGAGGTCCACAGCACGCCGGGCCTGGGTCTCGAAGGCTTGGTCGGCGCGCAACGCCTGCGCATTGGCCAACCGGGTTTTGTCTGCGAGCTCAGCGGTGCTCAAGTGCCGATGATGCCCGATGAACCCGGCCAATGGCTGCTGCTCGGCGACAGCCAGGGACCACTGGCGTGGTTCGTCCTCGACGACCGTTTGCGCGCCGACGCCCCCGCTCTGCTGGCGGCCTGCAAGGCTCGCGGCTGGCGCACCTTGCTGCTGTCCGGCGACAGCTCGCCGATGGTCGCCAGCGTCGCCGCCGAACTGGGCATCGACGAGGCCCGTGGCGGTTTGCGTCCGGACGATAAATTGCAGGTGCTGCAACAACTGCACCAGGAAGGCCGCAAGGTGTTGATGCTCGGTGACGGGGTCAACGACGTGCCGGTGCTGGCCGCCGCCGACATCAGCGTGGCGATGGGCTCGGCCACCGATCTGGCAAAAACCAGTGCCGACGCGGTGTTGCTGTCGAACCGCCTCGACGCGCTGGTGCAAGCCTTCAGCCTGGCCCGTCGCACCCGTCGGGTCATCATCGAGAACTTGCTGTGGGCAGCGCTGTACAATGGCCTCATGTTGCCATTCGCCGCCCTCGGCTGGATCACTCCGGTGTGGGCCGCGGTCGGCATGTCCATCAGTTCGTTGACCGTGGTGTTGAATGCTTTGCGCCTGACTCGCCTGCCGAGCGCGCCAGCCACTAGCGCCACGCCAGAAACCCGCCCGCTGCCGGCCTGAGCCGCGCGGGCATGGAGTCCAGATGCCAGCTCTCTACGTGATGATCCCGGCCGCGCTGCTGATCGTGGCCATCGCTATCTACATCTTCTTCTGGGCGGTCGACAGCGGTCAGTACGACGACCTCGACGGCCCGGCCCACAGCATCCTGTTCGACGACCAGGACCCGAAGCATACGGCAGCGGTCGACGAGGCCAGCGGCCATCCGGCCAAGCCGGACGACAAGGCGCCACCCCATGCTTGATTTGGCGCCACTGCTGGTCTCTGCGCTGATCCTCGGCCTGCTCGGTGGCGGCCATTGCCTGGGCATGTGCGGCGGTTTGATGGGCGCGTTGACCCTGGCGATCCCCAAGGAACAGCGCAGCCGACGCTTGCGCTTGTTGCTGGCCTACAACCTGGGGCGGATTCTCAGCTACGCCGCGGCCGGCCTGCTGATCGGCCTGGCTGGCTGGGCCGTGGCCAATAGCCCGGCGGCGATGTTCATGCGCATCCTCGCCGGATTACTGCTGATCGCCATGGGGCTGTACCTGGCCGGTTGGTGGAGCGGCTTGACCCGCATCGAAAGCCTCGGTCGCGGCCTGTGGCGGCATATCCAGCCGGTGGCCAACACACTGTTGCCAGTGTCGAACCTGCCCCGCGCCTTGCTGCTCGGCGCGCTGTGGGGCTGGCTGCCGTGCGGGCTGGTTTACAGCACATTGCTGTGGTCGGCGAGCCAGGGTAATGCGCTGGACAGTGCGTTGCTGATGCTGGCGTTCGGGTTGGGCACCTGGCCGGTGCTGCTCGCCACAGGCCTGGCCGCCGAGCGGGTCACGGCGTTGTTGCGTAAACGCAGCGTGCGCATGACCGGCGGCTTGTTGGTGATGGTGTTCGGCATCTGGACCTTGCCGGGGCCGCATCAGCATTGGCTCATGGGGCATTAGCCCCCTCGCCACAAAAACTATCGCTATCGCCAATCACCGTTGATGCAAATCAAGATGCCGCAATGCCGCCCCCCCTAGACTCGCCGACACTGCCAGCCTATCCGGGGGAATGCCCGCATGCTCGACGCCATTCGTTGGGACACAGATCTGATCCGCCGTTACGACCTGGCGGGGCCGCGCTACACCTCGTATCCGACGGCCGTGCAATTCGACAGCCAGGTCGGCACCTTCGACCTGTTTCATGCCCTGCGCGACAGCCGCAAGGCGCTGCGGCCGTTATCCCTGTATGTGCACGTGCCGTTCTGCGCGAACATCTGCTACTACTGCGCCTGCAACAAAGTCATCACCAAGGACCGAGGCCGCGCCCTGCCCTATTTGCAGCGCCTGGAACAGGAAATCCAGCTGATCGCCTGCCACCTCGACCCCATGCAAAAAGTCGAGCAACTGCATTTCGGCGGCGGCACACCGACCTTTCTCAGCCACGATGAACTGCGTCAGCTGATGGCCCGGCTGCGCAAGCATTTCAATCTGCTGGACGACGATTCCGGCGACTACGGCATCGAGATCGACCCGCGCGAGGCCGACTGGTCGACCATGGGCCTGCTCCGGGAACTGGGCTTCAACCGGGTCAGCATCGGCCTGCAAGACCTTGACCCGGCGGTACAGCGGGCGGTCAATCGCCTGCAAAGCCTGGAAGAAACCCGCGCGGTGATCGACGCCGCCCGGACTCTGCAATATCGCTCGATCAACATCGATCTGATCTACGGCCTGCCCAAGCAGACGCCCGAGAACTTCGCCCGCACCGTCGACGAAGTCATCAACCTGCAACCGGACCGGCTCTCGGTGTTCAACTACGCCCATCTGCCAGAGCGCTTCATGCCGCAACGGCGGATCAACAGCAACGATCTACCGGAACCGGCGCAGAAGCTGGAAATGCTCCAGCGCACCATCGAACAACTGACGGCCGCCGGTTACCGCTACATCGGCATGGACCACTTCGCCCTGCCCGATGATGAACTGGCGATTGCCCAGGAAGAGTCGACCTTGCAACGCAACTTCCAGGGCTACACCACCCACGGTCATTGCGATCTGATCGGTCTGGGGGTATCGGCCATCAGCCAGATCGGCGACCTGTACTGCCAGAACAGCAGCGACCTGACCCAGTACCAGAACGCTTTGGCGTCCGCGCAACTGGCCACCGCCCGTGGCCTGCTGTGCAATGCCGACGATCGCTTGCGCAGGGCGGTGATTCAGCAACTGATTTGCCATTTCAACCTGGAATTCGCGGAAATCGAGCAGGCCTTCAACATCGATTTTCGCGGTTACTTCGGCGAGCTCTGGCCACAGCTGCAGGACATGGCCAAGGACGGGTTGATCGAGCTCGACAATGAACGGATCACCGTACTCCCCGCAGGCCGACTGCTGGTGCGCTCGGTGTGCATGGTGTTCGATGCATACCTGGAACACACCAATCGCCAGCGCTTTTCACGAGTGATCTAATGCCTTGCGGTTAAATTGTCGCAGGCTGGTCCGAATGTCCTCCCGTGGGGTACCCTTACGTCTTATGCGTGTTTTCCCACAAGGATTAAAGAAATGTCCGAGCCAGTAAAGCTGCGCGCTCATAACCAGGCCCATTGTAAGGATTGCAGCCTGGCCCCTCTCTGCCTGCCACTTTCTCTGAATCTGGAAGACATGGATGCGCTGGACGATATCGTCAAACGTGGTCGCCCGCTGAAAAAAGGCGAATTCCTGTTTCGCCAGGGCGACACGTTCGATTCCGTTTATGCAGTACGCTCCGGCGCCCTGAAGACCTTCAGCCTGAGCGATGGCGGCGAAGAACAACTCACCGGTTTCCATTTGCCGAGTGAATTGGTCGGTCTGTCGGGCATGGACACCGAAAAGCATCCGGTCTCGGCGCAAGCCCTGGAAACCACTTCGGTGTGCGAGATCCCGTTCGAGCGCCTCGACGAACTGGCCCTGCAACTGCCACAACTGCGCCGTCAGTTGATGCGCGTGATGAGCCGCGAGATTCGTGACGATCAGCAAATGATGTTGCTGCTGTCGAAGAAAACCGCCGACGAGCGCATCGCCACCTTCCTGGTCAACCTGTCGGCCCGTTTCCGCGCCCGAGGCTTCTCGGCCAACCAGTTCCGGCTGAGCATGTCGCGCAACGAAATCGGTAATTACCTGGGCCTGGCGGTGGAAACCGTGTCCCGGGTGTTCACGCGCTTCCAGCAAAACGAACTGATCGCCGCCGAGGGCAAGGAAGTGCACATCCTCGACCCGATCCAGCTCTGCGCCCTGGCCGGTGGCTCGATCGAAGGCTGACCCTGTTGACGGTGGCTGAGCGAAACGGTTCAGCCACCGTTATACTGCGACATTTGCAGCCCGCCAGGACACTTCGACGATGGTCATCGACTCCTTCGACATCAAATCACTGATCCGCCCCGTGATCGACTTCCCCAAGCCGGGCGTGATCTTTCGCGACATCACCCCGCTGTTTCAGTCGCCCACAGCCCTGCGCCTGGTGATGGACAGCTTCGCCCATCGCTACGTCGAGGCCGACTTCACCCACATCGGCGCCATGGACGCGCGCGGATTCCTGATCGGTTCGATATTGGCGTATCAGCTGAACAAGCCATTGGTGTTGTTCCGCAAGCAGGGCAAATTGCCTGCCGACGTGCTGGCCGAAGGTTACGCGACCGAATACGGCGAAGCCTTCCTCGAAGTCCACGCCGACAGCCTGTGCGAGGGGGATTCGGTGGTGCTGTTCGATGACCTGATCGCCACCGGCGGCACGCTGATTGCGGCGGCCAACCTGGTTCGGCGCATGGGCGCGCGGGTGCATGAAGCGGCGGCGATCATTGACTTGCCGGAGCTGGGTGGTTCGCAACGGCTGGAAGACATGGGGATTCCGACTTTCTGTCTGACGCAGTTTGCGTTGAGCGATAAGTAAGCGGCGTCTGGAAGGACGCCTTCGCGAGCCGCCAAGTTTTCAAAAGAGGATTTGCAGATCTTTTGATTTTGATACGGTTACAGCGAAATCGGCTTACGCCCGGCAAACGAATGCGCCAATGTCCCGCCATCCACCAGTTCCAGCTCGCCACCCAACGGCACGCCGTGGGCAATGCGCGAGGCGATCAGGCCCTTGTTGCTGAGCAACTGGGCGATGTAATGCGCCGTGGCCTCGCCTTCCACCGTCGGGTTGGTGGCGAGGATGACTTCGGTAAACGTGCCCGCCTCTTCGATCCGCGCCATCAGTTGTGGAATGCCGATGGCTTCCGGCCCCAACCCGTCCAGAGGCGACAAGTGGCCCTTGAGCACGAAGTAGCGACCGCGAAAACCGGTCTGCTCCACCGCGTACACGTCCATCGGACCTTCCACCACACACAGCAAGGTGTCGTCGCGGCGTGAATCGGCGCATTGCGGGCACAGATCGTCTTCGGTCAGCGTGCGGCACAAACGGCAGTGGCCCACCCCTTCCATGGCCTGGCTCAGCGCCTGGGCCAGTCGCGAACCGCCGCTGCGATCGCGCTCAAGCAGTTGCAACGCCATGCGCTGGGCAGTTTTCTGACCCACACCCGGCAAAATTCGCAGGGCATCGATCAGTTGGCGAATCAAAGGGCTGAAGCTCATGGGGAAAAAGTCCGACATAACAACGAGACGCGGTTTATACCCGCGCCTCTGTTTAGCGTCAAATAGCAGCGCCAATTACCCTGTGGCGAGGGGGCTTGCCCCCGTTGGCTCGCGAAGCGGGCCCAGCATCGAAAGCTGTATTGACTGATTTAACGACTGCTGCGCAGCCGAACGAGGGCAAGCCCCCTCGCCACAGGGTAAACCGCAGGCAGAAACAAAAATGCCAGGCGCGATGCCTGGCATTTTTTTAACCCATCCGACGCGCGTTGGCGAATCAGAATGGCAATTTCATACCCGGTGGCAGTTGCATGCCAGCGGTCATGCTGCCCATTTTTTCCTGGCTGTTGGCTTCGATCTTGCGCACGGCGTCGTTGACGGCGGCGGCGAATACAGCCTCCAGCATCTCTTTGTCGTCTTCGCTCAGGCCTTCGACCAGGCTTGGGTCGATGGTCACGCGCTTGACGTCGTGACGACCGGTCATTACCACGGTGACCATATCGCCACCGGCCTTACCGGTGACTTCGGCGTTGGCCAGCTCTTCCTGCATCTTGGCCATTTTTTCCTGCATCTGCTGCGCCTGCTTCATCAGGCCGGCCATGCCACCTTTCATCATGGGAATCACCTCAAAAGTACTTGGATAAAAACAGCGCCCGGCGAGTGCGGCCAAGCGCCTTCAGTTATTAGCCCTGACTGACCAGGGCTTCGACAGGTTCAATAGTATCGTGACGGACCACCGCCCCGAACTGCTGCATCATTTGCTGGATGAACGGATCGCCATGGATCGACTCCTCGGCCTCGCGCTGACGGTCGGCACGACGCCGGGACGCTGCCTGGGCCGGGGTTTCCTGCTCAGGCTTGATCAGCTCGATGCTCAGGGTCAGCGTGCGCCCGTGGTGCTGGTTCAGCGCATCGTTGAGGCGACGTTGTTGCGTCGCGTTGAACAGGGCGCTGTGAGCCGGGTCCAGATGCAACAGCCAATTGTCGCCATCGACGGCGATCAGCGTGCAGTTGGCGGCGATGCTGCCGGTCATGCCGGACACCGGCAATTTCGGGAACAACTCCAGCCATTGCAGGGCCAGGCCGGTGGCCGGCATCGCAGCCGGTTCAGGCTCGGGCTGCGCCGCAGGTTCGGCGGTGTGCTCACTGGCCAGATCGTCGAGGTAGCTGTAGGCCGAATCCATGTCCGGCTCGATGTAGTCCTCGTCCAGCGGCGGTTCGTCATCCAGGTCGATGCCTGGCGTGGCGGCATCGACTTCGGCCACGGACGGTTCCGGAATCGGCGCAGCGGCCCACTCAGGCGCATCCGGCACCACGCTGTCCGGCGTCGGCATGGGCATCGGTGGTAATTCGGGTTGTTCGCCGGCCGTCTCCAGCATTGGCTCGACGGCGGGCTGCTGGACAACCTCGGGCTCTACCGGATCGTTCCAGGGCAGATCGACGACTTCTTCGACCGCTACAGGCTCGACCACGGGCTCGGGCTCAGGCACCGCCACCAGCGCAACAGGTTCAGGCGCAACGGCCGGGACAGGTACTGGTGCTGGTGCAACCACGGGCGCCACTGGAACCGGTACCACGGCCGCAGCGACTACCGGCGCAACAATCGGCGCGGCAGCCACTGAGTTTGCGGAATCAACTGTGGCCTGGCTGATCCCCACTGGCTTTAGCGGTTGCCTCGGAGCGTCCTCGGTGTCTGCTGGCCTGAATGCGAGCATTCGCAGCAGGACCATTTCGAAACCGCCGCGCGGATCCGGTGCCAGCGGCAAATCCCGGCGACCAATCAGGCCCATCTGGTAATAGAACTGCACATCTTCGGCCGGCAGTGCCTGGGCCAGTGCCAATACTCGATCACGGTCGCCATGACCGTTGTCGACACCTTCAGGCAGGGCCTGGGCGATGGCAACACGGTGCAACACGTTGAGAATTTCCGAGAGCACGCCGTTCCAGTCCGGGCCTTGCTCGGCCAGATGGCGCACGGCTTCGAGCAACGCCTTGGCGTCGCCTTCGATCAACGCATGCAGGACGTCGTAGACCTGGCCGTGATCGAGGGTGCCGAGCATCGCCCGCACGTCGGCGGCCAGAACCTTGCCTTCACCGAAGGCGATGGCCTGGTCGGTCAGGCTCATGGCATCGCGCATCGAACCGTCGGCGGCGCGACCCAGCAACCACAGCGCATCGTCTTCGAACGGCACGTTCTCGACGCTCAGCACATGGCTCAGATGCTCGACCACCCGCTCAGGGGTCATGTTCTTCAGGGAGAACTGCAGGCACCGCGAGAGAATCGTTGCAGGAAGTTTCTGCGGATCGGTGGTAGCCAGGATGAACTTGACGTAGGGCGGCGGCTCTTCGAGGGTTTTCAACAGCGCATTGAAGGAATGGCTGGAAAGCATGTGCACTTCGTCGATCAGGTAGACCTTGAAGCGCCCACGGCTCGGCGCGTACTGCACGTTGTCGAGCAGTTCTCGGGTGTCTTCGACCTTGGTCCGGCTCGCGGCGTCGATCTCGATCAGGTCGACGAAGCGGCCTTCATCGATTTCGCGGCACACCGAGCACTCGCCACAAGGCGTCGAAGTGATACCTGTTTCACAATTCAGGCATTTGGCGATGATCCGCGCGATGGTGGTCTTGCCGACCCCGCGGGTACCGGTAAACAGGTAGGCGTGGTGCAGCCGCTGGCTGTCCAAGGCATTGATCAGAGCCTTGAGCACATGGGTCTGGCCGACCATTTCGCGGAACGAGCGCGGACGCCATTTACGTGCAAGAACCTGATAACTCATCGAAAACCGTCGCAGCGAAGGAAGCAGAAGCGGCTAATGCTAGCGGAGCAAGGCCAAAATTGCATCCGGTGCGCTCGTCTATTCTGGCTAAGCTGCACTTTGAGGAGCTTTTATCAGCTCAGGCTTGAGCCGTACCGGAGCATTTATGCACTTTGCCTTGGGGGCACTGCTATTCGTCAGCCTGAGCGTCGCGGCCGCCGAAGCGCCGTTGCGCTTTGTCGTGCCGGACAGCTGGGCCATGCCCTTGGTGCAAATCGAGCGCGACCGGCCGACCCAGGGCATTCTGCACGACATCATGCTTAGCCTGGCGACTCAGGTCGGCGCGCCGGCGCAATTTCACGTGTTGCCTCGGCCGCGAGTACAGAACGCCATGGAACACGGCGAAGCCGATGTGCGCTGTTTCGTCTCACAAGACTGGTTGTCGACCCCGTCCGGCGACTATATCTGGAGCGTTCCGCTGCTGGTTCAGCGCGACATGCTGATTGGCCGGCAAGGCCCACCCGACTCTGTCAATCCAGCGGACCTGCCACGACAGTCGATCGGCACCGTGCTCGGCTATAGCTACCCGACCCTGCAACCGCTGTTCGACGCCGACCGGCTGCACCGCGAGGACGCACGCAATCAGGAACAGGTGCTGGAAAAGCTGCTGGCTGGACGCTATCGCTACGCGGTGAGCAACCAATGGACCCTGGACTGGTTCAACCAGCGCCTGCTGCCCGACCAGCAACTGAAAAGCGTAGCGCTGGTGCAGGAACAGCCTATCAGTTGTTACGTGCGCAATGACCCCAAAGTGCCGGTACAACGCATTTTGCGTACGTTGCAGCAAATGAAAACGTCGGGGGAGATCAATGACATCATCCGGCTCTATACCGGCAACCAGACCCCGTAGCAGCTGCCGAAGGCTGCCATATAGAGCGAGTCAGGCTATTTGATCGAGTGCCTGCCATTGCGACGGGGCGACAAACCCCGCCACCCAGGCCGGCACCTCGGAGGGCGGCATCGGACGGGCGATGAAATAGCCTTGAGCGACTTCGCACCCCAGCCGCAACAACAACTCACCGTGCTCAAGGCTTTCCAGCCCCTCGGCAATCACCTGCCGACCGAATGCCCGGGCCAGGCCAATCACCGCCGTGGTCAGGGCCAGGTCATCCCGGTCATTCAGAATGTCACGTACAAATGACTTGTCGATCTTGATAGTCTGGGTGCGTAAACGCTTGAGATAACTCAGGGACGAATAACCGGTGCCGAAATCCCCCAGGGAAAACTGCACCCCCAACGCCTGACAGGCCTGCAAACAGGCGCTGACATGCTGGATATTCTCGATCGCCACCGACTCGACGATTTCCAGGTCGAGCATCCGCGGGGCAACCTGAGCATGCCGAGCGAGTACCTGTCTGAGCCGGTCGACGAAATCCGCGCGCTGAAAATGTCGCGCCGCGATGTTGATACTGATCGGCCAGCCCTGCCCCGCTTGCTGCCAGCGGTGCAACTGCGCCAGCACCTGGTCCATCACCCATTCGCCGATATCGATGATCAGGTCGGTATCCTCTACCAGCGGCAAAAACTCCCGGGGCGGCACCATGCCGTTTTGCGGGTGCTGCCACCGCAACAAGGCCTCGAAACCGACGACCTCGCCACGACGCATGTTCACCTTGGGCTGAAAGTGCAGGCGAAATTCACCGGAGACCAGCGCCTGACGCACCCGCTCGACGGTCTGGTGCGTGGCTTTGACCTCTTGATCCCGGGACACATCGAACAGATGGAAGCGGTTTCGCCCGCGCTGCTTGGCCACATACATCGCCTGGTCGGCGTGGCGCAGCAGGGTTTCGGCATCTTCGTTGTCATGGGGAAACAGGGTGACGCCGATACTGGCAAACACATTGATGTCCTTACCGTGCAGTGTGTAAGGCGCCGAGATCGCCCCCAGCACGCGACTCAACGCCGCGCGCAATTCCGGCAGATCACGCACGTAACGCAACACCAGCACGAACTCGTCACCGGCCAATCGCGCCACCACATCTTCGCCGCGCACAATGTCACGCAGACGCTTGGCCACTTCCACCAGCAACATATCGCCACTGGCGTGACCGTAGCCGTCGTTGACCGCTTTGAACCCGTCGAGGTCAAGCATGCACACTGCCAGCGGAATGTTTTCCTGCCGGGAAAACTCCAGCGCCTGATCCAGCAGATCCGACAGGAACGCGCGATTGGGCAGCCCGGTCAGCACGTCATGCCCGACCCGCCATTGCAGGGATTGCAGCAATTGGCGTTTTTCGCTGATGTCGAAACGAATCGACAGGTATCGGTCAACGAGCCCGGTGGTGTCGTCGAGCACCGGCACCATTGTGCTGTCGACCCAATACAACCTGCCATCCTTGGCGCGATTACAGATTTCGCCCTTCCAGACATTGCCCAGAGCAATGGTGCGCCACATGGCAGCGAAGAAATCGGCGGAATGCAGGCCGGAGTTCAGCAGGCGATGGTTTTGCCCCAGCAATTCCTCGCGGCTGTAGCCGGACACGACGCAGAATTGATCGTTGACGTAAGTAATCCGGCCGTTGAGATCAGTCTCGGAAAAAATTGCGGCGGCATCCACGGCCCTGCGGTATTTCTCATCCATGAGTGAGGCTCACTGTCGCTAGCGGAGGTACCGCTCGACCAGTGCAGGATGCCCGGAAGAGATGTTTTGAGACGTACAGCGCAGAGACACGTTATCACTCCATGAACAGCATTTGATGGCCCCTGGACCGCCGAAGATCAACTAGTCTCGGGCAAGGTAGCAACACCGACTCTGGTAACATTTCGCGAGGGTTTCAGACCGCCAACGGCTTCTCTGCACACCCGGCAAGGGAAGACAATGCTGGCTGTTTCATATCGCCTAAACTTCAGACAGCAGATCATCAAAACCCCCTCCGAAGCGGCGATTCTACGAAATGCATCACATTTTGCAAAGCAAGGTGATGGATCATGCAGTTGCCTAATGCAAAAATCTATCGTTAAGTTCTTGATTCTAAATGGGAATTGAGCGATGCAAATTTCAAGTTTGGGTCCAGCCATCCGACGCTACCGCAAGGTCGCAGGGCTTACTCAGGCTGAACTCGGCGAAAAAACCGGTTTTGACCCCAAAACCATCAGCCGCTTCGAAACTGGCACCTATACCCCCAGCGTGGAAGCATTGTTCCTGCTTGCCGACGTGCTGGGTGTGAAGCTGAAAGCCTTTTTCGCAGATCTAGGCGACGAGGATGAACAGCGAGCGTACCTGTTCAACGTCATACACAAAGCCACCCCGAAGGATCTGGGAAAGCTGATCGCAGCGGTTGACCAGGCCTTGTCCAAGCCTTGATGCTAACAAATAAAAAAGGAGGCCGACCTGTCGAACGCGACAGATCGGCCTCCTTTTATATATCCCGCTGCTTCATTCGGAAACGACGAAAAGCCGCCCTGGATGAGCTCCATGGCAGGTAAAGAAAAACAGTATTTTTAGATAGAAAACACGAGAGAGGGTTCGTGTTGCGTTATGGAGGCAACCCCACCAGCCACACCCCGGCACACAATGTTCCCGCTGTGGCTGCTTCCTTCCGGATCTGACCAGGTTCACGGGTAATCGTTGCGGGGGGACCGATGGGGTCACCATAACGACGCTCACCTGACGGCGAGCCGCGCCATTGTACCTATCTGAGACGAAGTTACAACCGTTCGGGCGGATTAAAAAACATGAGCTGCTTCAAGGACATGCGCCGGCCTTCAAAAGATCGCGACCAGGCCGCGGTCTTTTGATCCTATTGCACCAACACTTCATCCGCCCGGCCGCCCTCTTGCTGGATCACCAGGTGAATGAAGTGCAGCCTGGCGATCACCGCCGGCGGCAAGACGAACGGATAGAAGTCCGGCTGCCCCATGCTGCGTGACAGCTCGTTGAGCATGCCGGCCAGTTCGATCCACGCGTCGACGAACGACAGGAACGCCGGACCGCCGGGGTGCTGCGGATCAAACAGCGTGCTAGGCGGAAACGGCTGATAGTCGAACTCCATTTCCTGGGCACTCATGCCAAAACACAGAGCGGTGTCCACCGCATCCATCATGTGCAGGTAGTGAGCCCAGGTTTCCGCCCAATCTTCCCAAGGGTGCATGGTGGCGTAGGCGCTGACGTAATGTTGCTGCCAGTCGAGCGGCGCACCTTGTTGATAATGCTGCTCAAGAGCCTCGGCGTAGCTGGCACGCTCGTCGCCGAACAGGCCGCGGAACGGTTCCAGCCAGGCACTGTTGGCGATCAGTCGGTCCCAGTAGTAATGCCCTGTCTCGTGCCGAAAGTGACCGAGCAGCGTGCGATAGGGTTCGTGCATCTGCACGCGAACCTGCTCGCGGTGGGCGTCGTCGGCTTCTTTGATATCGAGGGTGATCAGGCCGTTGGCGTGCCCGGTGGTCGGCGGCTTGCCTTCGAGGTCGATACCGATGAAATCGAAGGCCAGACCAGCCCCTTCGTCCACCGTTTTGGGAATGACCTGCAAGCCCAGGCTGAGCAACTGCGCCACCAGACGACGCTTGGCGGTTTCCACTTTGCGCCAGCGTTCGTGATTCTCGGGAATCGACAGGTCGGGGATGGTGCGATTCAGGCTACAGGCGATGCACAACCCATCGTGATGATTGGCCGGCAATAACCAGTTGCACGCAGCCGGGGAATCGAGATTGGCGCAACGGCGGAAAATACCGGCGTCAGGGTCGGCATCGAGCAACCAGGTATCCGCTTGCGGGCCGGGTTGCAGCGATGACAAGCGACTTTGCTGCGGCTGATAGCCCAGTGCCGCCGAACAGGCCAGGCACTGGCTGTTGCAAAAGAACAGCGACTGCCCGCAGCGACAATGCCAGACCTTGCTGTTGCGCGAACGCTCACCCATGAAGGGCGCGGCGATGCGTGAACTGAGCTGTTCGAAGAAGCGGTACATGGCGATCTCTCTTTGGGGACTGCCAAGACTAGATCATTGCTCAGACATGATCGTTCCCACGCTCTGCGTGGGAATGCCGCCCCGGACGCTCCGCGTCCGCTGTGACGCAGAGCGTCACGGGATGCGTTACCACGCAGAGCGTGGGAACGATCAGTTAAACCGAAATATTGTGCTTGCCAAGAAACTCGACAAACGCCTCTTCATCCAGCACTTTCAACCCCAGCTCATTGGCCTTGGCCAGCTTCGAACCTGCGCCCGGCCCGGCGACCACGCAATGGGTCTTGGCCGACACCGAACCGGCCACCTTGGCCCCGAGGCTTTCAAGTTTGTCCTTGGCAACGTCGCGACTCATCAGTTCCAGCGAACCGGTCAGCACCCAGGTCTGCCCAGCCAGCGGCAATCCTTCGACGACTTTTTTCTCGCTCTGCCAATGCATGCCGAAATCGCTCAGCTGCTTTTCAGCGGACTCAGCGAGCTGACGATTTTCTGCGACCGCAAAAAACTCACGCACCGAGGTCGCCTGCTTCTCCGGCAACGCCTGGCGCATGTCCAGCCAGTCAGCATTCATCACCGCTTCAAGCGATCCGAATTTGTCGGCAAGCTTCTGCGCCCCACCCGGCCCGACCGAAGGAATGTTCAGCTTGTCGAGAAAACCGCCAAGCGTGGTGCTTGCAGCGAATTCAGCCCCCAACGCACCCTGATCCTGAATCTGCAGGCCGTGCTTCAACAGATTGGCAATCACCTGCTGGTTATGCGGGTCTTCAAAGAAGCTGTGAATTTCGTGAGCCACTTCCAGCCCGACATCCGGCAGGTACGTGAGTACTTGCGGCAATGCCTGCTGAACCCGCTCCAGCGAGCCGAGAGACCGTGCAAGCACCTTGGCCGTCTCTTCGCCGACATCAGGGATACCCAAGGCGTAGATGAACCGCGCCAGACCCGGCCGCTTGCTGTCTTCGATAGCGCCGAGCAGGTTCTTGCTCGACAGCTCGGCAAAGCCTTCGAGGTCGACGATTTGTTCGAAGGTCAATGCGTACAAATCGGCTGGCGAATTCACCAGACCTTCGTCCACCAGTTGCTCGACGCTCTTCTCGCCCAGCCCTTCGATGTCCATGGCCCGGCGTGAAACGAAGTGAATGATCGCCTGCTTGAGTTGCGCACCGCAGGCCAGACGGCCGACGCAGCGATACACCGCACCTTCGCTGACAGTCTCGCGACCCTTGCTGCGCTTGACCAGTTGCGTACGCTCGACATGCGAACCGCAGACCGGGCAATGCTCGGGAATCTGTACCGGTCGTGCATCCTCAGGACGACGCTCGATGACCACTTGCACCACTTGCGGAATCACGTCACCGGCGCGACGGATGATCACGGTGTCGCCGATCATCAGCCCCAACCGCGCGACCTCATCCATGTTGTGCAACGTCGCATTGGCCACGGTAACACCGGCGACCTTGACCGGTTTCAAGCGTGCCACCGGCGTCACGGCACCGGTGCGACCGACCTGAAACTCCACATCGAGCAACTCGGTGAGCTCTTCCATCGCCGGGAATTTATGCGCGATGGCCCAACGCGGTTCGCGGGCACGGAAACCCAACTCGCGCTGGGAGGCAATGCTGTTGACCTTGAACACCACGCCGTCGATTTCATAGGGCAGCGCATTGCGGCGTTCGCCGATGTCGCGGTAGTAATCCAGGCACTCATCGATGCCACGAGCCGATTTCAATTCATGACTGATCGGCATACCCCAGGCTTTGAGTTGCTGCAGATTGCCAATGTGCGTGTCGGCGATATCGGCGGAAACCTGGCCGATGCCGTAGCAGCAGAATTCCAGCGGACGGTTGGCGGTGATCTTTGAATCCAGCTGCCGCAAGCTACCTGCCGCCGCGTTCCGCGGGTTGGCGAAGGTCTTGCCGCCCATTTCCAGTTGCGTGGCGTTGAGCCGCTCGAAACCGGCCTTGGACATGAACACTTCGCCGCGCACTTCCAGGGTCGCCGGCCAGCCGCTGCCATGCAGCTTGAGCGGGATATTGCGCACGGTGCGCACGTTGACGCTGATGTCTTCGCCCGTGGTGCCATCGCCGCGAGTGGCGCCGCGCACCAGCATGCCGTCCTGATACAGCAGGCTGACCGCCAGGCCATCGAGCTTGGGTTCGCAGCTGTACTCCACCGCTGCGCCGCCACCGAACAGGTCGCCGACCGGCAAGTCCAGACCTTCCGTCACCCGGCGATCGAATTCACGCATGTCGGTTTCTTCGAAGGCGTTGCCAAGGCTGAGCATCGGCACTTCATGACGCACCTGAGTGAACGCCGACAGCGCCGCACTGCCGACGCGCTGGGTCGGCGAGTCGCTGGTGATCAGTTCGGGATGGGCCGCTTCGAGCGCCTTGAGTTCATGGAACAAGCGATCGTATTCGGCGTCCGGAATGCTCGGCTCATCCAGCACATGGTAGCGATAGTTGTGCTGATCGAGCTCGGCGCGCAGCTCTAGAATGCGGGTTTCGGCGGCAGTCATGGGTGTTCTCTCATAAAGCAAAAGAGCAGCCGAGGCTGCTCAATCTCATTTCATCAAGATCAAGGGATCGCAGCCTCGTTTCACTCGACAGCTCCTACAGAAAATCGCGAACCCTGTAGGAGCTGTCGAGTGAAACGAGGCTGCGATCCTTTGACCTCAGCGCTTCTGGGTCAATGCGCGGCGTTCGAACTCGACGATGCGCTGACGGTAGTGCTCAATCGTCTGGGCGGTCAGCACGCTGCGCTGGTCGTCCTTCAGTTCGCCGTTCAGCTCCTGGGACAGCTTGCGTGCCGCCGCCACCATCACGTCGAAGGCTTGCTTCGGATGACGCGGGCCTGGCAGACCGAGGAAGAAGCTCACCGCCGGGGTGCTGAAGTGGTCGATATCATCCAGATCGAAAACGCCCGGCTTGACCGCGTTGGCCATCGAGAACAGCACTTCGCCGTTACCGGCCATGCTTTCGTGGCGGTGGAAAATGTCCATCTCGCCGAAACGCAGACCGCTTTCCAGAATGTTCTGCAACAACGCCGGGCCCTTGAAGCCGGCCGGGTCGCGGCAGATCACACTGATCACCAGCACTTCTTCGGCTTGTGGCTGATCTTTTTCAGGTGAGCTGGCGGACTTGCGGTCATCCGGGAAATCGTTGTCACGGCTGCTGAAGCTCGGGCCACCGTCCAGGTCCAGGCTGAGGTTCATATCGCCTTGCGACGGCTCGCCATGGCCACGCTTGCCGCGCTTGGAACCCGATTCGCGCGGTTCACGGGCAGGCATGCTCACCGACGGCAGGTCGTGCTCGTCCAGTTGCGGTTCTTTCTGGGTGTCCAGCACGCGGGGCGGGCCCAACAGCTCGGCGCTGGTGTCCTCGTCCGGCAGGTTGGACAGACTTCGGTCAAGACGGAATTTCAGTTTTCCCTTGCCGCCGCGCATGCGACGCCAGCCATCGAAAAGAATACCGGCAATGACAATAATGCCGATGACGATCAGCCACTCGCGCAGACCGATTTCCATGTAATCCCGTGCCTCTATAAAAAATGCTGAAAAATAAGGGGTTTACATTGTGTAAACCGCTTTAAAACGTGGCGCCAACTCTATGTTCTGACAGGCGTTTTGCCCACGTATACGAAAAATTGACATTAAACTAGCACGACCAAAGATAACTTTACACCGTCTGTCACAATGGCTTGCGCGAATATGTCGATTGGCCAGCAAGTCAAGCCAGGTAAAAAAGCCCTACAGCTTAAAATTACCTGTCCTACATGCAATGACTCAGGCGTCCACCATGGCCATCGCCTCCTCCACATCCACTGCCACCAGACGCGAGCAACCCGGTTCATGCATCGTCACCCCCATCAATTGATCGGCCATTTCCATGGCGATCTTGTTGTGGGTGATATAGATGAACTGCACCGTCTGCGACATCTCTTTGACCAGCCGCGCGTAGCGTCCAACGTTAGCGTCATCCAATGGCGCGTCAACTTCATCGAGCATGCAGAACGGCGCCGGATTCAACTTGAAGATGGCAAATACCAGGGCCAATGCGGTCAGGGCTTTTTCGCCACCGGAGAGCAAATGGATGGTGCTGTTCTTCTTTCCTGGCGGCCGCGCCATGATCGTCACCCCTGTATCGAGTAGATCTTCGCCCGTCAGTTCCAAATAGGCGCTGCCTCCACCGAAAACTTTTGGGAAAAGGGCCTGTAAACCGCCATTGATCTGATCAAAGGTATCTTTGAAGCGGTTCCGGGTTTCCTTGTCGATCTTGCGAATCACGTTCTCGAGAGTGTCCAGTGCTTCCACCAGATCGTCGTTCTGGGCATCCAGATAACGTTTACGCTCGGATTGTTGCTGGTATTCGTCGATGGCCGCGAGGTTGATCGCGCCCAGGCGCTGAATCCGCGCGGCAATACGCTCGAGTTCTTCTTCGGCGTCTTTCTCGCTGACTCCGGCCACCAGGGTGGCGAGTACGCCATTGAGGTCGTAGCCATCTTCGAGCAATTGATCCTGCAAGGTCTTGCGCCGCACCGTCAACGCTTGCCATTCCATGCGTTGCTGTTCGAGCTGGCTGCGAATCAACTGGGATTGCTGCTCGGCCTGAGTCCGGCGCTTTTCAGCATCGCGCAGTTCACGGTCGGCGTCTTCCATGGCGATTTGCGCGGTCTTGAGCTCTTCGTCGACGGTCATGCGCTTGTCGAGCAACTCTTCGAGCTTCAGCCGCAACTCTTCCAGCGGTGCCTCGCCCTCTTCCAGATTGAGGCTCAGCTGTTCGCGCTTCTCGGTCAGGCGCTCCGCCTGCATTTCCAGCCGCTCAAGAGCCTGACGGGTGGAATCGTGTTGCGCCTTCAACGACCCCAGGCGCACCGCCAATTGATGCGCATGGTCCTTGTGCTGCCGGGCTTCCTGACGCACCCGGTCGAGGCGTTCGCGCAGGCTGTCGCGCTGGGCCAGCAGCAACTCGCGCTGCTCGGTGTCCAGCGCCATGCTGTCGAGGGCTTCCTGCAATTGCAGGCGCGCTTCGCCGATGTTTTCGTGTTCCAGGGCGCGCTGTTCGCTGAGCTCGGTGAGTTCTTCATCGAGACGGCTGCGGCGCAGGGTCAACTGTTCGACCTTGGCTTTACCAGCCGACAACTGGGCTTTCAATTCACCCTGCTGACGCGCTTCGTCTTGCAGCAGACGGCGCAAATGTTCGCGGCCGTTTTCCTGCTGACGCTGTTGCGCCCTTAGATTCTGAAGTTGGGTTTCCAGAGTTTCAACCGTGGCTTCGCGTTCTTCACGCTCCAGGCCCAGCCGTTGGATTTCCTGGCCACGGGCGAGCACGCCGCTTTCTGCCTCGCTAGCCCGACGTACGCGTAAAAAGTGCCTGCCAACCCAGTAGCCGTCGCGGCTAATCAGGCTTTGGCCGGCAGCCAATTGCCCGCGCAAGGCCAAGGCCTGTTCAAGGCTGTCGACCGGTTTGACCTGCCCCAGCCAAGGCGACAGATCGATCTGCGCCTCGACCTTGTCGAGCAAACTGCCGGGCATGCGCACGCCATCACTGGCCGGACTGAGCAGGCGCAAATCGCCTTGGGCAAACCCGGCCAGATCGAAATCACCGAAGTCGTCCACCAGCACTGCTTGCAGGTCGGCACCGAGTACGGTTTCCACCGCCAGCTCCCACCCGGCCTCAACCTTCAGGCCTTCGGCCAGACGCGGACGATCCGCCAGGTGCTGTTCGCGCAGCCATTCGGCGGTGCCGGTGCCCGGATCGAGCGCGGCTTGCTGCAAGGCTTCCAGCGACGCCAGCCGACCGTTGAGCCGCTGCAAATCACCTTGGGCTTGCTGCTGCGCCGACAACGCTTGCTGCAACTCCTGACGCAGTTGCTCAAGACGTTCGACTTGCGCCTCTTCACTGGCCTGCAAGTCTTCCAGCGTCGCCTCGGACGCGGCCAACTGCTCGCTGAGCTCCATGATCGCCGCGTCTTCCGGGTCTGCCGAAAGCAACGCGCGCTCTTCGGCCAGACGCTTCTGACGATCGGCCAATCGCTCCATGCTGGTTTCCAGCTGCTGGATCCGCGACTGCTGAACTTCAGCCTGGCGACGCGGCTCGGCGGCGGTGAGGTTGAAGGTGTCCCACTGCTCCTGCCAGCCATGCATGGTGGTTTCGGATTCTTCCAGTGCGGCGGCGGCCTCTTCGGCGGCGGCGCTGGTGACTTCCTGTTCCGGCGTGAGCATGTCCAGCTCTTCGCCCAAAGTCAGCAGTAAGGTGCGGTCATGGCCCAAGTGCGATTCGGTTTCCAGCCGCGCACGTTCGGCTTCTTTCAGGTCATCCTGCAATTGACGCAAGCGCTGCTGGCCGTGCTGGATGCTCTGCTCGACCCGGGCGATGTCGCCGCCGACCGAATAGAAGCGCCCCTGCACCAGATTGAAGCGCTCGGACAGGTCGTGATGCCCGTCACGCAGGCGTTCAATGGCCGCGTCGGCATTGCGCTGCTCGGCCACCAGAGCTTCGAAGGTGATTTCCTGGGTGCCGATGATCGCTTCGCGCTGGCCGACCTGCTCGTTCAGCGCCTGCCAGCGCAGGGCTGACAACTGGGCCTTGAGCTGACGCTCTTCGCCCTTGTATTCCTGATACTTCTTGGCGGCCTCGGCCTGGCGGTGCAAGCGTTCAAGCTGACGCTCGAGCTCTTCGCGCAGGTCGGTCAGGCGGGCCAGGTTTTCGTGGGTGCGGCGGATGCGGTTTTCGGTTTCGCGTCGACGCTCCTTGTACTTGGAGATGCCCGCCGCTTCTTCGATAAAGTTGCGCAGGTCTTCCGGCTTGGCTTCGATCAGCTTGGAGATCATCCCCTGCTCGATGATCGAATAGCTGCGCGGGCCGAGACCGGTGCCGAGGAAAATGTCAGTGATGTCACGACGACGGCATTTGGCGCCGTTGAGGAAATAACTGTTCTGGCTGTCGCGGGTCACTTTGCGGCGGATGGAAATTTCCGCGTAGGCGGCGTATTCGCCGATCAAGGTGCCATCGGAGTTATCGAACACCAGCTCGATGCTCGCCTGGCTCACCGGTTTACGGCTGGTGGAGCCGTTGAAGATGACGTCGGTCATCGACTCGCCGCGCAAGTTCTTGGCCGAGCTCTCGCCCATCACCCAACGCACGGCGTCGATGATGTTCGACTTGCCACAGCCATTGGGCCCGACCACTGCCGCCATGTTACTGGGGAAGTTCACCGTGGTCGGGTCGACGAAGGATTTGAACCCCGCCAGTTTAATGCACTTGAGCCGCACGCTTAAGCGACCGTCAAGGCAGAAACCACCAGATCGCAACTGCGCTGGGCATACGCCGTCAGCACCACGCGGATCTGCGCAAAGTCACGGGCCAGCACGGCGGCCAGCAGGCGTTCGAACAGTTCCAGGAACTCGCTCATCGAGGCCTTGCGCTGCTCCAACGCCAGGAAATACGCACGGCTCATGGCCGGCTGCAGATTCTCGACGGTTTCCTGCAAGTACGGGTTGTTGGCGAACGGATACGCGGCACGCATCACACTGAAGCTGTCGTCGACGAACGTGCGGATGTCCTGGCGTTCGTAGCTGGCGGTCAGGCGCTGCTGGATCTGCAGGAATGGCGCCATGTCGGCCTGGACTTGCCAACCGCTGGCCACGGCGTTGCCGAGCAATATGTACAACTCGCTCATCAGCGTGCACAGGCTCTGCACCTTATGCGGCGTCAGTTCAGTCACGTGGGCGCCACGTCGCGGTAAAATCGCGATCAAGTGGCGGCGCTCGAGGATCAGCAAGGCCTCACGGACTGAACCGCGGCTGACATTGAGGGCCAGCGTGACCTTCTGTTCCTGGATGCGCTCCCCCGGCTTCATTTCGCCGCGAATGATACGTTCGGCGAGGTGGTGAGCGATTTGCTCGGCGAGGCTGTCCGGCGCCTTGAACGTCATGGTTGTCCTTCAAACTCTTCGATCTGCACAAGCGGCGCAGTGTAGCGCAATTGAGGGGTCATGGCGGAGTGCCCACCCAGCGGTTTTTGGCACGATTCAAGCAAAAAGCAGGCTATCCCGTGAGGGTCAATAATGAAGGAACGAGTCGTTGATCGACAAAATGCCATTTCCTGACCTTTAAGTCAGAAAATCATTGACCGGAAAGTCAGACCTGATAAATTCGGCTCATGTCGGTTAACAACAATAATGAGTTTGCGAGGCCATCCGTGATCCAGTTTTTACTCAACCAGGAACTCCGTAGCGAGCACGCCCTGGACCCGAACCTGACTGTGCTCAATTACTTGCGCGAACATGTGGGCAAACCCGGCACCAAAGAAGGCTGCGCCAGCGGTGACTGTGGCGCGTGCACTGTGGTGGTCGGCGAGTTGCAGACGGATGACGATGGCCGCGAACACATTCGCTATCGCAGCCTCAACTCGTGCCTGACCTTTGTTTCGTCGCTGCACGGCAAGCAACTGATCAGCGTCGAAGACCTCAAGCACCAAGGCCAACTGCACAGCGTGCAAAAAGCCATGGTCGAGTGCCACGGCTCGCAGTGCGGCTTCTGCACCCCGGGCTTTGTCATGTCGTTGTTCGCCCTGCAAAAGAACAGCGATCAACCGGACTCCCACAAGGCCCACGAAGCGCTGGCCGGCAACCTCTGCCGCTGCACCGGTTATCGGCCGATCCTGGCCGCCGCCGAGCAATCCTGCTGCAACAAGCAACCGGACCAGTTCGATGCTCGCGAAGCGCAAACCATCGCTCGCCTGAAAGCCATCGCCCCCACCGACATCGGTGAACTCAACAGTGGCGACAAACGCTGCCTGGTGCCGTTGACCGTGGCCGATCTGGCCGACCTCTACGACGCTTATCCACAGGCCCGCCTGCTGGCCGGCGGTACCGACCTGGCGCTGGAAGTCACGCAATTCCACCGCACCTTGCCGGTGATGATCTACGTCGGCAACGTCGCCGAAATGAAGCGCATCGAGCGCTTCGACGATCGCCTGGAAATCGGCGCCGCCACCGCCCTCTCCGACTGTTACGACGCTTTGAAGGCCGAGTACCCGGACTTCGGCGAATTGCTGCAGCGCTTCGCTTCGTTGCAGATTCGCAACCAGGGCACCCTCGGCGGCAATATAGGCAACGCCTCGCCGATCGGTGACTCGCCACCGCTGCTGATCGCCCTTGGCGCGCAGATCGTGCTGTGCAAAGGCGAGACTCGCCGCACCCTGGCCCTGGAAGATTACTTCATCGATTACCGGGTCACCGCGCGCCAGGAAAGCGAGTTCATCGAGAAGATCATCGTGCCCCGCGCCAGCGCTGAACAACTGTTCCGCGCCTACAAGGTGTCAAAGCGTCTGGACGACGACATTTCCGCAGTCTGCGCAGCCTTCAACCTGCGCATCGACAATGGCGTAGTCGCCGACGCCCGCGTTGCTTTCGGCGGCATGGCGGCCATCCCGAAACGTGCGAAAAACTGCGAAGCCGCGCTGGTTGGCGCACCGTTCAACAACGCCACCATTGAACGCGCCTGCGCCGCACTAGCCGAAGATTTCACACCGCTCTCGGACTTCCGCGCCAGCAAGGAATACCGCCTGCTCAGCGCGCAGAACCTGCTGCGCAAATACTTCATCGAACTGCAAACACCGCACATCGAGACTCGGGTGACCGCTTATGTCTAATCATCACGCCGTAGAGAAGACCCAAGCCGAACTGGCTGAATTGTTCGCCAAGGATCTGACCACCGGAGTCGGCCGCAGCGTCAAGCACGACAGCGCCGCCAAGCATGTGTCCGGAGAAGCGCAGTACATCGACGATCGGCTGGAATTCCCCAATCAGCTGCACGTTTATGCACGGCTGTCGGACCGCGCCCATGCGAAAATCATCAGCATCGATACCAAGCCCTGCTACGCCTTTGAAGGCGTGCGCATCGCCATCACCCACGAAGACGTGCCAGGCCTGAAAGACATCGGCCCGCTGTTGCCGGGCGATCCGCTGCTGGCCATCGATGATGTGCAGTTCGTCGGCCAACCGGTGCTCGCAGTCGCCGCGAAAGACCTGGAAACCGCGCGCAAAGCCGCGATGGCGGCGATCATCGAATACGAAGACCTCGAACCGGTTCTGGACGTGGTCGAAGCCCTGCGCAAACGCCATTTCGTGCTCGACAGCCATACCCACCAGCGCGGCGATTCGGCCAATGCCTTGGCCACTGCCGAGCATCGCATCCAGGGCACGCTGCACATCGGCGGCCAGGAACACTTTTATCTGGAAACCCAGATCTCTTCGGTGATGCCGACTGAAGACGGCGGGATGATCGTTTACTGCTCGACCCAGAACCCCACCGAAGTGCAGAAACTGGTGGCGGAAGTGCTGGACGTGTCGATGAACAAGATCGTCGTCGACATGCGCCGCATGGGCGGTGGTTTCGGCGGCAAGGAAACCCAGGCGGCAAGCCCGGCGTGCCTGTGCGCGGTGATCGCGCACCTGACCGGTCAACCCACCAAAATGCGCCTGCCGCGTGTCGAAGACATGCTGATGACCGGCAAGCGTCACCCGTTCTACGTCGAGTACGACGTGGGCTTCGACAGCACCGGCCGCCTGCACGGCATCGCCCTGGAGCTGGCCGGTAACTGCGGTTGCTCACCGGATTTGTCGGCGTCGATTGTCGACCGCGCGATGTTCCATGCCGACAACTCGTACTACCTGGGCGATGCGACCATCAATGGTCACCGCTGCAAGACCAACACCGCATCGAACACCGCTTACCGTGGCTTCGGTGGCCCGCAAGGCATGGTTGCGATCGAAGAAGTGATGGACGCCATAGCCCGTCATCTGGCCCTCGATCCGCTGGCGGTGCGCAAGGCCAACTACTACGGCAAGACCGAGCGCAACGTCACCCATTACTACCAGACCGTCGAGCACAACATGCTCGAGGAAATGACCGCCGAACTGGAAGCCAGCAGCCAGTACGCCGAGCGTCGCGAAGCGATTCGCCGCTACAACGCCAACAGCCCGATCCTGAAAAAAGGCCTGGCGCTGACCCCGGTGAAATTCGGTATTTCCTTCACCGCCAGTTTCCTCAACCAGGCCGGTGCGCTGGTGCATGTCTACACCGACGGCAGCATCCACCTGAACCACGGCGGCACCGAGATGGGCCAGGGCCTGAACACCAAGGTTGCACAAGTGGTGGCTGAAGTATTCCAGGTGGAAATGGACCGGGTGCAGATCACCGCGACCAACACCGACAAAGTGCCGAACACCTCGCCGACCGCCGCTTCCAGCGGCGCCGACCTCAACGGTAAAGCCGCACAGAATGCCGCGGAAATCATCAAGAAACGCCTGGTGGAATTTGCCGCGCGACAATACAAGGTCAGCGAAGAAGACGTGGAATTCCACAACGGTCATGTGCGGGTTCGCGATCACATCCTGACGTTCGAAGCGCTGATCCAGCAGGCGTATTTCGCCCAGGTGTCGTTGTCGAGCACTGGCTTCTACAAGACTCCGAAAATCTACTACGACCGCAGTCAGGCTCGCGGTCGGCCGTTCTACTACTACGCCTTCGGCGCGGCCTGCGCCGAGGTGATCGTCGACACCCTGACCGGCGAGTACAAGATGCTGCGTACCGACATCCTCCACGACGTCGGCGCCTCGCTGAACCCGGCCATCGACATCGGTCAGGTCGAGGGCGGCTTCATCCAGGGCATGGGGTGGCTGACCATGGAAGAACTGGTGTGGAACGACAAAGGCAAACTGATGACCAACGGCCCGGCCAGCTACAAAATCCCGGCCGTGGCGGACATGCCGTTGGACCTGCGGGTGAAGCTGGTGGAAAACCGCAAGAACCCGGAAGACACGGTGTTCCATTCCAAGGCTGTGGGTGAGCCGCCGTTCATGCTTGGCATCGCCGTCTGGTGCGCGATCAAGGACGCCGTGGCGAGTTTGGGCGACTACCGGCATCAACCGAAAATCGACGCGCCGGCGACGCCGGAGCGGGTGTTGTGGGGCTGTGAGCAGATGCGTCAGTTGAAGGCTTTGAAGCCTGTTGAGGCTGAAGCCGAGTTGGCTTCGCTGTAAGACCTAGGCGCGGCCATCGCAAGCAAGCAAGCTCCCACAGGTACGATGCATTCCTTGTGGGAGCGTGGCTTGCCCGCGATGAGACCCGAACAGACAACAGAGATGTTGAGGTGAACCATGTACAACTGGATCGACGCCCTCGCCGACCTGCAAAACCGGGGTGAACCCTGTGTGTTGGTGACCATTATCGAAGAGCTCGGCTCGACGCCGCGCAATGCCGGCTCGAAGATGGTCATCAGCGCCACGCAAACGTTCGACACCATTGGTGGCGGGCATCTGGAATACAAGGCCATGCAGATCGGCCGCGAGATGCTTGCCAGCGGCCGGCAGGACACCCATCTGGAGCGCTTCAGCCTCGGCGCCAGCCTGGGCCAGTGCTGCGGCGGCGTGACCGTGCTGCTGTTCGAACCGATGGGCCAGGTGCAAGCGCAGATTGCTGTATTCGGCGCCGGACACGTCGGTCGGGCGCTGGTGCCGCTGCTCGCCAGCCTGCCCTGCCGGGTGCGCTGGATCGATTCGCGGGAAGCCGAATTCCCCGAACAGATCCCCCACGGTGTGCGCAAAATCGTCACCGAAGAACCGCTGGATGAAGTCGATGACCTGCCCGCTGGCAGCTACTGCATTGTCATGACCCACAACCACCAGCTCGACCTCGAACTCACCGCCGCGATCCTCAAGCGCAACGACTTCGCCTACTTCGGCCTGATCGGTTCGAAAACCAAACGGGTGAAATTCGAACACCGCCTGCGTGATCGTGGTTTCGACAGTGCCGTGCTGCAACGCATGCGCTGCCCGATGGGGCTGGGCGAAGTCAAAGGCAAGTTGCCTGTGGAAATCGCCATCTCCATCGCCGGCGAAATCATCGCCACCTATAACGCGAATTTCGGCCAGCACACCGCCAGCGCCGGATCATCGATCGCCAAACTGCTGCCTGCTTCGCGCCGCAGCCAAGCTTCTAACTGAAGAGCTTCGAACTGAAAAGCCTCGAATTGCAAAGCTTCGAACCAATTGAGAACCCAAGCCAATGACTCGCAAAGCCTACCGCGCCGCCATTTTGCACAGCATCGCCGACCCTGCCGAAGTGGGCATCGAAGCCTCCTACGAATATTTCGAAGACGGCCTGCTGGTGGTCGAGAACGGCCAGATCAACGCCATCGGCCACGCCAGCGAATTGCTGCCAACGCTGCCGGCCGACATCGAGATCACCCATTATCAGAACGCACTGATCACTCCCGGCTTCATCGACACCCACATTCACCTGCCGCAAACCGGCATGGTCGGCGCCTACGGCGAGCAACTGCTGGACTGGCTGAACACCTACACCTTTCCGTGCGAAAGCCAGTTTGCCGACAAGGTTCACGCCGATGAAGTCGCAGATATTTTCATCAAGGAACTGCTGCGCAACGGCACCACCACCGCCCTGGTCTTCGGCAGCGTGCATCCGCAATCGGTGAACTCGTTTTTCGAGGCTGCCGAGCAACTGGATCTGCGAATGATCGCCGGCAAGGTGATGATGGATCGCAACGCGCCGGACTACCTGACTGACACTGCCGAATCGAGCTACGTCGAAAGCAAGGCGCTGATCGAACGCTGGCACGGCAAGAGCCGCCTGCATTACGCCGTCACCCCGCGCTTCGCCCCGACCAGCACCCCGGAGCAACTGACCCTCGCCGGCCAGTTGCTCAGCGAATACCCGGATCTGTACATGCAGACCCACATCAGCGAAAACCTCAAGGAAGTCGAGTGGGTCAAGGAACTGTTCCCGGAGCGCAAGGGCTACCTGGACGTCTACGATCACTACCAACTGCTCGGCGAGCGCTCGGTGTTCGCCCACGGCGTGCACCTGTGCGACGACGAATGCGCGCGCCTGGCACAGACCGGATCGGCGATTGCGTTCTGCCCGACCTCGAACTTCTTCCTCGGCAGCGGCTTGTTCAACCTGCCGATGGCCGAGAAGCACAAGCTGAATGTCGGCCTGGGCACGGACGTCGGTGGCGGCACCAGTTTCTCGCTGCTGCAAACCCTGAACGAAGCGTACAAGGTCATGCAGCTGCAAGGCGCACGGCTGAGCCCGTTCAAGTCGCTTTACCTCGCCACCCTCGGCGGTGCCCGCGCGCTGCGCCTGGAAGACAAGATCGGCACCCTGCAACCGGGCACCGACGCGGACTTCCTGGTGCTGGACTACAACGCGACGCCGCTGCTGAGCTATCGCCTGAAGCAGGCCAATAACATAGCCGAGACGTTGTTTGTGTTGATGACGCTGGGGGATGATCGGACTGTGCTGCAGACGTACGCGGCGGGGCATCTGGTGCATCAGCGTTAAGGTTTTTCGGGCATAAAAAATCCCCCGCACTCATTGATTGCGGGGGATTTTTTTGTCGCCTGTCAGACCGCTATCGCGACTCGGCCCGATTTATAGCTTGGCAGTCGAGCGCCCTGGCTTCTTGGTCTGCAACAGATGCGAGAACACCGCATGCAAATCATCCGACGCGCTTTCTTCGTCGAGGTTGAGTTTGCTGTCGATGTGGTCCATGTGATGCATCATCAAATCCACCGCCAGCGTCGCGTCCCGCGCTTCGATGGCGTCGATCAGCTGGGTGTGTTCATCGTAGGAACAGTGGGAACGGTTGCCGCTCTCATACTGGGCGATGATCAGCGATGTCTGGGACACCAGGCTGCGCTGGAAGCTGATCAGCGGCGCGTTCTTCGCCGCTTCGGCCAGTTTCAAGTGGAACTCGCCCGACAGACGAATACCGGCACCGCGATCGCCACGGGAGAAGCTGTCGCGCTCGTCGTTGACCATCTGCCGCAAGTCGGCAATCTGCTCGGCAGTGGCGTGCTGCACCGCCAATTCAGTGATCGCCCGCTCCACCAGACGCCGCGCCATGAACACCTGACGGGCCTCTTCAACACTCGGGCTGGCGACGACAGCGCCGCGATTCGGACGCAGCAACACCACGCCTTCATGGGCCAGACGCGACAGCGCGCGGCGAATGATGGTGCGACTGACCCCGAAAATTTCCCCCAGCGCTTCTTCGCTCAACTTGGTGCCGGGAGCCAGACGCTGTTCGAGGATGGCCTCGAAGATATGCGCGTAGACAATATCGTCCTGGGTACCGCTGCGGCCGGCTTTGCCTGCTCGCGGTTGTTTCTTGAGGGGTTGCAACTGTTCGTTCATGGGCACTCGAGTCGGGAGAACTGCGGCGAATTGACCGTGACTGTAATACGGCACAGTGGGTCACTGGCAAGTATCGCGTAAAAAACACTGCAATTGTACACAATGGCGGGTGGCAACACGACTGTACGGCTGTTTGTCGCCTTTGCTGTATTGCAACGACCGGTTACGTTTCAGTTTAGGCTTGAACGCACAAACCTGTGGGCGGGAACTGAAGTGAAGAGACCATTGTGGCGAGGGAGCTTGCTCCCGCTCGGCGGCGAAGCCGTCGTTGATGCTGCTAACGCGCTTCATCTATCTGAGCGCATTGGATTGTTTGGGGGGCCGCTTCGCAGCCCAGCGGGAGCAAGCTCCCTCGCCACAAAAGCTCCCCGGAGTTGATTATTTCTATAAAACAAGGAACACCGCTGTCATGACCGACGCCACGCACACGCAGCTTCGTCCCCTGACCGACACGTCGCCCTCGGCCATTGTCGCCGGGTTCATCGCCATGATGACCGGTTACACCAGTTCGCTGGTGCTGATGTTCCAGGCCGGGCAAGCGGCGGGCCTGAGCAGCGGGCAGATTTCGTCGTGGATCTGGGCGATCTCCATCGGCATGGCGGTGTGCTCGATCGGCCTGTCCTTGCGCTATCGCACCCCGATTACCATTGCCTGGTCGACCCCCGGCGCGGCGTTGCTGATCACCAGCCTGGGCGGTGTTTCCTATGGCGAGGCCATCGGCGCCTACATTACTTGCGCAGTGTTGGTGACCGTGTGCGGCCTGACGGGCAGTTTCGAACGGCTGATGAAAAAGATTCCGGCCTCGTTGGCGGCAGCGTTGCTGGCGGGGATTCTGTTCAAGATCGGCAGCGAGATTTTCGTCGCCGCCCAGCACCGCACCGCGCTGGTCCTGGGGATGTTCTTCACATATCTGCTGGTCAAGCGCCTGTCGCCACGCTACGCCGTGCTCGCGGCACTGTTGATCGGCACCGCGCTGGCCGGTTTCATGGGGTTGCTGGATTTCAGTGGCTTTCACCTGGAAGTCGCGACGCCGGTCTGGACCACGCCGCATTTCTCCCTGGCCGCGACCATCAGCATCGGCATCCCGCTGTTCGTGGTGGCGATGACCTCGCAGAACATGCCGGGCATCGCCGTTTTGCGCGCCGACGGCTACAACGTCCCGGCCTCGCCGCTGATCACCACCACTGGGATTGCCTCGTTGCTGCTGGCGCCGTTTGGCTCCCACGGGATCAACCTGGCCGCCATCAGCGCAGCGATCTGCACCGGGCCACATGCCCATGAAGATCGCAACAAGCGCTACACGGCCGCGGTCTGGTGCGGGATTTTCTACGGGATTGCCGGGGTGTTCGGTGCAACTCTGGCGGCGTTGTTTGCCGCATTGCCTAAAGAACTGGTGCTGTCGATTGCCGCGCTGGCGCTGTTCGGCTCAATCATCAACGGTCTGAGCATTGCCATGGCGCAAGTGCAGGAACGGGAAGCGGCGCTGATTACCTTTATGGTGACGGCATCGGGGCTGACGCTGTTTTCCATCGGCTCGGCGTTCTGGGGGATTGTCGCGGGGGTGTTGACGCTGGTGATTCTGAATTGGCGTAAAGCCTGAAAAAAAACGGCGACCCTTGGGGTCGCCGTTTTTTAGAACATCAGGCTACCGGATTGATCGGCTTTTCCGGGTACCAGACGTCGATCAGCGGGCTGACAGTAGCTTCTGTCAGTTCGCTGCGGCCCTTGAGCCAGGCTTCAACAGCGGCACGCTGTGCTTCGGTCACCGAGCCACGCTTCTGCAGGCAAACCAGACCGAAGTCATCGCCGCCCACATAACCCAGACCGTTGGCTTCCATGGCTTCTTTCAGGAACGCGTCGAGGAAAGCATCAATGGCTTCATCAGCCAAATCTTCTTTGAAATCCAGGTTCAGTTCGAAACCCAGCTCTTGAAATTCATCGACGCACAGTTTTTTGCGCAGACGCTGGGAACGGTTAGTCGCCATTGGAACAATCCTCATAAGTAATAACGGGCGGCACTTTAGCAGTTTCAGGCGCCGATTACCCGCCTCAGAACGGCGCGACGTCTACCGTCGGTAAAAAAATAGCGGATTAGTCGACCAAGGTGCGGCACAAGCCCTTGCACCTTGGGGCATAATGCCGACACTTTCATGACCGCTGAGGGAATTTATCACCATGCCCTCGTCTTTTTTCCCCTCGGCTGTAGGGTTTTATTTCAGATGATCAAATCTTTGCGTCCATTGCTGCTGGCCAGCCTTCTTCTGCCCCTGGCCCTCCCCGTTTCCGCCGCACCGATCAACACCGCCCTGTCGCCCAACGTTGAAAAGGCCCTCAAGGCCAGCAAATTGCCGGACAGTGCCTTGTCGCTGGTGATGATCCCGCTTAACGGTCCGGGCACCCCAACCGTTTATAACGCTGACGTTTCGGTCAACCCGGCCTCGACCATGAAACTGGTCACCACCTATGCCGCGCTGGAAATGCTTGGCCCGAACCACCAGTGGAAAACCGAGTTCTACACCGATGGCACCCTCAGCGGTGGCATCCTCAACGGTAACCTCTACCTCAAGGGTGGCGGCGATCCGAAGCTGAACATGGAAAAACTCTGGCTGCTGATGCGCGACTTGCGCGCCAATGGCGTGACCCAGGTCACCGGCGACCTGGTGCTGGACCGCGGCTTCTTCGTGCAGCCGCAACTGCCCGAGTTCAACGACGACGGCAATGACGAGAACAAACCGTTCCTGGTCAAGCCCGACGCACTGCTGGTCAACCTCAAGGCCCTGCGTTTCGTGGCCCGCAACGACTCGGGCAAGGTCCTGGTGTCGGTCGAGCCGCCGATTGCCAGCATCCGCATCGACAATCAGGTCAAGGCGCTCAACTCCAAGCAATGCACCGGGGGCGTGCGCTACAACCCGGTGACCCAGGCTGATGGCAGCGTCACCGTGACCGTCGGCGGCCAGTTGGGCGAAGGTTGCAGCTCCCAGACCTATTTGTCGCTACTCGACCACGCGACCTACACCGCCGGCGCCGTGCGCGCGATCTGGAAGGAATTGGGCGGCAGCATCCAGGGCCAGGATCGTCTGGCACCGACGCCGAGCAGCGCCAAGGTGCTGGCCCGGGCCTACTCGCCAGACCTGGCGGAAATCATTCGCGACATCAACAAATACAGTAACAACACTATGGCTCAGCAGTTGTTCCTGAGCCTGGGCCAGAAGTTCCGCACCGACGCCGACAGTGATGACGCCAAAGCGGCCCAGCGTGTGGTGCGTCAGTGGCTGGCGCAGAAAGGCATCACCGCACCGCACCTGGTGATGGAGAACGGTTCCGGCCTGTCCCGCGCCGAACGGGTAAGCGCACGTGAAATGGCCGCAATGCTGCAAGCCGCCTGGCGCAGCCCGTACGCCGCCGAGTTCATCAGCTCGATGCCGATTGCCGGCACCGACGGCACCATGCGCAAACGCCTGAAACACACGGCCATGACCGGTGAAGCCCACGTCAAGACTGGCACCCTGAACACCGTGCGTGCCATCTCCGGCTTCAGCCGCGATGTCAATGGCAATACCTGGGCGGTGGTGGCGATTCTTAACGACAAGGCTCCGTTTGGCGCGTCTTCGGTGCTGGATCAGGTGCTGCTGGACCTGTATCGCCAGCCGAAACTGCCGACCACGGCATCGGTGTTGTAACCGGATCCATAGAACACCTCAGATCCAATGTCGGAGATTCTATGTTGCAGGGCAACCCTGCAACATAGAATCTCCAACAGGGTCTGTATGCAGACCTAGCTCATCTGCCCTTCAACCCGATCCCTTCCCGCCTGCTTCGCCGCGTAAACCCCCGAATCCGCCCGCAACAGCAACGCATCCGCGCCTTCCCCGGCCCGCCAGCTGGCAATCCCGAAACTCGCGGTAACGATCCCCACCTCGTCGATCGGCGAACTGCGCAACCCTTGCCACAGTTCCAAGGCCAGCACATGAGCCTGCTCGCCGTCGATGTCCGGACAGAGCACCATGAACTCTTCGCCCCCCAGGCGACAGAACACATCGGTGCGCCGCAGGCGACGGCCAATACGCTCACACACCGCCTGCAATACCCGATCGCCCACGGCATGGCCGTGCTGGTCATTGATGCGTTTGAAGTGGTCGATGTCGAGCATGATCACCGACAACTCGCCACCGCCGCGCTCGACCCGGGCCATTTCGGTGGTCAGGCGCTCCTGGAAGTAGCGGCGGTTATAAATCCCGGTCAATGAGTCGGTCACCGACAGTGCGCGCAACTCCTCTTCCACCCGCTTGAGGTCGGAAATGTCCGAAATGTAGCCATGCCACAGCACACCGCCACCGGGCAGTTCCTCCGGCGTTGCTTCGCCGCGGACCCAGCGCAGGCCACGCTCGGGCAATTGCACGCGATACTCTTCGCGCCAGGGGCTGAGGTTGTCCGCCGACACCTGGATCGACGCGCGGACCCGGCGCGAGTCCTGAGGATGAATCCGCGAGAACACCGCTTCGGCATTGCTCAGCAGTACCTCCAATTCGAGTTCGTAGATCTCGCGCATCCCGTCGCTGGCGTAGATAATGCTGAAGCGCCCATCGAACTCCATCTTGAACTGGTAAATCCCGCCGGGCACATGGGCACTGAGCTTCTTCAACAACAGGTCCCGCGCCGCCAGAGCCTCGTGGACACGCTTGCGCTCGGTGACGTCGATACAGATCGCCAGGTGCCCAACCCACAGCCCTTGTTCGTCGAGAACTGGGGTCGCCAGCATGTTCACCGTCAAATGGCTGCCGTCGCGGCGCACCAGCGTCCACTCCCGGGCTTCGTGACCGCCCTCTTCCCCGCCTTCGACCAACATGGCCTGACAGGTCGGAATCGGCTTGCCATAGCGCGCGCTCAACTCCGCCGACCGCGCCTCGAGCTCCCGGGGCAGGTGCAGGTTTTCCAGGGTCATGTGGCCCACGGCCTGCGCACTGGAGTAACCGAGCATGTGCTCGGCACCGGCATTGAAAGTGCTGACGATCCCCCGCAGGTCGGTGGCGATGATCGCCACCTGAGTCGCAGCATCCAGCACGCCGCGCAATTGGCCATGCGTGCCGCGCAGCTCTTGCTCACGGGCGTGCAGTTCCTCGGTCCGTTGCTCGACCATTTTCAGCGCCCGTTGCCGCTGGCTGACCAACACATAGAGAAACACACTGAGCAACAAGCTGAGTAAACCACCCAGCACCACCTGGCTGGTCACTGAAGAATGGTTGGCTTGCAGGAACGCAGCACTGGGGCGCATATCCACTTGATAATCGTGGTCGGCCAGGCGCAGCAAGCGCGTAGAGGACAAGTCACTGGCCCCCGCCGGGTTGGTCGACTCGTACAGCACCTCGTGTTGGTCATCGGTGGACAAGTCGAGGATGCGCACCGAGAGAGAATCATGATTCTCTTCCGGCAGCCCGTCCGCCAGCAGCTGGCGCATGCTGATCACCGCCATCACATATCCGGCGGGCGTGGTGCCCGGCAGCTGCTGACGGCTGACCGGTGCCACCAGCAACACACCCCGTGAATAGGCGGGCTCAATGCTTACCAGATGCAATGGTTGCGAGACAGCCATGCGGCCAGTTCGATCGGCACGCTCCAGGGTCGAACGGCGCAGGGGCTGGGCCAGCAGGTCGTAACCCAGCGGCGTGGGCAGTCGGCTCTGGGTTTGGGTATAGAGCACCGGTACGTACTCGTCCCGCTCCGCGGCCGGTTGCAACCGGCCGTCGGCGGTGAGTTCGCGAAAGGTGAAATTGCTCAAGCCTTCGTCATGCACGAAGCGTTCAAGCAAGGGGCGTTCGGCGCGGGAAACCCGTGGTGCCCAGGAATAGGCTTGGGTGCGCCGCAAAAGAGGTTTGGCGTAACCGTCGAATTCCTCGCGGGACACCGACTCGGAATTGGCGAAGAACCGGCGCAGGCCATCAAGGCGCTGCTCCTGATCTTCGAAACGTTCTACGATACGGCTGTAGCGTTCACTGGCGAGCAGTTGGAAACGTTGCCGCATTTGCTGATGAAACTGATTGAGTGTTGCCCAGGCCAGCAACCCCGTAAGAATCCCGCCGACGAGCAATACCAGCAGCGCGACCAGCCAGGCCGAGACATCTTCGCTGATAAAACCCAGGATCTTGGGGCGCACGGCGTGTAACGACATAAACGCAACTCATAACGCCAGGTGCCGGAAAGCCCATTGGCCATGAGTTGAGTTATAGCTATTAGCCACTAATTTGACCAGCACTGAAAGAACCAAAGAGCCTTTAAAAATCAAGGCTCTGTGGATCCAATCAGGCTTAAGTGTCAGCGAGCAGTGATCTTCCAGGCACGGTGGATCTTGCCATTACGGGCGAAATCCGGATCGATGGTCTGGGCCGTGATTTCCTCAACGGCATAACGCTCGGTGAGGTTTTCCTCGAGCTGGAACTTGCGGAAGTTGTTGGAGAAGTACAACACCCCACCCGGTGCCAGTCGCGCCATGGCCAGGTCGATCAACTGCACCTGGTCACGCTGCACGTCGAAGATCCCTTCCATGCGCTTGGAGTTGGAGAAGGTCGGCGGGTCGATGAAGATCAGGTCGTATTCGTCACGGCAGGCGTCGAGCCAGGCCATCACGTCGCCCTGCTCCAGACGGTTCTTGTCGGAGAAACCGTTCAGCGACAGATTGCGCCGCGCCCAGTCCAGGTAAGTTTTCGACAGGTCGACGCTGGTGGTGCTGCGCGCACCGCCCTTGGCCGCATGCACGCTGGCGGTCGCGGTGTAGCAATACAGGTTGAGGAAGCGTTTGCCGGCCGCCTCTTTCTGAATCCGCATGCGCATCGGCCGGTGGTCGAGGAACAACCCGGTGTCGAGGTAGTCGGTGAGGTTCACCAGCAGCTTCACGCCGCCTTCGTTGACCTCGTTGAACTTGCCCTGGGCGCTCTGGCGTTCGTACTGCTTGGTGCCGCTCTGACGTTCGCGACGCTTGACCACCACGCGGCTCTTGTCGATGTTCAACGCCTGCGGGATTGCCGCGAGGGCATCGAACATCCGCGCCGAGGCTTTTTCCGGATCGATGGATTTCGGCGCGGCGTATTCCTGAACGTGGACCCAGTCGTGATACAGGTCGATGGCCATGGAATATTCCGGCATGTCGGCATCGTAGACGCGGTAGCAGTCGATGCCTTCACGCTTGACCCACTTGCCCAGCGCCTTGACGTTCTTTTGCAGACGGTTGGCAAACATCTGCCCACCTTCGCTCAGGCGCGGCTGCTCGATCACCGGGGCGGGTGCCGGAGCCGGTTTGATCGGATTGCCGTTCTTGTTGTACTTGCGCTCTTGCGGCTCACTCGGCGCTTCATCGTAGGCCGCCTGTTCACGCTCGGCCTGACGCTGTTCCGGGGTGCGACGCTCGCCGGTGACGAACTGGTCTGGCGTGACCTTGATCAACAGCAATTTGCACGGCAACGCGCCGTTCCAGAACGAATACTGTTTGTGGCTGCGGATGCCCATGCGCTTGCCCAGGTCCGGAGCACCGGTGAACACCGCCGCCTCCCAGTTCAAGCACGCCTGACGCAGACGCTCACCGAGGTTCTGGTAGAGGTAGAGCAGGCTCGCCTCATCGCCCAGACGCTCGCCGTACGGAGGGTTGCAGATCACCAGGCCTTTCTGGTTCTGGTCCGGACGCGGCTCGAACGTTGCCACTTCGCCCTGGTAAATCTTGATCCACTCGCTCAGGCCGGCACGTTCGACGTTGTTGCGGCCCGGTTGAATCAGGCGTGGGTCGGCTTCGTAACCGCGAATCCACAGCGGTGGCTTGGCCAGGCCGGCCGCGGCGCGTTCAGTGGCTTCTTCGTGGAGTTTTTTCCACAGCGCCGGCACGTGCCCGAGCCAGGCGGTGAAGCCCCACTGCTCGCGGCGCAGGTTCGGTGCCATGTCGGCGGCGATCATGGCGGCTTCCACCAGGAACGTGCCGACACCGCACATCGGGTCAGCCAGCGCGCCACCATCGGCGGCAATGCGCGGCCAGCCGGAACGGATCAGAATCGCTGCCGCGAGGTTTTCCTTCAGCGGCGCCGCGCCTTGCTGCAAGCGATAACCGCGCTGGTGCAGGCTGTGCCCGGACAGGTCGAGGGACAGGATGGCTTCGCCACGGTCCAGACGCAGGTGAACGCGCAGGTCGGGGTTGAGCTTGTCGATGGACGGGCGATCGCCTTGCGGGGTGCGCAGTTTGTCGACGATGGCATCCTTGACCTTCAAGGCGCCAAAGTGCGTGTTGTCGATGCCAGAGCCGTGACCGCTGAATTCGACGGCCAGGGTGCCGTCGTTGAGCATGTGGTCTTGCCAATCGATATCCAGCACGCCGTGATAGAGATCTTCGGCGTCCTTCATCGGGAAGCGCTTGAGCACCAACAGCACCCGGTTCGCCAGACGCGACCACAGGCACAGGCGATAAGCGGTTTCCATGGTGGCCATGCCGCGCACAGCCGAGGTGTGCTCGCGTGCTTCCTCAAGGCCAAGCCCGACGGCTTCCTCGATGAGCAGACCTTCAAGGCCTTTGGGGCAAGTGAGGAAGAGTTCGAAACGATCGGACATGGTAATTCCAGAGCCTTTAGCTAAGTGAACCGGCAACGCGTTGCCGATCCGGTTTTCAATCAGGCGTTTTTCTAACAGAACGCCCGCGTGGCACGAAGGTGTGCCGTCCCACCCTGACTGCTCGGGTTAAAAGAGCTTAGATGCCAGGGCAGATAAAAAAGTTGATGAAACAAAATGTCATAAGTCGACCCTTCGTCGAATAATACCCAAGAGCAACGGGTGTCATTCTCGTTAAGGCGCAACCCCCAGCATCCCAGCGAAGGGCCGATCATACCGGGCTTTGGCCAATCAACACGGCACAAATATCGTGTTACTTATGGCCATACCATCTTTATGGTTACGTTCTTATGACAAAACGGTCATTCCCTCGATGTGACGCATTGGTTAGAACTCCACTCAGGTTGACGTCGCAACGGCGTCAACACCTTGGCTCGCGACGCCGGCAGCGAGCCACCAACGGCAGAATTTTTCTGCCTGACCTCGATTGAGGTCGACGCGATACATACAGTCAACAAGTGAGGGAAACACCCTATGAGAAGACTTAAGCGTGATCCGTTGGAAAGAGCATTTTTGCGCGGATATCAATATGGCGTTGGTGGTAAATCCCGTGAGCTTTGCCCTTTTACTCTACCGTCGGTACGCCAAGCCTGGATCAATGGCTGGCGAGAAGGACGCGGCGACAATTGGGACGGTATGACCGGCACTGCGGGAATCCACAGACTCAACGAACTTCACGCCGTCGGCTAATACAGGGCACACACTCCGACACGACAATCTGATTACGCTACGACTTAACCACGCACGTCCTATCCGGACGGCGGGCTTCGGCCCAGGGGCTCCTTCGGGGAGCCCTTTTTTATGCCTGCTCCAAATTCAGCGAAGAAACCATTGTGGCGAGGGGGCTTGCCCCCGTTGGGCTGCGAAGCGGCCCCAAAACCAGGCAACGCGGTGAATCAGAGAGAACATGGACACAGGGTTTACGACTGCTTCGCAGCTGAACGGGGGCAAGCCCCCTCGCCACAAAAGCCCTCAGCACAATGCCCCTACACTGTCTTCAGCGCAGCGCGGCGATGGCATCTACCGATTCACGAATCAGTGCCGGGCCTTTATAGATAAAGCCCGAATAGATCTGCACCAGGCTCGCACCCGCAGTGATTTTCTCAGCCGCGTGCTTGCCTTCGGTGATACCGCCCACGGCGATGATCGGCAAGCGACCGGCCAGTTCCGCCGCCAGCACCTTCACGGTGTGGGTGCTCTTGTCGCGAACCGGGGCGCCGGACAATCCGCCCGCCTCGTCACCGTGCTCCAGGCCTTCGACGCCGACGCGGCTCAGGGTGGTGTTGGTGGCGATCACCGCATCCATCCCGGTTTCGATCAACGCCTGGGCGACTTGAGCGGTTTCTTCATCGCTCATGTCCGGTGCGATCTTGATCGCCAAAGGCACATGTTTGCCGTGGCGCAGGGCCAATTCCGCCCGGCGCGTGGCCAGGTCGGCAAGCAATTGCTTGAGCGAATCGCCGAATTGCAGGCTGCGCAGGCCCGGTGTGTTCGGCGAGCTGACATTGACCGTCACGTAGCTGGCGTGTGCATAGACCTTGTCCAGGCAGATCAGGTAGTCGTCAACCGCACGTTCAACCGGCGTATCAAAGTTCTTGCCGATATTGATACCCAGCACGCCCTTGTACTTGGCTGCCGCCACGCGAGCGAGCAAGTGATCGACGCCGAGGTTGTTGAAACCCATGCGGTTGATGATCGCCTCGGCTTGCGGCAAGCGGAAAATCCGTGGTTTCGGATTACCCGGTTGCGGACGCGGGGTAATGGTACCGATTTCGACGAAACCGAAACCCAGTTGGGCAAACCCGTCGATCGCCGCGCCGTTCTTGTCCAGACCGGCCGCCAGACCGACCGGGTTCGGGAATTCCAGGCCCATGACCGTCACCGGCATTTTCGCCGGTGCCTTGCACAGTAAGCCGTTGAGGCCCAAACGCCCGCCCGCGCCGATCAGGTCCAGGGACAGATCGTGGGAGGTTTCCGGGGAAAGTTTGAACAGCAGCTGACGGGCCAGGGTGTACATGGGCAGGCTTGACTCGGGTGGCGATGAGAGGCGGCGATTATAGCCGCGCATCGAGTCCACAGGCGAGGCGCACGACAAAATCAGCCAGCGATGGCATATGCCTTGCACCAACATGATCATCAGCACTCATGCCAACGACGGAATGAGTGGAAGGACAATGGCGTCGTCACCGGCTCTGCTCGCGCAGAGGCCATGGGACGACGTTTTTTTTGGAAGGTGCAAATCGATGAATGAACCATCAGCCGGCCCACTGGCCTGGGTCAACGGCAGCGATGCCCCGGAAAAAACCGAAATAAACCTTGGCTTCATGGCTCTGAGCGACTGCGCCTCAGTGGTGGTCGCCGCCACCCAGGGCTTCGCCCAGCCTTACGGTCTGACCCTGAACCTCAAGCGCCAGTCGTCCTGGGCCAACCTGCGGGACAAACTGGTCAGCGGCGAACTCGACGCCGCCCACAGCCTGTACGGCCTGATTTACGCCGTGCATCTGGGCATCGGCGGCGTAGCCTCCACCGATATGGCTGTGCTCATGGGCCTGAACCAGAATGGCCAGAGCATCAACCTCTCCCACGGCTTGCAGGCCTTGGGCGTGACCAGTCCTGAAGCACTGGACCATCACGTGCACCAAAGTCGCCCAAAACTGACCTTCGCCCAGACATTTCCCACAGGCACCCACGCCATGTGGCTGTATTACTGGCTGGCGAGCCAGGGCATTCATCCGTTGCAGGATGTCGACAGCGTGGTGGTGCCGCCGCCACAAATGGTCGCGCACCTGCAAGCCGGGCGCATCGACGGGTTCTGCGTCGGCGAACCGTGGGCTGCCAGTGCGGTGCGACAGAATCTCGGTTTCACCATGGCCACCACTCAGACCATCTGGCCCGACCACCCGGAAAAAGTCCTCGGCTGCACCCGCGCCTTCGTCGAGCAATACCCCAATACCGCCCGGGCCCTGGTGATGGCGATCCTCGAGGCCAGCCGCTTCATCGAAGCCAGCCGCGAAAATCGCCGCAGCACCGCGCAACTGTTGAGCGCCCCCGAATACCTCGATGCCCCGCTCGATTGCATCGAACCGCGCTTGCTCGGCGACTATACCGACGGCCTGGGCAATCACTGGCAAGACCCGCATGCGATGCGTTTCCACAGTGGCGGCGAGGTCAATCTGCCGTATTTGTCCGACGGCATGTGGTTCATGACCCAGTTCCGTCGCTGGGGCTTGTTGCGCGACGACCCGGATTACCTCCGCGTGGCCCGTCAGGTCCAGCAACTAGACTTATACCGTGAGGCCGCCACCGCTGTCGGCGTGCCCGCCCAGGCTCAGGAAATGCGCAGTAGTCAACTGATCGACGGCAAAGTCTGGGACGGTTCGGACCCGGCCGGCTATGCCCGCAGCTTCACGCTGCACGCCATGAGCGACAGCGCTCCCCTTCTCGCCAGCCGCTGACAGGAGCCTGCGAATATGTTGCGTATCCTGCTGATCAATGACACCGCGAAAAAAGTCGGGCGTCTGAAAGCGGCCCTGACCGAAGCCGGGTTCGAAGTCATCGACGAGTCCGGCCTGACCATTGACCTGCCCGCGCGCGTCGAAACGGTGCGTCCGGACGTGATTCTGATCGATACCGAGTCACCGAGCCGCGATGTGATGGAACAAGTGGTGCTGGTTACTCGCGACCAACCACGACCAATCGTGATGTTCACCGACGAGCACGATCCCGGCGTGATGCGCCAGGCGATCAAGTCCGGCGTCAGTGCCTACATCGTCGAAGGCATTCACGCACAACGCTTGCAGCCGATTCTCGACGTGGCCATGGCTCGCTTTGAAAGCGATCAGGCCCTGCGCGCGCAACTGCACGCCCGCGACCAGCAACTGGCCGAGCGCAAGCGCATCGAGCTGGCCAAGGGGCTGCTGATGAAGATGAAGGACTGCAACGAAGAAGAGGCCTACACCCTGATGCGCCGCCAGGCCATGAGCCGCCAGCAGAAGCTGATACAGGTGGCGGAGCAAATCATTGCCATGAGTGAACTGTTGGGTTGATCCGATCATTGTGGCGAGGGGGCTCGCCCCCGTTGGGCTGCGAAGCGGCCCCTTGCATTCCTTCAGAAGACTTCGCAAACAGGTCTTGCGACGGCTTCGCCGCCGAACGGGGTGATGCGGCGGTCCGACAAGCCCCCTCGCCACAAAAAGCAGATTGTTGGCACAGATCTCGCTAAGTAATCCCTGCAAGGTAACCAACGGCGGTTGCCCCACCTACGACAAAGACGTCGCTCACCTCATTCGCCCCCTTTTGCGAATCAGGTAGCGGCGTTTTTCCGTTTTGGCCCCAGAGACCGGGGCTGGTGGTGCGGCCGTTGCGGCGCCCCACCTGCAAGCTCATGACTCCTTCTTGATACGCCTGACAGCTGAGGTGCGCGATGAATTCAAGCTTCTGGAAATCCGGCCATACCCCGACACTGTTCGCAGCCTTCCTCTATTTCGATCTGAGCTTCATGGTCTGGTACCTGCTCGGCCCCCTGGCGGTGCAGATCGCCGCTGACCTGCACCTGACCACCCAACAGCGCGGGCTGGTGGTGGCCACGCCGATTCTGGCCGGTGCCGTATTGCGCTTTGCGATGGGCCTGCTGGCTGATCGCCTGTCGCCAAAAACCGCCGGGATCATCGGCCAGATAATCGTCATCAGCGCCCTGCTCGTTGCCTGGAAAGTCGGCATCCACAGTTACGAGCAGGCGCTGTTGCTGGGCCTGTTCCTCGGCATGGCCGGTGCGTCCTTCGCCGTCGCCCTGCCGCTGGCCTCGCAATGGTATCCGCCGCAGCACCAAGGCAAAGCCATGGGCATCGCCGGTGCCGGTAACTCGGGCACCGTGCTGGCCGCCCTGATCGCTCCGGTGCTGGCCGCCGCGTATGGCTGGAGCAACGTGTTCGGCTTCGCCCTGATCCCGTTGATCCTGACCCTGATCGTCTTCGCCTGGCTGGCCAAGAACGCCCCTGAGCGGCCGAAAGCCAAGTCCATGGCCGACTACCTCAAGGCCCTGGGTGACCGCGACAGCTGGTGGTTCATGTTTTTCTACAGCGTGACCTTCGGCGGCTTCATCGGTCTGGCCAGCGCCCTGCCTGGCTACTTCAACGACCAGTACGGCTTGAGCCCGGTGACCGCCGGTTACTACACCGCGGCGTGTGTATTCGGTGGCAGCCTGATGCGTCCGTTGGGTGGCGCGCTGGCGGATCGCTTCGGCGGGATTCGCACCCTGTTGGCGATGTACACCGTGGCAGCGATCTGCATTGCGACCGTGGGTTTCAATCTGCCGAGTTCCTACGCAGCATTGGCGCTTTTCGTCTGCACTATGCTCGGTTTAGGTGCAGGTAACGGTGCCGTATTCCAGTTGGTCCCACAGCGTTTTCGTCGGGAGATCGGTGTGATGACCGGTTTGATCGGCATGGCCGGTGGCATCGGTGGCTTCGCACTGGCGGCCGGCATGGGCGCGATCAAGCAAAGTACCGGCAGCTATCAAATGGCCTTGTGGTTGTTCGCCAGCCTCGGCGTACTCGCCTGGTTCGGTCTGCACGGGGTGAAACGTCGCTGGAGAACCACTTGGGGTTCGGCAGCCGTCACCGCTGCTCGGGTGTGAGGATTTAATGAGCCTGCAACTGAGTTTTGCCGAAGCCAGCGCCATCGGGCCTCGCGAAGAGAACCAGGACGCTCTGCGCCTGGTCACTCCGGCCCCGGCACTGGCGGCGAGCAAGGGTTACCTGTTCGCCATCGCCGACGGCGTCAGCCAATGCGCCGACGGCGGTCTCGCGGCCCGTTCGACCTTGCAGGCTTTGGCGCTGGATTATTACGCCACACCGGAAACCTGGGGTGTCGCCCAGGCACTCGATCGCCTGCTGCTGGCGCAAAACCGCTGGTTGCAGGCCAACGGCGGCGGGCAACCGCTGCTGACCACGGTCAGTGCCTTGGTGATGCGCGGCAGGCGTTTCACTTTGGCGCATGTCGGCGATTGCCGGGTTTACCGCTGGCACGCCGACACCTTGCAACGGGTGAGCGAGGATCACGTCTGGGACCAGCCGGGCATGCAGCATGTGCTCAAGCGGGCCTTGGGGCTGGATCAACATCTGGTGCTGGACTTTCTGGACGGCGAATTGCGCCTGAACGAGAGTTTCGTGCTGCTCAGCGACGGCATCTGGGCCGTGCTGGGCGACACCGCCATCGCGGCGATTCTGCGCGATCAACCTGACCTCAACAGTGCCGCGCAGACCCTGGTCAGCGCCGCGCACCTGGCCGGCAGCCAGGACAATGCCAGCGCCCTGCTGGTGCGGGTCGATGCCCTTGGCGAAACCAGCATTGGCGATGCACTGATTCACCTGCAGCAATGGCCTCTGCCGCCTGCACTGAAACCCGGCCAGACCTTCGAAGGCTGGCAGGTCGAAGGGATCCTCGGCCAGAGCCAGCAATCGCTGCTCTACCGGGTGCGCGATGCACAACAACAGCGCTGGCTACTGAAAACCTTGCCCGGCGCTCTGCGTGACGATCACCAGGCCGGGCAGGCATTGTTGTCGGAGGAATGGTTTCTCAAGCGTGTAGCCGGTCGGCATTTCCCTGAAGTCCATGCCGCCAGTCAGCGTCAGCATTTGTATTACGTGATGCGTGAGTATTCCGGATCGACCCTGGCTGAGTTGCATGAGCGCGTCACAACGCTGCCACTGGCGCAATGGCAGGACTTGGCCGAACGCTTGCTGCGGGCTGTCGGCATCCTGCATCGACGGCAGATTCTGCATCGCGATATCAAACCGGAGAATCTGCTGCTGGGGGACGACGGCGAGTTGCGCCTGCTGGATTTCGGCCTCGCCTACTGTCCGGGGCTGTCCGAAGATCAAGCCTTCGCCCTGCCTGGAACGCCCAGCTATATCGCGCCAGAAGCGTTCCGCGGCGACCTGCCGACACCACAACAGGATCTGTATGCCGTCGGCGTGACCTTGTACTACCTGCTCACCGGGCATTATCCCTACGGCGAAATCGAAGCGTTCCAGCGCCCACGGTTTGGCGTGCCTGTCAGCGCCAGTCGCTACCGGCCCGACCTGCCGGAATGGATCGCGCAAAGTCTGGAGCGCGCGGTGGCGGTAGACCCGGATCAGCGCTTTGAAACGGCCGAAGAGTGGTTGTTGCTGCTGGAACAGGGGGAACGACGCAGTTTGAGCGTGCGCCCCAGACCGTTGCTGGAGCGCGAACCGTTGAAGGTCTGGCGGACGTTGGCGCTGGTATCGTTGCTGGTGAATCTGGTGCTGCTGTTTTTGTTGTTTCATGGCTAACACCCATTCTTTGTAGCAGCTACAGAGACCGCGCCAATTGCGGGCAACATGCATTGTTTCGGTGCACAAACATCCCAATCAAATACCGAGACCGCGACCAACCCCAGCAAATTCTGGCGTCTGAAGAACTTGGCACAACCACTGCATTACCTTTCCCAACAGACATAAAGCCCGGCCTTCAACGTAGAAGGCTGCGCTGCCCGAGAGAACGGGACAAGGACAAAGGCGTCCTCGCTAGTTAGCTAGCGGGACGCCTTTTTTTGTTTGCGCAAAATTTTGTCGAGCAAGGCCTGAATGCCCTGATGAGGCAGGCCCGAGCTCCCCGGAGAACCTGATGAAAAAACTAAAACTGGTGATGATCGGCAACGGCATGGCCGGGGTTCGTACCCTGGAAGAACTGCTCAAGCTGAGTAATGAGCTGTACGACATCACGGTCTTCGGCGCCGAACCGCATACCAACTACAACCGCATCCTGCTGTCCCCCGTACTGGCCGGCGAACAGACGTTCGAAGAGATCGTGCTCAACGATCTGGACTGGTACCTGGAAAACAACATCAAGCTGCTGCTCAACCGCAAAGTGGTGGAGATCGACCGGGTCAAACGCCGGGTCATCGCCGAAGACGGTACCGAGGCTGAATACGACCGCCTGCTGATTGCCACCGGCTCGACCCCGTTCATCCTGCCAATCCCCGGCAATACCTTGCAGGGCGTGATCGGCTACCGCGACATTGCCGACACCCAAGTGATGATCGACACCGCCAAGACCCACAAGCACGCCGTGGTCATCGGTGGCGGCCTGCTGGGCCTTGAAGCCGCCAACGGCCTGATGCTGCGGGGCATGCACGTCACCGTGGTGCACATCGGCGAATGGCTGCTGGAGCGCCAACTGGACAAAACCAGCGGCCAACTCCTGCAAACCGCCCTGGAAGCCCGTGGCCTGCATTTCCGCCTGTGCGAACAGACCCAGGCCCTGCACGACGCCGGCAATGGCCGGGTCGGCTCAGTGCAGTTCAAGAACGGCGACATCATCCCCACCGATCTGGTGGTGATGGCCGCCGGCATTCGCCCCAACACCGAACTGGCGGAAAAAGCCGGCATCCCTTGCAGCCGCGGGATTCTGGTCAACGACACAATGCAAACCTACGACCCTCGGGTGTACGCCATCGGTGAATGCGCCAGCCACCGCGGCACCGCCTACGGCCTGGTCGCACCGCTGTTCGAACAAGCCAAGGTGTGCGCCAACCACCTCGCCCAACTGGGCTTCGCCACTTACAAGGGCTCGGTGACGTCGACCAAATTGAAAGTCACCGGCATCGACCTGTTCTCCGCCGGCGACTTCATGGGCGGCGAAGGCACCGAGACCATCACCCTCTCCGACCCGATCGGCGGGGTCTACAAGAAACTGGTGATCAAGGATGACGTGCTGGTCGGCGCCTGTCTGTACGGCGATACGGCAGACGGTGGCTGGTATTTCCGGCAGATCCGTGAGAACCATGCCATCGGCGAGATCCGCGATCACCTGATGTTTGGCGAAAATGCTTTAGGCGATGTAGGACATCAAGGCCAGGACAAAGCCATGAGCATGGCCGACACCGCCGAAGTCTGCGGCTGTAACGGCGTGTGCAAAGGCACCATCGTCAAAGCCATTCAGGAACACGGGCTGTTCAGCGTCGACGACGTGAAGAAACACACCAAGGCCGCCAGCTCCTGCGGCTCTTGTGCCGGCCTCGTCGAACAGATCCTGATCAACACCGTGGGCGGTGCGGCAGACGTCAAACCGAAAAGCGAAAAAGCCATCTGCGGGTGCAGCGACCTCAACCACGGGCAAATCCGCCAGGCCATCCGAGACCAGCATCTGCTGACCATCGCCGGCACCATGAGCTACCTGAACTGGCGCACCCCGAACGGCTGCGCCACCTGCCGCCCGGCGCTCAACTACTACCTGATTTCCACCTGGCCAGGCGAAGCCAAGGACGATCCGCAATCGCGACTGATCAACGAACGGGCCCACGCCAACATTCAGAAAGACGGCACTTACTCTGTCGTCCCGCGGATGTGGGGCGGTGTGACCAATCCATCAGAACTGCGGCGCATCGCCGACGTGGCCGACAAGTACAGCGTGCCGATGGTCAAGGTCACCGGCGGCCAACGCATCGACTTGCTGGGGATCAAAAAGCAAGACCTGCCGGGCGTCTGGAAAGACCTCGACATGCCGTCCGGACACGCCTACGGCAAATCCATCCGCACGGTGAAAACCTGTGTCGGCAGTGAGTTCTGCCGCTTCGGCACCCAGAATTCCACGCAACTGGGCATCGAGCTCGAACATGACCTGTTCAACATGTGGTCGCCGCACAAAGTGAAACTGGCTGTCTCCGGTTGCCCACGTAACTGCTCGGAAGCGGGGATCAAGGACGTCGGAATTATCGGCGTGGATTCCGGCTGGGAGATGTACATCGGTGGCAACGGCGGGATCAAGACCGAAGTCGCGGAGTTCTTCGTCAAGCTGAAAACCGCCGAAGAAGTGCGCGAATACAACGGCGCTTTCCTGCAGCTGTACCGCGAAGAAGCCTTCTACCTCGAGCGCACCGTGCATTACCTGCAACGGGTCGGCATGGAACACATCAAGAAAGCCGTGCTGGAAGACCCGGTTCGACGCAAGGCATTGAACGAACGCCTGCAATTCTCCCTGTCGTTCGAACAGGATCCGTGGAAGGAACGCCTCGAGCAACCACTGCTGAAAAAAGAATTCGAGGTCATTCCCGTGAAGAACCTGGAGGTGTCGGCATGAACTGGCTGGATATCTGCGCACTGGAAGAGATCAACACCCTTGGCTCGCGGATCATCGCCGGCCCGAAAGGTGACATTGCGATTTTTCGTACGAGCGACGATGAGGTTTTCGCCCTCGACGACCGCTGCCCACACAAGGGCGGACCACTGTCCCAAGGCTTGATCTACGGCAAACGGGTCGCCTGCCCGCTGCACAACTGGCAGATCGACCTGGAAACCGGCGAGGCCCAGGCTCCCGATATCGGCTGTGCCCACCATCATTCGGCACGGGTCGAAAATGGCCGGGTGCTGCTGGCTCTGCGGGAAGCAAGCTGATGGACCGCCAAATCACCGCCTCCACCTGCTGCTACTGCGGGGTCGGCTGCGGCGTGCTGATCGAGCACGACGGCGAGCGCATTCTCGGCGTCAGCGGCGATCCGGCGCACCCGGCCAACTTCGGCAAATTGTGCAGTAAAGGTTCGACCTTGCATCTGACCGGCGACCTGACGGCGCGGGCCTTGTACCCGCAACTGCGCCTGGGCAAAGGACTGGCTCGCAGCCGCACAGATTGGGACAGCGCCCTCGATCACGCCGCCAGTGTCTTCGCCAAGACCATCGCCGAACACGGCCCGGACAGCGTCGCGTTCTATATCTCCGGGCAATTGCTGACCGAGGATTACTACGCCTTCAACAAACTGGCGCGGGCGCTGGTGGGCACCAACAACATCGACAGCAATTCACGGCTGTGCATGTCTTCAGCGGTGGTCGGCTACAAGCGCAGCCTCGGCGCCGATGCTCCGCCCTGCAACTACGAAGACCTGGAACTGAGCGACTGCGTGATGATCGTCGGCAGCAACATGGCCTACGCCCACCCGATCCTGTTTCGTCGCCTGGAAGAAGCCAAATCCCATCGTCCGCAGATGAAAGTCATCGTCATCGACCCACGGCGCACTGACACCTGCGATCTGGCTGACCTGCACCTGGCGATTCTGCCCGGTACCGATGTCGCGTTGTTCCATGGGATTTTACACTTGCTGCTGTGGGAAGACTGGATCGACCGCGACTTCATCAAGGCCCACACCGAAGGCCTGGCCGAGCTGAAAAACCTGGTACGCGACTACACCCCGGCAATGGTCTCGCAACTCTGTGGCATCAGCGTCGAGCAACTGCACCAATGCGCGGAATGGGTCGGCACGTCACCGAGCTTTCTGTCGCTGTGGTGCATGGGGCTGAATCAGTCCACCGCCGGCAGCGCGAAGAACAGCGCGCTGATCAACCTGCACTTGGCTACCGGGCAAATCGGTCGGCCCGGCGCAGGACCTTTCTCGCTGACCGGTCAGCCCAATGCCATGGGCGGCCGGGAAACCGGCAGCTTGTCGAACCTGCTGCCAGGCCATCGCGAAGCGGCCAATGCCGAGCACCGCGCGCAAGTGGCCGCCTACTGGGGCGTCGATCAACTGCCCGAAAACACCGGGCTCACGGCCATCGAACTGTTCGAGCAGATGCGCAGCGGCAAGATCAAAGCCCTGTGGATTGCCTGCACCAACCCTGCCCAGTCGCTGCCGGACCAGACCACTGTGCGCGAGGCACTGCAAGCCTGCCCGTTCGTGGTGTTGCAGGAAGCCTTCCACACCACCGAAACCGCCGCATTCGCCGACCTGTTGCTGCCCGCCGCCAGTTGGGGTGAAAAGGACGGCACGGTTACCAACTCCGAGCGACGCATTTCCCACGTCCGCCGAGCCATCGGCGCCCCCGGTGAAGCACGGCCCGATTGGGCGATCACGGTGGATTTCGCACAGCGCCTGGAAAAACACCTGCGTCCTGGAGCCTCCAGCCTGTTTGCCTTTGAAACCCCGGCACAGGTCTTCGACGAATACAAACAACTGACTCGCGGCCGCGACCTCGACCTGTCCGGGATCAGTCATGAGTTGATCGACCAGCTCGGACCGCAGCAATGGCCCTTCCCCGCCGGAGCCCGCGAAGGCACCGCGCGGTTGTACCTTGACGGGGTATTCCCGACCGCCAGCGGGCGTGCGCAGTTCGTGACCGACCCCTATCGCGCCGCCAAGGAGCAACGCGATGCGCGTTTCCCGCTGACCTTGATCACCGGCCGCCTGCGCGATCAATGGCACGGCATGAGCCGCACCGGCACCGCCGCGCAGCTGTTCGGCCATGTCAGCGAAGCCGTGTTGAGCCTGCACCCGGATGAACTGCGTCGGCATCGCCTGCAACCTGGCGACCTGATCAATCTGAAAAGTCGCCGGGGCGCGGTGATCCTGCCGGTCAGCAGCGACGACAGCGTACGTCCGGGCCAGGCTTTCCTGCCGATGCATTGGGGCGACCGCTTTCTCAAGGGCGGTGTGAATACCCTCACCCTTCCCGCCTTCGATCCGTTGTCGAAGCAACCGGAACTCAAACACAGCGGTGTGCGACTCGAGCCTGTGCACTTGCCCTGGCAGCTTTTCGCCCTGATCGAAGGCGATGTTCAACAGCACCTGGAGACGCTGCGACCACTCTGCGAGGCGTTTTCCTACGCGAGCCTCAGCCTGGCCGGCCGTGAGCGTCCCGCGCTGCTGATACGCGCCGCCAGCGCCACCGCGCCAGAGCCGCAGCTGCTGCGCGATATCGATCAATGCCTGGGGCTCAACGACGGCCCGGTATTGGCTTATGACGATCCCCGGCGTTCGATCGGTAAACGGGTGCGTATCGAGAACGGCCGGATCACCGCGATTCGCCTGGCCGGTGAAACACTCGCCCAGCATTGGCTGCAAAGCCTGTGGCTCGAAGGTCGCGCCGACGAACAACTGCGCCGTTGGCTGCTGGCACCGTTGAGTGCGCCACCAGGCAACGCTGGCGCCCCTGCATCCGGCAGCAAAACCCTGTGCAACTGCATGAACGTCAGCCAGAACGCAATCTGTGCCGGAATCAGCCGTGGCCTGGACTTGCAAGGTTTGAAACAAGAATTGGCCTGCGGCACGCAATGCGGCTCCTGCGTCCCGGAAATCAAGCGTTTACTGGCCGCCACTGCGCAGCCAGTCGCCGTCACCTCGTGAGGAAAACACTATGAGCGCAAAAGTCTGGCTGGTGGGTGCGGGTCCCGGCGATCCGGAATTGCTGACCCTCAAGGCGGTTCGTGCGTTGCGCGAAGCGGACGTGGTGTTGATCGACGATCTGGTCAATCCTGCGGTACTGGAGCATTGCCCGAATGCGCGAATTATTCCCGTGGGCAAGCGCGGCGGCTGTCGATCCACGCCTCAAGCCTTCATTCATCGCCTGATGCTGCGTTATACCCGCCACGGCAAATGCGTGGTGCGGCTCAAGGGTGGCGATCCGTGCATCTTCGGACGCGGCGGTGAAGAGGCGCAGTGGTTACGTGAACGAGGGGTCGAGGTTGAATTGGTCAATGGCATCACCGCTGGCCTTGCCGGCGCGACCCAATGTGATATTCCACTGACGCTGCGGGGTGTCGCCCGTGGCGTGACACTGGTCACGGCGCACACTCAGGATGACAGTAGCCTGAACTGGCAGGCCCTGGCTCAAGGCGGAACCACGTTGGTGATCTACATGGGCGTGGCGAAACTCAGTGAAATCCGCGAACAATTGCTGGCCGGCGGAATGGCAGCCGATACACCCGTGGCGATGATCGAAAACGCTTCGCTGCCGCACCAACGGGAATGTCGGAGCGACCTGACAGCGATGGAAGAGGATGCCCTCAGCTTTCAGTTGAAGAGCCCGGCGATCCTGGTGATCGGTGCCGTGGCAGCCTGCGCAACTTCATCGATGTGGGAGCGCGACTTGCCCGCGATGGTGGCCGATCAATCAGCCTGAACCCTACCTATTACTCCCTCTTCACCAAATCGCAGACAAAGAAAAGCCCGGCCTAAGCCGGGCTTTTCTTGAGCTGCGAGCTAATTACTTAGCTTGAGCTTCAACCTTCGCTTCTACGCGACGGTTTACAGCGCGACCAGCTTCAGTGGCGTTGTCAGCAACTGGGCGGGATTCGCCGTAGCCAACAGACTGAACGCGGGACGGCGAAACACCGTACTGGTTGGTCAGAACTTGCTTAACGGCGTTTGCACGACGCTCGGACAGTTTCTGGTTGTAAGCGTCAGGACCGACGGAGTCAGTGTGACCTTCAACAACAGTAGTGGTGGATGGGTACTGCTTCATGAAGTCAGCCAGGTTTTTGATGTCGCCGTAGCTGTTAGGCTTGACTACCGACTTGTTGAAGTCGAATTTCACGTCCAGCTCAACACGAACAACTTCAGCAACTGCTGGGCAGCCATCAGCGTCAACAGTTACGTTGGCTGGGGTGTCTGGGCACTTGTCAACGTTGTCGCAAACGCCATCGTTGTCGCTGTCGGAGCAAACTTCAGCCGGTGCTGGAACTGGAGCAGCAGCAGGCTTGGAGCCGCCACCGAAGTTCACACCGATACCGACGCTAGGAGCCCACTCGGTGTCGCCCTGGTCGATGTTGTACTGAGCTTCAACGCCAGCACGGGCGTAGAAGTTTTCAGTGAAGTACAGCTTGGCACCGCCGCCAACGTTGGCGAAAGTGGAGCGGTTACGACCCGAACCGTTCTGGCCAATGCTCTGGTCCGAGAAACCGGCAGAAACGTATGGACGGATCATGTCGCCTGGGTTGTTGAAGTGGTACAGAGCGTCCAGAGCGGTATCAGCGCCCTTTACGTTGCGACCATCATCTGCACGTACGTTGTGTACTTCGTCGTAGGCCAGACGCAGTTCTACGTCGTCGGTCAGGAAGTAACCAACCGAGCCGCCGAACAGGTTGCCGTTGTTCTTGAAGTTACGATCGCTGTCGTACTGTTCTTTCTTGGCGAAGCCTTCGATTTCAACTGCGCCTTGGCCTTGTGCCAGCGCGCCGAACGAAGTAGCGGCAATAAGAGAACCAATGGCCAAGCCCAAGGTGTTTTTCAGTTTCATCCGTTAAATCCCCATCTGGTGATTGTGAAGCAGTCCCGCAAACCGGGGGACAACTCGGCGGCAAGTCTATCAGAACTTGCCTACACGTAAGAGATATTTGCGCCAAACTAAGTTTCGGCAATGCCTGCAAATTTCTCACGCAATTTGTCTAGAGCGCGTTTGTACCGCATTTTTGTTGCACTCAAACCCATGTGCATGATGTCTGCGATCTCCTGAAACTCCAGCTCTGCGACAAAACGTAGCACCAGAATTTCACGGTCAATCGGGTTCACATACACCAGCCAGCGATCAAGTCCGCCTTTCTCCTCGGGTTTCGGCGCCTTTTCTTCAGACGCTTCCTCGAGGGGGTCCAGACTCAAAGCGTCCATCAAGCGACGCTTACGCCGTTCCTTCCGATACTGCGTGATGCACTCGTTGTACGTGATGCTGTAGAGCCACGTCTTGAACTTCGATTTCCCCTCGAAGTTCTTCAGGCCGTACAGCACCTTCAACATCACTTCCTGACAGACATCGTCTGCATCACGATCGTTCCCCAGGTACCGTGCACAAACGTTAAATAATGTTCGCTGGTAACGCCGCATCAGTTCTTCATAGGCGCGCGTTACGTGAAACAGCTCGGTATGCGAGCGCGCGACCAACTCCTCATCAGAGAGCTCGCGGGGGTCGTAGCGCGTGGAGAGCGATTGAGCTTTATTCAAAACAAGTCGGGCCGACAGTCAGGTCAATGTCCGCCGCAACCCCTCAGGGCATTTTGCGGCGGCATACATTAGCAGGATTTGCCGGGTTAGCGGCTACTCACATGCTGCTCCAGGAGAATCCGATTCGAGAGAGAGACTAGCTCACCCTCGTCGGTCAGCACCGTGGTTTTCACCGTGCCGATCTCTTCGATCTGCCCTTCGACCTCGCCAACACGCACTTGTTGCCCAACCTGATACAACTCTCGCACATAGATTCCCGCAAGAATCTGACCGGCAATTTCCCGGCTTCCCAACCCCATGGCCAGCGCAACCGCCAGACCAACGGTAATCAAGACGATCACAATCACGTGGTTGAGCAGGTCTGTCTTGACCTCCAACTGGCTGATCGCAACCGAAATACTGATGATGATCACCAGGCCCTGGGCAATCCGCCCCAGGCCCGCGGCGTAATCCAGCCCTACACCTTCTGCCGCGCCACGCACCAGCCCATTGGCCAGTTGCGCCAGCAAGACACCCACCAGCAGCACCAGCGCCGCGCCGAATACTTTCGGAACATACAGCGCCAGCATGTCCAGCGTAGCCGAAACTCGTTCAAGTCCAAGGGATTCTGCGGCAGAAACGAGAAAAATCAACAGGACGAACCAGTAAACAATTTTGCCGATCAGCGTCGAAATAGGCACCTGGAGGCCGGCGCGGGACAGCAATTTGGTCAGTCCGGTGCCACCCATCAGGCGATCAAGGCCCAATTTGGCGAGCAATTTTGAGAGCAGCGTGTCCAGCAGCTTGGCCACGACAAAACCCAGCAGCAGCACAACCAGTGCGCCAAACAGGTTCGGAATGAAGTTCGCAACTTTGGTCCACAACGCAGTCATTGCAGTGACGAGGCTCTGAGTCCAGAGATCAAGTTCCATATTCAATCAGCCTTATCAGCAGTGCGGGCGGTAGGTTTACGCAGACGAGAAACCGGCGCTACATGCGCCGATCCGTTATTCAGGGCGATCATCAGCGCGGGCAGCCAACGGCCCAGCAGGCTGAACAGATCGCCGGCACCGACCTGGCGGTTGGCGGTTTTCAGTACACGCCCCAGACAGGCATCGTCGTCACGGCTGGACGGCGATGCTTTGAGCATGTCACGCAAAGACTGTTCAAACGGATCGTGCATACGCACCTCTCGTGATGTCTGTCAAAGACGCGGTTAAATTTGGTCGGGTCACATGGCTCATCGTCAGACCCAGCGCAAACGTCGGAATAACCACCACTGCCCCAGCGCCACCAAGATCATCAACAGGCAGGCGATCAGGAAGCCGTAGGGATTGGCAGAGAACGGAATACCGCCGACGTTGATGCCCAAAAGACCGGTCAGAAAACTCATCGGCAAAAAGATTCCGGTGATGATCCCGAAGCGATACATCGTGCGGTTCATGCGCACGCTCAAACGCCGGTCTTCAGCCTCCAGGACCAGCCCCACACGCTCCCGGGTCAACTCCAGCTCCTCGAGATACCGGGTCAGGCTGTTGTTCAATTCGTTCCAGTAATCGCCATCGTCTTCGCAGAACCACGGCAGTTTTATCCGCGTCAGCTGACCGAAAATATCCCGCTGCGGCGCCAGAAAACGCTTCAGCCCAGCGGCCCTGCGGCGGATCTGCAAAACAGCCCCATGCTCAGGTGTATACCGTTCGTCGGCATCCAGCTTTTCTTCTTCCTCATCGACAACTTCCGAGAGGTCGCCGACCAGATCCTGCACTTTATGGGTAAGGTATTGCGCCATATACAGGATCAGCTCGGAAGCGCTTCTCGGCCCTTTGCCGTCGGCCAGCTGCACCAACAATTCTTCGGTGGCACGCAACGGTCGCAGACGCAGGGAAATCACCCGTTGGGCCGAACCGAAGATCCGCACCGAGACCATGTCTTCCGGCTCCGCGCCCGGGTTCAGGTTGACCCCACGCAAAAACAGCAGCAGTTCAGAGTCCGGCAGCGGCAAAAGACGCGGTCGGGTGTTCTCTTCCAGCAACAAATCGCAACTAAATTCACTCAGCCCGCTGGATTTTCGCAGCCAGGTCTGGGTTTGCGGGTGGCTGCGATCCCAGTGCAGCCACAGGCTTTCGTGGGCCTGCAACTGCAAGTCATCGAGTTCAGTCCGGGCTATCGAACGCGCACCGCCTTTACCGTCCAGCACCAGGGCATGCACCAGCCCCCACTGCGCGTTTTCTTCCTCGAACATCCTCACCCCTATTCTTGAAACAAAAAGCCAGCAGCGCTTATTCAGGCATTTTCAGCGGGCTTGGCGAGACGATCACCCCGTTGTTGTCCGCATAAACGTAGTGGCCCGGGTGAAAGGTCACGCCCGCGAAGGTCACGGCAACGTTGAGATCGCCAACACCGCGCCTGTCGGTTTTCATCGGGTGACTGGCCAGGGCCTGAACCCCCAGATCAGTTTGCGCGATGACGTCGACGTCGCGGATGCAACCGTAGATCACCAGCCCTTCCCAACCGTTGTTCGCGGCTTTCTCGGCCAGCATGTCGCCCAACAGCGCGCGGCGCAGGGAACCGCCACCGTCGACCACCAGCACCTTGCCGTTGCCCTTGAGCTCGACTTGCTCCTTGACCCGCGAGTTGTCTTCGAAACATTTGATGGTCACGATTTCGCCGCCGAAAGAATCACGGCCGCCGAAATTGCTGAACATCGGTTCCAGCACCTGCACCAGCTCCGGATAGGCGTCGCACAGGTCAGGCGTGAGGTAATGGTTCATCGAGAAACTCCTGTAACAAGGAAGACAATCGAGTATGCAGCATACTCGGGCCAAGGCTGGACGGTTGCAAATTGCTCCGTTCGCACGAACACAGCGACCGCATCAATCACTCAAAGTGACCAGAACCACTCAATGCGTCACATATTAGCCGCAAGCCGACCAGAGAGAAATGCCCTTGTTAGAGCATCAGGCTCAAATCGCTGTGGCCAAATCCGGCTTTTCACCCAGTAAAGGCGTCTGTTGATCCGCCAGCCAGCGAGCCACCAACGGCCAGACTTCAGCCTGCGCAGCCTTGCTGACCAGCATTTCCACGTGACCGAAATTATCGCCAAAGCCTTGCTCGCGGCCAAGAGTGATGAACTGCTTGTGCTCGGAGCCGACTTGATCGAACAGCTTATGGCAGGCCCAGGTCGGGTCCTGATGATCGCCCGCGGCACTCACGGCCAGCACCGGCAATTGCACCTCGGCCAAACCCGCCCACCAGTCTTTGTCGGCATCGCCGAAGCGGCCGAACAGCCCGTACCAACGCATGCTTTCCAGGGCCAGGCCTATCGGCTCGTCCTCCGGGCCGCGCTTGAGCCGAGAGCCCGACAGTTGGGCAAAACGCTTGAGAATGAAGCGCCCGCTCCACTCCACCGGTGGAAACTTCAACGGCCAGTAAGTACGGCTGACTTGCGTGCCGAAAAACGCCGCGGAAGCCACGGCGGGCTCGCCCAGGTACTGGCCGCCCAACGCCGCGGCGAGGGTAATGCCGCCCAGCGAATGGCCGATCCAGTGCGGGATCTGGCCGCTTTGCTCGCGCACGAACGCGCCAATGGCCGGCAAATCGTAACGCGCATAGTCGGCGACGCTGTTCTTGCGATAGTTCTGGTTGCGCTGAGACAGGCCGTGACCGCGCATTTCCGGAATCCACACATCGAATCCCAGACGCGTCAGGTAAGCGCCCAGGCCCAAACCTTTGGGAGAAAACCAGAACCGCCGATTGGAAAAACTGCCATGCAGCAGAATCACCGGCACGCCACGCACCGCCGGCTCATCGGCCAGGCCCAGGCGTGTCACAGCCAGCTCAACGGTGCCGTCGGGGCTGTTGCCGGGTTTCAAACGATAGACGTCTTCGCTCAGATCGCCGCGCCGCTCGGCGCTGATCAGGGCGACAGGAAATAGGTTGCTGCTACTTTGCATATGCTCTTGCACAAAAAAGGGCGGCATCCAGAGGAGCCCGCCCTACTTGAATCTCTGAAAGGGCCGATCACAGATCGGCCCTTTCACTCACACCATCAGGCCGAAGCCTGACCTTCAGCCAGGAAGAACCAGGTTTCCAGTACGGAATCGGGGTTCAGCGAAACGCTTTCGATGCCCTGCTCCATCAGCCACTTGGCCAGGTCCGGGTGGTCCGAAGGGCCCTGACCGCAGATGCCGATGTACTTGCCGGCCTTGTTGCACGCGGCAATGGCGTTGCCCAGCAGTTTCTTGACCGCAGGATTTCGCTCGTCGAACAGGTGCGCGATGATCCCGGAGTCACGGTCCAGGCCCAGGGTGAGCTGGGTCAGGTCGTTGGAGCCGATGGAGAAACCGTCGAAGAACTCGAGGAACTCTTCAGCCAGGATCGCGTTGGACGGCAGCTCGCACATCATGATCACGCGCAGACCGTTGTCGCCACGGGCCAGACCGTTTTCAGCCAGCAGATCGACCACCTGGCTCGCTTCGCCCAGGGTACGGACGAACGGCACCATGATTTCAACGTTGGTCAGGCCCATCTCGTTACGCACGCGCTTGAGGGCGCGGCATTCGAGCTCGAAGCAGTCACGGAACGATTCGCTGATGTAACGCGAAGCGCCACGGAAACCCAGCATCGGGTTTTCTTCTTCCGGCTCGTAGAGTTTGCCGCCGATCAGGTTCGCGTATTCGTTGGACTTGAAGTCCGACAGACGCACGATGACCTTTTTCGGCCAGAACGCTGCCGCCAGGGTGCTGATACCTTCGACCAGTTTGTCGACATAGAAGCCAACCGGGTCGTTGTAACCAGCAATGCGCTTGTCGACGCTGTCCTTGATTTCCTGCGGCAGGCCACCGTAGTTCAACAGCGCCTTGGGGTGCACGCCGATCATGCGGTTGATGATGAATTCCAGACGGGCCAGGCCCACACCGGCGTTCGGCAGTTGCGCGAAGTCGAAGGCGCGGTCCGGGTTGCCGACGTTCATCATGATCTTGAACGGCAGCTCCGGCATGGCATCCACGGAGTTTTTCTTGATGTCGAAGCCCAGTTCGCCTTCGAAGATGTAACCGGTGTCGCCTTCAGCGCAGGAAACGGTCACGCCCTGGCCGTCTTTCAACAGCTGGGTGGCGTTGCCGCAACCGACCACGGCCGGGATGCCCAGCTCGCGAGCGATGATCGCCGCGTGGCAGGTGCGGCCGCCACGGTTGGTGACGATGGCGCTGGCGCGCTTCATGACCGGTTCCCAGTCCGGGTCGGTCATGTCGGAAACCAGCACGTCGCCCGGCTGGACTTTGTCCATCTCGGACACGTCCTTGATGATCCGCACCTTGCCGGCGCCAATGCGCTGGCCGATGGCACGACCTTCCACCAGCACGGTGCCGGTTTCTTTCAACAGGTAACGTTCCATGACGTTGGCCTGGGTACGGCTCTTCACGGTTTCCGGACGGGCCTGCACGATGTAGAGCTTGCCGTCGTCGCCGTCTTTGGCCCATTCGATGTCCATCGGGCACTTGTAGTGCTTCTCGATGATCATCGCCTGCTTGGCCAGCTCGCTGACTTCGGCGTCGGTCAGGCAGAAACGCGCACGATCGGCCTTGTCCACGTCGATGGTCTTGACCGATTTACCGGCCTTGGCTTCGTCACCGTAGATCATCTTGATGGCTTTACTGCCCAGGTTGCGACGCAGGATGGCCGGACGACCGGCTTCCAGCGTGCCTTTGTGGACGTAGAACTCATCCGGGTTCACCGCGCCTTGTACGACGGTTTCACCCAGGCCGTACGCGCCGGTGATGAACACCACGTCACGGAAGCCCGACTCGGTATCGAGGGTGAACATCACCCCGGCGGTGCCGGTTTCGGAGCGGACCATGCGCTGCACGCCAGCCGACAGGGCCACCAGCTTGTGGTCGAAGCCCTGGTGGACGCGGTAGGAAATGGCGCGATCGTTGAACAGTGAAGCGAACACCTCTTTGGCGGCGCGAATGACGTTTTCGACACCACGGATGTTCAGGAAGGTTTCCTGCTGACCGGCGAAGGAAGCGTCCGGCAGGTCTTCGGCGGTAGCGGAAGAGCGCACGGCCACAGCCATGTCAGGGTTGCCGGCCGACAGCGTGGCGAACGCGGTGCGGATCTCGGCGTTGAGCTTCTCGGGGAACTCGGCTTCCATGATCCATTGACGGATCTGGGCGCCGGTCTTGGCCAAGGCGTTTACATCATCGACGTCCAGGGCGTCGAGGGCGGCATGGATCTGATCGTTCAGGCCGCTCAGTTCCAGAAAATCACGATAAGCCTGAGCTGTCGTGGCAAAGCCACCTGGCACCGATACACCGGCGCCTGCAAGGTTACTGATCATCTCGCCCAGGGATGCGTTCTTGCCCCCCACATGCTCTACATCATGGACGCCGAGCTTATCGAGGGAAACTACGTACTCTACCAAGGTGATCTCTCCACTAACTGTGTTGGAAAAGCTCAGAAGCCGGCGACTCGGGGGAGCCTTTGCCGGCTGTATGGCCTGGACCTGGAAAATAAGTGAGAATGCGGGCCATCGGTGGCCGACAAATCGCGCCTACTATATCCAAGAATCGTCACTAGCTTAAGGCCCAAGGTGCAAATGAAACGATCTGCTTTCTTTATCTCCGATGGCACCGGCATTACCGCCGAAACCCTCGGCCAAAGCCTGCTGGCGCAGTTCGAAAACATTACCTTCAGCAAAATCATACGACCGTACATCGACGACGCTGATAAAGCGCGGGCCATGGTACAACAAATCAACAAAGCCGCCGAAAACGATGGTTTTCGTCCGATTATTTTCGACACCATTGTCAATCAGGACATTCGTGAGATTCTCGCAACGTCGAATGGTTTCATGATCGACATTTTCTCGACCTTCCTGGCGCCCCTTGAACAGGAGCTGACCGAGCATTCTTCCTACACCGTCGGCAAATCCCACTCCATCGGCCATAACTCCAATTACATGGAGCGTATCGAGGCGGTGAACTTCGCCCTCGACAATGACGATGGCGCCCGCACGCACTATTACGACAAAGCTGACTTGATACTAGTAGGCGTGTCGCGATGCGGCAAAACACCGACGTGTTTGTACATGGCCATGCAATTCGGCATCCGCGCAGCCAACTATCCGCTGACCGAAGACGACATGGAGCGCCTGCAACTGCCGACCGCCCTGCGCGCCCATCATCACAAGCTGTTCGGCCTGACCATCGACCCGGACCGCCTCACCGCTATCCGCAACGAACGCAAGCCCAACAGCCGCTATTCGAGCTACGCGCAGTGCGAATTCGAAGTGCGCGAGGTGGAGAATCTGTTCCGACGCGAGAACATTCCCCACATCAATTCCACGCATTTCTCCGTGGAAGAGATCTCGGCGAAGATTCTGGTGGAGAAAGGTGTGGAACGGCGGTTCAAGTAGATAGTCGGCGGCAGTTATGCCGCCTTCGCGGCCAGCTAGATCACAAACAAATCCACAAACCGGTTCACCGGCGTCGCTTCAAGTGCTGCCGGGTCCTTGCACAGCGCGAGGATCTCGGCGCTTCGCTGAGCCGTGAAGCGCGTCGTCAGGTTGACCTTGAACTTGTCCTCCAGCAACGGAATGCCATCAGCACGGCGCCGGCGATGACCGATCGGGTACTCCACCATCACGTTATCGGTGCTGGAACCGTCCTTGAAGAACACCTGTACCGCGTTGGCGATGGAGCGTTTGTCCGCCTCCAGGTATTCGCGGGTGAAGCGCGGGTCTTCGACAATGACCATTTTGTCGCGCAGCACATCGATAATCGGGTGCGCGGCGTGGAAGTCGTCTTCGTACTGCTCGGCCACCAGATTGCCGAATACCAGGGGTACGGCGGTCATGTACTGGAGGCAGTGATCGCGGTCCGCAGCGTTGGCCAGCGGGCCGACCTTGGAGATGATGCGGATCGCTGATTCGTGGGTGGTGATAACGATCCTGTCGATTTCATGCAGACGATTCCTGACCAATGGATGCAGGGTGACAGCAGCCTCGCAGGCCGTTTGCGCGTGGAACTCGGCGGGGAAGCTGATCTTGAACAGCACGTTTTCCATCACATAGCTGCCGAACGGCCGGGAAAAACTGAAAGCGCGCTTGCCTTCAGGCTTGAGCCCCAGGTCGTTGTTGGTGTGGCTGAACAGTACATCGTAGAAACCCCATTGCTTGGCGGTCAGTACGCCGGGGATGCCCATCTCACCACGCATCGCAATGTCCGCCAGACGCACGCCCCGACTGGTCGCGTCTCCGGCCGCCCAGGATTTACGCGATCCGGCGTTCGGCGCATGCCGGTAAGTGCGCAGCGCCTGGCCATCGGCAAAGGCATGAGACAACGCCGACAGCAGCTGCTCGCGATTGGCGCCCATGAGTTTGGCAGTGATGGCGGTCGAGGCGACTTTCACCAGAATCACGTGATCGAGACCGACGCGGTTGAACGAATTTTCCAGGGCGATCACGCCCTGAATCTCGTGCGCCATGATCATGGCTTCCAGCACGGCGCGAATGGTCAACGGGGCGTCGCCATTGGCCAGGCGCTTTTGCGACAGGTGGTCGGCCACCGCGAGAATACCGCCGAGGTTATCGGACGGATGGCCCCATTCGGCGGCGAGCCAGGTGTCGTTGTAATCGAGCCAGCGGACGATGCAACCGATGTCCCAAGCGGCCTTGACCGGGTCGAGACGATAGCTGGTGCCGGGCACGCGGGCGCCGAAGGGGACGACAGTGCCTTCGACGATAGGACCCAGGTGTTTGGTGCATTCGGGGAAACGCAGCGCCAGCAAGCCGCAGCCGAGGGTGTCCATCAGGCAATTGCGGGCAGTATCAAGCGCCTCGGGCGACTGGATGTTGAAATTGAGGACGTAGTCGGCGATGTCCTGCAGAACCGTGTCGTAGTCGGGGCGGGTGTTCAGGTCGACGTTGGCGCTCATGTTCGATTCACTCTTGAAGTGGTTCGTTGATGGGACCTCGGTTCAGGGTAGTCTCAGTCGGTACAACACTCTTGTTTTGGAAATGCATCACCTATGGGAGCGGCGCTCCCACAGGGATTTGTGTATGCCTGGATTGAGGTTAGAAACAATCCCCCGGCACCCGGACATAACCTTCCATCAACACCCGCGCACTGCGGCTCATGATGGCTTTTTTCACCGTCCACTCACCGTTGACCTTTGCGGCCTCGGCGCCCACGCGCAAGGTGCCGGACGGATGGCCGAAGCGCACGGCGTTGCGTTCGATACCGCCCGCTGCCAGGTTGACCAAGGTGCCGGAAATCGCCGCCGCCGTGCCGATCGCCACCGCTGCCGTGCCCATCATGGCGTGGTGCAGCTTGCCCATGGACAACGCGCGCACCAGCAGGTCGATGTCGGCGGCTGCGATTTTCTTGCCGCTGGACGCGATGTAATCCGCAGGTGGGGCGACGAACGCGACCTTCGGCGTGTGCTGGCGCTTGGCGGCCTCATCCAGGTGTTCAATCAGCCCCATGCGCAGCGCACCGTAAGCGCGGATGGTTTCGAACATTGCCAAAGCCTCCAGGTCACTGTTGATCGCGCCCTGCAACTCGGTGCCGGTGTAGCCGATGTCTTCGGCGTTGATGAATATGGTCGGGATGCCAGCGTTGATCAGGGTAGCCTTGAGCGTGCCGACACCCGGCACTTCAAGGTCGTCCACCAGATTGCCGGTGGGGAACATCGAGCCACCGCCACCCTCTTCTTCCGCCGCCGGATCCATGAATTCGAGCTGAACTTCGGCGGCCGGAAAGGTCACGCCGTCGAGTTCAAAATCACCGGTTTCCTGCACCTCGCCATTGGTGATCGGTACATGAGCGATGATGGTCTTGCCGATGTTGGCCTGCCACACACGCACCACCGCCACACCGTTGTGCGGAATGCGGCTGGCATCCACCAGGCCATTGCTGATGGCGAACGAACCGACCGCCGCCGACAGGTTGCCGCAGTTGCCACTCCAGTCGACGAAAGGTTTGTCGATGGCGACCTGACCGAACAGGTAATCGACGTCGTGATCGGCCTTGATGCTTTTCGACAGGATCACGGTTTTGCTGGTGCTGGACGTCGCGCCGCCCATGCCGTCGATTTGCTTCTCGTACGGGTCGGGGCTGCCGATCACGCGCAGCAACAAGGCATCGCGGGCGGTGCCTGGCATCTGCGCCGCTTCGGGCAAATCCTTGAGGCTGAAGAACACGCCTTTGCTGGTGCCGCCGCGCATGTAGGTGGCAGGGATTTTTATCTGAGATGCGTGAGCCATATTGATCCTGTATGGCCAGCGCGGGACTTGAAATCCCGCGCGGCTCGTCGTGTTAAACGGCAACCGCCGACTCTTCGAGGAAGTCCTGAGCGAAACGCTGCAACACGCCGCCGGCCTCGTAGATCGACACTTCTTCGGCGGTGTCGAGGCGGCAGGTCACCGGCACTTCGACGCGTTCACCGTTCTTGCGGTTGATCACCAGCGTCAGCGTCGCGCGCGGGGTGCGATCGCCGATCACGTCATAGGTTTCGCTGCCATCTATCCCTAAGGTTTTACGATTGGTGCCCGGCAGGAACTCCAGCGGCAACACGCCCATGCCCACCAGGTTGGTGCGGTGAATGCGCTCGAAACCTTCGGCGGCAATCGCTTCCACCCCCGCCAGACGCACGCCTTTGGCCGCCCAGTCCCGGGACGAACCCTGGCCATAGTCGGCACCGGCAATGATGATCAGCGGCTGCTTGCGCTCCATGTAGGTTTCGATGGCTTCCCACATGCGCATCACTTTGCCTTCCGGCTCCACGCGGGCAAGAGAACCCTGCTTGACCTTGCCGTTTTCCTGCACCATTTCATTGAACAGTTTCGGGTTGGCGAAGGTTGCGCGCTGCGCGGTCAAGTGGTCGCCGCGGTGCGTGGCGTAGGAGTTGAAGTCCTCTTCCGGCAGGCCCATTTTCGCCAGGTACTCACCCGCCGCGCTGTCGAGCATGATCGCGTTCGAAGGCGACAGGTGATCGGTGGTGATGTTGTCCGGCAGCACCGCCAGCGGGCGCATGCCCTTGAGCGGACGCGCGCCGGCCAGCGCGCCTTCCCAGTACGGCGGACGACGGATGTAGGTGCTCATCTCGCGCCAGTCGTACAGCGGCGTGACTTTCGGGCCGGTGTCTTCGTGGATGGCGAACATCGGAATGTACACTTGGCGGAACTGCTCCGGCTTGACCGAGGCCTTGACCACCGCGTCGATTTCTTCGTCGCTCGGCCAGATGTCTTTCAGGCGGATTTCCTTGCCATCGACCACGCCCAGTACATCTTTTTCGATGTCGAAACGGATGGTGCCGGCGATGGCATAAGCCACCACCAATGGCGGCGATGCGAGGAACGCCTGCTTGGCGTACGGGTGAATCCGTCCGTCGAAGTTGCGGTTGCCGGAGAGTACGGCGGTGGCGTACAGGTCGCGGTCGATGATCTCTTGCTGGATCACCGGATCCAGCGCACCAGACATGCCGTTGCAGGTAGTGCAGGCGAAGGCCACGACGCCGAAGCCGAGTTGCTCCAGCTCTTTGGTCAGGCCGGCTTCATCCAGATACAGCGCCACGGTTTTCGAACCGGGTGCCAGGGACGACTTGACCCATGGCTTGCGGGTCAGCCCAAGCTGGTTGGCATTGCGCGCCAGCAGGCCGGCGGCAATGACGTTGCGCGGGTTACTGGTGTTGGTGCAACTGGTGATGGCGGCGATGATCACCGCACCGTCCGGCATCTGGCCGGGCACGTCTTCCCACTGGCCGGAGATGCCTTTGGCAGCCAGATCCGAGGTCGCGACACGCGCATGCGGATTGCTCGGGCCGGCCATGTTGCGCACCACCGAGGACAGGTCGAAGCTCAACCCGCGCTCGTACTGCGCGCCTTTGAGGCTATCGGCCCACAGGCCGGTCTGTTTGGCGTAGCTCTCGACCAGTTGCACTTGCTCGTCTTCACGGCCGGTGAGTTTCAGGTAGTCGATGGTCTGCTGGTCGATGTAGAACATTGCCGCAGTGGCGCCGTATTCCGGGGCCATGTTGGAAATGGTCGCGCGGTCGCCGAGGGTCAGGTTTGATGCGCCTTCACCGAAGAACTCCAGCCATGCGCCGACAACTTTTTGTTTGCGCAGGTATTCGGTCAGCGCCAGCACCATGTCGGTGGCGGTGATGCCCGGTTGCAGCTTGCCGGTAAGCTCGACGCCAACGCTTTCCGGCAAACGCATCCACGACGCGCGGCCGAGCATCACGCTTTCCGCTTCCAGACCGCCGACGCCGATGGCGATCACACCCAGCGCATCGACATGCGGGGTATGACTGTCGGTGCCGACGCAGGTATCAGGGAAAGCCACGCCGTCGCGCACCTGGATCACCGGCGACATTTTCTCCAGGTTGATCTGGTGCATGATCCCGTTGCCCGGCGGGATCACGTCGACGTTCTTGAAGGCTTTCTTGGTCCAGTTGATGAAGTGGAAACGGTCTTCGTTGCGACGGTCTTCAATGGCGCGGTTCTTTTCGAAGGCCTCGGGATCGAAGCCGCCACGCTCGACGGCCAGGGAATGGTCGACGATCAATTGCGTCGGCACCACCGGGTTCACTTGCGCCGGGTCGCCGCCTTGCAGGGCAATGGCATCGCGCAAGCCGGCAAGGTCCACCAGGGCGGTCTGGCCGAGAATGTCGTGGCACACCACACGGGCCGGAAACCATGGGAAGTCGAGGTCGCGTTTGCGCTCGATCAGTTGTTTCAGGGAATCGGTGAGCGTGGCCGGGTCGCAGCGACGCACGAGGTTTTCCGCCAGCACGCGGGAGGTGTACGGCAGGGTGTCGTAGGCGCCGGGTGCAATGGCATCGACCGCCGCACGGACGTCGAAATAATCCAGAGAGCTGCCGGGCAGCGGTTTGCGGAATTCAGTATTCATCGTCAGGACTCGGTCACGGTAATTTCAATAGGTAGGCGCCTGGCACCGGGCAGAACCCCGACTTGCAGGGTTCCCGGTTTCTTCAGTAACCAGTACCGGCGCCCTCCCCGGTCAGCGTTGTTCGATTGGCACGAACTTGCGCTGTTCGACGCCGACGTACTCGGCGCTCGGGCGGATGATGCGGTTGTTGGCACGTTGCTCGAACACGTGGGCCGCCCAGCCGGTCAGGCGCGAGCAGACGAAGATCGGTGTGAACAACTTGGTCGGGATGCCCATGAAGTGGTACGTCGAGGCGTGGTAGAAGTCGGCGTTCGGGAACAGTTTCTTCTGTTCCCACATGGTTGCATCGATGGCTTCTGAAACCGGGAACAACACCGTGTCGCCCACTTCGTCGGCGAGTTTTTTCGACCAGCCCTTGATCACCTCATTGCGCGGATCGTTGTCCTTATAGATCGCGTGGCCGAAGCCCATGATCTTGTCCTTGCGTGCCAGCATGCCGAGGGTGCCCTCAACCGCCTCTTCCGGCGAGCTGAAGCGCTCGATCATTTCCATCGCCGCTTCGTTGGCCCCGCCGTGCAGCGGGCCGCGCAGGGAACCGATGGCAGCGGTGATGCAGGAATACAGATCCGACAGCGTCGAGGCACACACCCGGGCGGTGAAGGTCGAGGCGTTGAATTCGTGCTCCGCGTAGAGGATCAGCGAAACGTTCATCACCTTGACGTGCAACTCGCTCGGCTTCTTGTCGTGCAACAGGTGCAGGAAATGGCCGCCGATGCAGGCTTCGTCGGTCACGCAATTAATGCGTTTGCCGTCGTGGCTGAAGCGATACCAGTAGCACATGATCGCCGGGAACGCGGCCAGCAGGCGGTCGGTTTTGTCGTGCTGCTCGGAGAAGTCTTTCTCCGGCTCGATGTTGCCCAGGAACGAGCAACCGGTGCGCATCACATCCATTGGATGGGCGTCGGCGGGGATGCGCTCCAGCACTTCTTTCAGCGCTTGCGGCAGGTCGCGCAGCTTGCTTAGTTTCTCGGTATAGCCGGCCAGTTGTAACTGGGTCGGCAGTTCGCCGTACAGCAGCAGGTAAGCCACTTCTTCGAACTGTGCGTCAGCCGCCAGTTCGCGCACGTCGTAACCGCGATAGGTCAGGCCGGCACCCGACTGGCCCACGGTGGACAGTGCGGTTTGCCCGGCAACCTGGCCACGGAGCCCGGCGCCACTGAGTACTTTTGCTTCGGCCATTGCTGTCTCCAGTTTTTGAATTTGTTAGGGAATCTGCAACTTCTATACGGTTATCTTATTTTCGTAGCAGCTGCCGAGCCTGCGAGGCTGCGTTCGGCTGCGCAGCAGTCGTAAACCCTGCATACGCGGTGTATCTGAAAGACCGAACTGCCTGGCTTGGCGAGCCCTTCGGTCTCGAACGCAGCCTCGCAAGCTCGGCAGCTGCTACAGGGCTTTCATTACTTCTTCGCCGCAAACAACGCATCGAGCTTCTGCTCGAACGTGTGGTAATCGATGCGATCGTAAAGCTCCATGCGCGTCTGCATGGTGTCGATGACGTTCTGTTGCGTGCCGTCGCGGCGGATCGCGGTGTAGACGTTTTCGGCAGCCTTGTTCATCGCGCGGAACGCCGACAGCGGGTACAACACCAGCGACACATCGGCACCGGCGAGCTGCTCGGTGGTGTACAGCGGGGTCGCGCCGAACTCGGTGATGTTGGCCAGGATCGGCGCTTTCACGCGGCTGGCGAACAGTTTGTACATCTCTAGTTCAGTGATCGCTTCCGGAAAGATCATGTCGGCGCCGGCCTCGATGCACGCGGCGGCGCGATCCAGTGCAGACTCCAGACCTTCCACCGCCAGGGCATCGGTGCGGGCCATGATCACGAAGCTGTCGTCGGTGCGCGCATCAACAGCGGCTTTGATGCGGTCGACCATTTCCTGCTGCGAGACGATCTCTTTATTAGGACGATGACCGCAACGCTTGGCGCCGACCTGGTCTTCGATGTGAATTGCCGCCGCGCCGAACTTGATCATCGACTTGACGGTACGGGCGACGTTGAACGCCGAGGAACCGAAACCGGTGTCCACGTCCACCAGCAGCGGCAGGTCGCAAACGTCGGTGATGCGGCGCACGTCGGTCAGCACGTCATCCAGGCCGGTAATGCCCAGGTCCGGCACGCCGAGGGAGCCGGCAGCCACCCCGCCCCCCGACAGGTAGATAGCCTTGAAACCGGCGCGCTTGGCCAACAGCGCGTGGTTGGCGTTGATCGTGCCGACCACTTGCAGCGGATGCTCGCTGGCGACCGCATCGCGGAAACGCTGGCCTGGAGTGCTCTTGTTGGAACTCATGACTCACCTCGTTCAGTGGCTGTCGGGTTAGCGCCGTCCTGGTAGTGACGGGCGATATTGCGTTTGGAGGCGCCGATGTGACGGCGCATCAACAACTCGGCCAGTTCACCGTCACGGTCGGCGATGGCATCGAGAATTCGGTGGTGCTCGGCAAACGCCTGGCGTGGCCGATTGGGCGTGGTGGAAAACTGGATGCGGTACATGCGCACCAGTTGATAGAGCTCGCCGCAGAGCATCTGGGTCAGGGTGCGGTTGCCGCTGCCCTGAATGATCCGGTAATGAAAGTCGAAATCGCCTTCCTGCTGGTAATAGCCGACGCCTGCCTGAAACGCCGCATCGCGCTCGTGGGTTTCCAGCACCCGGCGCAGGTCGTCGATTTCTTCAACGGTCATGCGTTCAGCCGCCAGACGGCAGGCCATGCCTTCCAGGGATTCGCGGATTTCGTAGAGTTCCAGCAATTCGGCGTGACTCAACGACACCACTCGCGCCCCGACGTGCGGCACGCGAACCAGCAGGCGCTGGCCTTCCAGACGGTGGATCGCCTCACGCAATGGCCCGCGGCTGATGCCATAGGTGCGCGCCAGCTCCGGCTCGGAGATCTTGCTGCCCGGGGCGATCTCGCCCTTGACGATGGCCGCCTGAATGCGTCGGAAGACGTTTTCGGAAAGTGTTTCCGAGTCGTCCTGAACCGTGACCGGGGGATCGAGTTGATCCAGCATATTGTCGACACCTTTAAAAGCAATGCCGCAAAAACTAGCGAATAAGGCCAGTTACGTCAAAGGATAAATAGACATTGTCGACAATCGTCTAATAACCGCTTGCACCATAAAGAAGCAGCCCCCCCGGTTACAGCCGTCCGCCAGCGCTGGCGCCATAAAACCACCGTGCTAGAATGCCGCCCGCATTTGCTTGTCATCTGCATTGCCTGTCATAAAAAAAGGATAGGCATACGAGGGAGCTTGTGCAGCAATGCCAGGGCCTTGAATTGAAGAACGGACCGCTGCGCATCAGGATTTATGAGACTCAAGCTCTTCACCACATTTCTTTGTCTTCTTGGCCTGTCAGGTTTTGCCGCGGCAGGGGAAAAGACTGTGTACGGCCTCAATGAGTACGCGTCGCTGGACGGCATCAACCTGGAAGTTGCCGCCAAACTCGACACCGGGGCGAAAACTGCCTCGCTGAGCGCCCGCGACATCAAACGTTTCAAACGCAATGGCGAATCCTGGGTGCGCTTCTATCTGGCCATCGACGCCGCGCATTCGCACCCGATCGAACGACCGCTGGCCCGTGTCAGCAAGATCAAGCGCCGGGCCGGTGACTACGACCCGGAAGAAGGCAAGAAGTACACCGCCCGTCCGGTCATCGAGCTGGATATCTGCATGGGGTCGGCTTTACGCAGTATTGAAGTGAACCTGACCGACCGCAGCGCCTTCCAATACCCGCTCTTGATCGGCTCCGAGGCACTCAAGCGTTTCGATGCGCTGGTCGATCCAAGTCTTAAATACGCTGCTGGCAAACCTGCCTGCGCCACCGACGCACATACCGCAGAGTAATTCCAATGCGCTCTCTTACCCTCCATCTGAAATTGCTGATCGCCATCCTGGTGGTGCTGGGCATTTCAGTTACGGCCTATCAGATTTTCGTGCTCGGTATTCCGGTGACTGAAGATGCCACCGATGACTTGTGGAACATCGACGCCAAGGTCGAGTTCGTCGCCAACGCCAAAGACCCGATCAAGATCCAGATGTTCGTGCCGCCGCTGAGCCGCGACTACGTGAGCCTTAACGAGAGTTTCATTTCCAATAACTACGGTGTGGCAGTGAACCGTGTCGACGGCAACCGCAAGGTCACCTGGTCGGCACGTCGGGCCAAGGGCAACCAGACCCTTTATTACCGCCTGGTGCTGACCAAGCGCTACACCGGCGAAAAATCCAAGGTCAAAGGGGCGACCTTCCGCGACAGCATCGCCGTCGAAGGTCCGGAAAAAATCGCCGCCGAAGCCTTGCTTGCGCCGATCCGCCAGCATTCGGCCGACGTCGAAACTTTCATCGGCGAAGCCATCAAGCGTGTCAACAACCTCAACGACGACAACGTGAAACTGCTGCTGGCCGGCGATACGTCCACCGCGAACAAAGCCAAAATCGTTGAGCTGGTTCTGTCCATCGCCCACGTGCCGGTGGAAAAGGTCCACACCATCCGCCTGGTGGCCGATCAGCCGCAAACGCCTGAACTCTGGTTGCGCAGTTTCAACGGTACCGACTGGCTGTACTTCAACCCGGAAACCGGCGAACAGGGCCTGCCCACCGACCGCTTGCTGTGGTGGACCGGCGATGAAAACCTGATCACCGTCGATGGCGGCAAGAAAGCCAACGTCACCTTCAGCCTGAACAACAGCGAAATGAACGCCATTCGCCTGGCCAAGCTGACCGACGAGAATTCCGACGCCAATTTCCTCGACTACTCGCTGTACGGCCTGCCGCTGCAAACCCAGCAGACCTTCATGATCATGGTGATGATCCCGATCGGCGTGCTGGTGATCCTGATCCTGCGCAACCTGATCGGCATCCAGACACTCGGCACCTTTACCCCGGTGCTGATCGCCCTCGCCTTCCGGGAAACCCAGCTCGGCTTCGGCATCGTGCTGTTTACCATCATCACGGCGCTGGGGCTGTCGCTGCGTTCCTACCTTGAGCACTTGAAACTGCAAATGCTGCCGAGATTGTCGGTGGTGCTGACCTTCGTGGTGGTGCTGATCGCGGCGATCAGCCTGTTCAGCCACAAACTCGGCCTGGAGCGCGGGTTGTCGGTGGCGCTGTTCCCGATGGTGATTCTGACCATGACCATCGAACGCCTGTCGATCACCTGGGAAGAGCGCGGTGGCGGCCATGCCATGAAAGTGGCGATCGGCACACTGTTCGCCGCCTCCCTGGCGCACCTGATCATGAGCGTGCCGGAGCTGGTGTACTTCGTGTTCACCTTCCCGGCGGTCCTGCTGATTCTGGTGGCTTTCATGCTGGCCATGGGTCGCTATCGCGGTTACCGCCTGACCGAACTGGTGCGTTTCAAGGCTTTCCTGAAGGAGGCTGACGCCTGATGTTCGGTCTCTGGAAGACCTGGAAAGCCCTGGAGGCCCGGGGCATCATGGGGATCAATCGGCGTAACGCCGACTACGTGCTCAAGTACAACAAGCGCAGCCTGTACCCGATCGTCGATGACAAGATCATCACCAAGGAACGCGCCATCGCCGCCGGCATCCACGTGCCGGAGCTGTACGGCGTGATCTCCACCGAGAAGGAAATCGATAACCTCAAGGAGATCATCGGCGGGCGCACCGACTTCGTGATCAAACCGGCCCAGGGCGCCGGCGGCGACGGCATCATTGTGGTTGCCGACCGGTTCGAGGGGCGCTATCGCACAGTGTCCGGCAAGATCATTGACCATGAGGAACTCGAGCACCATATCTCGAGCATCCTCACCGGCCTGTATTCCCTGGGCGGGCACCGCGACCGTGCGCTGATCGAATACCGCGTGACCCCGGACCAGATCTTCAAAAGCATCAGCTATGAAGGTGTGCCGGATATCCGCATCATCGTGCTGATGGGTTATCCGGTGATGGCCATGCTGCGCCTGCCGACCCGCCAGTCCGGCGGCAAGGCCAACCTGCACCAGGGCGCCATCGGCGTCGGTGTCGACCTGGCCACTGGCCTGACATTGCGCGGCACCTGGCTGAACAACATCATCAACAAACACCCGGACACCACCAACGCGGTAGACGGCGTGCAACTGCCCTACTGGGACGGTTTCATGAAACTGGCCGCCGGCTGTTACGAGTTGTGCGGGCTGGGCTACATCGGTGTCGACATGGTGCTTGACCAGGAGAAAGGGCCGCTGATTCTTGAGCTCAATGCCCGGCCTGGGTTGAACATTCAGATCGCCAACGATTGCGGGCTGACGTCCCGTACCCACGCGGTCGAGGCGCGACTCGAAGAGCTGAAGGCGCGCGGGATCACCGAAACGGCGCAGGAACGTGTGGCGTTCGTTCAGGAATTGTTTGGGCATATTCCGGCGGTTGAGGGCTGACCTGTGGCGAGGGGGCTTGCCCCCGTTCGGCTGCGCAGCAGTCGTCAAATCAGCCGATGCAGGGAGACTGGATTGGGGCCGCTTCGCTGCCCAACGGGGGCAAGCCCCCTCGCCACAGGTCTTGCGCAGCTGCTCTCAACCTGCCAATCCCCGACATCCCCTCTAGGAGCAAATCCTGCAGAGGACTACAATCGCTCCCCCGCCTCGTTGGCTGATCTGCCCCGCCCATGTTGACCTGTTCTGTACACCCGCTGCCCTATCGCGCCAACCCTGCCGAGTACTTCGCGGCGATTCGTCATGCCCCTGGTGCCGTGCTGCTCGACAGCGGCCGGCCGAGTGCCGAACGTGGGCGTTTTGACCTGCTCAGCGCCTGGCCGCTGGAGCAACTGGCCGTGTTGCCGGATGAAAGCGGCAGCCATTTCCTGCAACGCCTTCGCAAGAACCTTACACGGCTCGGTGAAGCAACCGTCCCTGACGACTTGCCCTTCGCCGGCGGCCTGATCGGCTACCTGAGCTACGACTTCGGACGGCATCTGGAAAACCTGCCGAGCCAGGCGCGGGACGATCTGCAATTGCCCGACGCACGCTTCGGGCTGTATGACTGGGCGCTGATCAGCGATCACCATCTGGCTACCAGTCAATTGGTGTTCCACCCGACGCTGATCGACAGTGAACGACAACGGCTGATCGAACTGTTCACTCAGCCCACCACCGAGAATATCCAGCCATTTAAACTGGACGGCCCGATGAGTGCTGACCTGAGCGCTGACGACTATCGGCAAGCCTTCGAACGCATTCAGCAGTACATCCAGGCTGGCGACTGCTATCAGGTCAACTTCGCCCAGCGCTTTCGCGCCCAATGCCAGGGCGATCCGTGGGCGGCCTATTGCGCGCTGCGGGCGGCTTGCCCGACACCGTTTTCCGGCTTCCAGAGCCTGCCCGACGGCGACGCGGTGCTAAGCCTGTCGCCGGAGCGCTTTGTCAAAGTCAGCGAGCGCCACGTCGAAACCCGCCCGATCAAAGGCACTCGCCCCCGCGGGCTGACCGCTGCCGAAGATGCGGCGAACGCCGCCGAACTGCTGGCCAGCCCCAAGGACCGCGCGGAAAACCTGATGATCGTCGACTTGCTGCGCAACGATCTGGGTCGTACCTGCCGTATCGGCTCGGTACGAGTGCCGGAGCTGTTCAGCCTGGAAAGCTATCCGAACGTGCATCACCTGGTGAGCAGCGTTACCGGCGAACTGGCGGATGACAAGGACGCGCTGGACTTGATCGCCGGCAGCTTCCCCGGCGGCTCGATTACCGGCGCGCCAAAAATTCGCGCCATGCAGATCATCGATGAACTGGAACCGACCCGTCGCGGGTTGTATTGCGGTTCATTGCTGTATCTGGACGTGCGCGGGGAGATGGACAGTTCCATCGCCATTCGCAGTTTGTTGGTCAAGGATGGGCAGGTGTGCTGCTGGGGCGGCGGGGGGATCGTCGCGGATTCGGATTGGCAGGCGGAGTATCAGGAATCGATTACCAAGGTGAAGGTGCTGCTCGAAACGTTGCAGAACCTCTGATATCGCACTTCTGTGGCGAGGGGGCTTGCCCCCGTTGGGGTGCGAAGCGCCCCTAAAATCCGACACCGCGAATTTTCAAATAGAACGCATGCACCGGTTTGCGACTGCTTCGCAGCCGAACGGGGCGATGCGGCGTTCCGACAAGCCCCCTCGCCACAGTGTTGTGTTCACAAACTCAACGCCCGGTTCGAAGCCTTGATGAATTCCTGCTTCAACTCGGCAAAGCTGTGCACCGCCGGGAACTGCGGGAACTCGCGAATCACATTGTCCGGCGCGTGGAACAAAATCCCGGCATCCGCCTCGCCCAGCATCGTCGTGTCGTTGTAGGAATCCCCCGCCGCGATCACTCGGTAATAGAGGCTCTTGAACGCCAAAACCGACTGACGCTTGGGATCTTTCTGACGCAGCTGATAGCCCGTGACCCGACCGCCATCGTCAGTAATCAGACGATGACAAAGCAAAGTCGGGAAGCCCAGTTGACGCATCAGCGGCTGGGAAAATTCGTAAAAGGTGTCCGACAGAATCACCACCTGAAAGCGCTCACGCAGCCAGTCGACAAATTCACTGGCGCCTTCCAGAGGCTTGAGCGTAGCGATCACTTCCTGGATGTCGGAGAGCTTCAGGCCATGCTCGTCGAGAATCCGCAGGCGCTGCTTCATCAACACGTCGTAGTCGGGAATGTCCCGAGTGGTGGCCCGGAGGGACTCGATCCCGGTTTTTTCGGCAAAGGCGATCCAGATTTCCGGGACCAGCACACCTTCAAGATCCAGACAGGCAATTTCCACAAGACACTCCCATTAGTATTATTTATGAGTCGAGCGAGCAAAAGGACTGCCGAACTCTAGCGACTCGCCCCCCTCCGTGCAACGCAGAGGACGCGCCAGCCACCGCAGGATTTTGTTACCATCGACGCATATAGAGCGCCCAGCGCCACCGACCTGTAGGAAGCCGCCCTGATGAGCCCATCGTTCGATGTCGTGGAACTCGCCACGACCTATGCCAACAAATCCGCCCAGGACATCCTGAAACTCGCGTTCGCCGAGTTCGGCGATGACCTGTGGATATCTTTCAGCGGCGCCGAGGATGTGGTGCTGGTGGACATGGCCTGGAAGCTGAACAAGAACGTCAAAGTGTTCAGCCTCGACACCGGCCGCTTGCATCCCGAGACCTACCGCTTCATCGAGCAGGTGCGCGAGCACTACAAGATCGATATCGAAGTGGTGTCGCCGGACTACAGCAAGCTCGAACCTTTCGTGAAGGAAAAAGGCCTGTTCAGTTTCTACAAGGATGGCCATGGCGAGTGCTGCGGCATTCGCAAGATCGAGCCGCTGCGCCGCAAACTGTCTGGCGTGACCGCCTGGGCCACCGGCCAGCGTCGGGACCAGAGCCCGGGCACCCGCAGCGCCGTCGCGGTGCTGGAAATCGACACCGCGTTTTCCACCCCGGAACGTACCCTGTACAAGTTCAACCCGTTGGCACAGATGACCAGCGAAGAGATCTGGGGTTACATCCGCATGCTGGAGCTGCCGTACAACAGCCTGCATGAACGCGGATTCATCAGCATTGGTTGCGAGCCTTGCACCCGTCCGGTGCTGCCGAACCAGCATGAGCGCGAAGGTCGTTGGTGGTGGGAAGAAGCCACGCAGAAAGAATGCGGGCTGCATGCCGGGAACATCATCAGCAAGTCCAAAGCTTAAAAGATCGCAGCCCGTAGCAGCTCCTGCAGGAGCTGGCGAAGCCTGTGATGGTTTTACTTTAAAAAAGTGTACACAGAAATGTCACCATAAGTGCCATATCTGTGTGCACTTTTAGTTTCAGTGCCCCAGAAAGTTACATTCCCCTGTCCTGACTTCCTCAGTCGAACACTCCGACAAAACCCTGCCCAAAATAAATACCTGTTCAATCGGTCAATTTATATCGTCTTTTTTTCAACTACTTATCTTCAATCAATAACAAAACGAAATTAGCCTTAAATTTTATAGATCACCGACTGGCACATATCTGGCTTAAGTGAACACATGCTTTGTATACAATAAATACAAAAACATACACACACTTTAGATCCGCAAGCCTGAAGCGCCCTATCCCGTACAGGCTGCAGATGCCCCGTAACCAATGATGCTCTCCCACCCGCGACGAAGATTTGTCGAGCCCACGCTCATGCACAGTCATCGCGGCAACGAGCTTCAGGAGCCTGCCGGAATGCGTACTAGCCTCCCCAATAACAATATTGCGCTGGATCTGACCTCTCCTCTTTCTACCTCCGTGATTCACGATCAAACGTTTCAACCACCCGTCGTGCTCAGCCCCCGCCTGCATAACAAGGACCTCGCGCCGACCAAGGCCGAAGGTCGGCGCTGGGGCCGTTACAGCATCTTTGCCCTGTGGACAAACGATGTGCACAACATTGCCAACTACTCCTTTGCCATTGGCTTGTATGCACTGGGCCTGAGCGGCTGGCAGATTCTGCTGTCCTTGGGAATCGGTGCGGCGCTGGTGTATTGCTTCATGAACCTTTCCGGTTACATGGGCCAGAAAACCGGGGTGCCGTTTCCGGTGATCAGCCGGATAAGTTTCGGCATCCATGGCGCGCAGATTCCCGCATTGATTCGCGCCGTTATCGCCATTGCCTGGTTCGGAATTCAGACGTATCTGGCGTCAGTGGTCTTTCGCGTATTGCTGACGGCGGTGCATCCCGGACTCGCCGATTACGACCACAATTCGATACTCGGGCTGTCGAGCCTGGGCTGGGTGTGTTTCGTGGCGATCTGGTTCGTGCAGTTGGCGATCCTGGCCTATGGCATGGAAATGGTGCGACGCTACGAGGCGTTTGCCGGCCCGGTGATTTTGTTGACCGTCGCCGCCCTCGCCGGCTGGATGTACTTCCAGGCCAACGCCACCATCGCCTGGTCGATTCGTGAACCGCTGAGTGGCGGTGAGATGTGGCGCAATATCTTTGCCGGCGGCGCCTTGTGGCTGTCGATCTACGGCACGCTAATCCTCAATTTCTGCGACTTCGCCCGCTCTTCTCCCTGCCGCAAGACCATCCGGGTCGGAAATTTCTGGGGCCTGCCCGTCAACATTCTGGTATTCGCCGGGATCACCGTCCTGCTGTGCGGTGCGCAATTTCAGATCAACGGCCGGATCATCGAAAGCCCGACCGAGATCATCGCGTCGATTCCCAATACCTTCTTTCTGGTACTCGGTTGCCTGGCGTTCCTGATTGTCACCGTGGCAGTGAACATCATGGCCAACTTCGTGGCCCCGGCCTTTGTCCTGAGCAATCTGGCGCCCAAATACCTGACCTTCCGCCGCGCCGGGCTGATCAGCGCGACCATCGCGGTGCTGATCCTGCCGTGGAACCTCTACAACAGCCCGCTGGTGATCGTGTATTTCCTGTCTGGCCTCGGCGCCCTGCTCGGCCCGTTGTACGGGGTGATCATGGTCGACTACTGGCAGGTACGAAAAGGCCGGATCAACGTGCCGCAGTTGTACAGCGAAGATCCAGATGGCGATTATTACTACAGCCGCGGGGTCAATTTGCGCGCCGTGGCGGCGTTCATTCCGGCCGCCTTGATCGCCATTGTCCTGGCCCTGGTGCCAGGTTTCGACAGTGTCTCGCCATTCTCCTGGCTGATTGGCGCCGGGATTGCAGGGATGCTCTACCTGATCATCGCCAAACGGCAGCCTTACTACGCCGATGTCAGCGGTGAAGCCATCGCGGTCGATAACGTCAGCCATTAATCCTCTTGGCGGCCCGGTGACATCGGGCCGCAAACCACCTCGCTATAAGGACCTCCCATGCGAATTCTCGTGGTCAACGTCAACACCACCGAATCCATTACCCAGGCCATCGCCCGCCAAGCGCAGTCCGTGGCCGCGCCCGGCACGGAAATCATTGGCCTGACCCCGCATTTCGGCGCCGACTCCATTGAAGGCAATTTCGAAAGCTACCTGGCCGCCATCGCCGTGATGGACCGGGTCATGTCCTACGATCAGCCCTTCGATGCGGTAATCCAGGCCGGCTACGGCGAGCACGGCCGTGAAGGTTTGCAGGAGTTGCTCAACGTGCCGGTGGTGGACATCACCGATGCCGGCGCCAGCACCGCGATGTTCCTCGGCCATGCCTATTCGGTGGTCACCACCCTCGACCGCACCGTGCCGCTGATCGAGGATCGCCTCAAACTCTCCGGGCTCTGGGATCGTTGTGCATCGGTGCGGGCCAGTGGGTTGGCGGTGCTGGAGCTGGAGTCCGACCCAGAGCGTGCGCTGGAGGCGATTGTCCGCCAGGCGGAACTGGCGGTGAGCGAGGACAAGGCCGAGGTGATTTGCCTGGGCTGTGGCGGCATGGCCGGGCTGGCTGAACAGATTCGTCAGCGCACCGGCGTACCGGTGGTGGATGGCGTGACGGCGGCGGTGACCATTGCCGAATCCCTGGTGCGGTTGGGGTTGTCGACGTCGAAAGTGCGGACGTATGCGACGCCTCGGCCGAAGACCATTATTGGTTGGCCTGGGCGGTTTGGGCGCTAGACCGCGTTATCGTTCTTCGCGGGCAAGCCTCGCTCCTACAGGGGTTTGCATCACTCTGTGGGAGCGTGGCTTGCCCACGATGGCCATACCTCGGTCCCAAGCCGGGCTCAAACTGCACTGAACCGCTGCCCCAACCCCTGCTCGGCAAACTGTTCAATGATGAAGTCGACAAACGCCCGGGTCTTGCCCGGCAGCAGTTTGTGCTCGGCGTAATAGATGGAGATATTGCCATCGTCGACGTACCAGTCGGGCAGCACCCGCTGCAAGGTCCCGGCGTCCAGATAGCCAACGGCGAACGGCATGCTCACCAATGCAATGCCCAAATCCTGGGTCGCCGCCGCGCAGGCTGCTTCCGAATCGCTCATGGTCATTCGCGCCTTGAGCGTCAGCGGGCTGTGTTGCCGGTTGCGACAGGTCAATTGCCAGGAACGCACGCGCCCCGTCTGCGGCGATCGTATCAGGATGCCATCGTGGTGCTGGAGGTCATCGGGCTCGATGATCGCTTCGTGCCCCGCCAGGTACCCGGCTGAAGCCACCAACACTCGATGGGCGGGCGTCAGCTTGCGCGCCACCACGCCCTGGGGCAGGTCGAATCCACCACCAATCGCCGCATCGAACCCCTGGCCGATCAGGTCGACCTGACGGTTATCGAAATGCCAGTCAGGGTTGATCGCCGGAAAGCGCCGCAAAAACTCTCCGAGCAACGGCACGATGTACAAGCGCCCGAACACCGTGCCCATGCTGACCTTCAGCGTTCCCGCCGGACGTCCTTCGGCGCTGGCCAGGTTGGCCACGGCATTCTGGATCGTGTGCAGGCTGGCGCTGACTTCGCCGAGAAACAGCTGACCGGCCTCGGTCAGCGTCAGGCTACGCGTGCTGCGCTGGAACAGCCGCACACCAAGTCGCGCCTCCAGCTTGGCGACGCTCTTGCCCACCGCAGCAGGCGTCAGGCTCAAGCGTCGCGCAGCCTCGGCGAAGCTGCCGACCTCAGCGCTGCGCACGAAGCATTCGATACTGCTGAAGGTTTCCATAAGCGCCACTATAAACTTCTGGTTTACACAGACTATAGCAATCACAGTCTACCCGCCGAGTAATGCGAAGCCGATACTCGACTCCGACAACAAGGCAGCCTGCCTTGAACTTCTGGAGATCGACATGACCACTCAACACCTCAGCGGTAAAGTAGCTCTGATTCAAGGCGGTTCACGCGGTATCGGTGCTGCCATCGTCAAACGCCTGGCCGCCGAAGGCGCAGCCGTCGCCTTCACCTATGTCAGCTCTACCGCCAAAGCCGAAGACCTGCAAAACAGCATCATCTCCGCCGGCGGCAAAGCCTTGGCCATCAAGGCCGACAGCGCCGATGCCGTTGCTATTCGCAATGCCGTCAATGCCACCGTCGAGACCTTCGGCCGCCTGGACATCCTGGTCAACAACGCAGGCGTTCTGGCCGTCGCACCGCTGGAGGACTTTAAACTCGAAGACTTCGACCAGACCCTGGCCATCAACGTGCGAAGTGTGTTCATCGCCACCCAGGAAGCCGCCCGCCACATGACCGAAGGCGGTCGCATCATCAACATCGGCAGCACCAATGCCGATCGCATGCCTTTCGCCGGCGGTGGCCCGTACGCCATGAGCAAATCGGCGCTGGTCGGCCTGACCAAAGGCCTGGCTCGCGACCTCGGCCCACGGGGCATCACCATCAACAACGTGCAACCAGGCCCGGTCGACACTGACATGAACCCCGCCAGCGGCGACTTCGCTGATAGCCTGATCCCGCTGATGGCTGTGGGTCGTTACGGCAACGTGGAAGAAATCGCCAGCTTCGTCGCCTATCTCGCAGGTCCCGAAGCTGGCTACATCACCGGTGCCAGCCTGACCATCGACGGTGGTTTCGGCGCCTGATACACCGCTCGACTGAAACAAAAACGCCGGCAATCAATTGCCGGCGTTCTTTTGTGTCAGGGATTATCGAATGGTCAGTTCCATTCAAGCGCCGGCAAGCCACATGCACCGGGCTTGAACGCCTTCAACGTACGAAGAATGCCATCGGCGTGTGCGTACTTTTCGTCGGCCATCGCCGCATCCGGGACAGCAATCGCCGTCATTCCCGCCGCTTTGGCTGCAGTGACGCCGAACGGCGAATCCTCGAATACCAGGCAATCCCGGGGCGCGACCCCAAGGCGTCGTGCCGCCGTCAGGAAAATATCCGGCGCCGGTTTCGCCGCCCCCACTTCCGGGTCGTCAGCGGTGACAATGAAGTCAAACAGCGCGAACCAGTCGCGGTGCAAAGTGGTTTTCTGACCAAACGACTGACGCGAAGAACTGGTGCCCACCGCGATAGGAATGTTGTTGGCTTTCAAGTGCCGAACCAGTTCCTCTGCTCCGGGCATCGCCAGCGCCGTCGGAAAACGCTCGCGCATCAAGGGCTCGCGGATCACCAGAAACTCTTCGGCGGTGATCGGCAAGTCCAGCGCCTCGACCACATAGCGCGCCAGATCACCCGCACCACGGCCGATGATGTTCTGTTTGACGCTCCAGTCGAAGGTCCGCCCATAGCGCTCGGCAATGATGGACGTGACCTCGGTGTAAATGCCCTCGGTGTCCAGCAGCAAACCGTCCATATCGAAAATCACGGCCTTGATCGGACCGAACTCATCCAAGGGTGCACTCATCGCATCTGATCCGTTTTCTCATGACATCCCAGGACGGCTCAGGTACGGCCGGATCCGTGATGGATTAAAGGGTTCAGCAGCATAGCGAGCGCGATTGGTCGAGAGCAACGGGCAATGCCTGGCGGATACAAAATCCTCTGCCGAGGGCGCCGTGATGATTTAGCGATTTCCCCTACACCAAACACCTCCTTTCCCGACTTCTTTCCTTTTTGATCCCCCGCAAAGTCTCTCGCTCCACATTGATCAGCGCGAGGGACTGCGAATGTTCGAACCTGACAAGGTCCTGGCCTTGAACAACGCCATCGGTCTGCTGGTGGTCGCCGCCATGAACCCCAAACAGCCGGACATCAAAGCCCTGCTCGGTGATTTCCGACTCTGCCTCAACGACTACGAGGCCTGGGCGGAAAACTTCTGGACCGGTGGCGCGCTCAACGTCGAGCAAGTGTTCAAGGTCGGCAACGAAGTCCGGCTCAGCGCACCGAAGGACTCCACCGCGCCTGTCAGTTCGACACTCGCCATGTGCCCGGCCAGCGGTCCGTTGACCCTGGTGCATATGTTTGAAGCCGCGCGTTTCGTGCCAATCGGCGATACGCCGGTGATGCTCGAGCCGGTTATCTCCCAGCACAACGGTGAGCTCACGTTCGGTGAGCCCGTCCACGCAACCATCGGCCCCAGCGGCATTCTCGAAATCCCCGAATGTTGGCGCGGCCATCGCTATCGCATCACCTTCTTTCCCAATGTTTCCACTGAACACGTTAAAGCACTCTACGCCTCCTATCAGGGCGTGATCGGCGAGCTGGAAGGCTGGTTGCGCAACGAATGGAGGAGCGAATTCGAGCCTTTATGGGCAGATTTTTCCAAAGCTGGTTTCACTCAACGCTACGGCCTGCTGCAACAGGCTGACTGGCATGGTTTCGAGCGTTCGCTGCACGGCTTGTGGGATGACGTGAAGCAGGTCTACGCCCTGGTGGCGGACCTGCAAGGCAGCAGCGAAAAACTCCTTGAGTACCTGACACAAGGCGAGCTTGAGACGCTGCTGAACGCTTCGGCTGAAACCATTGCCAATGTGTTGCTGATGTTGAGCGATGAGCCGTTGATGTTCATCCATCTCGCAGCCTTCACCAGTTGGCTGAGGATGTTGCCGCCGCAGTACATCGCTGAAGTCGTAGCACAAGTTCGTACGGAAATATTGATCAGTTTCCTGCTGGTGCGTCTCACAGGTCCTACAGGCCTGAAGCTCGGCATGAGCGCCAAAGTGCTGGACAAGATCAAGTCCCAGCGGGCCCGGCAGTGGTTGGCGGCAGCCAGTTTGCGACTGGCCGAACTGACGGCCAAATCCGATCTGACAGCCCACGCTGGCGTCCTCAAACCGCTCGTGGTCAGCGCGCGCAATGCACCGCTGAGACCTGGACCGACGGTTCCACTGCAGATCAGCGCCGGCAACTCACCGGCTGTGCAGGTGAACAATCCGCTCGCCATTGCCCGCGACAAGTCTGCAGCCAAGACCCGGTTGGGACGTCACGAACCCCACGACGACGCACCGAATCAAGCGAAAAATCCCAATGGCGACAGCGCCGATTGCGCGGCACTGACCTGCACCAACGGCTGTCCTGTGTCGATGGTTAGCGGCGAAGAACTGCTGACCCTGTCCGACGGTGCGCTGGACGGGCTGCTGCCGTTTGCCTTCACCCGGTTGTACCGCACCAGCGCGGTGGAGATCGATTGCGGGCTGGGCTGGGGCTGGAGCCATTCGCTGGCGCAGCGGTTGGAGCTGAGCGTTGAACAGGTCGTCTGGATCGACCATGAAAACCGTCGAACGACGTTCCCGCTGCCGAGCAACGAACGCCCCGCGATCCACAACAGCCTTTCGCGCGCGGCGATTTATCTCGGTGATGACCCCGAGGAGCTGATCCTCGCGCTAGCCGGCGAGACGAGCCGGTTCTATCACTTTCATAACGGCCGGCTGACGGCGATCAGTGACGCCTACAACAACCGCCTGCGCATCACTCGCGACCGACAGGAGCGTATTCAACGCCTCGACAACGGTGCCGGTCGTGCCTTGCTGTTGCGCTACGAGCGCAGGCACCTGGTTGCCGTCGAATACCAGTCGTTTTGCCCCAGCGATGACTTGGGTGAAGCCTGGCGTACAGAGCAGACGCTGGCTTTCTACCGCTACGACGCCCGCCAGCGCTTGATCGAAGCGACCAGTGCCGCCGGGGAAAGCGAGCGTTACGACTACGACGACAACCACGTCATTTTGCAGCGGCAGCTGGCCGGTGGCGCGAGTTTCTTCTGGGAGTGGGAACGGTCCGGCAAGGCGGCACGCTGCGTACGGCATTGGGCGTCGTTTGCGCAGATGGATGCTCGTTATGTCTGGGATGACCAGGGCCGCGTCACCGTCCGGAACATCGACGGCAGCGAAGAGGTTTACGTCCACGACGACCGGGCGCGACTGGTGCGCCGGGTCGGGCTGGACGGCGGCGAACAGCTCAAGGCCTATGACGAGCAGGGCCGATTGGTGGCCGAACAGGATCCGCTCGGCGCCGTCACCGAATACCGTTACGACGACGTCGGACGCTTGGTCGCGCTGATTCCGCCGCAAGACGAGCCGACGTCCTACGAGTATCGCAACGGTTTCCTGCATGCGCGCTATCGCGGTCAGGCGGTGTGGAAATACCAGCGCAATGCCCAGGGCGATGTCACCGAGGCGACCGATCCCGACGGTCAGGTCACCCATTACCACTACGACCCTCAGGGCCGGTTGCTGTCGGTCCGCTACCCGGACACCAGTCGGCATGTCTTTGTCTGGAATGCCTTGGGCCAGTTGCTCGAAGAGACCTTGCCGGACGGTGGGCAGCGGCGCTTTTCCTACGATGCGCTGGGACGGCAGACGACTCGTCAGGACGAACACGGTGCGCTTACCCAGTACCAATGGGACGCCATTGGCCGACTGGTCCAGACAACATTCCCTACCGGCGCCACCCGTGGGTTCAGTTACAACGCCTACGGCAAGATCACCGCCGAACGCGATGAACTGGGCCGCATCACCCGCTATGAATACGTCGACGACCTGCACCTGGTCAGCCGCCGGATCAATCCCGACGGCACCCAGCTCAAGTACCGCTATGACAATGCGCAGCTGCTGCTGACGGAAATCGAGAACGAATCCGGCGAACACTATCGGCTGGACTACACGCCCAGCGGCCTGATCCGACAGGAAACCGGCTTCGACGGCCGTCGTACCGCGTACGCCTACGATCTCAATGGGCACCTGCTGGAGAAAACCGAGTTCGGCGATGACGGCTCGCAGCTGGTGACGGCTTACAAACGGGATTCGGCCGGGCGCTTGCTGGTCAAGACCTTGCCCGACGGCATCCAGGTCGAATACCGCTACGACTCGTTGGGCCGGCTGACCCGCGTCGACGACGGCCACGATCACCCGCTGGAGTTCGAGTACGACCAGCAGGACCGGCTGATCACCGAGCACCAAGGCTGGGGCACGTTGCGTTATGGCTACGACGCCTGCGGCCAGCTCAACCGCCTGCGCCTGCCGGACGGCAGCAAACTCGACTACCGCCACGCCAAGGGCGGTGCGCTGACGGCCATTGACCTCAATGGCGCACGACTGACCTCGCATACGTTCCTCGCCGGTCGCGAACAAAACCGCCAACAGGGCCTGCTGCTCAGTGAATATGCCTACGACGAACAGGGCCGGCTGAAGGCCCACGCTGTCGGCCAGCACCAACATCCGCTCTACCGCCGCGACTATGCCTACAGCCTCAATGGCAATCTCGACAGCATCGCCGACACCCGCCATGGCCAGCGCAGCTATCAGTACGACCCGCTCAATCGACTGATCCGCGTGCGCCACTCCCGCGACCAACAGCCGGAAAGCTACGCCCACGACCCAGCCGGCAACCTGCTGATGCAGGACCGCCCCGGCCCGACGTCCGTCAAAGGCAATCGCCTGTTGATGCAGGGCGATCGCCACTTCGACTACGACACCTTCGGCAACCTGATCCGCGAGCGCCGCGGCACCGCGCAGAAACTCGTCACCGAATACCGCTACGACCGCCAGCATCGGCTGGTCGGCGTCACTACGCCGGATGGTCGTTGTTCAAGTTATCGCTACGACGCCTTCGGCCGCCGCATCGCCAAAACCGTCGACGGCAAAACCATCGAGTTTTTCTGGCAAGGCGACCACCTCGTCGCCGAACACAGCCAGGACCACCATCGCAGCTACGTCTACGAACCCGGCACCTTCCGCCCGCTGGCCATGCTCGACGGCAAAGGCCCGCGTAAGGCTTGTCCCTTCTACTACCAGCTCGACCACCTCGGCACCCCGCAAGAACTCACGGACTACAGTGGCGACATCATCTGGGCCGCCCGATACACCGCCTATGGCCGCCTCACCCGCCTCAACCGCGACACCCACCAGGTCTTCGATCAACCGCTGCGCTTTCAAGGGCAGTATTACGACGCGGAAACCGGCCTGCATTACAACCGGCATCGCTACTACAATCCGGATATCGGGCGGTACCTGACGCCGGACCCGAGCAAGTTGGCGGGCGGGTTAAACGGCTATCAGTACACGCGCAATCCGGCGGGTTGGGTTGATCCGTTGGGGTTGAGTGAGTGCCCTGGGGGGGATGGGTGTAAGAAGCCGTCGTTTGGGGATGAGGATCCGGCGGGTAAGGCTAGGGCTGATGAGGGGGATGCTCAACTTCCCTTATATACGGAGGAAAAATATTTATATCGTGGAGATAGCCGCCATCCAGATGAAATTTTTTACCAGGGTTTTAAAACCAAGGGCGACAGCAATGATTTGCTACTTCACTCACTTGACAGTAATAAACCACCGAGCAATTTTGTTAGCACTTCGCCCAAAAGAGATGTTGGAATTGATTTCGCGACAAAATTCAATATGAGAAGTGGTTTTTTGTACACTATACGAATGATTCAAGGTAGAGATCTAGTCAAGGAACTTGGAAAAAAATACAAATTTAGTAATGAAAGGGAGGTAGCAATCCAAGGTGGAGTCAAAAGAGAAGATATTCTCGGTGTTACGCCTATTGGTGCTGATGGTCGCCCCACTAGTTACACCACCTTAAATCCGAACAGGAAATAGAAAGTGGACAGAGTAGAAATTGTGATAATCAAAAACGGTAGACGCCAGATCGCGAAGCTTTTCTGCGACTCGGAAGCACTGACTATTAATTTTGTGACGGAGGATGGATATAGCAAAACTTATGCAGGGGGAGATTTTTACGAGTGCCTTGGTAATATCAGAAAAGAGCACTGCGATGTAGTTTTCCTGTGCAAAGGAGCAAAAATAAACGTACACCCTTCCAGTATGTCCTCACAAATGACGCTTGGAGTAAAAGCATATGAACTTACACTAGGTAAATATGCAACAAGGAATGACCTGGTAAATATTTTTGACTATGAAAAAAATAACCTTACCAACGATCCAGAGGTTCAACGAGACTTCTTTATGCGCTGGTTTGAATCAGATATTGAAGAGGAGTAGCGGTCGAAAAAATAGGGCAGGAAACTTGGAACTCCAGTGCAAACACCAAACCCAGCTCGATGCTGGGCTCAGTGCAACGGTAAAGAATCTGACTTAGCCGCCCGAATTACCGATTTTACCTACACCGCCTCCACTCACCCCAGAACCACCTGATCCTCCAGACCCACTTCCAGAACCACTCCCCATCGAACTTCCACCACTCACCGACCCGCTGCCCTTCCCCGGGTCGATGCTACTCCCGTTGGCATCACCACCTTTGCCACCACCAATGGTGTCCGGCGGCAGCGCCTTCCCATCCGAGGTACCCGCATTCATTTCCGAATAAGGCGGCATCCCGCCCTTGTCGACCGGCGCATCGCGACCGGTAGATTCAGCAAACGCCGTCAATGAACTGATCGACAAAAAGCCGACCATCGTAAGCGCCATCCATTTTGATCTGATCATGGTGCATCTCCTTTAAAGAGTGCTTTACCTGATCTCTGGCGGTGATCGCTTTTAAAAGGTGTCGCTCAATCGACAATCTGCGATGCACCACCACACAGGTTTCAGCTCGGTTCCCCCGAAGCGTCATCACCGGCAATGTCCGGGTCGTCCGGGTCGGCCTCCACATTACCGCGCTTCACATCACCGTCCGGCACTTGCTCCACAGCAGTGTCGTCATCGTCGGGCGGGCGCTGGTCGCGGCGCAGCGAATTGGTGGGCGAAGGCAGCGGATATTCGGGGGTATCGTCGATATCGGAGTCTTTCGGATCAGCGTTCATAACGCACCTCTCAATGGACCTGAAAAGCAGATCCTTGCCTTTCGAGGCCAACACGACAGACACGGTTCGATCAGAGGGATTAATCGGTCGGGCCGACCGCTAAATCACTCATCGTCTTCCTCGTCATACTCATCATTCTCCAGGTTGCCCACATCGCCTGCGTCATCGGCATCGTTGAGCGGCACCGTGGCGTCGTCCATCAGAGACCCCGGATCTTCGTTGCCAGGATCGTTGATCGGGCCTTCTTCTTCCTTGTCTTCGGTTTCCGGACTCATGGGCATGCCTCACAACGTTCAGAGTTATATAAAGTTCGAGAGGTCCTACGGCAAATCGTTCCAGCGTCCTATCGATAGAAACGAAAAACCCGGCACTCGGCCGGGTTTTACTTTAACTCGATATCGAGTTAGTGATTCTTGTACTTATTTTTATGCTTGTGTTTGTAGTAGCCACCACCGGAATGCGAACTGCCGCGGTCATCACCCATGTTGCTGCCCACCGCGCCACCGGCTGCGCCGCCCAGGCCTGCGCCAATGTCCGAACCAGTGGAGCCACCCAGGCTGTTGCCGATCACCGAACCACCCGCCGCGCCGAGACCACCGCCGACGGCCGCTTCTGTGCGACTGCCCTTGCGCGCACCGACCGCACTGCCTGCCGCACCGCCGACGCCAGCGCCCACCGCGGCCCCGGTGCTGCCGCCCAACTGCCCGCCGACTACGTTGCCCAACACACCGCCAAGACCACCGCCGACTGCAGCGTCACCGTTGCCACCCGCCATTGCGCCCTGAGCGACCAAAAGCCCCAAAAACATCGTGGACAATGTCAAACGCATGAAACGCATGATATGCACCTCTAATTTCCGCATTGGGGGGAAGAACGTGCCGCGGATAGGCATCAGCCTGTATCTGGGTCTGTTATACAGAAAACCAATACCGACTGTATGAGATTTGAGCCACATGATGCAGAAACGTTCCAAAACGAAAAAGCCCGGCATTAAGCCGGGCTTTTTCAGCTGACCTTAAGGATCAATGACGCTTTTTGGACAGGTTGCTGCCTACGCCGCCGCCCAATGCGCCACCCAGGCCTGCGCCGATGGTGGAGCCGTTCTTGCCGCCCAGGCTGTTGCCGATTATCGAACCACCCGCCGCGCCAACACCGCCGCCGATGGCCGCTTTGGTGCGGCTGCCTTTACGTGCGGCAACAGCGCTGCCGGCTGCACCCGCTACGCCAGCACCAATCGCTGCGCCAGTGCTGCCGCCCATTTTTTGGCCAACCACGTTACCCAACGCACCACCCAGACCACCACCGAGCGCGGCCGTGCCGTCGCCGGCAGCCATCGCACCTTGAGCAACCAAAAGGCCCAGAACCAGAGCAGGCAGTGTCAAACGCATAACAAGAACCTCAAAAAAAGGGGAACCGAAAGGCCGGAGATTGAATGCTTTAGCGGAGGGAAAGTCCAGACACAAAACCAGAACAACCTCGCCAATGGCGACGGTTGGACAGCGTTTATGCAAAAGGTTTTATGACAGGCAAAAAAAAGCCCGCTGGGGAGACGGGCCAGGGTACTGCTTTCTAACGGATGAGCTGAGCCTACGGAGGCCGGTGTGAAAAGTTTGTGAAAAAAATACCAGTGCTCGCAAAGTTGTAGGACATTTCTCAGCATTGCCACCGAGCCACGTTTCCCGCCCTTCAGAAACAAGAAACCCCGCTCAATGGCGGGGTTCGTGCTGTGATCGGTTTACTTCCTGGAGGGCGCCCCCAGCTTGGGCATAAATTTCGATTTCGGCCCTCGGGTCCGAGGCACTGCAGATTTGATTTTGTTGATTTTGATACGGTCTTCGCCGAAGCTCGGCACATAGTCCGTCTGACCACACTGCACGCAATCATTGATTGGAAACTCTGCACCGTCGTCTTCGATATACGGCTCAGCCATATCTTCGCTCCTCTCAAAACGGGTCGATACCGGCAAGCCCTTTTTGCCTGAAAAATATCGACCACCCTGGTTTTTGAGACTAGCCGGTCATTCCCAGACTTGTGATTCAGATCGTTACATGCCCGACGAATGGCCAGTACCGAGCAACCTACCTCAGCTTGACCGCCGTCCCGGTCACAAACACCACCACCATCCCACCCTTGCCGGCAGGCATGCTGATCTCATAATCGAGCCCCACCACCGCATCCGCCTGAAGCACCCGCGCCCGCTCCTTGATCTCATCGGTCGCCTGAATCCGCGCCTCCTTCAATGCCCGCTCCAACGTCTGAGAACGCCCACCGAAAAAATCCCGCATCCCGGCGAACATGTCGCGAATCACGTTAACGCCCTGCACCGACTCGGCGCTGACGATGTCCAAGTAGGCGGTGATTTGCCGACCTTCGATGGTGTGGGTAGTGGTGGTGATCATGGGATGTCCTTGTTCAGAGCTGTCATCAATGGCTGAAACGACGAAACTGACTCGAGGGTTTGGGCACCGAGGTCGATTCCGCTCAAGGAGTTTGGCAGTCTAATGCATGAAATCCAGACGCCAGAAACCACAAAACCCCTGACTTCTCTCGAAATCAGGGGTTTTGTGTATATCGAATTTGGCGGTGAAGGAGAGATTCGAACTCTCGATACAGTTTCCTGTATACACACTTTCCAGGCGTGCTCCTTAAGCCACTCGGACACTTCACCGTATCTCGTCAAACCTATTCAGTCTGTCGAGGCGCGCTAATGTAGTCGAAAGCTTTTCTGATGGCAAACATTTTTTTCAGAATTTTCATGCGCTTAACGCGATTAGCGCTTTGGGGGCGTTCAAGGGCATGGCAAACCTGCCAATCTCCGGCTTCGCCTCCCCTTCTATATAGAAGCCAATGCACGATGGGCGGGGCGGACAATGCCTGGAGAGCTGGAAAACGGTGACTGACGGGTCAGTCACGGCGCTTTACCTGGCCTACAGCGGTGGGTAACGTCTGCCCTACTTTATTAGAAGGATTGGCGTCATGAGTGAGTTGATTTCCTACCATCTCGAAGACGGTATCGCGACCCTGACCTTGAGCAATGGCAAGGTCAATGCCATCTCTCCAGACGTGATTGTCGCCTTTAACGCTGCGCTGGATCGGGCGGTAGCGGATCGGGCGGTGGTGATCATTACCGGTCAGCCGGGAATTTTGTCGGGTGGTTATGATTTGAAGGTGATGACGGCCGGCCCTAACGAGGCCATGGCACTGGTGGCTGCGGGTTCGACCCTGGCTCGTCGCCTGCTGTCGCATCCGTTCCCGGTGGTCGTGGCATGTCCTGGGCATGCGGTGGCCAAAGGTGCGTTTCTTCTGTTGTCGGCTGACTACCGCATCGGTGTCGATGGCCCGTTCAGCATTGGCCTGAACGAAGTGCAGATCGGCATGACCATGCACCATGCCGGTATCGAACTGGCCCGTGATCGTCTGCGCAAGTCGGCGTTCCATCGCGCGGTGATCAATGCCGAGATGTTCAACCCACAAAACGCCGTGGATGCCGGCTTCCTCGATAAGGTGGTGTCGGCCGAAGAGCTGCAAGACGCGGCGCTGGCGGCGGCTCGTCAGTTGAAGAAGCTCAACATGATCGCCCACAAGAACACCAAGTTGAAAACGCGCAAGGCGCTGCTGGAGACGCTGGACAACGCGATCATCCTGGATCAGGAGCACATGGGCTAAGCCCGAACGCGTTGCACCGAAAAGCCCGACCGTCGTGTCGGGCTTTTTCTTGGGTGTCTGGTTTAAAACCTTACAACCGCTCTAGGCCGCATCTGACCCACAAGTCGGAAACATGCATTCAAAAATCGGCTATCTCCCACTTCTATAGCGGCAATTGCCGAAAACAGTGCACATCCGTACACTGCGCCACCTTTTGTCCCGGTGGGCCTTTAAATGCTGTTTGTGTTTCGTATGTTATTGATGGGCTTGCACTTTATTCTGGCCGGCGTGCTTGGAGTGATCCTCGGTCTATGCCGGCCGTTTAATCCGGACAACAGCCGTTTATGCGCGCGTCTGTATGCGTGGCCCGCGATGTGTATTTTGCGTTTGCGGGTGAAGGCCGATGTCGGGCCGTTGATGGATAAACCCGACAGCTGTGTGATCATCGCCAACCACCAGTCCAACTACGATCTGTTTGTGTTCGGCAACGTGGTGCCCCGCCGCACCGTGTGCATCGGCAAGAAGAGCCTGAAGTGGGTGCCGCTGTTCGGACAGTTGTTCTGGCTGGCGGGCAATGTGTTGATCGATCGCGGCAATGCGCACAAGGCACGCCAGTCGATGCTGACCACCACGCACACCTTGCAGAATGAAGACACCTCGATCTGGGTCTTCCCCGAGGGCACCCGCAACTTGGGCGAAGAGCTGCTGCCGTTCAAGAAAGGCGCGTTCCAGATGGCGATTGCCGCCGGCGTGCCAATCGTGCCGGTGTGTGTCAGCAGTTACGTCAAACACATGCGATTGAACCGCTGGCGCAGTGGGAAGATTCTGATCCGTTCGTTACCGGCAATTCCTACGGCTGGATTGAGTCTGGATGACATGCCGATGTTGATCGCCCAGTGCCGCGAACAGATGCGTGAGTGCATCGACTCGATGGATCGGCAACTGCAAGCCGCCTGAATGAAACCCGCCCTGTGCGGGTTTTCTTTTGCCTGCGAACTCTACCGATTTTGCTGACTCTCAAGCAGTAGACAAGGTTAAGCTGAAACCTGCCTGGCACCGCCAGTCTTTACCAATAGAAAGCGACCGATAAGAAGTGAATCATCATGGGTAGAGTCGTTGCTGCTGCGGTTTACAGCGCCGGTAAAAAAGTCACCAACATCACCCTCGACGAAGGCGCTGCCTGGGCTGCCAAGCCTGGCCACTTTGTGTGGATCGGCCTCGAAGAGCCCAATGCGCAGGAGCTGTTCAACCTGCAACGCCAGTTCAACCTGCACGAACTGGCCATCGAAGACGCCCTGGAAAAACACAGCCGACCGAAGCTGGAAACGTTCGGCGATGCGCTGTTCATCGTCACGTATTCACCGATCCGCAACGAAGGCAAATTGCAGTTCATCGAGACGCACATCTTCGCCGGCAAGGGCTACATCATTACCGCACGTAACGGTCATTCGGCGTCCTACGCCCATGTCCGACAGCGTTGTGAGGCGCGCCCGCTGTTGCTGGAGCATGGGGAAGATTTCGTACTCTATGCCATCCTCGATTTCGTGATTGAAAACTACCAGCCGATGGGCGAAGCGATTCATGCCGAGATCGATGAGCTGGAGAGTAATGTCCTCTGCGGTTCCCTGAACGAACGCGACATCCAGAAACTCCACGGCCTGCGCCGCGATGTATTGCGCTTGCGCCGGTACGCGGCACCGATGGTGGAGATCGGTGAGGAACTGCAAAAGCTGAGCTTTCCGTTTATCGACAAAAATATGCGCCCGTATTTCCGCGATGTGCAGATTCATGTCACGCGGCAACTGGAAGACCTGACGACCCTGGCGGACATTGCCAGCCAGACCATCGAGGTCGGGGTGTTGCTGGAGGCGTCACGCCAGAGCGTGGTGCAGCGCAAGTTTGCGGCATGGGCGGCGATTCTGGCATTCCCGACCGCGGTGGCCGGGATCTATGGGATGAACTTCCAGAACATGCCGGAGTTGAGCTGGCATTACGGGTATTTCGCGGTGCTGGGGTTTATCACCGTTGGGTGCGTCGGTTTGTGGGCGAGCTTCAAAAAGTCTGGGTGGTTGTAGTCGGGACCGAGGCGTCTGCAAAATTCGCGGGCAGCCTCGCTCCTACAGGGTTATCCGTAGGAGCGAGGCTTGCCCGCGAAGCTTTTAAGGCTTAACCGAGTCAGTCTCAGGCTTGTGCGCCACAAACCGCATCATCCACTCTGCGACGGTAGTGCCGTGATGCTCGTGTTCAAGACTCGCCATACCTTGCGAATAAATCTGCTCGCCCAGTGCTTCCTGGCGGATATCCAGCAGCGCCCGCGAGTAATCGTGAATGAACTCCGGATGCCCCTGGAAGCACAGCACCTGATCGTTGATGTGGTACGCGGCGAACGGGCAGAAATCGCTAGAAGCAATCACCGTCGCGTTTTCCGGCAATGCGGTGACCTGATCCTGGTGACTGATCAGCAACGTCAGTTCTTCCCTCACCGGGCTCATCCACGGCGCCTTGGCCGCGAGTTTGTATTTGTGGGTGCCGACTCCCCAGCCCTGGGTCGCCCGCTCGCTCTTGCCGCCCAATAGCAGCGCCAACAGTTGGTGACCGAAGCACACGCCCAGCAGTTTGTCGCCACGCTCGTAGCGCTTCAGCAGATACGTCTTGAGGGTTTGAATCCATGGGTCGGTGCCGAAGGAATCGGCCTTGCTGCCGGTGACCAGATACGCATCGAAGGTCAGGTCATCGCTGGGATAATCGCCCTGCATCACGTTGTACACGCTGAATTCGGCCGCGATGGGTTGCTGCGAAAACAGACGCTGGAACATCTGCCCGTAACCCTGATATTGATCGACCAGTTCCGGACGCAGGATGTCGGTTTCCAGAATGCAGATGCGTAACGACATAAAAAATACCTGACACATGGTGGGAATAATGCACACCCCAGAGCCTGCCTTGAAACACGGTGGCAAGGCAAGCCCCGGAAGGCGTCATCGGTCCCTTGGAACGCCGCCTTAGAACAGCGCGTCCTTGGCGGCTTTCTCCAGCAACAGCGCAGGCGGCGTGAAGCGTTCGCCATATTGCTCGGCCAGGTACTGGGCGCGGGCAACAAAGTCTTTCACACCGTACTGGTTGATGAATTGCAGCGCACCGCCGGTCCAGGCCGCGAAGCCGATGCCGAAGATCGAGCCAACGTTGGCATCCGCCGTCGAGGTCAGCACGCCCTCCTCCACACAGCGCACGGTTTCGATGGCTTGGATGAACAGCAGCCGATCACGCACATCCTTCGGCGAAATCTGCCCGTCAGCTTTCTCGAAACGGGTTTTCAGCTCCGGCCACAAATGTTTCTGCCCGGCGGCCGGGTAATCGTAGAAACCACCTCCAGCGGCCTTGCCCGGACGCTTGAATTCCCTGAGCAGCAAGTCAATCACGGCGAACGCCGGGTGCTCAATCAGTGGTTTCCCTTCCGCTTGCAGGTCTTTGGCGGTTTGCTGGCGGATATGGCTCATGAGGCTGAGGGAAACTTCGTCGGAGATCGCCAGAGGCCCGACGGGCATGCCGGCCTTGCGCGCTTCGGTCTCGATCATCGGCGCGCTCACGCCTTCGCCGAGCATCGCGATGCCTTCGTTGGTGAAGGTGCCAAACACCCGCGACGTAAAAAAGCCACGACTGTCATTGACCACAATCGGAGTTTTCTTGATTTGCAGGACGAAATCGAAACCGCGAGCCAGGGTTTCGTCGCTGGTATGGACGCCTTTGATGATTTCCACCAGCGGCATTTTCTCCACGGGACTGAAGAAATGCAGGCCGATGAATTTGCTCTGGTCTGGCACGGCGGTGGCCAGACCACTGATCGGCAACGTTGAGGTATTGGAGGCGATCACCGCGTCCGGGCCGACGACGGTTTGCGCTGCCGATGAGACCCTGGCCTTCAGTTCACGATCTTCAAACACCGCTTCGATAATCAAATCACAACCGGCCAGATCCGCATCGTCTTGAGTGGTATGGATCCGCGTCAGAATCGCCTCGCGCTGTTCCCGGCTCAACTGGCCCCGAGCAACCTTCTTGTCCAGCAGCGCCGCCGAGTGGGCCTTGCCCTTCTCTGCCGCGGCGAGGTTGATGTCTTTGAGCACCACATCGATACCGGCCGAGGCGCTGACAAACGCGATGCCCGCGCCCATCATCCCGGCGCCGAGCACGCCGACTTTCTTCGTCACGTAAGGCGCTATGCCCTGAGGTCGCGAACCGCCGGCATTGATCTCATTGAGCTGGAACCAAAAGGTGCCGATGAGGTTTTTCGACACCTGGCCCGTAGTCAGTTCGGTGAAATAGCGGGTTTCGATCAGGTGCGCGGTGTCGAAATCCACCTGAGCGCCCTCCACCGCGGCGCAGAGGATTTTCTCCGGCGCGGGCAGGCACCCCTGGGTTTTACTACGTAGGATCGACGGCGTGATGGCCAGCATCTGCATGACTTTCGGATCCGACGGCGTACCGCCAGGGATCTGATAACCCTTCACATCCCAACGCTGCACAGCAACCGGATGAGCAGCAATCCACGCCCGCGCCTTGGCCATCAGCTCATCGTGATCGACAGCCAACTCATCGATCAACCTCGCTTGCAGCGCCTGTTGCGGGCGGATTTTCTTGCCTTCCAGCAGATACGGCAGAGCTTTTTCGATGCCCAGCATGCGCACCATGCGCACCACCCCGCCGCCGCCCGGCAACAGGCCGAGGGTGACTTCCGGCAGGCCAAGCAGCACCGACGGGTTGTCGAGCGCCACACGGTGATGGCATGCCAGGCAGATTTCCCAACCGCCGCCGAGCGCCGCACCGTTAATGGCGGCAACCACCGGTTTACCGAGGGTTTCCAGGGTGCGCAACTGGCCCTTGAGGGTCAGCACCATGTTGTAAAAGGCTTGAGCTTCGGACTTGCCGACCTTGATCAGTTCATTGAGGTCGCCACCGGCGAAGAAGGTTTTCTTGGCCGAGGTGATGATCACGCCGGCAATCGCATCCTTGTCGGCGACCAGGCGCTCGACACAGGTGGCCATGGCCTCGCGGTAGACCGCGTTCATGGTGTTGGCGCTCTGGCCCGGCATGTCGATGGTCAAGACGACGATCCGGTCCTGGCCCTTTTCGTAACGAATGGCTTGGGTCATGGCAATTTTCCTTGAGTCGGATTTTCTTAAACGCAGGCTCAGAGGCGTTCGATGATGGTGGCAATGCCCATGCCGCCGCCGACACACAATGTCGCCAGGCCATAGCGCAGGCGCCGGGTTTCCAGTTCATCGAGCAGCGTGCCGAGAATCGCGCAACCGGTGGCGCCGAGCGGGTGGCCCATGGCGATGGAGCCGCCGTTGACGTTGACCTTGTCCGGGTCGATGGCCATGTCCTTGATGAACTTCAACACGACCGAGGCGAACGCTTCATTGACCTCGAAAAGGTCGATGTCTTCGACCCGCAGCCCGGCCTTGGCCAGTGCCTTGCGGGTGGCCGGCGCCGGGCCGGTGAGCATGATAGTCGGGTCGGTGCTGGTGACCGCCGTGGCGACGACCCGCGCCCGTGGCTGCAAGCCCAGCGCCCGGCCCTTCGCTTCGGAGCCGATCAGCATCAGCGCCGCGCCATCGACGATCCCGGAGCTGTTGCCCGGCGTGTGAACGTGGTTGATCCGCTCGACCTGGCTGTACATCCGCAATGCCGTGGCGTCGAAGCCCATTTGCCCGATCATTTCGAAACTCGGCTTGAGCTTGCCCAGGCCTTCCATCGTCGAATCGGCGCGAATGAACTCATCGTGATCAAGCAGGATGATGCCGTTCTGGTCCTGCACCGGCACCAGCGACTTGTTGAAGGAACCATCCGCCCGCGCCCGCGCCGCTTTCTGCTGGGAGTGCAACGCGAAGGCATCGACGTCCTGACGACTGAAACCTTCGATTGTCGCGATCAGGTCAGCACCCACGCCCTGGGGTGTGAAATGGCTGTGCAAGTTGGTTTCCGGGTCCAGCGCCCAGGCCCCGCCGTCGCTGCCCATGGCCACGCGGGACATCGACTCGACGCCACCGACCACCACCAGATCTTCGAAGCCGGAACGCACTTTCATCGCGCCCAGGTTCACTGCTTCCAGCCCCGACGCGCAGAAGCGATTGAGTTGCACACCCGCCACGCTGACGTCCCAATCGGCCACTTGTGTGGCGGTCTTGGCAATGTCGGCGCCCTGATCACCGATAGGCGTCACACAGCCAAGCACCACGTCGTCGACCTGACTGGTGTCCAGGGAGGTGCGCTGCTGCAACGCCGTCAGCAGCCCGGCCACCAGGTTCACTGGCTTGACGCTGTGCAAGGCGCCATTGGCCTTGCCTTTGCCACGGGGCGTGCGTAACGCGTCAAATATCAAAGCTTGGGTCATGGCGTTCTCGAACCTGAGGGTGATCTCTATACCCTCACCTTATGCCGAGCAGCTGTGGATTCAATGACCACAGCGCTCATTGGCGTTGACGGTCACGCTCAGACGAACGGTAGTCAGCTATCGGATTAATCGATTCGTGTCACCAAGCTGTCTAGCCAACGGGCGCCCAAGAAGATGGCCATAGGCCTCATGTCTTTTTGGCAGTGGTCAGCGCTAAGTCCATACGAAATGGATCTAAGCCAAGCGTGACGCGGGCCCTAATGTAAACCTGTACGAAGTTGTCGTCGGGTTTTGCCGAGGCTCTCGTCCTACAGGAAGTGCAGCGCTCTGCCGTCATGGAGATATGCAGGCAGGCAACCAGGAAATAACAAAAAAGGCGGTCAAGCCATGTTCAAACATTCGAAAGTACGTCAAGCCGGGCTCATTCTATTTGCTACTACGCTGTTGTTGATTTTGCCGAACCTGACCAAGGTGCTTGGCTGATCGAGCAGCGGGGGTTTTCATTTCGCCTGATAAAAATGTGACTGGCTCGCTATCCGGGCCGGCGTGGCTGTGCCAACCTTTGCGGCACTTCCACGACATGGACGACGATCACTTGAAAGCGCTCATTTTGTTTGGGGCCTTGCTGCTCAGCACGCCTCTGTCCGCCGCGCAGCTGAATCTTGAGTTGGGCGCGAGCCCTCGCACCTGGCAGACCGAGGAATTGCTCAAGCATCCTCAGGCTCAGACCATCACGATCACTAACGACGTTTCCTACAAACGGGACATGAGCTATCGCGCCGTGCCGTTGGCAGCGTTGTTGACGGGCATCAAGCCTGACGACCACTTGCAAGCCGTGGCCCTGGACGGTTTTGCCGCCGAACTGGCCGCCGCGCCGTTGCTCAATACCCAGGGCGCGCAGGCCTGGCTGGCGATTGAAGACCCGGCCAAGCCCTGGCCGCCACTGTCCGAGGGCAAGCCCAGTGCCGGGCCGTTCTATCTGGTCTGGACCGATCCACAGGCGGGCAATATCAGTCCCGAGCAATGGCCGTTCGAAGTGGCGAGCATCAAGCGCATGGCCCCGGTGGATGAGCGCTTCCCTGCCCTGTTACCCGATCCTGCATTGAAGGCGGACCATCCGGTGAACAAGGGCTTTGCGCTGTTTCAGAAGAACTGCCTGGCCTGCCATCGACTCAATGGCGCGGGGGACGCGCAGTTCGGGCCGGACCTGAATATTCCGTTCAACCCGACCGAGTATTTCGGCGCAGACTTCCTCAAGCGTTACATCCGTGACCCGCAGAGCTTGCGCCAGTGGCCGCAGGCGAAGATGCCCGGGTTCTCGCCGACGGTGTTGCCTGAGGGGGATCTGGAGTTGTTGGTGGGGTATTTGAAGCACATGGCGGGACGCAAGGTGTCTACGGCCAAGTAAACATCCACCTGTGGCGAGGGAGCTCGCTCCCGCTGGGGCGCGAAGCGGCCCTCAAATCAGGCGACGCGATCCGTCAGGCAAACCGCATTCGCCGGGTTTGCGACTGCTGCACAGCCGAGCGGGAGCAAGCTCCCTCGCCACAATGAATGACTGCTACTGCTGTTGGACGGAGATCACCGGCGCAGGCGTCGGCGCGACCAACACCTTGGCATGCATCTGCTCATACCCACCGCCACGGCGCATACCGCGCACCGGGCAGGCGTCGAGGTAGTCCAGGCCCACGGCCAGTTTCAAGTGACGTTCAGGCCGGGCCAGTTCGTTGGTCACATCGAAGCTATACCAGGCGTCATTCAGCCAGGCTTCCGCCCAGGCGTGACTGGCCAGGTGTTCACTGTTCTCGCTGTACAAATACCCCGACACATAACGCGAGGGGATGCCCAGGCTGCGGGCGCAGGCGAGAAACGCATGGGTATGGTCCTGGCAGACCCCGGAACGCCCGGCGAAAGCTTGCGCGGCGCTGGTCTCCACTTCAGTGGAACCCGGCGTGTAGGTCATGTGCTGGTTCAGGCCATGCATCAAATCGATCAGCGCCGTGCGATCCCGCCGTTGCTTGCACGCCTTCTCGGCAAACGCGCGCAGGGCTTCGTCGGCTTCGGTCAGCCGGGTGAAACGCAGGAACGGCAGCGCCGACTGACTCTCGTGCTCGGCTTCGCGCAGCTCGTCGATATCGACCTGGCCACGGGCGCCGATGATGATCGCCTCATGCGGCTCGTCCAGGGTCAACACATGCAGGATGTTGCCGAACGGATCGAGTTGCGCGCGCACCGGGCGCGGCAGGTCGAGTTGCCAGCTCAGCACGTGCTGGCGCTCGCTGTCGTGGGGTGTCAGTCGCAGGTACTGGATGCTCGCCCGCACCTGATCTTCGTAGTGATAGGCGGTCTCGTGGCTAATGGAAAGTCTCATGCAGCCTCCAGATAGGAACTGTGTATGGCATTGCCCAACTGGCGCACCAGCGGGATGAACTCGGTCAGCCAGGTGTGCAGGCCTTCGTCGAGGATTTCGTTGATACCGGTGTAGCGCAGGCGCGCGTCCATTTCCGCCGCCAGGCGTTGTGCGGGACGGCCGTTGGCCCCCGGTAGTTGAGCGAGAATCTGATCGACCTCTTCGGTGCAGGCTCGCAGGGATCGCGGCACATCGGCGCGCAGCAATAACAGCTCGGCCACATGCCGGGCGCCGGGGGCGTCGCGGTAGATTTCGGTGTAGGCCTCGAACGATGACAAGGCCCGCAACAAGGCGCTCCATTGGTAGTAGGCGTGGGCCGTACCGTCACTGACGGCTTCGGCTTGATCGCCGGCCATTTCGTAACGGGCATCAAGCAGGCGCAAGGTGTTGTCGGCCCTTTCGATAAAGGTGCCCAGACGAATGAAGCGGAACGCGTCGTTACGCATGATCGTGCCGTAGCAAGCGCCGCGGAACAGGTGGGAACGTTCCTTGATCCACTCACAGAAACGGCTCATGCCGTAGCGACTCAAGCCCTGCTCGGCGATCCCGCGAATTTCCAGCCAGGTGGCGTTGATGTTTTCCCACATGTCGGCGGTGATTCGCCCACGCACCGCATGGGCGCTGGCTCGCGCGGCACCGAGGCAGCTGTAGATGCTCGCCGGGTTGGCCGCGTCCAGGGCGAAAAAATGCAGCAGCCGTTCGGCATGCAGATCGCCGTGGCGCGCCAGGTAATCGTCCAGGGTGCCAGTGATCAGCAACGGCATGGCCAGTTCGTGCAAGCCGTCGCCACGACCGTCCTGGGGCATCAGCGACAGCGAATAACTGATGTCGAGCATCCGCGCGAGGTTTTCCGCCCGCTCCAGGTAACGCGACATCCAGTACAGATCCGAGGCAGTTCTACTTAACATGGCAAGCTTCCTTCAATCCTCGACCACCCAGGTGTCCTTGGTTCCGCCGCCCTGGGACGAGTTCACCACCAGGGAGCCTTCACGCAAGGCGACACGGGTCAAACCGCCGGGCACAACCCGGGTTTCGCGGCCAGACAATACAAACGGACGCAGGTCGATGTGGCGCGGTGCGATGCCGTTTTCGACAAAGGTCGGACAGGTCGACAACGACAACGTCGGTTGCGCGATGTACGCGTGGGGCTTGGCTTTGATCCGCTCGCGGAAAGACTCGATCTCCGCCGCCGTCGCCGCCGGCCCCACCAGCATTCCGTAACCGCCGGAGCCTTGGGTTTCCTTGACCACCAGCTCCGGAAGGTTGGCCAGCACGTGGGACAGTTCAGAAGGATTACGACACTGCCACGTCGGCACGTTCTTCAAGATCGGCTCTTCATCGAGGTAGAAACGAATCATGTCCGTGACGAAGGGATACACCGACTTGTCGTCCGCGACCCCGGTGCCGATGGCATTCGCCAGCACCACATTGCCGGAGCGGTAGGACGACAGCAGCCCTGGAACGCCAAGCATCGAATCGGGGTTGAACGCCAGCGGATCGAGGAAAGCATCGTCGAGGCGACGGTAGATCACGTCGACCGCTTTCGGCCCGTCCGTGGTGCGCATGAACACCTTGTCGTCGCGCACGAACAGGTCGGCGCCTTCCACCAGTTCAACGCCCATTTCCCGAGCGAGGAACGCATGCTCGAAAAACGCACTGTTGAAACGCCCCGGCGTCAGCACCACCACGCTCGGGTTGTCGATCGGGCTGGAGCTTTTCAGGGTGTCGAGCAACAGGTTCGGGTAGTGGTCGATCGGCGCGATGCGCTGGGCCGCGAACAACTCGGGGAACAAGCGCATCATCATCTTGCGGTCTTCGAGCATGTAGCTCACGCCGCTGGGGGTACGCAGGTTGTCTTCGAGCACGTAGTACGTGCCGTCGCCATCGCGTACCAGGTCGACGCCGGAAATGTGCGAATAGATATCGCGGTGCAGATCCAGCCCTTGCATCGCCAACTGGTATTGCTCGTTGGCCAGCACTTGTTCGGCCGGGATGATGCCGGCCTTGATGATGCGCTGCTCGTGATAGAGGTCGGCAAGGAACATGTTCAATGCCTTGACCCGCTGAATGCAGCCGCGTTCGACGACCCGCCATTCACTGGCGGGGATGCTGCGGGGAATGGTGTCGAAGGGAATCAGGCGCTCTGTCCCCTGCTTATCACCATAGAGCGTGAAGGTAATCCCGGCGCGATGAAATAACAGATCGGCCTCGCGTCGCCGTTGTGCCAGAAGCTCGTCAGGCGTTTCGGCCAACCAACGGGCAAACTCCCGATAATGCGGACGGACCTGGCCGCCGGCATCGTACATCTCATCAAAATAGGTGCGGATCATGCCGTACTCCTTGTCACACGGACATCCAGGCCTTCGCAAGGCCCGTGCCATAGGCAGAAACGCTTTGATATCAATCAGTTGGATAATGTTGCTGCGCGCCCCGCACCAATCCTGTGCGGTAATTGCCCCACCCTGATCGCCCCCGCTTCATGGCGAAGCAATGCTGTCGCCTATCAGCAGCATAGTCAGAGTTGATTTCACTGCTCGGGAGGGAGATGCGGATAATCCGTGCATTCGCTGGAAAACTGATCGCTCTTCCCTTTAGCCGCCTGTTCAGGTGGCTTTTTTTTGTCCGTTTGAAATGTGGCGAAATAAAAAGATTGAAACAAAAACGGCCAACCCAAAGGTCAGCCGTTACTAAGTGTCACTGTTCATAAGCTTATGCGAGTAGCCCTCGTATCTCCTGTTTGACGCCCCATCCCTCGATGATGCCACCCAGAGGCTCGACCACCGCCTCGAAGTCCTGCTCGAAGTCGCCGATCCCGTCGTAGGTGGCGTACATCACTTTGCTCAGTTCCAGCGACCACGCGCCGTCGTCACGCGCGCTGATCTGGGCATTCAAGGATTCACCACAAAAATGACCTGCCGCCCTGCGTGCCCGCTCCTCGTCCGGGAAAATGGCGTAGAACTCGATGGGATGGAATCGTGAAAAATCGAAACCGCCTTCTTTCATGCGGCGCAGCACGCTGCTGCTGATGTCTTCTTGATAGGCTGTGCTCATGAAACGTCCCCCTCAGACTGATGGATAGACTTTCCGTATTCCCTGCACTTTCGATGCAGCAACAGAGGTTGCCGCCGGGAAACAAGCATGTAGCTGACAAGACCAGACCTTAGCGAGTCACTCGCTGATCTCGGTTGCAGAGTAGCCTCAAGACAGAGCCGCTGCCAAGGCCTGGTGGTGAATGTGACAGGAGGTGTATCAAATCGGAGTAATACTGAGGATTTCAATGCTGTTTTGGGATTTCAGACTTTTGACGGTCGGATCAGCGGTACGACCCTCCAGATCATTGAGGTCCAGTTCGGCAGCGACCGGCAGGCGTCGGGCGCGAACGAGTTTGGCGGCTTGCTCCTTGCTCGGGCACTCCTCGCACTCGAAGAGTTCGTCGACTGATTCACCGTGATCATCCACGAAAGTGATTTTCCACTTTTGCATCGGTGCCTCCTCGGTAAAACCCATGGATGGGCTTACATCTATCTCGACTCGTGCATTGGCCGATCGTTCCAAGGGATCCTAAAAGCAAGACATGAAAAAAGGCCGTCACCCGCGTGTTTCAAACACCGGCGACGGCCTTTCTTATCGACGAAGCATCAGTCGTTGCTAGGTTTGTTCACCGCTTGCAGCACGTACTGCGGCAACGCGAAGGCACCAATGTGGATTTCCGGGTTGTAATAGCGGGTGATGATGCCGCTGCCGGCGAAGCGCTGTTGCAGGGTTTCGCGGGACAATTTGCGATAAGCGGTATCGGTCGCGCCCCAGGCGAAGGTCATTGCGCCGCCGATGTAGGTCGGCACGGCCGCCTGATAGAAGTGCCAGTCCGGGAACAGGCTGCGCAGACGACCGGCGGTGGTTTTGACTTCTTCGATTTGCATGAACGGGGTGCCGTTCTGGGTCACCAGAATGCCGCCTTCGTTCAGGCAGCGGTGGCAAGCCTGGTAGAAGTTTTCGGAGAACAGCACTTCGCCCGGACCGATCGGGTCGGTGGAGTCGGAAATGATCACGTCGAACTTTTCGGTGGTGGTGGCGACGAAACGCATGCCGTCGTCGATCACCAGGTTCAGGCGTGGATCATCGAACGCACCCTTGGAGTGGTTCGGCAGGAATTCCTTGCACATGTCGACCACGGTGCCGTCGATTTCGACCATGGTGATGTGCTCGACGCTGCGGTGCTTGGCCACTTCACGCAGCATGCCGCCGTCGCCACCACCGATGATCAGCACGCGCTTGGCGGTGCCATGGGCGAGGATCGGCACGTGGGTGAGCATTTCGTGGTAGATGAATTCGTCGGCTTCGGTGGTCTGGATTACACCATCCAGCGCCATCACCCGGCCCATGCGCGGGTTTTCGAAGATCACCAGGTGCTGGTGTTCGGTGCGCACTTCGTGCAGCAGTTTTTCCATGCGAAAACGCTGACCATAGCCTTCGTAGAGGGTTTCCAGGTACTCGCTGGTTGGGGTATTGCTCATGGGAAGTGCTCCGATGAATGCGGGTGGCAACGGACGGTTACCCGCCCATGATGGCCAATCGATCGCCTCGATTGACCGGGAAAGGCGCGCATTCTACGTCGCGGAACATGACAGGTCGAACCTTCTGATGCACACACCGGTAGGAGCGAGGCTTGCCCGCGAAGAACGATGACTCGGTCTATCAGGTACACCGCAGCGATCCTTTCGCGGGCAAGCCTCGCTCCTACCATGAAGATCGTCAGATCCGCACATCGCCTCTTGGCCCGGCGATGGCCCAGATGATCAGGCCCAGCACCGGCAGCAGCAGGATCAACAGCACCCAAAGGACTTTCATCCCGGTTTCGGCGCCACTTTTAAGCACGTTGATGATGGCCCAGATATCCAGGGCAAAAATAATCAGGCCGATCAGGGTGTTGAACGTGGAACCCATGGTGTCGCTCCAAAAAAATGGTAGGCACTCTTAGGATAGTCGGGCCTGGCGAGGGTTCCGTTTTATTACCGTTGTAGACGGTTTCAGACGTGGATGGCCACTTTCAGGGCTTCCAGGGAGGGCGCGGCGGCGATGCCGACTTCGGCGCACAACTCCAGCACCCGTGGCACGTCGTTGCCAAAGACCAGCACCACTTGCAGTTCGTCGTCGAGCAACTGGCTGAAATTCATCAAGGTGTAGCCACCGTTTTCCTTGTTCAGGCTGCTCATCTGCACCTGAATGCGATTGAGTGCCGTGAGAGCTTCGGTTTTGGCCAGTTGCTTGGGCTTGATGTTGAACTCAACGCCGGGGCCGAACGAGGCGACGATCTGCGCGAACAGGTCCATGTAGGTGTCGGCCTGGAACAGCACGGTTTCCGGCAGACTGCCGACGACAACCCACTCGCCCAACGGGATCGGAAAGGTGTCGTCGTAGTTGATATCTGGATTGGCCGCCAGAAAAGCCTCGGGATCGGCGTAGGCCTGAGCCGCTTCGTCAGCGATTTTCAGGATTTCGTCCTCGCCCATGCACCCGGAGCTGATTTTGCTGATGAGTTCGACGAGTGCGGCTTTCATGAGGTGGATCCTGTAGCAAGGGAATTTTGAGGGCGCGAAGGATAACGCATTCGGAAACGGATTGCGGGACCTGGCAGGAACCTGTGGCGAGGGGGCTTGCCCCCGTTCGGCTGCGAAGCAGTCGTAAATCCGGTGAATGTGGTCTATCTGAATGACCGCGATCGCTGATTTTGGGGCTGCTTCGCAGCCCAGCGGGAGCAAGCTCCCTCGCCACAAAAGCCCGAATCAGGCCAGGAGTTTTTGCAGCTGAGCCGTGGTATCCGCCGCGCCCATGGTCTTGGCCGCGTCCAGCGCAGACACACCATTGGCGTCCTTGGCTTTCGGATCGGCGCCTTTGCTGATCAGGTAGTCGATGATTTCGACGCGGTTGAACATCGCCGCCATCATCAGCGCAGTGCGACCGTCGAAGGAGGAACCTTCCACTTCAGCGCCACCCTCGACCAACGCCTTGACCACTGCCAGATCACCCTTGAATGCCGCGCCGGCAATCGGGCTCTGGCCGTTGTCGTTGCGAATCTCGGGATCGGCCTTGTGTTCGAGCAAAACTTTTACGGTGTCGACATGGCCGTGGTACGCGGCGAGCATCAGTAAAGTGTCGCCCTTGTGGTTGCGCAGGTTCGGCGGCAGGCCCTTGGTCAGCAGCGCAGCCATCATGGCCGCATCGCCCTCGCGCGCTTTGTTGAACACCTGTTCGGCAAATTCAGCAGCCTCTTCGGGGGTCATCTGGCGGCTTTTGTCTGACATTGGGGACTCCACATTCGGTCAATCGGAAAGCCGATAGTTTCCCGAGCAGCCCGGAACCTGTCACTTGTTTTTTCTCATGGACGGTCATAGCGATATTCAATAGCGACCCTTTCAATAGCGATGCCTGCCTCCGTAAATATCCGCCAGCACCTGCTCGGTGACTCGCACGTAGGTTTCGGTGCCCGGCAGCCAGGCATAAATCGGGTCATCGCCGGTTTTGCTCGGGTCGAAGGCTTCGTCCTTGAGCCGGGTCTTCTGGTACTTAAAGGTCCCGGTGGTTTCCATTTTCACTTTCACCCGCAGGAACAGTGGCACCGCATAGGCCGGCATTTGTTGCCTGGCGAACGCCAGCAACTCACTGAAATCCAGGGTCGCCAGGGATTCGGCCGGGGTGATGGCCGCCATCCCTGCCCGCCCATTGGTGTTGTGAATTTCCACGCCATAGGCCACGGCTTCGGCGATGTGCGGGTGTTGCAACAGGATGTTCTCGACCTCGGTGGTGGAGACGTTTTCGCCCTTCCAGCGGTAGGTGTCGCCCAGGCGATCGACAAACTGCGCGTGACCGAAACCGATGTTGCGCAGCAGGTCACCGGTATTGAAGTAACGGTCGCCCTTCACGAACACGTCATGGAGCACCACTTTTGCGGTCTTCTGTGGATCGGTGTAGCCGTCCAGAGGCGCCTTGTCGTCGATCCTCGCCAACAACAGCCCCTGCTCGCCCTTGGCCACTTTGCGCATGAACCCCTTGGCATCCCGCGTGGGGGCACCGCTGTCGTGGTCGTACGCCACCAGCTCCCAGGACATCAGGGAAAAGCCAATGGTGTTGTCGAAGTTGAGGATGTTGGTGAAACCAATATTGCCGTCGCTGGCGGCGTACAGCTCGCAGATGTGGTCGACGGCAAATCGCGTCTTGAACTCGTTCCACGCGCCGGGGCGCAGACCATTGCCGATCATCTTCCTCACGCTGTGCCGACTGTCGTCGACGCTGCGCGGTTGATCCACCAGGTAGCGACACAATTCGCCAACGTACCCGAGGGTGGTCGCCCGGTATTTGCGCACGTCGCTCCAGAACTGGCTGGCGCTGAACTTGCGGCGGATGGCAAACCCCGACGCCCCGCTGATCGCCGAGCCCCAGCACACGCAAAGCCCGGTGGCGTGGTACAGCGGCAAGGTGCAATAGACGACGTCCTGCGGCTGCATGTCCAGGGCGATCAGCCCGAAGCTGGCGGAGCTGCGCATCCAGCGGCCGTGTTTGAACACCCCGGCCTTGGGCAACCCGGTAGTGCCCGAGGTGTAGATATAGAAACAAGGGTCATCGAAAAAAACTTGCCGGCTGCTGACGGGATTGTCACTGGGCGCGTCGCAGCTGGCCGCCATCAGGTTAATGAAGCCATCGGGCGTTTTGCCCGGATCACGGTCAGTATCTTGATCGGCGACAAACCAGGTGCGCGCCACATCGATGGCCACCCGCTCGCGGACCGCATTGAAGGCCGGAACCAGCTCTTCTCCGACCACAATCCCTACAGGCGCCACCAGATTCAGGCTATGAACCAGGGTATCGCGGGTCTGGGAGGTATTCAGCAAGGCGCTGATCGCACCGACCTTGGCCACCGCCAATATCGTCACCAGCAGTTCCACACGGTTCTCGATAAACACCGCGACCACATCGCCCTTGCCGATGCCTTGGGCAATCAGGTGATGGGCGATGCGATTGGCCCACTGATTGGCCTGTGCATAAGTGAGCATCACGTCGCCCTGCAGCAATGCCGGGCCATCGGGATTGCGCAACGTCGCCTGTTCGAAGCTCCAGCCGAGACCACACGGTTGGGTCGGATCCTTGACGTTGGCGACTTTCATGCCCTTCACCACGCGGGGGATGGCTTTGGCAATGGAAGGCAGCTTGCGGAGCATCATGCCCCAGGTAATCGTGTCGTGCAGCGTGCGGCTCATGGTTGCTCCCGTTCGATCTTTTTATTGTCGGGTGGCGTTGATTGAGGCCGAAAATACGTCAGGGCTTCTTGAGCTGTACACGCGGTTTTTGCAATGTTTTGTATCCGCGACCGATGCCTTCGCAAAGCGGAACTCCGCCGTTGCGATTGGTTCCATCCAGTTGTCGACGATCTCGCAAAATGCAGGATGCACGATGGCCATTCATGCAAATTGCACGAAAGCCAAAAAATCATAAAAATATAACTTACTGATTTATATGAAATTTTAAAAATATAGGTGCTGGCACAATCACTGCAACTACCCCTCCATGTTGCCCTTCAAGCACAAAATGGAGCTGATAGACATGAGCCTGATCCAGGAAAAATTTTCGTCGCTGTTCTCCAACTTCGAAGTGACCACCCAGCCCCGGCCGGATGGCGGCATTCTGCTGACCCTGCGCAGCCACGACGGTAAAGTCTTCAAACGTTCGATTTCCTACCAGCAATTGCATGCCGGCGATCAGCTGTCATGGGTCATCAGCGCGATTCGCCGTGACGTCGCCGAACAGGCCAGCGAACTGCCGCAGATTTCCATGCTGCAAAGCCAGCAACGGTTCGCATTGCCGACCTATCACTCGGCATAAATCGTCACGCAATCCCCTGTAGGAGCAGAGCTTGCTCGCGAAAGCGGAGTGTCAGGCGACATTAATGTTGACTGACCTGCCGCCTTCGCGAGCAAGCTCTGCTCCTACAGGTTCTGGGGTTTACAGGGCAGAAGGAGTGATCCGCGCAAAACTGTCCACCGTCACATGCCCTGCCAATTCCCCGCCTTCACGGGCCAGGCCACAGGTGGCCATACCGGCCGTGCGCGCCGCGTCCAGTTCCTGAACGATGTCGGACAAAAACAGAATCTGCGAAGCCTCGACACCAATCGCCTGGGTGATGCGCTCATAGGACTGCGCTTCGCGCTTGGGCCCTGAAGTGGTGTCGAAATAGCCACTGAACAGTGGCGACAGATCCCCCGCCTCCGAACAACCGAAAATCAGTTTTTGCGCCTGAATCGATCCCGAGGAATACACAAACAGTTGATAGCCTTCCTGATGCCAGCGTTTCAGCGCTTCAACGGCGTCCGGGTAAACGTGGCCTTTCAACTGCCCGGCCAGATACCCCTGCTCCCAGACCATGCCTTGCAACGCCTTGAGCGGCGTGGCCTTGCGGTCTTCGGCGATCCAGCCCAAGAGGATTTCGATAACCCGCTCGACGTCGGCTTGCGGTTCACCGCTGTCACGCCGAACAGCGGCGAGCTGTTCGGCGACGTCAACACGTTCGGCATTTTCGCGAACGAAGTCCGGCAGGTGTTTGGCCGCGTACGGGAACAACACGTCGAACACAAAACTCACCGCGCTGGTGGTGCCTTCGATATCGGTGAGAATCGCTTTGATCGGCATCGGTTCAGTCCTCAAGACACGGGAAGTGGCTGGCGATGTCATCGCCGGTGAAGTTGGCCACCCAGCCTTCGGGGTTGTTGAACAGGCGGATTGCGACGAAATGCGGGTTTTCACCCATGTCGAACCAGTGCTTTGTGCCGGCTGGCACCGAGATCAGGTCGTTCTTCTCGCAGAGCACGGCGTACACGTAATCGTCGATGTGCAGGGTGAACAAGCCACGGCCGGCGACGAAAAATCGCACTTCGTCTTCGCCATGACGGTGTTCATCGAGAAACTTGGCACGCAACTCGGCTTTTTGTGGGTGATCGCTGTTCAAGCTGACCACGTCGACGGTGATGTAACCGCGCTCGGTCATCAGCTTGTCGATTTGCTCCTGGTACGCGGCGATCACTTCTTCCTGACTGGCGCCGGGCTGGATTTTCGCTGCGGCTTGCCAACGGTCGAAACGCACGCCCTGCTCGGCCAGGGTCGAGGCGATGTCTTCAAAGTGGGTCAGCACCTTGTTCGGAATGTCAGGGCTTGAGACGTGGTAAACGGACAGGCTGCTCATCAGGGCAACTCCTTAACAGTTCATGCATTACGGTTAAAGAGCGAGCGCGTCTTCAACTCGCACTCGAACAAAAATTCAAAAGCCTCGATCTGCCGCAGTGCGTCGCTCATGCGCGCGCCCCACGTGTAGAGGCCATGACCGCGAATCAGGTAGCCGACGCAATCAGGGTGGGCGTCGAGCCAAGGCTGCACCTTGGTGGCCAGCCGCGCAATGTCCTGGTCGTTGTCGAAAATCGGCACGCGCACCCGGGACTCGTGGGTCGACACGCCGCTGAAGGCCTTTTGCAGTTCGTAGTCTTCGAACTCGATGAAATCTTCCGGCGTCAGGCGCGACAGCACCGTGGCGTTCACCGAATGGGTGTGCAGCACCGCGCCGATCTCCGGACGCCAGCTATAGAGCTGGGTGTGCAACAGGGTTTCGGCGGACGGCTTCTTGCCTGGCTCCAGGCTGTTGCCTGACAAGTCGGTGGCCAGCACATCGTCCGGGCCCAGTTGGCCCTTGTGCTTGCCGGACACGGTCAGCAAGGCTTCGGTCGGCGACAGGCGGGTCGAGTAATTGCTGCTGGTGGCCGGCGACCAGCCGCGACCATACAGAAAGCGCCCGGCGTCGATGATTTCCTGGGCGAGGTGTTCACGGGTAAGGCTCATGGCCTGTCCTCTTGCATACGTGTGGCAATGATAACGGCAGCGGCAAAGGCTGCGAGGCTGGCAATACTAAAGGTCAATGTGGCGCCGAGGGCATTCCAGCTGTAGCCGGAATACAACGCGCCCAGTGCACCGCCGGTGCCGGCCAGCGCGGCATACAACGCCTGGCCCTGCCCTTGCTGGCGCGCGCCGAAGCTACGTTGCACGAACTGGATGGCAGCGGCGTGAAAGCTGCCGAAGGTGGCGGCGTGCAGCACCTGGGCGAACAGCAACACCCAAAGGAACTCGGCAAACGAGCCGAGCAACAACCAACGCAAAGCCGCCAGCAGGAAACTCGCCAGCAGCACCCGGCGTACCGAGAAGCGCGCGAGAATCTTGCTCATGAACAGAAACATCAAGACTTCGGCGACCACGCCGACCGCCCAGAGCATGCCGATCAGCCCGCGACTGTAACCGAGTCGCTCAAGGTGCAAGGTCAGAAAGGTGTAATACGGCCCGTGACTCATCTGCATCAGCGCCACGCACGCATAAAACGCCAACACCCCGGGACTGCGCAATTGCTGGAGGAATCCGTCCCCCGTCAACCGTTCACCCTGGACCGGTTGCGCGTTGGGCACCCAGAGACTGCTGACGACGATCCCGGCCATGATCAGCACCAGTGCCACCGGGTAAATGTCGAGGCTGAGCCATTCGAACAATCGGCCCAGCGCCACCACGGTGATGATGAAACCGATGGAGCCCCACAGGCGAATCTGACTGTAGCGCGAGGTCTGTCCCCGCAAATGAGCCAGGGTGATGACCTCGAACTGCGGCAACACCGCATGCCAGAAAAACGCGTGCAAGGCCATGACCATCGCCAGCCAGGTGTAGCTTTTGCTGACGAAAATCAGCGAGAAGGTCAGCAAGGTGCAGGCGGCGCCGAAACGCACGATCGCCAGGCGTCGCCCGGTGTAGTCACCGAGCCAGCCCCAGATATTCGGCGCCACGCAGCGCATCAGCATCGGGATCGCCACCAGTTCGCCAATGCGCGCGGCGCTGAAGCCCAGATGATCGAAGTACAGCGCCAGAAACGGCGCTGTCGAACCGAGCAAGGCGAAATAGAACAGGTAGAAGCTGGAAAGCCGCCAGTACGGGAGCGCCGCCACCGTCATCAGACTGCAGCGGCTTTCAGATCAGCCATTAAAGCTGCCCCAACACCGGAGTGCTCACGCGCACATCGGCGTTCTGCCCGCGGTGACGCAGCAAGTGGTCCATCAGCACGATGGCCATCATCGCTTCGGCGATTGGTGTGGCGCGGATGCCGACGCACGGGTCGTGACGGCCCTTGGTGACGACCTCCACCGGGTTGCCATGGATATCGATGGAACGGCCCGGCGTGGTGATGCTCGATGTAGGCTTGAGCGCCAGGTGCGCAACGATCGGCTGCCCCGACGAAATGCCACCGAGAATGCCGCCGGCGTTGTTGCTGAGGAAACCTTCCGGGGTCATTTCATCGCGGTGTTCAGTGCCGCGCTGGGCGATGCTGGCAAAACCGGCGCCGATTTCCACGCCCTTGACCGCGTTGATGCTCATCAGCGCATGGGCCAGTTCGGCGTCGAGGCGGTCGAAGATCGGCTCGCCGAGGCCCGGCATCACGCCTTCGGCGACCACGGTGATCTTCGCGCCGACCGAATCCTGGTCGCGACGCAACTGGTCCATATAGGCTTCCAGCTCCGGCACTTTGTCCGGGTCGGGGCTGAAGAAAGCGTTCTCTTCCACCGAATCCCAGGTCTTGAACGGGATTTCGATCGGGCCGAGCTGGCTCATGTAGCCACGAATGACGATGCCCTGGGTGGCCAGGTATTTCTTGGCAATCGCGCCGGCGGCTACGCGCATGGCGGTTTCACGGGCCGAACTGCGACCGCCGCCGCGGTAATCGCGCTCACCGTATTTATGATGGTAGGTGTAGTCGGCGTGGGCCGGACGGAACAGATCCTTGATCGCCGAGTAGTCCTTGGACTTTTGGTCGGTGTTGCGGATCAACAGGCCGATGGCGCAACCGGTGGTGCGGCCTTCGAACACGCCGGAAAGGATCTCGACTTCGTCGGCTTCCTGGCGCTGGGTGGTGTGTCGGCTGGTGCCGGGCTTGCGGCGGTCCAGGTCGCGCTGCAGGTCCTCAAGGGAGATCTCCAGGCCCGGCGGGCAGCCATCGACAATGGCGACCAACGCCGGACCATGGCTTTCGCCCGCGGTGGTGACAGTGAACAGCTTGCCGTAGGTATTGCCGGACATGCAGGACGCTCCGTGAAATCGAACCTAAAATACGTAATGCGCGCCAGTATACGCAGGCTACCCAAGTAGTTCATCCTCGAACCTTATGGGTGCCTGCGAGTCCAACCGGCACCTTGTTGATGATGGCGTGATGATGCTGCGAGTTCTAGCCTTGAGCCTTACCCTGTTTACCGGTTTTGTACAGGCCTCCGTCCTGCAACGCCCGATTACCCTGGACACCGGCAGTGGCGAGCTTTTCGGCTCGCTGTTGCTGCCCAAGTCCGACACGCCGGTACCGGTTGTCCTGATCATTTCCGGCTCCGGTCCCACGGATCGTGACGGAAACAACCCCGACGGCGGGCGCAATGACAGCCTCAAACGGCTGGCGTGGGTGTTGGCCAAACACAACATTGCCAGTGTGCGTTACGACAAACGCGGCGTGGCGGCGAGCCTTGCGGCAACGCCCGATGAACGCAATCTGTCGGTGGAAGCCTATGTGGCCGATGCCGTGGCCTGGGGGCAGAAGCTCAAGGCCGACCCACGTCTGGGCAAACTGATTTTGCTGGGTCACAGCGAAGGTGCGTTGATTGCCAGCCTGGCGGCGCCAAGTGTCGACGCTGCGGCGGTGATTTCCCTGTCCGGCAGCGCGCGGCCGATCGATCAAGTGCTGCGCCAGCAGTTGAGCAATCGCTTGCCGCCGGCCTTGATGCTGCGCAGCAATGAACTGCTCGACAGCCTCAAGGCCGGCCACACTGACGACAACGTGCCGCCGCAGTTGCAGGTGATTTTCCGCCCCAGCGTGCAGCCGTACCTGATTTCACTGTTCCGCCAGGACCCGGCAGCCGCCTTCGCCAAACTGAAGATGCCGGCACTGATCATTCAGGGCAGCAACGACATCCAGGTCGGCGTGGGTGACGCCAGGGCGCTCAAAGCCGCCAAACCGGACGCCGAACTGGCACTGATCGAAGGCATGAACCACGTCATGCGCATCGTGCCCAACGACGTGAAGCGGCAATTGGCCTCCTATAAAGATCCGCAATTGCCCCTGGCGGCGGAGCTCGGCGCACGAATCCTCGGATTTATTGACGGACTTCGCCCCAGTTAAGCTCCAGTCCTGAAAAAAACGGCCGATAAGCCTTTGTCGCCAGCGCTATGACTGGCGGCAACAGAGCTTGGACAGGATCTCGCCGTTATGACTGATACCCAGACTTCACCCGACTCCACCGCTGAAAAAGACACACCGCCAGCGGTCGAGCTGCCGTGGGCGGACGTCCACGTCGAGCACCACAAAATGCTCCGCCTGGCGCCGTTGCAAACCGACCGTAACACCGGCGGGCGGCCGCTGCGCTTTGTCGAATTCGGTTACGCCGAACGCAACAGCAAGGAGCACAGCCTGCTGCGCATGGCCATCAAGCTGCCAGGCCAAAGGGTGCGCAAAGAACAGAATCATCTGGATGTGTGGGTCGATCACACCGCCAAACGCGTGCATTTCGCTCCGGAAAGCGGCTTGCAGATAGAGCCGATGAACCGTGGCATCGGGCGCTATATGGCGGCTCAAGGCATCACTTGGGCGAAGAAACGATGGCCCGCCTACACCGTCGACGGCACCGACCTGAACAACAAGGACGCGTTGAACGAAGACACGCGCCTGCGCCGCGACCACTTTCTGCGGGTGCACGGTTTTGACGTGGCCTACGCCGATGCCCAGCATTTGAAGGGCAGCGTCAAAGAGGTGCAGATCGGTGATTTGCTGGGCGACTGGAACAGCGAAAAGCTGCAACAGGTGGAAATCCTCGAAGCCGCGCAGATGCTCCAGCAAGCCGAGCAGAACCTGGCGGAACAGGAAGTCAAACTGAAGAAACACGAAGAAAAGGTCAGCAAGTACAAGCGTGAAGACGCTGGATTGCGCTTTACCATTACCTGTCTGGTGGCGTTTGCGGTGTTTCAGGCGGGGTTGTTGATCTGGATTGCCACGCATCGGTAACCGACATCAAACCCAATTGTGGTGAGGGAGCTTGCTCCCTCACCACAATATTCGGGGTCAGATGCGAGAAGCGAACAGCGCCTGATGATCGCGGCACTGCTCGGCGGTCAGCATGAACACCCCATGCCCACCGCGCTCGAACTCCAGCCAGGCGAAATCGACTTCCGGGTACAACGCCTCGACGTGAACCTGGCTGTTACCCACCTCGACGATCAACAAACCTTTCTCGGTCAGATGATCCGCCGCTTCGGCGAGCATGCGGCGCACCAGATTCAAACCGTCGTCGCCACAGGCCAGGCCCAGCTCCGGTTCATGCTGGTATTCGTCCGGCATGTCGGCGAAATCTTCCGCATCGACGTAAGGCGGGTTCGACACGATCAGGTCGAAACGTTGCCCTGGCAAACCACCGAAACCATCGCCCTGAACGGTGAACACGCGCTCGTCGACACCGTGGCGCTCGATGTTCTGGTTAGCCACTTCCAGTGCTTCGAACGACAGGTCGGCCAAAACCACTTCGGCGTTCTGGAACTCATAGGCACAGGCGATACCGATGCAACCGGAACCGGTGCACAAGTCGAGAATGCGCGCAGGTTCGGCACCCAGCCACGGCTCGAAACGTTTTTCGATCAGCTCGCCAATCGGCGAACGCGGGATCAGCACGCGTTCGTCGACAATGAACGACAAGCCGCAGAACCAGGCTTCGCCCAGCAGGTAAGCGGTCGGAATGCGTTCTTCGATGCGGCGCTTGAGCAAGCGTTGCAGATTGACCAGCTCATCGTCCTCCAGACGGCAGTCCAGATAGCTGTCGGCGATTTCCCACGGCAAGTGCAGCGCACCCAATACCAGTTGACGGGCTTCGTCCCAGGCGTTGTCGGTCCCATGGCCGAAAAACAGATCCTCCCCATGGAAGCGGCTGACGGCCCAACGGATATGGTCACGCAGGGTACGAAGGCGGGAAGTGATCACGGGGTAAACTCCAGAAAAAACGACTGACGATTCTAACAGCCAAAAGGCGCCGCGACGACGCAGGAAAAACACCGGATCAGATGTAGGACTCTTCTATTTTTTCAGCGAGCTATTGAACAGAACGAGTATCTTGACAAGGCTGCGAGCCAGCAACGGCGGTGCCTGCGATGGAAGCGATTCACAGAAGCGCTCAGCCAGAGGACAATGCCGCAAAAGCCCCACCCGAAGGAGCCCCAGAATGTCCGTTCCAAAAACGATGTTTCAACTCAGCGGCCGTGGTTACGCAGCGGCCAATCTGGGTCATGCGACCCTAGTCATCATCGATGCCCAGAAAGAATACCTCAGTGGTCCGCTGGCCCTGAGCGGCATGGATGCTGCCGTCGCGAACATCAAACACCTGCTGGCCGCTGCCCGTGCAGCCGGTCGGCCAATCGTGCACGTGCGTCACCTCGGCACCGTCGGTGGGCTGTTCGATCCCCAGGGCGAACGCGGCGAGTTCATCCCGGGCCTGGAGCCACAGGGCGACGAAACCGTCATCGGTAAATTGCTGCCAAGCGCGTTTCACGGCACCGAACTGTACGATCGCCTGCAACAACTGGGCTCGCTCGACCTGATCGTTTGCGGTTTCATGAGTCACTCCAGCGTCAGCACCACCGTGCGTGCGGCGAAGAACCTGGGCTTTCGCTGCACTCTGGTGGAAGACGCCTGCGCGACGCGGGATTTGCCTTGCAAGGGCGGGATCCTCAGCGCCGAACACGTTCAGCAGACCGAAATGGCGATCATGGCGGACAACTTCGCCACCCTCGCCCTGACCCGCGATCTGATCTGATCGACCGTCGATGAGCGGCCCAAACCGCCGCTCATCCGCAAAAGCCTCTCATTTGCCGTAATTGCCCTAGCCTCAGGAACATCCCGGTCAACTCCCGGTCGAAGGGCCGATACCCATTGAGGAAGGTCGGAATGAAGTTATCCGATGGTTTTGATGCACGCCGCTTGCGGCCCAAGGGCCAACGCAACTGGCGATTTCGTTTCGGCGCAGCGTTCGCTGCCCTGCTGGCGATGTGCGGTGTATTGCTGGCGATGGCCGGCGCGGCCAGCCTGCTCGGGCGGCCACCGGCGTTGGGCGAGTTGAATGCCAGCCCGCTGGGCTCGTCGATCATTCTGGCGGTGGGCGTGTTCGTGCTGTACCTCGGCGTGTCGCTATGGCGCCGCTGCCGTCGCCGTTCGCGCCAGTCGCGAGAGCTGAACATAGCCCCGCACCTGATGAAAAAACACGACTGAATCAAAGGCCTGGCGTTTTGACGGGCCTCAATTGTTATGGATAGCGCTCCGACTTGGGTAAACTGCCCCCCCTTCGCGGAGGCTGACATGCAAGACGACGATTTTTCCCTGTTCAAAAGCGCGATCCAAGGCGTCAAGCCGATCAAGCACGATCGCGCCGAAACCGGCAAACCCAAGGCCGACCGCGCGCAAATCGCCAAGCTGCGCCAGGCCGCCACTGTGCGCACCGATGCGACCACCGTTGACGGGCTGTCCGATCAGTTTGTGATTGATGTCGGCCCGGAAGACGAGCTGATGTGGGCGCGTGACGGTGTTCAGGAAAGCCAGATGCGCAAGCTCAAGATCGGACAGATTCCGTTCGAAGGCAGCCTCGACCTGCATGGCATGAACGTGGAAAAGGCCCGTGAAACCCTCTGGGCGTTTCTGGCCGAAGCAACTAAATTCGAAATCCGCTGCGTGCGCGTCACCCACGGCAAAGCCGTGCGTCTGGACGGCAAGCGGCCGATGATCAAGAGTCACGTCAACACCTGGCTACGTCAGCATCCACAGGTGCTCGGCTTCACCTCGTGCCAGCCGAAACACGGCGGCGCTGGAGCGGTTTACGTGATGCTTAAACGAACCATGATGGAAGGTCGCGACGAGTAAAGCTGTCGCTTCACGCTTGCAGCGCCGTGTTTGCCACCGTACCCTTGCCCTTTGCGTAAAATCCCACAGGTAGTTTCATGTCCCTGGAACAGAATTACACCGCGATTCTCGGCCAATTGGGCGAGGACGTGTCCCGCGAGGGCCTGCTCGACACGCCAAAACGTGCCGCCAAAGCCATGCAGTACCTCTGCCGCGGTTATGAACAGACGCTGGAAGAGGTCACCAACGGTGCCTTGTTCAGCTCCGACAACAGCGAGATGGTGCTGGTCAAGGACATCGAGCTCTACTCGTTGTGCGAGCATCACCTGCTGCCGTTCATCGGCAAGGCGCACGTTGCCTATATTCCGAGCGGCAAGGTACTGGGACTGTCGAAAGTCGCGCGGATCGTCGATATGTACGCCCGCCGCCTGCAGATCCAGGAAAACCTCAGCCGCCAGATCGCCGATGCGGTCCAGCAAGTCACCGGCGCCCTGGGCGTGGCGGTGGTGATCGAGGCCAAGCACATGTGCATGATGATGCGCGGTGTGGAGAAACAGAATTCGACGATGATCACCTCGGTGATGCTCGGTGAGTTCCGCGAAAACGCGGCCACCCGCAGCGAGTTTCTCAGCCTGATCAAGTAATTCGCAGCACGAAGAAAACCGGCACTGATCGCCGGTTTTTTTTCGCCTGCGAAAAATCAGGTAAGCTGCGCGCCTTCTGTTTGCCCTGAGAGACTTATACCGTGTTCGTCAAAGCGCTTCGTGTCGGCCTCGGCCAACTGATCATCTTCATCGATTTCATCACCCGTCCAGGCAAGAAGCAGCGCCCCGCCGCCGCTCAGGCTCAGGTCGAAGCGGCCGCCAAGGACCTGACGCTGTATCAGTTCCACGCCTGCCCGTTCTGCGTGAAAACCCGCCGCACCCTGCGTCGCCTGAACGTTCCGGTGGCCTTGCGCGATGCGAAGAACAACGAACAGGATCGCCAGGCCCTGCTGGAGCAAGGCGGCAAGATCAAGGTGCCGTGCCTGCGCATCGAAGAGAATGGCCAGACCACCTGGATGTATGAGTCCAAGGTGATCATTGATTATCTGGATAAGCGGTTTGCTGCGGTCTGACGCGTCTGTGGCGCTGGTAAAACACCGCAAAACCCGAACAAAAATAAACCGGTCGATTGGCCGGTTTATTCGTTTCTACCCCCTCTCCCACCAACAGCCTCAGGCCGCTTGCGCCGCCTGGGCCTGACGCACCACCGCTGCCAATCGCTTGAGCCCTTCGTCCAGCCGTGCCGGGTCAATGTGGCTGAAATTCAGTCGCAGATGGCCAGGATTGTTATCCGGCTCAGGAAAAAACGGTTCACCCGGCATGAACGCCACATCCGCCGCTAGCGCAGCTTTGAGCAGCGTGCGGGTATCCAGCGGCTGCTTGAGCGTCAGCCAGAAAAACAGCCCACCCTGCGGCACGTTCCAATCCGCCAGATCGGAAAAATGCCTTTCAAGTGCCGACTGGAACGCATCCCGACGAACCCGGTAGAAGTCCCGCAACTCGCCCAGGTGCTGCTGGTACTTTTCAGTACCGATCCATTGCAGCGCTTGCCACTGCCCGATGCGGTTGGTGTGCAGATCGGCCGATTGCTTGAGCCGCAGCAAATGCGGGAACAGGTCCGGACTGGCAATCAAGTAACCGACCCGCAGGCCCGGCAGCAGGGTTTTCGACACGGTGCCGGTGTAGATCCAGCTGGCCTTGTTCAAGCGGCTGACGATCGGCGTGGCGCTGCCGCCATCGAAGGTCAGTTCGCGGTAGGGTTCGTCTTCGATCAGGGTCACGCCGAATTCGTCGAGCAACGCTGCCACCGCGTCGCGCTTGGCTTCGCTGTAGCGCACCGCCGACGGATTCTGAAACGTCGGGATCAAGTAGATGAACGCTGGCTTGTGTTGTTCCAGACGGCTGCGCAGTTGCACCAGGTTCGGGCCATCAGCCTCCAGCGGGACGGTGATGCAGTCGGCGCCAAACAGCTGGAAAATCTGCAACGCCGCCAGGTAGGTCGGCGCTTCAAGCAGGATTTCGGTGCCTTTGTCGATGTGGAGCTTGGCCGCCAGATCGAGGGTTTGTTGCGAACCGCTGACCACCAATACCTGACTCGCCTCACACGGCACGCCCAACGCCCGGGCTTCGGCCGCCAACGCTTCACGCAGTGCCGGCTCGCCTTCGCTCATCCCGTATTGGCCCATGGACAGCGGCATCTGCGCCCACTCGACTTTCGGCAGCATGGCTTCGGCCGGCAAACCGCCGGCGAACGACATCACTTCCGGGCGCTGGGCGGCGGCGAGGATTTCACGGATCAAAGAACTTTTAAGGCGCGAGACACGTTCGGAAAAAGCCATGGGGGTCACCGGTAGCGAGGCCTGAGGAAAATGAGTCAAACTGATTGACCGAAATTACGACAGACCGAGCGGATACGTCAACATGCTTGACCTTAAAAACCCCACCACCCAGCAACAAGCCATGGAAGCGTTTTTCTTCGGCTATCAGGCCTTCACCGCCAAGGCTGATGAAATGCTCGAGCGGCGCGGCTTGAGCCGGGTGCATCAGCGCATTGTGTTTTTCATCGCGCGTTATCCGAACCTGAGTGTCAAGGAGTTGCTGGCGTTGCTCGGCGTGACCAAGCAGGCGCTGAACATTCCGCTGCGGCAGTTGGTGGAAATGCATTTGGTGAACAGCGTCGCGTCCCAGACCGACAAGCGTAAGCGGCTGCTGGAACTGACTGTGGAAGGCGCGCGGTTCGAGCAGTCGTTGCGGCGCGAGCAGGTGAAATTGCTCGAGCGGGTGTTTGCCGAAGCTGGGGAGACGGCGGTGAATGGGTGGTTGGCGGTGAATCTGGCATTGGGGGAAGTAACCAGAGTTGATCGGGACGACACCTGACTGTGGCGAGGGAGCTTGCTCCCGTTCGGCTGCGCAGCAGTCGCAAAGAACGATAACGCCGGTATGCCTGAAAAATTGCCACCGCCTGAGTCGGGCCGCTGCGCGTCCCAGCGGGAACAAGCTCCCTCGCCACAAAAAGCTCGCTACACATCACATTTCATATCTATATACCCCGCCTGCCATTTTTTTCGTCTACAAAATCAAAAACATTATTTGCTTTATTTGTATACAAAAGCATAATTCGCTTCGTGCGAGTTCCTGACCATCAGGTCAACAAATTCGCAAGTACCTCAAAGGGTCGCTGCCACCCTCATGGGTCCGGCCCTGGAAATAACAATAAAACTCTTGAGGAGTACTCGCTGTGGAAAGCCGCAAATCCGAAGCCTCGACGCTGGAACTCTCGCCGCCGTTACGCAATGGCTGGCTGGAGCGCATCTTCAAACTCAGCTTGCACGGCACCACGGTGAAGACCGAGCTGATCGCCGGTCTGACAACCTTCATCACCATGGCCTACATCATCTTCGTCAACCCCAACATCATGGCCGATGCCGGGATCGATCACGGTGCCGCGTTCGTGGCCACCTGCATCGCCGCCGCGCTGGGTTGCCTGTTGATGGGCCTGTACGCCAACTGGCCGGTGGGCCTGGCGCCGGGCATGGGCCTGAACGCGTTCTTCACCTACACCGTGGTCGGCACCATGGGCTACAACTGGGAAACCGCTCTCGGCGCGGTGTTCGTGTCCGGCGTGTTGTTCATGTTCCTGACCTTTTCCCGGATTCGTGAATGGCTGCTCAATAGCATTCCGGTGAGCCTGCGCTTCGCCATGGGTGCGGGTGTGGGCCTGTTTCTGGGGCTGATCGGCCTGAAAACCTCGGGCATCGTCGTCGATAGCCCGGCCACCCTGATCAAGCTCGGCTCCCTGCGCGAGCCCGGCCCGCTGCTGGCTGCCATCTGCTTCCTGATGATCGCCGTGCTCAGCTACCACAAAGTGTTCGGCGCGATCCTCATCAGCATCATCACCGTGACCCTCGCCGGCTGGGGCCTGGGCCTGGTGCACTACGAGGGCATCATGTCGGCCCCGCCGAGCCTGGCACCGACCTGGATGGCCATGAACATCGCCGGCGTGTTCAACGTCAGCATGATCAGTGTGGTGCTGGCCTTCCTCTTTGTGCACATGTTCGACACCGCCGGCACCTTGATGGGCGTCGCCCAGCGCGCCAACCTGGTGAACGCTGACGGCCGGATCGAAAACCTGTCCCGTGCCATGAAAGCCGACAGCGCCTCCAGCGTTTTCGGGGCGGTGGTGGGTGTTCCGCCGGTCACCAGTTACGTGGAAAGTGCCGCTGGCGTAGCGGCGGGTGGTCGGACTGGTCTTACCGCCGTGACCGTAGGTGTGCTATTTATTGCCGCAATGTTTTTCGCGCCGCTGGCTGGCATGATCCCCGCTTATGCAACCGCCGGTGCGCTGATTTATGTAGCGATGCTGATGATGGGCGGCATGGCGCACATCGAATGGGAAGAAGCGACCGACAGCATTCCGGCGATCGTCACCGCGATCATGATGCCGCTGACCTTCTCGGTCGCCGACGGCATCGCGCTGGGCTTCATCACTTACGTGGTGCTGAAGGCCGGCACCGGTAAGTACAAGGAAATATCCGTCAGCCTGTGGGTGCTCTGCGCGATCTTCATCGCCAAGTTCATCTTCTTGTAAGCGTCACGCGGTACGCGTTTCAAACCAGCCTCACCCCGTCGGGTGGGGCTTTTGTGCATAGGGAGGAAAGTGATGAGTCTGGAAACCTGGCTGCTGTTCAGCGGCGCTGCGCTGGTGGTGATCCTGATCCCGGGGCCACTGTCTTTGCTGATGATCAGCAACAGTCTGAATTACGGTTTGCGTCGTTCTTACCCGGCGTTTCTCGGAGGCGTGTTTGCCTCGATCTGCCTGCTCAGCGCTTCGGCGTTCGGCTTGGGCGCATTGCTGCTGGCGTCGGAACAGCTGTTCAGCGCCCTGAAAATCGTCGGCGCGCTGTATCTGTTCTACCTCGCCTGGCAGAGCTGGCAGCAATCACGCCAACCCTCCCTGGGCGCCGAAGTGCCCCAGGCTGCGCCGGTGCCACGCTTTCGTGCACTGTTCGGGCGCGCATTCATGCTCGGCGCCAGCAACCCGAAAGACATTTTGTTCTTTGCCGCGTTCCTGCCGCAGTTTTTGAGTGCCGAACAACCGTTCCTGCCGCAGTTGCTGGTGATGATTGCCACCTGGACCGTGCTGGATCTGCTGTGCAAGCTGGCTTATGGGCTGGGGGCTCATGGCGCGGCGCGGTATCTGCGTAGCGGCAAGGGGCAAAGCTGGTTTAACCGGGTCAGTGCCGGGTTGTTCAGCGGTGCGGGCGCGGCCTCATTGTTGAGCCGCTAAGGGCAAAAGATCGCAGCCTCGTTGCACTCGACAGCTCCTACAGGGGGAATGCGTTTCCATGTAGGAGCTGCCGAAGGCTGCGATCTTTTGACTTTCCACCAGGCGAAAAAAAGCCCGCAGTGTGAGCGGGCAAAAGACCAAAGAAGCTATATGCGCAGTCGCTTCCAGGTTGAGGCAGCTGCTTGGGGGATCAGCTGCCGCGATAGGTGGAATAGCTATACGGCGAAATCAGCAACGGCACGTGGTAGTGATCCTGTTCGGCAGAAATGCCGAACCGCAGCACCACCACGTCGAGGAACGCAGGCTCAGGCAACTGAACGCCACGGGCGCGGTAGTAATCGCCCGCATGAAATTGCAGCTGATAGACCCCGGTACGGTAGTCATCGCCTTGCAGCAACGGCGCATCGACCCGGCCGTCGCTGTTGGTGAGCGCCGTGGCGACCAGCTCCAGCTGCGAGCCTTCGACGCGGTACAGCTCGACCTTGATCGAACTGCCCGGGCAACCGTGTGCAGCGTCCAAAACGTGTGTAGTCAAACGTCCCATTGGTTCTGCGCGCCTGCCTGCGTGGAGCAGTCAGACCTCGCGCCTCCCGAAGTCAGTTGAAAAGGAGACCGCACCGTTCCGGAGCACGAAACGTTGCGGCGAGTGACTGATTAAGACATTTTTCAAAAAAATTGTACACAATAAAAACGACATTTTTACTGCCACCAACGGCATTCAGGGTTTGCAGGCGAATCTTGCACCAAACCATAAGATCAGTGGACCTTCTATCCATTAACTGACCAGTCAGGCAGGTTTCTTGCAGTACCCTCCAATGAGAGCAGTCAGTGAAAAATGCAAAAAATCGGGCTTACAAAGTGAATATAAAGTTGTATACAATCACTCCATCGCTGTGACGCCAGCCTGCCCTCTCATCGCCAGGCCGCCACACACACCCTGACTTTGAACAAGTCGACACGAACAAGAAGGAAGACTGCAGTGAGCGCTGACTACCCACGCGACCTGATCGGTTACGGCAGTAACCCTCCTCACCCACACTGGCCGGGCAATGCCCGCATCGCCCTGTCCTTCGTGCTCAACTACGAGGAAGGTGGCGAGCGCAATATCCTTCACGGCGATAAAGAGTCCGAAGCCTTCCTCTCGGAAATGGTCTCGGCGCAGCCGCTGCAAGGCGAGCGCAACATGAGCATGGAATCCCTTTACGAGTATGGCAGCCGTGCCGGCGTCTGGCGGATTCTGAAACTGTTCAAGGAATTCGACATCCCGCTGACCATCTTCGCCGTGGCCATGGCCGCCCAGCGTCACCCGGACGTGATCCGCGCGATGGTCGAGGCCGGCCACGAGATCTGCAGCCACGGCTATCGCTGGATCGACTACCAGTACATGGACGAAGCACAGGAACGCGAGCACATGCTCGAAGCGATCCGCATCCTCACCGAAATCACCGGCGAGCGCCCGCTGGGCTGGTACACCGGCCGCACCGGTCCGAATACTCGTCGGCTGGTGATGGAGGAAGGCGGTTTCCTCTACGACTGCGACACCTACGACGACGACCTGCCCTACTGGGAACCGAACAACCCGACCGGCAAGCCACACCTGGTGATTCCGTACACCCTGGACACCAACGACATGCGCTTCACCCAGGTCCAGGGTTTCAACAAGGGCGACGACTTCTTCGAATACCTGAAGGACGCGTTTGACGTTCTTTATGCCGAAGGCGCCGAGGCACCGAAGATGTTGTCGATCGGCCTGCACTGCCGGCTGATCGGCCGCCCGGCGCGCCTGGCCTCGCTCAAGCGCTTTATCGAATACGCTAAAAGTCATGAACAGGTGTGGTTCAGCCGCCGCGTCGACATCGCTCGCCACTGGCAGCAAACCCATCCGTACCAAGGGGCTGCCAAATGAGCCACTTCCAGACACTGAAGCCATCGACCCTGAGCCGCGACGCGTTTGTCGCCGCCTTCGCCGACATCTACGAACACTCGCCATGGGTGGCCGAGAAGGCCTTCGACCTGGGCCAGGACGCTTCGATCGACCAGATCGAAACCCTGCACCAGCGCATGAGCGATATCCTGTTGAGCGCCGATCACGCCAGCCAACTGGCCCTGATCAACGCGCATCCGGACCTGGCCGGCAAAGCTGCCGTCCAGGGCCAACTGACCGAAGCCAGCACCCATGAACAGGCTGGCGCCGGTATTCACCAATGCACGGCCGAAGAGTTTGAGCGCTTCACCGAGCTGAACGACGCCTACAAGGCCAAGTTCAAGTTTCCCTTCATCATGGCGGTAAAAGGCAGCGACCGGCATCAGATCCTCGCGGCGTTCGAAACGCGCATTCACAATTCGGTCGACACCGAATTCAAATGCGCGCTGGCGCAGATCAACAAGATCGCGTTGTTCCGATTACTGACCCTATAGCGAGCTTTGCCCGAGTGTTCTCAAACGCAAACAGCACCCAGGGCACTGCAAGCATCCCAAGCCAACTTATTAAAGGCAGACAAGAAGAATGAAAGCTTACGCCGTACCTTTCGAGAAGTTCGTCAACCTGGCCGACGCCCGTCTGGGCACCAAAATCATCTCGGTCACCGATGACTGGTTCGCAGACGCCAACCGTCTGTTCCAGCCGACCCCGGCCGTGTGGAAAGAGGGCGTGTTCGATGACAACGGCAAGTGGATGGACGGCTGGGAGTCGCGCCGCAAGCGCTTCGAAGGCTACGACAGCGCGGTGATCCGCCTGGGCGTACCGGGTTCGATCAAAGGCGTGGACATCGACACTTCATTCTTCACCGGCAACTACCCGCCATCGGCCTCCCTGGAAGCCTGCTTCCTGGCCTCGGGCGAGCCGGACGAAAACACCCAGTGGACTGAAGTGCTGTCGGCCGTCGAACTGCAGGGCAACAGCCACCACTACCACGAAATCAATAACGACCAGGCGTTCAGCCACCTGCGCTTCAACATCTATCCGGATGGTGGCGTGGCCCGTCTGCGCGTGTACGGCATTCCGTTCCGCGACTGGTCGGCCGTTGGCGACAACGAACAAGTCGACCTGGCTGCAGCCCTGAACGGCGGTCGCGCCCTCGCCTGCTCCGACGAACACTTCGGCCGCATGAGCAACATCCTCAACCCGGGCCGTGGCATCAACATGGGCGATGGCTGGGAAACCGCACGTCGTCGTACCCCGGGCAATGACTGGGTGATCGTCGCGCTGGGCCATGCGGGTGAAGTCGAGAAAGTCATCGTCGACACCCTGCACTTCAAGGGCAACTACCCGGACAGCTGCTCGATCCAGGGTGCATTCGTGAAGGGCGGCACCGACAGCCAGATCGAAACCCAATCGCTGTTCTGGCGCGAACTGCTGCCAAGCCAGAAGCTGGAAATGCACGCCGAACACACCTTCGCCGAACAGATCAAGGCGCTGGGCCCGATCACCCACATCCGCCTGAACGTGTTCCCGGATGGTGGTGTGAGCCGCCTGCGCGTTTTGGGCAAGGTCGCGAAGTAATGCTGAGCCTGTAGGAGCCGGCTTGCTGGCGATAGCGCCCTCACTGACGCCATCGCCAGCAAGCCGGCTCCTACAAAAGCAGTACCCCAACACATTCGAGATTAAGAAGACCAGCATGCGCACATTGACGATTGAACCGCTGACCAAAGAAGCCTTCGCCCCTTTCGGTGACGTGATCGAAACCGACGGCAGCGATCACTTCATGATCAACAACGGTTCGACCATGCGCTTCCACAAACTGGCGACGGTGGAAACCGCCACGCCAGAGGACAAGGCGATCATCAGCATCTTCCGCGCCGACGCGCAGGACATGCCGCTGACCGTGCGCATGCTGGAGCGCCATCCGCTGGGCAGTCAGGCGTTCATTCCGCTGCTCGGCAACCCCTTTCTGATCGTGGTCGCGCCACTTGGCGATGCACCTGTATCAGGCTTGGTCCGCGCCTTCGTCACCAACGGCAGGCAGGGCATTAATTACCATCGCGGCGTCTGGCACCACCCGGTGCTGACGATCGAAAAGCGGGATGACTTCCTGGTGGTTGATCGCAGTGGCACAGGCAACAACTGCGATGAGCATTTTTTCCAAGAGGATGAGTGTTTGATCCTCGCCCCCCACCAATAAGAGAAGGTCTGATCACTCGACAACAAGGGTGACAGGCGAGAGGTAAAGACTGTGGAAGCACATCTGTTGGAATGGCTGAACCTGAGCGTGCGCTGGGTTCACATGATCACTGGCGTGGCCTGGATCGGCGCGTCGTTCTATTTCGTCTGGCTGGAAAACAACCTCAATCGGGTCAACCCGAAAAACGGGCTGGCGGGCGATTTGTGGGCAATCCATGGCGGCGGTATCTACCACCTGGAAAAATACAAACTGGCTCCACCGACCATGCCGGACAACCTGCACTGGTTCAAATGGGAAGCCTATTTCACCTGGCTGTCGGGGATCGCGCTGCTGTGCGTGGTGTTCTACTCCAACCCGACGCTGTACCTGCTGGCACCGGGCAGCACCCTGAGCGGCCCTGAAGGCGTGGCTATCGGCCTCGGCTCGTTGTTCATCAGCTGGTTCATCTACTCCTTCCTCTGCGACTCGGCCCTGGGCAAACGCCCTGCCCTGCTAGGCGCAATCCTGTTCGTGCTGATCATCGGCGCCGCCTACGGCTTCAGCAAAGTGTTCAGCGGTCGTGGCGCGTACCTGCACGTCGGCGCGATCATCGGCACCATCATGGTCGGCAACGTGTTCCGCATCATCATGCCGGCCCAGCGCGCCCTGGTGGCGGCGATCGCCGAAAACCGCACGCCCGATCCGGCGCTGCCGGCCAAAGGTTTGCTGCGTTCGCGGCACAACAACTACTTCACCTTGCCGGTGCTGTTCATCATGATCAGCAACCACTTCCCGAGCACCTACGGCAGCCAGTACAACTGGCTGATCCTGGCCGGGATCGCGGTGCTGGCGGTGTTGGTGCGTCACTACTTCAACACCCGTCACGACAGCCACAAATTCGCCTGGACCCTGCCCGTTGCGGCGGTCGGCATGATTTGCCTGGCCTACGTGACCGGCCCGGCGCCGATGTCCAGCGCACCTGAAGTGGCCAAGGCACCTGGGACCATCGAGTACCAGCCGCTGCCGGAAACCGCCCTGGGCGGTGGTGCCAAACCTGAAGCGGCGAAACCTGATGCGCCTGCCGCTGCACCGGCCCAAGCCTCGAATCAGGGCCCGACGTTCGACAAGGTTCACAGCGTGATTCAGGAACGTTGCGCGGTCTGTCACTCGGCCAAACCCACCAGCCCGCTGTTCAGTGCCGCACCGGCCGGCGTGATGTTCGATACGCCAGAACAGATCCGCCAAAACGCCGCTCGCATCCAGGCTCAAGCGGTCACCAGCCAGATCATGCCACTGGGCAACATCACCCAGATGACCCAGCAGGAACGTGACCTGATCGGCGCGTGGATTGTTCAGGGAGCTCCGACCAAGTAAGTAAAAACCATTGTGGAGATAGGGTTTGTGTGGCGAGGGGGCTTGCCCCCGTTCGACCGCGAAGCGGTCGTAAAACCGGCGGATGCGGTCCTCTAGATAGAACGCGATTGCTGGGATTGGGGCTGCTTTGCAGCCCAACGGGGGCAAGCCCCCTCGCCACAGCAAGCTCCCTCGCCACAGGTCTGCCTGATACAAAAATCACAAGAATAAAAAAGATCCGAGGTGTTGCATGTCCGAGCTATCCGAAGCGCGCATCCCCGACGCACCCGCCATTCAACGTTTACCCCTTGTGCAACTGATTCTGGTCGGTCTGCAACACGTTCTGCTGATGTATGGCGGCGCCATTGCAGTGCCGCTGATCATCGGGCAGGCCGCCGGCCTGAACCGTGAAGAAATCGCCTTCCTGATCAACGCCGACCTGCTGGTGGCTGGCATTGCCACCATCGTCCAGTCGCTGGGCATCGGCCCGATGGGCATTCGCATGCCGGTGATGATGGGCGCCAGTTTCGCCGCGGTCGGCAGCATGGTGGCCATGGCCGGGATGCCCGGCATCGGCCTGCAAGGGATTTTCGGCGCGACCATTGCCGCCGGTTTCTTCGGCATGCTCATCGCACCGTTCATGTCCAAGGTCGTGCGCTTCTTCCCGCCACTGGTGACCGGCACTGTCATCACCTCGATCGGTTTATCGCTGTTCCCTGTAGCCGTGAACTGGGCCGGTGGCGGCGCTGGCGCGGCTCAATTCGGTTCACCTGTCTACCTGGCCATTGCTGCACTGGTGTTGGCCACCATTCTGCTGGTCCACCGCTTCATGCGCGGATTCTGGGTCAACATCTCGGTGCTGATCGGCATGTGCCTGGGTTACGCGATTTGCGGCGTGATCGGCATGGTCGACCTCAGCGGCATGGACCAGGCGCCGTGGCTGCAAATCGTCACCCCGCTGCATTTCGGCATGCCGAAATTCGAGCTCGCACCGATTCTGTCCATGTGCCTGGTGGTGGTAATCATCTTCGTCGAGTCCACCGGGATGTTCCTCGCGCTGGGCAAAATCACCGGCCAGGACGTCACGCCGCGGATGCTGCGTCGCGGCTTGCTGTGCGATGCCGGTGCTTCGTTTTTCGCCGGCTTCTTCAACACCTTCACCCACTCCTCATTCGCTCAGAACATCGGCCTGGTACAAATGACCGGCGTACGTTGCCGCTCGGTGACCATCGTCGCCGGTGGCTTACTGATCGTGCTGAGCCTGCTGCCCAAAGCCGCGTTCCTGGTGGCGTCGATTCCGCCGGCAGTCTTGGGCGGTGCGGCGATTGCGATGTTCGGCATGGTCGCCGCCACCGGGATCAAGATTCTCCAGGAGGCCGACATCGGTGACCGGCGCAACCAGTTGCTGGTGGCGGTGAGTATCGGCATGGGGCTGATCCCGGTGGTGCGCCCGGAATTCTTCGCCCACCTGCCCATGTGGATGAGCCCGATCACCCACAGCGGCATCGCCATGGCCACGCTTAGCGCCCTGGCATTGAACCTGTTGTTCAACATCCTCGGCGGTCACGAACGCGCAGCCGTCAACGACTGCCACGCCCACACGCACTAATCGAACCTGTGAAGGCGCTCCCCGTGGCGAGGGGGCTTGCCCCCGCTCGGCTGCGAAGCAGTCGCAAAACCTGCCGACAAGGCATGGCTGGGGAAATACCGGGGCCGCTTCGCGACCCAACGGGGGCAAGCCCCCTCGCCACAAAACAATAAAAACAAGAGGGAGCAACAGATGATTCGTACCCAGACAAGTCTGTCGTTCAGCAATGCCCCACACCTGTCGCCAGTGCTCTGTTGCGGGGCACTTGAGACCTGGCCAAGGAGTCAGTATTCTCCGCGGCCGCCCGAATCCGGTCTAAAAAAAAGCCCGGATTTAATTCCTGACCAGAAAGCCAATTTACCCCGGTTCTGGACAGTACCAAGGCTTCCCGAAAAGACGCTCAATCGACTGTTTTAGAACAGCCGAACGGGCATTTTTTGGCTTTTTGAAAGCCTTGGCTCAGCTCTTGCTAACAGCACCAAAGCTGACCACATGGATGATTTTTTACAGCAGCAAGAAAAGGCGCCACACCAGAGCGCCGACCTTAGAAAAATAACGTGGAACCACCTACTTTTTGGGAGCAACCGAATGAAACGTACGTGCACCAGCCTGATGCTCGCGGGATCCTTGCTGGCCGGGGGCCAGGCCATGGCCGGCGACTTGCTGCAATGGCAGAACAACAGCCTGACCTACCTTTATGGCAAGGACTTCCAGGTCAACCCGCGCATTCAGCAAACCGTCACTTTCGAGCACGCCGATGCATGGAAATACGGCGACAACTTCATGTTCGTCGACAAGATTTTCTACAACGGCAAGGACGACCCCGGCGTCGGTTCGAACACCTACTACGGCGAAATCAGCCCGCGCTTGTCGTTTGGCAAAATCTTCGACCAGAAACTGGAGTTCGGCCCGGTCAAGGACGTGCTGCTGGCCATGACGTACGAGTTCGGTGAAGGCGATACCGAGTCTTACCTGATCGGTCCGGGTTTCGACCTGGCGATTCCTGGTTTCGACTACTTCCAGCTGAACTTCTACCAGCGTCACACCGAAGGCAGCCGCCCTGGTGACAACGTCTGGCAGATCACCCCGGTCTGGTCCTACACCATTCCGGTGGGCGATTCGAACATCCTGATCGATGGCTTCATGGACTGGGTGGTCGACAACGACAAGAACAGCAAAGGCACCTACCACGCCAACCTGCACTTCAACCCGCAGATCAAATACGACTTGGGCAAAGCGCTGAACATTGGCGAGAAGCAGTTGTATGTGGGTGTCGAGTACGACTATTGGTCGGACAAGTACGGGATCAGGGACAGTCAGTACTTCAAGACCGATCAGAGCAACACGAGCTTCCTGGTGAAGTTCCACTTCTGATCGTAAAAGCTTCGCGGGCAAGCCTCGCTCCTACGGATTTGAGTCGTTCACCGGTTATGTGAACGACTCAAATCCGTAGGAGCGAGGCTTGCCCGCGAACAGCCACACCGCAAATCTCAAGCCGGAACCGCAGGCTCCACCAACCCCAGAAACCGGCACAGCTCATCGCGCTTGGCCAACGCATCGCGCCGCCCCAGATCAATCAATTCGCTGCAATACCCCGCCTCGAACAGCAGATAACTCAGCACCCCTGCCCCGCTGGTCTTGGTCGCCCCCGGCCCGCGTAAAAACAGGCGCAAGGCTGCCGGCAGTTCCTGGCGATGCCGCGCGGCAATTTCATCGATCGGCTGACTCGGTGAAATCACCAACACATCCACTGGCGCCGCTCCCAATGCACGACTCGAGATGCCATCGGGCAGCAGATGGCTGAACTGGTTCAGACGCTGCAACAACTCGATGTCACTTTCCAGGCTGTCAATGAACGTACTGTTGAGCAGGTGCCCACCGACTTGCGCCAGGGTCGGCTGTTGACCGGTGTAGGCACGTTGCAGCGGCTGTTGCGGATCGATCCCGCGCGGGTTGCCGCTGACGCCCACCACCAGCACGCGACTGGCACCCAGGTGCAGGGCCGGGCTGATCGGTGCCGATTGACGCACCGCGCCATCGCCGAAATATTCTTCGCCGATTTTTACCGGTGCGAACAGCAATGGAATCGCGGAACTGGCGAGCAGATGGTCGACAGTCAGTTGGGTCGGCACGCCGACTCGCCGATGGCGCAACCAGGATTCGATGGTGCCGCCGCCCTGATAAAACGTGACGGCCTGGCCGGACTCGTAGCCGAACGCTGTAACCGCTACGGCCCGCAATTGCTTTTGCGCAATCGCTTCGGCAATCCCGGGCATGTGCAGTTTGTGATTAAGCAAGCGGCGCAGCGGCGAACTGTTAAGCAGGGCCACCGGCACCGGCGAGCCAATGCCCATCAGGTTGTGACTGACAAAACGGGCGGCCTGATGAATCACCCCCGGCCAATCGCTGCGTAATACCAGATGGCTGCGAAAACCTTGCCAGAAGGCCGTCAGACGCTCGATCGCACTCCGAAAATCCATCGCCCCACTGGCCAGGCTGACCGCATTGATCGCACCGGCCGAGGTGCCGACGATCACCGGAAACGGATTCGTCGCCCCCATCGGCAGCAGCTCGGCAATCGCTGCCAGCACGCCTACTTGATAGGCCGCACGAGCCCCACCGCCGGAAAGAATCAACCCTGTAACCGGTTCAGCAGGACTCATTGCAACACTCCATGGTGCTTAAAGGGATCGGTGACTCAACCGCGTTTGGCGTACAGTTTCGGCTCGCCCGGTGGGCGGCTCTTGAAGCGGCGATGCGCCCAGAGATATTGCTCCGGACATTCGCGCAACGCACCCTCCACCCATTGGTTGATCCGAATGCAATCGGCCTCTTCCGTCTCGCCGGGAAAGCCTTCGAGCGGGGCATGAATCACCAGTCGATAACCGCTGCCGTCAGCCAGGCGCTCCTGGGTGAACGGCACCACCAGCGCCTTGCCCAAGCGTGCGAATTTGCTGGTGGCGGTGACAGTCGCCGCCTGAATCCCGAACAGCGGCACGAAGATACTTTGCTTGGCGCCATAGTCCTGATCCGGTGCGTACCAGATCGCTCTCCCTGCGCGCAGCAGTTTGAGCATGCCACGCACGTCGTCGCGCTCCACCGCCAGCGAGTCGAGGTTATGCCGCTCGCGGCCTCGGCGCTGGATGAAGTCGAACAGCGGATTCTTGTGTTCGCGGTACATGCCATCGATGGTGTGTTGCTGACCGAGCAACGCTGCGCCGATCTCCAGCGTGGTGAAGTGCACAGCCATCAGAATCACGCCCTTGCCTTGCGCCTGAGCCTGTTTCAAATACTCCAGGCCTTCGACATGGGCCAGTTTCGCCAGACGCTTGCGCGACCACCACCAGCTCATGGCCATCTCGAAGAAGGCGATGCCGGTGGACGCGAGGTTTTCCTTGAGCAGGCGTTTGCGCTCGGCAGCGGATTTTTCAGGGAAACACAGCTCAAGATTGCGCTTGGCAATGCGCCGTCGGTCGCCGGCCACTCGGTACATCAATGCACCCAGGGCGCGACCGATCGCCAGTAACGCCGGATACGGCAACTGCACAATCAGCCACAACAGCCCCAAGCCACACCACAGCGGCCAGAAACGCGGAGAAAGAAATGCTGTTCGAAATCGCGGGCGTTCCATTAAAGGTTCCGGAAAGTTAATGGCCGCGCATTCTACATCGTTCGACCCGGCTTGCGGCCTGCGGGCGTTCTCGTTATAAGTCTCGGCACTTTTAGTGACAAGCCGTTGTATGCCGACCATGAGCCAAACCGAACCGCTAGACCAAGATCCCGTGTTCCAGTTGAAGGGCAGCATGCTGGCCATTACGGTGCTGGAACTGGCCCGTAACGACCTCGAGAACCTTGATCGGCAACTGGCCGCCAAGGTCGCCCAGGCGCCCAACTTCTTCAGTAACGCGCCGCTGGTACTGGCCCTGGACAAACTCCCGGCCAGCGAAGGCTCGGTCGACCTGCCGGGATTGATGCGCATCTGCCGCCAGCATGGCCTGCGCACCCTGGCGATCCGTGCCAGCCGCATTGAAGACATCGCCGCCGCCATTGCGGTCGATCTGCCAGTGCTGCCGCCGTCCGGCGCGCGGGAACGCCCGCTCGATCCGCTCGAAGGCGTCGTGGCGAAGAAACCGGAAAAACCACCGGAGCCGACCATCAAACCGACAAAAATCATCACGTCGCCAGTACGTGGTGGCCAGCAGATTTATGCCCAGGGCAGCGATCTGGTGGTGATTTCGTCGGTCAGCCCGGGGGCGGAACTTCTCGCCGACGGCAACATCCATGTATACGGCGCGATGCGCGGTCGTGTGCTGGCCGGCGTCAAAGGTGATACGAAAGCCAGGATTTTCTGTCAGCAAATGACCGCTGAACTGGTCTCCATCGCCGGTCACTACAAGGTTTCCGAGGACCTGCGCCGCGATCCATTGTGGGGCGCCGGAGTACAAGTCAGCCTGTCGGGTGACGTGTTGAACATCATTCGGCTTTAACGGATACTGCCGCATTTTCCAAGCATCTCTAAAACGTAGCGAAAACGGCTCAAACGAAGTAGGAAAAAGGCTAAAAGCAGTGTTTACCGGGGGTAGATACCGCTCAAAACCGGATTCCAGCCAAGGCTGTCCGACTGCAGTAGTTTTTCAAGAGATGTTTTTCAGGGGCTAAACGTCCTTTTTCCTTAGGGGTAAAACACCTTGGCCAAGATTCTCGTGGTTACATCCGGCAAGGGTGGTGTGGGTAAGACCACCACCAGCGCCGCTATCGGTACCGGCCTCGCTCTGCGTGGTCACAAAACAGTTATCGTCGACTTCGACGTCGGCTTGCGTAACCTCGACCTGATCATGGGTTGCGAGCGCCGCGTGGTGTATGACTTCGTCAACGTGGTGAACGGCGAAGCCAACCTGCAACAGGCCCTGATCAAAGACAAGCGCCTGGAAAACCTCTACGTGCTGGCCGCCAGTCAGACCCGCGACAAAGACGCGCTGACCCAGGAAGGCGTAGAAAAAGTCCTGATGCAGTTGAAAGAAGACTTCGAATTCGTGGTCTGCGACTCCCCGGCCGGTATCGAGAAAGGTGCCCACCTGGCCATGTACTTCGCTGATGAAGCGATCGTCGTGACCAACCCGGAAGTCTCCTCCGTACGTGACTCGGACCGCATGCTGGGCCTGCTGGCCAGCAAGTCCCGTCGCGCCGAAAACGGCGAAGACCCGATCAAGGAACACCTGTTGCTGACCCGCTACAACCCTACGCGCGTCGTCAACGGCGAAATGCTCGGCGTCGAAGACGTCAAGGAAATCCTCGCGGTGACCCTGCTGGGCGTGATTCCGGAATCGCAAGCCGTCCTCAAAGCCTCCAACCAGGGCGTGCCGGTGATTCTCGACGACCAGAGCGACGCCGGCCAGGCGTACAGCGATGCTGTCGATCGTCTGTTGGGCAAGACCGTGGACCATCGTTTCCTCGATGTCGAGAAGAAGGGATTCTTCGAGCGACTTTTTGGAGGTAGGTAATGAACCTTTTTGACTTCTTTCGTGCCAACAAAAAGCCCAGTACCGCCTCGGTAGCGAAAGAGCGTCTACAGATCATCGTGGCGCATGAACGCGGCCAACGCAGTACGCCGGACTACTTGCCAGCCTTGCAGAAGGAACTGGTGGAAGTGATCCGCAAGTACGTCAATATCGGGTCCGATGACGTGCACGTCGCTCTGGAAAACCAGGGCAGCTGCTCGATTCTGGAACTCAATATCACCCTGCCCGATCGCTGAGTCGATCCGGCGGGAGCCACGGCGGCTCAGGGCCCTTCCATGACTGGAGGGGGCCTGAGTCGCCGTTGGCGTTTGTTACGAGGCTGTTTTAATGCCGTTGTCCAACATCCGCATCATCTATCAGGACGCCGCCGTACTGGTGGTGGATAAACCGACCCTGTTGCTCTCCGTCCCCGGACGGGCTGATGACAACAAGGACTGCCTGATTACGCGCCTGCAAGAAAACGGCTACCCGGAAGCGCGAATTGTCCATCGGCTGGACTGGGAAACCTCCGGCATCATTCTGCTGGCCCGTGACCCGGACACTCATCGCGAGCTGTCTCGGCAATTTCACGACCGCGAAACCGAAAAGGCCTACACCGCCCTGTGCTGGGGACAACCGGAACTGGACAGTGGCAGCATCGATTTGCCCCTGCGCTACGATCCGCCGACCAAGCCACGGCATGTGGTGGACCACGAATTCGGCAAGCACGCCCTGACTTTCTGGCGTGTACTGGAGCGTTGTGGCGACTGGTGCCGCGTCGAGCTGACACCAATCACCGGCCGTTCTCACCAGTTGCGCGTGCACATGCTCTCCATCGGCCACCCGCTGCTGGGTGACGGGCTCTACGCCCATCCGCAAGCCCTGGCTGCCTGGCCACGCCTGTGCCTGCACGCGAGCATGCTGAGCTTCACTCATCCGCAAAGCGGCGAACGCCTGCGCTTCGAGTGCCCGGCACCGTTCTAACGGCGGTGCCCAGGCTTCGGTGTCGAGGGAGCTGTTGTGGCGAGGGGCTTCTGTGGCGAGGGGGCTTGCCCCCGTTGGAGTGCGAAGCGCTCCCTAGCCCGGCGACCGTATTCTATCGGGCACACCGCGCAAGCAGGATTTGCGGCTGCTTCGCAGCCGAACGGGGGCAAGCCCCCTCGCCACAACAGCAGTCCTTCACCCGCCGCACTTTGCGCTTTCAATACGTTAAACTGGCGCCACTGCTGTCTGGAGCTTCTTATGCGCGAAGAGTTGAACCAAGGCCTGATCGACTTCCTTAAGGCCTCCCCTACCCCGTTCCATGCCACCGCCAGCCTTGTCCAGCGCCTGGAAGCGGCCGGTTTTGTGCGCCTCGACGAGCGCGAGCCATGGACCACCGAAGCCAATGGCCGTTACTACGTCACCCGTAACGACTCTTCGATCGTCGCGTTCAAAATGGGCCGTCATTCGCCCCTGCATGGCGGCATTCGCCTGGTCGGCGCGCACACCGACAGCCCGTGCCTGCGGGTCAAACCCCAGCCGGAACTGCAACGCCAGGGCTTCTGGCAATTGGGCGTCGAAGTCTATGGCGGTGCACTGCTGGCGCCGTGGTTCGACCGCGATCTGTCGTTGGCCGGCCGCGTGACCTTCCGTCGCGATGGCAAGGTCGAGAGCCAGTTGATCGACTTCAAGGCTCCCGTTGCAATCATTCCGAACCTGGCCATTCACCTCAACCGTGAAGCCAACATGGGCTGGGCGATCAATGCCCAGACCGAGCTGCCGCCGATTCTCGCGCAATTCGCCGGTGACGAACGCGTGGACTTCCGCGCCGTGCTCACCGATCAGCTGGCCCGCGAACATGGCCTGAATGCCGACGTGGTGCTCGATTACGAGCTGAGCTTCTACGACACCCAAAGCGCTGCGGTCATTGGCCTGCATGGCGATTTCATCGCGGGCGCTCGCCTGGACAACCTGTTGTCGTGCTACGCCGGCCTGCAAGCATTGCTGACGACCGAAACCGACGAAACCTGCGTGCTGGTCTGCAACGATCACGAAGAAGTCGGTTCCTGCTCGGCCTGTGGCGCCGACGGTCCGATGCTTGAGCAAACCCTGCGTCGTTTGTTGCCGGAAGGGGATGAATTCGTACGGACCATTCAGAAATCCCTGCTGGTCTCGGCCGACAACGCCCACGGCGTGCACCCGAACTACGCCGACAAGCACGACGCCAACCACGGCCCGAAACTCAACGCCGGCCCGGTAATCAAGGTCAACAGCAACCAGCGCTACGCCACCAACAGCGAAACCGCCGGGTTCTTCCGTCATTTGTGCATGGCCGAAGAAGTACCGGTGCAGAGCTTCGTGGTGCGCAGCGACATGGGCTGCGGCTCGACCATCGGCCCGATCACCGCCAGCCACCTGGGCGTGCGCACCGTGGACATCGGCCTGCCGACGTTCGCCATGCACTCGATCCGCGAGCTGTGCGGTAGCCATGACCTGGCACACCTGGTCAAAGTGCTGAGCGCGTTCTACGCCTGCCGCGAGTTGCCATAACCCTGTCCCTGTGGCGAGGGGGCTTGCCCCCCGTTGGGCTGCAAAGCAGCCCCAAAACCTGCCATTGCGTTCTGTCTGGCACAGCGCATGAGCCGGCACTGCGACCGCTTCGCGGTCGAACGGGGGCAAGCCCCCTCGCCACAGGAAGCTCGTTGCTCAAGCAACAGTCATACCCCGTCCCTGCCACACATCACCAACGCCCGCCCGAAAGCCGCCTAGACTTGCAGTAACCCCTCCGACAAGGCTGTCACCATGATCTCGATGTCTTCGTTTCACGCCATGCTGGTTCCGATTCTTTCCGGGATGATCATGCTGGCCGTCGGCTTCAACTTTCGCGACAAGAACGCCGGTGTGTTCGCGATGTGGGTCGGCATGCTGATGATCCTCGCCACCGTGATCTACAAGATCCTCGCCAAACTCAACGAATAAATCCTTACGCCCGGCTCGCATTGATTTTGACGGGCTCGTACACTCGGCCGATTCGCTCATCCGAGGTTGACCGCCTAGTGTTCGCTCGTCTTTTTGCCCTGCACTGTTTGTTCCTTGTCTGCCTGATGACGCTGCTGCCGCTGACGCCTGCCCAGGCGGCCGGCTTGCCGGGGCTGCTCAGCGGCTCGGCAAAAAACCAGCCCGAAGCGCAAGCTCCACTGGGGCAGTCGCTGGACGAAGTCATCAAGTCGCTGGAAAACGATCAGCAACGGACCAAACTGCTGGCGGACCTGAAAAAGCTGCGCGACGTGAGCAAAAAAGCCCAACCGACCACAGAAGAAGGCGTACTGGGCCTGATCGGCGGCACCCTGGCCAGTTTCGAAAAGCAATTTTCCGGCGCCGACAGCCCCCTCACTCGCTGGTCCGAAGAAGTCAACCTGGCCAAGGATGAACTGGTGGCACTCATGCTGCCGGCCAATGAATGGCTGCCCATCATCTTTGCCTTCGCCATGATCCTGATGGTCTGGAGCCTGCTGGCCGCCGCCCTGATCTGGCTCGGCCACCGGGTGCGCATGCGCTTCGGCCTCACCGAAGAACTGCCGCAACACCCCAAGGCCCTGGACATGCTGCGCTTTGCCTTGCGCAAACTCGGGCCGTGGATGATCGCCCTGGTCATGACGGTATACATGACCTACGCCCTGCCCTCGTCATTGGGCAAAAGCCTGGCCATGGTGCTGGCTTACGCGCTGGTGGTCGGTACCTGTTTCTCGGCGATCTGCGTCATCGCGTTTTCCCTGCTCGATGGCCCGCATCGCCATCGCGCCCTGTACATCCTGCGGCATCAGGCCTTCCGCCCGTTGTGGCTGATCGGCAGTTTCGCCGCCTTCGGTGAAGCCCTGAACGACCCGCGCCTGATCGCCAGCCTCGGTGAACATCTGGCCCATACGGCGGCGACGTTCGCCAATGTACTGGCGGCGATCTTCACAGGTTTTTTCATTCTGCGTTTCCGCCGGCCTATCGCGCACCTGATCCGCAACCAGCCGCTGTCTCGGCGCCTGACCCGCCGCGCCTTGAGCGACACGATCGAAATCCTCGGGACGTTCTGGTATCTGCCGGCGCTGGTGCTGGTGGGCATCTCACTGTTCGCCACCTTCGTCTCTGCCGGCGACACCAGCACCGCGTTGCGTCAGTCGCTGATCTGCACCGTGCTGCTGGTGTTGTGCATGGTCATCAACGGGCTGGTGCGCCGTCATGCACTCAAGCCACAACGCGGCCCCAAGCGCCATGCGCTGTATTCGGATCGCCTGAAAAGCTTCTTCTACACCCTCGCCCATCTGCTGGTATGGCTGGCGTTCATCGAACTCGGCCTGCGGGTCTGGGGCATGTCGCTGATTCGCTTCACCGAAGGCGAAGGCCATGAAGTCAGCGTCAAACTGTTCAGCCTCGGCGGCACGCTGATTTTTGCCTGGCTGATCTGGATTCTCAGCGACACCGCCGTGCACCACGCCCTAACCCGCTCGCGCAAAGGCCTGGCCAATGCCCGCGCGCAGACGATGATGCCGCTGATCCGCAACGTGCTGTTCGTGGCGATTTTCATCATTGCGCTGATCGTCGCCCTGGCGAACATGGGCATGAACGTCACGCCGCTGCTGGCCGGTGCCGGCGTCATCGGCCTGGCCATCGGCTTCGGCGCGCAATCGCTGGTGGCCGACTTGATCACCGGGCTGTTCATCATCATCGAAGACTCCCTGGCCATCGACGACTACGTGGACGTCGGCGGCCACCTGGGCACGGTCGAAGGCCTGACCATCCGCACCGTGCGCCTGCGGGACATCGACGGCATCGTCCACACTATTCCGTTCAGCGAAATCAAAAGCATCAAGAACTACTCCCGGGAATTCGGCTACGCGATCTTCCGGGTGGCTGTGCCCTCGAACATGGACATCGACGAGGCGATCAAGCTGATGCGCGATGTCGGCCAGAAAATGCGCACCGACCCGCTGCAACGGCGCAACATCTGGTCGCCGCTGGAGATCCAGGGGGTCGAAAGTTTCGAGTCAGGCAATGCGATTCTTCGCGCCCGCTTCAAGACTGCGCCGATCAAGCAGTGGGAAGTGTCCCGGGCGTTCAATTTGTCGCTGAAGCGGCATCTGGATGAGGCCGGGCTGGATCTGGCGACACCGCGGATGAGCATTCAGGTGATCACACCTGGTGGCGAACAATCTGCGTAGGTGAGAAATATCGTGTGTGCAGGTTCAGACCACATCCACCCCGACATGAATCGCATCATGGCGCCAAAACTCCAGGTCACAATCGATCAGCCGCTGGTGCTGATCGTAGTTGACCCGGGCAATCCGCAACCCCGGGCTGCCCACCGACACCCGTAAAGCCGCCGCCGCGTCCACCGACAGCGCTGTCGGCACAATCTCGAAGCGCACCCGCCCGTAGTGCAAGTCGTAATGCCGCGCATACAGTTCGGTCATCGACTGATTCAGATCGAAATCCAGGATCCCCGGAAAATACTGCGGGTTCAGGTAGTGCTCCACATACAGCACCAATCGCCCGTCAATCCGTCGCGAGCGGCAGATCTGGATCACGCTCGACAGCGCCGGCAACTGGAGCCAGGCACACACCGCCGCTGACGCCGGTTGCAAACGCGCGGAAATCACCTCGGTGGACGGCACCCGCCCCTGGGCGCTGACCATCGCGTGAAAGTGGCTGCGTTGCATCAGGTTATAAGCCAGCCGTGGTGGCGACACGAACCAGCCGCGCCGCTCCTCGCGATAAATCTGGCCCTGGGCCTCCAACTGCAACAACGCCTCACGCACGGTAATCCGCGTGGTACCGAACAACTCACTGAGCTTGCGCTCGGCCGGCAACTTGCTCCCGGGCGCCAACAGCCCGTGGTCGAGCTGTTCTTGCAGAACCTGCCCGATCGCTGTCACCGCTTTGGTTGTCTCGATGCGCATCAACGTTACCTATCTGGACTAGACCAGCACTGATTCAGGGCAGAACCGCGATTGAAACCGGGCTCCATCAATTGCCTGCAAGCCTAGGCACTGCAGATGACTGACAGATGACAAAGCCGCCGAACGGTTGCTTCAGACACCTGCAATTTCATGGCCAAGTCCCTTTCATATCAGCCCTTTAGCCATGGTCTACGCTTATCTCGCACCCCGCGTATCCGAGCGCAGGAAATTCAGGCCGACCGGTCGTCGACATCAAAATGTCATCCAGGACGCCTAAATTGGCTCAGGTATTGCTGACCTAGACCAACACAACCGCAATCGCAGCGTTGAAAACGCCCAAAGGAGCTTCGGATGAAACAGTTTTTCCTGGCATCACTGTTAGGCTCGACCATTGCCCTGTGCACTGCCGCCATGGCGGCGGACACCGATCTGAAAACACTCGAAGCCGCTGCGAAAGCGGAAGGCGCCGTCAACAGCGTCGGCATGCCCGATGACTGGGCCAACTGGAAAGGCACCTGGGAAGACCTGGCCAAGAAATACGGCCTGAAACACATCGACACCGACATGAGCTCGGCCCAGGAAATCGCCAAGTTCGCTGCCGAAAAAGACAACGCCACAGCCGACATCGGCGACGTCGGTGCCGCCTTCGGTCCGATCGCGGTCAAGCAAGGCGTGGTGCAACCTTACAAGCCGAGTACTTGGGCACAGGTTCCGGATTGGGCCAAGGACAAGGACGGTAACTGGGCGCTGGCTTACACCGGCTCCATCGCGTTCATCATCAATAAAAAGCTGCTGCACGGTTCCGAAGCACCGACCAAATGGGCCGACCTCAAGAGCGGCAAGTACAAAGTCTCCATCGGTGACGTGAGCACCGCAGCCCAGGCTGCCAACGGCGTACTGGCCGCCGCCCTCGCCAATGGCGGTGACGAGAAAAACATTCAGCCAGCCCTGTTGCTGTTCGCAGACATCGCCAAGCAAGGCCGCCTGTCCATGGCCAACCCGACGATTGCCACCATGGAAAAGGGTGAAATCGAAGTCGGTGTGGTCTGGGACTTCAACGGCCTGAGCTACAAGGCCAAGATGGCCAATCCGGATGACTACACCGTGCTGATTCCATCCGATGGCTCGGTGATTTCCGGCTACACCACCATCATCAACAAATACGCCAAGCACCCGAACGCCGCCAAACTGGCCCGCGAATACATCTTCAGCGACGCTGGCCAGATCAACCTGGCAAAAGGCAACGCCCGTCCAATTCGCGCCGAGCATTTGACTCTGCCGGAAGAGGTCAAGGCCAAGCTGCTGCCTAACGAACAGTACAAAAAGGTCACGCCGATCAAAGACGCCGACGCGTGGGAAAAGACCTCCAAGTCGCTGCCGCAGAAGTGGCAGGAAGAAGTCATCATCAATATGCCGTAAACCTGTAGATCCCCATTTGGAACTCCGATGGAGATCCAAATGGGGAAGCGGGCCTGTGGCGAGGGGGCTTGCCCCCGTTCGAGTGCGCAGCGCTCGTAGATACTGGGTCCGCTGCGCGGCCCAACGGGGCGATGCGGCGGTCCGACAAGCCCCCTCGCCACACAAGCCCGCTCCCACAAGGGATTTGTTGCGTACTTGAATCATCTGTTTTTGCGGAGTCCCACCCCCCATGAAGCACAACGTCATCCTTGTCGTGCTCGACGGCCTCAATTACGAAGTCGCGCGCCACGCCATGGGGCATCTGCAGGCTTACGTTGGCGCAGGACGCGCGGCGCTCTACAAACTGGAATGTGCACTGCCGGCTCTGTCCCGACCACTTTACGAATGCATCCTGACCGGCGTTGCGCCGATCGACAGCGGCATTGTTCACAACAACGTCTCACGCCTGTCCAACCAGCGCAGCATCTACCATTACGCCACCGACGCCGGCCTGAAAACCGCCGCCGCGGCCTATCACTGGGTCAGCGAGTTGTATAACCGTTCGCCGTTCGTGGCTGCCCGGGACCGTCACACCGACGACCCGAAACTGCCGATCCAGCACGGTCACTTCTACTGGAACGACCACTACCCGGACTCGCACCTGTTCGCCGACGCGGAAAACCTGCGCCTGCGCCACGCGCCGAACTTTCTGTTGGTCCACCCCATGAACATCGACGACGCTGGGCACAAGCACGGCCTCGACACCCCGCAATACCGCAACAGCGCCCGCTCGGCGGACGTCATCCTCGCCGACTACCTGCAAGGCTGGCTCGATGCCGGATATCAGGTGCTGGTGACCGCCGACCACGGCATGAACAACGACCGCTCGCACAACGGCCTGCTGCCTGAAGAACGCGAAGTGCCGCTGTTCGTCCTCGGCGACGCCTTCAGCTTCAACCAAGGCGCTGCACCGAAACAAACCGAACTGTGCGGCACCGTCTGCGAACTGCTGGGCGTGCCCCACGACAAACCTGTGTGCCGGGAGCTGCTCAAGTGAATGCCATGACCCGCGGTAAATGGCTGGCCGCTCTGTGCCTGGTGCCCTTCGCGATTTTCTTCTTCGTGTTCGAGATCGCCCCGCTGCTCTGGGTGATGATCAACAGCCTGCAATCGGAAGAGTTCGGTTGGGGCCTGGCCAACTTCAGCAAAATCTTCAATTCGAAGTTCTATTTGCAGGCGATCCAGTACAGCCTCGAGATCAGTTTCTGGTCCAGCGTATTCGGCATCGTCATTGCCGTGCTCGGCGCCTACTCCCTGCGCCGGGTCGACTCGAAACTGCGCAACTTCGTGAATGCCTTCGCCAACATGACCAGCAACTTCGCCGGTGTGCCCTTGGCCTTCGCGTTCATCATCTTGCTGGGGTTCAACGGCACCTTCACCATCATGCTGAAACAGGCCGGAATCATTCAGGATTTCAACCTGTACTCGAAAACCGGGCTGATCATTCTCTACACCTACTTCCAGATTCCCCTGGGCGTGCTGTTGCTCTACCCGGCCTTCGATGCCCTGCGCGAAGACTGGCGTGAGTCCGCCGCCTTGCTCGGCGCCAACGGCTGGCAATTCTGGCGACACATCGGTCTGCCGGTGCTGACCCCGGCGCTGCTGGGCACGTTCGTGATTCTGCTGGCCAACGCCTTGGGCGCCTACGCCACGGTCTACGCGCTGACCACCGGCAACTTCAACGTGTTGCCGATCCGCATCGCGGCCATGGTGTCCGGCGACATATCCCTCGACCCGAACCTCGCCAGCGCCTTGGCCGTGGTGCTGGTGGCGTTGATGACCCTGGTGACCATCGTGCATCAGTTGCTGTTGAAGAGGAGCTACCATGTCTCGCGCTGAACTGGGGCCCGTCGGTATCTACCACCGGGTCATCGTGTATTTGCTGTTTGCCATTCTGTTGTTGCCGCTGCTCGGAACCTTGATCTACTCGATCGCCAGCAGTTGGTCGGCGACGATTATGCCCAGCGGCTTTACCTTCAAGTGGTACATCCAGCTATGGAGCGATCCGCGCTTTCTCGATGCATTCGGTCAGTCGTTGCTGGTTTGTATCGGCTCGCTGATTCTGTCGGTGGTGCTGATCCTGCCACTGCTGTTCGTGGTGCATTACCACTTCCCGAAGCTCGACGCGCTGATGAACATCCTGATCCTGCTGCCCTTCGCGGTGCCGCCGGTGGTGTCGTCGGTGGGGCTGTTGCAGCTCTACGGTTCGGGGCCGTTCGCGATGGTGGGTACGCCGTGGATTCTGATCGGTTGCTACTTCACCGTGGCGCTGCCGTTCATGTACCGGGCGATCACCAACAACCTGCAAGCGATCAACCTGCGCGACCTGATGGACGCCGCGCAATTGCTCGGCGCCAGCACTTGGCAAGCTGCCTTCCTGGTGGTGTTGCCGAACCTGCGCAAGGGGCTGATGGTCGCGTTGCTGCTGTCCTTCTCGTTCCTGTTCGGTGAGTTCGTGTTCGCCAACATCCTCGTCGGCACCCGCTACGAAACCCTGCAGGTCTACCTCAACAACATGCGCAACAGCAGCGGCCACTTCACCAGCGCGCTGGTGATTTCCTACTTCTTCTTTGTGCTGGTTCTGACCTGGGTGGCCAATATCTTGAACAAGGACAAAAGCGAATGAGCTATGTAAGCGTCCAACATCTTCAGAAAGATTACTCAGGCACCACCGTCTTCAGCGACATCAACTGCGAAATCAGGAAAGGCGAATTCGTCACCCTGCTCGGCCCGTCCGGTTGCGGCAAGTCCACGCTGCTGCGTTGCATCGCCGGCCTGACCTCGGTGGACGGTGGCCAGATTCTGCTGGAAGGTCACGACCTCGTCCCACTGAGCCCGCAGAAACGCGGAATCGGCATGGTGTTCCAAAGTTATGCGCTGTTCCCGAACATGACCGTGGAGCAGAACGTCGCCTTCGGTTTACGCATGCAGAAGGTCAACGCCGACGACAGCCAAAAACGCGTCGCCGAAGTGCTGAGACTGGTAGAGCTCAATGACTTCGCCGCCCGCTACCCGCATCAGCTGTCCGGTGGCCAGTGCCAGCGTGTCGCTCTCGCTCGTTCGTTGGTGACCCGACCTCGCCTGTTGTTGCTGGATGAGCCGCTGTCGGCGCTCGATGCGCGGATTCGCAAGCACTTGCGCGAACAGATCCGTCAGATCCAGCGCGAACTCGGCCTGACCACGATCTTCGTCACGCACGATCAGGAAGAAGCCCTGACCATGTCTGACCGAATCTTCCTGATGAATCAGGGAAAGATCGTACAGAGTGGCGATGCCGAAACCCTCTACACCGCGCCCGTCGACGTGTTCGCCGCAGGCTTCATCGGCAACTACAACCTGCTGGACGCCGACAGCGCCAGCAAACTGCTGCAACGGCCGATCACCCACCGCATCGCGATCCGCCCGGAGGCCATCGAGCTGAGCCTGAACGGCGAACTCGACGCGCAGGTACGCAGCCACAGCCTGTTGGGCAACGTGATTCGCTACCGAGTCGAAGCCCGGGGGGTGGAATTGGTGGTGGATGTGCTGAACCGCTCGGCGTCCGATCTGCATCCCGATGGTCAGCGCCTGGCACTTTCCATCGATCCGACAGCCCTGTGTGAGGTAGCCTGATGACCTTGCTGATGTTGAAGAGAGAACCGTACTGATGGCCCTGGCAATTTTTGATCTGGACGAAACCCTGATCCACGGCGACTGCGCCTCGCTATGGAGCGAACAGATGGCCCGCCTCGGCTGGGTCGATGGCGAATCCTTCCTGCGTCGTGACAAGGAATTGATGGATGCCTACGGCAGGGGCCACTTGGCGATGGAAGACTACATGGCCTTCAGCCTGGAGCCGTTGATCGGTCGCACGCCGCAAGAGCTCGAACACTTGGTAGCGCCCTGGGTGGAAGACTTTATCGAGCCGATCATCTTCAGCGACGCCACCAAAACCATCGCCGCCCACCGCAAGGCCGGCGACCGGATTCTGGTGATCTCGGCCTCGGGCACGCATTTGGTCAAGCCGATTGCCGACCGTCTGGGCATCGACGAAATTCTCGGCATCGAGCTGGAAGTGGCGCACGGGGTGTACAGCGGCAACACGGTGGGCACCCTGACCTACCGCGAAGGCAAGATCACCCGCTTGCTGGAATGGCTGGACGCCGAAGAGGAAAACCTTGAAGGCGCGAGTTTCTATTCCGATTCACGCAACGATCTGCCGCTGCTGCTGAAGGTGGATTTCCCGCATGTGGTGAATCCGGATCCAGTGTTGCTCGAACACGCCGAAAAAGCCGGCTGGCCGATCCATATCTGGAAGTAATCCGGGTCCCCTGTGGCGAGGGAGCTTGCTCCCGCTGGGCCGCGAAGCGGCCCTGAAATCAGTCACTGTGGCTAGCCAGGTAAAACCGGTTTTCAGGTTTTGCGGCTGCTTCGCAACCGAGCGGGAGCAAGCTCCCTCGCCACAAAGGCACTCACAGGTTCATGTTGTCAGCTCAGGCTGTCGTCAATCACCAGCACCAGCTTGCCCGACACCTGATTGGTCGCCAGCTCCGCAAACGCCGCTTCGGCGTCCTCGATCGCAAACGTCCTGGCCAGTTGCGGGCTCAAACGCCCTTCGGCAAACAACGGCCAGACGTGCTGGCTGAGATCGCTGAACAAATCGGCCTTGAACTGCTCGTCGCGATTGCGCAGGGTCGAACCCAGCAGTTGCACGCGCTTGGCCAGCACCTGCGCCAGATCCAGTTGCGCTTCACGACCGCCCATCAAACCGATCAACACCCAACGGCCATCGCGAGCCAGCAGCTTGAGGTTCAATGCCGCGTAGTTGCCACCCACCGGATCCAGGATCACATCGAACGGCCCCAGATCGTTCAAACGCTCCAGATCCTTGTTGCGCACTACGCCACCCTGGGCACCCAGCGCTTCGCAGTAGGCCAGACGATCCTCGGAGCCGACGCTGACCCAGCACGGGTTACCAAACGCCTTGCACAGCTGAATGGCAGCTGAACCGATTCCACTTGCTCCGGCATGCAGGAGAACTTTCTCACCCGGTTTGAGCGAAGCCAATTGAAACAAATTCAGCCAAACGGTCGCATACACTTCCGGCAACGCCGCGGCCTCGGCCAGGGACAAACCTTCGGGAACCGGCAACACATGCCGTCCGTCGACAACTACCTCTTCGGCCATCCCACCCCCGGCCAGCAAGGCGCAAACCCGATCTCCGACCTGCCAGGACGAGCCCGGGCCGACCTCGCTGATCACCCCCGAACACTCAAGACCCAGTGCTTGACTGGCTCCCGGCGGTGGCGGATACAGGCCCGCTTTCTGCAACAAATCGGCTCGATTGAGTCCCGCTGCCGCCACTCGGATACGAACTTGTCCTACATCGCACGTAGGACTCGGCTCCTCAACCCACTCCACTCGCCCCTCAACGCCTTGCAATGCTTTCACAGTGCCTCCATAGTGAGTCTGGACTGAGCCCGAAGCTATAGCGCCGGGCTTTCTTGCATTATGCGACCGGCCCTTGTGGGAACCGGCGACTTCAAAGACGGCCTAATATGCGTGATCAATTGTCCCCGCGTCGAATCAGCATGAAGCATTTTTTCCCCAGCACCGCCCTCGCTCTTGTCATTGGTCTCGGTCTCTTGCCGATGTCGAGCAATTCGTTCGCAGCCAACAGCTGGGACAAGCTTCAGCCCGATCGCGACGAAGTCATCGCCAGTCTGAACGTCGTCGAATTGCTCAAGCGTCACCATTACAGCAAGCCGCCGCTCGACGATGCGCGCTCCGCGATCATCTACGACAGCTACCTCAAGCTGCTGGATCCATCGCGCAGCTACTTCATGGCCAGTGACATTGCCGAATTCGACAAATGGAAAACCCAGTTTGACGACTTCCTCAAGAGCGGCGACCTGAACGCCGGGTTCACCATCTACAAGCGCTATCTGGATCGCGTCAAGGCGCGTCTGGACTTTGCCCTTGCCGAGCTGAACAAGGGCGTCGACAAGATCGACTTCACCACCAAGGAAACCTTGCTGGTCGACCGCAAGGATGCCCCTTGGCTCAAGACCACCGCCGAGCTCGACGACCTGTGGCGCAAGCGCGTCAAGGACGAAGTGCTGCGGATGAAGATCTCCGGCAAAGAGCCAAAGCAGATTCAGGAAACCCTGACCAAGCGTTACAAGAATCAGCTGGTGCGTCTGGACCAGACCCGCGCGGAAGATATCTTCCAGGCGTACATCAACACCTTCGCCATGTCGTACGACCCGCATACCAACTATCTGTCGCCGGATAACGCGGAGAACTTCGACATCAACATGAGCCTGTCCCTGGAGGGCATTGGCGCCGTGTTGCAGAGCGATAACGACCAGGTCAAAGTCGTGCGCCTGGTGCCTGCCGGCCCGGCCGACAAGACCAAGCAGGTCGCTCCGGCCGACAAGATCATCGGCGTGGCCCAGGGCAACAAAGAGATGGTCGACGTGGTCGGCTGGCGCCTGGACGAAGTGGTCAAACTGATTCGTGGGCCGAAAGGCACCGTGGTGCGCCTGGAAGTGATTCCGGCCAGCAATGCGCCGAATGACCAGACCAGCAAGATCGTGCCGATCACCCGCGAAGCGGTGAAGCTTGAAGATCAGGCGGTGAAGAAGTCGATCCTCAGCCTCAAGCAGGATGGCAAGGACTACAAGCTCGGCGTCATCGAGATCCCGGCCTTCTACCTGGACTTCAAGGCCTTCCGTGCCGGCGATCCGGACTACAAGAGCACCACCCGCGACGTCAAGAAGCTGCTGACCGAGCTGCAGAAAGACAAGGTCGACGGCGTGGTCATCGACCTGCGCAACAACGGCGGCGGCTCCTTGCAGGAAGCCACCGAGCTGACCAGCCTGTTCATCGACAAAGGTCCGACCGTACTGGTGCGTAACGCTGACGGCCGGGTCGATGTGCTGGAAGATGAAAACCCGGGCGCGTTCTACAAAGGCCCGATGGCGCTGCTGGTCAACCGTTTGTCCGCCTCGGCGTCGGAGATCTTCGCCGGTGCGATGCAGGACTACCACCGTGCACTGATCATCGGCGGCCAGACCTTCGGCAAAGGCACCGTGCAAACCATTCAGCCGCTGAACCATGGCGAACTGAAACTGACCCTGGCCAAGTTCTACCGGGTTTCCGGTCAGAGCACCCAGCATCAGGGCGTACTGCCGGACATCGATTACCCGTCGATCATCGACACCAAGGAAATCGGCGAAAGCGCCCTGCCGGAAGCCATGCCGTGGGACACCATCCGTGCGGCCATCAAGCCGGCGGTCGACCCGTTCAAACCGTACATCACGCAGCTCAAGTCCGAGCATGATATGCGTTCGGCAAAAGACGCGGAGTTCGTGTTCATCCGCGACAAACTGGCCCTGGCCCAGAAGCTGATGGCCGAAAAAACCGTCAGCCTCAATGAAGCCGACCGTCGCGCACAACACGCCGATATCGAAGCCAAGCAACTGGCCATGGAAAACATCCGTCGCAAGGCCAAGGGTGAAGAGCCGCTCAAAGAGCTGAAGAAAGAAGACGAAGATGCCATCGCGGCCGAGCCAGACAAGACCAAGCCAGAAGACGACGCCTACCTGAGCGAGACCGGGCGGATTCTGCTGGATTACTTGAAACTCAACACCGCGGTCGCCAAGCACTAAGTGCTTACAATCAGGATGATGGCAATTTAGTGCTGATGCTCCCCGGAGTGTCATCAAATAGACATCATTCTGTCGTGAAATAAAGGACTGGGAGCTTTGCGCTCCCAGTCCTTTTTTTATCGCCAGAGATCGCCATGACCACAACCGAACAGCTGAGTGCCTTGAGCTCAATACTGACTCAAAGCGGTTTGCACAGCCTGTTCCAGCCGATCATTTCTCTCTCCGAACGACAAATCATCGGCTACGAAGCCCTCAGCCGTGGCCCCTCCAACAGCCCGCTGCACTCCCCCATTGCCCTGTTCGCGGTCGCTCGCCAGGCCGGTCGCCTCAGCGAACTGGAAATCGCTTGCCGCCAAAGCGCTTGCCGACGCTTCAATGAACAGCAACTGCCCGGCAAACTGTTCCTCAATGTGTCCCCGGAATCCCTGCTCGAAGCCGCCCACCAACCCGGACGCACCCTGCAACTGCTGCAGGATTTCGGCATACCGCCGAGCCAGGTGGTGATCGAACTCACCGAACAGACCCCGACCGACGATTTCCAGTTGCTGCAAACCGCCCTGCATCACTATCGGGCGATGGGTTTTTCGATTGCGCTGGATGATCTGGGTGCGGGTTATTCAAGCTTGCGGCTGTGGTCTGAATTGCGCCCGGATTACGTCAAGATCGATCGACACTTTATCGACGGCATTCATCAGGACGCGCTCAAACGTGAATTCGTCGGCTCGATCCTGCAGATCGCCAAGGCTTCGCGGGCAAAAGTGATCGCCGAAGGCATCGAATTGCCAGAAGAACTCGCCGTGCTGACCGAAATGGGCGTCGATCTTGTGCAAGGCTATCTGCTCTGCCGGCCCCAGGAGCATCCGCCCCGCGATGCCCGAACCTTGATGCCCAAACCAACCAGCGCCGCAGCGATGCTGAACGAGGACGCCAGTGACCTCAGCGCCCTGCTCAACAACCAACCGGCGATGGCCAGCGATACCCCGACCGCCACCGTACTGGAAGCCTTCCGCCGCCAGGCCAACCTGAACTCCCTGGCAGTGCTCGACAAGCAAGGCCGGCCGTGCGGCATCGTTCACCGTCATTCGCTCTCGGACGCCCTGCTCAAGCCGTTTGCCACCGACCTGTTCGCCCGCAAACCCATCAGCCGCTTGATGAGCGACGACTTCCTCGCCGTGGAACTGAGCCAGTCGCTGCAACAGGTCAGCCGCCTGATCACCAGCCGCGCCCGCCAGCGCATCGAAGAAGACTTCATCATCACCCTCAACGGCGGCTATCTGGGCCTGGGCCGAGTGATCGACGTGCTCAAACTGATTACCGAACTGAAAATCCAGCAAGCCCGCTACGCCAACCCGCTGACCCTGCTGCCAGGCAACGTGCCGATCCAGCAATGCCTGACACGCCTGCTACAACAGGAACGGGAGTCGGTGATCTGCTACGTGGACATCGACAGCTTCAAACCCTTCAACGACATCTACGGCTACGGTCGCGGGGACGAAGTCCTACTGTGCCTGGCGCAATGCCTGAACGACCGCGTCGACCCATCCCGCGACTTCGTCGGCCATATCGGCGGTGACGACTTCCTGCTGGTGCTCGGCCCGGAAGACTGGCGCAAACGCCTGAACCAACTGCTGGACGACTTCCACAGCCAATGCCGACGCTTCTACCGCAGCGAACACCTGGAAGCCGGCTGCTTCATCGCCCCCAACCGCCAGGGCGTACGCCAGGAGTTTCCGCTGCTGTCCCTGTCCATCGGCGTAGTGCATCTGCATCCACAGGCCTGCGGACAGCTCGATGCGAGCCAACTGGCGGAAATGGCCTCACAGGCCAAACACCACGCGAAGAATGTGCCGGGGTATAGCGTGCATGTGATTGATAGCCTGGCGGTGCCAGTCGGCGAAGAGACACTGATCTCAGGCCGGCGGTGATCACCAAAAAAATCGCAGCCTTCGGCAGCGCCCACAGGCGCGCAGGAGCTGCCAAAGGTTGCGATCTTTTGATCTTGCTCTTGTGTGGCGAGGGAGCTTGCTCCCGCTGGGCTGCGCAGCAGCCCCAACCACCACAACTCCCACCCTGTGGCGAGGGGGCTTGCCCCCGTTGGGCTGCGGAGCGGCCCCAACCACCACAACTCCCACCCTGTGGCGAGGGGGCTTGCCCCCGTTGGGCTGCGGAGCGGCCCCAAAACCTGCATTCCGGATTTGTCAGGTACACCGCGGGGCCTGGTTTGGCGACCGCTTCGCAGTCGAACGGGGGCAAGCCCCCTCGCCACAAAAAGCCGCTAGACGCTACTCCGAAGACCGAGCCCGCAACCGCCGCCCAATCACATCCAGCACATCACAGCCATCGCGCAGTGGAATGGCACAGAGCAAGGCAAAGTCGCTGAGGATCATCGAATCGCACTCGACTGAGCCACGCATGGACAGGTTCTCAAGCACTTGGGTGACGGCGCGAATTCGGTAGCTGGCGGCTTCGGTCAGAATATCCAGCGGCGCATGGGTGTCGACAAACAGGGTGGGCATGTCGGTGCAGTTGCTGGTCAACGCCATGAAGCGGTTTTTGGGGTGGGGAATTGGTTTTTCGTAGGGTGGATCAGGATGAAGATTTTTCATTTTTAAACCTCTGGTAGAAGTGGAGCTACCATCGGCCGTCCTACAGGCTTGGGTGGCAGCTATACGCGGGGTAGGAATATCGAGACCAGAGAACTCGACCACACCGAAGCGTGCCCGCGCACAGCCGCCGCTACTGATATTACGGGCGCATGGTAACAGCCGCAAATCAGGTGTCGACGCCAAAGCGTTTCTCATGGTCTGGAGGGTTCCTACACCCTGCCACTGAATGTGCAGTGACCACCAAAGGCTATCGGTTGAATTCCTTTCGCACCAGTTCACGAAAACCGCCACAACTTGAAGGAAACTTCCGAAGACCTTGCCCAGAAATTTCGCTCAAAAAAGGCAAACGTGGCGGAAGGCTTCGCTGAAGCCTGGCTTGATTTTCTCCACTGTGGGTTAGCCGGTTTCGAGCCATAGCTGCTGGTGGCGACAGGCAGCAATCGGCAAAACGCAGTTAGTCCATCATTCTCAAAGATTTGGTAGTGCCTCGGCCTCGCGAAATTCTATGGTGCGTCCAAAAACCAGCTACATTTTATTTGTAGCGCCGCAGGTGGTACTGATTGCTTTCCCTAATGAGTTTATATGTGACCCTATTTTTCCGTTCATAGGTAACAGAGCTTAAAAGGAAGAAGGAATGTCCGCAAATACCAGCGAAGCGATAAATGGTGTTTATGACGAAGCAAAGAGCTTTCTAATAATTGGTCTCACGGGACGCACAGGTTCAGGTTGCTCCACTGCGGCTAGTAAGTTGGGTGCTTCGAGTTTCGATTTTCCAGCCGATGGCTATGAAGGCTTAACAGAAAACGAACTTAAAAAGCATAAAATAATACATAAATACTTAAAAGGAGACGAATGGACCCCATTTTACAAGCTCGAGGCACGCTCGATAATTACATATCATCTATTGTTGCTGGATAAAGAGTCATTTATATCATACCTGACAAGTGTTGCGGGCGCAGATATTCGTCAAGAAAAGGCAACTGAAAGCTATAACAACCTGAATTGTGTACGAGAAGAGCTACTTCGGCTTCACTCGTTCAATGGAAAAGTTGAGACGGGCGAAATTGCGTCGTGGATGGAGTTGTACTTCTCAGCACTACCCTCTGTGACCGAGAGATTAAAAAACAACTTGGGAGGAGCTACCTTCACCAAGCTCTATCAAGAGTCGGGAGACAACATCAGATCATCGGGATTTGCAAATAGTAATCTTTTTGATGCCGATAAATTATTCAACTTCCCCAAGCATTTGAATTTTTTAATTAAGCTTGTTCGCAAGTTTACAAAAGCAAAAGGAGCGCCATGCAGAATTGTTATAGATGCAATTAGAAATCCGTACGAGGCATTCTTTCTGAAAAGAAGGTATGCGAATTTCTACCTAATGTCGATAAATACATCAAACACCAAGAGACTGAACAGTCTACATGAGTACAGAAAGCTATCAATAAAAGAAGTACATGATCTCGATAACAAAGAGTATCCTGGGAAAATTTCCGGAACTAGTAAATTTATTGCACAAAATATTCAAGCTTGCATCGAGATCGCTGATATCCACATTCACAACTCAAAAACAAGTGAGTTTAATCAGAATGATCTTGTGAGTCAGTTAGCATGGTATCTAGCACTTATGATGCATCCAGGCTTAGTAATGCCTACATCGGTTGAAAACTGTATGCAAATAGCGTACACAGTTAAGCAAAGCTCAGGCTGTATATCGCGACAGGTTGGGGCTGTAGTAACTGATGATAGTTACAGTGTGAAATGTGTAGGTTGGAATAGTACTCCTCAAGGACAAACCCCATGCTTGCTGAGAAGCGCTGAAGACTTGCTAAGCGGAGTTAATATTTTTGATTATAGTGAGTACGAGAAAAACGACAATGTATTCCGCAAAGCATTAAGTGATAAGTATTTTGACTTGATAAAGTCTGGCGCTACTCAAAAGCGAAACATTCCATTCTGTTTCAAATCTATACAAAATGAAATTGAGGGAGAAAAAAATCAGGTCCATACTAGGTCGTTGCATGCGGAAGAGAATGCTTTTTTACAAATAGCGAAAAATGGTGGACAAAAACTTCTTGGCGGCATTCTGTTTACGACTGCCAGCCCCTGTGAGCTTTGTGCGAAAAAAGCTTATCAACTAGGCATTGTGAAAATCATATATATCGATCCCTATCCGGGTATCGCTACTGACCATATTCTTTCTGTTGGTGCAAATAAACCAGCGCTCGAGTTATTTCGAGGCGCGGTTGGGCGTGCTTTTTATCAGTTATACCAACCTTTGATGCCTTACAAAGATGAACTGGAGTTACTCTACGCTATTCCCTTGTATCATAATCCTGAGAGCCCATCAAAAAGCTTTCTAAAGCAGGAGAATAAAAAATTGCTCGCTGAAATCGATGCACTAAGAGATGAATTGCGCAAAATAAAAGAAATTGAATAACGGCAACTAACGCCCCAAAGCGGACGCTAACACCATAGGTTGTCCGGCACCGTGGCTCGCAGAAGGGAGGGTACCAAAGCTGGTCATGAAAATGCCGAAGGCATGGCCAGCTTTGGCGTTCGCGTTGAATCGACAGTTGGGCGAGGAACGGAAGCACGGTGTTGCAATTGCGCTTAACCGCGCTACGTTCCTCGGATGCTCTTGATGAGGTTAGCAAGTTGCTCAGCGCCATCAAAGGTGGAGGGGATGCCTTCGCTTTCTGAGACAAGGCTGCTGAAGACAACGGCCTCGAACTTCGCGAGAGCGCTCGGGTCATCTTTCTTTATCTTCATCGAGTACTCCGCATAGCTTTGTACGAACTGGCACAAAGCTATTCGCAGGTCGAGCTGAAGAACTTGTGCTTTGACGGATCGGAATTGCGCGAGGACAACGCGAAAGAAGTAGATGAGGATCACTTCGATCGCGAGAATCGTTGGAAGTGTATACAGCAGTAGCCCTTTTTTCGACTCTATGGCGTCTACGTGAGAAACTACGTAAGAAATCTGAAAGGTTGGTGGCGCGATCATCGCTAGTGCAAGCACAATCAGCGACCAGAATGCAACTCTACGTTCAATGAGCTTTGTGGCTGCCAACTGGCGAAACCCATCAACAAGACCAACGAAGTTGTAGGACGAGGTTGTGTCTTTTAGTCCCTGCTTAATGGCCTCGACATGTAGTCGTCGCTCGTCGAGTTCGGAGTCCCAGTCCACTTTGAGCTTCGACGCCGCTTCGACTGTTTGCGAGAATTTTCGAAACTCGGCGATAGCAGGATCGTTCAGGAGTTTCTTCGCTACTTGAATTGGCATCGAGTATCTTGCGAATGTGATCTGTTGCCGGTCGTTCCCGGTGAACAGTTCAAGGTTTTCATCAACGAAGTTTCCGATCCGCCGGACTTCAATGCTTGGTTCTGCAGGCTGCACAAACTCTAGCTCGCACAAGAAGCGGAAAGCTGACGTGAAAGCTGAGGTAATCGCCTCAGATCTCTTGTCGTCGGCAAGATTTGGAAACTCTCGAACCTCTCGCATGAACTGATCACCGATCCACTCGATGTTCGAAGTGCAATACTCATCAAATCGAGCCGCGTTTGAAATCATCAGCTCGATGATCTGCAGCAGCGATTTCGCGACCTGAGAGGAATCAGATGCTGCTGCGAAACTTCTGAGTGTTCGGGAATAGAGTCGAAGTGACTCCAGGTTTTCTGGTGCGGCGAAGAATGGTGTGTGGGAAGGGGTTGTCATGGGAGTTGATGATACCTAACGATTTAGCTAACAGACTCGCAAAGTCGTAGCTTTTACGAGTCCAATGAATGAAGTGAACGGTGTCGAACGCGCAGCTAAAAGCTATATAAAAATTACCCAGTAAGTCGTCAATGGTTCGAAAAGAGACATATTTTTCCCGCTCTAAAGTCCCCTTCTGACCGAAAGCAGCTCGCCATAGAGTTTATAATTGACCATCAATTAGCCCCCCCACAACACTTGCTCATCGAAGAACATCAAATCACGGCTCAGTCTCGCCACTCGCCAACCCTTTCAACTTAAGCTCAGCCAACGGATGCCCGGCCTTCAAGGCAATACGCCAAAACCGCGCCGCTTCCACCGGATCCGGTGCCTTGCTCGGCGTCCCCGCGAGGCAGATCACGCCCACCTGATACGCCGCCTTGCCATCCCCCGCCAACGCGGCCAGGCGCAGTAATCGTACGCCTTCCTCGCGAGCCCCAAGACCGACCCCGCGAAAGGTCAGGATGTGGCCGTAGAAGCTCTGGGCGCCGACATCGCCCAGGTTGGCCATGCGCGCGAACTGGCCCTCGAGCCAGCGCCAGCCGCGCGGTTGGCGCACAAACCACGACCAGTGGAATAAGCGCCGGGCCAGCCAGTAACCGGCCCGCGCCTTGAGTCGTAGAAACACTCAGGCTTCCGCCGACTCGGGGTATTCGTATTCGAACACCCGCACCACTTCCGAGGCATGCCAGGACGCGGCAGCCACGCCGTCGGACGGTCCGGAGAAGCGCCCGAGGCGCTCGACACATTCGAAGAAGCCGGTGCGCGGCAAACGACTGGCGCCCTGGCTGATCACCAGCGAGCTGCGCAGTGGCTGCTCGGCCCTGGCGTCCAGCGCGGCCAGGTGTTCAAGGGCGGCGGTCAGGGTTTGCATGGCGGGCGTGGGTAGCTGCAATCGCTCCAGCAATGCCCGATAAGTCAGAAGATGGCGCTGACGGCGCGCCTGATCCAGTTCCCCCAGCAATCCATCCCAATGTTGACGACTGATGCGTACGCTCACGATTCATCCCTCCATCCTGGCACCGTCAACTCCCAGGCGAGGCTGCGGCGAATAGCAGCGTCGGGTTGACGCTCACCGCTTTCGATCAAGGCGAGATATGACGGGCTGATGCCTACCGTGCGGGCAAGCGCCTCAATGGCGATGCCCTTCCCTTCGCGCAAACTGCGTAGTTGATCCAGACCCGGAAGAGTCTGGTCTGATGTGGCCGCGGGACGCACTGTGGCTTCGCGCGGTGGTTGTTCGTTGATGCCTGCTGCTTTCAGTAGAGCCTGATACTGAGCCCATGGCAGAACCGCATATTCTGGTTCGCCTTCGCGTGTAATTATCTGAATATCCATGACTACCCCGTAGGACAACGACACGTAGCGAGTCGGCACTTTTCCTTAGAAGTGTAATCCTAACAGCGGCCAAGGTCGCGGGGGGGTATGAATATGGATGATCCTGAATCGGTTCAGTTTTTTTTCGGGCCCTGAAGTTGCAGTTGTTCCGGGGTATCGGGCAGGCGTTCAACCACTGCGAGTTTTTCCGGCGCCTGACGCTTGCGCCAGGCGCGGAAGGCGTTGAGTTCGTCATCGAGGACTTTCATCAGCCATGCCAGGACGGCAATGTCGTCGAGCATGCCGAACACCGGGATGAAATCCGGGATCGCATCCACCGGGCTCAGGAAATACATCAGGCCGGCCACCACCGAAACCATCGCTTTCGGGCTGATGGCTCGGTACTCGCCACGCCAGTAGGCCAGGCAGAGTGCCTGTAACAAGCGCAGATCGTCTTTAAGTTTGCCCAGACGATTACCTTGGCTCGCGCCTTTGCTGGCAACCGCGAACAGCAGGGTCGGCAAACGACCACGGGCGAGCAGGCGCCCGGCCATTGGCAGGAAGCGGGCGAAATTCCAGGGCATTTTCATCTTTTCCTCCCACTGAAATGTTATCCACACAAATTGTGGATAACCTTGTGAACAGAGCTGCATTTCACCGCTGGAAGCCCCGTTTCACAAGGGTCTTGCTCAGATCGGGCGTTTTTTACTCACATAAAAAAACCCAAGATTTCATTGACTTGGCGCACCGGTACGTCTAGCTCGGGCACTCTCACTGGCTATGACTGCAGCGTACCGCATCCGTTCGCTTTGTTTACCTTCACCAAACCCCAGATGCAACAACGCCCCGCATAAGCGAGGCGTTGTTTTTTCGAGCAGACGCGGATTACTTGGCGTCGTCTTGTTTGGCTGGATCCTTGATGCCCAGCAGCTCCAGGTCGAATACCAGCACCGAGTTGGCTGGAATCGCCGGGCTAGGGCTTTGGGCGCCGTAAGCCAGGTCGCTAGGGATGTACAGTTTGTACTTCTCGCCAACGTGCATCAGTTGCAGGCCTTCGACCCAACCCGGAATCACACCGCTGACCGGCAGATCGATCGGGCTGCCGCGCTCGACGGAGCTGTCGAAAACGGTGCCGTTGGTCAGTTTACCGGTGTAGTGAACAGTCACTACGTCGGTCGGCTTAGGCTGTGCGCCATCGGCCTTCTTGACCACTTCGTATTGCAGGCCGGAAGCCGTGGTGACGACACCGGCTTTCTTGCCATTCTCTTCGAGGAATTTCTTGCCGGCGGCTGCCGACTCTTCGCTCATCTTGGCCAAACGCTCTTCGGCACGCTTCTGCAGCGCTGCGAAGGCTTCAACCAGTTCCTCATCCTTCAGTTTCTGTTCTTTCTTGCCGACGGCATCTTCGATGCCTTGGGCTACGGCTTTGGAGTCCAGATCATCCATGCCTTCCTGAGCCAGACTTTTGCCCATGTTCAGGCCAATGCCGTAGGAAGCTTTTTGCGCCGGGGTTTTCAGCTCTACGCTGGTCTGCGAATCACAACCCGCAAGTACCAGGCCAACCAGGGCCACCGCCGCCGCCAACCGATGCTGTTTCATGCTATTTCCTTGTTCATGCGCCTAAAGGGCAATCGAGTAAAGCCGCGAGCTTATCAGGCGGCCACGACCAATGGCTACCGGCATGAGAGCAGGAAACTTCCGATAAGTTCAGGTGTTTAAACGCATTTCGGGATTAGAACGATGAAGCTTCTGTCATCTGGCTCTCACAGCCCCCGATGCCGGTTCCCACAGCCCTTGGCGTAATGGCCTCTTGCCGCACTTCATCAGCTGAGGCATAAGAGAGCTACAAATTGACAAGGATGTTTATCGTGCGCCTCATAATCCGCTTGCTGATTCTGATCGCAGTACTACTGGGGCTGGGCCTCGCCGTGGTGCTGTACTACGTCGCCAACCCGAAATTACCGGCCTGGTCACCGGCGCAACAGGTGCATTACCTGGAGCAATGGAGCGCCGCAGACCGCCAGGCCTACTACTTCACGCCTCAAGGCACCCAAGTCAAAGGCTTGCGCTATGACTGGTTCAACGCCCTCGAACTGCCGTTCTCGCAAAAACGATTCGCCGCCCCCGAATACCTCGCACGCTTTGGTTTTCTGATCGATCCGAGCCAGAAAGCCACGCCAGACAACCCTGGCAACCTGCCTGTCGGTTTCGCCCGTCATCAGAATCCGGGCAGCCAGGAAGAGTTTCTGGACATCACCTGTTCCGCCTGCCACACCGGCGAATTGCGTTTCAACGGCCAGGCCGTGCGCATCGACGGTGGCTCGGCCCAGCATGTGTTGCCATCCAGCGTCCCGACCCTGCGCGGCGGCAGTTTCGGCCAGGCACTGGTGGCCAGCCTCGCCTCGACTTACTACAACCCGTGGAAATTCGAACGTTTCGCGCGCAATGTCCTGGGCCAGGACTATGACGCCCGGCATCAACAGCTACGCCAGGACTTCAAAAGCTCACTCGATACCTTCTTGAAAGTGGCCTGGAACGACACCCATCGCGGGCTCTACCCCACCGAAGAAGGCCCCGGCCGTACCGACGCCTTCGGGCGCATTGCCAACGCCAGCTTCGGCGACGCCATTTCGCCGGCCAACTACCGCGTGGCCAACGCGCCGGTGGACTACCCGCAACTGTGGGACATGTGGACCTTCGACTGGGTGCAGTGGAACGGTTCGGCGCAGCAACCGATGGCCCGTAACATCGGCGAGGCCCTGGGTGTCGGCGCCACGCTGAATTTCTTCGACGCCAGCGGGCAGCCACTCAAGGGCGACGATCGCTACCCGTCCAGCGTCCGGGTACGCGATCTGCACCGGATCGAACAAACCCTGCAACGACTCAAGCCGCCCGTCTGGCCGGAAGCCTTGCTGGGCTCCATCGACAAACCGTTGGCCGCAAAAGGCCGCGCACTATTCGCTGAAAACTGCGCTGGGTGCCACGTCCCCCGCGTCACCCAAAGCGACGGCAGACCGGTGCACCACCTGAACTTACTGCCCGTGGAGGTGATTGGCACAGACCCCGGCGCCGCCAACAATATTGCCGACCATCGCTTCGATCTGACAGCCCTGCAGTGGGATCCGGCAGAGCTTGCGCAACTGGACGTGCAATTGCATCCAAAACCCACGGAGCCCTTGGATTTGAGCCAGTTGTCAGTGGCCAAGGGGCTGGCCTACGTCACTGCTTTCGTGGGGAACCAGGCCTATCGCGCTGCCAATGTGACACCGGCGGAGCGCCCGAACCTGGACGGTTTCGGCCTGCCTATCGGTGTCCAGGAATTGCGCAGCTATAAGGCCCGGCCGCTGGCGGGCGTCTGGGCCACGCCGCCGTTTCTGCACAACGGTTCGGTGCCGAGCATTTATCAACTGCTCTCGCCCCAGGATGAACGCGCAACAACGTTCTATAAGGGCACCTTCGAATACGATCCCAAACACCTGGGCTATCGCACCGAAGCCTTTACCAACGGTTTTGTGTTCGACACGCGTATTACCGGCAATCACAACAGCGGCCACGAATTCCGCGACGGCGAGCGCGGTAATGGCGTGATCGGTCGCCTGCTGCAACCGCAGGAGCGCTGGGCACTGCTGGAATACCTGAAAGTGTTGGGCGGCCCGCTGGAGTCGCAATTGCCAGACCACCTCATCAGTCAAAAGGATTGACCCATGCTGATCACGCTCTGGCTACGTCTGGGTGCCTTCCTTGGTAAAACCCTGCTTTGGTTGTTGGGTTTGGGGGTCCTCGGCTGGGCGCTGACCATGGCATGGCTCGCCTGGCAACATCGCGGCCCGGTATCGGGTGAAGAACTGATTCCGGACGGCGAAGCGGCGATGACCCGGGACATCATCCAGACAGCGGTGCGGATCGTCGATCAACACCGCGAAAGTACTCGTTATCTGCGCGACGCTCACGCCAAGGCCCATGGTTGCGTGAAGGCCGAGGTTCAGGTGCTGCCGGATCTGGCGACGGCGTTGCGCCAAGGCGTGTTCAGCGAACCCGGCAAAACCTGGCAAGCGACGATGCGGCTGTCCAACGGCAATGCCTATCCGCAGTTCGACAGCATCCGCGATGCCCGGGGCATGGCGATCAAGTTGTTCGATGTGCCGGGTAAACAGTTGCTGAGTGATCGACAAGGGCGCAACGAGCAGGATTTCGTGATGTTCAACCATCCGAACTTCTTTGTCAGCGATGTCGCCGAGTATCGTCAGAATGTGGCCGCTCAGGCTGACGGCAAAACGATAATGGCGTTCTTCCCGGCTTGGGATCCGCGCACCTGGCAGGTTCGTCATCTGTTTATTGCGCTGGCGACACTCTCCCCTGCCCCGGCAAGCCCGACCCAGACCACCTACTTTTCGGTTTCGCCGTACAAGTTTGGTGAGGCCAACGTCAAATTCCGGGTAATCCCGGATCCGGAGAGCTGCCCGACCTACACGCTGCCCACGCAAAATCAAAACCTGCCGAACTTCCTGCGCAGTGCGCTGAACCAGCAGCTGTCGACTGATCGGGTGCCGGCCTGCTTCGTGTTACAGGTCCAACGCCAGGATCCGAGCCAATATATGCCGATCGAAGACACCAGCATCGAGTGGCGTGAACAAGACGCGCCTTTCGAAACCGTGGCCAGGATCAAGCTGCCTGCCCAGGATTTCGACACCCCGGCGCTGAACCTGCAATGCGACAACCTGTCGTTCAATCCATGGTTCGGCCTTGAAGCCCATCGGCCGATTGGTGGGATCAACCGGTTGCGCAAAGCGGTGTACGAGGCCGTCAGCGACTATCGACACAGCCGCAACGGCGAACAATAAGTAAGGCAGAAACGAAAAAAGCGACCTGAACAGGTCGCTTTCTTCAGTGAATCCGGCAAAAAGCCAAATCCCAGACAGCAAAAAGCCCGCATTAAGCGGGCTTTCTGTGGTGATCTGGCGTTCAGTGTTCCAGATACCGAATATGGCGCAGCGGACGGGACTCGAACCCGCGACCCCCGGCGTGACAGGCCGGTATTCTAACCGACTGAACTACCGCTGCGCGAAACGCTTGAAACGAATGGTGGGTGATGACGGGATCGAACCGCCGACATTCTGCTTGTAAGGCAGACGCTCTCCCAGCTGAGCTAATCACCCTTCGCTTCGTTACGGGACGCATTATGCCACAAGTTTTCGTAAAGTGTTGATTTAATTGAAGTTTTTTTCAAAAAAATCCGAGAACCGGTGAAACGACACAACCCGATGGAACAAGGTACAAACTTGAGACAGAAAAAAACCCGCCTCAGCGGGTTTTTCCGTGGTGACCTGGCGTTCAGTGGTCCAGGTTACCGAATATGGCGCAGCGGACGGGACTCGAACCCGCGACCCCCGGCGTGACAGGCCGGTATTCTAACCGACTGAACTACCGCTGCGCTAAACACTTGAAACGAATGGTGGGTGATGACGGGATCGAACCGCCGACATTCTGCTTGTAAGGCAGACGCTCTCCCAGCTGAGCTAATCACCCTTCGCTTCGGTGTGGCGCGCATTCTACGGAGCGACCCAACCTCTGGCAAGCACTTTTTTAAATAATTTTCTCAGGCCTTCCAAAGGCTTAGAGAAGGGTTGGCCTATGACCCGGCGAAGACAATAATGCCCCCCTTTGTATAAAGGAGAGACTCACCCCATGTGGTTCAAAAACCTGCTTATCTATCGCCTGACCCAAGATCTGCCTTTTGATGCCGAGGCGTTGGAAACTGCACTGGCCACCAAACTGGCGCGTCCATGTGCAAGCCAGGAGTTGACCACCTACGGTTTCGTCGCGCCCTTCGGCAAAGGCGAAGATGCACCGCTGGTACACGTCAGCGGAGACTTCCTGCTGATCGCCGCCCGTAAAGAAGAACGCATTCTGCCGGGCAGCGTCGTGCGTGACGCAGTGAAGGAAAAGGTCGAAGAGATCGAAGCCGAACAAATGCGCAAGGTCTATAAAAAGGAACGCGATCAGATCAAGGATGAAATCATCCAGGCCTTCCTGCCCCGCGCCTTTATCCGTCGCTCGTCGACCTTCGCCGCCATTGCGCCGAAACAGGGCCTGATCCTGGTGAACTCGGCCAGCCCGAAACGCGCCGAAGACCTGCTGTCCACCCTGCGTGAAGTGATCGGCTCGCTGCCGGTACGTCCGCTGACGGTGAAGATGTCCCCGACCGCGACCATGACCGAGTGGGTTACCACTCAGAAAGCTGCGGATGACTTCTTCGTTCTGGATGAGTGCGAACTGCGCGACACCCACGAAGACGGCGGCATCGTGCGCTGCAAGCGTCAGGACCTGACCAGCGAAGAGATCCAGCTGCACCTGAGCACCGGCAAAGTGGTCACTCAATTGTCGCTGGCCTGGCAGGACAAACTGTCCTTCGTGCTCGACGACAAAATGGTGGTCAAGCGCCTGAAGTTCGAAGACCTGCTGCAAGATCAGGCGGAACAGGACGGTGGCGACGAAGCACTGGGTCAACTGGACGCCAGCTTCACCCTGATGATGCTGACCTTCGGCGACTTCCTGCCGGCACTGGTTGAAGCGTTGGGCGGTGAAGAGACCCCACAGGGTATCTGATTGCCTTAGGGCGCCGGCCTTGATCGGCGGCGCCTGGTAAGAAAAGATCGCAGCCTTCGGCAGCTCCTACAAAGGATCGCATTTCAAATGTAGGAGCTGCCGAAGGCTGCGATCTTTTTGCAGGCAACCCAAGTTCCAAGCCCTACCCGCTTTTAAACACATAACAAGGATCAGGCCATGCGCGCACTCGCTGCATTGAGTCGTTTTGTCGGCAACACCTTCGCTTACTGGGTACTGATTTTCGCCATCGTGGCGTTTCTGCAGCCGGCCTGGTTCATCGGTTTGAAAGGCGCCATTGTGCCGCTGCTGGGGCTGGTGATGTTCGGCATGGGCCTGACCCTCAAGCTCGAAGACTTCGCCGAAGTCGCTCGCCATCCGTGGCGCGTGGCCTTGGGCGTGGTCGCCCATTTCGTGATCATGCCCGGCATGGCGTGGTTGCTCTGCCAGGTATTCCACCTGCCGCCAGAGATCGCCGTCGGGGTGATTCTGGTCGGCTGTTGCCCGAGCGGCACCTCGTCGAACGTGATGACCTGGCTGGCTCGCGGCGACCTGGCGTTGTCGGTGGCCATTGCCGCCGTCACCACCCTCCTCGCGCCATTGCTGACACCGGCGCTGATCTGGCTGCTGGCCTCGGCCTGGTTGCCGGTGTCGTTCATGGAGCTGTTCTGGTCGATCCTGCAAGTCGTGCTGTTGCCGATCGTACTTGGCGTGGTTGCCCAACGCGTGCTCGGTGATCGGGTTCGTCACGCGGTAGAAGTGTTGCCGCTGGTGTCGGTGGTGAGCATCGTGATCATCGTCACGGCCGTGGTGGCTGCCAGTCAGGCGAAGATTGCCGAATCCGGTCTGCTGATCATGGCCGTGGTGATGCTGCACAACAGCTTCGGCTACTTGCTGGGTTACTTCACCGGGCGCCTGTTCAACCTGCCGCTGGCCCAACGCAAATCCCTGGCACTGGAAGTCGGCATGCAGAACTCCGGCCTGGGTGCGGCACTGGCCAGTGCGCACTTCTCGCCACTGGCGGCGGTGCCGAGCGCGCTGTTCAGCGTCTGGCACAACATTTCCGGGGCCCTGCTCTCCACCTATTTCCGTCGCATGAGCGAAAAAGAGGATCGGAAAATCGCTGCTCAGCAAGTGGCTGACTGATCCGAAAACTTGATCCTCGGGTTAATGATGGGCACTCTATCGCGCAACGCGGGGACGACCTCGCGGCTCGATCGAGTGCTTAATCCGGGGACGACCCCATCCATCGATGGAGGTCTTCCATGTCCTGGATCATTCTGTTTTTCGCCGGCCTGTTCGAAGTCGGCTGGGCCGTTGGCCTGAAATACACCGACGGCTTCAGCCGCCCTCTTCCCACCGCATTGACCGTTGCCGCCATGGCCATCAGCCTTGGCCTGCTGGGCCTTGCCATGAAGGAATTGCCGCTGGGCACGGCCTATGCGATCTGGACCGGCGTGGGTGCGGTGGGCACGGTGATCGCCGGGATCATTCTGTTTGGTGAATCCATGGCACTGTTTCGGTTGGCCAGTGTGGCACTGATCATTACCGGGTTGGTTGGGCTCAAGGTCAGCGCTTAGGCCACTGACGTCATCGCGGGCAAGCCCGGCTCCCACAGGGATTGATAGTGTGACCACACTATGTGGCACAACACAAAACCTGTGGGAGCCGGGCTTGCCCGCGATGAGGCCCGCAAAGTCACCGACTACCTGACAGTCCCCCGCAAATCCCCCACCAACACCTGCAACTTCGCCGGCTCCGCCACCTCGACCGCCACCGCCGGCCCCGCCACTAACGTCACCCGCGACCACAACCGACGGAACAAGCCCTTGTTCGGATCGCGGCTGAAGAAACTCCCCCACAACCCCTGCAACGCCAGCGGAATCACCGGCACCGGCGTTTCTTCGAGAATCCGCGTCAGCCCGCCCTTGAACTCGTTGATCTCGCCATCAGCGGTCAACTTGCCTTCAGGGAAAATACACACCAGCTCGCCATCCTTCAGATACTGGGCAATGCGGGTGAAGGCTTTTTCGTAGATTTGAATGTCTTCCTGCCGCCCGGCAATCGGAATCGCCCCGGCCGTGCGGAAGATGAAGTTCAGCACCGGCAGGTTGTAGATTTTGTAATACATCACAAAGCGAATCGGCCGACGCACGGCGCCACCAATCAGCAACGCATCGACGAACGACACATGGTTGCAAACCAGCAGCGCAGGGCCCTCATCGGGAATCAGCTCGAGGTTGCGATGCTCGACGCGGTACATGGAATGGCCGAGCAGCCAGATCATGAAACGCATGCTGAACTCGGGGACAATTTTGAAGATGTACGCGTTGACGCCGATGTTCAGCAGCGACACCACCAGAAACAGCTGCGGGATCGACAGCTTGGCGATGCTCAGCAAGACGATCGACACAATCGCCGACACCACCATGAACAGGGCGTTGAGAATGTTGTTGGCGGCAATCACTCGGGCCCGTTCGTTCTCGACGGTGCGGGACTGGATCAGCGCATACAGCGGCACGATGTAGAAACCGCCGAAGACTCCCAGCCCGAGGATGTCGATCAACACCAGCCAGGTGTGACCGAAGCCAAGGATTTCGATCCAGCCATGGCCGGTAACGCTGTCCGGAATTCCACCGGAATGCCACCACAGCAACAGGCCAAATACGGTCAGGCCGAATGAGCCGAACGGCACCAGACCGATCTCGACTTTGCGCCCGGAGAGTTTCTCGCAAAGCATCGAACCCAGTGCAATACCGACCGAGAACACGGTAAGAATCAGCGTCACCACGGTCTCGTCGCCGTGCATCCATTCCTTGGCATACGCCGGGATTTGCGTCAGATAAATCGCCCCGACAAACCAGAACCATGAGTTGCCGACAATCGAACGCGAGACCGCAGGGGTTTGCCCCAGGCCCAGCTTCAACGTAGCCCAGGACTGGCTGAAGATATTCCAGTTCAGGCGCATTTGCGGCGATGCCGCCGCAGCTCGGGGAATGTTGCGGCTGGCCAGGTAACCGAGCACCGCAATGCCGATGATTGCCGTGGACACCACCGGCGCGTAGTTGCTGGCGGACATCATGATGCCGGCGCCAATCGTCCCGGCGAGAATTGCCAGGAAGGTGCCCATTTCCACCAACCCGTTGCCACCCACCAGCTCTTCTTCGCGCAAGGCCTGCGGCAGAATCGAGTACTTCACCGGCCCGAACAGCGCCGAGTGGGTGCCCATGGCAAACAGCGCCAACAGCATCAGCGACAGGTGATCGAACATGAAACCGACCGCGCCCACCGTCATGATGACGATTTCCCCGATCTTAATCAGACGAATCAGCGCGTCCTTGGCGAACTTCTCCCCGAACTGCCCGGCCAGGGCCGAGAACAGGAAGAACGGCAGGATAAACAGCAACGCACACAGGTTGACCCAGATCGAACGGTCACCCTCGATGGTCAGCTTGTAAAGAATGGCGAGGATCAGCGACTGCTTGAAGATGTTGTCGTTAAAGGCCCCAAGGGACTGCGTGACAAAAAAAGGCAGGAAGCGCCGAGTGCGAAGCAAGGTGAACTGCGAGGGGTGACTCATCTTCCATGTGTCCCTGATTTTTTTGGTAGAGGGTGGCGTGGATACTGTTATTGGAATGTCGAACGTCGATCCAGGCCACACACATTACCTAATCTTTGCCGGTTATTTCTTTAATCCTGCGATGCACGGTGAGACAAACAGTTCGCCCTTCCACGCGCCCTGCACCGTGCGTTTGGCGACAATCAGCCACATCGCCGCCAGCATGGCCACCAACACGCAACCAAAGACACTGAAAAACGTCAGGTTCAAGGTGCTGGCCAGTTTCAGCGTAGTCAGGGAATAGACACCCAGCGGGAACGTGAAACCCCACCAGCCGAGATTGAACGGGATACCGGCGCGCAAGTAACGCACGGTGATCAGCAGTGCTATCAGCATCCACCAAAGCCCGAAGCCCCACAGCGTGATCCCGGCCACCAGCCCAAGGCCCTCAGCTATTTCACCGATCCCCGGCAGACCATTGGCGGCAAAGATCGCCGGCGCGTCGGCGCCCAGCAGCAACATGCCCAGCGCACCCGTGCCAATCGGCCCAAGCGCCAGCCAGCTCGAGGCGGCCATGTTTTCGTGGGGCAATTTATGCAACGCCATGCGCAGCAACAGGATGGTCAGAATGCTGAACGCCACCGGCAGGGAAAAAGCCCAAAGCACGTAGCTGGTCACCAGCACCACTAACTGCGAATGAGCATCGGCCAGGTGCGGCGCCAGCAAGCCACCACTGGCAGCCGCCACTTCCGCCGCCACCACCGGCAACAGCCAGACAGCGGTCATCTGGTCGATGCTGTGCTCCTGACGGGTGAACATCATGTAGGGAATCAGTACGCCGCAGGCCAGCGACATCGCCACGTCCAGCCACCACAGCACTTCGGCGACATGAATCACACCGTCGCCCCAACGCGGCAGGCCGAACAGCAGAAAGCCATTGATGATGGTCGCAAGGCCCATGGGAATGGTGCCAAAAAACATCGAAACCGTGGAGTGGCCGAAAATCCGCCGCGCTTCGTCGAAGAACATGACCCAACGCGCGGCATACATGGCCGTGAACAACACAAACAGGCCAATATTTAATAGCCACAAGCCTTCGGCCAACGCATGCAGACCGGGAGTCGACACCGGCAGTTGCGCAAGCGCAAGCGCCAATACACCAGTGCCCATGGTCGCCGCGAACCAGTTCGGGGTGAATTGGCGGATGGCTTCTCTTGGGTGCTGCAGATGACTGAGCGGCTTGATACCGGGTTTAACGCTACGGGTGCAGGTCATGGCGAACTCCTGTCCTCTAATGAGGGAGGAGCTCATGATAGATCCGAATAGAATATCGATATAACGGGCAATATCTCTAACTGTTATCTGTTTTACAGATATAGCATCAGACGCTGCCTTCAGTCTCGATCACCAATATCCTCGCCACGCCCTGCGGATGAGCCACATGTTCGGTGCCCACCGAGGCATAGAAAATATCGCCGACCTCCAGCAGGGTTTCCTTTTCGAGGCCTGCTTCGCGATAACGCATCTGCACCTGACCGTCGAGCACCACGAACACTTCCTGGCCATCGTTGACGTGCCATTTATACGGCTGATCGGTCCAGTGCAAACGGGTGGTGATACCGTTCATGTTGGCGATGTCCAGCGCCGCCCAGGCGCGGTCACCGGTGAAGGATTTGCTGCGGATGATCTTCATGGGTCGGTCCGTCGAAATGAATGGCGGTGCCAAGGCTAACGGTCATCTGACATCGACGCCACAGACTTTGACAGACCGCTCACGAAGCAACCCGATCAGCGCACCGAGCGACAGGATGATCAGTACCGCGCCGTAACCGTCGGTGGTCGCCACCAGCCCAAAGCTGCGGGTCAGATTACCGGCCAGCAACGACGGCAAGCAGAACGCCAGATAACTGAGCACATAAAACGCCGACATCAACCCGGCCCGCTCATGAGGCAAGGCCAGCGGCACGATGCTGCGCAAGGCGCCAAGGAAACCCGTACCGAATCCGCTGCCCGCCACCAGCGTGCCGAAGAAAAACAATGGCAGGCTGGCGCTGTGGACCGCCAGCAGAATCAGCGCAACGCCTGCGGGCAGCAAGCTCGCGCCCAGCAGCAAGACCTTGTCGGCCGGCCGATTGCGCAAGGTGTAGATCATCGAGGCACCGGTCACCGTCAACACGGCCACCGTCGCACCGCCAATCAGGTTCGACGTGGACCCGGTGGCTGTCCGCACCAGGGACGGCGCCAGGGAGGCGAAAAAGCCGCCGAGCGCCCACACCGCGAGGTCTATCGGCAGCACCCGCCACAACATTCGCCGCGCCTGAATCGGCACATGCAGGGTCGGGCGCAGCGAGGCCCAGGCGCCCGGTTGTCGACTGACGCTTTCCGGCAGGCGCCAGACGTACAGCGCTTGCATCAAAAACAGCGCGAACAACACCCAATAGGTCAATTGCAGCGGCAGGGGCGCAAACTCGGCCAATAATCCGCAGCCCATGGCCCCCAGCGCCATGCCCAGCAATGGCGCGACACTGTTGACCATCGGCCCTTGCTGGCGATCGGTGTCCAGCAACGCCGCACTCAAGACGGCGGTGGCCATTCCCGTCGCAAACCCCTGAAGTACTCGCGCACCGATCAACCAGGCGACGCTGTCGGCGTTGATGAACAGCAACATCGCCAGCATATTCAGCAACACGGCGGTAAAAATCACCGGTTTGCGCCCCAGATAATCCGACAGCGAACCGACCGTGAGCAGCGCCGCCAGCAAGCTGAGGGCGTAGACACCGAAAATCAGGGTCAGGGTCGCGGCTGAGAACTGCAGGTGCTCCTGATAGAGGTGATACAACGGGGTCGGCGCGGTGGAAGCGGCGAGAAAACTGAGTAAGGTGATCGCCAGAAACCACAGGCTGAAACGATTTGTCGCTGGAAGAGACATGAGCACACTCCGCAAAAGCTAATTTTTTGCTTTTGCGGAGTCTGCTACTGGTCAGCGCTTAAAGCAAATTCTTTGTGTTAAGGTCCGCCGCATGGCTATTAAAGAAGGTTTACGCCCTGGTGGCAGAAGTGCCAGGGTTCAAGAGTCGATTCATTCGGCTGTCCGCGCGCTCCTTGAAGAGCAGGATCGGGCGACCCTGACCGTGCCGCAAATCGCTGCCCGGGCCGGGGTGACGCCGTCGACCATTTATCGGCGCTGGGGTGATCTGTCTGCACTGCTGGCCGATGTCGCCCTCGCCCGCATGCGCCCCGACAGTGAGCCGGCCAATACCGGCAGCCTGCGCGGGGACGTGCGGGCCTGGGCGGAGCAATATCTGGACGAAATGAGTTCCGAACCCGGGCGCAACATGATGCGCGACGTGCAATCCAGCGCCACGCCGGGCTATTGCGTGACGATCATTGGCGGGCAGTTGCAGACGATTCTGGATCGCTATCCCGATCAATCACGGCCAAGTGTCGACCGGTTGATCAATATGGTGGTGGCACCGACGGTGTTTCGCATCCTGTTTGCGGCGCAGGCGCTGGAGGTTGAAGAGTTGCATCGGCTGATCGATATTGCGTTGAGTCAGTAACGCCGCGAAGAGACCCGAAAAGACACCAAAGATCCAACTGACTCCCAACCTGCGACACCCCGCCACGCCACGACCTTGGTCGACACTGACTAACTCAGGCGGTCATGCGAGACTGTCTGGATCGGGCGCAGTCCCGGATGTCTTTTGTCTGGAGTTCCCATGTCGCTGTCCACCGGGCTGATCGCCATTGTCGCCCTGGCCTATATGGCCATCCTGTTCGCCATCGCCTTTTACGGCGACCGTCGCAGCACGCCGCTGCCGCCACGGGTGCGTGCCTGGGTGTACAGCCTGTCGCTGGCGGTTTATTGCACCAGCTGGACGTTCTTTGGCGCCGTGGGCCAGGCAGCCGAACAACTCTGGTCCTTCCTGCCGATCTACCTCGGGCCGATCCTGCTGCTGGTGTGCGCGCCGTGGGTCCTGCAAAAAATGGTGATGATCAGCAAGCAGGAGAACATCACCTCCATCGCCGACTTCATCGCCGCTCGTTACGGTAAATCCCAGTCCCTGGCGGTAGTCGTCGCGCTGATCTGCCTGGTCGGCGTGCTGCCCTACATTGCCTTGCAGCTCAAGGGCATCGTGCTGGGTGTAAACCTGTTGATCGGCGCCGGCGCCGACGCCATGGGCACGCGCGCGCAGGACACGGCGCTGATCGTCTCCCTGGTACTGGCGCTGTTCACCATCGTTTTCGGTACCCGCAACCTCGACGCCACGGAACACCACCGCGGCATGGTGCTGGCGATTGCCTTTGAATCGCTGGTCAAGCTGTTCGCTTTTCTCGCGGTGGGCGCGTTCGTGACCTACGGCCTGTACGACGGTTTCGACGACCTGTTCGACCAGGCCATGCTCGCCCCGCGCCTGGAAGAGTACTGGAAGGAAACCATCAACTGGCCGTCCATGGTAGTGCAGACCGGTGTGGCGATGATGGCGATCATCTGCCTGCCCCGGCAGTTCCACGTGACCGTGGTGGAAAACATCGACCCCCAGGATTTACGCCTGGCCAAGTGGGTGTTCCCGACGTATCTGGCGCTGGCCGCGCTTTTTGTGGTGCCGATTGCACTGGCCGGTCAGATGTTGCTACCCAGTTCGGTGCTGCCGGACTCATTCGTTATCAGCCTGCCTCTGGCCCAATCTCACCCTGCCCTGGCAATGCTGGCGTTTATCGGCGGCGCTTCGGCGGCGACCAGCATGGTGATTGTCGCCAGCGTGGCGCTGTCGACCATGCTCTCCAACGACATGTTGCTGCCATGGTTGCTGCGGCGCAACAACGCCGAACGGCCATTCGAAGTGTTCCGCCAGTGGATGCTTTCGGTGCGCCGGGTGAGCATTGTGGTCATTCTGCTGCTGGCCTACGTCAGCTATCGCCTGCTGGGCTCGACCGCGAGCCTGGCGACCATCGGCCAGATTGCCTTCGCCGCTGTGACCCAACTGGCCCCGGCCATGCTCGGCGCGCTGTACTGGAAACAGGCTAACCGCCGTGGCGTGTTCGCCGGTCTGGCCACCGGGACATTCCTCTGGTTCTACACCCTGGTGTTGCCGATTGCAGCCAACAGCCTCGGCTTGCCCTTGAGCGGTTTTCCGGGCCTGGCCTGGCTACAAAGCAATCCGCTGAACCTGCCGATCACGCCGCTGACTCAGGGCGTGGTGTTGTCCCTGGCGGGTAACTTCACCTTGTTCGCCTGGGTCTCGGTGCTGTCACGCACGCGGGTTTCGGAGCACTGGCAGGCCGGTCGTTTCATCGGCCAGGAAATCAGCCCCCGCCCCAGCGCCCGCTCGATGCTGGCGGTACAGATCGACGATTTGCTGCAACTGGCTGCCCGGTTTGTCGGCGAAGAACGGGCCCGTCAGAGCTTCATCCGTTTCGCCTACCGCCAGGGCAAAGGCTTCAACCCGAACCAGAACGCCGACGGCGAATGGATCGCCCATACCGAACGCTTGCTGGCCGGTGTACTCGGCGCCTCTTCGACTCGGGCGGTGGTAAAAGCCGCCATCGAAGGTCGGGAAATGCAACTGGAGGACGTCGTACGGATCGCCGACGAAACCTCGGAAGTGCTGCAATTCAACCGCGCCCTGCTGCAAGGCGCCATCGAGAACATCACCCAGGGCATCAGCGTGATCGACCAGTCGCTGAAACTGGTGGCCTGGAACCGGCGCTACCTGGAGCTGTTCAACTACCCCGACGGTTTGATCAGCGTCGGCCGGCCGATTGCCGACATCATTCGCTACAACGCCGAACGCGGCCTGTGTGGCCCCGGCGAAGCGGAAGTGCATGTCGCCCGTCGCTTGCACTGGATGCGTCAGGGCCGCGCCCATACCTCCGAGCGACTGTTCCCCAACGGCCGAGTGATCGAACTGATCGGCAACCCGATGCCCGGCGGCGGTTTCGTCATGAGTTTCACCGACATTACCGCGTTCCGCGAAGCCGAGCAGGCGCTGACCGAAGCCAATGAAGGCCTTGAGCGGCGGGTCGCCGAACGGACCCACGAACTGTCGCAACTCAACCTTGCCCTGACCGAAGCCAAGGGCACCGCCGAATCGGCCAACCAGTCGAAAACGCGTTTCCTGGCCGCCGTCAGCCATGACTTGATGCAACCGCTGAACGCCGCGCGGCTGTTCTCCGCCGCCCTCTCCCATCAGGAAGAGGGTTTGTCCAGCGAAGCGCAGAAGCTGGTTCATCACCTGGACAGCTCACTGCGTTCGGCCGAAGACCTGATCAGTGATCTGCTGGATATTTCCCGTCTGGAAAGCGGCAAGATCAACCCTGATCGCAGGCCCTTCGTGCTCAATGAGTTGTTTGACACGCTGGGGGCCGAGTTCAAGGCACTGGCTCAGGAACAGGGGCTGAAATTCCGCGTCCGGGGCAGCACGCTACGGGTCGACAGCGACATCAAACTGCTGCGACGGATCTTGCAGAACTTCCTGACCAATGCCTTCCGCTACGCCAGAGGCCCCGTGCTGCTCGGCGTTCGGCGGCGCAACGGCGAGCTGTGCCTGGAGGTCTGGGACCGTGGACCGGGTATTCCGAAAGACAAACAACAGGTGATTTTCGAAGAGTTCAAACGCCTCGACAGCCACCAGACCCGGGCCGAGAAAGGCCTGGGCCTGGGACTGGCGATTGCCGATGGACTGTGCCGCGTGCTCGGTCACACTTTGCGCGTACGCTCCTGGCCGGGGCGCGGCAGTGTATTCAGTGTCAGCGTGCCGTTGGCTCGGGCACAAGCCGCGGTGCCGGCCAAGGTTGCCGAACTCAATGGCCATTTGCTCGGCGGCGCACAGGTGCTGTGCATCGATAACGAGGACAGCATCCTGATCGGCATGAACAGCCTGCTCACGCGCTGGGGTTGCCAGGTCTGGACCGCGCGCAACCGTGATGAATGCGCGACGCTGCTCAACGACGGGATGCGCCCGCAGTTGGCGCTGGTGGATTACCACCTGGACGATGGCGAGACCGGAACCGACTTGATGGCGTGGTTGCGCACGCAATTGGGCGAGCCGGTGCCGGGGGTGGTGATCAGCGCCGATGGACGGCCGGAGACCGTGGCCCAGGTGCATGCAGCGGGCCTGGATTACCTGGCCAAACCGGTGAAGCCGGCGGCGTTACGGGCGTTGTTGAGCCGGCATTTACCGTTGTAGTAGGGCAGGTTTGGTACACACCACGGTGGCGAGGGGGCTTGCCCCCGTTGGGCTGCCAGCAGCCCTGATTTGTGCAGCTTCGGTGTTTCAGGCATACCGCTCTGCCTGCTTTGCGACTGCTTCGCAGCCGAGCGGGGGCAAGCCCCCTCGCCACAGATGCCATCGAAAAAGATGGCTTATTCGGGCAACTCGGCCAAGCCATCGACATCCGTCATGGCCCGCTCCAGCAGGTCCGCCGGCAAGCTCTTGCTGGCCCGCGCGCCAAGCAATTTGAGCTGTTCGCTGCGACTGACCAGGTTGCCGCGGCCTTCTGTCAGCTTATTGCGGGCAGAGCTGTAGGCCTTGTCCAGCTGCTGCAAGCGATTGCCGACCTCATCCAGATCCTGAATGAACAACACGAACTTGTCGTACAGCCACCCGGCGCGCTCGGCGATTTCCCGAGCGTTCTGGCTCTGGCGCTCCTGCTTCCACAGGCTGTCGATGACCCGCAAAGTGGCCAGCAACGTGGTCGGGCTGACGATCACGATGTTGCGGTCGAAGGCCTCCTGAAACAACGTCGGCTCAGCCTGTAACGCCGCGGAAAACGCCGCTTCGATCGGGACGAAAAGCAGGACGAAATCCAGGCTGTGCAGCCCGTCGAGCCGCTTGTAGTCCTTGCCGGCCAGGCCTTTGACATGATTGCGCAGGGACAGCACGTGCTGCTTGATGGCGATCTGGCCGATGCCGTCGTCTTCGGCGGCCACATATTGCTGATAAGCCGTGAGGCTGACCTTGGAATCGACCACGACCTGCTTGTCGCCAGGCAGGTAAATAATCACATCCGGCTGGAATCGCTCACCGTCCGGCCCCTTCAGATTGACCTGGGTCTGGTACTCGCGCCCCTTCTCCAGGCCCGCGTGTTCAAGCACCCGCTCAAGAATAAGTTCACCCCAATTGCCTTGGGTTTTCTGCCCTTTCAAGGCGCGGGTGAGGTTGGTGGCTTCGTCGCTCAGGCGCAGGTTCAGTTGTTGCAGACGCTCCAGTTCCTTGGCCAGGGAAAAGCGCTCGCGGGCTTCGGCCTGATAACTTTCCTCGACGCGCTTTTCGAACGACTGGATGCGTTCCTTCAACGGATCGAGCAATTGCCCCAGACGCTGCTGACTGGTTTCGGCAAAACGCTGTTCGCGCTCGTCGAAGATCTTGCCCGCCAGCTCGGCAAATTGCGCTCGCAGTTCGTCTCGCGAGCCTTGCAGGTCGTTGAGGCGCTGCTGATGGCTTTCCTGCTGCTCACGCAACTCGGCGTTGAGGGAGGCAGCCTGAGCGTCCAGGCGACGCAACTCAGCTTCTTTGCCGGCACGTTCGATGTTCCAGGCGTGGGCTGCGTCGCGGGCATCGTCGCGTTCGATCTGCAGCAATTCGACTTCACGGCGCAGGGCGGCCAGATTGGCTTGTTTGGCGGCGTTGGCCTGGCTCAGGTCAGCGACTTCATCACGGCAGGTGTCGAGCTGGGCGTTCAAGCCATCCTGCGTCAGCTGGGCCATGGCCAGGCGCTCTTCCAGCAATGCCAGTTCGGCCTGCCCCGTACTCGCCCGACGCTGAAGTTGCCAAGCCAGTACCAGCAATGGCAGTGCAGCGCCCGCCAGCCCCAGCAATGCGCTGGTCAAGTCCATCGCCATAGCCACTCCTGCCGATTAGATAAAGCGTGAAGGTTAACCAAGGCGTCAGGTCTTGGACAGCTCAGTCTTCGATCAGGCCGAGTTCCTGCTGGGCGCGTCGGTCCCCTGCGCGCGCAGCCTGGCGCAACAGGTCCTGGCCAATACGGCGATCCCGGGCATTCCCGCATTCGCGGCACATCAATTGGCCGAGGCGGCTTTGCGCGGCCACTACGCCTTCACGGGCAGGTTGCTTGAGTAAACGTCCGGCGAAGTGTTTGACGTTGGGGTTTTCGCCCAGGCGCGGGCTGTCCAGTAGCCACTCGGCCACACGCATCGAAAAGCGCTTGGGTGGGTTAATGCTGGAGGGTGCTGAGGCAGGAGAGACTGGTACTGAGCGAAACTTCATAAAGCACTGTGGGGCAGATCGGAAGGCGCGCCACTCTACTCTTTTTTTCGCACAGGTAAAGTCGAGAAAAGCCTGCACGCCCGTCCTAGAGCAAGCGCTCGGGACAATCCACAGAAGCTGTGGATAACTCAGTGGACAACCGCCCTTGAAGTCGCGCAAAGCCGTGTGGAATGGGGCTCGCAGTCAAACTGACGATTTTTTCACCAGTAAAAAAAAGCGATGTTTTTCATTGACTTAAATTTTCGTTACAGGCACCCACCCTCGGTGAAGCGAGGATGACAGTGGGATGACAGTCCGCGCAACTAATGTGCACAAGTACCTGCGAGGCGGTTATATCGGTGCGCTTTTTCGGCGCGTTTTTACGGTGACGCCTGGGGATAAACCCGGCAACCCGCGCCGCAGATTGATCCTGGCTCGATCGCCCTCTCGGATCAACGGCCGTTTTTTGGGCAATTGCGGGGCACGTGTCGGCCGATGACATTTTCCGACAGCACTTGCGGATGTGGTCGGCCGGCACTTCAGTGTTTTTTTGCGAGCAGGCTTCCCTTCGGCCATTCAATCCGTTAGTATCCGCGGCGTTAGTACCAAGCTGAAAGTCAATTCTGGTCGAACAAATCCCCCCGGTCAGCCTTCCCTGAGAGAAGCCTTCACCGACAAAGCGGGATCGACCACCTCGATGGTTTCCAGGTAAATCTTGCGTCAACACAGCCTTTGAATCGAAAGCAAAGGGTGTTGCGAAGTTCACTTACTCTGACCGAACCAACCTGCAAATTGATCAGGATCTTCACCCCGGGCCCAGAACCTTTGCCCCTGATGTGTTGCCTGCCCTCCTAAGTACCTACCTGCCAGCCCAAGCGCGCCAACTTATCAGCGCTTCAAACTGGCTGCTTTGTTCCAGTCGGGTTCTTCGTTCGACCAATGGTGGTCGTCGTCACTGGAACGTTTTAATTTTGCACGGTTCTTATCCGTGTCGCTTGTAGGAACACCCGATTATGTCTACTCAAATCCACACTCAGGATGCCATTCGCACCCTAACCAACGCTTTTGCTCCAATGAACTGCCTGATCATGGCCGCTCGCAAAGGCTGCTTCAGCTTCACTCTGGTCAACGAACACGGCATCGCTCGTCACAGCGAACGCCTGTACCCCGATCAATACTCCAGCGCCGAACCGCTGCAGGCTGTGATCGAGCGTACTCGCCAGGCACTGGTTGCCTGAGACGCCAGAAAGGCTGAAAACCTCAAAAGCCCTGCTGAAAAGCGTAATGCTGCTCACTTAAGCGGAGCAGCCTTACGGTCCACTGGAAACCGGGGCTTTGATATTTTCACCGTCCCTGGCCTTGAAGGCCTTGGACGGTGATTCAGAAACACCCCTCCGATACCGGTTCTTAACCCTGCCAATCATCCGCCTGTACCTGAAATCGGGTTGTCCGCGGCCATCACGATCAGTTGCACGACAATGTCCCCGCACAACCGCCGGATCTACGCACAAGATTACGCCCATGCCGGGCGCACCATAAAAATCCGATGCCAGAGGTCTGGCATCGGATTTTCGAGGAAGTCCGGCTGAGGCTCAAATACTCAAGTGAACAGCATTACGGTCAGGCGAAACACTCGCTCCCTATCAGGTGAGCGGTTTGCGCAGCAGGATATCGACCGCGAAGACGCCCAGGACAGTCCCGGACACCCAGCGTTGGGTGCGCATGGCAGAAGGTCGCTTGGCCAGGAATCCACTGACCCGGGAGGCGGCGAGAACGATCATGCCGTTCACGGTGACGGCAATGGTGATCTGTACCAGCCCCATCTGGATGAATTGCTGGAAGGTAGATCCTGCGGAAGGGTCGATGAACTGCGGGATCAGCGCGGAATACATCAGCGCAATCTTCGGATTCAGCAGGTTCGTCACAAGCCCCATGGTGAACAGCCGTCTCCGCGAGTGAGGTGGCAGCTCCCGCGCCTCGAAGGGGGAACTCCCCCTGGGCTTCAGCATGTTCCAGGCCAGATAGCCCAGATAAAATGCGCCTGCGACCCTGACGACATCGTAGGCGACTGGCACTGCCTTGAACAAAGCGGCCAGTCCCAGTCCCGCCGCCAACAAGTAGCACACGAAGCCTAGCGCCACACCCGCCAGCGAAATCATCCCGGCCAGCCGCCCCTGGGAAATCGCCCGCGAGGTCAGGTAGACCATGTTGGGCCCCGGTGTCAGCACCATGCCCAAGGAGATGATGGCCACACCGGCCAGGCTTTCCAGCGCCATCATTGGCGTGCTCCATCGTTCAAAGGGGATGTGTCGGCCCGCTGCGGCTCGAACCAGCCGAGGCTGCCGCGGAACAGCGCATGCTGAGCACGCTGTGCCACTGGCCGAACCACGATTTCATCGACATTAACATGTGCAGGCTGATCGGCAACCCAAGCCACAACCTGGGCGACATCGTCCGCGCTCAAAGGCCGGTCGACATCCTTGTAGAGGGCACTGACCCGTTCGGCGTCACCGCGAAAACGATTCAAGGAAAACTCTGGCGTATGCACCATGCCGGGGAGCACTTCGGTGATGCGCACCGGTATACCCTTCATCTCCAGTCGCAAGGAATGGGTCAGTGCGCGCTGGGCACTCTTGGCCGCGCAATAGCCGCCTCCCCCCTCATATCCGGCTAGCGCAGCCGTTGAGGTGATATTGATGATGCACCCTTGGGACGCGATGAGCCGAGGCAATAGCAGTTGGGTCATCCGCAAAGTCCCAAGGACGTTACTGTTGAACATGTTCGTCCAGTCCTCGGCACTGGCCGCGTCTACCCCATCCAGGCCAATCGCCCCGCCCGCACAGTTCACCAGAAGATCGCACTCGAAAACCTGCACCAAGTCCTCCTCTCGCGCCTGTGTCACATCCAGCACAATGGCGCGTCCGCCGGTTTCGCCGGCAATCTGCTCGAGCCGATCCCCCCTGCGCGCCACAAGGAATACCCGCCAACCACGACTGGCCAAGGTACGAGCGCATGCCTCGCCAATGCCACTGCTTGCACCGGTAACAACTGCTGTTTTCAAGATTGAGCTCCCCATGCTTCGGATAACTGTTCGAAGATCTTCCCCACGTCACGTACCAGCGCGGGACGATCGAAGCTGCGCAGCCGAAGGCGCGTGCCAGCGCCCTCATAAACACCGCTGGCGAAGCGATCCAGGTTCTGCGGCTGAGCCCAGTACAGGGTACCCAAGCCTTCACGCGGCGAGCTGTTGCGGCGGGCAATAACCCATGCCCCCCGCTCGCGGTGCAATGGCCTGCCCTCCTTGCTAAGGCTGCGCGCAAGGTCCCGGTAGCGGGTAGACGCCCCGGTCTGGATTTCCCAAGCGATCCCCAGCAGGTCGATGTCCCTCACCTCTCGCCAGAGGAACGGGATTTCGGCGCCACCGACCCGGGCACCGATTTCCAGGAACAGCAATTTGTCATCCAGGTCGAACAGTTCGAGGTGGAAGACGATTTCTCGCTCAGGCGCGAAGACTGCTAGCAGTTGTTCGACGCGCCCCGCAATCCGCCGTTCGTTGTCGCCCTCCTCGAGTTCGATACTGCCCAGCGGGCTATCCGGACCGAAATCGGCACAGCTGTTCACATAACGCGACGCCGTGACTACCACAATCCGTTGCCCATCCCACCAGCCGTCAACGTGCAGGATGGGGGCCGCGCAGCAAGCCTGGACCATCATCGGCTCCGTGGCCTGCCCGATCTGATCAAGATCCCTTGGGCCGCGAAGAAACTTTACGCCGCGACTCGCCGTGCCGTAGCGCGGCTTGAGCACCAGCGGATAGCCATGTTCAGCGGCCAGTCGCTCCACCGCTTCGCGGGAATCGGCAGGCGACGCAGGCAGCACGCCGATCGACGATTGCCGGCCTGCGACCTCCAGCATGGTGAGCTTGTCGCGGAACCGCTCGGTCCACGCGACAAGATCTCCCGGTACCTGCCATCGCTCACGGATAGAAGCCGCATTGAGCAGGTCGCCCTCATTGAGGGCAACCACCAGCGCTGGAACCCCATGTTGCTCGACCAGACGCTCGGCCTCAGCCATGACCGCCTCAGCATCGTCCAGTGAGACGAGCACCGAGCTTGACGCCAGGCGCTCGCTCGGCAGGGACGCGCAGGATTCGGGCGTACAGATCGCCCGAATCTGCATTCCTGCCGGCAGTTCGTATCGGTCGTATAGCGCTTGGCTACCGACCCAACGGTGCAAGCAGAGGACATATTTCATTCCGTGGGATCCACGATGAAGTTGACCGCCGCTACCAGTTCGTCACCGATACGCACGGCATCCTCGCGCGAGGTGCCTGTTGCCAGGACATACCCTGAAACGCAGTCGGCAACGGTGTCGAGCGGTGGAATCGTATCGCCCTCATGCTTCTGGATGACTACGGCACGCTCGGCTGCGCCCAGTTCGAACAGGAACGGCAAGAACACCCGTGGAGTCTCGCCTGACTTGGTATGGCGCACATCGACGTCAGGCTTGAGATCGAGCTCGACCTTTCTGACCTTGCCAGGTGTCGGTACGAAGAACTGGATCGCGGCACCCGCTTTCGGCTCGGGCGACACTTGCGGCAGAGTGTCGATACCCAGCGGCACAGTCAGGAACATGCGGTTCAGGTCCAGGCCGAACGCACGCCGCACCAGTTCAGGGGCACCCGAGCCCGCCAGGCGAGCATGGGATTCGAGTACACGAGGCCCCTTGGGGGTCAGCACGAACTCGCTATGGGAGGGCCCCTCTTCCAGTTCTACGGCGTCGAGCAGGCGACAGGTCATTTCCTTCAGCTCGCTCAGCCATTTCCTGGCCTCGGTGCTCGGCGTGCTGACTTCCCACTCAACGTATTTGTCGTTCATGCGGTACTGGGAGTAACCAATGGGAAGGTGGCGCCCCTGGAACGAGAAGGAGTCGACGCTGACGACCGGCCCCTCCAGGTACTCCTCGATGATAATGTGCTTGACGTCGGCATCCTGAAGCGCCTGCCAGGCCTTGGAAGCAGAGGCTGCGTCATCGCAGGGATGGATATGCAGGCTGGCCACGCCTTCGGCGGGTTTGAGAACCGACTTGCCATGCTCTTTGACGAACGCGACGGCATCCTGCGCACTGGTGACATGGCGATAGGCAACCGGGCTCAGGTTGTGCTCGACCAGCAACTCGCGCATGGCCACTTTGTCCTTGAGCAGGCGCGCAGTCTTATAGGAAACCCCGGTGAGACCGAAGTGATCGACCACTTTGCCCGTTGACTCGCCTGCCACTTCGGTAGTGGTCATGATGCGATCGAACGGACGGTCGCGGTGCAGGGGCTCGAGGACCTTGATGATGGCCTCGGCGTCGTCAATCCTGGCATGCACCACCTGTTCGCAATGGGCGAGGATTTCCTGCTCGTAGTCACCCTCCTGATGCACCAGCACTACGTCGATGCCCAGCTCCTTGGCACCGTGAATGGGCGAGGGACGACCACCGACTACTGCGATACGCTTATTCATGCATGAACTCCCTGTCTACTGTGATGTTTGTTGTGTGATGGTTCTTGAAGCAAAGGCTCAACTGCCGTACACCCGGCGCAGCCAGCGCGCCTTGCCGTTGAGCAGAGGCTGGAACGCCTTGCGGCGGTGCAGCACGCGGGCATTTTTGAAAATGAAGAAGTCGCCTGGTTGCAACACCACCTCTATACCCTGGGCATCGCGCAGGCACTGGCGCAGGAGCCCAAGTGCCTTTTCGCTGTCCAGGTCGAGGGCGGCCACGATGCCATCGTCAAAGCGCAGGCGATAACCGCCCTCGTCGTGCTCCAGCACCGGCAGCACCCTCGGCTGGCCATCGAAGCCCTCGTTGGAGGCAGGGGCACCAAAGGTGTAGGCAGACTTCTGCAACTGGGCGATCGCCCAGCCGGGCAGCTTTGAAAGGACATGATCCACACAAACAATGTCGGTGGAGGCGCCTTCAAAGTTGCGCACGGCGGTAAAGGCCAAGAAGTTCGGCACGGCGGTCGCGACATTTCGGCTTTGATCGGCGAAGGGCCAGTTGGGATTGTCGGTGTGCCAGAAAAACTCCACATCCGCGCCCCAAGAGCTGGTGGTGCCCGCGGCCTCCGGAACCGGAACGACGTTTCTGACCAGCTTGCCGAAGTTCTCATACTCGACTGCATGCGGCCTGACACCCAGCAGCCGCAACATGCCAAAGTGCAGCAGATCGAAGTCAAGAACACACTCGGCGTTGGGCAGGAAACCATTGCGCGGCGTCGCGACGTCCGTAGAGAGCGAAATGCCTCTGATGAGCAGCGCCTTGTGAGGGCTGTCAGGAAATGCGCGAATTGCCTCGACGATGTCCCGGCCCAACACTGTGCCGAGCCAGTCCCCGCCGACTGCTCCCACACTCTCAGCGCAGTGCGGCGTTTCGGCCAGCCTCACACGACAGCCCTCCAGCCCGGTCAGGTCGGGATCATTGACGACCACCACCTGTACCAATGAAGCCTCCTGAACATCCATGGCCATGACGCTCATGATTTGCGGTTCAGGTATGAGGTGACCTTGGGGTCCGGCTGATGGGCGAACGCCTTGGTTCGTCGGATAAACATCCCCAACGGCAGGATCAGGTAGAGCAGAACATAATCCATAGTGCACCTTCCCTAGTGTATGAAAGAGTTAATCCAGCGGTACTGTCTCGCGCCAGTCGACCGCCTCCTCGAACTGAGGCTGCTCCGATTTATCGAGGTAGAAGTCGCCAATCGCCAGCACATCCATGTTGGTACGCATGAAGCAGCGATAGGCTTCGAACGGCGTGTTCACAATCGGCTCACCGCGCACGTTGAACGAGGTGTTGACCAATACAGGACACCCTGAACGCTGATAGAAGTGTTCAAGCAGCGCCCGGAACCGCGGGTTGCGCTCCCGGTCAACGGTCTGCACCCTTGCCGAGAAGTCCACGTGGGTGATTGCCGGCAGATCGCTACGCACCAACTTGAGCAAGTCGATCCCGGTAAGCCGCGCACTCTCCTGTGGGATCGCCTTGCGAATGCCCGTTGCAATGGGCGAGACCACCAGCATGTAGGGGCTTTCCTCGACGATGTCGAAGTAGTCTGCCGCTTTTTCCTCAAGCACCACGGGAGCGAAGGGGCGGAAGGACTCGCGGAACTTGATGCGCAGGTTCATGTTTGACTGGGTGTCCGAGCGGCGCGGATCACCCAGGATCGAACGGCTGCCAAGCGATCGCGGACCGAACTCCATTCGCCCCTGGAACCAGCCGATGACCCCGCCGTCCTCGATGCTGGTGCTCACCCGCTGGTCGAGCTCTTCCGGCGAAAGCCTGTGAAAAACAGCGCCGCAGGCTTCCAGTTCGTCCCTGATCTGCTCTTCGCTGTACTCCGGCCCAAGCAATGCTCCGCTCATGCCATCACGCACGCCAGCAGGCAGCTCGCGGCTTGCTACGCCGCGATACTTGCGGTCAGTCAGCAGCGCGGCGCCCAGCGAGCCACCCGCATCGCCAGCCGCCGGTTGCACCCACAGACGGTCGAATATCCGCTCACGCGAGATCACGCCGTTGGCTACGCAGTTAAGGGCAACGCCCCCGGCCATGCACAGCGCGGTCTCGCCAGTGAGCTCACGGGCGGTCTTGGCCAGGCGCGAAACGACGATCTCCGTGACTTTCTGCACCGATGCGGCCAAATCGAACTCGCGATCGGTAAGGGGGGCCTCGGGCAAGCGCCGGGGGCCACCGAACAGCTGCTCAAAGGCATCGCCCGTCATGACCTGGCCTTTGATGAACTCAAACTTGGTCCAGTCGAGCCTGAAGCTGCCATCGGGCTTCACATCGATCAGATGCGAGAGGATCGTGTCGACGTAATGAGGCTTGCCATATGGCGCAAGTCCCATGAGTTTGTATTCGCCGGAGTCCACCTTGAAGCCGCAGAAATAGGTGAAGGCCGAATAAAGCAGGCCCAGCGAATGGGGAAAGGACAACTCGGCAACCAGCTTGATACCTTCTGGCCTGCCGTGCCAGATGGTGGTCGTCGCCCACTCGCCGACACTGTCGATACACAGGATCGCGGCGCTCTCGAAAGGACTGGGGAAAAATGCCGATGCGGCGTGGGACTCGTGGTGACCATGCACTTCGATTCGGCGACCGTCCCGGTCTCCCATCGCTCTGAGATGACGCACGACCTCACGGTCCATCCGGCGCTTGGTTGATAGCCATTCGCCAAGCACCGGTGCGTAGGTGCGCGCTGCCGAAAGCCCGGCCACGGCGGCCGTCGAGAGTACCCGACGGAACTTCAGTGCCGGGTCTTCGTAATAGGCGACATGGTCGACATCGGCCAGGTTTATACCTGCGTTCCTCAGGACGTACTCGATGGCCTTGCGTGGGAAACCCGGGTCATGCCGTATCCGGCTGAAACGCTCTTCCTGGGCCGCGGCAACGATCTTGCCGTCCACTACCAGAGTGGCCGCGCTGTCGTGATAAAAGGCAGAGATGCCAAGCGTAATCGTCATAGCAGCGACCTCACTTTTTCGCGAAACTTATCCAGCATTGTTTGCTCCCTGGGTGGATTGAGCGCGACGAATCCATTACGGACGCGCGCCCAGAGTTCATCACGGTCACTACGAGAAAAAGCACAAAGGTAGGTATCCAGACTCGCGGCAGCCCATGCCGTATGCCCGGTGGAGATGTTGTCGATGGAGTTGTGCAGATCGACGAACATCGTCGGATAGCCATAGGCAACCAACGCCTTGTGGGTACGCCGGTAACCGCCCCCTACTCCGGATAGCTCCATCGCCAGGTTCAGCCCGAGAATCTCCGGGCAGTAGGTTTGGGGATATCGCCCGATAGACAACCAGAACACGGGCAGCTCGAAGTTCTCGTCGTTGAAGCAAGCGGCGTTGGCGTATCCAGGGTCGGCGGTGGCCGGCAACTCGCCATGTACTGCCTTGAGCAGATGGCGGTAGATGACGGGATGGTTTTGCGCCTCGATTCCGTTGCCCAACTCATCGAAAAGCGTTTCGAACAGTCTGCTGCCGTACGCCGTGGAGGCTACCGCCGGGTGGGCGAACCCGGCCAGCCAGGCCCCGTCGATCATTGTCAGCGGCGCCAGGGACAGGATATCGGCGACCACCTCATCGCGAGACGGCAGCTCTTCGTCCTGCTCCAGTGCCTGGTTGGAAGCTTCATGCTGGCCCTGCAACCACTGCTGCAAGACACCGGGAGCCCAACGCTCCGGCAACGAGCAATACCCCTTGGTGACGCCACGGGCGGCCCTGGCCAGCCAGCTCTTCACGTAGTGACCGGCATAGGATTCCTCCGACGGCGTGAGCTCTATTCGCAACAGGCGCGGGTAGGCCTGTCGCGGGCTGAATCTGGCGACCAACGCTTGGGTTTCAGCGACCTCGCGAAGAGCCCCGGCGAGTTTGCCGTCGTCTTTCCATACCTGGAAAGCCGGGGTCTGCCTGGGCGCATCGGAGTAAGGCAAGCCGCAGATCCAGCGGTGAAGAATGGCAATATCGTCGCGACTGAAGATTCGGAACATCTTGCCCCGCGGCGAAATCAGGCTGGTGAGCAGTGGACTCGATTCCGGCCTGCCCGCCCGCACGTAAGCGCTGGCGGCAAGATGGTCGAGAAACTTCAAGGAGTCGTCGACTGCGAGCAAGGGCTTCATCGGCACCTTATTCAACTGAGTCTTGTCATGGTATTGACAAGCATCCAGCCGACGTCGGCTGATCAGGTGGCGCGCCGCCTCTCTCGGATCGAGCCAACGCTCAAGCACATCGAGCAGCGCTTCGTTCATCTCCTCGGCCTGCCGGCGCGCCCACAGGTAGCCTTGGCGTACCCCATCGTTTCCGGCAGCGCCCATTTGCACGAGAAATTCCCGGACTGCCGTTTCGGCGAGCACGGCAAGATCGTCGGCACTACCAGCGGGGTCGCGACGCAGATCGAGAAACTGGCGGGCGGACGGCTCGTTATGGGCGATGAACTCAAACGAGGGCAACAGCCCGCAATGACGCAGGTAAAGGTTGATCCCCAGGATCTGGGCCGTCAGCGACTCCGGAAAATGCCCCAATACGAGCAGGGTCGAGGCAAAGTTGAAGGCACCGTCCGAGATCCTTGGGTCGGCCACTGCTCGCAAGAGATCTTCGCCAGCATCTGCCAGCGCGTGCTGACGCAGCAATTCCAGGTAGCGCTGGATACGACTGGCCCCTGGCTGACCGGCACCCACATCCGCCGCATGGATACTAAGCGCTGCCATGGCATGGCGTGCTTCATTATTCCAGCTGCCGCACACCCCATGAATCAGGTGCTGACTGCCGATCAGAAAGGGAGCCGACTCCAACGCCGCCTTGGCACGCAACGCCTGGGCATCCGCTTCGTTCCCCTCGATTGTCTGTGCCAACCTTCGGAATCCGTCGCGCAACGGCCCAAGCCGCTCGCATGCAACACTCGCCAGCCCCGCCAAAGCCGCCGGGCTGGTGAAGTCGACGTCTACCAAGTCCGTCGTCCCATGCACCTCACCCAGGCAAGTGCGCAGGCTGACCGGCGTGAACATGCGCCTGGCCTCTCCCCCGGTCTCTGCCCCGAGGAAGCTGGAAAAGATTTTCCTATTAGTCTTCATCAGTGCATTGGATATATGGAGGAATTGTTTTTCTTCTTGGCTTTTTTCTTTTTCTTGAACAAAGAACCAAGTGCCTTGCGAATTCGCTTTAACATAGAGCCCCCTAAATTTTCATTGCAGGTATCGATGAATGGCGCGTGCTACGACATCACTGCCAAGGTCGGTAAAGTGCGCGCGATCAACGTATAACCATTCATCATCCGGACGCTCTCTAAAATCATCGATCAAACTGGCAAATCGAACACCCAAGTCATGACAACTGTTGGCCAGACTATCGGCGTAATATTCCGCGACCGTGGGGGCGGATATATCGCCATATAAATGCTGCCAGGTACCAAACCGGGAAATCTGATCAAGCTCATTGAACAGCTTCTGTTCTTCGGCACACGGCGTTCTTACCCAAGTCGCCAAGGGCTGGAGAACAAACGTAAGTTCTGCACCCAAAGAATCCGCGAGGCGTTTCCAGGTAGTCAGACAATTCATGGTGTCTTGCAGAGCGCGTACCAGAGTTTGCGAAACAGGCGGAACCTCAGTCGTTTCGGCCGGCCATTTTGGAAGTTTTCCAGGCGGCAGTTCTGCACCATTTTCCTCAGCAATTTCATCAAACTTTTCGTAATAGTCACCGCAGAAGTAGAACGGTGGCAGATCACCTCGAATGAACTCAGGAAGACGCGCCATGACCAGAGTATTGAAGCCGCCCATGATCACGATGCGTCGCACTTTGGGCAGTCGATGAGCATGCAGCATGAACAGCATCAATTCCTGGGTCGCATTAAAGGTATGCCCCGCGAAATTCAGCCATGGCGTAGCGTCGGGATCATGCGTGGACAGGCGGCTCGCTACCGAGGCGGCATCACTGGAAGCCCCGTAACCCAAGGCTGACGAGGCCCCGACCAGTAAATTCACCTCTGATAGCGTGCTGGCCTCGAGGGTGCCAACACTGACCGGCCGACCTTGCGCATCATAGGCCAGGCGAAATCCGAGCCGATCGGTATTGATCGCTTCCGAACGGTAATCGGCGGCATTGAAACCCATCACATAAGGCAAGTACTGGGAACGACTGCGACTGGCGAATTGATCGTAGGTGAGCATCTGGGGTGTTAACTTCACACGTTCCAGACTGGGATCATCCAGCGCGGTGCGCTTGCGTCTTTTAAACATGGCCAAGCCACTCCTTTAGCGAGAATCGGAATTCCATTTGATCAGCCAACTTTTTTGGGACGAACGTCTATTTCGATTATTCAATATCGAAAGTGCGAACCTGCCAATAACGGCCCACAGCAAGCCAGGCACCATAAGTTTGGGATATCAACAATCCAAACTGTTAGATGCATGAAGGTCGAAATTAATTAAAACCGTGCGCGAGCAAAATAATTCACAGCACAATGCGACGAGGCGGGAAATTCAGTGATGATTTTTGCGAGGTGCAATTTGAAGGTATTGCAGACTGCAATACGCTGATACGGATAGCTTCCATGCATTGTATCTTCCTTCTTACTTTTATTCTTTTTGGCCCATCCGAGGGGCTCATGCGATCGATTCTAGACATTGGATCCCAAATGTCAAATGAAGCACCTGCATTTTATCCAAGAAAAAAAAATATTCATGAAAAGGCGCGTAAATCAACAAACCCTATGAATGCCCGGTCAAGTTGCCTGACGACACCCTGCTGCTGGCCGTGTCGCTGATTCTGGTGCCGTCGCTGTTTGCTTTTGCAATGTCAACATGAAGAGCAAGGACAACTCCTTCCAGGGCTTCGCCGCCACGTAGAACGTGGTTGCACTGTGCCTTTACATCATCGACCTGTCGCCGTCGCGTACGCCGGCTCCTGAGCACCTTCCTCCAAAACACCCCCATAGAGTGAGTCGCGCCTGTACCGTCCAAGGCCTTCCAGGCCAAGGACGGTAAGGCGGCTCCGCTTAGGTGAACAGCATCACCCTGAAAAGCGGGGTTTTTATCGCCCGATATTTCTCTTTTAGCCGCCATTGCCTAAGCACCAACCGATATAACGGTTATAACTCGAAGCCGGAAATATTTTAAAAACAGTCCTTTACAGCAAAATAATGACACTACACTTCAACTCAAGCGGCTTGATCCGCTTACGGCGAGCCTGATTCGATCCACAGCTGCCAAGGCCTCTTCAGGTATCGCCGACCACTTGATGTTTCGAGGGCTTTATGGGTATCGCTGCCAGCGAACTGTGCCGTTATGTGATCCGTCCGACATTGATCTACCTCGGGCGCCATAGCGCGACTGCCGAATCCCTGCTGCTGGGCATCGCCGCCAGTCAGTCAGCCCTTGGTTCAGCCCTGCATGACCGCCGTGGACACGGCTTGTACCGGATCGCCGAGCCCCGCCACCAGGCCCTCTGGGATCACTACCTGGCCCTGGACCCGGAGCGGGCGAGCCTGGTTCGCGGCCTGGCCAGCCAGCATGCTTTTCTCAGCGGGCCGCACCTGGAATTGACCGTCAACCTGCGTTATGCCACAGCCATCGCCTGGCTGCTGGTAGAAGAACAGAACACTCCCCTCCCCGCCTCCGATGACTTGCTAGGAATGGCCCGAATCTGGCGCCAGACCTTCCAGCCCCAAGGTCGTTTGCGAGACTTCACCTACGCCTGGCAAACCTGTGTTTCATCGTTGAATCAGGTCGCCTGCTGATTCACCCATTTCAGAAAATCGCCCAACAGGTCGCGATTTTGGTCGGATTGTCCTACAAAACCGCTCTAAATCAAGCAATACAGGCTATGGCGCCCGGACGAAAATGTTGGTAATTTTCGCTCCGGTGATCACCAGGAGTTCTAATAATGAAAAAAGTAATGCTCAAAACCACCCTTAGCCTCGCCGTTGCCTTGGCATCCACCCAGATCTTCGCCAGTGGCTTTGCCCTCAACGAACAAAGCATCAGCGGGATGGGGACAGGTTTTGCCGGGCGATCTTCTTCTGCCGACGACGCATCCACTGTTTTTGGTAACCCTGCCGGCATGTCTCGCCTCAAGCGCGAACAAGTGACCGGCGGTGTTGCATTTATCGACGCGCACGCTGACATCAGTGATGCCAGCTCCAGCCCGAATGGTGGTACCAACAAAGGTGACATGGTCCCTTTCATGGGCGTGCCCATGGGCTACTACGTAAAGCCACTCGATGACCAGTGGGCAGTCGGTTTCGGCGTCTATGCTCCATTCGGTCTGGTGACCGACTACGAGAACGGCTTCGCCGGCCGTTACTTCGGCAGTAAAAGCGAAGTCAAAATCGTGACTCTCCAGCCAACCATCAGCTATGCCTTCAACGACAAGGTGTCGATCGGTTTCGGTCCGACCATCAACCGCATTGACGGCACCCTGGAATCGAACCTGTCACTAAACCCGCGCGCAGCGGACGGTAACGTCAAGATCAAAGGTGACGACACCGCGCTGGGGTACAACATCGGCATCTTGGTACAAGCGACCGACAGCACTCGCGTTGGCCTGACCTACCACTCGAAAGTGAAGTACAAGCTCGAAGGTGACACCAAGGTCAACTACAGCCTCCTCGGAGCTCTGGGTCAGAACCCTAACCAGAAGTACGATGCATCCCTGGACATAACGACTCCTGAGTCGGTTGATATCTCGCTCACTCACCAACTGGATGACAAGTGGACCCTCTACGCGGGCAGCACCTGGACTCGCTGGAGCCGCCTGAAAGAAATCAGCGTCGAAAACAGCGGCGTCCCTGCAGCCCTGAACAGCCGGTTTGGTACCATCACCGAAGAACAGAACTGGCATGACACCTGGGCTCACGCCATCGGTGCTTCGTACCAGTTGAACAAACAATGGGTTCTGCGTACCGGTCTGTCCGTCGACCAGGCACCAACCAACAACGAAAACCGCTCCCCGCGCATTCCGACTGGCGATCGCAAGATTTTCAGCCTGGGCGCGGGCTGGAGTCCGACCGACGACCTGACCATCGACGTAGCGTACTCGTACCTGCGCGAAGAGTCGGTCAAGGTCAACAACAGCAACGGCCGCCAGAGCTACAACGCCAAGTATGAAAACTGGGCAAACGGTTTCGGTGTAGGCGCGACCTACCGTTTCTGATCATTCACGGCGAACCTGAACCCCTCGCCGCCTGAATTGAAAAAGCCCCGCACTCTTGTACAGAGGCGGGGCTTTTTAGTGCGCGTCGATCAGGGCTTCGAGGCCAGGGCTTTCTCCACCGCCTCGATGAACTCGGGATTGTCGGGCTTGGTCAGGCTGGAGAAATTGGCGATCACGTTGCCTTGGCGATCGACCACGTATTTGTAGAAATTCCACTTCGGCGAACTGCTTTGCTCGGCAAGAACCTTGAACAAATGCGTGGCGTCATCGCCGCGGACTTTCTGCGGTTCGGTCATGGTGAAGGTCACGCCGTAATTCACGTAACAGACCTTGGCAGTCTCTGCGCCATCCTTGGACTCTTGCCTGAAGTCATTGGATGGAACACCAACCACCTCAAGCCCTTGATCCTTGTAGCGCTGATACAGCGCCTCAAGACCTTTGAACTGCGGGGCGAAGCCACAGAAGCTTGCGGTATTGACCACCACCAACGGTTTGCCGGCGAAGCGCTGGCACAAATCGATGGATTCCTTAGCGCGCAGCTTCGGCAATGAGCCTTGCAACAGCTCCGGGCATTCAGCTGCCTGAGCCAGCCCGGAAAAAACCATCAGCAACGCAGGAACTGCAAGCCAGCGCATCGGCATGTCGGTGCATCCTTGAGCAATCGTCAGAACGCGAAACTACTCGCCTTCGCCGCTCGCTAGCAAGCAGCTCGCTAGCAAGCACCCATGCCCAGCTGCATCAATGCCAGCCCACCCTGATGCCAGCCCCACCAAACCAGGGCCAGCAGCAATACGCCGACGGCGATGGCTGCCATCCGCGGCCAAAGACTGTTCATGCGGCACTCACTTGGGTTTGCAGGCGCGCCACCGGCTGCTCGCGCACTGGCCAGTTCAGGGCCGCGGCCATCAGACTCAAGAGAATCGCCACCTGCCAGATCAAGTCGTAGCTCCCGGTTCGGTCATACACCACCCCGCCCAACCAGCCGCCGAGGAACGAGCCCAGCTGGTGGAACAGGAAAACAATCCCGCCGAGCATGGACAGATTTCGGACACCAAACAAGGTTGCCACCGTGCCGTTGGTCAAGGGCACCGTCGACAGCCAGAGGAAACCCATGGCCATGCCGAACAAATAGGCCGTGACCTGAGTGACCGGTGCCCAGAGGAACAGTGCAATCACCACCGCCCGCAACAGATACAAACCGGTCAGCAAACGCGGCTTGGACATCCGTCCACCAAGCCAGCCTGCAGTATAGGTACCGAAGATATTGAACAGCCCGATCAGCGCCAGCACCGTGGTGCCGACGGAGGCTGGCAGGTGTTGATCCACCAGATACGCCGGCAAGTGCACACCAATGAACACCACTTGAAAACCGCAGACAAAAAAGCCGAACGCCAACAACCAAAACCCTGAATGGGAGCAGGCTTCGTGTAGCGCTTCAGAGAGGGTTTGCTCATGCCCGAGCACCGGCAACGGCTTGTCTTTAAGCATGCTCACCAGCGGCACGATCAGCGCCACCAGCAGGCCCAGCACCAGCAATGCCGCAGACCAGCCCAGCCAGCCGATCAGCCCCAGCGTGCCGGGCAACATGGCGAATTGACCGAAGGAACCGGCAGCACTGGCGATCCCCATGCCCATACTGCGTTTTTCCGGTGGTACGGCACGGCCGACCACACCAAGGATCACCGAGAACGAGGTGCCGGACAGACCGATACCGATCAACAACCCGGCGCTCAAGGACAAGGTCACCGCCGAATCGGACAACCCCATGAACATCAGGCCCAGGGCGTACAGAACACCACCGATCAACACCACCTTTGCGGCGCCAAAGCGGTCGGCCAATGCGCCGGTGAATGGCTGCGCCAGGCCCCAGATCAGGTTCTGCAGGGCAATGGCGAAGGCAAACACTTCGCGGCCCCAGCCGAATTCGGCACTCATCGGCGCCAGAAACAGCCCGAAGCCGTGTCGCACCCCCAGGGACAACGCCAGAATCAGCGCACTGCCCAACAGCACCCAACCGCACGTACGCCACATCGATGTCATTGTTGTTCTCCGGTAGCGGGTATATACCCGCTTAAGATCGAAAAAACTGGCCTCAAGCCAGTTCGTCCAGCAGTTTCAGCAAGGTTTCACGCTTCTCGGCACCCAGACGGTCGATCAACCGCTGCTGCGCCGCTTCCCAGGCCGGCAAGGCCGCTGCCAGACGTTCGCGCCCCGTCTCGGTGAGCAGGACGATGCGATTGCGCATGTCTTCGCCCTCGACCAGCGTCACCAGACCTTCACCTTCCAGCACCCGAAGATTGCGCCCCAGGGTGCTGCGATCCAGGCCCATGGCCTCGGCCAGTGTCGAGATGCTCGGCTGATCCAGACGCTGCAGGTTGCACAGCAGAGAATACTGGGCAACGTTGATCCCGAAGCCGTCGAGCGCGCCGTCGTAATGCCTGCTGACGCCACGAGCGGCGCGACGCAGGTTAGTGCACAAACATTGAGAAGGAAGCATGGTGCGTGTATATACCCGCGGTTAAATGAAAGCAAATATTTCGACACATTTTACCTGTAACAGCTGGCGAAGCCTGCGTTCGGCTGCGCAGCAGTCGTAAAATCAGAACTTGCGGCGCATCAGGCAGACCGCCTCAGCCGAACTCGCGACCGCTTCGCAGCCGAACGCAGCCTCGCGAGCTCGGCAGCTGCTACCAAGAGTGTGCTGCACCTGAATCCGCTTAGCGGGCTGACAAGCCTCGCTTCTACGGGGATTCAGAGCAGCGCCAACCCCACCAGCACCGCTACTTCCAGCAACTCCAGCAACGCCCCGGCAGTGTCGCCGGTCGTCCCGCCCAATCGCCGCATCATGACTTGCCGCAACCAGACAAACACCACAGCTGCCAGCGCAAGCGCCCACACACCGCTGAGGCCCGCGATCAACACACACGCCACCGCACTGATCACCAACACCTGTTTCCCGGCCAAACGCGGCAGATGATCGGCCAGCGCCTGCCCCAATCCACCAGGACGCACGTAAGGTGTGGTCAGGAATAATCCCAACAGCGCGCTGCGAGCAATTAGTGGGGCGATGATCAGCACCACGCTGTGCTGCTGCTCAATCAACGCCAGCGACGCGGCGAATTTGAGCAGCAACACCAGCACCAGCGTCACCACCGCGATCGGCCCGCTACGCGGGTCTTTCATGATCGTGAGAGTGCGCTCACGGTCGCCATAACCACCGAGCCACGCATCGGCGCTATCGGCCAGGCCATCCAGGTGCAACGCTCCGCTGAGCAACACCCACACAGTCAATAACAGTGCGGCATGAAGCAACAACGGCGCGCCCTGCAACAGCCCGTTCAGCGCCCACAGAATGGCACCGAACAGCACGCCGACCAGCGGATAAAACAGCAGCGACCGGCCCAGCTCCTCGGGCGTTGGCATGCCCGGCAGGCGAATCGGCAGGCTGCTGAGAAATTGCAGGGCGATCCAGAACGGCAACATGATCAGATCGCTTCCCTTAACAAGGCGCCAGATTCAACCGTCAACGAGAACAACGCGCCATGGCCGACCTCAACGTTGAGCAATTGCTCACGCGGCAATCCGCGCGCTTGCGCCAGCAACAATCGCATGACGCCGCCATGACTGATCAGCAGGACCCGCTCACCCGCATAGACCGCGTGTAACCGCTCAATGGCCGCCAACACCCGCGTCGAAAAGTCGGCAACCGGCTCACCATCAGGCGGCGTAAACGAATAGGGATCGGCCCAGAACAAGCCCAATGCCTCGGCACTGGTTTCCATCAGCGCCGCGGCGCTCTGCCCTTCCCAAGCGCCGAAGTGCAGCTCTTGCAGATCCTTTTCCAGCTGCACCGGCAACCCCAGTTGCGTCCCAAGCTCTTCAGCAAAGCGTGCACAACGCTGCAACGGCGAGCTGACCAAGCGATCCCAAGGGCCCTGCTCAACCACCGCAGCGCGCATCTGCTCCCAGCCCTTGCCGGTCAGCGCGTCATCGAGGCTGCCGCGCAGGCCGCCACCGAGTTCGGTTTCGCCATGACGCAACAGGTCCAGGCGCAAGGTCATGCCGGGCGATCCGCCACTGCGGCTTCGGCGAATGTTGCCATCTGTCCGTGCAGGTCGCAGGCCAGGCGCAGCAATGGCACGGCCAACGCCGCACCACTGCCCTCGCCCAACCGCAGACCGAGGTCCAGCAACGGTTCGGCGTTCAGGGTTTCCAGCACATGGCGATGACCTGGCTCGGCACCACGATGACCGAACAGCAACCACTCACGACAGGCCGGATTCAGACGCACCGCCACCAGCGCGGCGACGCTGCAAATAAACCCGTCGACCAACACCGCGACACCTTCCTGAGCACAAGCCAGGTACGCGCCAACCAGCGCAGCGATTTCGAAACCGCCGAGGTTGAACAAGGTTTGCAGCGCATCGCCACGCTGAGCACCATGCAACGCCAAGGCGCGCTCGATGACCTGGGCTTTATGGCTGACACCCGCCGCGTTCAGGCCAGTGCCCGGTCCGGCCAGGTGCACCACCGGGCAATCGAGCAAAGCACAGGCCAAGGCGCTGGCCGCCGTGGTATTGCCGATGCCCATTTCGCCGCCGATGAACAACTGCGCGCCTGCCGCGATGGCGCGCTGCACACTGTCGCGACCAGCCTGCAAGGCGAGTTCGCCCTGGGCCTGAGTCATCGCCGGGCCCTGGACGAAATTCGCCGTGCCCGGGCCGACGTTCAGGTGACGCACACCCGGCAGATTCAATGACGGCGTAACGGTGCCGAGGTCGACTACTTCAAGGGACGCGCCCAACTGCCGCGCCAACACGCTGATCGCCGCGCCGCCGCTGACGAAGTTGTGCAGCATCTGTCCGGTGACTTCCTGCGGAAACGCCGACACCCCTTCGGCGACCACGCCATGGTCACCGGCAAAAATCGCGATCCACAGCTGATCGAGGGTCGGCTTGACCTGCCCCTGCAACCCGGCCAGTTGCACCGCCACCGCTTCGAGCTGGCCGAGGGAACCGGCAGGCTTGGTCAGTTGCTGTTGACGCGCCTGCGCCTGTTCGACCACTTGTGCATCGATTGGCTTGCACGGGTTCAGCCACCAGGTGTGAGTCATAATGCAGTTCCTTTCAAAGTCAGGGGCAGGCCGGCGACGGTCAGGACGACACGTTGGCAGCGCTCGGCCAAGGCTTGATGCAGCCAACCGGCTTCATCGACATAGCGGCGAGTCAATTCGCCCAGCGGCACGACACCCATTCCGGTCTCGTTGCTGACAAAAATGATTTCACCCGGCAACGATGCCAGGCAGTCCAGCAGGGCCTCGCGCTCGGCCGACAGGCGCTCGGCGTTATCGAGCATCAGCAGATTGGTCAGCCACAGCGTCAGGCAATCCACCAGCAGGCAACGGTCGACGCCGGCGCTTTCGCGCAGTACGCGGGCCAGCTCCAGCGGTTCCTCGATCAACGCCCATTCGGCCGGACGACGGGCACGGTGATGGGCCACCCGCTCGTTCATTTCACCGTCCAGGGGTTGGCTGGTGGCGATGTAAGTGACGTGGAGCTGACTGTCAGTCGCCAGCTTTTCAGCCAGACGACTTTTGCCGGAGCGGGCGCCGCCGAGGATCAGTTGCAGCATGGTTCATTCCTTAAAATCTTCGATGAGGCCAGTGCAGCCACCTCAAAACCCGCAGAGTTCACGCAACAGCGAGGTATCCAGATGCTTCTCCACCAGATCCGCCAACCGCTCGATATCGCGCTCGCGCAACCCGTGGTAATCCACCTCCTGCACCTCCTGCAAACCAGCCCAACGCAACAGTGCACTGCACGCCGCCGGTGATTCGAACAGGCCATGCAGGTACGTACCGAAAATCTGCCCATCGGCACTTTGCGCACCATCGCTGCGACCATCGTCCAGCTGCACGGCGGCGTTTTCCAGCGCCGGCCCGGTGGTCACGCCGGCATGAATTTCATAGCCGCTGACCTGCGCATCTTCCAGCGCCAGACGCCCACGTACGTTGCGCAACTGCTTCTCTTCTTCGAGCTGCGTTTCGAACGCCAGCAAACCCAAACCGGCACTGGAACCCGGCGCGCCTTCGAGGCCCAGCGGGTCATGCACCTGCTCGCCGAGCATTTGCAGGCCGCCGCAGATTCCCAGCACTTTGCCGCCGTAGCGCAAGTGCCGCGCGATCGCCGAGTCCCAGCCGTTGCTCCGCAGGTACGCGAGGTCGCTGCGTACGCTTTTCGAACCCGGGAGAATTATCAGGTCGGCCGGTGGAATCGCCTGGCCAGGGCCGATGAATTGCAGGTCCACTTGCGGATGCAGGCGCAGTGGATCGAAATCGGTGTGGTTGCTGATGCGCGGCAGCACCGGCACCACCACGTTGAGCACTTGATCGGCCTTGTCGGCCTGACGCTGATCGAGGCCGTCCTCGGCCTCAAGATGCAGGTCCATCACATAAGGCAACACGCCGATCACCGGTTTGCCGGTGCGCGCTTCCAGCCAGTCCAGCCCCGGTTGCAGCAAGGCGATGTCGCCGCGAAAGCGGTTGATGATGAAGCCTTTGACCCGCGCCTGTTCGCTGGGCGACAGCAGCTCCAGCGTACCGACCAAATGCGCGAAAACCCCGCCGCGATTGATGTCGGCAATCAGCACTACCGGGCAGTCCACCGCCTCGGCAAACCCCATGTTGGCGATGTCGCCGGCGCGCAGGTTGATCTCGGCCGGCGAGCCCGCCCCTTCAACCATCACCAGCGGATACGCCGCGCTCAACCGTTCATGGGAGGCCAGCACCGCCTGCATGGCGATGGCTTTGTAGTCGTGATAGGCGACCGCATTCATGGTGGTGACGGCGCGGCCATGGATGATCACTTGGGCGCCGGTATCACTGTTGGGTTTAAGCAGCACCGGGTTCATGTCGGTGTGCGGTTCAAGGTTTGAAGCCTGGGCCTGCACCGCCTGAGCGCGACCGATCTCGCCACCGTCGGCGGTCACCGCACTGTTGAGGGCCATGTTCTGCGGCTTGAACGGCACCACGCTCACGCCTTGGCGCGTGACCCAGCGACACAGTGCCGTCACCAGTGTGCTTTTACCGGCATCGGATGTGGTGCCTTGCACCATCAACGTTGTCATGGGTTTTCCTTGGCATGGATTTGCAGGGCTTGTTCGAGGCGCGACCAGTCCGCTTCATCCGCAGGTAAACCAAAACGCAGGCTGCTGTTGTGGGTGAACAACCGCAGCAGAATGCCACGCCGGGCCATGAATTCATGCAGCGCTTGGGCGCGCTCGGTGATCAGCCACTGGAACAACGCGCAACCGCCCTGAGGTTTGAAACCATACTGCTCAAGCAGCAACGCCAGACGTTCGCCAGCTTCGTCAGTGCGAATGCGCTGTCGGGTGTGCCCGTGCGTATCCGTCAGGCACGCCTGGCCCAGTACGCGGGTCGGCCCACTGACCGCCCAAGGCCCGACCTGCTCGGCTAACAGTTTGAGCAACTTGCGCTCGGCCAGCACAAACCCTAGCCGCACACCGGCCAGGCCGAAAAACTTGCCGAAGGAACGCAGCACGATCAAGCCGATCTGGTTGGTGAACGGTGCCAGACTCAAATGCGGTGTGTTGTCCATGAACGCCTCGTCCACCACCAACCAGCCACCGCGCTGGGCCAGCCGCGCATGCCAATCCAGCAGACGGGCCGGGGTCAGGCTCAGGCCAGTGGGATTGTTCGGATTGACCACCACCAGCACGTCCAGGTTGTCGAGAAAGAAATCGACTTCCGACTCCAGGACTTCACGCACGACATAACCGTTGCGACGCCAGGCTTCAGCGTGCTCGGCGTAACACGGCGACAGCACGCCGACCTTGCCGGCCCTGCGCAAACGCGGCAGCAACTGAATCGCCATTTGCGAACCGGCCACGGGCAACACCTGGGCCGCACCGTAATAGTCGCAGGCGGCTTGCTCCAGACCGTCATCGGTTTCCGGCAAACGTGCCCAGGCCCGCAGCGGGATATCCGGAACCGGGAATGGCCAGGGCGCAAGACCACTGGACAGGTCGAGCCAATCGGCTTCGGCGATACCGTATTCAAGTGCTGCCTTGCGCAACCGGCCACCGTGTTCAAGCATAGAATTCAGCCCCCACGCAGAGAATCAGCAGCCATAACCATACCCCGCGCTGGACCAATTGCCAGCCACGGTCGATGGAATCGGCATCCGCCGGCACGCCTTCGCCCAACTGCGGACGCTGATGCAGTTCGCCGTGATAAATCGCCGCCCCGCCCAACTCGACACCCAACGCACCGGCACCAGCCGCCATCACCGGCCCGGCATTCGGGCTGTCCCAGGTCGGCCCCTGGGTGCGCCAGCATTTCAGCGCCAGTCGGGTTTTGCCCAACAGTGCGTAGGTCAACGCCACCAGGCGTGCAGGAATGTAGTTCAGGACATCGTCGATCTTTGCGGCAGCCCAGCCGAAACGCTCGAAGCGTTCGTTGCGATAACCCCACATCGCATCCAGGGTGTTGCTCAGACGATAGAGCACCACACCGGGCGCACCCGCCACGGCAAACCAGAACAGCGCGGCGAACACTGCATCGCTGCCGTTCTCCAACACCGATTCGGTGGCGGCGCGGGCGACTTCGGTTTTGTCCAGTTCGCTGGTCTGACGGCTGACCAGATAACCGACGCGTGTGCGCGCCTCAACCAGATCATCGCTGCGCAGGGCCTTGGCCACCGGCTCGACATGCTCGCCGAGGCTGCGCATGCCAAGCGCGCAATAGAGCGCGAGAATCTCGACGATCCAGCCAACATAAGGTGCCCAGGACAGCGCGGTGACCAGCAAGGTCAGCGGCACGACCGCCATCACCCAGGCCGTCACCCCGTGACTGCGCCAGCCGCGGCCAGCGGAGTTGAAACGTTGTTCGATGCGATCGGCAAAACGACCGAACGCCACCAGCGGATGCCAGCGTTTGGGTTCACCCAGCAGCGCATCCAGCGCGACCGCGGCGACACTCAACAACGCCACACTCATTGACTCACTCCCCAATAATTTTCATACAGCAACTCGTTGAGCGGACGCGCTTGCGCCCAGCCTTCGAGTACCAGCATCGGCGCTGGATAGAATTCCTTGACCGGCCCCAGGCAAAGAACGGCCAAAGGCTTGGCCCCGGTCGGCAAACCCAACAGGTTCGCCAAGGCTTGCGGCTCGAACAGCGACACCCAGCCCATGCCCAGGCCTTCGGCGCGGGACGCCAGCCACAGGTTCTGGATGGCACAGGACAGCGAGGCCATGTCCATTTCCGGTAACGTACGACGGCCGAAGATATGCCGTTCGCGATCGTCCATCAGCGCAGCGACCAGCACTTCGGCGCAGTCTTGGATGCCTTCGACCTTGAGCTTCATGAACTCGTCGGAGCGCTCGCCGAGGGCTTCGGCGGTGCGGACGCGTTCTTCCTCCACCAGTTGCTGGATCTGTCCGCGCAGCGCCCGGTCGCTGATGCGGATGAACCGCCAGGGCTGCATCAGACCGACGCTCGGCGCCTGGTGCGCGGCTTCGAGCAGGCGCCTCAGTAACTCGGGCTCAACCGTGCCGCCACTGAAGTGGCGCATGTCACGACGCTCGCCGATGGCTCGGTAGACCGCATCGCGTTCGGCTTCGGAAAAGGCGTTTTCTGTCATGGCCTGCTCGCGATGACGGCTTCACGATCGGGCGCCAACAACGCAGCAATCGCCGCCGGATTGGACGGAAAATAAAAGTGCACATAAGAGGCCGTCATCCGCCCCTCACGATAAACCGCCTCTGCCCCTCGCCCGCCATTGGGGCTCAGGCCACGCGCAATCGGCTCAAGCTCGGTGCTGGTCAGCGAGTGGTGATAGGTGTGCCCGCGCAGCAAACCTTCAGGCAGTTCCACCGCCTGCAAGGCCAACGCCGCCAGACGCTTCTGCATCACCGCATCACCGGTCAACAAGCCAACCAGCTCAGCGCGAGTACCCTCGACATCGGTCAACGAGTCCAGCAGGTACAGCATGCCGCCACACTCGGCCAGCAACGGTTTGCCCGCTGCGTGGTGATCGCGAATGGCGATCAGCATTGGCGTGTTTTGTGACAACGCCACATGGTGCAATTCAGGGTAACCGCCCGGCAGATAAAGGCTGTCTGCCGCCGGCAACTCGCGGTCGCGGATCGGCGAGAAGAAAGACAACTCGGCGCCCATCGCCCGCAGCAGATCCAGGCTCGCGCCGTAGGTAAATGCAAAGGCTTCGTCCCGGGCCACGGCAATCCGCACACCGGCCAGCAATGGTTCGGCGGCGATCACTTCAGGCGCGGCGAATTCCACGGCAGGCGGTAACGCCACGTCGCAACTGCTGGCCAGCGAGGCGGCGGCTGCATCGAGGCGCAGATCGAGATCATTCAATTCGCTGGCCTGTACCAGGCCGAGGTGCCGACTCGGCAATTCGATGCCGGTTTCCCGGGACAGCGCGCCGTACCAGCGCAAGCCTTCTGTCAGACTGCCTTCGAGCAATTGCGCATGACGCAGGGTGCCAACCCGGTTGGCCAACACACCGGCAAACGGCAAATCCGGCTGATAGCGCGCAAGCCCCAGGGCCAGTGCACCAAACGTCTGCGCCATCGCGGTGCCGTCAATCACGCCGAGCACCGGCACACCGAAATGCCGCGCCAGATCGGCACTGGACGGCGTACCGTCGAACAACCCCATGACGCCTTCGATGAGAATCAGGTCAGCTTCGCCAGCGGCTTCCCACAACAGGCGACGACTTTCCTGCTCGCCGACCATCCACATGTCCAGCTGATAGACCGGCGCACCGCTGGCGCGCTCTAGAATCATCGGGTCGAGAAAGTCCGGGCCGCATTTGAACACGCGCACCTTGCGCCCCTGATTGCGATGCAAACGGGCGAGCGCGGCGGTGACGGTGGTCTTGCCCTGACCGGAGGCCGGCGCGGCAATCAGTACCGCCGGGCATTGACGTGGTTGATTCACAACTCGACGCCTTTTTGCGCCTTGATCCCGGCCTGGAAGGCGTGCTTGATCATGCCCATTTCGGTGACGGTGTCAGCCAGTTCGATCATCTCCGGTTTGGCGCCACGGCCAGTGACCACCACATGCTGCATCGGCGGACGGGCTTGCAAGTCGCTGAGCACCTGATCGAGATCGAGGTAACCGTGCTTGAGGGCGATGTTCAATTCATCGAGTACCACCAGGCCAATCGACGGATCGCTCAGCAGTTCGCGGGACACCGCCCACGCAGCTTCGGCGGCGGCGATGTCACGCTGGCGGTCCTGGGTTTCCCAGGTGAAGCCCTCGCCCATCACATGAAAACGCACCTGCTCCGGAAAGCGCCGGAAGAACAACTCCTCGCCGGTGCTGCTGCGCCCCTTGATGAACTGCACTACGCCGCATTGCATGCCGTGGCCCATGGAGCGCGCAAGCATGCCGAACGCCGAACTGCTCTTGCCTTTGCCGTTGCCGCTCAGCACCAGCAGCAGGCCGCATTCATTCGGCGAGTTGGCGATGCGTTCGTCGATCACGGCTTTTTTGCGCAGCATGCGCGCCAGATGGCGTTCGTCACGATCGGGGGTATCAGTCATGGGGGAGCTCTCCGTTGAGGCTGGATAACGGCGGGCAGGCACAAGAATAGACGGCAAGAAGCCTGGCATCGCCCACCGTGATGCCGCTGAATGGATCAGGCCGGTCTCCGGGCTCATGAGCGGCACTTGGCCCGACTGCGCGCCTTCCCATGTCAATCGTCGACACAGTGGCTCAAGGCGCAGTCTTCACTCATTTACCGTTGCGGGGGCAGCGCCGGGATCGCGATCGTTCTTCGCTGGAAGAAACTCACTCACCGGCTTCCCTGTTTCACTCTGTCGACCAAGGCCACAGAGCACCTGAAACAAGCCGCGAAGGTTAGAGGGTTGGGGGTGGAGCGTCAATTAAAGACGGGACGCCTTCCGGCGAATAACTGCCGCCGATCAATTATCTGACGCCAATCTTGTGCCACACTGCCAGCAGTGATATCAAAGAGCCACAACCTCATAACACAATAACAAGGGTGAGCCACATGCAAGGCATGATCATCAGCAATCCGAAGCTGGAATTCCTGCGCCCGGTGCTGGAACGCTGGTTTGACTGTATCGACCGCTACAACGCCGTGCGCGGCGATAACGATACGCCTTACTGGTACGACGAAAACGCCAACCTCGGCCTGCTCTCTGCCGCAGCCTGGATGGCGGAAATGGTCACGCTGCAGCAAACACCGACGCGCAAACAGACCGAAGAAGGCGAACGCAACGCCCGCGCCGATCTGTTTATCGCCACCAGCGAAGAACGCGCATACCTGCAAGCCACCCAGCGCTGGCCGCGGGTCAATAGCTTGAACCTGACCCAGGCACTGGCGGACATCACCAGCGACGCGAAGCGCATCAGCTACGCCAGCGACCTGAAACTCGGCTGCCTGTTTGTCGCCCCGCAAAAAGCCCAGCACAGCGCCACCCCGGAAGAACTCCAGGACATGCTCGACGACCTGCAAAAGGAACACACCTGCGCCGTGGCCTGGTATTTCCCTTACGCCTACCGCAAGTTGCGCAATGAAGCCGGCAACTACCACCCGGGTATCGCCGTGCTGTTCAAGGAAGCCCGCGGCTGACTGGTTGAACCATCGGGTGTCTACGCTTCTCTATGATTACGTCAATGCATTCATAGGGAAGATCAGTAATGCGCAAACCCCAGCTCGTTTTCATCATCGCGCTCGCCGGAGGGCTCGCCGCCTGTGGTGAAACCTCCAGCCTGCAAGTCTCGGACGGCACCGGACCGTCGCCCAAGCTGCCGGAACCGAACAAAACCCTGATCCCGACGGTGAACATCGCCCCGGCGATCGGCTGGCCTCAAGGTAAAAAACCCACTGCCGCGCCAGGGACTCAGGTGGCGGCGTTTGCCGAAGGCCTCGATCATCCCCGCTGGCTCTACGTATTGCCCAACGGCGATGTGCTGGTGGCCGAAACCAACTCGCCGCCCAAACCCGACGACGGCAAAGGCATTCGCGGCTGGGTCATGGGCAAAGTCATGGGCCGTGCCGGGGCCGGCGTTCCCAGCCCGAATCGCATCACTCTGCTGCGGGACAAGGACCACGACGGCGTCGCCGAAACCCGCACGGTGTTCCTGGAAAACCTCAACTCGCCCTTCGGCATGACCTTGGTCGGCAAAGACCTGTACGTCGCCGACACCGACCGCTTGCTGCGTTTCCACTATGAAAACGGCGAGACGGCGATCAAGTCGCAGCCGATCAAAGTGGTCGATTTGCCGGGCGGCACACTGAATCACCATTGGACCAAAAACGTCATCGCCAGCAAGGACGGCAGCAAGCTGTACGTCACCGTGGGTTCGAACAGCAACGTCGGTGAAAACGGCATGGATCAGGAGGAAGGTCGCGCGGCGATCTGGGAAGTGGATCGCGCCACCGGCAACCATCGAATCTTCGCCTCGGGGATTCGCAACCCGAACGGCCTGGCCTGGGAGCCTCAGACCGGCGCTTTATGGACCGCAGTCAACGAGCGTGACGAAATCGGCAGCGACCTGGTGCCGGACTACATCACTTCAGTGAAGGACGGCGGGTTCTATGGCTGGCCTTACAGCTATTACGGGCAACATGTCGATGTTCGCGTCGAGCCACAAAACCCTGATCTGGTCGCCAAGGCCATTACTCCAGACTACGCGGTGGGGCCCCATACCGCGTCGCTGGGCCTGACGTTCGCCGAAGGCAGCAAGTTGCCCGCGCCGTTCACCCAAGGGGCATTCATCGGCCAGCATGGCTCGTGGAACCGTAAACCGCACAGCGGCTACAAAGTAATTTTCGTGCCGTTCAGCGCCGGCAAACCGAGCGGACAGCCGCTGGATGTGCTTACCGGCTTCCTCAACGACGAGGGAAAAGCCATGGGGCGGCCGGTGGGCGTGGTGATCGATCAGCAGGGCGGCTTGTTGGTGGCAGATGATGTGGGGAACAAGATTTGGCGCGTTTCCGCGGCCAAGTAAAGTCTGTCCGTAGGAGCGAGGCTTGCCCGCGAAAGCGGTGTGTCAGTCGATATCAATGTTGACTGTGCTGCCGCCTTCGCGGGCAAGCCTCGCTCCTACAACTCCGCCAGAACGATCATGACAAACCCCTAGGGATTATGTGCCAAGTGTTCAGGTTGCAAGACGCGCTTGGCGCTCAGATAAGCCTTCTGCCAATAAGCCTTGGACAAGCTGTCCAGTTTCACCGTGCCGCCCGTGGCTGGTGCATGGACGAAGCGCCCTTCGCCGACATAGATCCCGGCATGGCTGACCTGGGAGCCGCCATTGGTGGCGAAGAAAATCAGGTCGCCGGTTTGCAGGCCTTCCTTGCCGACGTTGGGAGCCTGCATGCCGATCATCTCGCGTGTGGACCGCGGCAAGGAAATGCCTGCGACATCGCGATAGACGTAACCGATCAAACCGCTGCAATCGAACCCGGAATCCGGCGTGTTGCCGCCCCAACGATAAGGCGTCCCCACCAGACCGAGCGCGCGAAACAGCACGTCTTCTGCCGCAGGGGAAAAGGCTTGGGGAGAACCGAAAACAATCGGTGCGCGAACCACCGGCGCAGGTGGCGGTGTGCGGCTGGCGCAGGCGCTGAGCAGCGCTGCGAAGAACATGAGTGCGAGGCGGGCCGACATCGTCATAAACAGAACATCCTGATCTGGCTGCGGCTTTTTTCTGCCACAAAGACAGAAAAGAAAACCGCCTGCGCAGAACGCAGGCGGTTTACCATCAATAATAGATCAGGATTCTAGCGGCTACGCGGCAAACTTCAAGTAAGACTTTAAGTTCGCCTTATAAACTGTCCGCTTATTTGCGCGCAGTGACGATAGGCGCTGCAGCCGGTGCCATTGCGAGTGCACGCTTGGCTTCGATGAAGGTCTTGCTCCAGTAGCTGTCGCCCAGGCTATCGACCCGGACACCACCGCTTTTGCGGCTGCTGGAGTGGATGAACTGGTTGTCACCCACGTAGATCCCGGCGTGACTGACACGACCGCGACGGCCATTGGTGGCGAAGAACAGCAGGTCACCCGGCTTGAGGGCGCTGCGAGCCACCAACGGAGCGTCAACGTTGATCATTTCGCGAGTGGAGCGCGGCAGGTTCATGCCAGCCTCTTCACGAAACAGATAACCGATGAAGCCGCTGCAGTCGAAGCCAGCCTCGGAGGTGCCGCCGAAACGGTAACGGGTACCGATCAGGGACATGCCACGTTCGAGGATGCTGTCAGCCAGAACCGGAAGCTGGTACGACTTGCCGCCGGCGAAGTCTGCCAGTTCTTTATTGGTTGCTAGCTCTTCCTGGAAAAGAATGGAAGAAGACTGCGCGGTAACTGAATTTGAAACCTGTTGTTGTGGCTCTTGCTGGGACACTGGAGAGTGAGCAGCGCAACCGAACAACAGGGTGACGAGTGCGAGAGGCACGAGGGGTGCGAAGCGATTTAGCATGGGCACGACCGTGGCTGATAGTTGTAAAGAAGCCGAGACTATGCCCGCTATCGATCTCATTTGCAAATTCAATCGATCTTTATGTGACTTATCGGTTTCTCGTTTCCATCTAAGCGCTTAAGCCCATTTTGAACCTTTGCGCAGCCTGCTCCCCTGCAGGAAAGCGGATTTGTTGACGCCTGGAATATGCCGGAACCCGCGAAAAACCTGGCTTTTACCAGCCCAACGTCTCTTTCAGGAACGGGATTGTCAGCTTGCGCTGAGCTTGAAGGGAGGCCTGATCGAGGCGTTCAAGCAGCTCGAAAAGCGCACTCATGCTGCGGGTACCGCGAGTCAAAATAAAATGCCCGACTTCGTCAGTCAGGTGCAGGCCACGACGGGAGGCGCGCAACTGCAAGGCACGCAACTTGTCTTCGTCAGAGAGCGGACGCATCTGGAAGATGAGCGCCAGTGTCAGCCGAGACTTGAGGTCCGCCAGCTTCACCGGTAGTTCGCGCGGGGATGTCGAGGCGGCGATCAGCAGACGCCGACCGCTGTCACGCAGACGATTGAACAGATGGAACAACGCCTCTTCCCAATCCGCCTTGCCGGCGACCGCCTGCAAATCGTCCAGGCAAACCAGTTCGTATTGTTCGAGGTTGTCGAGGATTTCGATGCCGCGGTCCATCAACTCGGCCAGCGGCAGATACACCGCCGGTTCACCCATCTGCTCGAAACGCAGGCAAGCCGCCTGCAACAAATGCGTGCGCCCTACCCCGTGCTTGCCCCAGAGGTAAATCAGGCTTTCCGTCCAGCCGGCGTCGGCTTCGCACAGCCGCTCGACATAGCCGAGTGCAGCGGCATTGGCGCCTGGGTAGTAATTGATAAAGGTGGCGTCATCACGCAGACGCACACCTAGGGGCAGCTGAATCGGTTTCATGCTGACTGAACAGTTCCAAAGGAACCGTTAGTGGCCTCTGTGTAAAGTTTGCGAAGTTTATACCCGTGAAGCTGACGGCACAATGCGACAGACCACAAGCAAAATCAAAGGTTTGCGTTAACGTGCTGGTTTTATGACAGTTTCTTTGGCGGTGCATGTGACAGCCGCGCGAGGGATACGGGCAAACCCGGCGTGAAACCAGGCTGCCCGCGACGAGCGATCTCGAAGCCTTACTTCTCAGACTCGTCGACACCGCCGTAGATATCCGAATCTTTATACAAATCATGCACATGGCGCACCAGGACCATGATCACCGCCGCCACCGGCAATGCCAGCAGCACACCGGTAAAACCGAACAGCTCGCCGCCGGCCAGAATCGCAAAGATCACCGCCACCGGGTGCAGGCCGATCCGGTCACCCACCAGCAACGGCGTCAGAACCATGCCTTCCAGCGCCTGGCCGACCATGAACACCGCGACGATACCGATCATGGGATACAGATCGCCACCGAACTGGAACAGACCGGCAATCAACGCCGCGCCAATCCCGATGACAAACCCCATGTACGGCACGATCGCCGCCAGACCGGCAATCAGACCGATCAACAACCCCAACTCCAGCCCGACGATCATCAAGCCAGCGGCGTAGATCACACCCAGCGCCAGCATCACCAGCAACTGTCCGCGCACGAACGCCCCAAGCACTTCATGGCATTCCCCAGCCAGGGTCATGACACGCTCTTCACGATCACGCGGCAGCAAGCTGCGGATCTTGGCCATCATCAGGTCCCAGTCGCGCAGCAGATAAAAACTCACCACCGGGATCAGCACCAGATTGGCCAGCCAGCCGATCAGCGCAAGGCCTGAAGCCGTCGCCTGACTCAGCACCACGCCGACAATGTCGGTGGTCTGGCCCATGTGCTCGCTGATCGCCGCCTTGAGCTTGTCGAACTTCCAGAAGCCCTCCGACAAACCCAACTTCGATTGCGCCCACGGCAACGCGGTGTGCTGCAACCAGTCGAGCATCTGCGGCGCCAGTTCATACAAGCGAAACAGCTGCTTGGCGAGCATCGGCACCAACACCAACAACAGCGTGGTGAGGACCATCGTGAACAACGCGAACACCGCCACCACGCCCCATGTCCGGGACAAGCCGAGCTTCTCCAGCCGATCCACCAGCGGGTCGAACAGATAGGCCAGCAACAGCGCCACCAGGAACGGCGTCAGGATCGGATGCAACAGGTAAACAAACGCGCAAAGCAGGGCCACCCCACCGAGCCAGAACCAACGCCGCGTATCGGCCATGTACCACTCCTGCTTCTATATAAAGAAAAAACTCACCAACGGAAATGCAACTGCGGCGTCGGGGCAGGCGCTGGCGCTGCGGCCGGCGCAGAACCCACAGTCACCGGCTGAACAGGTGCCGGCACCTGACTGGCCGGAACTTCCTGCAATTGCGCCAGGGACAACTGAGCTCGCAGCTGATCGGCGCTGCCGTTGACGCGATAAAGCACGCGGTCGCCATCGACACTTTGCAGACGCGCGCCAAAAGGCTCCAACAAACGCCCAAGCGTCGCATAACGCTCCAGATTCATGCCCTGCACTTCCAACAACTGCTCGCCCGACACACCTGGCTTGGCAACGAAACGCGACGCCAGACGCTCGCTGACCGCCAGCATCACCGCATCGGCCACGGCGGCGGTATCGGCGCCCTGCACGCTGCCGGCCTCTTTTTGATCGCCCAGCCACAGTCGCCACTTGGCTTGCCATTGCCCCCCTTCTTCACGGGCATGCACCGCCAGCAAGGCATCGGCATTGTAACGGTCGGAGGCACTGCGCAGTGGCGCAGGGTCGGCACCTTCCAGATTCGGTGCCGTGGCGACGATCTGTTCATTCAGGTCAGCCAGCGGCAAACGCAGCGGCAAGCCTCGGTGCTGAGCCGCCCGACGCAAGGGCGCAGCACTGGCCTGACCATCGCCGACCAGGCTCGAACCTTCGGTGGAATCGTTCAACCACCAGCCGAGGATCGACGGCCGATTGGCCCCCCACACGGCCAGCCCGGCACGACGCAAGGCCTGCTCGGTGGTGGCCGGGTCGAAATCGACTTTCAGCACTTGCGGTGGCCCGGCGTCGTAGCCGAACTGACTGATGATCTGCTGAGGGTCTTTGCGCACGGTCGCAAGGCCAGGGCTTTGCGCCGCCTTGGGATCGCCGGTCAAGCGCAACACCAGCGTTTCCAGCGCCTGCTGAGTCGCCTGGTCGCGCTCCTCCGGTGTCTGGCCGCTGACCGGTTGGCGCACTTGATAGAGGCCTTTGACGGTTTCGGCATGGCTGGCCAGGCTGACCACGGATAAACAGCCCACGAACAAGAATTTAAGAAAACGCATGGAAGATTCCTGACGACAAGAGCGGCTGGAACAGACCGCATGAAGACGATTGAGCCAGGGCTGTGACCGCAGGCCCAAGCAAAACATTCACACGATCGCGGTAAGTTTTCGCACTGTCATAACGATAGACGGTTAACGTCGTACCTTATACAGCCATGTGGGACGTCGCCAACACGGGCAATATCAGTTTTTTTAACGCGATATGCCCCTGCCCGTCGGCACGAGGATGGCCGCTGCCCCTCAAGCCTGATAAAATCGCGCGCCTTCGCAGACCGGCTACAGCCGGGTAGTGTCAAAATAGCGCGTGAGGCAATTGCCTCATCAATTTCGACAGGCCCGCTGAACTCGGTCGTTACCCCTGAATCCCCCCTAAAGGCCTGGATCATGAGCAAGCAACCCTCCCTGAGCTACAAGGACGCCGGTGTAGACATCGACGCCGGTGAAGCATTGGTCGAACGCATCAAGAGCGTCGCCAAGCGCACTGCGCGCCCGGAAGTCATGGGCGGCCTGGGCGGTTTCGGCGCCCTCTGCGAAATCCCGGCCGGTTACAAACAACCGGTGCTGGTATCGGGCACTGACGGCGTCGGCACCAAGCTGCGCCTGGCGCTGAACCTGAACAAGCACGACAGCATCGGCATCGACCTGGTGGCCATGTGCGTGAACGACCTGGTGGTCTGCGGCGCTGAGCCGCTGTTCTTCCTCGACTACTACGCCACTGGCAAACTGAACGTCGACACCGCTGCTCAGGTTGTAACCGGCATCGGCGCCGGCTGTGAACTGTCCGGCTGCTCCCTGGTCGGCGGCGAAACCGCTGAAATGCCTGGCATGTATGAAGGTGAAGACTACGACCTGGCCGGCTTCTGCGTCGGCGTCGTGGAAAAATCCGAAATCATCGACGGTTCGAAAGTCGCTGCCGGCGATGCCCTGCTCGCCCTGCCGTCTTCCGGCCCGCACTCCAACGGCTACTCGCTGATCCGCAAGATCATCGAAGTGTCGGGTTCCGACATCGAGAATATCCAGCTCGACGGCAAACCGCTGACCGACCTGCTGATGGCTCCGACCCGTATCTACGTGAAGCCGCTGCTCAAGCTGATCAAGGACACCGGCGCCGTCAAAGCCATGGCCCACATCACCGGTGGCGGCCTGCTGGACAACATCCCGCGCGTACTGCCAAAAGGCGCTCAAGCGGTGGTTGACGTCGCGAGCTGGACCCGCCCTGCGGTGTTCGACTGGCTGCAAGAGAAAGGCAACGTCGACGAAACCGAAATGCACCGCGTGCTGAACTGCGGCGTCGGCATGGTCATCTGCGTGGCTCAAGAGCACGTTGAAACCGCGCTGAACGTCCTGCGTGAAGCTGGCGAGCAGCCATGGGTCATCGGTCAGATCGCCACCGCTGCCGAAGGCGCGGCTCAGGTCGAACTGAAGAACCTCAAGGCTCATTAATGTCCCAGACCTGTGATGTGGTGGTGCTGCTGTCCGGCACCGGCAGTAACTTGCAGGCCTTGATCGACAGCACGCGGACCGGCGACAGCCCGGCCCGCATTGCTGCGGTGATTTCCAACCGCGCCGACGCCTACGGCCTGCAACGCGCCAGGGACGCGGGTATCGACACCCGCACCCTGGATCACAAGGCTTTCGAGGGCCGCGAGGCCTTCGATGCCGCGCTGATCGAACTGATCGACGCCTTCAACCCCAAACTCGTGGTACTGGCCGGTTTCATGCGCATTCTCAGCGCTGACTTCGTGCGCCATTACCAGGGTCGCCTGCTCAATATCCATCCCTCGCTGCTGCCCAAATACAAAGGGTTACACACTCATCAGCGCGCGCTGGAGGCCGGCGATACGGAACACGGCTGCTCCGTGCACTTCGTCACCGAGGAACTCGATGGCGGACCACTGGTCGTACAGGCAGTAATACCGGTAGAGTTGCACGATTCGCCGCAGAGTCTGGCGCAGCGAGTCCACACCCAGGAACACCTGATCTACCCGATGGCCGTACGCTGGTTTGCTGAAGGCCGTTTATCACTCGGCGAACAAGGTGCTTTACTGGACGGACAGTTACTCGCGGCCAGCGGCCACTTGATTCGAACCTAGGAGATTTTATGCGTCGTGCCCTGCTCTTCGCTTGCGCCCTGCTCGCCCTGCCGTTTGCGCAGGCCGCGGACCTTCATCCCTTCTCCGCCAGCTACACCGCCGACTGGAAGCAACTGCCCATGAGCGGCACCGCCGAACGCAGCCTGACCAAGGAAGCCAACGGCGTCTGGAAACTCAGCTTCAAGGCATCGATGATGATCGCCAGCCTGACCGAAGAAAGCACCCTGACCCTGGACAAGGACACGCTGCTGCCGCAGTCCTACCACTTCGAACGCGGTGGCCTGGGCAAAGCCAAGAAGGCTGATCTGGATTTCGACTGGACCAACAAGATGGTCACCGGCACCGATCGCGGTGACGCCGTCAAGCTCCCGCTCAACCGCGGCATGGTCGACAAGTCCACCTATCAACTGGCGCTGCAGCATGACGTGGCCTCCGGCAAGAAAAGCATGAGCTATCAGGTCGTCGATGCCGGCGAAGTCGATACCTATGACTTCCGCGTGCTGGGCTCGGAGAAAGTCGACACCAAGGCAGGCCAGATCGATGCGGTCAAGGTCGAGCGCGTGCGCGATCCGACACAAAGCAAGCGCATCACCGTGCTGTGGTTCGCCAAGGATTGGGATTACCTGCTGGTCCGTCTGCAACAGGTCGAAACCGACGGCAAGGAGTACAACATCATGCTCCTCGACGGTACGGTCAACGGCAAGACGGTCAAAGGCAGCTGATCCGGACCGACATGAAAGCCCCGCAAACGCGGGGCTTTTTTTCGTCTGGTGCTTAAACAACTTTGAGCTGTGGCGAGGGGGCTTGCCCCCGTTCGGCTGCGCAGCAGTCGTAAATCCTGTGTCCGCGTTTTCCCTGATTCGCCGCGTTGCCTGGTTTTGGGGCCGCTTCGCAACCCAACGGGGGCAAGCCCCCTCGCCACAGATGTTGTGGCCAAATCGTCAGGCAATAAATAGGAACGCGAACGTGAAGGAATACTCTATAAATTCAGGGTCTTTTTTGATCGAATGACTTTTCCTGATCCCTGCGAGGTTTCCCATGACCGTTACCGTCAATACTGTCTCCGCCGAAGGTTTTCGTCACAGCGTCCAGATCGATGACCATGAACTGTTTGCCGATGTTCCCAAGTCGTCCGGTGGCGAAGGCACCGCGCCAGAGCCCCATGACTATTTCGACGCGGCCCTCGGCGCCTGCAAGGCCCTGACCCTGAAACTGTATGCGAAGAAGAAGGGCATCCCACTGACCGGCGTCGGGGTCGAGGTCAAGCGCGACAACAGTGAAGAGCAGAAAGGCAAATATGCCCTGCACGTCAAACTCACGCTCAAGGGCGTACTCACCGACGCCCAGCGCGACGAGCTGCACCGCGTGGCCGACCGCTGCCCGGTACACAAGCTGATGACCACCTCTGAAGTCAGCATCGAGACTCATCTGTCCGAAGGCGCCTTCAGCCAATAGCGGCAACGGCTGCGCAAGCGGGTTATGCTCCCTGCGTCACCCGCTCAGCCTGGAACGCACCATGAACACTCCGCTCGTGATCCGCCCCCGCGCCGAAGATGTCGAAGGCCAGCCGATCCTTCGCCCTTTGCCGTCAGCCAAATGCCGCAACGTCGGGCCCTTCGTGTTTTTCGACCACATGCTCGAAACCCGTTATCCACCGGGCAAAGGCATGGACATCCGTCAGCATCCGCACATCGGGCTGTCCACCCTCACCTACCTGTTCGAAGGGCAAATCCAGCACAAGGACAGCCTCGGTTCCGATCAGGTGGTGAATGCCGGCGATGTCAGCTGGATGACCGCCGGCAGTGCGATTGCCCACGTCGAACGCACGCCCGAAGCCTTGAAGAACAGTGGCGGTACGATGCACGGCTTACAGATCTGGCTGGCTTCGCCCAAGGACCGTGAGCACGGCCCAGGACACTACAGCCACCATCCAGCAGCCACGCTGCCCGCCAGCGAAAACCTTGGCGTGAAGATACGAATGATCGCCGGGAAGGGCTTTTGCCTTGAATCACCGGTCCCGGTGCTTTCGCCTACGCTGTATGCCGAATTGAACCTGCAAACGGCGACCACGCTGCTGATTCCCACCGAGCATGAAGAACGGGCGCTGTATGTGTTGAGCGGCGAGGCGCAGCTTGATGGCGAGCTGCTGGAGCCCTACACGCTAGTAGTGTTGCCGGCCGGGGAAGAGATGACGCTGTTCGCCGAGAGTGACTGCCATGCCGTGCTGTTTGGCGGAGCGCCACTGGACGGGCCACGACGGATCAACTGGAACTTCGTGGCCAGTGATCCGGCGTTGATTGATGAAGCACGTCGGCGCTGGGCGGCCGGGGATTGGCCGACGGTGCCGGGGGAAAGTGAGCGGATTGAGTTGCCGAAACACCGAAGCCCGCCAACGCCCCTGTAACTGATCGGCTGATCGTTCCCACGCCGCGAGCGTCCCTAGAGGCATTCCCACGCAGAGCGTGGGAACGATCATCGTCCGGACCGAGAGCAGCAATCAGCCCTTGAACACTTCATCCAGCAAGTTATGCATCGACGTGAACGCGCGAGCCGCGGTTTTCGCGTCATACATCATCATGCCCGGCACGTTGGCATGCGGGTCGGTGAACGAATGCACCGCGCCGCCATAGCTCAGCAATTGCCAATCCACACCGGCGGCATTCATCTCAGCTTCAAACGCTGGCAGCTGCTCTTTCGGCACCAGCGGATCGGCAGCGCCATGCAGCACCAGCACCGAACCCTTGATGTTTTTCGCATCGTTCACGTTCGGCGTATCGAGCGTGCCGTGGAACGACACCGCAGCCTTCACCGGCGCACCGCTACGCGCCAGCTCCAGCGCGCAGCAACCACCGAAGCAGAAACCAAAGGTCGCCAGTTTCGAGGTATCGACCGCCGCCTCGCCCTGCCCTTGCAGTTGTTCGAAGGCTGCCTGCATGCGTTTGCGCAGTAAGGCGCGATCATTCTTCAGCGGCATCATCGCCGCGCCTGCCTCGTCGCCGTTCTGCGGACGAACCGATTGCCCGTACAGATCCGCGATCAGCACCACATAACCCTTGGATGCCACCGATTTGGCAATCTCCTCGGCGCCAAAGCTGACACCCATCCAGTTCGGCGCCATCAACAGACCCGGACGCGGGCCTTTATGGTCGGCATCGAAGGCCAGACGGCTTTCATACGATTGGCCGTCGATCTGATAGGCGACGGATCGAACAGTGATTTGGCTCATGACTGACTCCCAGTAAAAAAACACCAGAATGAAAAAACCCGCCGAAGCGGGTTTTTATACAACGTGGTTAAACCGACAGTTCAACCAGCAGCTTGTTCAGACGACGCACATAAGCGGCCGGGTCTTTCAAGCTGTCGCCGGCCGCCAGGGCCGCCTGATCGAACAGAATGTGCGACAGGTCGCCGAAGCGCTCGTCGCTCTGCTCGTTGTCGAGCTTCTCGATCAGCGGGTGAGCCGGGTTGAATTCGAAGATCGGCTTCGAATCCGGAACCTTCTGACCGCTGGCTTCCAGGATCTGACGCATTTGCAGGCCCAGGTCCTGCTCGCCGATGGCCAGAATCGCCGGGGAATCGGTCAGGCGATGGGAAACCCGCACTTCAGCAACGGACTCACCCAAAGCGGTCTTGAGACGCTCAACCAGGCCTTCTTTGGACTTGGCGACTTCTTCCGCGGCTTTCTTGTCTTCTTCCGAATCCAGGTTGCCGAGGTCCAGGTCACCGCGTGCCACGTCGACAAAGCTCTTGCCGTCGAAGTCGCTGAGGTAGCTCATCAGCCACTCGTCGATACGGTCGGTCAGCAGCAGCACTTCGATGCCTTTCTTGCGGAAAACTTCCAGGTGCGGGCTGTTTTTGACTTGCGCGTAGGTTTCGCCGGTCAGGTAGTAGATCTTGTCCTGACCTTCCTTGGTACGAGCCAGGTAGTCGGCCAGACTTACAACCTGCTCACCGTCGTCGCCCTGAGTGGACGCAAAACGCAGCAGACCGGCAATTTTTTCTTTGTTGGCGAAGTCTTCTGCCGGGCCTTCTTTCATGACCTGACCGAAGTTCTTCCAGAAGCCTTTGTATTGCTCAGGCTCGTTCTTCGCCAGTTTTTCCAGCATGTCCAGAACGCGCTTGGTCAGCGCCGATTTCATGGAGTCGATGATCGGGTCTTTCTGCAGGATTTCCCGCGACACGTTCAGCGACAGGTCGTTGGAATCAACCACGCCTTTGATGAAGCGCAGGTACAGCGGCAGGAACGACTCAGCCTGATCCATGACGAACACGCGCTGCACGTACAGTTTCAGGCCCTTCGGCGCTTCACGCTGGTACAGATCGAACGGAGCACGGGTCGGCACATAAAGCAGCGAGGTGTACTCGAGCTTGCCCTCGACTTTGTTGTGGCTCCAGCTCAGCGGGTTTTCGAAATCGTGAGCAACGTGCTTGTAGAACTCCTGGTATTCCTCGTCCTTCACTTCAGTGCGAGGGCGAGTCCACAGGGCGCTGGCGCGGTTGACGGTTTCCCACTCAACGGCAGGCTTCTCTTCGCCTTCGGCGGCTGCCACTTCTTTCGGCAACTCGATCGGCAAGGCGATGTGGTCGGAATACTTCTTGATGATGTTGCGCAGGCGCCAGCCATCGGCGAACTCGTCTTCGCCGGATTTCAGGTGCAGAACGATACGGGTGCCGCGATCAGCTTTTTCGACGGTGGCGATTTCAAATTCGCCTTCGCCCTTGGACGACCAGTGCACACCTTCGCTGGCAGCGAGGCCGGCACGGCGGCTGAATACGTCAACTTTATCGGCGACGATGAACGCCGAGTAGAAACCAACACCGAACTGACCGATCAGGTGCGAGTCTTTTTTCTGATCACCAGACAGGTGCTTCATGAAATCGGCGGTACCGGACTTGGCGATGGTGCCCAAGTGAGTGACCGCATCTTCACGGCTCATGCCGATGCCGTTGTCTTCGAGGGTGACGGTTTTAGCGTCCTTGTCGAAGCTCACACGGATTTTCAGCTCAGCGCCGCCTTCCAGCAATTCAGGCTTGGCCAGCGCTTCAAAACGTAATTTATCGACAGCGTCAGAGGCGTTCGAGATCAATTCGCGAAGGAAGATTTCCTTGTTGGAATACAGCGAATGGATCATGAGGTGCAGCAGCTGCTTCACCTCGGTCTGGAAGCCCAGGGTTTCCTTTTGAGTTTCCACACTCATGGTCATCAAACTCCAATCAGATGGCAGTGGCCGCGACCTTGAGGGTCGGCGGCGGGTTGTCCTCAGAGTTGGGGGCTGAGATCAGGATTTCAAGGGCTCTTCGATTTTGAAGTGGGCCCGGGCCGTGGCAATGGGCTCGGCTTCAGTGCTTTGCCAGGCGGTAATCGCCACGTTCGCCACCCGCCGCCCCTGGCGACAAACCTGGCATCGGGCCCAGGTATCGCGAAACTGCCCCGCGCGCAGGTAGTCGAGGGAGAAGTCGATAATCTTCGGCACACCGGGCGAGCCGGTGAAAATCAACAGGTGCAGCGCCGCCGAGAGCTCCATGAACCCGGCAATCACCCCACCATGAATCGCTGGCAGTAAAGGGTTACCAATGTTGTCCTTGTTGGCCGGCAGACGAAACAGCAGCTCATCTCCTACCCGCGAACATTCGACGCCGATCAGCTCGGCGTAAGGAATCAGCTGCAGCAGCGCGGCGTAGTCCCCCTGAGCATGGGCCTGTTGAAGCTGCTCCTTGAACGTGTCGGTCATTTCGTACCTCCGGAAATGGCGCCGCCAAAGCCTTTAGCGCCTTTGAGACCCTTGCCCATGCGCATGAAGGTGCCCACTACATGAGCGATGGGCTGCTCGGGGTTGTCCTGATAGGCAAAACCGCGCGCAAAAATCACATCGGTAGTCACTCGGTAGCATTGGGCGAAGCCGTAAACGTCCTTGTGTGGCTCAGCGGCATGCATGTAGTCGATGCGCAGGTCGAGCGTCGGGCAGACTTCGAACTCAGGCAGCACGCAGAGGGTGGCCATGCCGCAGGCGGTGTCCATCAGCGAGGTCAGCGCACCGCCATGAATCACCCCCGTTTGCGGGTTGCCGACGATCTGCGGGCTATACGGCAGAATCACCGTCAGCCCTTCGCTGCTGGCGCTGTGAAGGCGCATGCCGAGTACCTGACAATGGCGCAACGCCGACAGGAATCGCGTCGCACGCTCAAAAACGGGGTTTTCGGCCATTTGGTAAACGCTCCTTAGTGTCCGGGCGAAGTAGCCGGCTCTTAAGTAAAAGTTCCGTAGCAAAACAAACTTATATATCTGAATGATTTAAGGAACTTAACCCTGGTCGCTGTGCTCGAAAGGCCAGTAAATATTTTCCATCAGGAGAAACACCCCATGCGTAAGACTTTAGCTATTGCCTTGATGTTGACCGCTTCCCTCGGTCTCGCCGCTTGCGGTAAAAAATCCGAGGACAAAGCTCAAGAAGCCACCCAACATACAGAGCAAGCTCAGGAAAAAATGAGCGAAGCTCAGGATAAAGTGAACGAGGCGGCAAAAGAAAACGCTGAAGCTGCCAAAGCTCAGACTGAATCGAACGAAGCAGCGGCAAAAGAAGCCGCTCCAGAAGCACCTAAAAACTAAAAGCGTTTTTAGTGATAAAAGAAAACCCGCCAAGTGCGGGTTTTCTTTTATCTGAAATTTTGCTCGAAACGCGTCCTTAGAGCAAAACAGTCCTAAAAGTCGGACTAATCATTAGCAACAACGAACACACTAATCCGACGAACCACACCAGACTTCGCTGCCAGGCCAGATCAGCCCAATAACACAGTAAGTAGATAACGCGCGCGATCACGAAGGCGATCGCCAGTGCATCGATCAGCCATCCCGCCGTTTGCGTGGTGTGCGCCATCAACACCCCGACCGCAAACAAAATGAACGCCTCGAAACTGTTCTGGTGGGCCGCCAATGCCCGGGCGCCGAAACCTGTGAGTTGCGCCTGTTGTTGACGCGGCAGGTGATTGTTGTAACCGCCCTGCTCTTTCATCGCCTTGGCCACCGGCATGCGCGCCACGAAAATCAACAAGGCGCTGATAAACACACACCAGAATGGAATACTCATCAAGCCGCCTCTTTGTTCAGCTCAGGCAATGGCGCCTCTGTAGGTGTATAGACCATCACGTCAAGAACGTCGGAGTGAAACTCGCGGCGATACAATACCAACACGACACCGGCGCTCATCAACATGAACAACCAGGGGCTGACAAACCACGCCAGCATGCTCATGCCGAAGTAATAGGAACGCAGACCGAAGTTGAACTGGTTGGCCGCCATGGAGATGACACGGGCGGCTCGGGAAGCAAAGGCGTTACGCTCTTGCTCGGACACATGCCGCTCACCGATCATCGGTGCCGAACCCACGAGAATGGCCGCAAAGTTGTACTGACGCATGCACCAGCTGAACGTAAAGAACGCATAGACAAACACCAGCGCCAGGCACAACAACTTGATCTCCGACATGCCTTGGGAAGCCTGTTGCACCATCGGGATATCCGCAAGCAACGACACGGCTCTTTCGGATGCACCCAACACCGTGAGAATACCGGCCAGGATAATCAATGTGCTGGAAGCAAAGAACGAGGCGTTGCGCTCCAGGTTACCGATCACGCTGGCATCGGCGATACGGTTGTCGCGCAACAGCATGCGGCGCATCCAGTCTTCGCGGTACAGGTGCAGCACACTGGCCAGGCATGCGGTGTCACGGCCCTTCCATGTCGCGTAACGGGTGTAGCCACCCCAGCAGACGACAAACCAGAGCGCGGCGAGGATGTGGATCAGATTGGCGTGGATGAACGACATGCAGTTCCTTGTGATGTGTAGACGATGATGAAACCTGCGGATAGTGCTTCGACGTTAACCCAAGGAAAAAGACACTGCATCACGCGCATAAAAATGCCCCGTATCGATTGATACGGGGCATTTCCATTTGTAGCTCAAGCCCGCTTGTGGCGGGTCATGAAGCGGCTTAAGCCAGCGCTTCTTCGCGCTTGCCCAGCAGGCGGTCGCAAGCCACGGCAACCGCCAAGGTCATGACCGACGGCACCAGCCACGCCAGGCCCTGCTCGCTCAGCGGCAGGTGAGCCAGTTGAGCCGGCATCCAGTCGGCCAGACCGGCGCCCTTGAGCGCGTCGATCATGCCGAAAACGAACGACACCAGCATCACCGGACCGACGATGCGGCCCTGCTCATGCCAGAAGTCCTTGCAGAAGCTCAGGGCCACCAGAGCGATGCACGGAGGGTAGATGGCGGTCAGTACCGGGATCGAGAACGCAATCAGCTTGGTGAGGCCCAGGTTGGACACCAGCAGGGAGAACGCGGCCAGGATGATCACCAGCGTCTTGTAGGACAGTGGCAGCACACGGCTGAAGTATTCGGCACAGGCGCAGGTCAGACCGACCGCAGTCACCAGGCAGGCCAGGGAGATCAGCACCGCGAGGAAACCGCTGCCGAGCGAACCGAAGGTGTGCTGCACGTAGGCGTGCAATACCGCCGCGCCGTTGGTGGCACCGGCGGCCACTTCATGGCTGCCCGAGCCGAGACGGAACAGGCTGACGTAAACCAGCGCCAGACCTACACCGGCAATCAGCCCGGCGATGATCGCGTAACGGGTGATCAACACCGGCGATTCCACGCCACGGGAGCGGATCGCATTGACGATGACAATGCCGAATACCAGCGCACCCAGGGTATCCATGGTCAGGTAACCATTGATGAAGCCCTGGGAGAACGGTGCCGCAACATATTCAGGGGTAGCCACGCCAATGTTACCGGCCGGCAACGCGAACGCTGCGATGCCGAGTACGGCCAGGGCGATGATTTTCAGCGGTGCGAGGAACCGTCCTACGGTGTCCAGCAGACGGCCCGGATAGAGCGAGATGAAGAACACCAGCAGGAAGTACACCGAGCTATAGAGAAACAGCGCCAGCGGGCTCTCGCCGGTCAGCGGCGCCAGACCCACTTCGAACGACACGGTCGCGGTGCGTGGTGTCGCGAACAACGGGCCGACAGCGAGGTAGCACGCGGCTGCCAGCAGGCCCCCGGCGATTTTACCGATCGGGCTGCTCAAGGCATCCATTGCACCACCGACCTTGGCCAAGGCGACCACGGTGATCACCGGCAGACCGACTGCGGTGATCAGAAAACCCAGCGCCGCCATCCAGACATTAGGCCCGGACTGCAAACCGACGATAGGCGGGAAGATGATGTTGCCAGCCCCGACGAACAGGGCAAATGTCATGAAGCCCAGTGCCAGGATGTCCTGGCCTTTCAACACTTTCATTAAGGAAATACCACACTACTGAATCGGAATTTAGAGAGGGATTTCCCTTATGGGTGAGGGAAATGCTGTCGATCCGTATAGGACTGACCCGTTTAGCGCGCCGCAGCCTTGTGGGCCGCAAACGCAAAATGGCGGCTAGCCTACCGAATTTGCCCACCAAACGCACTATTACGGGGCGAACTATCCGATACGCGACATTTCAGTGTCGTGTTTACATATCTAATTTTCACAACCTCCCTCGCTACAAAAAGCGCTGCGAATATCTCAAACCCCGGAAATGACAAAGGCCACCCGAAGGTGGCCTTTGTTTGGTGGAGCGTCAGTTAAGCGCGAGGCTTACTTGACGGCCCAACCGGTCAGCTCGGCCAGGGCCTTGCCGATGTCTGCCAGCGAACGCACGGTTTTAACGCCTGCGTCTTGCAGAGCAGCGAATTTCTCGTCTGCAGTGCCTTTGCCGCCAGAGATGATTGCGCCAGCATGGCCCATGCGCTTGCCCGGAGGAGCAGTCACACCAGCGATGTAGGAAACAACCGGCTTGGTCACGTGTGCCTTGATGTAGGCAGCCGCTTCTTCTTCAGCCGAACCGCCGATCTCGCCGATCATCACGATCGCTTCGGTCTTCGGGTCTTCCTGGAACAGCTTCAGGATGTCGATGAAGTTCGAACCCGGGATCGGGTCACCACCGATGCCGACGCAAGTCGACTGACCGAAACCGGCGTCAGTAGTCTGCTTCACAGCTTCGTAGGTCAGGGTGCCGGAACGGGAAACGATACCGACCTTGCCTGGCAAGTGAATGTGACCTGGCATGATGCCGATCTTGCATTCGCCTGGAGTGATCACGCCTGGGCAGTTAGGACCGATCAGGACTACGCCCAGCTCGTCGCACTTGACCTTGGCATCCAGCATGTCCAGGGTAGGAATGCCTTCAGTGATGCAAACGATCAGCTTGATGCCGCCGAAGGCTGCTTCCAGGATGGAGTCCTTGCAGAAAGGAGCTGGAACGTAGATCACGCTGGCGGTGGCGCCAGTGGCAGCTACAGCGTCTTTCACGGTGTTGAACACTGGCAGGCCCAGGTGCTCGGTGCCGCCTTTGCCTGGAGTTACGCCGCCAACCATCTTGGTGCCGTACTCGATGGCTTGCTGGGTGTGGAAACTACCTTGCGAACCGGTAATACCCTGGCAGATAACTTTGGTGTCTTTATTGATCAGGACGCTCATTATTTGCCCTCCGCAGCTTTGACAACTTGTTGAGCAGCGTCGGTCAGGCTGGTAGCAGCGATGATGTTCAAACCGCTTTCTGCCAGTACTTTAGCGCCCAGCTCAGCGTTGTTGCCTTCAAGGCGAACAACAACCGGGATTTTCACGCCGACTTCTTTCACAGCGCCGATGATGCCTTCGGCAATCATGTCGCAACGAACGATGCCGCCGAAGATGTTGACCAGTACTGCAGCGACGTTAGTGTCGGACAGGATGATCTTGAACGCTTCGGTTACGCGTTCTTTGGTAGCACCGCCGCCCACGTCGAGGAAGTTGGCTGGTTTGCCGCCATGCAGGTTGACGATGTCCATGGTACCCATGGCCAGGCCAGCACCGTTGACCATGCAACCGATGTTGCCTTCCAGTGCTACGTAGTTCAGTTCGAACTTGGCAGCGTGCGCTTCGCGCGGATCGTCTTGCGACGGATCGTGGAAAGTCTTCAGCTTAGGCTGACGGTACATGGCGTTGGCGTCGATGTTGATCTTGGCATCGAGGCAGTGCAGATCGCCGTCAGCCTTGATCACCAGCGGGTTCACTTCCAGCAGAGCCAGGTCGTGATCCTTGAACAGCTTGGCCAGACCTACGAAGATCTTGGCGAACTGAGCAACTTGCTTGCCTTCCAGACCCAGCTGGAATGCCAGCTCGCGACCCTGGAATGGCTGAGCGCCAACCAGTGGATCGATAGTGGCTTTCAGAATTTTTTCTGGAGTGTCGTGAGCAATTTTCTCGATGTCCACGCCACCTTCGGTGGAAGCCATGAACACGATGCGACGGCTCGAACGGTCAACGACAGCGCCCAGGTACAGCTCTTTAGCGATATCAGTGCACGATTCAACCAGGATTTTGGTGACTGGCTGACCATTGGCGTCAGTCTGGTAAGTCACCAGACGCTTGCCCAGCCACTGCTGTGCGAATGCTTTAGCGTCTTCTTTGCTGCGAACCAGCTTTACGCCGCCCGCTTTACCGCGACCACCGGCGTGAACCTGGGCTTTGACAACCCATTCGCTGCCGCCGATTTTGTCGCAAGCTTCTGCTGCTGCTTCCGGGGTGTCTACCGCGTAACCGGTGGATACTGGCAGGCCGTACTCAGCGAACAGCTGCTTACCCTGATACTCGTGAAGATTCATGCTTATTACCGTCTTCGTTAGGTACTGCGCATTCGGTGCTGCACTCATTCAAGTGCCGCACCACCTGTGACTGCTGCTTGCGTAACCTTTCCGGGTACCCGGTGCAGCTACGCAAGACTGCGTCCAGCGGACATTCCGCGGTGAGTCTTGCTCGCAAGGCTCACGACGGGCCGTACCGCCGTGGTTTCTTATTATCCGCTTAGCGTTTCTTGCGGTTGGCGATGTGGATGGCGCCGCCATTCACTGCCAACGCTGCTTCGTGCAAGGCTTCAGACAGGGTCGGATGGGAGAAAACCATCATGCCCAGGTCTTCAGCGCTGGTGCCGAATTCCATGCCGATCGCGCCCTGCTGAACCAGTTCTGCGGCGCTCGGGCCAATCACGTGGACGCCCAATACGCGGTCAGTCTTGGCATCAGCGATGACCTTGACGAAACCACCGGTATCGTTGGCGGCCATGGCACGGCCAGAGGCTGCGAACGGGAAGGTGCCGACGTTAACTTCTACGCCTTCAGCTTTCAAGGCCTGCTCGGTTTTACCGACCCACGCGATTTCCGGGTGAGTATAAATAACCGAAGGGATCAGGTCATAGTTCATCTGGGCTTTATGGCCCTTGATGCGCTCGACAACCATGATGCCCTCTTCCGAGGCTTTGTGAGCCAGCATCATGCCGCGAACCACGTCACCGATGGCGTAAACGCCCGGTACGGTGGTGGCGCAGTGATCGTCAACGTGCACGAAACCGCGCTCGTCCAGGGTCACGCCGCAATCGGCAGCCAGCAGATCAGTGGTCACCGGACGGCGACCAACGGCTACGATCAGCTTGTCGAAAGTGATGTTCTGTTCGCCGTTGGCATCGGTGTAGTTCACAACGACTTCGTCGCCGTTCACTTTGGAACCGGTCACGCGAGCGCCCAGCTTGATGTCCAGACCCTGTTTGGTCAGGGTTTTCAGCGCTTCCTTGGAAACAGCGGTGTCCGCTGCCATCAGGAAGGTATCCAGTGCTTCGAGAACGGTGACTTCAGCGCCCAGACGGGACCATACCGAACCCAGTTCCAGACCGATAACACCAGCGCCGATTACACCCAGGCGTTTTGGTACGGATTGGAATTCCAGAGCGCCAGTCGAATCGACGATCACATTCTGGTCGACCGGAGCCGGTGGAATGTCGATCGGACGCGAGCCCGGAGCCAGGATGACGTTTTCGGCTTCGATGACTTCAACCGAACCGTCAGGCTTGGTGACTTCGACTTTCTTGCCAGCCAGCAGTTTGCCGTGGCCCTGGATCGAAGTGACGCCGTTAGCCTTGAACAGCGTTGCAACGCCGGAGGTCAGGCCTTTGACGATGTTGGCTTTACGGCCGACCATTGCTGGCACGTCCATGGTCACGCCAGCGTGGTTGATACCGTGGATCGCGAAGCCGTCTTGCGCTTCGTGAAACTTCCAGGAGCTGTCCAGCAGCGCCTTGGATGGAATGCAGCCGACGTTCAGGCAAGTACCGCCGAGGGCCAGTTTGCCTTCCTTGTCGGTGTATTTCTCGATGCAGGCAGTGGTGAGGCCCAGTTGCGCTGCTTTAATGGCAGCCACGTAGCCGCCAGGACCCGCGCCAATCACTACCACGTCGAATTTCTGAGTCATGTGTCATTCCTTCTCGAATCAAACCGGACGGCCCCTTTTGAGGACCGTCGTGGGACGAAGCTGGTCATTACAGAAGGGCCGTCCATCTGAACGGCCCGTGCAACGAAATCAGATATCCAGCAGCAAACGAGCCGGGTCTTCCAGCAGGTTCTTGATGGTCACCAGGAAGGTCACAGCTTCTTTGCCATCGATCAGACGGTGATCGTAGGACAGCGCCAGGTACATCATCGGACGGATAACTACCTGACCGTTGATCGCCATAGGGCGCTGGATGATGTTGTGCATACCCAGAATCGCAGCCTGTGGCGGGTTGACGATCGGAGTCGACATCATCGAACCGAAAGTACCGCCGTTGGTGATGGTGAACGTGCCGCCGGTCATTTCTTCCATCGACAGTTTGCCGTCACGGGCTTTCTTGCCGAAGGTAGCGATGCCGCCTTCGATTTCAGCCAGGCTCATCAGTTCGGCGTTACGCAGAACCGGTACAACCAGACCGCGGTCGCTGGAAACAGCCACACCAACGTCGGCGTAGCCGTGGTAAACGATGTCGGCACCGTCGATCGACGCGTTGACAGCCGGGAAGCGTTTCAGCGCTTCGGTAGCCGCTTTCACGAAGAACGACATGAAGCCCAGGCGTACGCCGTTGTGGGACTTCTCGAACAGGTCCTTGTACTTCGAACGCAGGGCCATGACTTCGGTCATGTCGACTTCGTTGAAAGTGGTCAGCATGGCCATGTTCGATTGAGCTTCAACCAGACGCTCGGCAACCTTGGCACGCAGACGGGTCATCGGAACGCGTTTTTCTACGCGGTCGCCAGCAGCGAATACCGGAGCCGAAGCAGCCGGTGCAGCAGCCTTGGCAGGTGCAGCAGCCGGAGCGGCTTTCTTGGCGGCAACAGCTGCTACCACGTCTTCCTTGGTCACACGACCGCCTTTGCCAGTACCGGCAACGGAAGCGATGTTGATGCCGTTTTCTTCAGCCAGCTTGCGAGCAGCCGGTGCAGCAACAGGATCGTCTTCGCCCGCTTCGGCAGGAGCAGCGGCAGCAGCGGCAGGTGCAGCAGCGGCTGGAGCGGCGGCAGCACCGCCCTCACCGATGGAGCCCAGAACTTCGTCGGACAGAACGGTGTCGCCTTCGTTCTTGACGATCGCGCCCAGCACGCCATCAGCAGTGGCCAGAACTTCCAGTACGACTTTGTCGGTTTCGATGTCGACGATCAGTTCGTCACGCTTGACGGCGTCGCCCGGTTTTTTGTGCCAGGTGGCAACGGTGCCATCGGCAACCGATTCCGGGAAAGTGGGGGCTTTGATTTCGATAGCCATTATCTGTGGGTCCTTAAATTCGGTTTCAGGTGCGCGAAGGCGTTAAACAGTGAAAGCATCTTGCAGCAGTTGTTCCTGCTGCTCGGCGTGCATCGAAGCGTAACCGCAAGCAGGTGCGGCAGACGCCTCACGACCAGCGTATTCCAGGACCAGGCCTTGTTTATGGTTGGTCAGGCTGCGACGCATGTGATGCTGGCTGCTGTACCAGGCGCCCTGGTTCATCGGCTCTTCCTGGCACCAAACCACGTTTTCGAGGTTGGTGTAAGGGGCGAGCGCCTCCATCAGGTCGTCCTCAGGGAACGGATACAGCTGCTCGATACGCACGATGGCGATGTCTTCACGACCTTCGGCACGGCGTTTTTCCAGCAGGTCATAGTAGACCTTGCCGCTGCACAGGATCATGCGAGTGACCTTTTTCGGGTCAAGCGCATCGATTTCCGGGATCACGGTCTGGAACGAACCTTCGGCCAGATCTTCCAGGGTCGAGATGGCCAGCTTGTGACGCAGCAACGACTTCGGAGTCAGGACTACCAATGGTTTGCGCAGCGGGCGAATCACCTGACGACGCAGCAAGTGGTAGATCTGGGCCGGCGTAGTCGGCACGGCTACCTGAATGTTGTGCTCGGCGCACAGCTGCAGGTAACGCTCCAGACGAGCCGAGGAGTGCTCCGGCCCCTGACCTTCATAACCGTGCGGCAGCAGCATGGTCAGACCGCAGAGACGGCCCCACTTGTGCTCGCCACTGGTGATGAACTGGTCGATAACCACCTGGGCACCGTTGGCGAAGTCGCCGAACTGGGCTTCCCAGATAACCAGAGCGTTTGGCTCGGTGGTCGAATAACCGTATTCGAACGCCAGAACCGCTTCTTCGGACAGGAATGAATCGTACAGGTCGAAACGTGGCTGACCCTTGTACAGGTTTTGCAGCGGGATATAGGTACCCGCGTCTTTCTGGTTGTGCAAGACAGCGTGACGGTGCGAGAACGTACCGCGACCGATGTCCTGACCCGTCATGCGAATCGGGTGACCTTCGAACGCCAGGGTCGCGTACGCCATGGTTTCGGCGTAACCCCAGTTGATCGGCAGGCCGCCGGCTTGCATCTTCTGACGGTCTTCGTAGATTTTCGAGACTTGGCGCTGAACCACGAAGCCTTCCGGAATCTCCAGCAGCTTGGCGGACAGTTCCTGCAAGGTTTTCAGATCGAAGCGAGTATCGTGACGCGCGGTCCAGGCGTGGCCCAGATACGGACGCCAGTCCACGAACAACTCTTTGTTCGGCTCTTTGACCAGGCTTTTTACTACGTGCAGACCGTTGTCCAGCGCGTTGCGGTATTCGTCGACTTTCGCCTGAACACGCTCAGCGTCCAGCACCCCACTCTGGGTCAGACGATCGGCATACAGCTCACGGGTGGTGCGCTGCTTGGTGATCTGCTGATACATCAGAGGCTGGGTACCGCTTGGCTCGTCAGCCTCGTTGTGGCCGCGACGACGGTAGCAGACCAGATCGATCACCACGTCACGCTTGAACTGCATGCGGTAGTCGATGGCCAACTGGGTCACGAACAACACGGCTTCCGGATCATCACCATTCACATGGAGGATCGGCGCCTGGATCATCTTCGCAACGTCGGTCGCGTACTCGGTGGAGCGCGAGTCCAGCGGGTTGCTGATGGTGAAGCCGACCTGGTTGTTGATCACGATGTGCACGGTGCCGCCGGTCTTGAAACCGCGGGTCTGCGACATCTGGAAGGTTTCCATGACCACGCCTTGACCGGCGAATGCCGCGTCACCGTGGATGGAGATCGGCAGAACCTTTTCACCGGTAGGATCGTTACGACGATCCTGACGGGCACGGACCGAACCCTCGACCACTGGAGAAACGATTTCCAGGTGAGACGGGTTGAAAGCCATCGCCAGGTGAACTTCACCGCCGGTGGTCATGACGTTGGACGAGAAGCCCTGGTGATATTTAACGTCACCGGAACCCAGCTCGACCTTCTTCTTGCCTTCGAACTCGTCGAACAACTCGCGCGGGTTCTTGCCAAAGGTGTTGACCAGCACGTTCAGACGACCACGGTGGGCCATGCCGATGACGATTTCCTTGGTGCCGTAGGAGCCGGAACGCTGGATCAGTTCATCGAGCATCGGAATCAGGCTCTCGCCGCCTTCCAGACCGAAACGCTTGGTACCCGGATACTTGGTCCCAAGGTATTTTTCAAGACCTTCGCCGGCAGTGACGCGCTCGAGCAGGTGACTCTTGATGTCGGCGGAGTACGTCGGACGGCCACGCACGCTTTCCAGACGCTGCTGGAACCACTGGCGCTGCTCGGAATCGGTGATGTGCGTAAATTCAGCGCCGATGGTGCGGCAATATGTCTGCTGCAACGCTTCGTGAATTTCGCGTAGGCTCGCCTCCTCTTTGCCGATGAACAGGTCGCCGGCACGGAAGGTCGTATCAAGATCGGCATTGGTCAAGCCGTAATGATTGATTGACAGGTCTGCAGGTGCAGGACGCTGCCACAGCCCCAGCGGGTCAAGCTGGGCTGCCTGGTGGCCACGCATACGGTAGGCCTGGATCAATCGCAGCACTTCAACTTGCTTCTTCTCGTGCTCACTGCTCACGCTGCCGGCGGAAACCGGTTGGGCGCGGCGCTGGTTCTTTGCCAGCAAGACGAAATGATCGCGAATTGTGGAGTGCGAAACATCGGTGGCAGTGTTGCCATCAGCAGGCAACTTCTGGAAGTAGGTGCGCCACTCTTCTGGCACAGCGTTAGGGTCGTGCAGGTAGAGCTCGTAGAGCTCTTCCACATAGGCAGCGTTACTACCGGAAAGGTAGGCGCTGTTCCACATGCGCTGCATCACGCTTTCTTGCATGCTTGGTCACCCTCGGTTAGGGGAACACCACCGGCGTCGACACCGAGCAAACTTGCAGAAGTCCGAATGCAGCGACTAAAACAAGCCACTTAGGATCACGCTGATAGTCCGGGTACCAGCCCGGATGCCCCTGCTTGTCTCATTTCTTCAAAATAAGAGCCGCAGCCTTATGGGCTGCTGCTCAGGTTAAAACTACGGCGCCGGTTGAAGCCTGCGCCGTAGCATCTACGGGTACAGCGGTTCTACGGGTACAGCAGCTGAATCACACGCCGCTTTGCAGCAGCATGTTACGGATGTGACCGATGGCCTTAGTCGGGTTCAGGCCTTTCGGACAAACGTTGACGCAGTTCATGATGCCCCGGCAGCGGAATACGCTGAACGGGTCATCCAGCGAAGCCAGACGCTCGGACGTCTTGGTGTCGCGGCTGTCTGCCAGGAAGCGGTACGCTTGCAGCAGGGCAGCCGGGCCCAGGAACTTGTCCGGGTTCCACCAGAAGGACGGGCACGAAGTCGAGCAGCAAGCGCACAGGATGCACTCGTACAGACCGTCGAGTTTTTCACGCTCTTCAGGGGACTGCAGACGCTCGATGGCCGGAGCCGGCGTGTCGTTCTGCAGGTATGGCTTAACCTTTTCGTATTGCTTGTAGAAGATGCTCATATCGACGACCAAGTCACGGATAACCGGCAAACCTGGCAGAGGACGAACGATCAGCTTGTTACCTTTTACGACGGCAGACAGCGGCGTGATGCACGCCAGACCGTTTTTGCCGTTGATGTTCATGCCGTCGGAACCGCAAACACCTTCACGGCAAGAGCGACGATAGGAGAAACCCTCGTCCTGCTCTTTGATCAGGGCCAGCACGTCCAGCACCATCAGGTCTTTACCACCGGTATCAACCTGGAATTCCTGCATGAACGGCGCAGCGTCCTGATCAGGGTTGTAACGATAAACACTGACTTGCAACATGGCGGCCACCCTTAATAAGTCCGAATCTTAGGTTCAAAAGTCGGAACAGTCTTCGGCGAGAAGTTCACTGCACGCTTGGCAACGCGCTTCTCACCCGGGAAGTACAGGGTGTGGCACAGCCAGTTTTCGTCGTCACGGTCTTCAAAGTCTTCACGGGCGTGAGCACCGCGGGACTCTTTACGTACTTCTGCAGCGATGGCGGTAGCTTCGGCCACTTCCAGCAGGTTCTGCAGCTCCAGCGCTTCGATACGCGCGGTGTTGAACGCCTGGCTCTTGTCGTTGATCTTGACGTTGGCGATACGACCACGCAGATCAGCCAGTTGAGCAATACCCTTCTGCATGTATTCGCCAGTACGGAATACACCGAAGTAGTTCTGCATGCAGCTTTGCAGCTCGCGACGCAGGGTTGCCACGTCTTCACCATCGGTACGCTCGTTCAGAGCGGACAGACGCGACAGGGCCGCATTGATGTCGGCGTCGGTGGCGTCGTCGTATTCGATACCGTCGGTCAGCGCTTTTTCCAGGTGCAGACCGGCCGCACGACCGAAAACCACCAGGTCGAGCAACGAGTTGCCGCCCAGACGGTTGGCACCGTGAACCGATACGCAAGCCACTTCACCAACCGCGAACAGGCCAGTAATGATGGTGTCCTTGCCTTCGGCGTCCTGAGTGATCGCCTGGCCATGAATGTTGGTGGCAACGCCGCCCATCATATAGTGGCAAGTCGGAACAACCGGAACCGGAGCGACGACCGGATCAACGTGCGCGAAAGTCTTGGACAGTTCGCAGATGCCTGGCAGACGGCTGTGCAGCACTTCCTCGCCCAGGTGGTCGAGCTTGAGCATTACGTGGTCGCCATTCGGACCGCAACCGTTGCCGGCGATGATTTCCTTAACCATCGAACGGGCAACCACGTCACGACCGGCAAGGTCTTTGGCGTTCGGAGCATAACGCTCCATGAAACGCTCGCCGTGCTTGTTGATCAGGTAACCACCTTCACCACGGCAACCTTCGGTTACCAGTACACCGGCGCCGGCGATGCCGGTCGGGTGGAACTGCCACATTTCGATGTCTTGTACCGGTACGCCGGCACGCAGCGCCATGCCAACGCCGTCACCGGTGTTGATCAGGGCGTTGGTGGTCGAAGCGTAGATACGACCTGCACCGCCGGTGGCCAGTACGGTGGCCTTGGCACGGATGTAGGTGGTTTCACCGGTTTCGATGCAGATCGCGATCACACCGACGAACTCGCCTTGACCGTTCTTTACCAGATCGACAGCGTAGTATTCGTTCAGGAACGTGGTGCCGGCTTTCAGGTTGCCCTGATAAAGGGTGTGCAGCAGCGCGTGACCGGTACGGTCGGACGCCGCGCAGGTACGTGCAGCCTGGCCGCCCTTGCCGTAGTCCTTGGACTGACCGCCGAACGGACGCTGGTAGATGCGACCGGTTTCGGTACGGGAGAACGGCAGGCCCATGTGGTCCAGTTCGAAAACTGCGGCCGGACCTTCCTGACACATGTATTCGATAGCGTCCTGGTCACCGATGTAGTCGGAACCCTTGACGGTATCGTACATGTGCCAGCGCCAGTCATCGTTCGGATCCGCAGATGCAATGGCGCAAGTGATGCCGCCCTGGGCCGATACGGTGTGCGAACGAGTCGGGAAAACCTTGGTGATCACGGCAGTCTTGTGACCGCCTTGTGCCAGTTGCAGCGCTGCGCGCATGCCGGCACCGCCGCCACCAATAATGATGGCGTCGAAAGAAATCGTTGGAATGTTAGCCATGGATCAGATACCCCAGAGAATCTGCACACCCCAGACGAAGTAAGCGAACATCGCAACGCCGCATACCGCCTGGAAAAGGAAACGTACTGCAGTCGCGGACTTGCCCAGCGCCATCGGCGTCAGGTAGTCGGTCGCGATGGTCCACATGCCGACCCAGGCGTGAGCGCCCAGGGCCACAAGGGCCAGCAGACTGAAGATACGCATCCCGTTGTGGGCGAACAGGCCATGCCATTGGGCGTAGCCAATGCCAGGATTCGCAGCGAGGTATCCGATCAGGAAAATGAAATAAGCCGCGAGAACAACCGCAGACACACGTTGCGCCATCCAGTCATAGAGGCCCGAACGCGAAAGGTTCGTAACGCTGGTTACCATATCCAAACTCCTGCCAGAACGATCAACACCACGGAAACGGCGATGATAATTTTCGAGCCCAGGCGGCCGCCTTCCAGCGTCTCACCGATGCCCATGTCCATGATCAAGTGGCGCACACCGGCTACCAGGTGATACAGAAGAGCGGACAGGAGGCCCCATGCTACGAACTTGGCCAGCGGGCTGGTCAAGCATGCCTTCACCTCGGCAAAACCTTCCTCGGAACCCAGAGACTTGCCCAATGCATAAAGCATGAAGCCAAGGCCCAGGAAGAGGATGATGCCGGAAACACGGTGAAGAAACGACGTAACGCCGGTGATGGGGAGTTTGATGGTCCTTAGGTCTAGGTTTACAGGTCGTTGGCTTTTCACGGCTTTTTTTTTCACACTGAAGAGCCCCTAACAATCAGGGCAAAGTTGTTGGGGAGTGCACTGGTCAGGTAACCACCACCCAGGGATGCGACCCCCAATAAAGCAGGCCCAAAAGCCCCTGGCGGTCGGTGGCCGAGTATAGACAGTTAGGCTACTAATGACAACGCGTTCACCTTCCCCTAATAGCGGATTGCACAAGTGACATAAAAGGCGTAAACGGCAGACAATTTCGAGAAAAAAGTGCGGTTAAAGCCTTCTGGAGCAAGACTTTAGGCAAATTGACATTCGAATTTATCTCACTATAGTGGTGCGGGCCCTGCGTGGGGGGTCTGTCTGATGATTTCAAGCATAAATAGGAGGCCACATGGCTGACAAAAAAGCGCAGTTGATCATCGAGGGCGCAGCCCCCGTCGAGCTGCCCATTTTAACCGGCACCGTTGGTCCCGATGTTATCGACGTTCGGGGCCTGACGGCCACGGGCCGTTTCACCTTTGACCCTGGTTTCATGTCGACCGCCTCTTGCGAGTCGAAGATCACCTACATCGACGGCGACAACGGTATTCTGCTGCACCGCGGCTACCCGATCGAACAGCTGGCTGAAAAGTCGGACTATCTGGAAACCTGCTACCTGCTGCTCAACGGCGAACTGCCGACCGCAGAACAGAAGGCCCAGTTCGTCGGCACCGTGAAGAACCACACCATGGTCCACGAACAGTTGAAGACCTTCTTCAACGGCTTCCGTCGCGACGCCCACCCGATGGCCGTCATGTGCGGTGTAGTTGGCGCCCTCTCGGCGTTCTACCACGACTCCCTCGACATCAATAACCCGCAGCATCGCGAAATCTCCGCGATCCGCCTGGTTGCCAAGATGCCGACCCTGGCTGCAATGGTTTACAAGTACTCCATGGGCCAACCCATGATGTACCCGCGCAACGACCTGTCGTACGCGGAAAACTTCCTGCACATGATGTTCAACACCCCGTGCGAGATCAAACCGATCAGCCCGGTACTCGCCAAGGCCATGGACCGGATCTTCATCCTCCATGCCGACCACGAACAGAACGCATCGACCTCCACCGTACGTCTGGCAGGTTCCTCGGGGGCCAACCCGTTCGCCTGTATCGCCGCCGGTATCGCTGCACTGTGGGGCCCTGCCCACGGCGGTGCGAACGAAGCCGTGTTGACCATGCTCGATGAAATTGGCGATGTCTCGAACATCGACAAGTACATCGCCAAGGCCAAAGACAAGAACGATCCGTTCAAACTGATGGGCTTCGGTCACCGGGTTTACAAAAACCGCGACCCACGCGCTACCGTCATGAAGCAGACCTGCGACGAAGTATTGAAGGAACTGGGCATCACCAACGATCCGCAACTCGAACTGGCCATGCGCCTGGAAGAGATCGCCCTGACCGACCCGTACTTCATCGAACGCTCGCTGTACCCGAACGTCGACTTCTACTCGGGGATCATCCTCAAGGCGATCGGCATTCCAACCAGTATGTTCACCGTGATCTTCGCCCTGGCGCGGACCGTCGGCTGGATCTCCCACTGGAAAGAAATGCTCTCCAGCCCGTACAAGATCGGCCGTCCGCGCCAGCTGTACACCGGCTACGAGTCGCGTGACATCACCCCGCTTGAAGACCGCAAATAAGACCTGTCTTGCGATAACGTCTTAAGTTGCACCGAGAACGGCCTCTATGTAGATAGAGGCCGTTTTTGTTTGTGCTCTTTGGTTGTGTATATATCCGTTTCTTCGGTAACGGCGGCTCGGCCTCCGGGAAACGTGCAGACAGATCAAAAGCCAAAGCAACGGCAAGATCAAAAGATCGCAGCTTTCGGCAGTTCCTGCGGGAGGAATATATCCCCACGTCCGATCAGGCCGGCCGGTCGGCCGCCTCGCTTTGGCTTTTGCATATAGCCTTCGCGGGCAAGCCTCGCCCCTACAAAGGGCGATAACCGCCCATAAAAGCCCAATAAAAATGCCCCGATCTCTCGACCGGGGCATTCGTGTCAGCGCAGCTTATATATAAGAAGCCTTAGTGCGAAACCGCCCCACTCGCCCCCAACCCCGTCTGCGAACGGACAAACTGCGGGAAGAACAGCGCCCGCTCATTGTCAGCCGCAGCAGATTTGTCAGTGATCGAGAAGAACCAGATCCCGATAAAGGCAATGATCATCGAGAACAGCGCCGGGTATTCATACGGGAAGATCGCCTTCTCGTGACCCATGATCTGCACCCAGATGGTTGGCCCCAGCACCATCAAGCCAACCGCACTGACCAGCCCCAACCAACCGCCGATCATCGCACCGCGAGTCGTCAGTTTCTTCCAGTACATGGAAAGCAGCAGCACCGGGAAGTTGCAGCTCGCCGCGATGGAGAACGCCAGGCCCACCATGAACGCGATGTTCTGCTTCTCGAACAGAATGCCCAGGCCGATCGCCAGCACCGCCAGGGCGATGGTGGTGATTTTCGAGACGCGGATTTCGTCCTTCTCGTTGGCCTTGCCCTTCTTGATCACGCTGGCATACAGGTCATGGGACACTGCCGAGGCACCGGCCAGGGTCAGGCCGGCCACCACCGCCAGAATGGTCGCGAACGCCACCGCCGAGATGAAGCCCAGGAACACACTGCCACCCACCGCGTTGGCCAAATGCACCGCCGCCATGTTGTTGCCGCCCAATAGCGCACCTGCCGCATCTTTAAAGGCCGGGTTGGTGCTGACCAGCAGGATCGCGCCGAAACCGATGATGAAGGTCAGGATGTAGAAGTAACCAATGAAGCCGGTCGCATACAGCACGCTTTTACGCGCTTCTTTCGCGTCACTCACGGTGAAGAAGCGCATCAGGATGTGCGGCAGGCCAGCGGTACCGAACATCAGTGCCAGGCCGAGGGAGAACGCCGAGATCGGGTCTTTCACCAGGCCGCCCGGGCTCATGATTGCTTCACCTTTGGCGTGAACCTTGATCGCCTCGGAGAACAGCGTGTTGAAGTCGAAGTTGACGTGCTTCATCACCATCAGCGCCATGAACGAGGCACCGGACAGCAACAGCACCGCCTTGATGATCTGCACCCAAGTAGTCGCCAGCATGCCGCCGAACAGCACGTACAGGCACATCAGGATACCGACCAGGATCACCGCAACGTGGTAGTCCAGGCCGAACAGCAGCTGAATCAGCTTGCCGGCACCGACCATTTGCGCGATCAGGTAGAACGCCACCACCACCAGCGAACCGCACGCCGACAGCGAGCGGATCTGGGTTTGCCCCAGGCGATAGGACGCCACGTCGGCAAAGGTGTACTTGCCCAGGTTACGCAGGCGTTCGGCGATCAGGAACAGAATGATCGGCCAGCCCACCAGGAAGCCGATCGAGTAGATCAGGCCGTCGTAGCCGGAGGTGAACACCAGGGCGGAGATACCCAGGAAGGACGCCGCGGACATGTAGTCACCGGCAATCGCCAGACCGTTCTGGAAACCGGTGATCTTGCCACCCGCCGCATAGTAGTCGGCGGCCGATTTGTTGCGCTTGGACGCCCAATAGGTGATGCACAAGGTTGCCCCGACGAATACCACGAACATCATGATCGCGGATACGTTGAGCGGTTGTTTCTGCACTGCACCTGTCAGGGCCTCAGCCGCCCAGGCGCCCGGTGCAAAGGCTGCGATGCTCAAGAGAGCGATTAGACGCCGGATCATTGCTGAGCCTCCTTGAGAATCGCATTGTTCAAGTCGTCGAATTCGCCGTTGGCGCGTCGTACGTAGATGCCAGTCAGGACAAAGGCCGAGACAATCAGCCCGACACCGATCGGAATGCCCCAGGTAATCGAAGACTCGGGGCTGATTTTTGCGCCCAGAATATGCGGCCCGTAAGCAATCAAAAGGATGAATCCTGAGTACAGCCCAAGCATGATCGCTGAAAGAATCCAGGCGAATCGTTCTCTCTTGCTAACCAGCTCCTTGAAGCGCGGGCTGTTTTGAATCGAGAGGTAAATGCTGTCGTTCATTGTTTTTATCCTCGCAGCACAGATTTTAGTTGGAACGTTATCCACTCTATGCGGCTGCCGGAGAGGTTCCAGACGACCTTAGTATTAGAACGACATGACGGTTTCTCCCCCGCCGAATTCCCACAGAAAGCAAAAAGCCCCTTGGCATTTAAGCCAAGGGGCCTTGGGAGGTGCTGACCAGACGCTTCAGCTCAAATCATTTGGTCCATTCGGCAACGCGATCCGGGTGTTTAGCCACCCAATCTTTCGCTGCCGCTTCAGGCTTGGCACCGTCCTGAATCGCCAACATGACCTGGCCGATTTCGTCTTTCGACGCCCACTGGAAGTTCTTCAGGAACTTCGCGACTTCAGGCGCTTTGGTTGCCAGTTCTTTACTGCCGATGCTGTTCACGGTTTCAGCTGCGCCGTAAACGCCTTTCGGGTCTTCCAGGAAGCGCAGTTTCCACTTGGCGAACATCCAGTGCGGCACCCAACCGGTGACGGCAATGGATTCGTTTTTCTTCTCGGCACGGGTCAGCTCGGCAATCATGCCGGCGCCGGAACTGGCCTTGAGGGTGTAATTGTCCAGACCGTAATCCTTGATGGCCTGATCGGTCTTGAGCATCACGCCTGAACCGGCGTCGATGCCGACGATACGGCCCTTGAAGCTCTCGTCGGTTTTCAGGTCCGCAATCGACTTGGCCTTGACGTACTCCGGCACGATCAGACCGATTTTCGCATCCTTGAAGTTCGGGCCGTAGTCGACGACCTGATCCTTGTTCTTCGCCCAGTATTCGCCGTGAGTCACAGGCAGCCACGCCGACAGCATGGCGTCGAGTTTGCCGGTGGCCACACCTTGCCACATGATCCCGGTGGCAACCGCTTGCAGTTTCACGTCATAACCGAGTTTCTGTTTGATCACTTCAGCAGCCACGTTGGTCGTGGCGACGCTGTCCGACCAGCCGTCCACATAACCGATCGTTACTGCCTTGCCTTCAGCGCTGGCTACGGTAGAACTGATTGCCAGCACCAAAGCGGCACCTGCGCCCAAGAGTCGTCGCATCTTCATCGTTACTTCCCCGAAAGTGCTGCACTCGACGGATGCCGAGTCGCTCAACGTATTTTTATGGTGCACAGCGCCCCCATCACGCCGACCGCAAACTCGCTCGATTATCAGTGGAGTACTGACGTGTCGATCATCAACCTGACGCCAACAGTGACCTGCTCTGCCAGCGACCTCAAAACATCGAGAAACGACATCAGAAGGCCATTAATCGCGACCGCTAAAAATGCATAGGCCATCCCGCCTGAACTTTGCATGTCAAAACCAAGCAGCCCACCAAGCGTAGGCCAAATGCAGGTAACATGCCCGGCTTTGCTCCCAGACGGCCTGAACATGCCCGCGACATCACGCTTTCCTTTTTTGGCTTATCTTTTCGCTTGCCTGCTGGGGCTGTTTGCCCTCGGCGGCTTCTGGTACGGCCTCGGCAAACCGGTGATCCTGCCGGACGTGGTCAGCGCAACGCACAAGCTGCAATGCGCCTCCTACACCCCGTTCGACAAGGACCAATCGCCATTCGACGTGCCGTTCAAACTGCGCCCCGAGCGCATGGACGCCGACCTCGCGCTGCTGGCGACCCGTTTCGAATGCATCCGCACCTATTCCATGACCGGCCTCCAGGATCTGCCCGACCTGGCGCGCAAGCACGGCTTGAAGCTGATGATCGGCGCCTGGGTCAACAGCAACCCGGTGGACACCGCCAAGGAAGTCGACCTGCTGATCGCCTCGGCCAATGCCAACCCGGATGTGGTGACCTCGGTCATCGTCGGCAACGAAGCCCTGCTGCGCAAGGAAGTCACCGGCGCGCAACTGGCAACGCTGATCAATAAAGTCAAAAGCCGGATCAAGCAACCAGTGACCTACGCCGACGTCTGGGAGTTCTGGCTCAAACATCCGGAAGTCGCCCCGGCAGTGGATTTCCTGACCATCCATTTATTGCCGTACTGGGAAGACGATCCGTCGAACATCGATGCTGCGTTGCAACATGTGGCAGAAGTGCGCCAGGTGTTCGGCAACAAGTTCGCGCCCAAGGACGTGATGATTGGCGAAACCGGCTGGCCGAGCGAAGGTCGTCAGCGCGAAACGGCGCTGCCGAGCCGGGTCAATGAAGCCAAGTTCATCCGCAGCTTTGTGATCATGGCCGAGCAGCAAGGCTGGCATTACAACCTGATCGAGGCGTTCGACCAGCCCTGGAAACGCGCCAGCGAAGGTGCGGTGGGCGGTTATTGGGGACTGTTCGATGCCGATCGCCAGGACAAGGGCGTGCTCGCCGGGCCGGTCTCGAACGTGCCGTACTGGTCGCAATGGCTGGCGGTGGGTGGCTTGATCTTCATCGGCACGCTGATCCTCGGCGGTCGGGTTCGCAGCACCCGCGCAGCGTTGGTGCTGCCACTGCTCGGTGCCCTGGCGGCCTGCTCGATTGGCGCCTGGGGCGACCTGGCCCGCGTCACCACCCGATTTGCCAGTGAATGGTTGTGGGTAGCGTTGCTGACGGGGTTGAACCTGTTGGTACTGGCCCATGCCGCGCTGACCTTGAGCGCCCGCACCGGTTGGCGTGGACGCGCCTTCAATGCACTCGAACGTCGAGCCGGCTGGTGGCTGGCAGCGACAGGTTTTGCCGCGGCGGTGATGATGCTGGAACTGGTGTTCGACCCGCGTTATCGCAGCTTCCCGAGTGTCGCCTTCATCCTGCCGGCGCTGGTGTACCTGTGCCGGCCGGTGAGAGTGCCTCGTCGGGAAATCGCCGTGCTGACCTTCATCATCGGCGCCGGCATTGCGCCGCAGCTGTTTCGTGAAGGTCTGCAGAATCAGCAGGCTTGGGGCTGGGCGCTGGTGAGTGTGTTGATGGTCGCGGCGTTGTGGCGCAGCTTGCGGGTTCGCAAAGGGTAATCAACACAGCAAGATCAAAAGATCGCAGCCTGCGGCAGCTCCTACAGGGAAACGCATATCCCCGTGCAGGAGCTGCCGCAGGCTGCGATCTTTTTTATGCCCGAACCAGACGCAAAGCAGCAATCACCACCGCAAACACCGCCAACGTGGTGGTGTACAACGCCAGCGCCGGAAACCCGAGCACCAGCGCCAGTACCGCCAGCCACCACCCTGCCCGCCCCGGCAGCACAAAACCGGTCACGGCTGCCGCCACTGCCGCCCAGCCCAACACATTGAAATGAATCATCAAACCCAGGTTCGAGCGCACCTGGCACTCCCAGCGACTGGCCTCATCAACGCAGATGCCGACCCATTGAGCATCCTCCATGAAGCCATAACGCGCGCCATAACTGGCGGCCAGCCACAATGGCAGAAGAACGAGCAGCAGAATCACGGGCAGACGGCGGGACATGAAACACTCCAATAAACGAAATCGGCCGCCAGCTTAATCCCCCGCCCTTGGTAAGCAAATAACATCAATTAACTGTTCATGAAATAACTGCAAAGTGTATCGTCCCGCTACCGTTGCTCCGAAATCAGGCCTGTTTGCGGCCGATGCATGGCACTTTGGCCCAAATCCGATGGTCATAGCCTGCGAACTTCATCTGGCACCTTCCTCTAAGGGATCTAGTCATGCTCCGTTCCTTGCGCTTCGTCGCCCTGTTTGGCGGCTTGCTTTTAAGTGCGTCCGTACTGGCGACCGATATTGACGCCGCCAGTTATGGCTACCCCCTGACCAACCCGTTCGAGGCGACCATCGCCACGACACCGCCCGACTTGCGCCCGGAATTGCCGCTGGATGAAGACATCAATCAGTCAGACCGCAGTGTCACGATGCGCCCGGAGCGTGAGTTCAATCTGCCGGACAACTTCTGGCCGGTGAAAAAACTCACCTATCGCATCGCCACGCAGGATCATGCCGCACCGTTGATCTTCCTGATCTCCGGCACCGGTGCACGCTATGACAGCACCCTTAACGAATACCTGAAAAAGCTCTATTACAAGGCCGGCTATCACGTGGTGCAGCTGTCGTCGCCCACCAGCTTCGACTTCATGAGCGCCGCCTCGCGCTTCGCCACCCCGGGCGTAACCAAGGAAGATGCCGAAGACATGTACCGGGTGATGCAGGCCGTGCGGGCGCAAAACCCGAAGCTGCCGGTCACCGATTATTTCCTGACCGGTTATAGCCTCGGCGCCCTGGATGCGGCTTTTGTTGCACACCTGGATGAAACCCGTCGCAGCTTCAACTTCAAGAAAGTCTTGCTGCTCAACCCGCCGGTCAACCTTTACACCTCGGTCACCAACCTGGACAAGCTGGTACAGACCGAGGTCAAGGGCATCAACAACACCACCACTTTCTATGAGCTGGTGCTGGGGAAACTGACCCGCTACTTCCAGCAAAAGGGCTACATCGACCTCAACGACGCCCTGCTCTACGACTTCCAGCAGTCCAAGCAACACCTGAGCAACGAGCAGATGGCAATGCTGATCGGCACTTCGTTCCGTTTCTCGGCGGCGGACATCGCCTTTACCTCGGACCTGATCAACCGTCGCGGCCTGATCACGCCACCGAAATTCCCGATCACCGAAGGCACAACCCTCACGCCGTTCCTTAAACGCGCGCTGCAGTGCGACTTCGACTGCTACATCACCGAGCAGGTCATCCCGATGTGGCGCGCCCGCACCGATGGTGGCAGCCTGCTGCAACTGATCGATCAGGTCAGCCTGTATGCACTGAAGGACTACCTGCACGACAGCCCGAAAATCGCCGTCATGCACAACGCCGACGACGTGATCCTCGGCCCTGGCGACCTGGGCTTTCTGCGCCGCACCTTTGGCGACCGTTTGACTGTTTATCCATTGGGCGGCCATTGCGGCAACCTCAACTATCGCGTCAACAGCGACGCCATGCTGGAGTTTTTCCGTGGCTAAATACTTCCTGCTGATCGCAGCATTACTCTGTGCAGGCGTCGCCAATGCCGACAACAGCAAAGCCAACGCCCCAGTGCTGATCGATAAAGACGGCTTCAAGGAACCGCTGAGCAAACTCAAATTCAACCCGGGGCTGGATCAGCGCGAGTTCGAACGCTCATCGCTCAACGCGCTGAACGTCTATGACCCGCTGGAGGAGTGGAACCGCCGCGTCTACCACTTCAACTACCGGTTCGACGAATGGGTGTTCCTGCCCGTGGTCAACGGCTATCGCTACGTCACCCCAAGTTTCCTGCGCACCGGCGTCAGCAACTTCTTCAACAACCTCGGTGATGTGCCGAACCTTTTGAACAGCCTGCTGCAATTCAAGGGGCAGCGCTCGCTGGACACCACCGCTCGCCTGCTGCTCAACACCACCATCGGTGTCGCCGGCCTGTGGGATCCGGCCACCGCCATGGGCCTGCCGCGCCGCAATGAAGACTTCGGCCAGACCCTGGGCTTCTACGGCGTACCGGGCGGCGCCTACTTGGTGCTGCCGATCCTCGGCCCGTCGAACCTGCGTGACACCGCAGGCCTGGCGGTCGACTACACCGGCGAATCGGCGATCAATTTCCTGAACGTGTCCGAAGTCAGTTCCAACCACCCGGAAATCTGGGTACTGCGCGGCATCGACAAGCGCTATCAGAACGGCTTCCGCTACGGGCAGATGAACACACCGTTCGAGTATGAAAAAGTGCGTTACGTGTATACCGAGGCGCGCAAGCTGCAGATCGCCGAGTAACTTCGTCGACAACAAAAAAAGGCCATTCGATTTGCGTCGAATGGCCTTTTTCATGCGCGGCGTATCAAACACCACCAATCACTGTAGGAGCGAGGCTTCAGGCTTTCACTGTCTTCCAAACCTTGCTGACAGCCATTACCCCAATCAGCACCGCCGCCCCTGCCACAATCCCGGCCACTGCATTGAGCAACGTTGGCACGATAAACCCGGCCCCACCAGACGCTGCGGTGACACTCTCGATCCAGTGATGCACCACCGGCACACCATGGGTCAGGATCCCGCCGCCGACCAAAAACATCGCCGCCGTGCCGATCACCGACAGACTTTTCATCATGTACGGCGCCGCGCGCAGAATCCCGTCGCCGATGCTTTTAGCCATCTGGCCCGGCTTCTGGGTCAGCCACAGGCCAAGGTCGTCGAGCTTGACGATGCCGGCCACCAGGCCATAGACGCCGATAGTCATGACGATGGCGATACCCGAGAGCACGATCACTTGCTGGGTCAGTGAAGCGTCAGCCACCGTGCCTAACGTGATGGCGATGATTTCCGCTGACAAAATGAAATCGGTACGAATCGCCCCTTTGATCTTGTCCTTCTCGAACGCCACCAGATCGACTGCCGGGTTGGCCACGGCCTCGACCAGCTCTGCGTGTTCAGCCTGATCTTCGGCTTTGCTGTGCAGGAATTTGTGGGCGAGTTTTTCGAAGCCTTCGAAGCACAGGTAAGCGCCACCGACCATCAGCAACGGTGTGACCAGCCACGGAATGAACGCACTGATGGCCAACGCCGACGGCACCAGGATCAGCTTGTTGAGAAACGAGCCCTTGGCGACTGCCCATACCACCGGGATTTCCCGTTCGGCACGCACGCCGGAAACCTGCTGGGCGTTGAGCGCCAGATCGTCGCCCAGTACACCGGCGGTCTTCTTCGCGGCCATTTTGGTCATCAACGCTACATCGTCCAGTACGGTGGCGATGTCGTCGATCAGCACCAGCAAACTGCTTCCTGCCATGAATCGGGTTTCCTTCTTGAATGAATGGTGCGCAGCATAACGCGACCCGAGGCCACACGGGGCATTCTTGAGCGTCGCGCGAGGCCGGTGCTACCATGCGCAACCGCCAGAACAGGCAAGGAACCCCTTGGTTTATGAGCACTATCCGCGAGCGCAACAAAGAACTGATCCTGCGTGCCGCCAGTGAAGAATTTGCCGACAAGGGCTTCGCTGCGACCAAAACCAGTGACATCGCGGCCAAGGCCGGGCTGCCCAAGCCTAACGTCTACTACTACTTCAAATCCAAGGAAAACCTCTACCGCGAGGTCCTGGAAAGCATCATCGAGCCCATCCTGCAAGCCTCGACGCCGTTCAACGCCGACGGCGTGCCCAGCGAAGTGCTCAGTGGCTACATCCGCTCGAAAATCCGCATCTCCCGCGACCTGCCCTTCGCCTCCAAGGTGTTTGCCAGCGAAATCATGCACGGCGCCCCGCATTTGAGCCCCGACCTGGTCGAGCAGCTCAACGGCCAGGCCAGGCACAACATCGACTGCATCCAGACCTGGATCGACCGCGGCCAGATCGCCCCGATCGACCCCAACCACCTGATGTTCAGCATCTGGGCCGCGACCCAGACCTACGCCGATTTCGACTGGCAGATTTCTGCAGTGACCGGCAAGGCCAAGCTGGATGAGGCCGACTATGAAGCGGCGGCGCAGACAATTATCCGGTTGGTGCTCAAGGGATGTGAGCCGGACTGATAGCGGCCCAGGATCAATGCCGACTCGGCAGTCCATGAAAACTGCCGGTCGGGATTGCGTGTTTGCGCCCTCTAAACCTTCGGCAGCGGATTCAACGCCACGGCTGCCCTGGGTTTTCTGAAGAAGATCCAGTAGACGATCGTGAGGATCAGCAGGAAAGGCACACCGAATACCAAGGTCATTTTGAAGGCATCGGTGAAGTAGGTGGTGATCATCACCGCGCCCATCAGCAGCAGCCCCAACAGCGTGGTGTACGGGAACAGGCGCATGCGAAAGGACAGTTTCCGTTCACCGTTGCGCTCGTGGTAGCGACGGAAACAGTAGTGGGTCAGGAAGATCATGAACCAGGTGAAGATCGCGCCGAACATCGAGATCGCCATCATCAAGGTGAAGGAGCTTTCCGGGTACAGCACATTGAGCAACGTTGCCAGGGCAATGCCGGAGCTCGACAGCAACAAGGCATTCAGCGGGATTCCGGTCTTGCTCAACACCCCCATGGACTTGGGTGCATAACCGCCGCGGGACAGGCTGAACATCATGCGGGTGGTGATGTAGAGCTGACTGTTCATCGCCGACAACGCCGCAATCAGGATCACGAAATTCATCACGCCGGTTGCGCCGGGAATGCCGATGGTCTGCATGACGGTGACGAACGGGCTCTGCGCTTGACCGGCCTGGACCCACGGCACAATCGCCAGCATCAGGGCCAGGGTCAGCAGGTAGAACACCACCAGCCGCACGATGGTCGCGCGAAAGGCCTTCTTCACCGCCCGCTCCGGGTCCTGCGCCTCGCCGGCGGCCACTGCGATCATTTCCACGCTCAGATAGCTGAAGATCGAGACGATCACCGCAATCCACATGCCTTGCAGACCATTGGGAAAGAAGCCGCCGTGGGCGGTGTAATTGTGCACACCGTAATCCGCGTTGCCGGATCCGAACACCACATACACCGCGAGGATGATGAAGCCGACAATCGCACCGATCTTGATGGTCGAGAACCAGTACTCGAAGGTGCCGAAGGTTTTCACGCTGATGGCGTTGAGCACGATCAGCATGCTCGAGAACGAAACAATCCAGATCCATTCCGGCACGTTGGCGAACCAGTACTTCATGTACATCGCCACCGCCGTCACTTCCGTACCCACTGCCAGCACAATCGCCGCCCAATAGGCATAGCGCACCAGGAACCCGGCCAATGGGCTGACATAGAATTCGGCATAGGCGCCGAACGAGCCGGAGGTCGAATGGGCCACCGTCATTTCCGCCAGACAGCCCATCAACAGCAGGGTGATGATCGCGCCAATCGCATAGCTGAGCAGCACGCTCGGCCCGGCATAACCAATGGCGTAGGCACTGCCCATGAACAGCCCGGTGCCAATCGCACCGCCAATGGCGATCATGCTCATCTGACCCGAGGTGAGCTGGCGCCTGAGGCCCTGCTCACGCTTGGAGATGTTTTCAAAACCGGCGTTATCGGTCATTTTTCTTTCCTCTGAATATTGTCTTTCTTGAAGAGAGCAAATCGTTTGGGTTGCCGGTGGGGATCAGCCACGGATCAGAAAATATTCAGCGGATACTCGACGATCACCCGGACTTCGTTGTTGTCGGTGGTGTCCGCCCGGGCCACCTGGGCGGTGGAACGCACACTGGCCTGACGCACACGTATCGACAGGTCCTTGGCCTTGCCCTCCTGCACCACGTAGCGCGCTTCAAGGTCGCGTTCCCAGCGCTTGCCGTCACTGCCGTAACGTCCATAGGCACCATTGGGGCCGCCGTCGTAGTGGCTGTCGTCGATATGGTCACCGCTCACATAGCGCGACATGAAGCTCAGGCCCGGCACGCCAAAGGGCGCCATGTCCAGGTCATAACGCAGCTGCCAGGAACGCTCATTGGGCGCGTTGAAGTCGAGGATCTGTACCGAGTTGGCAAGGAATACCGAGGTGCCCGGCTGCTGATCGAAGCCGAGATAATCGAACGGTTCATCGCCATCGACCCGTTGGTAGGCCAGGGTCAAGCGGTGCGCGCCAACCTTGTACGCGGCGGCCAGCGACCAGGTAGTGTTGTCGATCTTGCCGGCCAGGCGTTGGCCATAGTCGTTGGTGCGATAGAGGTTGAAATCCAGGTTCAACGACTGGTTTCCGCTCAGGGCATAGCTGTAGTTGGCGTTGGCGTAGTACTGCCGCCAGATATCAGCGAACTGCGAACCGTACAGGCTGACGCTCAATTGATCGCTCAGGGCATAACTGCCGCCCAGATAATCGACGCTGCGGGTTTCCACCCCGGCATACAGTGCCTTGAGGGCGCCATCGTCGTTGGTCGACGCACTGTCATTGCCCGAGGTGAAGTGCCCGGCATCGAGTTGCAGTCCTTTCAACTCGTTGCTGGTCAGCTGGAAACCATTGGCGTAGGTGGTGAACAGGCGCGCCGAGCCGGTGCCGAACACCGGGTTGAGCGGTGTCAGATTGCCGTATTTGAGTTCGGTCTTCGAGATCCGCGCCTTGAGCGCGCCACCCGCTTCGGAATACTCATCCTCGGCGCGTCCATCGGAACCGACCGGCAACAAACCGGTGCCGGTACGCCCCCTGCCGCTGTCGAGCTTGAGACCCAACTGCGCGTAGGCGTCGACTCCGAAACCCACTGTGCCCTGGGTATAGCCGGAACGATAATCGAGCATAAGTCCGTGGGCCCACTCCTCCCGATAGTTCTGGCCGCCCGGGTTGTTGAGGTTGTTGCGGTAGAAATAGAAATTGCGATGGGTCAGGGTCAGGCTGCTGTCTTCAACGAATCCATTGTCGGGTACGGCATGGGCCACTTGGCCGAGACAGCTGGTAATGGCGAGCGGCAAGGCGGGCCAAAGGGACAATTTCATTCTGCGTGTTCCTTATTATTGTGTTTTCACAGAAGTGCTTATCGGAGGCGACCGAAGCCCTGCTGCCGGGAAATTCGCGGCAGCAAGACAAAGGCGTCGGGGGGTATCAGGTGACGCTGTGGCGGATCTGGAATTGCTCTTGCGACCAGGTTTTCTGATCAAGTATTTCGCCGAGGATCTGCACCGCATCCCAGACCTCGGTGAAGCGGGTGTACAGCGGGGTGAAGCCGAACCGCATGATCCGCGGCTCGCGGTAATCGCCGATCACTCCACGGGCGATCAAGGCCTGGATCACCGCATAACCCTGGGGATGTTCGAAGCTGACATGGCTGCCACGCTTGGCGTGTTCGCGTGGAGTGACCAGGGTCAGCTCGTGAGCGGCGCAGCGCTGCTCGACCAACTGGATGAACAGGTCCGTCAGCGCCAGGGACTTGCTGCGCAGGCTGGCCATGTCGGTCTGGGCGAAGACATCCAGACCACACTCGATCATCGCCAATGAAGTGATGGGCTGGGTGCCGCACAAATAGCGGGCGATTCCGCTGCTCGGCTGGTAATGCGACTCCATGGCGAACTGCCGCGAATGACCAAACCAGCCGGACAGCGGTTGCGCCACCAGATCGCACAACTCAGGGGAAACCCAGACGAAAGCTTGCGAGCCCGGACCGCCATTGAGGTACTTGTAGGTGCAACCGATGGCGTAGTCGGCGCGCGCCTGATGCAGGTCGACCGGCACCGCCCCGGCGGAATGCGCCAGGTCCCAGATGGCCAGCGCGCCGCATTCATGGGTCAGCGCGGTCAGGGCCTGCATGTCGTGCATGTAGCCGGTCTTGTAGTTGACGTGGGTGAGCATGACCACCGCGGTGTCCTGGTCAATCGCTTGCGGCAGCTCTTGCGGGCTGTCGACCAGACGCAGGCTGTAGCCCTGCTGCAGCATGTCCGCCAGACCTTCGGCGATATACAGGTCAGTCGGAAAGTTGCTGGTCTCGCTGACGATCACCCGCCGCGTCGGTGCCCGCGTGGCCTGCACGCGCAGGGCGGCGCTGAGCACCTTGAACAGGTTGATCGAGGTGGTGTCGGTCACCACCACTTCGCCGTCACCGGCGCCAATCAGCCCCGCCAGTCGATTGCCCAGACGTTCAGGCAGGTCGCGCCAGCCGGCGCTGTTCCAACTGCGGATCAGGCCATTGCCCCATTCATCGGCGATCACTGCCTGAGCACGCGCCAGCGCTGCGACCGGGCGCGCGCCGAGGGAGTTGCCGTCGAGATAGATCACCCCTTCGGGGAGCGCAAACTGCTGACGCAGAGGGGCCAGAGCGTCCTGCGCATCAAGCGTCAGACAATCGTTTCTTGTAGTCATTGGGTGTCCTGCTTTTTGAAAGAAGTGCCGTCCGGGCAGATCGCGATAGTTGGGTGTGAGTGTCGTGTTTCAGGCGTTATTTGCGCCTTCACGGTGAGGAAATAATGAACGAAGCTTTAGAGAATTTTCGTGCAAAGTAAGCGGCCATCTAGTATTTATCTCGAAGAAAATTCGAATCCAACTCCAAATATCGCGGATTTATTCTAGTCATGACTCTCGACCCCACAGACCTGCGGATCCTGCACCTCTTGCAACGAGATGGCCGTATCAGCAACCACGAAATGGCAGAAAAGGTCGCACTGTCGCCGTCGGCCTGTTTGCGCCGTTTACGCCTGCTGGAAAGTGAAGGAATCATCACCGGCTATCGCGCGATGCTGAACGCAGAGAAGCTGGGAGTCGAACTGGAAGCCATCGTCCATGTGTCATTGCGACAGGACGTCGAGGACTGGCACGAGACCTTCATCAAGAAGGTCCAGTTGTGGCCGGAAGTCGTCACCGCCTACGTGATTACCGGGGCGAGCAATTATGTTCTGCGGGTCCAGGCGCGCAACGTCAAACACTTCTCCGACTTCATCGTCAACCAACTGAACCGTACGGCGGGAGTGACTGATATCCGCTCGGAAATCGTGTTGCAGAAAATCAAGGAGCGGGAGACGTTGCTTGATTTGGTGGTGCGTAAGTGAGCGCCAGTTAATGGATATCGATGATCAGGTGATCAATTGTGGCGAGGGAGCTTGCTCCCGCTGGAGCGCGAAGCGGTCCTGAAATTCGCAACCGAGGTTTGTCAGAGATCCCCCATCCGCAGGCTTTAGGGCTGCTTCGCAGCCCAGCGGGAGCAAGCTCCCTCGCCACAAATAGAGCTTCATCAGGCTGCTGTCGCAGATCTGATTCAATTCTGGACACCGGGATATTCAGCCCCCGCGCATGCGCCGGGCTTCGTTACGCTGCAAGGTCGTGCTGGGGGATTCGTCGAACAACTTGCGGTATTCGGCGGAAAAACGTCCCAAATGCGTAAAGCCCCAGCCCATGGCAATCGCAGAAATATTGCGCGCCGAGCCGTGTTCGAGGATTTCCTGGCGCACAGCGTTCAACCGGTACTTTTTCAGGTAGACCATCGGCGACAGGGCGAAGTACTTCTTGAACGCCTCGCACAGCTTGAAACGCGAGACCCCGGCCGCGACCTCGATATCCTCCAGGTGCAAGGCTTCGCGAGCATTGTCGTGAATGTATTGCTTGGCCCTGATCAGGTAGTGCGGCAGTTTCACGCCGAGCACGTTGCGCAATTCTTCGGAGTAGTTGTTCGGCTGGGCGAGGATCAAGCCTTTGATCAATGAGCTTTCGATGTCCCGAGTGAAGACCACCTGTTCGTACAGTTCATTGCTGCGTTCCAGCTCCGCGATGAAATAACGCGCCATGCGCCACCACGAGGCCGACGCGCCATCCACCGCATCCATCACCGGCTCGAAACGCAGCGGCGTATCCAGCGGTCGCTGCAGCAGGCCCTCCAACGACTCGCTCATGGCGACGCGGGTGATCACCACCTGAACTTTGCGGCAGTCGCCGGAGATCGCCAGCATCTGGTTCTCGTTCGGGGAAATGATCACCCCTTGATCGCGGTTGGATTTCGACACGCTGCCATTCTTGCTCAGCTCCTGCTCGCCCACCAAAGGCAAACTCAGGCTGTAACTGCTGAAGTGCTCGGCGTCTTCGATATCGATGGTGACATCGGTGCCGTATGAGAGCGTGCCCAGGGTCGTGGCCATCGACTTGAACACATTGGCGCTGTGATGAAAGCGGATCCGCTCGGGCGTCGAAGTCTGCAGGCGGTGCGGCCCGCAGATACCAGACATCCAGCTCCTTGCACCCTCGAGGTCATAGTGATCGATACGAATGTCGCGAAACTGCGGATCAGCGTTGCTACTCATCACGGCGCACCCACGGCAAAAGCTATTGAACTATCGGCAAGGCCCGATCCTTGGCCATACGCATCCGGTAAAAAACGAAGATGATCAACACCCACACCGGTATGGCGAAGACTGAAGCGCGTATCCCTGGAATCATCAGCATGACGCAGACGATCATGGCCATGAAGGCCAGGCACAGGTAATTACTGTAAGGGAACCAGAACGCCTTGAAGCCCGGCACGATACCTCGCTGGCCCATGATTTTGCGAAACTTCAGGTGCGTCAGGCTGATCATCGCCCAGTTGATCATCAGCGATGCGACCACCAGTGCAAAGAGCAACTCAAGCGCTTCATGCGGGGCGAGGTAGTTAACCAGCACGGACAGCATGGTGATCAACGCAGATACGCCCAGCGCCAGTAGAGGCACGCCCTGCTTGTTCAGTTTCATCAGCGCCTTGGGTGCGTCGCCCTGTTCGGCCAGGCCATAGAGCATGCGGCTGTTGCAGTAGACGCCACTGTTATAGACAGAGAGCGCTGCGGTGAGCACCACGAAATTGAGGATGTGCGCTGCGGTGTCGCTGCCGATCAAGGAGAAGATCTGCACGAACGGGCTGCCGCTATAGGCATCGCCCGAAGCGCCCAGTGTCTGTAGCAGTTGATCCCACGGATACAGCGACAACAACACGGTGAGTGCGCCGACGTAGAAGATCAGCACGCGATAAACCACCTGGTTGATCGCCTTGGGAATCACCTTACCCGGCTCGCTGGCTTCAGCGGCGGTGATACCGACCAGTTCCAGGCCGCCGAAGGAGAACATGATGAACGCCATGGACATCAGCAATCCGGTGGTGCCGTTGGGAAAGAAGCCGCCGTGACTCCACAGATTGCTGACCGAGGCCTGCGGGCCGCCTGTTCCGCTGAACAACATGTAGCAGCCTAGGACGATCATGCCAATGATCGCGACGACCTTGATGATGGCGAACCAGAACTCCATCTCGCCGAAAACTTTGACGTTCATCATGTTGATCAAATTGACCAGGACGAAGAACACCGCCGCGCTGACCCAGGAGGGGACTTCCGGCCACCAGAACTGCACGTACTTGCCGACAGCCGTCAACTCGGCCATGCCCACCAGCACATACAACACCCAGTAGTTCCAGCCGGACAGAAAGCCGGCATAGCCGCCCCAGTACTTGTGGGCAAAATGACTGAAGGAGCCGGCCACCGGTTCCTCGACAATCATCTCGCCCAGCTGGCGCATGATCAGAAAGGCGATGAAGCCGGCAATCGCATAGCCGAGGATCATCGACGGCCCGGCCGATTTGAGTACTCCGGCAGAGCCGAGAAACAACCCGGTCCCTATCGCTCCGCCCAATGCGATCAGCTGAATATGACGATTTTTCAGCCCTCGCTTGAGCTCGCCTTGCCTCAAGATTTCATCCGCCATCTGGTTACCTTTTAATTGTTATGGTCAGGCATGGTTTGAATGCGTCAATTTACTCAATTGCCGCTCGGTTTAAGCGTTCAAACATCATTCTCGGTAAATTAAAGAGTTGAGCGCACTCGCCACAACTCCGGGAACAACACGGTATCGAGCATCTTGCGCAGATAACCGACACCTTCTGTGCCACCGGTCCCTGGTTGAAAGCCGATGATCCGCTCGACCGTGGTCACATGCCGGAAGCGCCATTGACGGAACGAGTCCTCAAGGTCGATGAGTTTCTCCGCCAGCTGATAGAGATCCCAATAACGCGAAGGGTCAGTGTAGACCTCGCGCCAGGCGGCTTCGACCGACGCGTCATGCGCCGTCGGACTGCTCGGATCGCGCTCGAAACGCTGTGGGTCGATGGTCAAGCCTGCGCTGGCCATCAAGCGAATCGCCTCGTCATACAGCGACGGTGTGGCGATCGCCTTTTCAAGCGCCTGCAACAGTTCCGGCCGATGCGCATGGGGGCGCAACAGGGTCGCGCTTTTGTTGCCCAGAATGAATTCGATCTCGCGGTACTGGAACGACTGAAAGCCCGATGACTGCCCCAGAAACGGCCGTATCGCGTGGTACTCGGTGGGTGTCATGGTGGCCAGCACCGTCCAGGCATGCACCAGTTGATCAAAAATCCGCGAGACCCGCGCCAGCATCTTGAACGCGGGCGGCAACTCTCCCTGTCGAATGTGTTCACGAGCGGCTTTGAGCTCGTGCAGCATCAGCTTCATCCACAGCTCTGACGTCTGATGCTGGATGATGAACAGCATCTCGTTATGGTCCGGAGATAACGGGTGCTGTGCGCTGAGAATGCGCCCCAGATCCAGGTAGTCGCCGTAGCTCATGGAGTCGGAAAAATTCAGCTCGGCGTTATGCCATTCTTCCGTCTGGTTTGCAGTTGAATAGGGGCATTGGCTCATTGAGTCGGCTCCTCAAGTTGCGGTTTATTCAGTGGACGCAAAATTGCCCTGACCGGACTGGCGTCCAGATGGGCAAAACGCAGCGGCAGCGCGATCAATTCATAGTCCCCTTCCGGGACGTCATCGAGCACGATGCCCTCGAGGATGGCCATGCCATGTCGGGCTACGGCATTGTGCGAATCCATGGTTTTGGATTGCTGAGGGTCCAGCGATGGCGTATCGATACCGATCAAGCGCACACCGAGGTTCGCCAGCAGGTCGACGGTTTCTTTGGCGACGGCGGTGAAATCCGGATCCCAGGCGCTCAATGGCGCTTGTTGCCAGGTGCGCAGCAGCACCCGTTCAGGCAGGTCTTGCAAGCGACCTTCAAGCTGCTCGGGGTGTACCAGCCGGCCGCTATTCAGGCAATGCAGCACACGGCAAGGCCCCATATAGACATCGAGCGACACATCGCCAATGGCCACTCCATCAGCGCTGTAATGCAGCGGCGCGTCGACATGGGCCCCCGTGTGAGGCGACAGGGTGATACGCCCGACATTCACCGGACACTCGGGTCCGAACGTCCAAACGCGCTCTTCCTGGAAAGGTGTGTCACCCGGCCAGGTAGGTGTAGCGGTGCTAAGAGGCGGGCTGATATCCCACCACGACAGTGTTGTTTTCATTGTAAAGCTCTCGGCCTGTTCCGAGAGAATGATACGAGTGATACCTATGAATTTTCTTGCGAAAATATTCGGCAACAGCCAAATGTTTCGCACAAAATTCTAAAAATCCGGAATTTACCGGATGGAAATTTCAACGGAGAAAGCAGGCAGCTAAAAAGCTGTTTTCGTCCGCAAGGCACTTTCGCGAGCAAGCTCGCGAAAGCGGTAAATCAGGCGCCGAAGATCAACCAGCCACCCCCGCATCCGCCTTCAACCCCTGCCCCTCGATCGCGCGGATCGCACATTGCTCATCGACATCTGACAGATCACCGCTGATGCCCACCGCTCCCAACACAGTCCCGTCCTGATCCCGAACCAACACGCCGCCGGGTACCGGGACGACGCTGCCCTGCCCCAGACTATTCAGCGCGGCGAAGAAGGCCGGGCGTTGTTGGGCGTCCTGTGCCAGCAGGCGTGAGCCCTTGCCCAGGGCAATCGCGCCCCAGGCCTTGCCGATGGCGATCTGCGGACGCAGCAGGCTGGCGCCGTCTTCACGTTGCAGCGTTATCAGGTGCCCGCCGGCATCCAGTACTGCAACGGTCAATGGCGCGGCAGAGATCGCCCGCCCCGCGGTGATGGCCTGACCGGCCAGGTTGACTGCGACTTTCAAGGTTAAAGCGCTCATGGTGCCGTCCTCATTTTGTTATAGGGAAAGCCGTTGGATTGCTTTGTGTTGCGCAATCCGATGCAACAAATAGAACACAATGAATTATTTTTTTGTATACAATAATTTTCGAAAAGCGCGACATGCGACGAAAAGCCACAGTTATTTGGGCTTCCGACGAATGAAACAGCCGCTTGAGAAAATGGATTGACCTGCGCCGTCCGCCGTGAATACACTCTGCGCAAAGCCACTTGTATACAATTACAAAACGTAAGAGGCACAAAACCATGAGCAAAATGAGAGCAATCGAAGCCGCCGTTCTGGTGATGCGCCGCGAAGGGGTCGATACCGCTTTTGGCATCCCGGGCGCCGCGATCAACCCGCTGTACTCCGCCTTGCAGAAGGTCGGTGGCATCGATCACGTCCTCGCTCGCCACGTTGAAGGCGCCTCGCACATGGCCGAGGGTTACACCCGCACCAAAGCCGGCAACATTGGCGTGTGCATCGGCACATCGGGACCTGCCGGTACTGACATGGTCACCGGGCTCTACAGCGCTTCGGCCGACTCGATCCCGATCCTGTGCATCACCGGGCAAGCACCGCGGGCCCGTATGCACAAGGAAGACTTCCAGGCCGTCGACATCACCAGCATAGTCAAGCCGGTCACCAAGTGGGCGACCACGGTTCTGGAGCCGGGCCAGGTGCCTTACGCGTTCCAGAAAGCCTTCTATGAGATGCGTTCCGGCCGTCCGGGCCCGGTGCTGATCGACCTGCCGTTCGATGTGCAGATGGCCGAAATCGAATTCGACATCGACGCCTACCAGCCGCTGCCATTGGCCAAGCCGAGCGCGACCCGCGTGCAGGTGGAAAAAGCCCTGGCCATGCTCGACCAGGCTGAACGCCCATTGCTGGTGGCCGGTGGCGGCATCATCAATGCCGACGCCAGCGAGTTGCTGGTGGAGTTCGCCGAGCTGACCGGTATTCCGGTCATCCCGACCCTGATGGGCTGGGGCACCATCCCGGACGATCACCCGTTGATGGTCGGCATGGTCGGGTTGCAAACCTCGCACCGCTATGGCAACGCCACGATGTTGAAGTCCGACGTGGTGCTGGGTGTCGGTAACCGCTGGGCCAACCGTCACACCGGTTCGGTCGACGTTTACACCGAAGGCCGCAAATTCATCCACGTCGACATCGAACCGACCCAGATCGGCCGCGTGTTCACCCCGGACCTGGGCATCGTGTCCGACGCCGCTGCCGCGTTGACCGTGTTCATCGAAGTCGCTCGCGAGTGGCAAGCCGCTGGCAAGCTGAAAAACCGCAGCGCCTGGCTGCAAGACTGTCAGCAGCGCAAAGCCAGCCTGCAGCGCAAGACTCACTTCGACAACGTGCCGGTCAAGCCGCAGCGCGTTTACGAAGAGATGAACCAGGTGTTCGGCAAGGACACCTGCTACGTCAGCACCATCGGTCTGTCGCAGATTGCCGGCGCGCAGTTCCTGCACGTCTACAAACCGCGTCACTGGATCAACTGCGGCCAGGCCGGCCCGTTGGGCTGGACCATTCCGGCCGCGCTCGGCGTGGTCAAGGCGGATCCGACCCGCAAGGTGGTGGCGCTCTCGGGCGACTACGACTTCCAGTTCATGATCGAAGAACTGGCGGTGGGCGCGCAGTTCAAGCTGCCGTACATCCACGTCGTGGTGAACAACTCGTACCTGGGGCTGATCCGTCAGGCGCAGCGCGGTTTCGACATGGACTACTGCGTGCAGCTGTCCTTCGACAACCTCAACGCTCCAGAGCTCAACGGCTACGGTGTCGACCATGTCGCGGTCGCCGAAGGCCTGGGTTGCAAGGCCCTGCGGGTATTCGAACCCGGCCAGATCCAGCCTGCCCTGCGCAAGGCTCAGGAGATGATCGAAGAGTTCAAGGTGCCGGTAATCGTCGAGATCATTCTGGAGCGCGTGACCAACATTTCCATGGGCACCGAGATCAACGCCGTCAACGAATTCGAAGACCTGGCGCTGGTCGGCAACGATGCGCCAACGGCGATTTCGTTGCTCGATTAACCGCTGATCGTTCCCCTGTAGGAGCCGGCTTGCTGGCGATGGCGATGGCGATGTGTCAATCACATCAATGTCGATTGATACACCGCCATCGCCAGCAAGCCGGCTCCTACAGGAGGCCTCACACATATACAGGAGATCACCATGCCGCGTTTCGCAGCCAACCTGTCCATGTTGTTCACCGAGCAGGATTTTCTTGCCCGTTTCGATGCTGCCGCCAAGGCTGGCTTCAGTGGTGTCGAGTACCTGTTCCCCTATGACTTCAGCTCTGCCGAAATCAAGGCCAGGCTCGATGCCAACGGTCTGACCCAGGTGTTGTTCAACCTGCCGGCCGGTGACTGGGCCAAGGGCGAACGCGGTATCGCGTGCCTGCCGGATCGGGTCGAAGAGTTCCGCGCCGGTGTCGATCTGGCCATTGCCTACGCCCAAGTGCTGGGCAACACCCAGGTCAACTGCCTGGCCGGTATTCGTCCACAAGGCGTCGACGAGGCCACCGTGGAAAAAACCTTCGTCGCCAACCTCAAGTACGCGGCCGACAAGCTGCAAGCGGCGGGCATCAAACTGGTGATGGAAGCGATCAACACCCGCGACATTCCGGGCTTCTACCTGAACAACACGGCGCAAGCCCTGTCGATTCGCGAACAGGTCGGCAGCGCCAACCTGTTCCTGCAATACGACATCTATCACATGCAAATCATGGAGGGCGACCTGGCCCGCACCATGGCCGCGCACCTGGACGAGATCAACCACGTGCAATTGGCAGACAACCCAGGGCGCAACGAACCGGGCACCGGTGAAATCAACTACCGCTTCCTGTTCGAACACCTGGACCGCATCGGTTACCAGGGTTGGGTCGGCTGTGAATACAAGCCGCTGACCACGACTGAAGCGGGTCTGGGCTGGTTGAAAACCCATAACGCAATCTGACGTGTGGCGAGGGGACTTGCCCCGTTCGGCTGCGAAGCAGTCGTAAAACCTGCACACGCGCTCTACCTGATTCACTGCGCAAACAGTTTTGGGGCCGCTTCGCGACCCAACGGGGGCAAGCCCCCTCGCCACAAAGAGCTCATCGGTCCAGAGCCGGGAGCCACACAAAAAACAAGAGGATTTTCTCATGGCTAAAATCGGATTTATCGGCACCGGCATCATGGGCCACCCAATGGCGTTGAACCTGCAGAAAGCCGGTCACAGCCTGTTCCTGTCGGCGCACCACGACGCCGCCCCTGCCGATCTGCTGGCTGCTGGCGCCGTTGCGCTGGCCAACCCGAAAGAAGTCGCCCAGGAAGCCGAATTCATCATCGTCATGGTGCCGGATACCCCGCAGGTCGATGACGTGCTGTTCCGCGCCGACGGTGTTGCGGCGGGTGTCAGCAAGGGCAAAGTCGTGATCGACATGAGCTCGATCTCGCCGACCGCCACCAAAACCTTCGCCGCCAAAATCAACGAGAAAGGCGCGCAATACCTCGACGCACCGGTTTCCGGCGGTGAAGTCGGCGCCAAGGCTGCGACCCTGAGCATCATGGTCGGTGGTGAAGCCGATGCCTTCGAACGCGCCCTGCCGCTGTTCCAGGCCATGGGCAAGAACATCACCCTGGTCGGTGGCAACGGCGACGGGCAAACCGCGAAAGTGGCGAACCAGATCATCGTCGCGCTGAACATCCAGGCCGTGGCCGAAGCGCTGCTGTTCGCTTCGAAAAACGGTGCCGACCCAGCGAAAGTGCGTGAAGCGCTGATGGGTGGTTTCGCCTCGTCGAAGATCCTTGAAGTTCACGGCGAGCGCATGATCAAGGGCACCTTCGACCCGGGCTTCCGCATCAGCCTGCACCAGAAGGACCTGAACCTGGCCCTGGCCGGTGCGCGCGAGCTGAACATCAACCTGCCGAACACCGCCAATACCCAACAGGTGTTCAGCACCTGCGCGGCCATCGGTGGCAGCAACTGGGATCACTCGGCGCTGATCAAGGGCCTGGAACACATGGCGAACTTCTCGATTCGCGACAAGAAGTAAGCCCTGCCCCAAACCGCATCAAACCTGCAGGAGCGAGCCTGTGGCGAGGGGGCTTGCCCCCGTTTGAGTGCGCAGCACTCACAAGATCTTCAGTGCATCACAGATTTTGGGGCTGCTTCGCAACCCAACGGGGGCAAGCCCCCTCGCCACAGAGTCGCTCCCACAGGGTCCGCGACAAACCCAATAACAAGAATTCCGGGAGCCCGCCATGTCGGTCAATCCGCAACAATTGCTGCGCGAGCTGTTTGCCACAGCCATCGACGCGGCCCATCCGCAGCATGTCCTTGAAGCCCATTTACCAACTGACCGCAGCGGTCGGGTGATCGTCATCGGCGCCGGTAAAGCCGCCGCAGCCATGGCCCAGGTGGTCGAACGCTGCTGGCAGGGTGAAGTGTCTGGCCTGGTGGTGACCCGCTACGGCCACGGCGCCCCGTGCGAAAAAATCGAAGTGGTCGAAGCCGCGCACCCGGTGCCGGACGCTGCCGGTCTGGCCGTCGCGAAACGGGTTCTGGAACTGGTCAGCAACCTGAGCGAAGACGACCGTGTGATCTTCCTGCTCTCGGGCGGTGGCTCTGCCCTGCTCGCCTTGCCCGCCGCCGGCATCACCCTCGCCGACAAGCAATCGATCAACAAAGCGCTGCTCAAATCCGGCGCGACCATCGGCGAGATGAACTGCGTGCGCAAGCACCTCTCGGCGATCAAAGGCGGTCGTCTGGGCAAAGCCTGCTGGCCCGCCACGGTTTACACCTATGCAATTTCCGATGTGCCGGGCGATCTCGCCACCGTCATCGCCTCCGGCCCCACCGTGGCCGACCCGAGCACCTCGGCTGAAGCGTTGGCGATCCTCAAGCGTTATGCCATCGAAGTCCCGGCCTCGGTGCGCAACTGGCTGCAAAGCCCCGAGTCGGAGACGGTCAAACCCGGCGATCCGAGCCTGGCCCGCAGTCACTTCCAATTGATCGCCCGTCCGCAGCAATCACTGGAAGCGGCGGCGGTGAAAGCCCGTCAGGCTGGTTTCAGCCCGTTGATTCTCGGCGACCTGGAAGGTGAATCCCGGGAAGTGGCGAAGGTCCACGCCGGCATTGCGCGGCAGATCCTCCAGCACGGCCAGCCGCTGGCGGCGCCGTGCGTGATTCTGTCCGGCGGCGAAACCACCGTCACGGTGCGCGGCAATGGCCGTGGCGGGCGTAATGCCGAATTCCTCCTGAGCCTGACCGACAGCCTCAAGGGCCTGCCCGGCGTCTACGCCCTGGCCGGTGACACCGATGGTATCGACGGCTCCGAAGACAATGCCGGCGCCCTCATGACTCCGGACAGCTACGCCCGCGCCGCAGCTCTCGGTTTGAGCGCCAGCGATGAACTGGACAATAACAATGGCTATGGCTACTTCGCGGCGCTCGATGCACTGATCGTCACCGAGCCGACCCGCACCAACGTCAACGACTTCCGCGCCATACTGATCCTCGAGAGCCCTAAACATGACGCCTGACAAGAAGGTTAAAATCCTCGCCACCCTCGGCCCGGCCACCGACGGGATCGACGATATCCGTGAACTGGTGCGGGCGGGGGTCAATATCTTTCGCCTGAATTTCAGCCACGGCGATCACGCCGACCACGCGCAGCGCTATCAGTGGATTCGTGAGGTCGAGCGCCAGCTGAATTACCCCTTGGGCATTTTGATGGACCTGCAAGGCCCGAAGCTGCGGGTCGGCAAATTCGCCCAGGGCAAAGTGCAGCTGTATCGCGGTCAGGCGCTGCGCCTGGATCTGGATGCGACGCCGGGGGACGAGCGCCGGGTCAACCTGCCCCACCCGGAAATCATCGCCGCGCTGGAGCCGGGCATGGACTTGCTGCTGGATGACGGCAAGCTGCGCCTGCGGGTGGTGACCAAGTACGCCGACGCCATCGACACCACGGTGCTCAACGGCGGCGAACTGTCGGACCGCAAAGGCGTCAACGTGCCGCAAGCGGTGCTCGACCTGAGCCCGCTGACCGCCAAGGACCGCCGTGATTTGAGCTTCGGTCTGGAGCTGGGGGTGGACTGGGTCGCGCTGTCGTTCGTGCAACGCCCGGAAGACATCCGCGAAGCCCGCGCGCTGATCGGCGACAAAGCGTTCTTGATGGCCAAGATCGAGAAGCCATCGGCCGTGACTCAGCTGCGGGAAATCGCTGAATTGAGCGATGCGATCATGGTCGCTCGCGGTGATCTGGGCGTGGAAGTGCCGGCCGAAAGCGTGCCGCAGATTCAGAAAAACATCATCGGCACCTGCCGCCAACTCGGCAAACCGGTGGTGGTGGCGACGCAGATGCTGGAGTCGATGCGCTTCTCCCCGGCCCCGACCCGCGCCGAAGTCACCGACGTCGCCAACGCGGTGGCCGAAGGCGCGGATGCGGTGATGCTGTCGGCGGAAACCGCGTCTGGCGAGTACCCGCTGGAAGCCGTGCAGATGATGAGCAAGATCATCCGCCAGGTGGAAAACGGCCCGGATTATCAGACCCAACTGGACGTGAGCCGGCCAAAAGCCGAGGCCACGGTGTCGGACGCCATCAGTTGCGCGATCCGCCGCATCAGCAACGTGCTGCCGGTGGCGGTGCTGGTGAACTACAGCGAGTCCGGCACCTCGAGCCTGCGGGCCGCACGGGAGCGGCCGACGGTGCCGATCCTCAACCTGACGCCAAACCTGCAAACCGCCCGGCGATTGACGGTGGCGTGGGGCGTGCACTCGGTGGTCAACGATCGACTGCGACAGGTGGATGAAGTGTGCTCGACGGCGCTGGAAATCGCCCAGGCACAGGGGATGGCTCAGCGCGGGGATACGTTGCTGATTACCGCGGGCGTGCCCTTTGGGCAGCCGGGGTCAACCAATTCGTTGCGCATCGAGACATTGATCTAAAGAACTCCCCCTGTAAGAGCTACCCCGGTAAGAACTACCCCTGTGGCGAGGGAGCTCGCTCCCGCTCGGCTGCGAAGCAGTCGTCGCTTTGGCATGACGGTTTCAACAGAAAGACCGCATTGCTGATTTCAGGGCTGCTCCGCAGCCCAGCGGGAGCAAGCTCCCTCGCCACAGGTTTGTGCAAGACCCTGGATTTTCCTCTGCCCTAGACCCCACCCATGCCTGCCAACCACTTCAACACCCACTGCCCCGACTGGGCGACCGCCCTGCTTAACGGCTTCAGTCAGATCTTTCTCCTGCGCCATCCGCTGTGCGGGCTGTTGTGTCTGTTAGCGATTCTATTTACCGCGCCCGCTCTGCTCGGCGGTGCGCTGCTGGGCGGTGTCGCCGGGTTGCTTACCGCGCAACGTCGCGGGTATGCCAAGGCGGATCGTCAGGCCGGACTATTCAGTTACAACGGTATTTTGCTCGGCCTGCTGCTGAGCCTGTATTTCCCATGGTCAGCACTGTTGCCACCGCTGATCATCGCCTGCGGCGGCCTGAGTGCGATGCTCACTCAGCAATGGCTCAAAGGTGCTCGCGATCATCAATGTCTACCGGCGTACACCGCACCCTTCGTTGGGTTGAGCTGGTTATTGCTCGGCTTTGCCGCACCACAGCAACCCGCGCCGCTGATCGAACTGAACACCCTCAACCTGCTCGCTGCCGAATTGAAAGGCCTGGGGCAAGTCATGTTTCTCGGCCATCCCCTGGCCGGCGCGCTGATTGCCGCCGGATTACTGATCGCCGATCGCCACGCCTTTGTCTGGGCGCTGCTGGGCTCCGCTGCCGGCCTCGGATTTGCCCTTCTGCATGGCGAAACTTCAAATGCCTTGCAGGGTTTGAGCGGTTACAACGCGGTACTCGCCGCCCTCGCCTTCAGCCCGCAACGCCGCCAACCCTGGCTGCCGCTGCTCGGCATTCTGCTCGCGGTATTGCTCACGCCGGGGTTCGCCGCACTGGGCCTGGCAACGCTGACCGCGCCGTTCATTCTTGCCTGCTGGCTGATTCGCGCTGGCATTCGGGTGTTGCGTCAGTCCGCCATGGACAGCGCACCTTGCGCTAGCGGGGAGAATCACCCTAGGCTGCGCTGATTCTCGATTCAGGCGTTATCCATGGACAGCAGCAAAAACTGGCGTGAAGAGCTTTACGTCATGATCTTCCAGACCGACACCCGGGCCGGTCGGCGCTTCGACAGCATCTTGTTGTTGATCATCCTCGCCAGCCTGGTGATCGTGGTTCTGGACAGTATCGACAGCGTTCACCAGAACTACGCCGACGTGCTGGCGTACATCGAATGGGGCTTCACCGTCATTTTCGTCATCGAATACGGCCTGCGCCTGTATTGCTCGCCCAAGCCGCTGCGCTACGCGTTCAGCTTCTATGGACTGGTGGATTTGCTCGCGATCGTGCCGGGTATCCTCGCGCTGTATTACAGCGATGCGCAGTACCTGCTGATCATCCGGATCATACGAATGCTGCGGATTTTCCGCGTGCTCAAGCTCAGCCCGTATCTGAAACAAGCCAACTATTTGATGTCGGCGTTGCGCGGCAGCAAGCAGAAAATCGTCGTATTTCTGCTCAGCGTCAGCACCCTGGTGACGGTGTTCGGCACCTTGATGTACGTGATCGAAGGCCCGGAGCACGGCTTCACCAGCATCCCCAAAGGGATCTATTGGGCTATCGTGACGCTGACCACCGTGGGTTTTGGCGACATCGTGCCCAAGACGCCGCTGGGCCAGGTGATTTCATCCCTGGTGATGATCACCGGTTACTCGATCATCGCTGTGCCGACGGGGATCTTTACCGCGGAACTGGCCAACGCCATGCGCGGTGATCAACTGCAACACGATTGCCCGGTCTGCAAGAAAAACAGCCACGAGCACAGCGCGGCGTTCTGCTCTCGTTGTGGCAATGCGTTGTTCAAGAAAATGGAATAAGCAAAGTGTTTTTTAATCTTTAAGCGACTATGCGGGTCCGGCTATAGTCGCTGGCAAATTGCCAATAATCTCCATCGAACACGTTTGATAAAATAAGGAATGCGCAGTGAAAAAACTCTTTGGCGCCTCACTTCTGGCCGCTGGCCTGGCCTTGAGCAGCATGGCTCAGGCCGCACCGACCCTGCTTAACGTTTCCTACGACGTGATGCGAGATTTCTACAAGGACTACAACGCTGCCTTCCAGAAACACTGGCAAGCCGAGCACAACGAAAACATCACGCTGCAGATGTCCTTCGGCGGCTCCAGCAAACAGGCGCGCTCGGTGATCGATGGCCTGCCGGCTGACGTCATCACCATGAACATGGCCACCGACATCAACGCCCTGGCGGACAACGGCAAACTGGTCCCGGACAACTGGGTCACACGCCTGCCGAACAACAGCGCGCCGTTCACTTCGGCCACCGTATTCATCGTGCGCAAAGGTAACCCGAAAGCCCTGAAAGACTGGCCGGACCTGCTCAAGGACGGCGTGCAGGTGATCGTCCCCAACCCGAAAACCTCGGGCAACGGCCGCTACACCTACCTCTCGGCCTGGGGCTATGTGCTGAAAAATGGCGGTGACGAAAACAAGGCAAAAGCCTTCGTCGGCAAACTGTTCAAACAAGCGCCGGTGCTGGATACCGGTGGCCGCGCCGCCACGACTACGTTCATGACCAACCAGATCGGCGACGTGCTGGTGACCTTCGAAAACGAAGCGGAAATGATTGCTCGCGAGTTTGGTCGTGATCAGTTCGAAGTGATTTACCCAAGTGTTTCCGCCGAAGCCGAGCCGCCGGTGTCGGTGGTCGACAAAACCGTCGACAAGAAAGGCACTCGCGCGGCGGCCGAGGAGTATCTGAAATACCTGTGGTCCCCGGAAGGTCAGGAAATTGCGGCTGCCAACTACCTGCGTCCGCGTGACCCGGCGGTGCTGGCGAAATACACCGATCGCTTCCCGAAAGTGGATTTCCTGTCGGTGGAGAAGACCTTTGGTGACTGGCGCACCGTGCAGAAGACTCACTTCAATGATGGTGGGGTTTTCGACCAGATTTACAACGGCCAGTAATCACTGAGTTCAATGAGAGAGGCGACCTGTGAAGGTCGCCTTTTTTGTGGGATACCGTTACATCGGCGGTGTCACACCGTCCTTGCCGGCCGAAATGGATTGAGCGGTCAATGTCCCGTCGGCACTCTGGGTCACAAACGTCACGATCTTCACGCCCACCTTCAGCAAGCTGCGATCCCCCGACACCAGATTGACGATCGGCACATCCTCCGGCACCAGAATCGTCTGTTGGCCGCCCTTGTAATTGACGGTCAGAACCCGGCCGTTGCTGACCACCAGATCGCCTACGCTGCCATTGGTCATGCTGCTGCCCTTGACCAGATCAAAAGGCCGATGGCCGTCGCCGCTGCCGGCCAGTTCCGGCGGGAAGACGTGGACTTCCAGCGCCTTGAGCGTGCCATCCTCCTGCGGCACGGCAGCCGAGCCGATGTAGCTGCCGGGCTTGATGTCTTCGATATTGGCCAGGGTGACGGCGCGAATTTTGGTGTCCTTGGTCAGGTTGATCACCACGTTTTCGCCGCTGTTGACGTGGACTTTCATGACGTCGGCGCTGATGCCGGTGATCTCGCCGCGCACGCCAATGCGCATTCCCGGCGGCACATCGGCGGCCTGGGCAAGACCTGCCGTGAACAAGCTGATCAGGGTAACAACGCAAGCGCCGCGGATCAGGTGATGGAACATCGCATTCATATCGAAGTACCTTCCGGTTTATGGAGCGCAGAAGAACATAAGCACGCTATCGAAGAAGATGTCAGTGAATGTATCATCGGATCCCACTGTTTGGACGCATGGTTCATCGGCAGGCAGCGCATACCGGCGTCACTCATTCCGCAAAGGAATGATTACTATCAATCCAAACCCTCTTCCGCCGCTCTAGCCAGCCGATTAGCCTCTGCGCATTCCTTCTTGTTCAGCGAGCCATGTTATGAATCCAGCGACTCAGGCGCCCCACGGTGCCGCGACAATGACCCGGGGCATGGTGCTGCTTTTCGCCTTCTGCTGCGGCGCGATCGTCGCCAACATCTACTATGCCCAGCCGATCATCGGCCTGATCGCGCCGGACATCGGCCTGACCGACACCATGGCCAGCCTGATCGTTTCGCTGACGCAGATTGGTTATGCGCTGGGCCTGTTCTTCCTGGTGCCGCTGGGCGATCTGCTGGAAAACCGCCGCTTGATGATCATCACCACCGCGGTGGCGATTGTCAGTCTGCTGGGCGCGGCGTTCACCGATCAGCCGAACGTGTTTCTGCTGATTTCGTTGCTGGTGGGTTTCAGCTCGGTGTCGGTACAGATCCTGATTCCGCTGGCCGCCCACCTGACGCCGGAAGCGTCGCGCGGCCGTGTGGTTGGCGGGATCATGGGTGGTCTGCTGTTGGGGATTCTGCTGGCCCGGCCGGTGTCCAGCGTAGTGGCTGACCACTTCGGCTGGCGCGCTATGTTCGTCATTGCCGCAGTTTTGATGGCTGCAATCAGCATCGTACTGGCCCTGACGGTGCCCAAGCGCCAGCCTGATCACAGCGCCTCTTATGGCCAGTTACTGGGCTCGCTCTGGACGCTGCTGCGCCAGCAACCGGTGTTGCGTCAACGGGCGTTTTATCAGGGTTGCATGTTCGCTACGTTCAGCCTGTTCTGGACCGCCGTGCCGCTGGAACTGGCGCGCAATCACGGTCTGTCGCAAACCCAGATCGCGATCTTCGCCCTGGTCGGAGCCATCGGCGCGATTGCTGCACCCATCGCTGGTCGACTGGCCGATGCCGGCCACACCCGCCTCGCCTCGCTGCTGGCGATGCTGTTCGCCAGCCTGAGCTTCCTGCCGGCCTTCATCCACCCGGCCTACAGCGTCATCGGCCTGGCCGTGACCGGCGTGGTACTGGATTTCTGCGTGCAAATGAACATGGTCCTCGGCCAGCGCGCGGTCTACACCCTCGACGCCAAGAGCCGCGGCCGTCTGAATGCACTGTACATGACCAGCATCTTCATCGGCGGCGCGTTCGGCTCATCAGTGGCCAGTGCGGTGTACGAACACGGTGGCTGGTTGTGGATCGTGATCGTCGGCAGCGTGTTTCCGTTGCTGGCGTTGTTGCGGTTTTTGAGTGTGTCGGAGAAACCGGCACTGGCGACGGCGTAACAACGTTAGAAACATCGTGAACAAACGTAAGTCCCTGGGTGAGCGGGCTTGCCCGCGAAAGCGTCAGGTCAGTCGACATTTCTGCTAAATGTCACACCGCCTTCGCGAACAAGCCTACACACTCGATCTCCAGCACTAACGCGACTGCATAAGGAGCTGAAAAGCCGGTCGTTTCGTTTATTGCGATTTTCGTTTGATTCGAATAGCCTTCCAATATCGATTATTCAGAATATTGGAAAGCATCATGTCACCAGTTATCCATCCCCCCCTTAACCTGCCCATGGAGCGTGAGGTCCAGGCCGCTATCGAAGGTCAGCGCGCCTTGGCTGCCTACCTCGCCACCCAATTCGAAACTCAGCATATCCAGATTTTCGATGAGCAGAATGAAGCACACAGCGTCGAACTTCCCACCTCAGCGCTTCGGTTGCTTGTCGACATCCTGGCAGAGCTCGCTGCAGGCAACGCCGTCAAAGTGGTCCCGGTACACGCTGAACTGACCACCCAGGAAGCGGCGGACTTGCTCAATGTCTCACGCCCGCACCTGATCAAACTGCTGGAGTCCGGTGAGTTGTCCTACCACAAAACCGGCAAGCACCGACGTGTGCGCTTTACCGATTTGATGGACTATAAAACCCAGCGCGACATAGCCAGCGAGCAAGCAATGACGCTTCTCGCCGAGCAGGCACAAGCGTTAAGGACAGGATACGAGTGAGGCACTCCCCTTTTACCGCTGTATATGACGCATGTGTTTTGTACCCCGCCCCCTTGAGAGATTTTTTGATGTGGCTCGCGCTCTCCGGGCGTTTCAGGGCGCGATGGTCACTGGAGATACATAACGAATGGAAGCGCAATTTACTGAAGAACCGCCCGGACCTGACAACAGAGCAGTTGGATCGCACGTCCGACTTGATGGATCAGGCCATACCTGATGCTTGCGTCTACGGTTACGAAAGGCTGATCGAAGGGCTAACACTGCCTGATGTCGATGACCGACATGTTCTGGCTGCCGCTATACGCTGCAATGCCAGTGTCATCGTGACCTTTAACCAGAAAGATTTTCCGGATGAAACACTGGGAGCCTTTGGCATCGAAGCCCAGCATCCTGACGAGTTCGTCGATAACCTGTTTGATCTGGACCCGGCAGCAGTTGTTGCGGCAGCACAACGACAACGCAAACAGCTAAAGACGCCGCCGATGGATGTCACCACTTATCTCGAACTGCTGTTACGCCAGGGCCTGAATCGGTCGATCAAGGCGTTGACCCACTATCAGGCGATTCTTTAACCGCCCTTCATAAATGCCGAAAAGCAAAACGGCGATCCTCAGATCGCCGTTTCCATTCACTGCCCGAATTGTCTGCCCAACCCACCCGGTACGCCATGGATATCCGTCTCTTCCCACGGCCCGTTAGGGCTGATCGAGCGGCTCCAGCCGTTGTCCCAGCGGTAGTAGGTGCGCTGGCGGTAGAAGGTGTTGGTTTGATTGTCGAGGACGTAAACACCGAGTTTCGCATCCCAATGGCTATTGCCCCCCGGTGGCGGGGCGAAGCTGGCGGAGGTGCGTGGCACCGGCTTCGATGGTTTGCTCGGCGTGACCGGTTTGCTCGGTGTGGTCGGTTTGGTGCTCGGCTGCGAGGGCGGGATTGGCGGCAGCCGTTCGGGCTCGTGCTCCTGGACCGCACACGCGCTTAGCCCCAAAACCATCATGCTGAGGAGAGTGATACGAGCGAAGGCGGTCATGGTGGCGTTTCCTGTTATTTATCCGGGCTGTCGATGGTCAGTTTTTGTGGCGCGCTGGTGCTGCTGGCCAAAGGTTGGCTACGACCGATCCATTCGCCGGCAGTCGGTTGGCCGGCGCGGGAGATGCGCGCAACCAGTTGGACTTCGGGGAAGTTCGACAGTTTCAACTGGGGCATCATTGCATCGGCATCGCCCAGCTCGACGGTCGCTGGCAGGTCGGCAACGGTCAGACGCTTGGCGGCCAGCGGCGCGGGTGGGCCGGAAATGGCGCGGGCGAAGATGAACACGCTGTCGCCGGGCTGGACCCTGGCTTTCAAGTCGGGCGCCAGATCGACACGCACCTTGAGCAGTGCTGCAACCTTCACTGCCGGAGCCTGAACCTGAGCCACCTTGCCACCGCTGGCTTCAAGCTTCTCGGCGGCCTTGGCGATGCCGCCTTGCAGCGCGACACGGGACTGGTCATCCGGCGGCAGTTGCACCAACAGACGATTCCAGTAGTCGATGGCTTCCTGGTAACGCTCGCCTTCGAAGGCCGCGATGCCCAGCAGACCTAGGCTGGTGACCTCCTTCGGATCGGCTTTCAGTGCTTCGTCAGTCAGGGCCTGGACCTTGTCCGACCACTTCTTGCCATCGGCGAAGTATTGGGCCTGAGCCCACTGCCCGAGCAGTTCCGGCTGGCGACCGGCCAGGTTCACGGTACGCTCGAAGATCTTCGCCGCATCGCCAGGGCGGTCCTGAGCCATGTAAGTGCGGCCGAGGAAGTACAGGCCTTCGGCCGAATCCGGTTGGGCCGCAACCGCACGCTCCAGGCGACGGGTCATGTCTTCCATCGACTGCGGCGCCTGGGCGAACTCGCGGGTCAGCTCGACTTTGTCGCTGGCACCAAAATGCAGATACAGCCCAAGGCCCAGCACAGGCACCAGAATTGCCGCCAGCAACGGCAATGGCTTGCCCAGGCGCGACACTCGCGGTGCCTCGACGCCTTCGGTGTCGGCAAGCAGTTCACGGGCGGCTTCGGCGCGACCGGCATTCATTTGTTCGGCGTTGAGTACGCCTTCTTCCTGCTGAGTCTGCAACTCAGCCACGCGCTCCTGATACAGCGCGACGTTAAGCGCCGTACGATCCTCTTCAAGCTGGGCGCGACGACCGCGCAGAACGGGGATCAGCAAAAAACTCAGGGCTACCAGAAGCAGCAGGCCTGCAGCGAGCCAGAAATCAATCATGCTTGGTTTTATCCAACAGGTGGTCGAGGCGCTCGCGCTCATCAAAAGAAAGCGTGTCCGGGCTGTCAGCGCGTTGCACGCGACGACGGCGGACGATCACGGCGATGATCACAAAACCGCCCAGCAGCAGGCCGGCCGGGCCGAACCAGAGCAATGCGGTCTTGGCATTCAGAGCAGGTTTATAACGGACGAAATCACCATAGCGGTCGACCATGAAGTCGATGATCTGCTGATTGTCCTTGCCCTCGCCGAGCATGCGGAAAATCTCTTTGCGCAGGTCGGCGGCGATCGGTGCGTTGGAATCGGCAATGTCCTGATTCTGGCACTTGGGGCAACGCAGCTCTTTGGTCAGCTCGCGAAAACGCTCGCGATCGCCTTCTTTGGCGAACTCATAGGTATCGATGGCGGCGTGGGCCACGCCAGCCATGCTCAACCCCAGAACGGCGGCGGCAATCCAGCGCTTCATGGCTTGGCCTCGTCGACCAGCGCCTGATACTTGGCCGCCAGTTTTTCGCGCCAGACCTGTTCGTCGATCACCCCGACGAATTTGTCGCGGATGATGCCCTTGGCGTCGATGAAGAAGGTTTCCGGTGCGCCATACACGCCGAGGTTCAGGCCCAGGGTGCCTTCATCGTCACGGACGTCCAGTTGATACGGGTTGTGGAACTCGGCCAGCCACTTCAAGGCGTCTGCATTGGTGTCCTTGTAGTTGATGCCGTAGATCACCACGCCCTTCTCGGCCAGTTTGTTCAACACCGGGTGCTCGACCCGGCAGGAAATGCACCAGGTGCCCCAGACGTTGACCAGCGCCGGTTTACCCAGAATGTCTGCTTTGGTCAGGGTTTTGTCGCCCTGCACCGAGAGCAGGGAAAACTCCGGGAACGGCTTGCCGATCATCGCCGAGGGCAACTCGGCCGGGTTCAGGTACAGCCCCCGATACAGAAAAACAGCAACCACCAGAAAAATCGCCAGCGGCAACAGCATCAACCAACGTCTCATGCGGTGGCTCCCGTCATGCCGAGCGCTTCACGCACACGACTTTTTACCTTGACCCGATAACGGCGATCCAGCGCCGCCAGCAACCCGCCTACACCTGTGAGCAGCCCACCGAACCAGATCCAGCGCACGAACGGTTTGACGTGCACGCGAACCGCCCAGGCGCCCTCGCCCAACGGCTCGCCCAGTGCGACGTACAGGTCACGGGTGAAACCGGCGTCGATCCCGGCCTCGGTCATCATCGAGTTCTGCACCGTGTACAGGCGTTTTTCCGGGTGCAGCACGCTGACTTCCTTACCGTCGCGGATCACCCGTACGGTGCCCTTGTCGGACGTGAAATTCGGGCCTTCGAAGTGCTTGGCGCCTTCGAACACAAACTGGTAACCGGCCAGGCTCATGGACTCACCCGGTGCCAGGCGCAGATCACGCTCGGCACTGTTCTGGCTCGACAACACGACACCCAGCGCGCACACGGCAATGCCCAAATGCGCGAGTTGCATGCCCCAATAACTGCGGGTCAGGGTCGGCAGTCCTTTGATCAGGCCTTTGTGGCGAGTCTTGTCGAAAATGTCCCGCACACCGGCCAGCAACACCCAGGCAGCCAACATGAAGGTTGCCAGCACCGCCCAGTTGAAATCGCCGTAAGCAACGCCCGCCACGACGGCCAGCGCGGCGCTGCCGAGTAATACCGGGGTCAGCATGCTCACCAGCCATTTGACCGGGGTGTCTTTCCAGCGCACCACCACACCGACCGCCATCACTATCATCAGGATCGCCATCAACGGAATGAACAGCGCGTTGAAGTACGGCGGGCCGACCGACAGCTTGGCACCGGTCATTGCATCGAGGATCAGCGGGTACAAGGTGCCCAGCAGAATCATCGAAGCAGCCACCACCAGCACCAGGTTGTTGCCCAGAAGCAGGGTTTCCCGGGACCAGAGGTTGAAGCCGACATGGCTCTTGACCACCGGCGCGCGCAGGGCGAACAGCGTCAATGAACCACCGACCACAAACAGCAGGAAGACCAGAATGAACACGCCACGCTCAGGGTCGGAGGCAAAGGCGTGAACCGAGGTCAGCACGCCGGAACGCACCAGGAAGGTCCCGAGCAGGCTCAACGAGAATGCGGCAATGGCCAACAGCACGGTCCAGCTCTTGAACACACCACGTTTTTCCGTGACCGCCAACGAGTGAATCAGCGCCGTACCCACCAGCCAAGGCATGAAGGACGCGTTTTCCACCGGGTCCCAGAACCACCAGCCGCCCCAGCCGAGTTCGTAGTAGGCCCACCAGGAGCCCAACGTGATACCGATGCCAAGGAAGGCCCAGGCGACGATGGTCCACGGGCGGGACCAGCGCGCCCACGCCGCATCGAGACGACCGCCCAACAGCGCGGCGATGGCGAAGGCGAAGGCCACGGAGAAACCGACGTAACCCATGTACAGCATCGGCGGATGAACAATCAGGCCGATGTCTTGCAGCAGAGGATTAAGATCGCGCCCGTCCGCCGGCATCTGCGGCAAGATCCGGGCGAAAGGGTTAGACGTCAGGATCAGGAACAGCAGGAAACCCGTGCTGATCATGCCCATCACCGCCAGCACCCGGGCCAGCATCACTTGCGGCAACTGTCGGGAGAACACCGACACCGCGAAGGTCCAGCCGCCGAGAATCAACGCCCACAGCAGCAACGACCCTTCGTGAGCGCCCCACACGGCGCTGAACTTGTAGTACCACGGCAGCGCGCTGTTGGAGTTGCTGGCCACGTAGGCGACGGAGAAGTCGTCCGTCATGAACGCATAGGTCAGGCAACCGAAGGCGAACAGCAAAAACGCGAACTGCCCCCACGCAGCCGGCTGGGCCAGGCTCATCCACAAACGGTCGCCGCGCCAGGCACCGAGCAACGGCACCACGGCCTGCACCAACGCAAAACACAACGCCAGGATCATGGCCAGATGGCCGAGTTCGGGGATGAACAGCCCCGAGCTGTAAAGTGCGGAAGTCATCCGTTAGCCCTCCTTGGCTGGCGTAGGTGCCGACTGACCACTGTCTTTCAACGCCTTGGTCACTTCCGGCGGCATGTACTTCTCGTCGTGCTTGGCCAGCACTTCGTCGGCCACCACCACGCCATCAGCGTTGAGCTTGCCGAGGGCAACGATGCCCTGCCCTTCGCGGAACAGGTCCGGGAGGATGCCGCGATAGCTGATGGTCACGGATTTGTTGAAGTCGGTGACGATGAATTTCACGTCCAGGGAATCGCCGGAACGTTGCAGCGAGCCTTTTTCGACCATGCCGCCCGCACGGATGCGCGTGTCTTGCGGCGCTTCGCCATTGGCGATCTGGGTCGGGGTGTAAAACAGATTGATGTTCTGCTGCAGGGCGCTCAGGGCCAGGCCGACGGCAGCGCCGACACCGACCAGGATCGCGAGAATGATGACAAGACGCTTTTTACGCAGCGGATTCACTGGCCGTTCTCCCGGCGCAAACGACGCGCCTCTTGTTGCAGATACCGCTTGCGGGCCAGGATCGGCGCCGCCACGTTGAGGGCCAGCACCGCCAGGCAAATGCCATAGGCTGACCAGACATACAGGCCGTGATGGCCCATGGCGAGAAAGTCGCCGAATGAAGCGAAACTCATCGAGCGGCCTCCAGACTGTTCTGCACTTCGGATTTCACCCAGCTCGCCCGGGCTTCGCGCTTGAGCACTTCAAGGCGCATGCGCAGCAACAGCACCGCGCCGAAGAAACAGTAGAAACCCAGCACCGTCAGCAGCAGTGGCAGCCACATCTCGGCAGGCATCGCCGGTTTTTCGGTGAGGGTGAACGTCGCGCCCTGGTGCAGGGTGTTCCACCACTCCACCGAGTATTTGATGATCGGGATGTTGATCACGCCGACAATCGCCAGCACCGCGCAGGCCTTGGCCGCGCTGTCACGATTGCTGATGGCGTTGCCCAGCGCAATAAGACCGAAGTACAGAAACAGCAGAATCAACATGGACGTAAGTCGCGCATCCCAGACCCACCACGAACCCCAGGTCGGTTTGCCCCAGATCGCTCCGGTAACCAGCGCCACGGCGGTCATCCAGGCACCGATCGGGGCGGCGCATTGCAGGGCGACATCGGCCAGTTTCATTTTCCACACCAGCCCGACAACGCCGCACACGGCCAGCATCACGTAGATCGACTGCGCCAGCATGGCGGCAGGAACGTGGATATAGATGATTCGAAAGCTATTGCCTTGCTGGTAGTCCGGCGGTGCGAAGGCCAGGCCCCAGACCACGCCGACGCTAATCAGCAGCAACGCCGCGACGCTCAGCCAGGGCAGCAATTTGCCACTGATGCCGTAAAACCATTTGGGCGAGCCGAGCTTATGAAACCAGGTCCAGTTCATTGCTGTTTCCATCACGGTTGCTGTTCGTTATCACGAAACAGCCAAAGGGTCTTTACTGGTTAAATTTTAACCAGACCTCATTATTCGCCGACACTGATCTTCAGGCCAGCAGCTATTGCAAAAGGTGCCAGGGTTATCGCCAGGGCGGTCAGGCTACCAAGCCACAAGAGATAACCGGTCGCCGGCATGCCCTGCAATGCCGCCTGCAAGGCGCCACTGCCGAGAATCAACACCGGGATATACAGCGGCAGAATCAGCAGCGCCAGCAACAGGCCACCACGCTTCAATCCTACCGTCAGCGCCGCGCCCACCGCACCGAGCAGGCTCAACACCGGTGTACCGAGCAATAAAGAAAGCAGCAACACCGGCAGACAAGCGGCAGGCAAACCGAGCATCAACGCCAGCAATGGCGCGAGCAAAACCAGTGCCAGGCCGGAAAAGGCCCAGTGTGCCAGCACCTTGGCCAGCACCAGAAGAGGCAGGGGGTGCGACGAAAGGACCCACTGTTCAAGGGATCCGTCTTCGAAATCACTGCGGAAGAGCCCGTCCAGCGAGAGTAAAACCGATAAAAGCGCCGCCACCCAGACCAGCCCCGGAGACAAGGTTTGCAACAATTGAGTCTCGGGACCAACCGCCAGCGGGAACAAGGAGACGACGATGGCGAAAAATACCAACGGGTTCGCCAATTCGGCGGGACGGCGGCACAGCAAACGAGCCTCACGGGCGACCAACAGGCCGAAAACACTCATACGGCCCAATTCCCCAAATCAATGTCGCGATAACCGGCCGGCATCCGGCTCAGCGTGTGGTGAGTGGTCAGCACCACCATGCCGCCGCGCTCGCAGTGCGCGGCCAGGTGTTCTTCGAGTTGCGCCACGCCTTGTTTGTCGAGCGCGGTGAATGGCTCGTCGAGGATCCACAGCGGCGGGCTGTCCAGGTACAACCGCGCCAACGCCACACGACGTTGCTGGCCGGCAGACAGGGTGTGACAGGGAACATCCTCGAAACCGCGCAGCCCCACCGCCGCCAGTGCTTGCCAGATCGCCTCATGGGAGGCCGGTTGATGCAAGGCGCAGAGCCAGCTGAGGTTTTCTTCGGGGGTCAGCAGGTCCTTGATGCCAGCGGCATGGCCGATCCACAGCAGGTTGCGCGCCAGTTCGCTGCGTTGTTCGCTCAGTGGCTGGCCGTTGAGCAACACTTGACCGGCGGTCGGGTGCATCAAGCCACAAAGCAGACGTAACAGGCTGGTCTTGCCACTGCCGTTGGGGCCGCTGATCTGTAACATTTCGCCACTGGCCAGTCGCAATTCGAGATTTTCGAAAAGCAGCCGAAGGTCTCGCTCACAGGCAAGGGCAACGGTTTGCAGGACAGGACTGGTCAAGGGTTCACGGGCCTTATGCGGTTCAAGTCGGCTCTGGCGCGGCCGCTAAAGAGATGCAGCATAGATGCTATGACGGCTTGTTCTAGAGAGCTGCGTCAATCAATTGCAAAGTTTTCGCCACTCAGCGAAAGACGGGCGGCATTATACATGGCGTTCCCTACTCTCAAGAGTGCAATTTCCTCAGGTTGTGTCCGCGTATGACAGGCGAAATGAACATCCTCCCGCTCCCGCCAACCAACCCGGCGACTTCGCGTCCATTGGTGATCAGCAGCGAGTTGCTCAATCTGCTGACGCCGATGGAGGGCCTGATCACGGCCGGTCAGACCGCCAAGGCTGAAGTGCTGTCACTCAAGCAGGCGGATCAGACCTTTCAACTGTTGCTCAAGGTCACTCTCGACAGCGGCCACCAGACCACTGTCCAGGCCACCAGCACTCAGCCTTTGCCCCAGGGCGCCAGCCTGACGGTTACCCAACCGTCGGCGGGCAATCTGGCAGTCACGGTGCAACAGGCCATCGCCTCCAGCGTCGCCACCCTTACCCGTATCGACACGGCGCAACTGCCGGTCGGCACCCTGCTGCAAGGCAAAGTGCTGACCTCTCAGGTGATGCCGCAGGTGCCGGGCCAGCCGACGGTGTTTCGCTCGATGGTGAGCCTGCTCAACACCGCGCTGAGCGGCAGCACGCTGAGCATCGACAGCCCGACGCCGCTGCGCATCGGCAGCTTGCTGAGCGCCTTGGTGCAGGACACCCAGACACTCAAATTCGTGCCGCTGAGCAGCCGTCAGGAACAGTTGGCGGTGACGCAACAATTGGTCAGCCAGCAAAGTCGCCAGGGTTCTCTGGATGGCTTGATCAAGGTCCTGCAAAACCTGCCGCCGTCGGATCAAACCTCCAGCGACCTGCGCGCTGCCGTGGACAAATTGCTCGCCGGCCTGCCGGACGTCCAACAATTGAGTACGCCCAAAGGCCTGGCCCAGGCGCTGGCCAACAGTGGCCTGTTCCTCGAAGCCAAATTGCTGACCGGACAAAACCCGACGCTGGCGCCAGACATGAAAGGCGACCTGCTCAAGCTGATCGCCCAGCTGACGCCGGGCCTGCCGGCCAACACCAATCTCAACGCAATCATCGCCGCCAACACCCTGGCCCAGGCCATGCCGAGTTTCGTGCGCAATGCCCTCGGCATGCTCGGGCAAGTCAGTGCCAAACCGTCGCCGACCAGCTTCCCACTGCCCGAGCGCCTGTTGCAAAGCGCGGAAGGCGAAGATGATCTCGAGCACCTGCTGCGCCTGGCTGCGGCGGCGGTTTCACGTTTGCAAAGTCATCAGCTGTCGAGCCTTGAGCAGACTGGCGTCACCAGTGACGGGCGGTTGATGAGCACCTGGCAACTGGAAATCCCCATGCGCAACCTGCAGGACATCGTGCCGTTGCAGGTCAAATTCCAGCGCGAAGAAGCCCCCGAAAAAGAACAACCGCGCGAACGCCGCGACGAACGCGAACCCAAGCAACCGCTATGGCGCGTCGAGCTGGCATTCGACATGGAACCGTTGGGGCCGTTGCAGATTCAGGCCCAACTGATCAAAGGCAGCCTCTCCAGTCAGCTGTGGGCCGAACGGCCGTACACTGCGAGCCTGATCGAAAGCAATCTGGCCGCGCTGCGCCAGCGCCTGCTGGATTCCGGGCTGAACGTCGGCGATCTGGATTGCCACCTCGGCACACCGCCACAAGGCCCTCAAACCCGTCTCGAACAACGCTGGGTCGACGAAACCGCATGAACGAATCCACCGCACCGCGCCAGGCCATCGCCCTCAAATACGACGGCAGCCACGCCCCTACCCTTACGGCCAAAGGTGACGAAGAACTGGCTGAAGAAATTCTACGGATTGCCCGTGACTACGAAGTGCCGATTTACGAGAACGCCGAACTGGTGAAACTGCTGGCGCGGATGGAATTGGGCGAGAGTATTCCCGAGGAGTTGTACCGCACGATTGCCGAGATCATTGCGTTTGCCTGGAATCTGAAAGGCAAGTTTCCGGCGGGGCATGATCCGCATGCGGTGACGGTGGAGAAGGACGTCACCGAGCGCGGGGATGATTATTGAATCTTTGTTGAATGTAAAAAGATCGCAGCCCCGTTTCACTCGACAGCTCCTACAGGGCGTACACCATCCCAATGTAGGAGCTGTCGAGTGAAACGAGGCTGCGATCTTTTGCTCTTCTCAGTTTCTGTGCAACTTGCTCATCAACTCCGCCTCAGCCTGGGTCAACCCGCAAGACTGAGTCAGTTCATCGACGCTGGCCCCCATCCCCACCAGACGCGCGGCCTGGGCGAATGAAAGGCTCGATGGATCACGCTGTTCCAACTGCGCCAGTTTGTCCGGCAACGGCCCGACCACCGCGCGCAGTTCGTGCAGGTCTTCACCCATGCGCACGTTGCCGTTCTGGTAGTCGTCGACGCGCTTGGCCAGGTCCTTGATGCGCTGATCGCGCAGCGCATCGCCCTGAGCCTGTTGTGCGGCGACCTGCCTTTGAGCGCGGATGTACGCCAGGAACATCGCCAGCGTGCCTGCCCACAAAAGGAACAGGACAATCACAGCCACCTCAAGAATCAATCAGATACTCTCCAGTTCCGACCATTCTTCTTCGCTCATCATCTTGTCCAGCTCGACCAGGATCAGCAGTTCATTGTTCTTGTTGCACACGCCTTGAATGAACTTGGCGGACTCTTCGTTACCGACGTTCGGTGCGGTCTCGATTTCCGACTGACGCAGATAAACCACTTCAGCCACGCTGTCGACCATGATCCCGACCACTTGCTTGTCGGCTTCGATGATGACGATGCGGGTGTTGTCGCTGACGTCGACCGTGCCCAGGCCGAAACGCTGACGGGTGTCGATCACGGTGACCACGTTGCCGCGCAGGTTGATGATACCCAGCACGTAGCTCGGGGCACCCGGTACCGGAGCGATTTCGGTGTAGCGCAGGACTTCCTGAACGCGCATCACGTTAATGCCGTAGGTTTCATTGTCCAGCTTGAAGGTGACCCATTGCAGGATCGGATCTTCGGAACCTTTTGCCGCCGTCGCCTTGTCATTCATACCCTGACCCCTCGAAAAACCGCCCTAGCGGTGTGTATTCAGTGCACCGGCACTTGAATGCCGATGCGTGTTTTTTATGTCGGTTTGTGGTTCGGCTTACTGCCGCCCATGTGCTTCGCCCCGCCGCTGGCGATCAATTCGGCCAGTGCGGCGACATCGAGCAAAGCGCACATGTGTTCAATCACCGTGCCGGCGAGCCATGGCCGCTGCCCCCAGTGACTTCTCCATTTGATTTCATTCGGGTCCAGGCGCAACGAGCGGCTGACCTGATGCACCGCCAGCCCCCACTCATAGCCCTGGACCGAAATAACGTATTGCAGGCCCTGGCGGAAATCGTCGCGGTAGCGGTCCGGCATGACCCAGCGTGCGGTATCCAGCACCTTCAGGTTGCCGGCCTGGCTTGGCAGGATCCCGAGGAACCATTCCGGCTGACCGAACAACGGCGTCAGCTCGTGGCCGGCCAGGGAATAAATCGAACCCAGGCACACCAGCGGCACCGCGAGGGTCAACCCGGCGACATCGAACAACAGGCATTCGAACGGCTCGGCCGCCCAGGCCGGACGATCGTCGTTTTCCACCGGAGGCGGCGTGTTGCTCGGCGGCAGATGAACTTCCACCACCGGCGGCACCAACGCTTGCAGCAACGGCGCAATCGTCGACACGGACGCCAGAATCGGTGCCGGCGCTTCGATCAAGGCCACCGGTGCCTTCGCCACTGGCGTAACAACGGGGGCCGCGACCACTGCCGGCTTCTGCGCATCGCGCGCCTGCTCTTCGAGCACCGCCGCCTGGAACTCGTCCAGGGCAGCTTCAGCCTCGACAACCTCAGGCAGCGCCTCGACTTCAGGCAACAGCTCTTCGGTCGCGTCCTGCAGCAAGCCATCCAGATAAGACTGAAGGGCCAATTGCGGGCGCGAGGTGATCTTCACCGGCCGGGTCATGCGAATACCATCGTAGGAATCAGGCTCATCTCAAGCCACCTGCGGAACAAGTTGCTGGGCCAACAGATGCTTGAGCAGTGCGCGGTAGGCGAGAACGCCGCGACTCTTGCCATCGAATTGCGACGGCGTCAGCCCTGCCCGGCTCGCGTCACGCAAGCGGGTGTCGATCGGGATGTAGCCTTGCCAGATTTCTTCCGGGTACTTGTCGCGCAGCACGCGCAGAGTGCCAAGCGAAGCCTGGGTGCGGCGGTCGAACAGGGTCGGCACGATGTTGAACGGCAACGCCAGTTTGCGCGAGCGGTTGATCATCGCCAGCGTGTTGACCATGCGTTCCAGGCCTTTGACCGCCAGGTGCTCGGTCTGCACCGGAATCACCAACTGCTGGCTGGCCGCCAAGGCATTGACCATCAGCACGCCGAGCAACGGCGGGCTGTCGATCACGGCGTAATCGAAGTCTTGCCACAACTGCGCCAGACTCTTGGCGATCACCAGGCCCAAACCGCTCTGGCCCGGCGACTGGCGCTCAAGGGTGGCCAGCGCGGTGCTCGATGGCAACAGGGAAATTCGTTCGTCGCTGGTGGGCATCAACAACTGACCGGGCAAGCCTTGCGGCACGTTGCCCTTGTGCAGAAACAGGTCGTAGCTGCTGTGCTCCAGGCTGTCGGGGTCGTAACCGAAGTAGCTGGTCATGGAGCCGTGGGGGTCGAGATCGACCACAACCACGCGCTTGCCCGCCTCCGCCAGTAAACCGGCTAAAGCAATGGAGGAAGTGGTTTTACCGACACCACCCTTTTGATTGGCAACTGCCCAGACTCTCATTCAGATTGTTCCTCCCGGTCGAAAACGTCGACCGAGAAATAGCTCAACGTATTAATGCGGGTGACGGAGAATTGACGGCACTCTCGCGTCCCGGCGACTTGACCGGGGTCGGTGCAGTTTGTGTGCCAGCCCGCTTCAATGCGGCATCCGGTTGTGCATGAGCCGTTCCGGTACCGGTGAGGCTACGGCGTACATCAAGATTGCGTGACACCACCAGCACCACCCGACGGTTGCGCGCACGGCCTTCGGCGGTGGCGTTGTTGGCCACTGGCTGGAATTCGCCATAACCCACCGATGCCAGGCGACCAGGGTTCACGCCCTGCATCGCCAGCATCCGCACGATGCTCGCCGAACGTGCCGAGGACAGTTCCCAGTTGGTTGGGTATTGCGCGGTGCGGATCGGTTGATCGTCGGTGAAACCTTCGACGTGGATCGGGTTGTCGAACGGCCGGAGGATCGCAGCGACCTTGTCGATGATGTTGAACGCAATGTCGCTGGGCATGGCGTCGCCGCTGCCGAACAACAGGCTGGAATTGAGTTCGATCTCGACCCACAACTCGTTGCCGCGCACGGTCATCTGGTTGGAACTGATCAAGTCGCCGAACGCCGCGCTGATGTCATCGGCGATGCTTTTGAGTGGATCGTTGGCGGCCTGGGCGATGCCGGCGTCGATCTGCTCGCTGTCCTTGACCAGCGGTTTGGCCGGGGTCACGGTCTTCGGTCTCTCTTCGCCAATGGGGATCGGCTTGAGGGCGCGGTCAGAGTCGGTAAACACCCCGATCAACGCCTCGGAAATGATCTTGTACTTGCCTTCGTTGATCGACGAGATCGAGTACATCACCACGAAGAACGCGAACAGCAAGGTGATGAAGTCGGCGTAGGAAACCAGCCAACGTTCATGGTTCACATGTTCTTCATGTTGCCTGCGACGAGCCATGATCCATTTCCCCCATCAATCCATGAAGCCCTGAAGCTTCAACTCAATAGAGCGAGGGTTTTCACCTTCGGCGATCGACAGGATCCCTTCCAGCAACATTTCGCGATAGCGCGACTGCCGTAACGCGATGGACTTGAGCTTGGCGGCAATCGGCAACAGCACCAGGTTGGCACTGGCCACGCCGTAGATGGTAGCGACGAAGGCGACGGCGATGCCACTGCCCAGTTGCGATGGGTCGCCCAGGTTGCCCATGACGTGGATCAGGCCCATCACCGCACCGATGATACCGATGGTCGGCGCGTAGCCGCCCATGCTTTCAAAGACTTTGGCGGCTTCGATGTCGCGGCTTTCCTGGGTGTAGAAATCCACTTCCAGAATGCTGCGGATCGCTTCCGGCTCGGCACCGTCGACCAGCAATTGCAGGCCTTTACGCGAGTAGCTGTCAGGTTCGGCGTCGGCCACCCCTTCCAGCCCGAGCAAACCTTCCTTGCGAGCGGTCAGACTCCAGTTCACCACGCGATCAATGCCGCCGGCCAGGTCCACGCGAGGCGGAAACAGAATCCAGGCGAGAATCTGGATGGCACGCTTGAAGGCACTCATCGGCGATTGCAGCAGCGCGGCACCGATGGTGCCACCGAGTACGATCAACGCCGCCGGGCCGTTGGCCAGTGCGCCGAGGTGACCGCCTTCAAGGTAGTTGCCGCCGATGATGGCGACGAACGCCATGATGATCCCGATAAGGCTGAGCACATCCATCAGATGCAAGCCTCAACCAGGTGCCGACCGATGTCGTCGAGGCTGTACACCGCGTCCGCGAGTTCGGCTTTGACGATGGCCATTGGCATGCCGTAGATCACACAACTGGCTTCATCCTGAGCCCAGATCGCACTGCCACCCTGCTTGAGCAGACGCGCGCCTTCGCGACCGTCGGCGCCCATGCCGGTCAGTACCACCGCCAGAACTTTGTCGCCGTAGGACTTGGCCGCGGAACCGAAGGTAATGTCCACGCACGGCTTGTAGTTCAGACGTTCGTCGCCCGGCAGGATTTTCACCGCGCCACGGCCGTCGATCATCATCTGCTTGCCACCCGGTGCGAGCAGCGCCAGGCCCGGACGCAGGATGTCGCCATCCTCGGCTTCCTTGACACTGATGCGGCACAGCTTGTCCAGGCGCTCGGCGAAGGCCTTGGTGAAGGCTGCCGGCATGTGCTGGATCAACACGATGGGTGCCGGGAAGTTGGCCGGCAACTGTGTCAGAACCCGTTGCAGCGCAACCGGGCCACCGGTGGAGGTACCGATGGCGACCAATTTGTAGGCTTTGCGTTTCGGCGCGGGAGATGACGGAGCCGCTGCATGGGGGCGCGCCGCAATCGGTGCCGGTGCCGGACGCGCAGGCGCGCTGCTGCCGTAGCTGCCGACGCTCGAAGGCGCAGGCGTCGGGGCTGGCGCAGCGACCGGTGCCGGAGGGGTGTAGGCGCTGACACGACGGTTACTGCGCGAGATGCTGAGAATCTTCTCGCACAGCAGTTGCTTGACCTTCTCCGGGTTACGGGAGATGTCTTCGAAATTCTTCGGCAGGAAGTCCACCGCGCCGGCGTCCAGCGCATCGAGGGTGACCCGGGCGCCTTCGTGGGTCAGCGAGGAGAACATCAACACCGGGGTTGGGCAGCGCTGCATGATGTGCCGCACCGCCGTGATGCCATCCATCATTGGCATCTCGTAGTCCATGGTGATCACGTCTGGCTTGAGGGCCAGGGCCTGATCGATCGCCTCTTTTCCGTTGGTCGCCGTACCGACGACCTGGATGTTTGAATCCGCTGCAAGAATTTCCGAGACGCGGCGGCGGAAAAACCCCGAATCGTCCACCACCAGGACTTTGACTACCATAAACACTCCGTTAGACGGGGCGAGGCTCTGGCGCCCCGCTCCCCCAGAATCAAATACGCCGTGCGGCGTAACGCTTGAGCATGCTCGGAACATCGAGAATCAGAGCAATGCGGCCGTCACCGGTGATGGTGGCACCGGACATGCCCGGGGTTCCCTGGAGCATTTTGCCCAATGGCTTGATGACCACTTCTTCCTGGCCCACCAACTGATCGACGACGAAGCCGATCCGTTGAGTGCCCACCGAAAGGATCACCACATGGCCCTCGCGCTGCTCTTCGTGAGCGGCGGAGCTGACCAGCCAGCGCTTGAGGTAGAACAAGGGCAGCGCCTTGTCCCGCACGATCACCACTTCCTGGCCGTCCACCACGTTGGTGCGCGACAGGTCGAGGTGGAAGATCTCGTTGACGTTCACCAGCGGGAACGCGAACGCCTGGTTGCCGAGCATGACCATCAGCGTCGGCATGATCGCCAGGGTCAACGGGACCTTGATGACGATCTTCGAGCCTTTGCCCTTGGTCGAGTAGATATTGATGGTGCCGTTGAGCTGGGCGATCTTGGTTTTCACCACGTCCATGCCCACGCCACGACCGGACACGTCGGAGATCTCGGTCTTGGTCGAGAAGCCCGGCGCGAAGATCAGGTTGAAGCAATCGGACTCGCTGAGACGGTCCGCCGCATCCTTGTCCATCAAACCTTTTTTCACGGCGATACCGCGCAAAACGTCAGCGTCCATGCCCTTGCCGTCATCGGAGATGGACAGCAGGATGTGGTCGCCTTCCTGTTCAGCGGACAGAATCACTTTGCCGCTGCGAGGCTTGCCCATCGCTTCGCGATCAGCCGGCTCTTCGATACCGTGGTCGACCGAGTTGCGCACCAAGTGGACCAACGGGTCGGCCAGGGCCTCGACGAGGTTCTTGTCGAGGTCGGTTTCTTCGCCGACCAGTTCCAGGTTGATCTCTTTCTTGAGCTGGCGAGCCAGGTCGCGAACCAGGCGCGGGAAGCGCCCGAAGACTTTCTTGATTGGTTGCATCCGGGTCTTCATGACCGCGGTTTGCAGGTCGGCCGTGACCACGTCGAGGTTCGACACGGCCTTGGACATGGCTTCGTCGCCGCTGTTGAGGCCCAGACGAACCAGGCGGTTACGAACCAGTACCAGCTCGCCGACCATGTTCATGATTTCGTCGAGACGCGCGGTGTCGACCCGCACGGTGGTCTCGGCTTCGCTGGTTGGCTTTTCCGCGGGCGGCGCGGCCGGGGCACGAGCAGGAGCCGGCGCTGCGGCGGCAGCAGGTTTCGGTGCTTCTGCTTTGGGCTCGGGGGCTTTTGGCTCGGGTGCCTTGGCCACAGGTGCTGGTGCCTTGGCAACCGGAGTCGCTACCGAAGCAACAGCAGACGCAGTGCCCACTTCAGTGAACTTGCCCTTGCCATGCAATTCGTCGAGCAGCGATTCGAATTCATGATCGGAGATCAGATCGCTACCGGCCGCAGCGGCGGTTGGCGCAGCCGGGGCTGGCGCCGAAGCGATTGCCGATTCCAGCGCATCGACCGCAAAGTTGCCTTTGCCGTGCAACTGGTCGAGCAGTGCTTCGAACTCGTCGTCGGTGATGTCGGAGCTGTCGCCGGCGGCTTTCGGAGCAGCCGGCGCAGCAGGCGCAGCGGCTACTGCATCGGCGGCGAACTGGCCTTTGCCGTGCAATTGATCGAGCAACGACTCGAACTCGGCATCGGTGATTTCGTCACTGGCGGCTGCATCGGCGGCAGGCTGCGAAACAGGCTGCGCAGCCGCTACGGGCGCCTCGGCCTGGGCCTTGACGGCGTTCAGCGAGTCCAGCAGTTGTTCGAATTCGTTATCGGTAATGTCGCCCGATTCGCTTTCGGCGACCGGTGCTTCAACCACTTCAGCGACCGGCGCCGGTGCAGCTTCCATTTGCGGCTCGGCCAGACGGGCCAGCGCCGCGAGTAATTCAGGCGTGGCAGCCGTGATCGGGCTGCGTTCGCGGACTTCGCTGAACATGCTGTTCACCGCGTCCAGCGCTTCGAGAACCACGTCCATCAGTTCCGAGTCGACGCGACGCTCACCCTTGCGCAGGATGTCGAACACGTTCTCGGCGATGTGACAGCACTCCACCAGCTCGTTGAGCTGGAGGAAGCCGGCGCCCCCTTTTACAGTGTGAAAACCGCGAAAAATTGCATTGAGCAAGTCCGCATCATCAGGTCGGCTTTCCAGCTCGACCAGCTGCTCGGACAGTTGCTCTAGAATCTCGCCGGCCTCAACCAGGAAATCCTGAAGGATCTCTTCATCGGCGCCGAAGCTCATTAAGGGGGTGCTCCTACAGGTCTAAAAACCCAGAAAACTAAAATCCAAGACTGGATAACAAATCGTCCACATCGTCCTGACCGGACACAACGTCTTCTCTTTTATCGGCATGAATCTGCGGACCTTCACCCTGAGAGAGATGTTTTTGTGGATCTTTTTCAGCAAGCATCGCCTCACGGTCGTGTTCGATACCCGCAAAGCGGTCTACGTGACTGGCCATGAGCACGAGCTTGAGCAGATTGCTTTCAACTTCGGTAACCAATTGGGTCACACGCTTGATCACCTGACCAGTGAGGTCCTGGTAATCCTGGGCCAGCAGAATGTCGTTGAGGTTGCTCGACACGACGCGGTTGTCTTCACTGCTGCGTGTCAGGAAACCATCGACCCGCCGGGCCAGTTCGCGGAACTCTTCAGCCCCGACTTCGCGACGCATGAACCGTCCCCAATCCGTGCTCAGCGCCTGGGCTTCATCGCTCAGGCTGTTGATCAGCGGCGTGGCGTTTTCCACCAGGTCCATGGTGCGGTTGGCCGCGGCCTCGGTCAGCTTGACCACATAGGACAGGCGCTCGGTGGCATCCGTGATCTGAGACACTTCCTCGGCTTGCGGCATGTGCGGGTCAATCTGGAAATTGACGATCGCGCTATGCAGCTCGCGGGTGAGCTTGCCCACTTCCTGATACAGGCCGCGGTCACGGGTCTGGTTGAGCTCATGGATCAGTTGCACAGCGTCGCCAAACTTGCCTTTTTCAAGGCTGTCGACCAGTTCGACCGCGTGTTTTTTCAGGGTCGACTCAAAATCGCCCTGTGAAGATTCGTTATGCTCCATAGCTCCCCCGTGCGCAGTACATCAGCCGATGCGTTCGAAAATCTTCTCGATTTTTTCTTTCAACGCCTGGGCTGTGAAGGGTTTGACCACATAGCCGTTAACACCGGCCTGGGCCGCTTCGATGATTTGCTCGCGCTTGGCTTCGGCGGTCACCATCAGCACCGGCAGGTGCTTGAGCCTTTCATCGGCGCGCACCGCACGAAGCAGGTCGATGCCGGTCATACCGGGCATGTTCCAGTCGGTAACCAGAAAATCGAAGTTACCGCTTTGCAGCATCGGCAACCCGGTCAGCCCGTCATCGGCTTCGGCGGTGTTGGTGAACCCAAGGTCACGCAACAGGTTTTTTATGATCCGCCGCATCGTTGAGAAGTCATCAACGATGAGGATTTTCATGTTCTTGTCCAATTCGACCTCCAAGCAGTCTTAAACGCGCCCAGCACCTGGACGCGCCATTTCAATCAATCCGGCAAAGCACTCAATGACTGTCTGGAGCACAACAGATCGAGACCGGTACGGTTCAACACCACACCAGCTCCATTCGCAGTGTCCCCACACTGCCTTCAGCGCGCTCGCCACTCCCCCAAACGCCCCCGCAAACGGGCCGCGCACTGGCTGTGTAACTGGCTGACCCGCGACTCGCTGACCCCCAGGACCTCACCGATTTCCTTGAGATTCAACTCTTCGTCGTAGTACAGCGCCAACACCAGTCGCTCACGCTCCGGCAAATTGGCAATCGCGTCCGCCAGCGCCGCCTGGAAGCGTTCATCTTCCAGATCGCGTGACGGCTCGAGATGAGCACTCGCGCCATCCTCATGCAGCCCTTCGTGTTCGCCGTCCTGCAACAGATCGTCGAAACTGAATAACCGGCTGCCCAGGGTGTCGTTCAAAATCCCGTAATAATCGTCGAGACTCAATTGGAGTTCGGCCGCAACTTCGTGATCTTTAGCGTCACGGCCGGTTTTAGCTTCAATCGAGCGAATCGCGTCGCTGACCATGCGGGTATTGCGGTGGACCGAACGTGGCGCCCAGTCCCCCTTGCGCACTTCATCGAGCATCGCGCCGCGGATTCGAATGCCCGCGTACGTCTCGAAACTCGCGCCTTTGCTGGCGTCGTATTTGGTTGATACTTCAAGCAGGCCGATCATCCCGGCCTGGATCAGGTCTTCGACCTGGACACTGGCCGGCAGACGCGCCAGCAAGTGGTAGGCAATGCGTTTGACCAGTGGCGCGTAACGCTCGATCAGCTCGTACTGCGCGTCACGTGCCGACTGCTTGTAGAGGTTGTAACCGCTGGCTGTCATAGCACGGGTCCTGCCGTTTGTTGCACGAGGCGCTCGACGAAAAACTCCAGATGTCCACGAGGGTTGGCCGGCAGTGGCCAGGTATCGACTTTCTGCGCAATGGCCTTGAACGCCAGGGCGCACTTGGAACGCGGAAAGGCTTCATACACCGCGCGTTGCTTCTGCACGGCCTTGCGTACGCTTTCGTCGTAAGGCACTGCGCCGACGTATTGTAAGGCGACGTCGAGGAAGCGATCCGTGACCTTGGTCAACTTGGCGAACAGGTTGCGGCCTTCCTGCGGGCTCTGCGCCATGTTGGCCAGGACGCGGAAGCGGTTCATGCCGTAGTCGCGGTTAAGCAGTTTGATCAGCGCGTAGGCGTCGGTGATCGAGGTCGGTTCGTCGCACACCACCAGCAAGACTTCCTGCGCGGCGCGCACGAAGCTGACTACCGAGTCACCAATGCCCGCAGCGGTGTCGATCACCAATACGTCGAGGTTGTCGCCGATATCACTGAACGCCTGGATCAGGCCGGCATGCTGGGCCGGGCTCAGATGAACCATGCTCTGGGTGCCGGAGGCGGCCGGGACGATGCGGATACCGCCAGGCCCTTGCAACAGCACGTCGCGCAGCTCACAGCGGCCTTCGATCACGTCGGCCAGCGTGCGTTTGGGTGTCAGTCCCAACAGAACGTCGACGTTCGCCAGCCCCAGATCGGCATCCAGCAGCATGACGCGCCGGCCGAGCTCAGCTAGAGCCAGGGACAAGTTCACTGACACGTTAGTCTTCCCGACGCCACCTTTGCCGCCGGTCACCGCGATCACCTGTACGGGATGCATGCTGCCCATGTTATTTCTTTACCTTGTCTTACTTAGACGGAGGCCACATTACTGGCTGCGCGTTCACCATCGGAACAATGCATGGCAGACCATCGATGTAGGTACAAAAAATGTTCATTAACACCTCAGCCAACCTGCTTGGTCGGGCTGTGGTAAATATCAGCGAACATGTCAGCCATGGCTTCTTCGCTGGGTTCTTCCTGCATTTGTACGCTAACGGCGCGGCTGACCAACTGATGACGACGTGGCAGATGCAGATCATCCGGAATCCGTGGACCATCGGTCAGGTAAGCCACCGGCAACTCATGACTGATCGCCAGGCTCAACACCTCGCCCAGACTTGCCGTTTCATCCAGTTTAGTCAGGATGCAGCCGGCGAGGCCGCAGCGTTTGTAACTGTGATAAGCGGCAGTTAGAACCTGTTTCTGGCTGGTGGTTGCCAGGACCAGATAATTTTTTGATTTGATGCCGCGCCCGGCCAGGCTTTCGAGCTGCATCCGCAGTGCCGGATCGCTGGCCTGAAGGCCGGCGGTATCGATCAGCACCACGCGTTTGCGCAGCAAGGGCTCCAGCGCCTGCACCAGGGATTGACCCGGATCGACGTGGGTCACCGACACGTTAAGGATCCGGCCCAGCGTCTTGAGCTGTTCCTGGGCACCAATGCGATAGCTGTCCATGCTCACCAGCGCGATGTTCTGCGCGCCGTACTTGAGCACGTAACGGGCCGCGAGCTTGGCCAGTGTGGTGGTCTTGCCCATGCCGGCCGGACCGACCATGGCAATCACCCCACCCTCTTCCAGCGGCTCGATTTCCGGGGTAGCGATCATCCGCGCCAGGTGCGCGAGCAACATGCGCCAGGCCTGACGAGGCTCTTCAATGTCGGTAATCAGTGCCAGCAGATCGCGCGACAACGGGCCGGACAGGCCGATGCGTTGCAGGCGACGCCAGAGGTTGGCCTGGGCCGGACGGCTGCCTTGCAGCTGATTCCAGGCCAGCGAGCCAAGCTGCACTTCCATCAATTCACGCAGGCTGTTGAGCTCGAAACGCATCGAATCGAATGCGCGCGGATCGACACCGGTCGCCGCAGCAGGCGCGGGGGCCGGACGCCGAGGTTCGGCGAGCGCCGGTTCGATCAGCGGTTCGGCGGCGGTCAACGGCAGGCCGGCGAACAACTGGCGATTGGTGGTCTTGTCGCTCTCGCCATCGCCGCGCAGGCTCAGTTCGGCCTGGGCGGTGACGATCCGCGACTGGGTCTTGCGCAGCTCATCCTCGAGTTCCATGTTCGGAACACGCGGGGCCAGCGCCGACAATTTGTAATCCAGGGCAGCCGTCAGCTCGACACCGCCGGCGATCCGGCGATTGCCAATGATGGCGGCATCAGCGCCCAGCTCATCACGAACCAGTTTCATGGCCTGACGCATATCGGCGGCGAAAAAACGCTTAACTTGCATAAACCACTACCTCAGCCGTTGGGCCCTACTGTCGCAACGATGGTCACTTGCTTGTTGTCAGGAATTTCCTGGTAAGCCAACACGTGCAAACCCGGCACTGCCAGCCGACCGAATCGCGAGAGCATCGCGCGAACCGGACCGGCCACCAGCAGAATCACCGGCTGACCTTGCATTTCCTGACGCTGCGCCGCATCGATCAACGAGCGTTGCAGTTTTTCCGCCATGCTTGGCTCCAGCAGAACACCCTCTTCCGAGCCTTGTCCTGCCTTCTGAAGACTATTGAGCAATATTTGTTCCAACCTTGGTTCCAAGGTGATCACAGGCAGCTCCGACTCAGTGCCTACAATGCTTTGCACGATTGCACGGGATACGCCGACGCGCACTGCGGCCACCAAAGCGGCGGTATCTTGACTCTTGGCGGCGTTGTTCGCGATGGCTTCGGCGATGCTGCGGATGTCCCGCACCGGCACCTGTTCGGCCAGCAACGCCTGCAAGACTTTGAGCAGCTGCGACAGCGAAACCACCCCCGGCACCAGTTCTTCGGCCAGTTTCGGTGAGCTTTTGGCCAGCAATTGCATGAGTTGCTGGACTTCTTCGTGGCCGATCAGCTCGCTGGAGTGCTTGTACAGAATCTGGTTCAAGTGGGTCGCCACCACCGTACTGGCATCGACCACGGTGTAACCGAGGGATTGCGCCTGGGCACGCTGGCTGATTTCGATCCACACCGCTTCCAGGCCAAAAGCCGGATCTTTGGCGGTGATGCCATTGAGCGTGCCGTAGACCTGACCCGGGTTGATCGCCAGTTCGCGCTCCGGGTAAATCTCCGCTTCAGCCAGGATCACGCCCATCAGAGTCAGGCGATAGGCGCTAGGCGCCAGGTCGAGGTTGTCACGGATATGCACAGTCGGCATCAGGAAGCCCAGGTCCTGGGAGAGCTTTTTACGCACCCCCTTGATCCGCGCCAGCAACTGCCCACCCTGGTTGCGATCCACCAGCGGAATCAGGCGGTAGCCCACTTCCAGGCCAATCATGTCGATCGGCGTCACGTCATCCCAGCCAAGCTCCTTGGTTTCCTGAGCCCGGGCCGGTGACGGCAGCAACTCCTGCTGACGCTTGACCTCTTGCAGGGCCTGAACCTTGACCGCGTTCTGCTTCTTCCAGAACAGGTAAGCGCCACCGGCCGCCAGGGCTGCCATGGACAGAAAGGAGACGTGTGGCATGCCGGGCACCAGGCCCATCACCGCCATCAAGCCTGCGGCCACCGCCAAGGCTTTCGGCGAGGCGAACATCTGACGATTGATTTGTTTACCCATGTCTTCTGAGCCGGAAGCACGGGTCACCATGATCGCGGCAGCGGTCGACAACAGCAGTGATGGCAATTGCGCCACCAAACCGTCACCGATGGTCAACAGCGCATAAACCTTGCCGGCATCACCAAAGCTCATGCCGTGCTGGAAGATACCCACCGCCATGCCGCCGATCAGGTTGATGAACAGAATCAGCAGACCGGCGATGGCATCACCGCGCACGAATTTGCTGGCACCGTCCATGGAACCGTAGAACTCGGCCTCCTGGGCGACTTCCATCCGGCGCAGTTTCGCCTGGTTCTGATCGATCAGGCCGGCGTTCAAGTCGGCGTCGATCGCCATCTGTTTACCGGGCATCGCGTCGAGGGTGAAACGCGCGCTCACCTCGGAAATCCGCCCGGCGCCCTTGGTTACCACGACGAAGTTGATGATCATCAAAATCGCGAAGACCACGATACCGACCACGTAGTTACCGCCGATCACCACTTCACCGAAGGCCTGGATCACCTTACCGGCGGCGGCATGGCCGTCCTGACCGTGGAGCATCACCACCCGCGTGGAGGCCACGTTCAGCGCCAGTCGCAGCAATGTCGCCACCAGCAGAATGGTCGGGAACACCGCAAAATCCAGCGGCCGCAAGGCGTACACGCAGACCAGCAACACGACGATGGACAAGGCAATGTTGAAGGTGAAAAACACGTCCAGCAGGAACGGCGGCACCGGCAACATCATCATGGCCAGCATGACCAGCAGCAACAGCGGCACGCCCAGATTGCCCCGACTGAGGTCGGCGACGTTTGTGCGGGCACTGTTGATTAACTGAGAGCGATCCACCGGTTTTCCCCGTTCCTTTAAAGCAAACTTTTGACGCCTGAAGCAGGCGCAGGGCGGCTATTGCAAGAAGCCTTCCAACTTTTGCCAAGGAGGGAAATAGATAGATTTGTTGAGCCCGGGGTAGCAGCTGCCGAGCTGCGCGAGGCTGCGTTCGGCTGCGCAGCAGTCGCAAATCCTTTGCGAGGACTGCGTCCTCGAACGCAGCCTCGCAAGCTCGGCAGCTGCTACGAACAAGGTGGATCAGAGGCGGGACATGACATCGCTCAAGTTCACTGCCCCACCATTCGTCCAAAGACCTGCACAGCCGTAAGTTTTGATAGTAGCCAAAACGGCCTTATGGGTATTGGATGGTGATCATCAGCGTTGGTAATACCAAGCGCCGGAGCAGCGATCATGCCCAAGAAAGCGGTCAAGTCATTCAACGATGCCAAAGGCTTCGATCTGGTTGCGCCCAAGCAACAGGACGACAGGAAGAAACAGGAAAACAGTATCGCGAAAGAGCCCGGCAATGAAAAAGCCAATAGGCGGCATCAGCGCCCGTAGGCGCTGTCGAAGGCGGCTATCTTTTTGATTTCAGAACCGTAGACCCAATCAGGAATCGCGCCGCAGATCCGGCGGAATCGGCAAATCATCCTTCAACGGATCCGGACGTTTACCCTTGCCCGCGCGGTACTGGCGGATCTGATAGACGTACGCCAATACCTGAGCCACCGCCAGATACAGCCCGCCTGGAATTTCCTGATCCAGTTCCGTGGAGTAGTAAATCGAACGCGCCAGGGCGGGCGATTCGAGTAACTGCACTTGGTTGGCCACGGCGATTTCGCGGATCTTCAAGGCCAGGAAGTCGCTACCCTTGGCGATCAGCATCGGCGCACCACCCTTCTCCGGATCGTACTTGAGCGCCACGGCGTAGTGGGTCGGGTTGGTGATGACCACATCGGCGTCGGGGATCGCGGCCATCATTCGCCGCTGCGACATCTCGCGCTGCAACTGGCGAATGCGCTGTTTGACCTCCGGCCGCCCCTCCTGATCCTTGTGCTCGTCACGCACTTCCTGCTTGGTCATCAGCAGCTTATTGTGGCTTTCCCAGAGCTGCACCGGCACGTCGACCGCCGCGATGATGATCAGCCCGCAAGCCATCCACAAGGTGCTCCAGCCGACCACTTGCAGGCTGTGAATGATCGCCATGTCCAGCGGCTCGTGGGCGATGCGCAGCAGATCGTCGATGTCCGACGACAAGACCGCCAACGCCACGAACAACACGATGAAAAACTTCGCCAGAGCCTTGAGCAGCTCCACCAGCGCCTTGACCGAGAACATTCGTTTCAGCCCTGCGGCGGGATTCATGCGACTGAACTTGGGCGCCATGGAGCCAGCCGCAAACAGCCAGCCCCCCAGGGAAATCGGGCCGATCAGCGCGGCCAGCAGCAAGGTGATCATCACCGGCTGAATCGCGAACAAGGCGATCTGTCCCGAATGCAGCAGATAAGTCGCCATGGAGCGCTGATCCAGAATCACCTCTCGCGAGAGCGAGAAGTTCATGCGCATCAGCTCCATCAAATCCTGGGCCAGGGCGCCACCAAAAATCAGCAGCCCACCGGCGCCGGCGAGCATGACCGCCAGGGTGTTGAGCTCCTTGGAGCGCGCAATCTCACCCTTCTCACGGGAGTCCTTTTTGCGTTTCTCCGTGGGGTCTTCTGTTTTGTCCTGACCGCTTTCGCTCTCAGCCATGACTCAGCGCGCCTGTGCCAGTTCGCGTAACAACTGCAAGGCCTCGGCGGCCAGCGGTTGATACTGATTGAGAATGTCCGCCAGGCCGACCCAGACGATGAACAGTCCAAGTACCAGGGTCAGCGGGAAACCGATCGAGAAGATGTTCAGCTGCGGCGCCGCCCGGGTCATCACGCCAAACGCAATGTTGACCACCAGCAACGCGGTGATCGCCGGCAGCACCAGCAACAGCGCCGCACCAAGCACCCAACCAAGCTTGCCGGCCAGTTCCCAGAAATGATTGACCATCAACCCGCCACCGACCGGCAGCGTGGTGAAGCTTTCAGTGAGGACTTCGAACACCACCAAGTGGCCGTTCATCGACATGAACAACAGCGTCACCAGCATGGTGAAAAACTGCCCGATCACCGCCACTGACACGCCGTTCGTAGGGTCGACCATCGAAGCGAAGCCCATGCCCATCTGGATCGCGACAATTTGTCCGGCGACCACGAACGCCTGGAAGAACAGTTGCAAGGAGAAACCGAGAACCGCACCGATGATGATCTGCTCGGCAATCAGCAGCATCGCACTCAAGTCCAGCGCGTTGACCGCGGGCATGGGCGGCAGACCCGGTGCGATGACCACAGTGATCGCCAGCGCGAAGTACAAACGCACGCGTTTGGGCACCAGCGTCGTGCCGAAAATCGGCATGACCATCAGCAACGAGCCGATGCGAAACAGCGGCAACATGAACGTCGCCACCCAGGTGCTGATCTGGGTATCGGTCAGTTGCAGCAGCGACATGGCTTAACCGATGACCTGAGGAATGCTGTGGTACAGCTGAAGAATGTATTCCATGAAAGTCTGCACCAGCCACGGGCCGGCAACGATCAGCGTCACCAGCATCACCAGCAGGCGCGGCAGGAAGCTCAGGGTCTGTTCGTTGATCTGCGTGGCCGCCTGGAACATCGCCACCAACAACCCCACCAGCAAGCTCGGAATCACCAGCACGGCGACCATCATGGTGGTCAGCCACAGCGCTTCGCGAAAGATGTCCACGGCAACTTCGGGCGTCATGGTGAAACACCGCCGAAGCTGCTGGCCAACGTGCCGATGATCAACGCCCAGCCATCCACCAGCACGAACAGCATGATTTTGAACGGCAGGGAAATGATCAGTGGCGAGAGCATCATCATACCCATCGCCATCAGCACACTGGCCACCACCAGGTCGATGATCAGGAACGGAATGAAGATCATGAAGCCAATCTGGAACGCGGTTTTCAGTTCCGAGGTCACGAACGCCGGCACCAGAATCGTCAGCGGCGCCTGATCCGGCGTAGCAATATCAGTGCGCTTGGACAGGCGCATGAACAGCTCCAGATCGCTGCTGCGAGTCTGGGCCAGCATGAAGTCCTTGATCGGCACCTGAGCCTTGGCGACAGCATCCTGAGCGGTGAGTTTCTCCGCCAGATACGGCTGCAAGGCATCCTGATTCACCCGATCGAACACCGGCGCCATGATAAACATGGTGAGGAACAGCGCCATGCCGGTGAGGATCTGGTTCGACGGTGTCTGCTGCAAGCCCAGGGCCTGACGCAGGATCGAGAACACGATGATGATCCGGGTAAAACTGGTCATCAGCATGACGAACGCCGGGATGAAACTCAGCGCCGTCATGATCAGCAGGATTTGCAGGCTGACCGAGTATTCCTGGGCGCCATTGGCATTGGTGCTCAGGGTGATCGCCGGGATCGACAACGGATCGGCGGCGAACGCCAGTGGCGCAGCCAGCATCAGGGCCAGCGTCAAGACGATGCGTAACGCACCCATTACTTCTTATCCTTCTGATCCTTGCCAAGCATCTCCAACAGACGCTGGGCAAACTCCGGAGTCGCTTTCTCGGTTGCGCCCGGCACTTGTACCGGCTCCTTGAGCACATGCAACGCGGTGATGGTGCCGGGGCTCAGGCCGAGCAGAATCTGTTCGTTGCCGACCTGTACCAGCATCAAGCGGTCACGGGGGCCGAGGGCTCGGGAACCGATCAACTCGATCACTTGCCCCTTGCCCGCCGGGCCGGCCTGCTGAACCCGGCGTAGCAGCCAGGCGAGGAAGAAGATCAACCCCAACACCAGCAGCAAGCCGAACACCAATTGCGTCAATTGCCCGGCCACACCACTGCTGACAGCTGGCGCGGCGGCCGCTGTCGCAGCAGTCGTCACCGACTCGGCCGCCAGCACGCTGGATGGCAAGGCCAACAGAACCGCAAGAACCTTGTTCACTCAGCGCAGCTTCTTGATGCGTTCGCTTGGGCTGATCACGTCGGTCAGGCGGATGCCGAACTTTTCGTTGACCACTACCACTTCGCCGTGGGCGATGAGCGTGCCGTTGACCAGCACGTCCAGCGGCTCGCCAGCCAGGCGATCGAGCTCGATCACCGAACCCTGGTTGAGTTGCAGCAGGTTGCGGATGTTGATGTCGGTGCTGCCGACTTCCATGGAAATCGACACCGGGATATCGAGGATCACGTCCAGGTTCGGACCGTCCAGCGTCACTGGATCGTTGTTCTTCGGCACGCTGCCGAACTCTTCCATCGGCAGACGGTTGGAGCCCGACGTACCGGCATCGGCCGCCAGCAGCGCATCAATGTCAGCCTGCCCGGCGTCACCGGTCTCTTCCAGGGCCGCAGCCCATTCGTCGGCCAGTGCCTGGTCGTCCTGGGCGTTCATATCGTCGTTCATCATTTGTCCTCGGCGGGCAACAATTCAGTTAAATGCGTAGGGGGGGGTACGAGCGCCGGTCAGCGGCGCTCGATCGGCTCGATCACTTGCAACGCGAGGTTGCCTTTGTGCGAGCCCATCTTGACCTTGAAGGCCGGCACGCCGTTGGCGCGCATGATCATTTCTTCCGGCATCTCGACCGGGATCACGTCGCCGGGCTGCATGTGCAGGATGTCGCGAAGGCGCAGCTGGCGGCGGGCAACGGTGGCACCGATCGGTACGTCGACGTCCAGCACGTCCTGGCGCAAGGCGTTGATCCAGCGCTCGTCCTGATCGTCGAGGTCCGACTGGAAGCCGGCATCGAGCATCTCGCGCACCGGCTCGATCATCGAGTACGGCATGGTCACGTGCAGGTCGCCGCCACCGCCATCGAGTTCGATGTGGAACGTCGACACCACAATGGCTTCGCTCGGCCCGACGATGTTGGCCATGGCCGGGTTCACTTCCGAGTTGATGTACTCGAAGTTCACTTCCATGATCGCCTGCCAGGCTTCCTTCAAATCGACGAAAGCCTGTTCCAGCACCATGCGCACCACACGCAGTTCGGTGGGGGTGAATTCACGCCCTTCGATCTTCGCGTGACGGCCGTCGCCGCCGAAGAAGTTGTCCACCAGCTTGAACACCAGTTTGGCGTCGAGGATGAACAGCGCGGTGCCGCGCAGCGGCTTGATCTTGACCAGGTTGAGGCTGGTCGGCACGTACAGCGAGTGCACGTATTCACCGAACTTCATCACCTGCACGCCACCGACGGCAACGTCCGCCGAGCGGCGCAGCATGTTGAACATGCTGATGCGGGTGTAGCGGGCGAAACGCTCGTTGATCATTTCCAGCGTCGGCATGCGTCCACGGACGATGCGATCCTGGCTGGTCAGGTCGTAGCTTTTGACACTGCCGGGCTCGGCAGCGTTATCGGTCTGTACCAGACCATCGTCGACGCCATGCAACAGCGCATCGATCTCATCCTGGGACAGCAGGTCCTGCACGGCCATGTCGTGTTCCTACTGCAGTACGAAATTAGTGAAAAGCAACTGTTCGATCACCACTTTGCCCAGCTCTTTCTGCGCCACTTCCTGAACGCTGGCCGTGGCTTTCTGACGCAACATCTCCTGGCCAACCGGGGTCGCCAGCGTGGCGAAATCCTGACCGGAAAACAGCATGACCAGGTTATTGCGGATCACTGGCATGTGGACTTTGAGCGCCTCCAGATCAGCCTGATTACGCCCCTGCATGGTGATGCTCACCTGCATGTAGCGCTGACGGCCGTTCTGGGTGTAGTTGGCCACGAAGGCTGGAGCCATTGGCTCGAAGATCGCCGGCTGCTTGCCGACCACAGCGGTTTCAGCCGCGGCGGCAGGCTTGCTCTGGGCGCCGTGCATGAAGAACCAGGTCGCCCCCACGGACAAGCCGATCGCCAGCAGCAGGGCCACGACGATCACAATGATCAGCTTGATTTTGCCTTTGGTTGCGGGGTCTTTTACTACTGCTTCACTCTTCGCCATGCCAATAATCCGTCACTATTCGGGTTTTCACAGTCGCACGGCAAGGCAAGAGCAAGTGTTATGCCAGAAGTGTCTGGGGCTATGTGGAGGCGGCAGGCAGGCAACGAAAATCAAAAGATCGCAGCCTTCGGCAGCTCCTGCATTTGGATGGTGTACACCCGTAGATACAAGGAGCTGGCGAAGGCTGCGATCTTTTGAGGGGGCGTCCTGATTTATCAGGCGTAATAATCGACCGCGCTGGTGCCGATCACGCTGGTGGTGTTGGCGGCCACATCAGCGACCGTCGCAGGAAGCTCTTCATCCATCGAATCGAGGCGACCGCCACTGGCATTGGTGCGCCCGCCCTGCCCCTGTTGAGCCTGTTCCTGCCCCTGGCCCTGCCAGCCACGGGACTGATCGGAAACGTTGACGTCGACCTGGCCCATGCCCTGCTGCGCGAACATGTCCCGCAGGCGATGCATTTGCCCGTCGAGTGCTTCGCGAACGCTTGGGTGAGCGCTCATGAAGGTCACTTGGGTCTGCTGATCCGGAACCATGTTCACCCGAATATCGAGGCGTCCCAGTTCGGCCGGTTGCAACTGGATATCCGCCGCCTTGAGATTGGCGCTGGACAGGTACATGACCCGGTTGACCACCTCTTCGGTCCAACCGCTCTGATGCATGGCGATCGGTTGGTTCACCGGCAATGCATTGGCAGTCTTGGGTGTTGCCGCTTGGGTCAGAGCCGCCAGACGATTGGCGAAGTCATCGACACGGGTGTCGCTGCTGGCGGACTTGAGATCCTTGAGGCCGTCATCGATCAGGCCACTGAACGCCTTCTCGCCGCCCTGGCTGGTGCTGTCCTGATCAGCCTGCACGTCGAGCATGCTCGCCATGCCTGCAGCAAAGTTCTGTGCCGAGGTCAGCTCGCCGTCGACGTGAGCCTGAGTCGGCGCCGCTTTTGGCTGAGCCTGGCTGGCGGCCGAAACGTGCCCGCTCTGCTCCAACGCCATACGCACGGCCGGCAGCGCATCAAGAGGATCGGCTTCGGGATCGAAATCAGGATCGGTGGTCGCAACGGCCGGCGTCGCTGTTGCGGTAACGGCGGCCGCGACGGGTGCTTGTACGGTTGACTGCACAGCGGCGACAACCGGTGGGGTTTCCGGTACAGGGGCTGGCAGCACCGGCTGCACCACTTGCATCAACGCCGGATCGAGGGCTGGATCGAGGGCTGGATCGACAGGCGCGGTATCGACTACCGGCGTCGTCGGCTCAGCGGTATCCGGCGCGTCATCGCTGGCGGTCTTGTCATCGGCCTGCGCCGGTTTATCGGCGGGCAAGGATTTGCCGCTATCGGCAACCGTCGGTTCCTGGGCGGCAGACGAGTCGTTGCCCACGTCCTTTTTGCCAGTGTTGTCCGAGGCTTTGTCACGTACAGGTTTAGCCGATCCGTCCGCCGTAGCCGAAGGCTTGTTCTGGGCTTGATTGGCGTAGACCTCAGCGAAGCTGGACGCCTTGTCCCCGGGCTCAACCGTCGACGCCGGTGTATTGGCGGACGCGGCTTGAGTCTTGGCCGCAGCAGCGGCCTGAATAAGAATGTTGGGGGTAACGGGCATGGAACGGTCTCCGCTGCACTGGGATCGTAGGTACAGTTGAGTGAGTTGACTGCAAGGGTCGAGCCAGCTTTGTTCGCTGGCCGCCAAAAGCGCTGGATGGTTGTCTTATTCAGCCAGGGAACGTTGGCGCTCTGCCTCAAAAAGCGGTCGAACAATCGCGAATTCGCCGTCGATCTCTCCAACCAGCGCTTCTATGCCTTCGAGTTTTTTCTCTTTGGCTCGCTGCTCCAGCTCATGGCACAGCTCAGCCAACCGAGTCGCGCCCATGTTGCTGCTGCTGCCCTTGAAACTGTGCGCCGTGGCACCTAACCGATCGGCATCGTCAGCCTTGCGCAGCAAGCTCAATCGCTCTTCGGAATCGCTGAGAAAGGTATCGAGCAATTCTGGATACCCATCCTCCATAACTTCTTGCAACGCGCTCAGCACGTCACGATCCAGATGTGTGTTGTCCACTTGTTCACTCCTTTGATCAAGAATGCCCGGGATTATGCCTGAGCCTCCCAGAAAAACTCCACGCGAGCACTGCGCCCATTATCGGACCAGCTCGCATGATGACTCAACTGTCGGATCAAACTGACTCCACGTCCCGACAAACGGACATCATCGACGGGACGCTCCATCACCCGCACCACATCGAAGCCCTTGCCACTGTCTTCGACTCGAACAGTCAGGCAACCACCTTCGCCTTTTGGCGTCACCTGCAAATGTACCCGCACATAGCCGTCCTGCAATTCGTCCAGGCGCGCACTGCGCTGCTGATAATAACGCGCAAAACCCGAAGCATCGCGCTTGAGACTCGAATCCAGACCTAGCACGCCATGCTCCAGGGCGTTGGAGTAAAGCTCTGCCAGCACACTGTAGAGCGCACCACTTTGAGCGCGCAGGCCGTGCACCTCAAACAGCAATTGCAACAGGTACGGCAGCGGGTTGAAGCGTTTGAGGGTGGCGGCGCGAAATTCGAAACTCACCGACCAGTCCAGCGGGCAGGACTGACCGCTGTCGGAATATACCGGTGCTGGCGGGCTCAGTTGCGCCGCATCCAACAGGCTGACCTCAACCATGCTCACGTCATCGCGAGCCTCGCCGCGAAAGTCCCGCAGGGCCTGCTCGATTTCTTCGAACAGCGCATCGGGCTGACGATTGGCTGCAAACACCTGCTCCAATCGCTCTACGCCAAATAACTGTTCATTGGCATCGCAAGTATCGATCACTCCATCAGACAACAGGAACACCCGATCCCCGACGGCCATCGGGAACACCTCGGTGCGGTCATCGAAGGTTTGCGGGCTCAGCACACCCAGCGGCAAGTGCCGTGCCGTGAGCGCTGTACGCTCGCCGCTGGTGGCGTTGTGCAAATAGCCGTCCGGCATCCCGCCGTTCCAGACCTCCACCGACCCTCGCTGAAAGCTCAGGCGCAGCAGGGTCGCGCAGCAGAACATGTCGACCGGCAGGATACGTTTGAGTTTGGCGTTCATCTCGCGCAGGGTTTCGGACAAGCCATAACCCTTGGCGGTCATGCCATAGAAAACTTCGGCCAACGGCATGGCACCGACAGCGGCCGGCAAACCATGGCCGGTGAAATCACCGAGCAACACATGCATGTCGCCGACCGGGGTAAACGCGGCCAGCAACAGATCACCGTTGAACAGCGCATAGGGCGATTGCAGATAACGGATGTTCGGCGCATTCAGGCAACCGGAGTGGGCCACCTTGTCGAACACGGCTTTGGCCACTCGCTGCTCGTTGAGCAGGTAATCATGGTGCCTGGCGATCAGGTCGCGCTGCTCCAGCACCGTGGCCTGCAAACGCCGCAGGCGGTCCATTGCCTTGATCTTGGCCGCGAGGATCACCTGGTTGTAAGGCTTTGCCAGAAAGTCGTCGCCCCCGGCCTCCAGACAACGAGCCAGGGCTTCGCTTTCGGTCAGCGACGTCAGAAAGATGATCGGCACCAGGGTTTCGCCGGCCAGCGCCTTGATCTGCTGCGCGGCCTCGAAGCCATCCATCACCGGCATCATGGCGTCCATCAGCACCAGGTGCGGCCGCTGCGAGCGAAACGCCTCGACCGCCTCGGCGCCATTACTGGCTGTCAGCACTTCATGACCCTGACGACGGACGATAGTCGACAGCAGCATACGATCGGCCGCACTGTCTTCGGCGATCAGAATCGTCAGCGGCTCGAGCGGCTGCATGACAGTCAACTGATGTCGAACAGCTTGTCGAAGTTGGAGATGGCGAGGATTTTCTTCACATCGCTACTGCTGTTGACGACACGAATATCGGAGTTGTCGCCACCGGCGTGATCGCGCAGCAAAAGCAACATGCCCAGCGCCGAACTGTCGAGATACGTGGCTTCCTTCAGATCTACGACGATGGACTCGGGTTTCTGGTTGAGTCGCTCGTAGGACTCGCGAAACTCCTGATGACGACCGAAATCGAATCGCCCCTTAACCGAAATCGTCAACTTTTGCCCATCCGGGGATACTTCTGTAACGACTGACATTTCACGGCTTCCTTGTCATTGGCGAACGTACGTGTACAAGGTTTAGCACTTGCCGGGGGCTGGGGCAAGGTCAAAAGATCGCAGCCTTCGACAGCGTCTCCTGAATCAGGTTTGCATGCACCCGTGCAGGTGCTGCCGTAGGCTGCAATCCTTTGAAACCAACACTCAATACGAATCCTGACGCGGCAACCGCTGGGACAATTCATCCAGCAACTTCTGCTCGCGCTTGTCTTCCAGTTGCCGTGCCTCATCCATGTAGCGCTGAACCAGTTTGCGCAAGCCTTCGACCCGGGCAAATGCCTGTTGCCAGGCTTCTCGGGCCTTGTTCAGGTTGTTTTGATGCCAGTTCAGGCTCTGGTGCTGCTGGTCGATGGCCGTGCCCAATTGCGCGAGAAAACCCTGATAGCCCAGCAGCCACTGACCCGAAACGCCGCCACTGCCGCGCACGATCCATTGTTCCTGGTAGTCGAGACGGAAGGCTTCGAGGTCGGCGAGTTTGCTTTCCGCCAAACGAACCTGGCCCTGGAAGTGCCCCAGGCGCTGGACGGCGGTTTTCTCGGCCTTTTCAGCCATGTCCACCACAGGCGCCAGGCGTGCCGCGCGACTCGAGGCCATGACCGGTTAACCGCCTGGCGCTGGCGCGAAGACCGAAGCAAGATGGTTTTCGCTGGCGCCCATGCTGATGTTGTCGTTCAAGCCCTGGCGCAGGTACAGGGACATGGCCGGTTGCAGATTGATCGCTGTGTCGGTTTCCCGGTCACCGCCGGGCACGTAGGCGCCGACACTGATCAGGTCGCGGCTCTGCTGATAGCGCGACCAGTATTGCTTGAACATCTGCGCGTGGTTCAGGTGTTTGATACCGACCACCGACGGCATGACCCGACTGATGGACGCTTCGATGTCGATAGCCGGGTAATGCCCTTCCTCGGCCAGACGCCGGGACAGCACGATGTGCCCGTCAAGCACGCCCCGCGCCGAGTCGGCGATCGGGTCCTGTTGGTCATCGCCTTCAGACAATACCGTGTAGAACGCGGTGATCGAGCCGCCGCCCTTTTCGGCGTTACCGGCCCGCTCCACCAGTTTCGGCAACTTGGCAAACACCGACGGCGGATAGCCCTTGGTCGCCGGCGGTTCGCCGATGGCCAGGGCGATTTCCCGCTGGGCCTGAGCGAAACGGGTCAGGGAATCCATCAGCAACAGGACATTCTTGCCCTTGTCGCGGAAATACTCGGCGATCCGCGTGCAGTACATGGCCGCGCGCAAACGCATCAGCGGCGCATCGTCCGCCGGCGAAGCCACCACCACCGAACGCTTGAGCCCTTCTTCACCAAGGATGTGCTCGATGAACTCTTTAACTTCTCGACCCCGCTCACCGATCAGCCCGACCACGATAATGTCGGCCTCGGTGAAACGGGTCATCATGCCCAACAGCACACTCTTGCCGACGCCGGTACCGGCGAACAGCCCGAGGCGCTGACCGCGACCGACCGTCAACAAACCGTTGATGCAGCGAATACCGACGTCAAGCGGCTGGCTGATCGGGTCACGCTTGAGCGGGTTGATGGTCGGGCCGTCCATTGGCACCCAGTCTTCAGCCTTCATCCCGCCCTTGCCATCCAGCGCACGACCGGCGCCATCGAGTACCCGCCCGAGCATGCTCATGCCCATCGGCAAGCGACCGTTGTCCGCCAGGGGAACCACGCGTGCGCCTGGCGCAATGCCGGCGACGCTGCCGACCGGCATCAGAAACACTTTGCTGCCGGAGAAGCCCATGACTTCGGCTTCGACCTGCACCGGGTGATAGCTGTCATCGTTGATGACCATGCAGCGGCTGCCCATGGCGGCGCGCAAGCCTTCGGCTTCGAGGGTCAGGCCGACCATACGCAACAGGCGACCTTCGAGGATCGGCGCGCCAGCCAGCTCCGTGGCCTCGGCGTAGCTGCCGAGGCGCTTGGCGAAGCTGGTGCGATCAAGGCGCATCGGGATGGTCCAGTTCCGGTTCGACCGGGGTGACGGCAGGCTTCTTGTCGATCGGCAATTCCAGGCTGAGGTCCGGCGCGGCCGGGTGCAACGCCTGATCGTGCAATTGGTCGAACAGCTTGGCCATGACCTGGGTCACACGGGTTTCGATGGTCGCATCGATACGGCTGTGTTCGGTCTCGACCCGGCAACCGCCCGGCAACAAGGACTCGTCCTCGACGATGCGCCAGGTTTCTTCATGGCGCTCGCGCAGGGCTTTGACCTGTTCGAAATCCTGCGGGTTGACGTACAACCGCACATTGCCCACGCCCAGTGGCAAGAGCTTGAGCGCTTCACGCATGACGTGTTCGATCTGCGTCGAGTCGATGGCCAGCTCGCGCTGAATAACCTGTTTGGTGATGTGCTGTACAAGGTCGACCAGCGACTTTTCGATCTGGGTGTCCTGCTCGGCAATGGGCTCGAACAGGTTGGCCATCAACTGTTCCAGGCCAGCGATCTTGGCCGTCAGGGCCACTTCGGCTTCCTGACGGACCTTGAGCGTGGTGCTATGGAAACCTTCTTTCTCGCCAACCGCGAAGCCTTCGTTGTAGGCCTCCTGGCGAATGCTTTCGAGCTCTTCGAGGGTCAGTGGCTGGACTTCTTCCAGCGGCACTTCTTCCATTTCCGGCGGTTCGGGTTCCGGTTCCGGCTCGGGTTCCGGCACAAACGGGTCGAAGCTGGGCAGCGCCCAGACATCGAAACCTGCGACGTTCTTGCCACGGATCAGGTCGGTCTGGGACTCATCATGTTTGGACGACATAGTGACCTTAGATCATCTCTTCGCCGCCCTTCCCGCCGAGAACGATTTCTCCGGCTTCGGCCATACGGCGGGCAATGGTGAGGATTTCTTTCTGCGCCGTTTCCACGTCGCTGACACGCACCGGGCCTTTGGCCTCGAGGTCGTCGCGCAACAGTTCGGCCGCTCGTTTGGACATGTTCTTGAAGATCTTTTCCTTGACGCCTTCGTCCGAGCCCTTGAGGGCCAGCACCAGGACGTCCGAGGACACTTCGCGCAACAGCGCCTGAATACCGCGGTCGTCGACATCGGACAGGTTGTTGAACACGAACATGAGGTCTTCGATCTGACCGGACAAGTCTTCGTCGACTTCGCGGATCGAGTCCATCAACTGACCTTCGATCGAGCTGTCGAGGAAGTTCATGATGTCTGCCGCGCGCTTGATGCCACCCAGGGTGGTGCGCGAGGCATTCGAGTTGCCGGAGAACTGCTTCTCGAGAATCTGGTTGAGCTCTTTCAGGGCCGCCGGCTGCACGGTGTTCAGCGAAGACACCCGCAGGATGATGTCCAGCCGCACCTTATGGTCGAAGTTGCCCAGCACTTCACCGGCCTGGTCCGGATCAAGGTACGCCACTACGATCGCCTGGATCTGCGGGTGCTCGTAGCGGATCACGTCGGCGACGGCGCGCGGTTCCATCCACTTCAGACTGTCGAGGCCACTGGTGTTGCCGCCCAGCAGGATCCGGTCGATCAGGCCGTTGGCCTTGTCTTCGCCCAAGGCCTGGGTGAGCATTTTGCGCACGTAGTCATCGGAGCCGACGCCCAGGCTGGTCTGGTCGCCGACGATGTCGACGAACTCGCTCATGACCTGTTCGACCTGCTCGCGGTGCACGTTACCCATCTGGGCCATGGCCACGCCCACACGCTGGACCTCTTTGGGCCCCATGTGGCGCAGCACTTGTGCGGCATCCGTAGAACCCAGGGACAGCAGCAGGATCGCGGCTTTATCAACCCGGGACAGTTTGGCGACAGCGGCTCGGTTATCACTCATCTGCGTTAATCCACTCTTTCACGACCTGGGCCACGCGACCCGGATCTTCTGCCACCAGACTCTTGATTGCATTCAACTGTGCGTCATAGCCTTCGCTCGGGCTCGGCAGCAGGATGCTGGTCGGGCCACCGAGGCTGACGCGGTCGTTGGACAGTTCGCCGTCCAGGCCGCCCATGCCGCCGAGTTCCACGTCGCTGCCAAAGGCCGCGAGTTGCTTGTCTTTGCCCCCGCCGGTGATGTTCTTGAGCACCGGACGCAACACACCGAACACCAGCACCAGGATGAACAACACCCCCAGCACTTGCTTGACGATGTCCCAGAACCACGGCTGGGAGTAGAACGGAATCTCGGCGATCACTTCACCGCGCTCAGCAGAGAACGGCATGTTGATCACGCTGACGCTGTCGCCACGGCTGGCGTCGAAACCGACCGCGTCCTGCACCAGGCGAGTGAAGCGCGCCAATTCATCGGCGCTCCACGGCGCACGGGTGGTTTCGCCATTGGCTGCGTTGACCTTGACCTGATCGTCCACCACCACCGACACCGACAGGCGATTCAAACGGCCCTGCTGTTGTTTGGTGTGGCTGATGGAACGGTCGAGCTCGAAGTTCTTGGTGGATTGTTGACGCTTGTCGGCCGGGTACGGCGCCAGCATCGGCTGACCAGTGGCCGGGTCCATGATCTGCTGACCGTTGGCATCAAGCAGTGGCTGGCCTGGCTGCACCATGCCGGCCGACGCAGTGGCGCCACCAGTGGTTTGCGGCGCCGAGGCAGGCGACGGCGGCTGGTTGCTCAAGGCACCCGGCACACCTTGCGGGCCATTGCTGGCGGTACGTTGTTCGTTGACCGACTGCTCGCTGCGCAACGCCGGTTGATCCGGGTTGAACTGCTCGGAAGTCGATTCGACGGCGCTGAAATCCACATCGGCCGAGACTTCGGCTTTATAGCGGTCGTTGCCCAGCACCGGTTGCAGGATGTTATGCACGCGCTGAGTCAGCATGCTTTCCATGCGACGGCTGTAATCGAACTGCTTGCCGGCCATGGTCAGCTCGGAGTTTTCCGCCTGATCCGACAGCAGGTTGCCCTTCTGGTCGACAACGGTGATCTGCGATTTGCTCAGTTCGGGAACGCTGGTCGCCACCAGATTGATGATGGCGACGACCTGGCCCGGCTCCAGCGAGCGACCGGAATACAGTTCAACCAGAACCGAAGCGCTTGGCTTGCGCTCGTCACGCACGAACACCGAACTTTTCGGAATCGCCAGGTGCACGCGGGCACCCTTGACGTTGTTCAGGCTGGAGATGGTCCGGGCCAGTTCGCCTTCGAGGCCGCGACGATAGCGGGTCGCCTCCATGAACTGACTGGTACCCAGCCCCTGCTCCTTGTCGAGAATCTCGAAACCGATATTGCCGTCGCTGGGAGTGACACCAGCGGCCGCGAGCTTGAGCCGCGCACGGGACAGGTCATCGGCCTTGACCAGCAAGGCACCGGAATTCGGTTCGACGGTATAGGGAATGTCGGCGGCGGCCAGGGTTTCCATGACCTGTTTGGCGTCCATGCCGGCAAGGCTGCCGTATAGAGGCCGGTAGTCCGGCTGCTGGGACCACAACACCACGGCAAAACCAATCGCCACGCTCGCAGCCAGGCCGACCAACAGGCCCACCTGACGCAACATGGTCATCTCGGAGAGGTTTTCCAGGAAAGACAACCCGAACAGCGGCGGTTTGCCGTCTATTGGAGTGGCCTTGGCCGGAACATTATCGGCGATTGCTTCTGCCATGACTCAATCTCGTCCTTAAACCGGCATCTGCATGATGTCTTGGTAAGCCTGAACCAGCTTGTTACGCACTTGGGTCAGTGCCTGAAAAGACACGCTGGCCTTCTGTGAGGAAATCATCACGTCCGTCAGGTCGACGCCGCTTTTACCGATCTCGAAGGCACTGGCCAACTGATTGGACGCCTGCTGGGTGTCGTTCACTTTATTGACGGCCTGACCGAGCATGTCGGCAAAGCTGCTGCCACCCACTTCAGGGACTGCGGCAGTCGATTTCGGCGCAGACATGGCATCCATTTGCATGGCGCGCATATCCAGCATCAACCGGTTGAATTCAATACCTTGGCTCATGGTCTGCTCTCTTTGGCTACTCGCAATTTTTTGACACTCACTCGGCGAGTAGTGAGGTGTTAGCAACAAGGGTGCCAGCTCCGTGGCCGCTCTAAACAAAAGCTCTCCTGTGCTTTTGTTTGCCGACCGTTACGTGGCGAACAAATACGCTTCCACATCCATTCCGGCATCGCGCATCTGCGCCAGCTTGTAGCGCAAGGTGCGCGGGCTGATGCCCAGTCGCTCGGCGGCTTCTTTGCGGCGGCCGCGCTCGGCGCGCAAGGTGTCGATGATCATTTGGAACTCACGGCGCCGCAGGTCATCACCGAGGGCGCCCGCCGATTCGCCTTCGACTTCCACAGCTCGTGCAGGCGCCGGCGCCAATGCTGGCAATGGCGCACACGCCACGGGCCCGGCCAGACAAAAATCCTGCGGCTGGATCAAACCGCCCTGCTGCAGAATCAAGGCCCGCTGGATCGCGTTATCCAGTTCACGCACGTTGCCCGGCCACGGATAGCCGATCAGGCAGGCCTGCGCCTCGGGCGAAAGCTTTGCCGCGGCATGCTTCATTTTATTGACGTGTTTGGCCAGCAGGCGCTCGGCCAGCGGCAGGATGTCGGCGGTGCGCTCACGCAGCGGACGCCAGGCCAACGGGAACACCGACAGGCGATAGTAAAGATCTTCGCGGAAACGCCCCGCCGCCACTTCACCGGCCAGGTCACGGTTAGTGGTAGCGACCACTCGAATATCCAGCGTGATCGGCTTGCGTGCGCCGACTCGTTCGACTTCGCGCTCCTGCAATACGCGCAGTAACTTGGCCTGCAGGCCGAGGGGCATTTCAGAAATTTCATCGAGCAGGATCGTCCCGCCATCGGCCTGCTCGAACTTGCCGGCCTGCGCCGCGATGGCGCCGGTGAACGAACCTTTTTCGTGACCGAACAAAGTGGCTTCAAGCATGTTGTCCGGGATAGCTGCGCAGTTGATCGCAATGAATGGCTGACTGGCGCGATGGGAGTGCTGATGGATGTAACGCGCCAGCACTTCCTTGCCGGTCCCGGACTCACCGGAGATCAACACCGTGGAATCACTGCGCGCCACGCGCGCGGCCAATTCCAGCAATTGCGCACTGGCCGGCTCGAACGCTACAGGCCCCTCGCTCTCGGTCGCGCCGAGATTGCCCAAGGCGTGACGCGCCACCAGGTCGAGCAAGGCTTTGGGCTCGAACGGCTTGACCAGGTAATCCGCCGCACCCTGACGCATGGCGTCGACCGCACGTTCGACCGCACCGTGAGCGGTCATCAACAACACCGGCAGTTGCGGCTGACGAGCCCGCAGCAATCCAAGCAGCTGATGACCGTCCATGCCCGGCATGTTGACGTCACTGACCACCAGGCTAAATGCCTCGGCGCCCACTGCAGCCAGCGCCTCTTCCGCCGAACCGACCGCCTTGTAATCGTGTCCGGCAAGCACCAGCGTATCGGCCAGTGCTTCCCGTAGCGCGCGATCGTCCTCGACCAGTAAAACCTTGATGGTCATATCCTTCACTTCACTCCCTGAGCGCTGGGCTGCTTACCCGCAAAAAGCGGCAGGATCACCTGCGCGCAAGTGCCGCGACCCGGCCGCGAACGCAACTGCAACTCCCCCTGATGAGCACGAGCCACTGCCTTGACCACGGTCAGACCCAGACCGGTGCCGGTAGTTTTGGTGGTAAAAAACGGCTCGCCCAAACGTGCCAACACCTTCGTGTCGATACCACTGCCGCTGTCGCTGACCGATACGCGCAGGTTGTTGTCGCGGGTATACAGGTGAACCTTCAAACGGACGTCGCCGGCGCTGGCCTGAATGGCGTTTTCGATTAGATTGAGGATCGCTCCGACCAGCGTATCGCGATTGCACAGCAACTCACCGGCATGACTGTCGCATTGCCAGCGCACCGGCAGATCCTGAACAAGAGTCAGCGCCGCCGCTTGCAGCGACTGCATCAGCATTTTTGGAGTGACACGATCGGTCAACGGCAGCTCACCGCGAGCGAACACCAGCATGTCGCGCACCTGGTGTTCCAGCTCATGCAGTCGCTCTTTCAGGCTGCCGGCAAAACGCTGCTGCGTGGCGACCGGTAGTTCCTGCTCAGTCAAATGACTGGCATAGAGCAACGCGGCGGACAACGGCGTACGAATCTGATGAGCCAACGAGGCGACCATCCGCCCCAGAGACGACAGGCGTTCGTGGCGGGCGAGTTGATCTTGCAGATGACGGGTTTCAGTCAGATCGTTGAGCAACACCAACTGACCGGGTTCGGCATCCAGCGAGCGGGTAGCGATCGACAGGCGCCGACCGTCCTTGAGGGAGATTTCGTGACCGTCGTCTTCGCGCGGCGCAAAGCATCGCGCAATGACGTGGCGCCACAACTCGCCTTCGAGGGGTAAGCCGAGCAGCTCACACGCAGCGGGATTGGCTTCACGCACGATGCCTTGGGCGTCGATGACGATGACGCCGCCGGGCAATAGATCGAGGAGGTTTTGCAGCCGGTTGGCCAGACGCTCTTTTTCCGCCAACTCCTGCATGCGCTGGGCGCTGACCACCGCCAGCTCACCTTTGAGCTCGGTGACCCGGGCTTCGAGCATGCTGTAGGAATCGGTCAATTGGCTCGACATCTGGTTGAACAGCGCAAACGCCTGCTCAAGGCCAAGCCGGCTTGCCTGCTCTACGGACGACGGTTGCCCCGAAACATCAGGGACAGGAGACATCTGGGCGGCTTGGGGCATTGTGCTCTCTCGCGTGGTGACCGTCAGTTAAACGGAACGTTGCGAGGGACATAGCAATACCCGTGCCTAAAAAAAACTGCCTATAAATGAAGGGGTTGAAAAACAGGCGTCAATCATCCGCCTGTTCATCACCATCTCGACGACTCATGCCGTACTTGCGCATCTTCTCCACCAGGGTCGTGCGACGAATACGCAGCCGTTCGGCCGCCCGCGCCACAATGCCGTTGGCGTCATCCAGCGCCTGCTGAATCAACCCTTGCTCCAGACCGCCGAGGTAGTCTTTCAGGTCCAGGCCTTCCGGCGGCAGCAGCGCATTGGCGGTGAAGTCCGGGGTATGACCGTTGATGGCCACCCGCTCTTCGAGATCACTGCGCAGGCTGTCGACCAACTGCTCGTCTTCGTCATCGACGTAGCGGAATTTCTTCGGCAACTCGACCACGCCGATCACCCCGTACGGGTGCATGATCGCCATGCGCTCCACCAGGTTGGCCAGCTCGCGAACGTTGCCCGGCCAGCCGTGACGGCACAGCGACATGATCGCCGCCGAGTTGAACCGGATCGACCCGCGCTTCTCGTGCTCCATGCGCGAGATCAACTCGTTCATCAGCAACGGGATGTCTTCGACGCGCTCACGCAACGGCGCCATCTCGATCGGGAACACGTTCAGGCGATAGTAGAGGTCTTCGCGGAACGTGCCGATCTCGATCATGCTTTCGAGATTCTTGTGGGTTGCCGCGATGATCCGCACATCGACGCTTTGGGTCTTGTTGCTGCCCACGCGCTCGAACGTGCGCTCCTGCAAGACGCGCAAGAGCTTGACCTGCATCGGCAACGGCATGTCGCCGATTTCGTCGAGGAACAGCGTACCGCCGTTGGCCAGCTCGAAACGCCCGGCACGGCTGGTGATCGCCCCGGTGAAGGCACCCTTCTCGTGACCGAACAATTCGCTTTCCAGCAACTCGGCCGGAATCGCCCCGCAGTTGACCGGAACGAACGGCGCTTCACGACGCTTGGAGTGGTAGTGCAGATTGCGCGCGACCACTTCCTTGCCAGTGCCGGACTCACCGAGGATCAGCACGCTGGCGTCGGTGTCGGCGACTTGCTGCATCATCTGACGGACGTGTTGAATCGCCCGACTGGTGCCGACAAGGCTGCGGAAAAGATTCGGTTCACGGTGACGACCGCGCTCACGGGCCTGGTCATACATCTCGCGATAGACCTGGGCACGGTGCAACGAATCGAGCAGTTTGCTGTAGCTGGGCGGCATTTCGAGCGTCGAAAGCACTCGGCGACGCTGGTCTTCCGGCAAGTCAATGGAAGAATTATCGCCCATTAACAAAACTGGAAGGAACTCATCCCAGGTTGAGAGTGTCTTTAACAGGCCCAAAAGTGCACCAGGAGCATTTACCGTCCCGATGAGGACACAGATTACTTCACGACTTGATGACAGAGAGCCGACCGCCTGCTGCCAGTCATGGCTGCCACAGGGTAAATTTTCTTCGCCGAGAAAATTTAAAATCACCGCCAAATCGCGGCGGCGGACGCTATCGTCATCAATCAGCAGAATTTTGGTTTCACGCCACATGCAATAGCAACTTCCCTAGTCAACTCAATGCCCAAAATGAGGGGCAAGCTAGACGCTTGCAGACACGTTGTGCCTGTAGACGCCTGAAATCTGGAACCAGCCACTAGTTAAGTCAAAAAACCGTGCACAGTCAAATTTATGGCGCACTATGTTTGGATTAACTGAGGGTTAATTAACCAAACAGATGGTAAACCTTTGCCGCGTTCTGTGCTTGGTGGATCTGCGACATCTCGTCGACTATCGCTTGTCGCTCCCCCGTCGCCGCTTCCAGGAGCTGTTTATACACCCCCAGCAACTCCTCCAGGTTTTCGCGCAACGCGGTCTCGTCCACCGTAGCTTCACTCAAGACGTCTTCCATGCAGGAACGGCAAGCCAGGTCCAATTCACCGATGGCTTCCCAGTTACGCTCGGCCAATGCCTCGACCAGGGCGTCCCGGGTATGCTCGATTCGCTGCAATACAAGACTCATGGTGATCTCCTTAAAACTGGGGAGCAGGTGCGCCAATGGCATCCCAACCGTCTTTGACCGTACGAAGCAGGTCGGCGACTTCGTCGAGGATTTTTGGATCGGTCCTGAGGTTGGCTTCCGCCAGACGCTTCATCATGTAAGCGTAGAGACTATCCAGCTCACTGACGGACTCCGCCTGTTTCTCCAGGTCCAGCCCCTCTCGCAAACCACCGATAATGCCGATGGCCTTGCCGATAAAAACACCCTTATTGGCGACATCCTTGCGCTCCATGGCACCTTTGGCCTGAGCGATGCGATCCAGACCGCCTTCCATGAGCATTTGCACCAGACGATGAGGACTGGCCTCGGAAGTCTGGGCTTGCGCGCCAATCTTCTGGTACTGCCGAAGGGCTAACATCGGGTTCATGTTTACCTCATCCAAAACTCTGTGATTCGTATAATCAAGCTATCGACATAGCGTCAAAAATCTTTAATCCGAAACTAAAAAAGCCCGACAAGCGGAATCCGCTGCCGGGCTTTTGGCGTTTAGGCGCTATGAAGCGTTCTTCTGTGCGTTCATCGCATCGAACATCGAAGTAATATTGCTCGCCGTTGCCTTCAGCTTGCCGACAAGGGAATCCATATCGTTGTACTTCTTGGTCAACACCGCCGTCAGCGTCTCGACCCGACGATCCAGGGCTGCCTGCTGGCTGGCCAGATTCGTCTTGGCCTTGGCCAGGTTGGTCGAACGGGTGTCCAGGATCCCATCACTGCCAGTGACCGTGTAAGGCGTGATTGCATCGTTCATGCGCGTCAACAGACCCATGGAGGCATCGCCAGTCGCCGTCGGATCGCCCAGGAACAGCTTCTGAACTTCACCACCGAGCTTCTGGGTATCCATCGCGGTCGAGAACTTGGTGCTATCGAAATCCAGCGCACCGGTTTTCTGATTGGTGGTGATACCCAATTGCGACAGAACAGTGAGTTTGTCACCCGCCCCCGTTGTGACCAACGGCGTACGAATCGATGCCAGAACGCTGCGCGCCAACGGGTCACCGGTCAGTGCTGCAGCAACGGTCGGCTTGCCATTGCTATCCAGGGAAGGCTTGGTCAGCGTATTGACATTGGTCACAACCTGGTTATAAGCATCAACGAAAGCTTGGATGGATTTTTTCAGGCCATCACTGTTCGGGCCAACCGTCACCGTCGTGGTACCACCGGCGACCAAATTCAGGGTCAAGCCGGAAATAGCCGAGTCAACCTTGTTGCTTTTGCTAGTCAGCGCGAGCCCGTCCACGGTGAAACTGGCGTCCACCGCGAAATCTCCGATGGCACCCGCCGAAGTCGCTGTCGGTGCTGCACCCATTTGCTGGCCGGCATTGATCTCCAGACCCGCGATACCGCTGAGGGTGATGTCGGAGCCCGCACCGGTCGCCGTGGACCCCATCACCAGACGTGAGCCAAACGAGTCGGTCACGATGTTGGCGCTGAAACCGTTCGCGCCCTGCTGGGTGTTGATCGCATCGCGAACCGACTGCAACGTCGCGCCGGCCGGAATGGTGACAGAACTGGATACGCCATTTTGCGTGATATTGAGCGTGCCGCTCGCAACGGCGCTGCTGGCACCGCCGGCAAAGGCCGCGGTGGCCACTTTGGACGAGGTCGCAAGGTTATTGACCTTGACCACGTAGGAACCGTTGACAGCCGTGTTGCTCGCCACAGCGGTCAATACTTTCGCGTCGGCGGACGTGGCGTTGTAACCCAGGAACTGCGGAGCTTGCGTATCTTGCAGCTTCTTGATTGCAGCCTGGAAGTTCGCCAGGACACTTTTGAGAGTACCAATACCGGAAATCTGCGCAGTATTGGTGGTCGTCTGACGATCGATCTGATTCTGCTTGGCCGCCTTGTCGGCGCTGACCAGAGCCTTGACGATATCACCGGTATTAATACCGGAGCCTAAGCCCGTGCCCGGTAGAATTGGACTTGCCATGTGGAACTCCCTTCAGTGTGTCGCCGGCCTTTTGACCACTACAACGCCCAAAAGAACATAGCAACAAAATTCGTGCCAGTTGTCAGACTTTTGCGCTGAACAACAGACTGCTTGCATCATTCAAACTGTTCGCCAGCTTAAGGACTTCTTCGTTGGGGATTTGACGAATCACCTCACCGGAGTCACTGGCAATCACTTTGACCACAACTTTGCCTGAAGGCTCGTCAATCGAGAACTCCAGGTTACGCTTGACCGACTGAACGAACTTTTCGATTTCCTGAACGGCCATCTTCAGTTTTTCCTGCTCGGTCTGGTCTTTTTTACCTTCTTCCTTGACGGCAACCACTGGCGCAGTTTCCGCTCGAGGCTTTTCCGCAGGCTTATCGGCAACAGTCGTCGCCTGCTGGGCCGCAGGATAAGACAAGTTCAGCTTGACGCTCATATCCATGTCCATCACCTCTTAAAGTAAAAAGCGAGAGAGCGCGACAAGCGCACTCCCCCGCTAAAACTCATCAGCTATTACTGAAGCAGTTTCAGTACAGCGGATGGCAGTTGGTTGGCCTGAGCCAGAACTGCGGTGGAAGCTTGTTGCAGAGTTTGTTGCTTGGTCAGCTGTGCAGTTTCAGCAGCGAAGTCGGTATCTTGTACGCGGCTCAGTGCAGCACTGGCGTTTTCGTTGATGTTTTGCAGGTTGGAGATGGTGCTGGAGAAACGGTTTTGTGCAGCACCCAGGTCAGCACGAGTGCTGTTGATTCGCGACAGAGCGGCGTCGATAGCCGAGATAGCCGACGCTACAGCAGAGTGGTTGGCTGCGTTGGAGGTACCGGAAATGGTAGTACCGGTCATGCCCAGGGCGCTGGAGTCGAAGCTCGAAGCCAGGGTCAGAGTGATCTGGTTGTCGGAGGTGGTGTTGGAACCAACCTGGAACTCCATCGCACCAGCGGTACCGTCCAGCAGCGCCTTGCCGTTCAGGTTAGTCGACTGAGCGATACGAGTCAGTTCAGCAACCGACTGTTGGTATTCTTTGTCCAGAGCGGTACGGTCAGCAGTGCCGTTGGAGTCGTTACGCGACTGAACTGCGATTTCACGCATACGCTGCAGGATGTTGGTCGATTCTTGCAGAGCGCCTTCAGCGGTCTGAGCGATCGAAACACCGTCGTTGGCGTTTTTGATAGCCATGGTCTGACCACGGATCTGCGAGGTCATACGGGTAGCGATCTGCAGGCCGGCGGCGTCGTCTTTGGCGCTGTTGATTTTCAGGCCGGAAGACAAGCGAGTCATCGAAGTCGACAGTGCGTCGGAAGCACGGTTCAGGTTCTTCTGAACACCCAGAGATGTAGTGTTGGTGTTTACTGTTAAAGCCATGACGAATTCCTCGTTGGTTGGGTACTACGGCTTCCGGCCCTGGCAACCGCCCGGTATGGCCTAGAGAACCTTCGTAATAGTTATCGTCGCGAATGCAGGTTGCTTGAGGGGATTTTTGAAATTTTTTGCCATCACACTGCCACCCCCTGTAAAACCAAGCCATAGCGACGATCCAGCCACCAAAAAATGACGCCAGAGAACTGCCACAACCCTTCCTTATGCCCCGCTTGCGTTGACCTGCCACGGCATTACGCGGAATTGACAGCCATCAGTAAATCAACCAGTTCGTATTCAAGGTAATCCGCGAGCGCCAGCCAGTCCTGTCGCTCCTGGCTATCCAGCATACCTGTCAGCAATGCCATCCACCGGGCCGCGATCTGGCTGTCTGCTCCGCCGACCCGCGACTGCACCTGCTCCGCTACCTCGACCATGACCAGCGCCGCCTCGACATCCCTTCCCAGACGAAACAACGCTGAACATTGCCGGACCTGATCAACGAGTAGCTCTTCGCTCATCGACTGAACTCCGGATGAAATGTCGTGCCGACAATCATGGCCCCAGCTCGACTGCTGTTGTAGAAGACGACGTGTGGATGCGCAGCGATATAGCGCTCCAGCTCACACAGGTAACTACGGAAATTGAGCTGGGTCTTGACCCGCTGCCCATGCCCATCCAACACCCAATGACGAGCCGCGACCAATTGCGGGCCAAGGTCGCCGTCATCCCAACCGGCATGGGTTTTGTTGTTGGGGAACGCGAAGTCCGCCCCGAACAGCGTGATCTGACTGGCACCCATTTTCACCGCCAGGTCCACCGCCGGATGAATCACGCTGCCGCCTGCAAACAACCCTGCCCGTGGGAGCTGCTTGCGCAGATCGCGAAAGACCGGGCTTGCCGAGTAGGCGACATAGCGTTTGCCTTGCCAGGCCTGCAAGACCGCAGGAGCCACCAGCGGCATGTAGACCAGCGTAATGTCTGCGCTGTCCTCGGGCGGCAGATGGCGCTGCGAGATACGCTGGTCGATCGTGACGACGACATCCGGTTTGATACCGTTCTCGATGAGCGGCCGGTAAGCGGTATCGACACAAACGAACAGCGGTCGCTGGGTCTGGCCGCGAATTGATCGCAAGGTTACGAAATGCTGTTCCAGGCTCGGCCCGGTGGCGATGACGAACATCGGCTGGCCAGCGTGTGTGGCGAACAATTGTGCGGCGTCGCTATCGACGCGGATCTGTTCGACACTTTCCAGCAAGCGCGCGGCGATTTCCGGATTGTCCGGATCAAACTCACAGTTGTTGAACGTCAGATGGGTTTCGCTGACCAAGCGGTCGCGAATCTTCGCGTTGAAGTCATCGGCCAGCACCAGCTCCGAAGGCAGGGCAAAGAACGGCAAACAAATCTCAGCCAAATCACCGGCGTAGTGCAGCTCGACCCGCGAATCGCTGAGCCACGGCTGCTGATCGAGTAATTGCAACACCAGCGCAAACACTGCGCCGTTAAGGATATGTACGTGTAACTGAATCAGCCCCGAACGCTGCAGCAGCTCCAGCTGCAGATCACCCAGCCCTGTGCCATAAACGTGCAACACCGGACTGTCGACCGGCAGGCTTGCGGCTTGAAGCTGCGCTTCGCGGGTACGGTCATGGCGACTGGTCAGCTGAATGCCGTTGATGCTCAGGGTCGAGCCGAGCCCTTCCACCAGATCGGCCTGCAACGGGCCCGGATCTTCAGACAGCAGACGCTCAGCCACGGCCGGCCAGCGACGCTGGATGATTTCGGCGTTGGGTTGAAAAAACTCGCTCATGGCGCCTCGCTGTGATTCGGGCAAAAAAATAGCGCTCAAGGTTACACCTTGAGCGCTTTTTTTGTGTCCGGCTTTTAGAAGATCAAGGGCGATAGATGATCGCCGAACCCCAGGACAAACCAACACCAAAACCGCTGAGTGCCACACGCTTCCACTTGGAGTCGAGCACGTGCTTTTCCAGCAGCAATGGAATGCTCGACGACACGGTGTTACCGGTCTCGACCATGTCCTTGAGGAACTTCTCGGGCTCGCCCTCGAAGCGTCGCGCCACGGCATCGACAATCGCCGCGCTGCCCTGGTGAATGCAGAAAGCATCGATATCGTCGGCCGTCAGGCCCGAGTCGCCCAGCAGCTCGTGCAAATGCGCAGGGACTTTGAGCAGCGCGAAGTTGAAGACCTGACGGCCATTCATGAAGAACACGCCATCGGTGACCTTCAGGTGCGGCGCACCGGAACCGTCGGTGCCGAACTTGGCCTTGCCCAACTGCCATGGAGCGTCTTCGCCCATCCAGGTGGCGGTGGCGGCATCGCCGAACAACATGGTGGTGTTGCGGTCTTCCGGATCGACGATCTTCGAATACGGATCGGCGGTCACCAGCAAGCCATTCTTCAGGCCTGCGGCTTCCATGAAGCCCTTGATGGCGTAGATGCCGTAGACGTAACCGGAGCAGCCCAGGGAGATATCGAACGCGGCCACGGTCGTCGGCAGGCCCAGCTTGTCCTGAACGATGGCGGCGGTGTGCGGCAGGCCTTCTTCGTCGCCGTTCTGGGTCACGACGATCAGCACGTCGATGGCTTCACGCTTCAATTCAGGGTTGTTGGCGAACAGTGCGTTGACTGCTTCGACACACAAGTCCGAAGTTTCTTGCCCGGCGTCTTTGCGCGGCAGGAAGGCCGAACCGATCTTGCCCAGGATGAACTCTTCATCCTTCTCGAATTTTGCACCTTGTGCGTAATTGTCCACGCCGGCTACAGGAACGTAGCTCGCAATGCTCTTTATGCCAATCATTACGGCTTCCCAATAATAAACAGCCCAATACCACCGCTCGCAAGGAATCGAGGGGCGCCGACAAACAACGAATAACGTCGCCCTCAACGAGGTGACAGCGGGAAGAGTAAAAGGCCATCACTGAGCCAAAAGCAGGCCAGGCGCCCTCTTCCCTATTTATACAATACAGTGAAGATGCGCGTAATGACTCGCAGGTCACGCTATTTTGCCGAATCAGCCCCACAAGCGGTTATTCGACCAGCGACCAGTCCAGCGGCGTTCCGCGCTTGATGGCCTGGCGGGCACGGCGGCCCAGAAGGGTTTCAGCGTGTTTCGGGGCCAGCCCCAGGCCCGGACGGATGGCCCGCAGATTGGCGGCGGTAAAAGGCTCACCGGCGATCATGTCCTGGGTGACATACAGCGACCGGCGGTACACCAGGGACTTGCGCTCGGCGTCAGTCACGCCGTAATGCACCTGGCCCATGGCCTGCCAGGCGCGCTCGGTTTCGACCACCAGGCTGGCGAGTTCGGCCGGTTCCAGGGAGAAACTGGCATCCACGCCTCCGGCGGCACGGTCGAGGGTGAAGTGTTTTTCCACCACCGTCGCCCCCAGCGCTACGGCGGCGACAGACACCCCGACACCCATCGAATGGTCGGACAAACCGACTTCACAGCCAAACAACTCACGCAGATGAGGAATCGTGCGCACGTTGCTGTTGGCGGGCGTCGCCGGGTAAGTGCTGGTGCACTTGAGCAACACCAGATCCTTGCAACCGGCCTCACGGGCGGCACGCACGGTTTCATCGAGCTCGGCGATGCTGGCCATGCCGGTGGAAATGATCAGCGGCTTGCCGGTGGCCGCAACCCGACGAATCAACGGCAGATCAGTGTTCTCGAAGCTGGCGATCTTGTAGGCCGGCACATCGAGGCTTTCAAGGAAGTCCACCGCGGTGTCATCGAACGGTGTGGAGAACGCCAGCATGCCCAGCTCTTTGGCCCGGGCGAAAATCGGCGCGTGCCATTCCCACGGCGTGTGGGCCTTTTCGTACAGCGCATACAGCGAAGAACCGGCCCACAAGCTGTTGGGGTCCTTGATGAAGAACTCGCCTTCGGACAAGTCCAGAGTCATGGTCTCGGCGGTGTAGGTTTGCAGCTTCAAGGCATGGGCGCCGGCCTTGGCTGCGGCTTCGACGATTTTTATCGCCATGTCCAGCGACTGGTTATGGTTGCCGCTCATCTCGGCAATGATGAACGGTGGCGCATCGGCACCGATCGAGCGATTACCGATCTTGAAACTGGTCATTGTTCTGGATCCTTCAACACGCGCGTGAACGCGCAAGCACTCTGAGTAAAACCACCCTCGCGGAAAACCTTCAGCGATGGCTGATTGGCCGGCAGCACCTGAGCGGTGATGGCCTCAAGTTGTGGCCAATGCACCGTGACGAACGCTTCGCCCCGCGCCAGCAGCGCCCTGCCCCAGCCCAGGCCGAATCGGCCTTCGAACAGATAGATCGAGACTTCGGCCCGAGTACCGTCAAGGTCATAGCGCAGCATACCGACCGGGCCGTCATCCGCCTCGGCAATCAACAGCAGTCGCTGAGGGTTGTTCAGGCTCGCGGCCAACCAGACCTGATGCCGCTGCCAATCGATGGCGTGGGTGTCCAGCGACCAGCGCCGTACCGCCTCGGCATTACGTCCCTCGAACAACAATTGCGCATCGTCCGGATCGGCTCGACGCACCTGCAGTACCGCTCCCGCCAGTGCTGCCGCCACCCGCTGCGCGCCACGGCCATCGACCAACTGCCGTGAGCGTTCGGCCATACTTTGACGAAAACCTTGATTGCCTACGACAAAACCAATGGCCTGACGCAATTGTTCGACGCTGACATGCTCGCGGTTGCCCAGGAACACATGAGCCCCCGAGGTTGCCATCACCTCACCGTTGGCCTGCTGATTATTCGAGACCGCAATGCAAATCGTCGGCAGCCCCATGGCCGCCCGCTCCCAACTGGTGCCGCCACCGGCACCGATAAACAGGTCGGCCTCGGTCATCAGCCGATAAAAATCGCTGACAAAACTGTGCAGGCGCCAGTTCGGACGATACGCCGCCAGCGCCTGCATCTGCTCCCAGGCCGGGTTGTCGGCCCCCGCCACGAAATCGACCTCCAGCTCATGAAGGTCCGCCAGCGCCAACATCGCGTGGTGGGTCTGCATGGCCGCATCGAAGCCGCCGAAGTTCACCAATACTCGCCTGGCCCGAGGCTTGATCTCGACCGCCGGGCAGCAGAACTCATCGCGCAACATCGCAAAACGTGGACCGAGCAAGGTCTGGCAGTCGGGCGTCAGCAGCGAGGCATAAGCCTCTGGGGTGCCCGACAGATTTTGATTGAGCAGCAGATCGACGCGGTACTGCCGAGTGGCCAGGTCATCCACCGCGGCGATCCGTGATGCCCAGCGACGGGCCGCAGTCTGCCAGTGATGATCGAGGCCATAGTGGTCGACGATGATCCAGTCGAAAGCCGGATGGCTTTCCAGGGCTTGCGCCAGCGCGGCGATGTCCGCCTGCCAGGGCAGCATCGATTCGATGGCCTGCTGCGGATCTTCATCGGGGTAGCGTGCCGGCAGCGCGAAGGTCTCGAAGCCCTCGCTGGCCAGGCTGTCCAGTCGATGCCCCGGCAGCAGGCGACAGGCGAAGGCAACGTGCGTGCCCTGCTTGCGCAACACCCTGGCCAGGGTCAGGCAGCGGGCGATATGGCCGCTGCCAATGGTTGGCGACGCGTCAGCGCGGATCAGTATCCTCATTGCAACTCACCACCAGCCTTCAATGCGGCGTAAAGGTATTCGGCGCGTTTCCAGTCTTCAAGGGTGTCGATGTCCTGTACCAGGTAGCGCGGCAGAATCACCGGCAGGCTCGCTGGCGAGAACAGTGCATCACCACGCAACCAGGCCTCGCTGCGTCCCCAGTAGAACTGGCCGGCGTCTTGAAAGGCTTCGGGCAAGTCCTGGGAGCGGGTGTCACGAAACTCCGGATAGAGCGAGGTCAGGGCGCCCTGCGCGTCGAGGGTCAAGGCCCGCTGCACCGGAAAACCAAAACCGGTGACTGAAAACGCGAAAGACTTGTCCGGGTGCTGCACCAGCAACTCATGCCCCTGACGCAGATAACGCGCTTGCAACAACGGCGCCGTCGCATAGATGCAGCAGGCATGGTCGAACGGTGGCAATTGATTCAAGGCATGCACAATCACTGCCGCAGTCCCGGTGAAATCGTCAGCCAGTGCCCCTGGCCGCATGAACGGCACCTGAGCGCCATTGGCTCGTGCGACTTCGGCGATTTCCTCATCGTCGGTACTGACGATCACCTGGTCGAACAGGCGCGACTCCAACGCGGTGCGAATCGAACGGACGATCATCGGCACGCCGTCGAACGGCTTGAGGTTCTTGCGCGGGATTCGCTTGCTGCCACCACGGGCCGGAATGATCGCAACACAGCTCAAGAGTCACTACTCCTCAAGGATCAGTCGTCGCAATTGCTCGACCACATAGTCCTGTTGTTCATCGCTCAGCAGAGGAAACAGCGGCAGGCTGATGGCCTCGGCGTAATAACGTTCGGCCTGGGGGAAATCACCCTCGGCAAAACCCAGGTCGCGATAGTACGGCTGCAAGTGCACGGGAATATAGTGCAGATTCACCCCGACACCGGCCGCTCGCAAGCCTTCGAACACCTGTCGATGACTGAGGTTGATCCGCTCCGTCTGCAAGCGCACCACGTACAGATGCCACGCCGATTCGGCTTCAGGCTGCGTGCTGGGCAAGGTCAGCGGCAAGTACGCCAGCAACCGGTCGTAACGCGCCGCCAGTTCGCGTCGACGCTCAATAAAGCCATCGAGCTTGTTCAGCTGTGACAGACCGAGGGCCGCTTGCAGGTCGGTGATCCGGTAATTGAAGCCCAGCTCCACTTGCTGGTAGTACCAGGGGCCGTGGCTGGGTTCGGTCATCTGTTCGGGGTCACGGGTCATGCCGTGGCTGCGCAGGCGTTGCAAGCGCTCGGCCAGTTCCGGGCGATTGGTCAGCACCATGCCGCCTTCGGCACTGGTGATGATCTTCACCGGGTGGAAACTGAACACGGTCATTGCCGCGAATTCACCGCAACCCACCGGGCGCCCGGCATAGGACGCGCCGACCGCGTGGGAGGCATCCTCGATCACCGTGAAACCGTAACGCTCGGCCAGTTCGGCGATCATGCGCATATCGCAGCTCTGCCCGGAGAACGCTACCGCCACCAACACTTTCGGCAGCTTGCCGTCGCGCTCGGCGATTTCAAGCTTCGACGCTAAGGTGTAGGCGTCGAGGTTCCAGGTCAGCGGGTCGATGTCGACAAAATCGACGTCGGCGCCGCAGTAGCGACCGCAGTTGGCCGAGGCCAGAAAGGTGTTCGGCGTGGTCCACAACCGATCGCCCGGCCCCAGGCCCGCCGCTAGGCAGGCAATGTGCAACGCCGCCGTGGCATTGCACACCGCCACCGCGTAATCGGCCTGGCAACGCTCGGCCATCGCCTGTTCGAAACGCTCGATGGTCGGCCCTTGGGTCAGCCAGTCGGACTGCAACACGGCGACCACCGCATCGATATCCGCCTGATCGAGGCTTTGCCGACCGTAGGGAATCATGCCGACAGTTCCGCGTGCAGGTCGGCGATCTGGCCGACGGACAAGAAGTACGGGTTGGTATCGGAACGGTACTCGAAGTCTTCGCCCACCGGCCGGCCCTGCTCGCCCAGTTTGTCGATGGCAAAATCCACGTCGACGCTGGTGAAACGGATCGACGGCTGAATGGTGTAGTGATCGTCGAACTCCAGGGTCATGCGCGCGTCGTCCAGCGGTACCATCAGCTCATGGAGTTTTTCCCCCGGACGAATGCCGACGTGTTTGTGCGGCAAATGTTCAGCCATGCCCTGCGCCAGATCGACGATGCGAATCGACGGGATCTTCGGTACAAACACTTCACCACCGTGCATGCGGGCGAAGCTGTCGAGCACAAACTTCACGCCGTGATCGAGGGTGATCCAGAACCGCGTCATGCGCTCATCGGTGATCGGCAGCTCTTTGGCGCCCTCGGCGATCAGTTTGCTGAAGAACGGCACCACCGAACCCCGTGAACCAGCGACGTTGCCATAGCGCACCACGGCAAACCGGGTTTGTTGCTCGCCGGCAATGTTGTTGGCAGCCACGAACAATTTGTCCGACAGCAGCTTGGTCGCGCCGTACAAGTTGATCGGGCTGGCAGCCTTGTCGGTGGACAGCGCGACAACTTTTTTCACGCCGTTGTCGATGGCCGCGGCGATGATGTTTTCCGCGCCGTTGACGTTGGTGCGGATGCATTCGGTGGGGTTGTATTCCGCCGCCGGTACTTGCTTCAGCGCCGCGGCGTGCACCACGTAATCGATACCGCGCATGGCCTGACGCAAACGGTCGGCGTCGCGCACATCACCGATGAAGTAACGCATGCACGGCGCGTTGAACGTCTGCTGCATCTCGTACTGCTTGAGCTCATCGCGGGAAAACACCACCACCCGCTTGGGCTGGTATTGCTCCAGCAAGCGGCGGATGAAGTTGCGCCCGAACGAACCGGTGCCGCCAGAGATGAAAATCGATTTACCGTTGAACATGCCTTGAGTCCTTTTACCTGTCAGCCAGGCTTATGCGAGCAACTGCGCCCAGTCAATGCTGGTCGGTTCGCCGAGGGTAAAGCCCTTGCCAGTCAAGGCCAGGTTCTGGTTGTAGGCTGAGTCCTGCTCGAAACGGGCGGGCCACTTGTCACGCAGGGCAGCTGCCGCCTGCGGATTGTCCGGCAAAGTCCCGGGGTGCGTAATCTGCACTTGTGGTGTCCAGACCGTCAGCAAACCTGCGTCGGCAACTTTCAGGCACAGATCGACATCGGCGTAAGCCTCGTCGAAATGCTCTTGGTCCAATCCACCGACGTCATCAAACACTTGCTTGCGAATCATCAGACAAGCACCAGAGACAGCCTGATAGTTCTGTTCGACGACCAAGCGACGCATGTAGCCCTGGGCATCTTTTTTCTCGCCTGCGAAAGGTGAAGCGACCCCGCCATTGAGGCCCAGAATCAAACCGGCCCCCGTCACATTGCCATTGGCATCCACCAGTTTGGCCCCGACCACTCCTACCTCAGGACGCTGCGCCTGGTTAAGCAGTGCCTCGATCCAGTTGGCGTTAACGACCTCGGCGTCCGCCGCCAGCAGCACCAGGTATTCGCCCTGAGCCTGTTCTACAGCCAGGTTAAGTAGTGCCGAAGTGCTCAGACGCTGCTCTGCCCTGACCAGACGAACCCGGCCACGACCGTTCTGCTCCAGGCTTTCCAGCCAGGCGAGCAGTTCGGCGGACTGGCTGTGATTGTCGACGATCACGATCTCATTGTTCTGATAGCGCGTGCGTTGCAACACGCTGACCAGGCAGCGCTGCAAACACTCCAGGTTGTCCTGGCTGTGAACGATGATCGAAACCTTCGGACGATCGGCGTGACGGTAGTCGATACGGTAGCCTCCCGACGCTTCGGCACTGACCTGGGCCTGATATCCGCGGGTCGCCAGATGACGAACCAGAGTCTGGCGTTCGTGTTCAATAGGCCCCGGCAGCGGTGCCTGGGTGATCAGCAAAGGCTCTGCCAGATGCGCGAGCCCGGCCAGGCCGCCGGCTTCGATCAGGCGCAGCAACAGGTCGAACTCGAGCGCCGAAGTGAACTCACGAGCAAAACCGCCGACCTCCACCAACACCTCACGCCGGATCAGCCAATGCCGCGCAGTCAGCGCCGGCAGGCTCTGCAACAAATCGAGGTTGAAGGCGGGACGGAAGACATCGACCAGCGTGCCATTGGCCTGACGATGAATCTCGTCCACCGCCACCGCACGGCAACCCTCGGCGTTCTGCAACTCCAGGCTGGCACGCAACAGACCCGCCGCGGTGAACTCGTCGCCCGCCTCGGCCAGCAGCAACCAGTCCGAGGTCGACTGGCGAGCAATCTGGTTCAGCTTATCGACATAGTTGCTGGTGGTGACCTTGACGAAATGCAGGGTGTTTTGTTCGGTGGTGACTGCCGGCAGATCGCCGGTGGTGAAGACCACCACTTTGAAGGCCCGGAACGCGCTCTCCATCAGACTATCGAAGCTGGCCTGAAGCTTGTCCATGTCTGCGTCCAGGTCCAGCAACAAAATGCCGAACTGGGGTCCACCGTCATTGGCTGCCAGATACTGGTTGATTTTCCTCACCGCAGTCTCATTTGGCTCCCGTGCCTGCAACCAGTTGAGCAGACGTCCCGACGGCATCGTGTCGAGCAACTGACGACTATCGTGGGTCGGCACACTGTCCAGGCGCTGCACCCAATCGGCCAACACTTGGGCATCAGCCGTTTCCCCCATGTCCACCAGTTGCTGAGCGAGCTTTTGCACGACTCGACGGTTGAAGGCGCCGAGTTCCACGGCTTGAAGCAGGCGCGTCTGGATCGTCGCCGGACTGTCATTGGAGTAAGTACGCTGCAGTGTCTGCTGCTTGAGCAATGTCCCTTCCATTTCCTCAAGTTGCAAACGGCCGGCCGGCATTGCATGGAGCAGAAACTCGCACTCCGCCAGTTGCTCGAAGAAGGCGCTGTTGTAGAACGGCATCTCGACGTATTGCTCCGGGCCGAAGACACGCTTCGGGCCGACCGTCGGATCGGTCCAGTAAGACTCGAATATCGGTTCGATGGTCAGCGCGTTGCGGGCAGTCAGGCTGTCGGCCAAAGCGGCGAAGCTTTGCAGGGCCAACTGGGCGGTCTGCTGTTGGTCGAGACCGGTGATACCCGTCGGCAGCGATGACAGGAACCCGGCAAAGCGCTCGCGCTCGGCGACAGAGCGGGCGTCCTTGAAACTCAAGGTCGTCATGATTTCGGTGTTGTGATCCGAACGCCCGTAATTGACTTCACGTACCACATAGGGTGCCGGGAGAATTCGCGCCTTGGCCCGTGCCAGCATGTAGTACACGTGGCCGATTTCCTGCCACTGGAAGATCGTGCCTTCCGGCATCGCTTCGTACCAGTCACGCAACAACGAGGTCCGATGCACGGCATAGAACGGCGGAATGTACTGCCCCATGTAATCGAGTACACGGTCCTGGCCTTGTTCGGCGTTGTAATCCTCCTGCACCTTCTTGTCGCGACGGTAGTACTGCACATAATTGGCGTGGGTCAGGTACATCAGGCAATAGCCGTGGCACAAACCGTAGTCGGGGTTGGCTTCGAGGAAGTTCACCGATTCGGTGAGAGCACCGTGCAACAGGAAATCATCGTCGGAGGCGAACACCATGTACGGCGTGGTGACCTGTTCGACACCGTATACCAGCTTGGCCTGGATGCCCCAATAGCCGAACTGCGGCAAATGCCGATAGTCGATGGTGTCTGCAACCGTCGCCGCGCCATCCAGAGCAACGGCTGACGAATCAAGGACCAGGATCCTGCAAGGCAGCGTGCTGTAGAACTGCAACGCCCTGCGCAAAAACGCCGGACGATTGTGCGTAATCAGCACCAGAGTGAACAGCTCACTCAGGGGCAACGTGTTTTCAGAACCGTAAATGCCTTGCATATCCTTCCCCGCCACAGACCTATTGCCTGATGAACACTTGAATGAAGTTGTCGTTTAACGCACCCGGCGCAGGTAGCCATCCGGCGCGACGGTGATCAGCAGTTTGCTGTGAATCGCCTGATCGATCTCGAAATCCCGGTTTTCTTCCAGGTACGCCCAAACGGCGGTTTTAGGGTTATCACCCTTGCCCCATGGACGGTCCGGAAAGGCGTCTTCCGGCATGTCTTCGACGACCGTGTCCATGACCACGCAGTAGCTGCCGACCGAGACCATCGGTGCATACAGGCGCAACTCTTCCAGCACGTGTTGATGGGTGTGATTGGAGTCCAGCACCACCAGCACTTTCTTGCCCTGAATGCGCTCGCGCACCTGATCGACGATCCCGGTGTCGATGCTCGAACCCTGAATCATCTGGATTCGTTTGCTCATCGGATGGGCTTCGATCGCTTCGCGGTTGTGCTGGCGAATATCGATGTCGACACCCAGTACTTCACCATGGCCGATCAGCTCCAGCATCGAGGCGTAAAACACCAACGACCCGCCGTGGGCGATCCCGGTTTCCACGATCACATCCGGGCGCAAGTTCCAGATGATTTCCTGCATGGCCACCATGTCCTGGGGGAACTGAATGATCGGGCGGCCCATCCAGCTGAAGTTGTAGGTGTACTTGTGTTTGGCCGTGGTGCCGACCCAGTCCAGGGACTCGGCCTGCAGCGCTTTGTCTTTCTTCAAACCTTCGATGTTGCCTTTTACTTCTTCACGAAACTGCTCATGGGGATTCATCGCAACTCTCCAAAAAAAAAGGGAAACGGCTTACTTGAATACCTTACCGTCGGGGTAAGGCACCGCGTTGGTCTTGATGATCCTGGCGGGATTGCCCGCCACGACCGAATAATCCGGAACATCTTTGGTGACAACGGCGCCGGCGCCGATGGTGACCCAGCGACCGATGCGCAGGCGCGGCAGGATGGTGGCGTTGGTACCGATAAATGTCCCGTCGCCGATTTCCACGCAACCGGCGATACACACCCCAGGTGCCATGAAAACCGAGTGGCCGATCCGTCCTTCATGCCCCACCACGCTGCCGGCACTGATACTGGTGTTGTCGCCCAGCGTTACTTCGGCCTGCATGAGCACGCCTTCCTGTAGATAACTGCCCTGCCCCATGCGAATCATGGTCAGGTCGATACCCGGGTGAACGAATTGGCCCAGGGTGGCGCCGGCCTCGACCAGTTGGCGGGTGGTCTCGTAGCGCAGCCGGGTACTGCCGGTGATCAGGTTCACGAAGCGCGCCTGAGGCCCTTTGAGTTCGCTCACCCGATCCGAGCCGCCGATCACCGGTACCCCATAAAACAGCGTGCCCTGCTTACTCGGGTCGTTATCCAGAAAGGCGAATTCGACGTTGGGGGTGCTGCGCTTCACCGCGTGAAGCATGCGCACCGCTTCGGGGTTGGCCGCGCCCAGCAAATAAATCTTCACGACAGCTGCCTTTTTGCGAGCAGGGCACGCACGACATCCACCACTCGTTGCTGATCGGCGTCGGTCATATCGTGATAACTCGGCAGGTTGAATGCGCGCTCCGGCAAGGCGAAAGCCACCGGTGTGTCGACAGAGTGTTCGCTGAACATCGGCAACGACGACAACGGCCAGAAGAACACCCTGGCATCGATATCGGCAGCCTGGAAAGCGGCGATCAACTCATCCCGGCGAATCCCGGTCTCCGCATCGAACACCACTGTCGGCATCCAGTAGCCGTTACGCGAGTGCTCAGGCTCAGGGTTCAGGGAAACACCCGGCAGTAATGTCAGGGCGCGGGCGTAATTGGCGAAAATCTCACGCTTGCGACTGATCAGCTCATCGATACGCTCGACCTGAGCGCAACCGACGGCGGCCTGCAGGTTGCTCATCTTGTATTTGAAGCCGATGAACTCCGGCCAGAACTGTTTGGTGCTGCCAGCGACCCGGCCATGGTTGGATAAGGTCAGGACGCGCTCGTACAAGGCTTTGTCCGAGGTGACGAAAATCCCGCCCTCGCCGGTGGTCATGGTCTTGGTGCCATGAAACGAGAACGCACCGAATGCGCCTAGAGAACCGGCCGACCGACCACGCCATTGCGAGCCGATGGCCTCAGCGGCGTCTTCGATCACCGGAATATTGTGTTCCCGACCGATCGCCAGCAAGGCGTCCATATCACACAGGTTACCGTAGAGGTGCACTGCGAGAATGGCTTTGGTTCGCGGGGTAATTGCACGCCTGACCTGCTCCGGGTCCAGGCACCAGCTATCCGCCAGAACATCGACGAATACCGGCGTGGCACCCAGGTAGGTAATGGGCGCCGCCGACGCGATCCAGTTAGTGTTGCCCAGGATCACCTCATCGCCAGCACCAATGTCCAACGCCGCCATCCCCATGTGCAAGGCGCCAGTACAGCTGGAGGTCGCGATGGCGTAGGTGGCGCCAAGATGCTCGGCAAAACCATGCTCGAAACGCGTCAGATATTCGTAGCAACGTGCGCCCCAACCGTTCTGAACGGCGTCCAGGGCATACCGGGCTTCCAACTCGCCCACGCTCGGCTTGGTGTAATGAATTCTGCTCATTGAATGCTCAACTCCGGAACGGCGACAACAAACCGCGCGCCCCACACTTTGACCGAGGCGAATTGTTGGGTGATCTCAGTCAACAGGTTCCAGGGCAAAACCAGGATGTAGTCGGGTTTTTCAAGATCGATGCGGTCGGGCGAAACCACCGGGATTCGACTGCCCGGCAAGTACTTGCCCTGCTTGTGCGGGTTGGCATCGGCCACCCAGGCCAACAGGTCCGGTTTGACCCCGGCGTAGTTGAGCAAGGTGTTGCCCTTGGCTGCCGCACCATAACCGACCACGCGCTTGCCGTCGGCCTTGGCTTGCAGCAGGAAACGCAGCAGTTCGTGCTTGATGCCCTCGGCCGCTGGCGCCAGGGTCGCGTAGTACTCGGGGGTTTTCACTCCCGCTGCCAGCTCGGCCTGCAACTGCTGTTGAACGGCTGGCTGCACCTCACGGCGAACACCGTCGGCCCGCTGGACGAACACCCGCAACGAACCGCCATGGGTCGACAACTGGCTGACATCGAACACTTCCAGGCCATTGCGCTCGCACAAGGTCTGCACGGCGGTCAGGGACAGGTAGGAATAGTGCTCGTGATACAGCGTGTCGAATTGCTGCCCGGCCATCAGCGTCAGCAGTTGCGGAAATTCGAACGTCGCCACACCGGTCGGCTTGAGCAAGGTGGAGAACCCACCGAGAAAATCATTAATGTCCGGCACATGCGCCAACACGTTGTTGGCGGCCATCAGGTCGGCGGCCCAGCCTTCGCTTTTCAGCTGCGCGGCGGTGTCGCGACCGAAGAACAGTTCGCGAATCTCCAGGCCTTTTTCCCGCGCCGCTTGCGCGGTGCTGCGGGTTGGTTCAACGCCCAGGCAGGGGATGCCGCGCCCGGCAACGTACTGCAACAGGTAACCGTCGTTGGCGGCGATTTCCACCACGCGACTGTCGGCAGTCAGGCCGAAGCGTTCGACCATCTCGGCGACATAGCGCTCGGCATGGGCCAGCCAGGTGCTGGAGAACGAACTGAAATACGCATACTCGGCGTCGAACAGACTGTCGGCGCTGGTGTAATCCTCGGTCTGCACCAGCCAGCACTGCTGACACACCGCGACCTTCAATGGCACCCATTGCTCGGCTTGTTCCAGGCGATCGGCGTGCACATAGGCGTTGGATGGCGGCGAGGTGCCGAGATCGATCAGCGGCAAGGCCAGAGGAGTACCGCAACCACGGCAGTTCATAGACGCACTCCAGCGAAGTGTTCATCGAGCAAGGGATGGCTGGAATCCCTGGCCGACAGATTATTGACAGGCAACGGCCAGGCAATCGCCAGCCGTGGATCGTTCACCGACAACCCGCCCTCGTACGCAGGCGTGTAATCAGCGCTGTGCAGGTAGAGCAATTCGGCGTCATCGGTCAGCGTCTGGAAGCCGTGGGCGAACCCGGACGGGATCAGCAAGCTGCGACCGTCACCGGCCTTCAGGTGCTCGGCGTGCCAGTGCAGAAAGGTTTCGGAATCGGGGCGCAAGTCCACCGCCACATCCCAGACTTCGCCGCGCAGGCAGGTAATCAACTTGGCTTCCGGCGCATTGGAATTTTGATAATGCAGACCGCGCACACTGCCCCGCGCACGGGTGCAGGAGTGGTTGATCTGGCGGATATGAAACGGCTGGCCGAAAGCGCTCAGGCTGCCTTCGCAAAACAGCCGGGCGAAATGCCCACGATCATCTTCGAAGCGTTTGTGCTGCACGCTGAACAGACCGGCCAGCGGCAAGGCTTTCAACAGAAACTCGCTCACAACGCGCCTCGGTACAGGTTCAACTGGTTCAGGGTGACTTCACGCATGTCATCACCGTTCTGCCACGCCAGATGCCAATCGAGGGTCTGGGTCAGGCACTGCTGCAACGACCAGCGCGGTTGCCAGGCCAACCGTTGACGGGCGCGACTGCTGTCCAGGCGCAACAGGCCGGCTTCGTGCAAATCACTCGGCTCGATGCGCAATCCGCGTGCTTGCGGCCAGCGGCTGGCAAGCAACTCGACCACTTCGCCGACGCTGCACATGTCCGCTTCGCTCGGACCGAAGTTCCACGCGCCGGCAAACTGTGGGCCTTGTTCGTAGAGACCGGCAGCCAATTGCAGGTAACCTGCCAAAGGCTCAAGAGCGTGCTGCCATGGGCGCACGGCCTGCGGGTAGCGCAGGGTCACTGGCTGGTCGGCCGACCAGGCCTTGAGCACATCGGGAATCAGGCGTTCCGGCGCAAAGTCACCGCCGCCCAGCACATTGCCAGCACGGGCGGTGGCCAACGCCAAGCCATGCTCGGCGTACTTGTCGGCCGGGAAAAACGATGCGGCATAAGACTGCGCCAACAATTCGCAGCAAGCCTTGCTGCTGCTGTAAGGATCGTGACCGCCCAGGGCTTCGTCTTCGCGGTACGGCCACAGCCATTCCTTGTTGGCGTAGACCTTGTCGGTGGTCACTAACACACAGGCACGCACGCCGCCGACCTGGCGGATCGCTTCGAGCAGATTGAGCGTGCCCATGACGTTACTGGAATAGGTGCCGAGCGGATCGCGATAGCCTTCGCGCACCAGCGGTTGGGCCGCCAGGTGCAGGACGATTTGCGGCTGGGTTTCGACGATCAGTTCCAGCAAGGCGCCCAGATCACGCAGATCACCACGCTGATCGTTGATGCCCTCGTGTACCCGCGCCAGTTCGAACAGGCTCGGCTCGGTGGACGGATCGAGCGAAAACCCGCTGACCTCGGCCCCGAGGCTTTGCAGCCACAACGTCAACCAGCTGCCCTTGAAACCGGTGTGGCCGGTCAGCAGCACCCGTTTGCCACGCCAGAACTCCGGACTCAGGCCCATTGCTTCCATGGGGCCTCCCCGCTCTGCCACAGCGCTTCGAGGTGGTTCTTGTCGCGCAGAGTGTCCATCGGGTGCCAAAAGCCGTCGTGCTGGAAAGCAGCAAGCTGGCCATCGCTGGCCAGGCCGGTCAAAGGTTCGGACTCCCAAACCGTCTCATCCGCGGTAATCAGCGGCAGCACCTTAGGCGACAGCACAAAGAAACCACCATTGATCCAGCCACCGTCCCCACGAGGTTTTTCAGTGAAACCGCGAACCAGATAACCTTCGCGCTCCAGGGCGCCATAACGACCGGGCGGCTGGACCGCCGTGACCGTGGCAAGCTTGCCGTGGGAAAGGTGAAAATCCACCAGGGCGCTGATGTTCAAGTCAGACACGCCGTCGCCGTAGGTAAAGCAGAACGCTTCTTCGTTTTCCAGATAGCGGCCGGCCCGTCGCAAACGACCACCAGTCATGGTTTCCTCACCGGTGTCGATCAGCGTGACGCGCCACGGCTCACTGTAATTCTGGTGAACGTCCATACGGTTGTTGCACATGTCGAAGGTGACGTCGGAGGTGTGCAGGAAGTAGTTGGCGAAGAAGTCCTTGATCGCATAGCCCTTGTAGCCAAGGCAGATCACGAAGTCATGAATCCCGTGGGCGGAGTACTGTTTCATGATGTGCCAAAGAATTGGCTTGCCACCGATCTCGATCATCGGCTTGGGCTTCAGGTGCGATTCTTCGCTGATGCGCGTGCCCAGGCCACCCGCCAGAATTACTGCCTTCATCGTCTCCCCTCTTGTTCTTCACAGAGCTCGGCCAAGCTGTTTCAAGCTTTTTCGGGCTGTCTGGCTAAAACGCTCTGCCGTGTCAGGCGCTGGCGTACCGGCCGCAAGCGCTCGTTTTATGGCGATATGAGGAGGACTTGCAGGAAACGCGCCAGCTCATGAATCCAGATAGAAGGCACAAAAAAGGGACGAATCCGGATCATGCAGACAGGGTTCGTCCCCAAGTGTAAAGCGGGCACCTTCATCCCGTTGCAGGAGAGAAGGCGCCTGATTCAGGTCTCAGCCAAACATGGCAAACGCATCACTATTGGCCGGCATGTTGAAGAGCTGTCCGTCCGCCGTCTGGATTTGCTCGATGGTATCGGAGCCAGCGAACCAGTCCTTGAGCTGTACACCTTCCTGCGGAACCTGTCCTGGACTAACACTCGATCGGTGCAGGTAGAGGTCATCACCGACACGATCAACCAGCAGCTCGGCACTGCTGATGTACGACAGCACTATTTTGTCGGAGCGGCTGGTACCGTCATCCTGGATCGTCACCAATGCCGAGGTGTTGACGTTGTAGGTATCGTCATCCTCGCCACCAAAGGCCGACCCGCTGGCTTGCAGCACCAGATTGTCATCTCCAGCACCGCCAAACAGCGAGAAACCGAAGCCCGTGCCGGTCAGCAGGTCGCCACCGCCCCCACCATCGGCCATGCCATGAGTCACCGTGATGACGTCGCCCCCCGCTTCACCATAGGCCCGGCTACCCTCATCGCTGGCAGCGGTGACGATGGTGTCGTTGCCATTGCCGCCATACAAGGTGTCAGCCTGCGGCCCATTGATCACACCATCAAGGGTGAATGGCCCGATCTGGGACACCAGCCCGCCGTAGAGGTAATCGTTGCCGTCGCCACCGTAGACGACGTCATTACCCAACCCGCCTTCAAGGTAGTTGACGTTGGCATCACCGGTCAGGGTGTCATTGAAGTGGCTGCCCACTACGCGCTCGATGTTGCGCAGCACATCGCCCTGGGCATCCCCGCCCTGGTTGACGTTGGTCTGCAAGTTGATGTCCACAGCGGTGGTATTGGTGATGTACAAGACGCTGTCCTGCCCCTCGCGGCCGTCAATCACATCCGCACCTGCACCACCGATAAAGACGTCACCGAACCGCGAACCCGACAACGTGTCATCAAAGTTGCTGCCCTGGAAGAACTCAATGTTGGTGTAGGTGTCACCCGCGGCATCTCCGGCGTTGGCATTGGTGGTCAGGTCGATGGTCACCGCAGAGTCCGAAAGCTCGTAACTGACCAGGTCCTGCCCAACGGCACCGTCCAGGCCCATGGCAGTGGTACCGCCATAGAAAATGTCGTTGTAGCTCGACCCCTTGATCGCTTCGATGCCGGTGAAGGTATCGCCTGCCCCGATCCCGGAGTACACACCGGCCTTCAGGTTGATGWTCATCGCCACGGTGCTGTCGSTATAGCCTGCCGTGTCATAACCGGCACCRCCGATGAACTGGTCGGCGCCCGCGCCACCGTACAGCGTGTCGGCACCCGAACCGCCGGTGATGATGTTGTCGCTGGCATTGCCCCAACCGGTGTACGCACCACTGCCGGTGAAGGTCAGGCGCTCGATGTTAGCGGCC
>NZ_JBFTSX010000005.1:0-737952 GCF_056400265.1 Pseudomonas sp. 01L34
CCTGATCCCATCCCGAACTCAGAAGTGAAACGATGCATCGCCGATGGTAGTGTGGGGTTTCCCCATGTGAGAGTAGGTCATCGTCAAGATTAAATTCCGAAACCCCTATCTGCGTATGCAGGTAGGGGTTTTGTTTTGCCCGCAGAAAAAGTCTACTTCTCTGGCAACACAAAAATGCACAGTTATTTTCGAGTCAGGACACTAGAATAGGTCCAACATTTTTGGAGCCAGAGCCTTTATGCCAGATCCGGTTGACGCCCCTGGGCTGTCAGATTTACCACTGGACGGTTTGGTGGCGTGTCATGAGTGCGACTTGCTGATGCGCAAGCCTGAACTCGCCCATGGTGAGAAGGCCATTTGTCCACGCTGCGGTTATGAGCTGTATGCCCATCGGCACAATGTCGTGCAGCGCAGTCTCGCCTTGGTCATTGCCGCACTGTTGTTGTATATCCCCGCGAACTTTTTACCCATCATGCAGCTCCATCTACTCGGGCAGTCATCGAATGACACTGTCTGGAGCGGTGTTCTCGGTTTGTTCGATACCGGTATGCAGGGCGTAGCAGCAGTCGTATTTCTCTGCAGCATGGGGATTCCGCTGCTCAAGCTGCTCTGCCAATTGGTGGTGCTGCTGAGTATCCGATTCAATATCGGACGCAGCTACGGTTTGCTGCTCTACCGCATTTATCACCATCTTCGGGATTGGGGGATGCTTGAGGTTTACCTCATGGGCGTGCTGGTCGCGATCGTCAAATTGGCCGATATGGCGGCGATTACCGTAGGTCTTGGTTTGGCGTGCTTCATCAGTTTGTTGTTGGTCCAGGTCTGGCTGGAAGTGGTGATGTCGCCGCACCAGATCTGGCAGGCATTATCAGGAGAAGATGCCCATGCGGGCGATTGATGCGGGCATTCTGATTTGTGCCGAATGCCACGAGTTGAACAAGCAGGAAGCTGGCACCGACGAGCAGGTCTGCACCCGCTGTGGTGCGTTGGTTCATGCGCGCCGACCGAACAGCCTGATGCGTACCTGGGCGCTGCTGGTCACCGCTGCGATTATTTACATCCCGGCCAATGTGCTGCCGATCATGACCGTCAGTTCCCTGGGGCAGGGTGATCCGAGCACCATCATGTCCGGCGTGATCCAACTGGTTCAGCACGGCATGATTCCAATCGCGGCTGTGGTTTTTATCGCCAGTATTCTGGTTCCTACGTTCAAACTGGTGGGCATCGGGTTGCTGCTGTTTTCGGTGCAGCGCCGCCAGCCACTCTCCGCACGCCAACGTATATGGATGTACCGCTTTATCGAGTTCATCGGCCGCTGGTCGATGCTCGATATTTTTGTGATCGCTATCCTAGTGGCGGTTGTGAATTTCGGACGGCTAGCCAGCGTCGAAGCCAATCTTGGCGCCATCGCCTTCGCCAGTGTGGTGATTCTGACGATGCTTGCCGCAGTAACTTTCGATCCCCGACTGATTTGGGATAACACGGAGTCGGACGACGACCATGACTGATTTGCCTACAGCGAAAACCCGACCGGCCTCTAACTGGTCTGCCATTTGGGTATTGCCCCTGATCGCCTTGCTCATTGGCGGTTGGCTCGCCTGGCGTGCCTATAGCGAGACAGGCATTGAGATCCATGTGCGCTTCGAAAGCGGCGAAGGTATTCAGGCCAACAAGACCGAAGTCGTTTACAAAGGTATGTCGGTCGGTAAGGTGAAAGCCCTCACACTCGATGACGAAGGCAGCTCCAAAGGCGTGATCGCCACCATCGAGATGAATAAGGACGTGGAGCAATACCTCAGAACCAGCACGCGTTTCTGGCTGGTCAAGCCGAGCGTAACCCTGGCCGGTATCACGGGCCTGGAGACGCTGGTCTCGGGTAACTATGTGGCTGTCAGCCCGGGAGAGGGCGAACCGACCCGCAAGTTCAAGGCCCTGGCCGAAGAACCGCCGCTGTCGGACGCCAAGCCTGGTCTGCACCTGACCATCAAGGCTGATCGTCTCGGTTCGCTGAATCGCGGCAGCCCGGTGTTCTACAAGCAGATCCAGGTCGGTCAGATCAAAAGCTATTTGCTGTCCGCGGACCAGAACACCGTTGAACTCAAAGTCTTCATCGAACCGACCTACGCCAGCCTGGTACGCAAACACACGCGTTTCTGGAATGCCAGCGGTATCAGCATCGATGCCAACCTGTCCGGTGTGAAAGTGCGTAGCGAGTCCCTCGCCAGCATCGTCGCTGGTGGTATTGCGTTTGCTACACCGGAAAACCGCAAGGACAGCCCGCCCACCGATCCAAGCCTGCCGTTCCGTCTCTACGAAGACTTCGATGCAGCCGCCGCCGGTATTCGGGTCAAGGTCAAACTCAGCGATTTCGAAGGCCTGCAGGCCGGTCGTACACCGGTGATGTACAAAGGCATTCAGGTCGGCAATCTGAAAGCGCTCAAGATTGACCCGGACCTCTCCAGTGCAACCGCCGAGCTGACGCTCGACCCATTGGCTGAGGATTACCTGGTCACCGGCACACAGTTCTGGGTGGTCAAACCATCAATTTCGCTTGCCGGTATCACCGGTCTGGAAGCATTGGTCAAAGGTAACTACATCGCCGTGCGCCCTGGCGACAAGGGTGGCGCACCGCAGCGCGAGTTCGAAGCACGGGCCAAGGCTCCGCCGCTGGATCTGCGTTCGCCGGGCCTGCATCTGGTGCTGTTCACCGAAAACCTCGGCTCACTGGAAGTCGGCAGTCCGATTCTCTACAAGCAGGTCAAGGTGGGGTCGGTGCAGAGCTACCAGTTCTCTCGCACTAAAAAACAGCTGATGATCGGTGTGCACATCGAGAAGGAATACGAGGGGCTGGTCAACGCCTCGACGCGCTTCTGGAATGCCAGCGGTATTACGCTGACGGGTGGACTGACCGGCGGCATCCAGGTCAAAAGTGAGTCTTTGCAAAGCCTGATGGCCGGCGGCATTGCTTTCGAAACCCCGGAAGCCAAAGCGCCGTTGCAGAAGCGCATTCCACGTTTCCGTCTGTTCGCCAGTCATGAAGAGGCAAACCAGAAAGGCGCCGTGGTGACCATCAAGGTCGATCGCGCCGATGGTCTGCGCACGGGCACGCCGATCCGGTTCAAAGGCCTCGACGTCGGCAAGGTCGAAGACGTCGACCTCAGCGACGACCTGCAATCGGTGCTGCTGACTGCGCGAATCACGGAAGTGCCGGAGCGTATCGCTCGAGTGGGCAGTCAGTTCTGGGTGGTCAAACCTGAATTAGGTCTGATCAAGACGTCCAACCTTGAGACGCTGGTGACCGGGCAGTACATCGAAGTGCAACCGGCGCCGAAGAATCTCGGTCCGCAAAAGGACTTCGTAGCGCTGACCAATCCTCCGGAAACCGCCAAGGAAGAGGCCGGTTTGAGCCTGGTATTGAGTGCTGCTCGTCGAGGCTCGCTGAAGACCGGTGTGCCCGTCACCTATCGCGAAATCACGGTGGGCAAGGTGACTGGCTATGAGCTGGGCCAGACGGCGGATCGAGTGTTGGTACACATCCTGATCGAGCCGAAGTACGCGCCATTGGTGCGCAGTGGCACGCGGTTCTGGAACACCAGTGGTTTTGGTTTTGACTACGGCTTGTTCAAAGGCGCGACCATACGCACCGAATCGCTGGAGACGCTGATCCAGGGGGGTATCGCCTTTGCCACACCGGATGGCGACCGCATGGGTGTCCCGGCGCGGCCCGAGCAAACGTTTCCGCTGTTCGACAAGTTTGAAGATGAATGGCTGACTTGGGCGCCGAAGATTTCTATCGGTAAGTAACCCGAGGTTAATTTGGCGTTTATCAGGACGTCTTCGCGGGCAAGCCCGCGAAGACGTCCACCAGACGCCGACGTCTCCGGTGGCTTATCATTAGCCCCCTAACGACGCCCACCCAAGGTTCCCCCGGCATGCTGGCTATTTTCCTCGAAACCCTGAACATCACTGCGCCGGTGTTTGCCATGCTGTTTCTGGGTGTGCTGCTCAAGCGCATCGACTGGATCAACGACAACTTCATTCATACTGCGTCGGCCCTGGTGTTCAATGTCACCATGCCGGCGTTGCTGTTTCTGGGCATCTTGCATGCCGACCTGCACGCTGCGTTGCAACCGGCGCTGCTGATCTACTTCTCGGTCGCGACCCTGATGTGCTTTGCAATTGCCTGGGGTTGGGCGATCTGGAAGTGCCCGCGGGAAGATCGGGGCATTTACACCCAAGGCGCGTTTCGCGGCAATAACGGGGTAATCGGCCTGGCCCTGGCGGCGAGCATGTACGGCGACTATGGCATTTCCCTTGGGGCGATTCTCGCGGCGCTGGTGATCCTGTTTTACAACACGCTCTCAACCATTGTGCTGGCGGTCTATAGCCCGGTGATCAAGTCTGATCCGTGGAGTATCTGCAAAAGTGTGATGGCCAATCCGCTGGTCATCAGTGTGATTGCGGCCGCACCATTTGCCTGGTTCCAGATCGGCTTGCCGGGGTGGCTGGAGAGGTCCGGTCAATATTTGGCGCAAACCACCTTGCCATTGGCATTGATCTGCATCGGTGGCACGTTGTCGCTGGCGGCAATGCGCAAAAGCGGCACGATGGCGCTGAGTTCAAGTCTGGTGAAGATGATCGGCCTGCCGGTGCTGGCGACACTCGGCGCCTGGCTCTGGGGCTTTCGTGGGGCGGAGTTGGGGATTCTGTTTCTGTACTTCGGCAGCCCGACCGCCGCGGCCAGTTTCGTCATGGCCCGGCAGGCCAATGGCAATCATGAACTGGCGGCGGCGATCATCGTGATTACTACACTGATGGCGGCGGTCACCACCAACATCGGGATCTTTCTGTTGCAGTGGGGTGGGTGGATCTAACCTCGGGATGGTCGCCTACTCCGGCTTCTGATAGGTGTCGATCACTTCCTGCGCCGCCCGAAATGCATCGATCGCCGCCGGCACACCGGCATACACCGCGCAATGCAGCAGCGCTTCGCGAATCTCTTCCACCGTGCAACCGTTGTTCAACGCACCGCGCACATGGCCTTTCAGTTCTTGCGGGCACTTCAACGCGGTCAGCGCAGCGAGAGTGATCAGGCTGCGGGTTTTCAGCGGCAAACCTTCACGGTTCCACACGCCGCCCCAGGCGTGCTCATTGACGAAGTCCTGCAGCGGCTGGGTGAATTCGGTGGCGTTGCCCATGGCGCGGTCGACGAACATGTCGCCCATCACTTGGCGGCGGATTTCAACCCCAGGCTTCTTATCAGTGCTCATGGCAATTCCCTCTTGTGGTGTTGGCGACGCCAGGCGCGAAGCGAGGTGAACAGCAAAAACGCCACCAGCGCTGGCAGGACGAAAAACAGCATCAGGTGTTCAAGCTTGCCAGCCAGCGGCATGCCCGTGGTGAACGACACCACGTGCAGCCCATAGGCCAGGTACAAGCCCAAAAACAGCAGGCCTTCGGCGCGGGTCACCCGGTAGCCGGAATAGAACACCGGCAGGCACAGCACCGCGACTCCAAGCATCACCGGCAAATCGAAATCCAGCGCGTTGGGCGAGACCGATAGTGGTGATGGCGCGATCAATGCGGTCAGCCCGAGCACGCCCAAGAGGTTGAACAGGTTGCTGCCGATCACGTTGCCCACCGCGATGTCCCGCTGACCGCGCAGCGCGGCGATCAACGAAGTGGCCAGTTCCGGCAGGGAGGTGCTGACGGCGACGATGGTCAGGCCGATGATCCGCTCCGACAACCCCAGGTCGGTCGCGACCGCCACCGCGGCGCCGAGCAACAAGTGCCCGGCGAACACCAGCATCGCCAGCCCGGCGACAATCATCAGCAGGCTGCTGAACCACGGTGCCTGCGACGCTTCATGAGCCCCTGATGGCGGACGGGCCGAGTGCCGCGACTGGCGCAGCAGCAAGCCCAGGTACAGCACTAGCGCGCCCAGCAGCATCATGCCGTCGACCCGATTCAATTCTTTGTTCCACGCCAGTACGAACACCAGCAGGCTGGCGCCGATCATCAGTGGAATATCCAGACGCACCAATTGTCGCGAAACCCGCAATGGAGTAATCAGCGCCGAAAGCCCGAGGGTGACGAGGATGTTGAAGATGCTGCTGCCGATCACGCTACCGACGGCGATGTCGGCGTTTTGCGCCAGGGTGGCTTGCAAGCTGACCGCCATCTGCGGTGCGCTGCTGCCGAGGGCCACGATGGTCAGGCCGATGATCAGCGGCCGCACATGCAGGCGCGCGGCCAGGCGTACCGCGGCGCGCACCATCAGTTCGGCGCCGGCGATCAATAAAAACAGACCGCAGAGCAATTCAATCACGCTGATCAGGGGTAAATCGGCCAGTCCGAAAATAGTCAGCGCTCCATCTATCAGTCGTCGAGGGCTTGCACGCGAACCTTCGCGGTGCCACTGCGCAGCATGCCCAACTGTTCGGCCGCTTCACGGGACACGTCGATCAGGCGCCCGCGAGAATACGGTCCACGGTCGTTGATGCGTACCACGCAGGATCTGTCGTTATTCAGGTTGGTAATCTTCACCCGGGTGCCGAATGGCAACTGGCGATGGGCAGCGGTCAGGCCATGCTGGTTGAAACGCTCACCGCTGGCGGTGTTTTTGCCATGGTGCTTGGCACCGTAATACGAAGCCGTGCCGGTCTTGTCGTAGCCGTGTGGATCGATGGTGTCGGTACTGGCACAACCGGCCAGCAGAGAGAGTAAGGCGCAAGCGCTGAGCAGACGTTTCATTTGGACGGCTCCCAAAATAAATGTGGCGAGGGAGCTTGCTCTCGCTCGACCGAGAAGCGGTCGCAAAATCGGCTGATGCATTCTCGCTGAAAGAGTGCGGTTGCCGATTTGGGCCTGCTTCGCAGACCAGCGGGAGCAAGCTCCCTCGCCACAAGGAATGGAGCCAATATTGAGAGTTGGCTCCATTCTCATCAGCCTTCGAGCTTGCTTTTAAGCAGTTCGTTGACCTGTTGCGGGTTGGCCTTGCCTTTGGAGGCTTTCATGGCCTGGCCGACGAAGAAGCCGAACATCTTGCCGCGTTTGGCTTCGTCTGCCGCGCGGTATTGTTCGACCTGTTCAGCGTTGGCCGCGAGCATTTCGTCCAGTACCGCCGAGATCGCGCCGGTGTCGGTCACTTGCTTGAGGCCGCGTTTGTCGATGATTTCGTCCGCGCTGCCTTCGCCGTTGGCCATGGCTTCAAACACCACTTTGGCGATCTTGCCGGAGATAGTGTTGTCCTTGATGCGCAACAGCATGCCGCCCAGTTGCTCGGCCGAAACCGGCGACTGGTCGATGTCCAGGCCTTGCTTGTTCAGCAGGCTGCCCAGTTCAACCATGACCCAGTTGGCCGCCAGTTTGGCGTCGCCACTGATGCTCACGACTTTCTCGAAGTAATCGGCTTGTTCGCGGCTGGTGGCCAGTACGCTGGCGTCATACACCGACAAACCGAACTGCTGCTGGAAACGCTCGCGTTTCTGCGGCGGCAGTTCCGGCAGGGTGGCGCGCACCTCGTTGAGGAACGAGTCCTCGATGACCACCGGCAGCAGGTCCGGGTCGGGGAAGTAACGGTAGTCGTTGGCTTCCTCTTTGCTGCGCATCGGACGGGTTTCGTCCTTGTTCGGATCGTACAGGCGGGTTTGCTGGATCACTTTGCCGCCGTCTTCGATCAGTTCGATTTGGCGTTGCACTTCGCTATTGATCGCCTTCTCGATGAAGCGGAACGAGTTAACGTTCTTGATCTCGCAGCGAGTACCGAACTCGGCCTGGCCTTTCGGACGGATCGACACGTTGCAGTCGCAACGCAGCGAGCCTTCGGCCATGTTGCCGTCGCAGATGCCCAGGTAGCGTACCAGCGCGTGGATAGCCTTGACGTAAGCCACGGCTTCCTTGGCGCTGCGCATGTCCGGCTCGGAAACGATTTCCAGCAACGGCGTGCCGGCACGGTTCAGGTCGATGCCGGTGGCGCCGCTGAATTCTTCGTGCAGGCTTTTACCGGCGTCTTCTTCCAGGTGCGCGCGAGTGATGCCGACGCGTTTGACCGTGCCGTCGTCGAGGGCGATGTCCAGGTGGCCCTTGCCGACGATCGGCAATTCCATCTGGCTGATCTGATAGCCCTTGGGCAGGTCCGGGTAGAAGTAGTTTTTGCGGGCGAACACGTTGTGCTGACCGATCTCGGCATCGATGGCCAGGCCGAACATCACCGCCATGCGCACTGCTTCCTGGTTCAGCACCGGCAATACGCCGGGCATGCCGAGGTCAACCAGGCTGGCCTGGGTGTTCGGCTCGGAACCGAAGGTGGTGGAACTACCGGAAAAGATTTTCGACCGGGTGGTGAGCTGGGTATGAATCTCCAGCCCGATCACGACTTCCCATTGCATGTGTTTCTCCTCAGAAGCCGGTTGGGGTGCGGGTGTGCCAGTCAGTGTTTTGCTGATACTGATGGGCAACGTTCAACAGGCGACCTTCCTGGAAATACGGGGCGAGCAGTTGCACGCCGACCGGCAGGCCATCGACAAGACCTGCAGGCATGGACAAGCCCGGCAGACCGGCGAGGTTGGCGGTGATGGTGTAGACGTCTTCCAGATACGCGGCGACCGGGTCGTTGTTCTTGGCGCCGAGCTTCCAGGCCGGGTTCGGCGTGGTTGGGCCGAGGATGATGTCGACCTCATTGAAGGCGGCCATGAAGTCGTTCTTGATCAAGCGACGGATCTTCTGCGCCTTCAGGTAGTAGGCGTCGTAGTAACCGGCCGACAGTGCATAGGCACCGACCATGATCCGGCGCTGTACTTCCGGGCCGAAACCTTCGCCACGGGAACGCTTGTACAGGTCTTCCAGGTTTTTCGGGTCTTCGCAGCGATAGCCGAAACGTACGCCATCGAAGCGCGACAGGTTGGAGGACGCTTCCGCCGGGGCGATCACGTAGTACGCGGGAATCGCGTGCTGCATGTTCGGCAGGCTGATTTCCTTGATCACGGCGCCGAGCTTTTTCAGCTCTTCGACGCTGGCCATGACCAGGTCGGCGATGCGTGGGTCCAGGCCGGCGCTGAAGTATTCCTTCGGCACGCCGATGCGCAGGCCTTGCAGCGAACCGTTGAGGCCGGCGCTGTAATCAGGCACGGGCTCGTCGATGCTGGTGGAGTCCTGCGGGTCGAAACCGGCCATGCCTTGCAGCAGGATCGCGCAGTCTTCGGCGGTACGGGCCAGCGGGCCGCCCTGATCGAGGCTGGATGCGTAGGCGATCATGCCCCAGCGCGAAACACGACCGTACGTCGGTTTCAGGCCGGTTAGGTTGGTCAGCGCAGCGGGCTGACGAATGGAGCCGCCGGTGTCGGTGCCCGTTGCCGCCGGCAACAGACGAGCGGCCACCGCCGCCGCGGAACCGCCGGACGAACCGCCCGGAACATATTCCAGGTTCCACGGGTTTTTCACCGCGCCGTAGTAGCTCGACTCGTTGGCCGACCCCATGGCGAATTCGTCCATGTTGGTCTTGCCCAGAGTCACGGCCCCGGCAGCGGCCAGTTTGGCGACCACGGTGGCGTCGTACGGCGCCTTGAAGTTGTCGAGCATCTTCGAGCCGCAGCTGGTGCGGATGCCCTGGGTGCAGAACAGGTCTTTGTGGGCGATCGGCGCGCCGAGCAGGGCGCCGCTCTCACCGTTGGCCCGACGTGCGTCAGCGGCTTTCGCCTGCTGCAGTGCCAGGTCTTCGGTGAGGCTGATGAAACTGTTGAGCTGTGGGTCGAGCTGGGCGATGCGCGCCAGCAGGACTTTGGTCAGCTCTTCGGAGGAAAACTTTTTATCGGCGAGTCCGCGGGCGATCTCGGCCAGAGTCAATTGATGCATTGCAGGCTCTTTCCCTTTAGTCGATGACTTTCGGAACCAGGTACAGGCCGTTTTCGACCGCTGGTGCGATGGACTGATAGGCCTCGCGATGATTGGTCTCGGTCACGACGTCTGCACGCAGGCGCTGGCTGGCTTCCAGTGGGTGGGCCAGCGGCTCGATACCGTCGGTATTGACCGCTTGCATTTCGTCGACCAGCCCGAGAATGCTGTTCAGGGCCGAAGTGATGTGTGGAAGATCGGCATCATTGAGGCCAAGGCAGGCCAGATGAGCGATTTTTTCCACGTCGGAGCGTTCAAGCGCCATGGGAATCTCCAGTGGAAAACAAAACGGACCGCGTCCGTGTGTTAGATTGTCGGAACACTACCGCATATCTACGGTCTCAAGGCCGCGATTGTGGTGCTTGGTGCACAGAAAAGCAGCCAATTTAACATATTGGCGCCTTGCCCAAAATCCCTGTCGTTGTTAGAGTTTGCCGCACTTTTTTACCCACGCGTTGCCTAGGGTCCCTTTCCCATGTTCAAGAAACTGCGTGGCATGTTTTCCAGCGATCTTTCCATTGACCTGGGCACTGCCAACACCCTTATTTACGTGCGCGAGCGCGGTATCGTCCTGAATGAGCCATCGGTTGTGGCTATTCGGACACACGGTAACCAGAAAAGTGTCGTTGCTGTCGGCACCGAGGCCAAGCGCATGCTCGGTCGTACGCCGGGCAATATTGCAGCCATTCGTCCGATGAAGGACGGCGTGATCGCCGACTTCAGCGTTTGCGAAAAAATGCTGCAGTACTTTATCAACAAGGTTCACGAAAACAGCTTTTTGCAGCCTAGCCCTCGTGTGCTGATCTGCGTTCCATGCAAATCCACCCAGGTTGAGCGTCGTGCCATCCGTGAGTCGGCCCTCGGTGCTGGCGCCCGTGAAGTGTTCCTGATTGAAGAGCCAATGGCTGCTGCGATCGGTGCCGGCCTGCCGGTTGAAGAAGCTCGCGGTTCGATGGTTGTCGATATCGGTGGCGGTACCACTGAAATCGCGCTGATCTCCCTCAACGGTGTGGTCTATGCCGAATCCGTACGGGTTGGCGGCGACCGCTTCGACGAAGCGATCATCACCTACGTGCGTCGCAACTACGGCAGCCTGATCGGCGAATCCACCGCCGAGCGCATCAAGCAGGAAATCGGTACGGCCTACCCGGGCGGCGAAGTTCGTGAAGTCGACGTTCGTGGCCGTAACCTGGCCGAAGGCGTTCCACGCGCATTCACCCTGAACTCCAACGAAGTGCTGGAAGCTCTGCAAGAGTCGCTGGCCACTATCGTTCAGGCAGTGAAAAGTGCGCTGGAGCAATCGCCTCCGGAACTGGCTTCCGATATCGCCGAGCGTGGTCTGGTACTGACCGGTGGTGGCGCTTTGCTGCGCGACCTCGACAAGTTGCTGGCCCAGGAAACCGGTCTGCCGGTGATCGTCGCCGAAGACCCGCTGACCTGCGTTGCTCGCGGCGGTGGCCGTGCATTGGAAATGATGGATAAACACACCATGGACCTGCTGTCGAGCGAGTGATCTCGCCCGATGCATCTATGCTGGTGAGCCCGCAGGCAGCACTTTGCAGTGCTGCCTGTTGGCGTTTATCTTCTGTCAGTCTGCATCCAGGCCGGTTTGATGCCGTATGAATAAAGAGAACATTTGCCTGGGAGGAGCGGCTTATTAAACCGCTTTTCACCAAAGGCCCCTCACTGGGCGTGCGCTTGTTGGTGCTGGTCGTGCTATCGGTCGCGCTGATGGTGGTCGATGCCCGCTTCACACTGCTCAAGCCAGTGCGTAGCCAAATGTCGCTGGTGCTGATGCAGTCTTACTGGATCACCGACCTGCCACAGCGGCTATGGCAAGGTGTGGCCAGCCAATTCGGCAGCCGGACCGAGCTGGTCGCCGAAAACGAAAAACTCAAAACCGAAAACCTGCTGTTGCAGGGCCGCATGCAAAAGCTTGCCGCCCTCACCGAGCAGAACGTTCGGCTGCGCGAGTTGCTCAACTCTTCCGCGCTGGTCAACGAGAAGGTCGAAGTGGCCGAGTTGATCGGCATGGACCCCAACCCCTTTACCCATCGCATCATCATCAATAAAGGTGAGCGCGACGGTGTGATCCTCGGTCAGCCGGTGCTCGATGCCCGTGGCCTGATGGGGCAGGTGGTCGAGTTGATGCCGTACACCTCTCGGGTACTGTTGCTGACCGACACCACCCACAGCATTCCGGTGCAGGTGAACCGTAACGGTCTGCGTGCGATTGCCAGCGGCACCGGCAACCCGGAACGCCTTGAGCTGCGTCATGTGGCCGATACCGCCGATATTAAGGAAGGCGATCTGCTGGTCAGCTCCGGCCTCGGTCAGCGTTTCCCGGCGGGTTACCCGGTAGCGACGGTCAAGGAAGTGATCCACGATTCCGGTCAACCGTTTGCCATTGTGCGTGCGGTGCCGACTGCCGCGCTGAACCGCAGTCGTTATTTGCTGTTGGTGTTCAGTGATGGTCGCACAGCCGAGGAGCGCGCCAACGAAGCCGCCCAGGCTCAAGAGGCTCTGGACCGGCAAGGTGGCGGGCCGATCATTCCTGCAACCGTGCCGAAACCGGCCGCGTCGGTGGTACCGGCTGCCGCTGCAACTCCGGCTGCCGCACCTGCCGCCGCGACCCCAGTCAAACCTGCCGCGTCCCATCCTGCTGCCGCCAAGCCACCCGCGACGGCGACGGCCGCCAAACCCAAACCCGCGGCCGTGAAGCCTGCTGCCAAACCGCCTGTCGCCGCGCCGGCCACTACTGGGGGAACAGAATAATGGGCGGTGCAACTTCCTCCCGAAACGGCTGGATGGTCTGGCTGACGTTCGCCATCGGCATGTTGCTCAGCGTTTCGCCGCTGCCGCAATTCATGGAAATCCTGCGTCCTTTGTGGCTGGCTTTGCTGTTGGCCTTCTGGGCGTTGGCCATGCCGCAGAAAGTCGGCATGGTGACGGCCTGGTGCCTGGGGTTGGCCGAAGACGTGCTGTATGGCACGTTGCTGGGCCAGAACGCATTGATCCTCACGCTCATTACATTCCTGGTGCTGTCGCTGCAACAGCGCCTGCGCATGTTCCCGATGTGGCAGCAGAGCCTGGTGATCCTGGTGATCTTCGGCCTCGCCCAACTGGTTCAGTTGTGGCTGAGCGCCCTGACCGGTAATCGTCAGCCGACCCTGGCGCTGGTGTTGCCAGCGCTGGTCAGTGCGTTGCTCTGGCCTTGGATCAGCTTCGGTTTGCGCGGTTTGCGTCGACGCTACAAAATCAATTAATTCGGTCAGGCATGTGCTCGCACCCGGTGCCCTGTCTCGCCAAAAAGGAACAGTATTCGTGAGACAGGGCACTAGACAGGGAGATGTCTTGATGAAACAGCTGTACCTCGCCTCAGGCTCGCCGCGTCGGCGTGAACTGCTCGCTCAGATCGGCGTGCCGTTCACCACCATCAGCGCGGACATCGACGAAACCCCTTTCCCTGAAGAATCCCCATCGGCCTATGTCGAGCGTCTGGCGCGCGGCAAGGCCGAGGTCGGGCGCGGGGCGATCGTGTCCGACGCGGATTTCTGCGTGCTGGGCGCCGACACTGCCGTGGTGCTGGACGGGAAAATTCTCGGCAAACCGGTGGATGAAGCCGAAGCGTGCGCCATGCTTATGCTGTTGTCCGGGTGTGAGCATGAAGTGCTGACGGCGATTGCGGTGCACGATGGTGAACGTTGCGAGTCTCTGGTGGTGCGCAGTCTGGTGCGTTTTCGCACCATCGGCCGCGATGAAGCGGCGGCCTATTGGGCCAGCGGCGAACCCCGGGACAAGGCGGGCGGCTACGGGATTCAAGGGCTGGGCGCGGTGTTCGTTACCGGGCTCAATGGCAGCTACTCGGCGGTGGTCGGTTTGCCGCTGTGCGAAACCGCAGAACTGCTCGGCCATTTCGGCATACCCTGTTGGCAAACCCTTAACGCGCACTGAGCGTCGTACTGACAAGATGCGGCCATTATCGTGAACATGCCTGAACGAGACCCTGCCATGAGTGAAGAGATCCTGATCAACATCACGCCGATGGAATCACGCGTGGCGGTGGTCGAAAACGGTGTTCTGCAAGAGGTCCATGTCGAACGCACGCAAAAACGCGGGATCGTCGGCAACATCTACAAAGGCAAGGTCGTTCGGGTATTGCCGGGCATGCAGGCCGCCTTCGTCGATATCGGGCTAGACCGCGCCGCATTCATTCACGCCTCGGAAATTTCCCTGCGCGAAGGCCCGGCGGTGGAGAGCATCAGCTCGCTGGTTCACGAAGGCCAAAGCCTGGTGGTGCAAGTCACCAAGGACCCGATCGGCTCCAAAGGCGCACGCCTGACCACGCAACTGTCGATCCCGTCGCGCTATCTGGTGTACATGCCGCGCACTGCCCACGTCGGTATTTCCCTGAAGATCGAAGACGAAGCCGAGCGCGAACGCCTCAAGCAAGTGGTCACCGACTGCGTGGAGAAAGAAGGTATCAAGGAAGCCGGCGGTTTCATTCTGCGTACCGCTGCCGAAGGGGCCGGAGCCGATGAAATCCTCATGGATATCCGCTACCTGCGCAGGCTTTGGGACCAGATCAACGCCCAGATCAAAACCATCAGCGCACCGAGTGTGATCTACGAAGACCTCGGCCTGGCGTTGCGCACCTTGCGCGACCTGGTGAGCCCGAAGATCGAAAAAATCCGCATCGACTCCCGGGAAACCTTCCAGAAAACCACACAGTTCGTCGCCGAACTGATGCCGGAAATCGCTGACCGTCTGGAGCATTATCCGGGCGAGCGGCCGATTTTCGACCTGTATGGCGTCGAAGACGAAATCCAGAAAGCCCTGGAGCGCAAAGTGCCGCTCAAGTCCGGCGGCTATCTGGTGGTCGACCCGGCGGAAGCCATGAGCACCATCGACGTCAACACCGGAGCCTTCGTCGGTCATCGCAATCTCGAAGAAACCATCTTCAAGACCAACCTCGAAGCCGCCACCGCCATTGCCCGTCAACTGCGTCTGCGCAACCTGGGCGGGATCATCATCATCGACTTCATCGACATGGAAGATGAAGAGCATCAGCGTCAGGTACTGCGCACCCTCGAGAAGCAACTGGAGCGCGATCACGCCAAGACCAACATCATCGGCATCACCGAGCTGGGCCTGGTGCAGATGACCCGCAAGCGCACCCGCGAAAGTCTCGAGCAAGTGCTGTGCGAACCGTGCAGCAGCTGCCAGGGGCGCGGCAAGCTCAAGACCCCGGAAACCGTCTGCTACGAGATCTTCCGCGAAATCCTGCGTGAGGCCCGTGCCTATCAGGCCGAAGGCTATCGCGTGCTGGCGAACCAGAAAGTGGTCGACCGCTTGCTCGATGAAGAGTCGGGCAATGTCGCTGAGCTCGAAGGGTTTATCGGGCGCACCATTCGGTTTCAGGTAGAAACCATGTATTCCCAGGAACAATACGACGTGGTGCTGCTCTGAAGCGTTGTATTTCAATTCCACTAGAACGGCTGGCCTCAGCTTTTTGCAGTATTTTTGCCATGGGAGCCAACTGACATGGACCGTCTGACACGCATTTTGGCCGCACTGACCCGCTGGGGTCTGGGCCTGTGTGCGTTGGTTTTGGTGTTGATGGCGCTGTTTGTCAGTCTCGGCCGGGAGCTGACACCGCTGGTGGCCGAATACCGTGCCGATGTCGAAACCAAAGCCAGCGCCGCCTTGGGCATGCCGCTGCACATCGGCGAACTGGAGGGCAACTGGAGCGGCTTCGCCCCGGTTCTGCTGGCTCATGACGTGATGGTTGGCGAAGGCTCCAATGCCTTGCGCCTGGACCAGGTGCGCGCGGTGCCGGATCTGTGGGCCAGCCTGCTGGCGCGCGAAATACGCATCGCACATCTGGAGCTCAACGGCTTGAAGATCAGCCTCAAGGAAGGCGAGGACGGTCATTGGGCGCTGGAAGGATTGCCGGTGCGGCAGGATCAGCCGCTGGACCCGGAGCAGTTGTTCAATAGTATGCAGATGGTCCAGCAATTGTCGGTGCTCGACAGCCAGGTGACCTTGCAGCCACTGGATCAGCCGCCACTGACTCTGACCTACGTTGGCCTCAATCTGAGAACCGGTGTGTCGCGTCAGCGCCTCGACGCCCGTTTGACCCTGCCCGATGGCCAGCCGGTTGCGATGAGCCTGCGTACCCGTATCCGCGCCAGCCAGTGGCAGGACGGCGAGGTTGAGGCTTACTTGAGCCTGCCGCAAAGCGATTGGTCGAAATGGTTGCCCGAGCGCCTGACCCAACAATGGAATTTCTCCGAGATCAAGGCCGGTGGCGAGCTCTGGGTGAACTGGAGCGAGGGCGCCCTGCAAAGCGCCGCGATCCGTTTGAACGCACCGCAACTCAAGGGCGCCTACGCCGAGCGCAAGCCAATCCAGATCAACAATCTGGCGCTTAACGGCTATTTCCAGCGCAGCTCCACGGGTGTGCTGGTGACCCTGGATTCCCTGGCGATGAGCCTGGGTGAAACTCGCTGGGAATCGAAACTGCAATTTCAACAAACCGCGGCGACCGACGAGACGCCAGAGCTTTTGCATCTGCAAGCCGACCGCATCGACCTCACGCCGCTCACCCCGTTACTGAACGCTTTGGGGCCGCTTCCGGAAGGTGTCGCTACGGCCGTCGAGCGGCTCAAGGTCACCGGGGTATTGCGCAACGTGCTGATCGACTTGCGCCCCGCGGCTACCGATGACAGCAAGTTCAGCTTTGCCGCCAATCTGGAGCGGGTCGGCTTCGACGCCTATCACGGCGCACCGGCGGCGCGAAACGTCAGTGGCAGCATCAGCGGCGATCTCGGGCAGGGTGAGTTGCGCATGGACAGCAAGGATTTCTCCCTGCACCTGGACCCGATTTTCGCCAAGCCATGGCAGTACATTCAGGCCAATGCGCGGTTGAACTGGAAGCTCGATAAAGAAGGTTTCACCCTGATCGCGCCGTACCTGAAGGTGCTGGGCGAAGAGGGCAAGATTGCCGGCGACTTCCTGATTCGCCTGCATTTCGATCACACCCAGGAAGACTACATGGACCTGCGGGTCGGCCTGGTCGACGGCGACGGTCGCTACACCGCCAAGTACCTGCCGGCCGTGTTGAGCCCGGCGCTGGACGAGTGGCTGCGTACGGCGATTCTCAAAGGTGCGGTGGATGAAGGTTTCTTCCAGTACCAGGGATCGCTGAACCATGGCGCCCCGGAAACGGCTCGCAGCATCAGCTTGTTTTTCAAGGTTCACGATGCCGAGCTGGCGTTTCAGCCGGGTTGGCCGCATGTCAGCAAGGTCAGCGGCGATGTATTCATTGAAGACAGCGGTGTGCGGATTCTCGCGAACAAGGGGCGATTGCTCGACACCCAGGTCAACGACGTCTACGTCAATATTCCCCATGTGCCTGCCGGACAGAATCCTCACCTGTTCCTCGATGGCGCGTTCGCCGGCGGGTTGGGCGATGGCCTGAAGATTCTGCAGGAAGCACCGATCGGCACCGCCGATACGTTCGCCGGCTGGGAGGGCGAGGGCGATCTGCAAGGCAAACTCAACCTGGATGTACCGCTGGTCAAAGGTGAGCAACCGAAAATCCTCGTCGACTTCAAGACCGACAAGGCCCGCTTGAAACTTCGCGAGCCCATCCTGGAACTGACACAACTCAAGGGCGACTTCCGCTTCGACAGCGCCAAGGGGTTGAGCGGACAGAAGATCACCGCGCGAGCGTTCGACAAGCCCGTGACCGCGCAGATTTTTGCCGATGGCAGTGCGGGCAAGCTCAACACTCGGGTCACCGCAGCGGGTCAGGTCGAGGTCAAGAAACTCACCGAGTGGCTAAACGTCACTCAGCCGCTACCGGTGTCTGGTGTGGTCCCTTATCAGCTGCAACTGAACCTTGATGGCGCCGACAGCCAATTGATAGTCAGCTCCGATCTCAAAGGCGTGGCGGTGGATTTGCCGGCGCCGTTCGGCGTGGCGGCGGATGTCGGCCGCGACACCGTGTTCCGCATGACCCTGCAAGGACCGGAGCGGCGTTACTGGGTCAACTACGGTGAGCTGGCGAACTTCACGTTTGCGGCCCCGGCTGGCAACTTCGTCGACGGTCGCGGTGAGTTGTTTCTCGGCGGTGGTGATGCTGTGCTGCCCGGCAACAAAGGCCTGCGCATACGCGGTGTACTGTCCGAGCTGGATGTGTCTCCCTGGCAGGATCTTGTCAGCAAGTATGCTGGCCAGGATCCAGGCGGCAGCGCCAAGCAATTGCTCAGCGGCGCGGATTTCAAGGTTGGCAAGCTCAGCGGTTTCGGCACCACCCTTGATGAGGCGTCGGTGCAGTTGACGCGCAAGCCGGCCGCCTGGGCGCTGCAACTCGACAGTCAGCAGGCCAAGGGTACCGTCGCTATTCCCGATGCCAAAGCCACACCGATTGCGGTCAATCTGCAGTACGTACGTTTGCCGGCCCCAGACCCGACGGTGCTGGCCGACGAGAATTCGCCGGATCCGCTGGCCACCGTGGACCCGACGAAAATCCCGGCGCTGGATATCACCATCAATCAACTGTTCCAGGGCCAGGACCTGGTGGGCGCCTGGCTATTGAAAGTTCGCCCGACCGGCAAGGGCATCGCCCTCAACTCCCTGGATATGGGCCTCAAGGGCATCTACCTGCAGGGCAGCGGCGGTTGGGAAGGCGCGCCCGGCAATTCCAGCAGTTGGTACAAGGGCCGGGTCAGTGGCAAGAACCTCGCCGACGTGCTCAAGGGCTGGGGCTTTGCGCCGAGCGTCACCAGTGAAGAGTTTCACATGGATGTCGACGGTCGCTGGCCTGGCTCACCGGCGTGGCTGGCCACCAAGCGCTTCTCTGGCAGCCTCGATGCGTCGCTCAATAAAGGTCAGTTTGTTGAAGTCGAGGGCAGCGCCCAGGCTCTACGGGTATTTGGCCTGCTCAACTTCAACTCCATTGGCCGCCGCTTGCGCCTGGACTTTTCCGACCTGTTCGGCAAAGGCTTGAGCTATGACCGGGTCAAAGGGCTGTTGGTCGCGAGCAACGGGGTCTACGTGACCCGTGAGCCGATCCGGCTGACCGGCCCGTCGAGCAACCTGGAACTCAACGGCACCCTGGACCTGGTGGCTGATCAGGTCGATGCCAAGTTGCTGGTGACCTTGCCGGTGACCAACAATCTGCCGATTGCCGCGCTGATCGTCGGTGCGCCAGCCGTCGGTGGGGCGCTGTTCCTGATCGATAAGCTGATCGGTGACCGCGTGGCGCGCTTTGCCAGCGTCAGATACACGGTCAAAGGTCCGTGGAAAGAGCCGAAAATCACCTTCGACAAGCCTTTTTGAAAAGCCACTTTCCAAGCCCATGGAGTAGCATGGCCGTAAGTCCCCTGCAGGAGCTGCCGCAGGCGGCTCCTACAGGTATGTGTTGATTCCAGATAAGGAAATGGCCATGTCTGTAGCAGTCATTCAAATGGTCAGCCAGAGCGACGTGCTGGCCAACCTGTCCCAGGCCCGTCGTCTGCTTGAGCAGGCGGCGTCCGGTGGCGCGCGGCTTGCCGTGCTGCCGGAAAACTTCGCTGCCATGGGCCGTCGCGACATTGCCGACATTGGCCGCGCCGAAGCGCTGGGCGAAGGCCCGATCCTGCCGTGGTTGAAACAGACCGCCCGCGACCTCAAGTTATGGATAGTGGCCGGCACGTTGCCGTTGCCGCCGGCGGATGAACCGATGGCCAAAGCGCATGCGTGCTCGTTGCTGGTGGATGACCAGGGCGAGACCGTGGCGCGGTACGACAAGCTGCACCTGTTCGACGTGGACGTGGCGGACAATCGCGGGCGTTATCGCGAATCCGATGACTATGCTTATGGCAGTGGCGTGGTGGTTGCCGATACGCCAGTCGGTCGAGTCGGCCTGACGGTGTGTTACGACTTGCGCTTCCCGGAGCTGTACAGCGAATTGCGTGCTGCCGGCGCGGAATTGATTACCGCCCCGTCGGCCTTTACCGCGGTGACCGGCGCGGCCCATTGGGACGTGCTGATTCGCGCGCGGGCCATCGAGACTCAATGTTACGTGCTCGCGGCCGCCCAGGGTGGCACTCATCCGGGACCGCGAGAAACCTTTGGTCATGCCGCGATAATCGATCCATGGGGGCGCGTGCTGGCACAACAGGATCAGGGCGAGGCCGTGCTGCTGGCCGAACGCGACAGCAGCGAACAGGCGGCCATCAGGGCGCGGATGCCGGTGTCCACTCACCGGCGCTTTTTCTCGCAGGGCGCTCAGCGACCTGCATCAGAACGACGAATTTAAGGCGTAAAGCATATGAGCGAGTTGTTGTCCTCTGTCAGTGAACACCTCCTGGCGCCCGGCGGCGTAACGATCGAGAGCCTGCAGGGTGTGCTCGGCGATCTGGCCGGCCCGGGCATCGATGCCGCCGACCTGTATTTCCAGGGGCAGATTTCCGAGTCCTGGGCGCTGGAAGACGGGATCGTCAAGGAAGGCAGCTTCAACCTCGACCAGGGTGTAGGCGTGCGTGCGCAATCGGGTGAAAAAACCGGTTTCGCCTACAGCAATGCGATCACCCTCGAAGCGCTGGGCGCAGCGGCCCGTGCGGCCCGTTCGATCTCCCGGGCCGGGCAGAATGGCACCGTGCAGGCGTTCACTACCCAGGATGTCGCTCAGTTGTACGGACCGGACAACCCGCTGGAAGTGATGACCCGCGCCGAGAAAGTCGAGCTGCTCAAGCGCATCGACGTGGCGACCCGGGCCCTCGACCCGCGTATCCAGCAAGTCACCGTGAGCATGGCCGGGGTCTGGGAACGGATTCTGATCGCCTCCACCGATGGCGGCCTGGCGGCAGATGTGCGGCCGTTGGTGCGTTTCAACGTCAGCGTGATCGTCGAGCAGAACGGTCGTCGTGAGCGCGGCGGCCATGGCGGTGGCGGTCGTACCGACTACCGCTATTTCCTCAGCGAAGACCGCGCCATGGGTTATGCCCGTGAAGCGTTGCGTCAGGCACTGGTGAATCTGGAAGCCATCCCGGCGCCGGCCGGTACGTTGCCGGTGGTGTTGGGTTCGGGTTGGTCCGGCGTGTTGCTGCACGAAGCCGTCGGTCACGGTCTGGAAGGCGATTTCAACCGCAAGGGCAGTTCGGCCTACAGCGGGCGCATGGGCGAGATGGTTGCATCGAAGCTTTGCACCATCGTCGATGACGGCACCCTCGCCGGCCGCCGAGGTTCGTTGAGTGTCGACGACGAAGGCACGCCGACCGAGTGCACAACGCTGATCGAAAACGGCGTGCTCAAGGGTTATATGCAGGACAAGCTCAACGCGCGCCTGATGGGCGTGGCCCGCACCGGCAACGGTCGTCGCGAATCCTACGCGCACCTGCCGATGCCGCGCATGACCAACACTTACATGCTCGGTGGCGAAAGCGACCCGGCGGAAATCATCGCCTCGGTGAAAAAAGGCATCTACTGCGCCAACCTCGGCGGCGGTCAGGTGGACATCACCAGTGGCAAGTTCGTGTTCTCCACCAGCGAGGCGTACCTGATCGAAGACGGCAAGATTACCGCCCCGGTCAAAGGCGCGACGTTGATCGGCAACGGGCCGGAAGCCATGAGCCGGGTGTCGATGGTTGGTAATGATCTGGCGCTGGACAGCGGTGTGGGAACGTGTGGCAAGGATGGGCAGTCGGTGCCGGTGGGTGTCGGCCAGCCAACGCTGAAAATCGATGCGATCACCGTGGGTGGCACAGGATCGTAAGGGGCTCTTGAAAACGTGAAGCTTCGGGTGAGTTGCGAGGCAACTCACCCGATTCGGGACTTAACGCAAACCGCGTTGAGTCTCGTCCAGCTCACGGATGTACTTGAAGATTTTACGGCTCGAAGCCGGTGGCTTGTTGGTCGCCAGTTCGTGCTGGGCCTGACGGATCAGGGAGCGCAATTGTTGACGATCGGCCTCCGGGTAATCGACGACGAACTTCTCCAGGACGGAGTCGTCGCCTGCGATCAAGCGATCGCGCCAGCGTTCCAAGCCGTGGAAACGTTCGTTGTACTGCCGGGTGGAGGCATCGAGTTGATCGAGCAGGGTGAGAATGGCGCCAGTGTCCTGATCGCGCATCAGCTTGCCGATAAACTGAAGGTGCCGTTTACGCGCGATGTTCGCGGTGTGCTTGGGCGCATCGGCCAGAGCCCGGCGCAAAGCGTCGGTCAACGGCAGTTTTGCCAGCAGGTCAGGCTTGAGTGTTGTAAGGCGCTCGCCGAGGTCAACCAGAGCATGCAGCTCGCGTTTGACCTGGGATTTGCTTTTTTCTCCCGTATCGAGGGAGTCGTCGTAAGAATCAACCATGGTGGCCGTCCGCAAAGAAACGCCGCCATGATAACCAGTCGGGGGCCGCTTGTCCGGCCCGGTCGCTCGATGACCGTTACCGAAAGCAGAATTTGAGTGGAGAACAGCATGAGTGCAGTTGAAAGCGTCGGCCCACAAGCGTTGCCGGCACTGCAAGAGCAAGTCGAGCAGATCATTGCTGAAGCCAAGCGCCAAGGCGCCAGTGCCTGTGAAGTGGCGGTGTCGCTGGAGCAGGGTCTGTCGACCACGGTGCGTCAGCGGGAAGTCGAAACCGTTGAGTTCAACCGCGACCAGGGCTTTGGCATCACCTTGTACGTAGGGCAGCGCAAAGGCTCGGCCAGCACCTCGGCCAGCGGTTCGGAAGCGATTCGCGAAACCGTCGCTGCTGCGCTGGCGATTGCCAAGCACACGTCCGAAGACGAAGCCGCAGGCTTGGCGGATGCCGCGCTGATGGCCAAGGAGCTGCAGGATTTCGACCTGTTCCACCAATGGAGTATCACACCGGAGCGAGCCATCGAGCAGGCCCTGGCCTGTGAAGCGGCGGCGTTTGCCGCCGACAGTCGGATCAAGAACGCCGACGGCACCACCCTCAGCACTCATCAGGGTTGCCGTGTGTACGGCAACAGCCACGGTTTTATCGGCGGTTACGCCTCGACCCGTCACAGCCTCAGCTGCGTGATGATCGCCGAAGCCGATGGCCAGATGCAGCGTGATTACTGGTACGACGTGAACCGGCAGGGCAATTTGTTGGCCAGCCCGGAGAGCATCGGCCAGCGTGCCGCGCAACGGGCGGCGAGCCGCTTGGGCGCACGCCCGGTACCGACCTGCGAAGTGCCGGTGCTGTTTTCTGCGGAACTGGCCGGCGGTTTGTTCGGCAGTTTCCTCTCGGCGATTTCCGGCGGCAGTCTGTATCGCAAGTCTTCGTTCCTCGAAGGCACGCTGGGGCAGAAACTGTTCCCGGAATGGCTGACCATCGATGAACGTCCGCACTTGATGCGCGCTTTGGGCAGCTCTGCCTTCGACGGCGATGGCCTGGCGACCTACGCCAAGCCGTTCGTGGAAAACGGCGAGCTGGTGTCCTATGTGCTTGGCACCTATTCCGGCCGTAAGCTGGGCATGCCGAGCACCGCGAATGCGGGCGGCGTGCACAACCTGTTCGTCACCCATGGCGACGAAGATCAGGCGGCCTTGTTGCGCCGCATGGGTCGTGGCCTGCTGGTCACTGAATTGATGGGGCAGGGCCTGAACATGGTCACTGGCGATTACTCCCGTGGCGCAGCGGGTTTCTGGGTCGAGAACGGCGAAATCCAGTTCGCGGTCCAGGAAGTGACTATTGCCGGCAACATGCGCGACATGTTCAAGCAGATCATTGCGGTCGGTAATGACCTGGAATTGCGCAGCAACATTCGCACAGGTTCGGTGTTGATCGAGCGGATGACGGTGGCAGGTAGTTAAGCTGCGGTTGCTGCACAAAAAAAATGCGCCACCCGATTGGGTGGCGCTTTTTTTTTGGATCAAAATATCGCAGCTTCGTCAGCGCCTACGCATCTGTGGGCGCAACCGAAAGCCGAAATCCATTGATCTTTATTCGCCTTCGTCGAAGAAGTTGTTGATCAGCGCCACCAGTGCATCCATAGCTTCCTGCTCTTGTTCACCTTCGGTTTTCAGGTGGATTTTGGTGCCCTTGCCGGCTGCGAGCATCATCATGGCCATGATGCTTTTGCCATCGACCATCGTTTCCGGTGTACGGCCAGCTCTGATCTGGCAAGGGAACTGCCCGGCGACGCCAACGAATTTTGCAGACGCGCGGGCATGCAGGCCCAGCTTGTTGATGATTTCGATTTCCAGAGCAGGCATCGCGATGTGAATCCTTTAGCTGAGGTCGCGGTGGCGAACCTGGACGTTCTTCAGGGATTGTTGCAGGACCTGGCCCAGACGTTCGGTCAGGTAGACAGAGCGGTGATGCCCGCCGGTGCAGCCAATGGCAATGGTGACATAGGCGCGGTTGCTGGCGGCAAAGCGGGGCAGCCACTTGAGCAGGTAGGAGGAAATGTCCTGGAACATTTCCTCGACATCCGGCTGCGCCGCCAGGTAGTCGGCCACCGGTTGATCGAGCCCGGATTGAGCTCGTAGCTCCGGCTTCCAGTAGGGGTTGGGCAGGCAGCGCACGTCGAACACCAGATCGGCGTCCACCGGCATGCCACGCTTGAACCCGAAAGACTCCACCAGAAACGCAGTACCGGGCTCCGGCTGATTCAGCAGGCGCAGCTTGATGGTATCGCGCAGCTGATACAGGTTCAGATTGGTGGTGTTGACCTTGAGGTCGGCCAGGTCGGCGATCGGCCCCAGCAGATTGGTTTCATCCTCTATCGCCTCCGCCAGCGAGCGATTGGCACTGCTCAGCGGGTGACGGCGGCGGGTTTCCGAAAATCGTTTGAGCAGGGTCTCTTCATCGGCGTCCAGATACAGCACATCGCACTGGATATGCCGGCTGCGGACTTCTTCCAGCAATTCGGGAAACCGTGACAGGTGGCTCGGCAAGTTGCGTGCATCGATGGACACGGCCACCAGCGGTTGTGCCAGTTCGGTGTGAATCAGTGCGCGTTCGGCCAGTTCCGGCAACAGACCGGCCGGCAGGTTGTCGATGCAGTAGTAGCCGTTGTCCTCGAGAACATCAAGGGCAGTGCTTTTACCTGAGCCGGAGCGGCCGCTGACGATGATCAGGCGCATGATTAGTGACCGTTTTGCTCGTCCAGGACAACCTGATACAAGGCTTCGTTGCTCGGGGCGCTGCGCAGTTTTTCACGCACTTCCTTGCGATCAAGCATGCTGGCGATCTGGCGCAGCAACTCCAGGTGCGCATCGGTGGCGGCTTCGGGGACCAGCAGTACAAACAGCAGGTCAACCGGAGCGCCGTCGATGGCGTCGAAATCGATGGGTGCATCCAGGTGCATCAAGGCACTGATGGGCGATCCGCAGCCCTTGAGACGGCAGTGGGGGATGGCGATACCGTTGCCAAAGCCGGTGGAACCGAGTTTTTCACGGGCGACCAGACTCTCGAAGACATCCTGCATGGCCAGATCCGGCACTTCGCGATGGATGAGGTTGGCAATTTGCTCGAGGGCTTTCTTTTTACTGCCGCCCGGCACGTTCACCAGGGAACGGCCGGGGGTCAGGATGCTTTCAAGTCGGATCATGGGTTGGGAGTGTTAACGACCGGTCGCGCCCTGGAGGAGGCTCTGGGTCTTTTCCTTATGCTTTTTGAGTTGTTTATCCAGCTTGTCGGTCAGTGCGTCGATCGCTGCGTACATATCGGTATGTTCCGCGTTAGCGACCACCTCATTGCCGGGAATATGCAGCGTGGCTTCGATTTTCTGCTTGAGCTTCTCGACCGTCATCGTGACCTGCACGTTGGTGATCTTGTCGAAATGCCTCTCTAATCGTTCGAGTTTTTCGCCGATGTAGGTGCGAAGAGGTTCGGTCACTTCCAGTTGGTGTCCACTGATGTTGACTTGCATACAGCTTCTCCTTCGTTGCCAGTGCATAAAGCGGTAGATCCGATGATCTACCACTGGAACGCTGTGGCGTGGCTCTACATCAACCGCTTGCGTTCGCTCGAAGGCGCGATTCCCAGGGATTCGCGGTACTTGGCGACGGTGCGGCGAGCCACCTGAATGCCTTGTGCCTCCAGTAAACCAGCGATCTTGCTGTCACTCAACGGCTTTTTCTGATTTTCCGCGGCAACCAGTTTTTTGATGATCGCGCGGATCGCCGTAGACGAGCATTCACCGCCTTCGGAGGTGCTGACGTGGCTGGAAAAAAAGTATTTCAGTTCATAGATGCCCCGTGGGGTATGCATGAATTTTTGCGTGGTCACCCGTGAAATCGTCGATTCGTGCATGCCCACCGCTTCAGCGATGTCATGCAGCACCAGCGGTTTCATGGCCTCGTCGCCGTACTCCAGGAAGCCGCGTTGATGCTCGACGATCTGGGTGGCCACTTTCATCAGGGTTTCGTTGCGGCTTTGCAGGCTCTTGATGAACCAGCGAGCCTCCTGCAACTGATTACGCATGAAGGTGTTGTCAGCGCTGGTATCGGCGCGGCGTACGAAGCCGGCATATTGGGCGTTGACCCGCAGGCGCGGCACCGACTCCTGGTTCAGTTCCACCAGCCAGCGCTCGTTGTCCTTGCGCACGATCACGTCGGGAACGACGTATTCGGCTTCGGTGGACTCGATTTGCGACCCCGGGCGCGGGTTGAGGCTCTGGACCAGTTCGATCACCTGGCGCAGTTCATCTTCCTTGAGCTTCATGCGGCGCATCAGCTGGCTGTAGTCGCGGCTGCCGAGCAGGTCGATGTAATCGGTGACCAGGCGCTTGGCCTCGGTCAGCCAAGGGGTCTTGGCGGGCAGTTGGCGCAGTTGCAGCAGCAGGCATTCACCGAGGTTGCGGGCGCCGATACCGGCGGGCTCGAATTGCTGGATGCGGTGCAGGACGGCTTCGATTTCGTCCAGTTCGATGTCCAGTTCCGGATCGAAGGCCTCGAGGATTTCCTCGAGGGTTTCGTCCAGATAGCCCTGATTGTTGATGCAGTCGATCAGGGTCACGGCGATCAGGCGATCGGTGTCGGACATCGGTGCCAGGTTCAGTTGCCAGAGCAAATGGCTTTGCAGGCTTTCACCGGCCGAAGTACGGGTGGTGAAATCCCACTCGTCGTCATCGTTGCTCGGCAGGCTGCTGGCGCTGGTCTGGTAGACGTCTTCCCAGGCGGTATCGACAGGCAATTCGTTGGGAATGCGCTCGTTCCAGTCGCCTTCCTCAAGGTTATCCACCGTCGGGGCGGTTTCCTGGTAGGAGGGTTCCTGAATGTCGGTGTTGGGTTGCTGTTCGGCTTTGTCGGCCAAGGGGTCTGCGTTATCGAAGTCGTCGCCTTCTTCCTGGCGTTCGAGCATCGGATTGGACTCCAGGGCCTCCTGGATTTCCTGTTGCAGGTCCAGGGTCGACAATTGGAGCAGGCGGATGGCCTGTTGCAGCTGCGGTGTCATCGTCAGCTGCTGGCCCATTCTCAAGACTAGCGATGGTTTCATGGCAGGGGCTTAACACCTTATTCGCCGGCGCACATGCGCCATCCACTACAGGGCGCCGAAGCGCCAAACATAAGCAAATTATATGCCTGAAACTGAAGTGTTTGCCTAGAGCGCTGTAACAATAAAAAACTATTGATTTTTTATTGATATGAGCACCAAGGCGACTGGCCAGGCACCTCAGCGCTTACAGGCGGAACTCATGGCCCAGATACACTTCCTTGACCAGTTCGTTGGCCAGGATGGTGGCGGAGTCGCCTTCAGCGATCAGCTGGCCATCGTTGACGATGTAGGCGGTTTCGCAGATGTCCAGGGTTTCACGGACGTTGTGGTCAGTGATCAGCACGCCAATGCCTTTGGCCTTGAGGTGGTGGATGATCTGCTTGATGTCGCCCACCGAGATCGGGTCCACGCCGGCGAAGGGTTCGTCGAGGAGGATGAATTTCGGGTTGGTGGCCAGTGCCCGGGCGATTTCCACCCGACGGCGTTCACCACCGGACAGGCTCATGCCAAGGCTGTCACGAATGTGGTGGATGTGAAATTCCTGCAGCAGGCTTTCCAGCTCTTTGCGGCGACCGGCCTTGTCGAGCTCCTTGCGGGTCTCGAGGATGGCCATGATATTGTCGGTCACCGACAGCTTGCGGAAGATCGACGCTTCTTGCGGAAGATAGCCGATACCGGCCTTCGCGCGACCGTGCATCGGCTGGTGGCTGACGTCCAGGTCATCGATCAGTACGCGACCCTGATCGGCCTGTACCAGACCCACGATCATGTAAAAACAGGTGGTTTTGCCGGCGCCGTTGGGGCCAAGCAGGCCGACGATCTGGCCGCTGTCGATGGACAGGCTGACGTCACGCACGACCTGGCGGCTCTTGTAGCTCTTGGCCAGATGCTGAGCTTTCAGAGTTGCCATTACTGGGTTTTCTCGTCGGTTTTCTTCTTCGGCTGGATCACCATGTCGATACGCGGACGTGTCTCGGTGACCTTGCTGCCCGTGGCGCGACCGGCGCTGGCGAGTTTCTTGATCGTGTCATAGACGATTTTTTCGCCCTGGGTGACGTTGTTGTCCTTGTCGACAACTTTGGCCTTGTCGATCAGTACGACGCGGTTTTGCGCGGCGTGATATTGGATGGTCACGCCCCAACCCTGAACAGGCTTGGTGTCGCCAGCGGTCTGCAGTTGCTCGAAGTAGGCGAGGTTGCCCACCGAGGTCACCACATCGATCTCGCCTGTTGGCGTGCGGGTGATGGTCACGGTGTTGCCCTTAACGATCATCGAGCCCTGAGTGATGATCACATCACCTTTATAGGTGGCAACACCGTTCTTGTCGTCCAGTTGGGCGTCGTCGGCCTGGATGCGGATAGGCTGCGCTTGATCGGTCGGCAGAGCCCAGGCGCTCACGCTTCCCAGTGCTGCGCTCAGACTGAGCAAAATAGGGAGGGTTTTAACGAGCCTCATACTGTCCTCTTACGTTCGATAGCAGGTGTATCCTGCTTTCTTTCAAGTACGCTTTCATTCCGTTGCCTGTCGATACACCGCCGGCGCCGTCGATTCTAACGGGTTGATCGGTCTGCGCATATTGCTGCTGCGGGAACACTGTCATACGGGTGGTGGTAATCAGGGTTTTACGGTTTTTTTCGTCGAAACGCGTGATACGTACCGAGTCGATCAGCTCGACCTGGGTGCCGTCCGGGTTGACTTCGCCGCGTTCGCTCTGGACGTGCCAAGGGAATTCGGTGCCACGAAACATGTTCAGGTCAGGGTTGGACAGCAACGTCACTTCCGTCGCCTTCAGGTGTTCGACCTTGTCGGACGTCATTTCATACTGCAGTTTGCCGTCCGGCAGGTACTGCACGCTGTGGGCGTTGGTTGCGTAATAGTCGATCATGGCTTCATCGACATGCGCCACTGGCTTGTCGAGGAAGCGTTCCGGGCTGATGTTCCAATAGCCGACCGCAGCGAATAGCGCCGCGATGCAACCGAATATCAGGATGTTGCGAATCTTTTTGCTCAGCATGATGGGCTCACAGGTACGCGGCGTTGGCCGCATCGAGGCGGCCCTGGGCGCGCAGGATCAATTCGCAGAATTCGCGCGCGGCACCCTCGCCGCCACGGGCCTGGGTGATACCGTGGGCGTGTTCGCGCACGAAGCTGGCGGCGTTGGCCACGGCCATGCCCAGACCGACGCGGCGAATCACCGGCAGGTCCGGCAGGTCGTCGCCGAGGTAGGCCACTTGTTCATAGTTCAGGTTGAGTTGGGCAAGGAGCTCGTCGAGCACCACCAGTTTGTCTTCGCGACCCTGGTACAGGTGTGGAATGCCGAGGTTCTTGGCCCGTCGTTCGACCACCGGGGTCTTGCGTCCGCTGATGATAGCGGTCTGCACGCCGGCTGCCATCAACATCTTGATGCCTTGGCCGTCGAGCGTGTTGAAGGTCTTGAATTCGCTGCCGTCTTCGAGGAAGTACAGGCGCCCGTCGGTCAGCACGCCGTCGACGTCGAATACCGCCAGTTTGATCTGTTTGCCGCGTTGCAGCAGGTCCGTGCTCATTACATTACTCCAGCGCGCAGCAAATCGTGCATGTTCAAGGCGCCGACCGGGCGGTCTTCGCTGTCGACCACGACCAATGCGTTGATCTTGTGGTCTTCCATGATTTTCAGCGCCTCGGCGGCAAGCATCTCGGCACGTGCGGTCTTGCCGTGGGCGGTCATCACCTGCTCGATGGTGGCGCTGTGGATGTCGATGCTGCGGTCCAGGGTGCGACGCAGATCGCCGTCGGTGAAGATCCCGGCAAGTTTACCGTTGGCTTCCAGAATCACGGTCATGCCCAGGCCCTTGCGGGTCATTTCCATCAATGCGTCCTTGAGCAGGGTGCCGCGCTGAACCTGCGGCAGCTCTTGCCCGGCGTGCATGACGTTTTCCACTTTCAGAAGCAAGCGTCGGCCAAGTGCGCCGCCTGGGTGGGAAAAAGCGAAATCTTCAGCGGTAAAACCGCGGGCTTCCAGCAGCGCCACCGCCAGGGCATCGCCCATCACCAGAGCGGCGGTGGTCGATGAGGTTGGCGCCAGGTTCAGCGGGCAGGCTTCGTGCTCGACGTGAACGTTGAGGTTGACCTCGGCAGCCTTGGCCAGTGCCGAGTCGGGATTGCCGGTGACGCTGATCAATTTGATGCCCAGGCGCTTGATCAGTGGCAGCAGGGTAACGATTTCATTGGTGGAACCGGAGTTCGACAGTGCCAGGATGATGTCGTCACGCGTGATCATACCCATGTCGCCGTGGCTGGCTTCGGCTGGATGCACGAAGAACGCCGTGGTGCCGGTGCTGGCCAGGGTGGCGGCAATCTTGTTGCCGATGTGCCCCGATTTGCCCATGCCGACCACGACTACGCGGCCTTTGCTGGCCAGAATCATCTCGCAAGCGCGTACGAAATCCGCGTCGATATGGGGTAACAAGCCTTGCACGGCTTCCAGTTCGAGACGGATGGTGCGTTGTGCAGATTGAATCAGGTCGCTGGATTGGCTCATGTCAGAAATCGTATAGCCTGATGAAAAGGCGGCGATTATAACGGTAATGATCAAAACCCTCACGCAAGTTCGTCGCGGTTTGTCATTCCTTGTTACCGAGACCCTCTAAATAGATGATTTCAGGTGGTCATGTTGCTGAACGTGCCCGGCTTGGGCCTTGGGCGCTTGGCATTTGCAGTGATATAGTTCGCCGCCAGTTCGGCCTGCCCGGGAAGGTATGTGCTTTCGTCAGAAAGCCAGGCGTCCGAGTGAGAGGCTGCATCGCAAGGAGTTTAGATGAGTGCCGATAACGCCTACGCGGTCGAGCTGAAGGGACTGACCTTCAAGCGCGGTGCGCGCAGCATTTTCAATAACATCGATATCCGCATACCACGCGGCAAGGTCACCGGCATCATGGGGCCTTCCGGGTGTGGCAAGACCACGCTGTTGCGGTTGATGGGGGCCCAATTGCGCCCCACCAGCGGCGAAGTCTGGGTCAATGGCCAGAACCTGCCAACATTGTCGCGCAGCGATTTGTTCGATGCGCGCAAGCACATGGGCGTGCTGTTTCAGAGCGGCGCGCTGTTTACCGATCTCGATGTATTCGAGAACGTCGCCTTTCCGCTGCGTGTTCATACCACACTGCCGGAAGAGATGATTCGCGATATTGTCCTGCTCAAATTGCAAGCCGTGGGCTTGCGTGGCGCCATTGACCTGATGCCTGACGAATTGTCCGGCGGCATGAAACGTCGAGTCGCGCTGGCCCGGGCGATTGCCCTCGATCCGCAAATTCTCATGTACGACGAGCCTTTTGTCGGCCAGGACCCGATCGCCATGGGCGTGCTGGTGCGCCTGATCCGCCTGCTCAACGATGCGCTGGGCATCACCAGCATCGTGGTCTCCCACGATCTGGCCGAGACCGCGAGCATCGCCGACTACATCATTGTGGTGGGTGACGGGCAAGTGTTGGGGCAGGGCACACCCAAGGAATTGATGACTTCGCAGGAACCACGGATTCGCCAGTTCATGACTGGCGAACCCGACGGCCCGGTCGCATACCACTTTCCAGCGACGGATTACCGCGCAGATCTTCTGGGGAAGCGCTGATGCGCAAGATTTCATTAATAGAAAGAGTGCGCCGTTTCGGCCACGCCGGCATCGATGTGCTGGCGGTATTCGGGCGTTCGGCGCTGTTCCTGTTTCATGCCTTGCTCGGTCGCGGTGGCATCGGCGGCAGTTTTGGCCTGCTGGTCAAGCAACTGCATTCGGTTGGCGTGATGTCCCTGGTGATCATCGTGGTCTCCGGGGTGTTCATCGGTATGGTGCTGGCGCTGCAGGGCTTCAATATCCTGTCCAGCTATGGCTCGGAGCAGGCTGTCGGGCAGATGGTTGCGCTGACACTGCTGCGTGAACTGGGGCCGGTCGTCACGGCCTTGCTGTTCGCCGGGCGTGCGGGTTCGGCGCTGACCGCCGAAATCGGCAACATGAAATCCACCGAGCAACTGTCCAGTCTGGAAATGATCGGGGTTGACCCGCTCAAGTACATTATTGCTCCGCGCCTGTGGGCCGGCTTCATTTCCCTGCCGGTGCTGGCAATGATTTTCAGCGTGGTGGGTATCTGGGGCGGTTCGTGGGTGGCCGTCGACTGGCTGGGTGTCTATGAAGGCTCCTACTGGTCGAACATGCAAAACAGCGTGACGTTTGTCGACGATGTGCTCAACGGCATTATCAAAAGCATCGTTTTTGCCTTCGTCGTGACCTGGATCGCCGTATTCCAAGGCTATGACTGCGAGCCCACTTCCGAGGGGATCAGTCGTGCCACTACCAAGACCGTGGTGTACGCCTCTTTGGCGGTACTCGGCCTGGACTTTATTCTGACCGCCTTGATGTTTGGAGATTTCTGATGCAAAACCGCACCCTGGAAATCGGTGTCGGCCTTTTCTTGCTGGCTGGCATCCTGGCTTTGCTGTTGCTTGCGTTGCGGGTCAGTGGCCTGTCCCCGAGCCCGAGCACCGATACTTATAAACTTTATGCATATTTCGATAATATCGCCGGTTTGACTGTCAGAGCTAAAGTGACCATGGCCGGTGTGACCATTGGCAAGGTCACTGCGATCGATCTGGATCGCGACAGCTTCACCGGTCGGGTGACCATGCAACTGGAAAAGCGCGTAGATAACCTGCCGACTGACTCCACTGCATCTATCCTGACCGCTGGCCTGTTGGGTGAGAAATACATCGGTATCAGTGTGGGTGGGGAACAAGCCCTGCTCAAGGATGGTGGAACCATCCACGACACGCAGTCGTCGCTGGTGCTCGAGGACCTGATCGGTAAATTTCTGCTCAATACCGTTAGCAAAGACGCCAAATGAGGAGCTTTTCAATGATCTCTATCTTGCGACGTGGCCTGTTGATATTGCTCGCGGCCTTGCCGTTGATGGCTAACGCCATGGCGGCGCAGTCGGCGCACGATCTGGTTCAGGACACCACGACCCGGATGCTCGCCGACCTGTCGGCCAATAAAGAGAAGTACAAACAGGATCCACAAGACTTTTATACGGCGTTGAACACCATCGTCGGTCCTGTGGTGGATGCCGAGGGCATTTCCAAAAGCATCATGACCGTCAAATACTCGCGCAAAGCAACGCCCGAGCAAATGAAGACGTTTGAAGAAAACTTCAAAAAAGGTCTGTTCCAGTTTTATGGCAACGCATTGCTCGAATACAACAACCAGGGCATTACTGTTGAGCCTGCCAAGGATGAATCGGGAGACCGTACCAGCGTTGGCATGACGGTCAAAGGCAGCAGCGGCGCGATCTATCCCGTGTCTTACACACTCGAAAAGATCAACGGCGAATGGAAGCTGCGTAACGTCATCATCAACGGCATCAATATCGGCAAGCTATTCCGCGATCAGTTCGCTGATGCGATGCAGCGCAATGGCAACGACCTGGACAAGACCATCAATGGTTGGGCCGGGGAAGTCGCCAAAGCCAAGGAAAACACCGAAAAAGCTGTCGAGAAGAAAGCCCAATGAGTGAGTCGGCCATTCGCATGAGCGAAACCGGCGAGCTGCTGCTCAGCGGTGTGCTGGATTACCGGACCGGCCCGAACTTGCGCAAGCAGGGGCAGGTACTGATCAAGTCCAGCAAGGCGCCTGCGCTGGTGGTCGATTGCTCCGCAGTGGAGAAGTCCAGCAGTGTCGGCTTGTCGCTGCTGCTGTGCTTCATGCGCGATGCCCAGGTGGCCGGCAAGGCCGTGAGCATTCGCGCGATGCCCGAAGACATGCGCAAAATCGCTCAGGTCAGCGAATTGACCGAGCTGTTGGCGCACCCCTGAACCGCATCTATAAAGAAGCCCCCCGTCAGAGTCCTGCTTCGCGGGGTTCGCAGGCGCGGGGCTTTTTTGTATGATGTCCGACCCGCGCGCACAGGGCGCCGATTGAGGTTGAGCATGCAGGCCGTAGAAGTGAAGAGCTTCCTTGAAGGAAAGCTGCCAAACACGAAGGTGGAAGTTGAAGGCGAAGGCTGCAATTTCCAGCTGAACGTGATTAGCGATGAACTGGCGGCGTTGAGCCCGGTGAAGCGTCAGCAGCAGGTCTATGCCCATTTGAACCCGTGGATTGTCGATGGCAGCATCCATGCGGTCACTATGAAATTTTTCAGCAGCGCGGCCTGGGCCGAGCGCACCTGAGCCCAAGGGCGTCGAGATTCTTATGGATAAATTGATTATTACTGGTGGCGCTCGTCTTGATGGCGAGATCCGCATCTCCGGGGCAAAGAACTCGGCCTTGCCGATCCTGGCTGCCACCTTGCTGTGCGATGGCCCGGTGACCGTGGCCAACCTGCCGCACCTGCACGACATCACCACCATGATCGAGCTGTTCGGTCGCATGGGCATTGAGCCGGTGATCGACGAGAAGCTCAGCGTCGAAATCGACCCACGCACCATCAAGACCCTGATCGCGCCGTACGAACTGGTTAAAACCATGCGCGCCTCGATCCTGGTGCTGGGCCCGATGGTTGCCCGTTTCGGTGAAGCCGAAGTTGCACTGCCTGGCGGTTGCGCCATCGGTTCGCGTCCGGTTGACCTGCACATCCGTGGTCTTGAAGCCATGGGCGCGGTCATCGACGTCGAAGGCGGCTACATCAAGGCCAAGGCCCCTGAAGGCGGCCTGCGCGGTGCGCACTTCTTCTTCGACACCGTCAGCGTGACCGGTACCGAGAACATCATGATGGCGGCCGCTCTGGCCAAGGGCCGCAGCGTTCTGGCCAACGCCGCTCGCGAGCCTGAAGTCGTCGACCTGGCGAACTTCCTGAACGCCATGGGCGCGAAGGTTTCCGGCGCCGGCACCGACACCATCACCATCGATGGCGTCGAGCGTCTGCACACGACCACTTACAAAGTGATGCCTGACCGTATCGAGACCGGCACCTATCTGGTGGCGGCAGCGGTCACCGGCGGGCGTGTGAAGGTCAAGGACACCGATCCGACCATACTCGAAGCCGTTCTGGAAAAACTTCGTGAATCCGGCGCCGAAATCACCACCGGTGAAGACTGGATCGAGCTGAACATGCACGGCAAGCGGCCGAAAGCCGTCAACGTGCGGACCGCTCCATACCCGGCGTTCCCGACCGACATGCAAGCGCAATTCATCTCCCTCAACGCCATTGCCGAAGGAACTGGTGCTGTGATCGAGACGATCTTCGAAAACCGTTTCATGCACGTTTACGAACTGCACCGCATGGGCGCGCACATTCAGGTTGAAGGCAACACCGCCATCGTCACCGGCATCGAAAAGCTCAAGGGCGCGCCAGTCATGGCCACCGACCTGCGTGCTTCGGCCAGCCTGGTGATCTCGGCGCTGATCGCCGAAGGCGATACCCTGATCGATCGCATCTACCACATCGACCGTGGTTATGAGTGCATCGAAGAGAAGCTGCAGATGCTCGGCGCCAAGATCCGCCGCGTACCGGGCTAGTTTCTGCTGCATGGGCGCAGGGACGCGTCCGTTGATTTGTTGAAGTCGAGCCGGTTTCCGGCTCGATGTGTGTCCGGCGCCGTTTGCGACCGGGCATGAGTACCTTGATAAGGACTGACGTTTCCCATGTTGACTATCGCACTGTCCAAGGGCCGCATCCTTGACGACACCCTGCCGCTTCTGGCTGAAGCGGGCATCGTGCCGACCGAGAATCCGGACAAGAGCCGCAAGCTGATCATCCCCACGACCCAGGCCGATGTGCGCTTGCTGATCGTGCGTGCCACCGATGTGCCGACCTATGTCGAGCATGGTGCCGCCGATCTGGGCGTCGCCGGTAAAGACGTGCTGATGGAATACGGCGGCCAGGGTCTGTACGAACCGCTGGACCTGCAAATCGCCCAGTGCAAACTGATGACGGCCGGTAAAGTCGGCGCAGTCGAGCCCAAGGGCCGTCTGCGCATTGCCACCAAGTTCGTCAACGTCGCCAAGCGCTACTATGCCGAACAGGGTCGTCAGGTCGACATCATCAAGCTCTACGGCTCGATGGAACTGGCGCCGCTGATCGGCCTGGCGGACAAGATCATCGACGTGGTCGACACCGGTAACACGCTGCGGGCCAATGGCCTGGAGCCACAGGATTTCATCGCTGCCATCAGCTCCCGTCTGATCGTCAACAAGGCGTCGATGAAAATGCAGCATGCCCGTATCCAGGCGTTGATCGACACCCTGCGCAAGGCAGTGGAGTCTCGACACCGCGGCTGATTCACCTGCGCGACCTTGAGTCGCGCCCGTCTATCCGCCTCATAGCCAGAATTCTCGGGTGCCCAAGCGGATCAACGGCTAGCTTAGGGCGCCCGAGTTTTTGCCAATCCTATGAGGCTCTCGCTATGACCGCACCGACTGCAATTCGCCGACTCAACGCTGCTGACCCGGATTTCGCACATCATCTGGATCATCTGCTGAGCTGGGAAAGTGTGTCTGACGACTCGGTCAATCAGCGGGTGCTGGACATCATCAAGGCCGTGCGCGAGCGTGGCGATGCGGCGGTGGTCGAGTTCACCCAGAAGTTCGATGGCCTGCAAGTGGCGTCCATGGCGGACTTGATCCTGCCGCGCGAACGCCTGGAACTGGCATTGACCCGCATCACCGTGCCTCAGCGCGAAGCCCTGGAAAAAGCCGCGACCCGTGTGCGCAGCTACCACGAAAAGCAGAAACAGGACTCCTGGAGCTACACCGAAGCCGATGGCACGGTGCTGGGCCAGAAGGTCACGCCACTGGATCGCGCCGGTCTGTACGTGCCGGGCGGCAAGGCGTCCTACCCGTCCTCGGTGCTGATGAACGCGATTCCGGCCAAGGTGGCGGGCGTGACCGAAGTGGTCATGGTCGTGCCGACCCCGCGCGGTGAAGTCAACGAACTGGTGCTGGCCGCAGCCTGCATCGCCGGCGTCGACCGGGTGTTCACCATCGGCGGCGCGCAGGCAGTTGCGGCGCTGGCTTACGGCACCGAAAGCGTGCCGAAGGTCGACAAAGTGGTTGGCCCGGGCAACATCTATGTCGCCACCGCCAAGCGCCACGTGTTCGGCCAGGTCGGCATCGACATGATCGCCGGTCCGTCGGAGATTCTGGTGGTGTGCGACGGCCAGACCGATCCGGACTGGATCGCCATGGACCTGTTCTCCCAGGCCGAGCACGACGAAGACGCCCAGGCGATTCTGGTCAGCCCGGACGCCGAGTTCCTCGACAAGGTCGCGGCAAGCATCGCCAAACTGCTGCCAACCATGGAGCGCGCCGAGATCATCGAAACCTCGATCAATGGCCGTGGTGCGCTGATCAAGGTTCGCGACATGGAACAGGCCATCGAAGTGGCCAACCGCATTGCCCCAGAGCACCTGGAACTGTCGGTCGCCGATCCACAGGCCTGGCTGCCGCAGATCCGTCACGCCGGCGCGATCTTCATGGGCCGCCACACTTCCGAAGCCCTGGGCGACTACTGCGCAGGTCCGAACCACGTATTGCCGACCTCCGGCACTGCGCGCTTCTCCTCGCCGCTGGGTGTTTACGACTTCCAGAAACGTTCGTCGATCATCTTCTGCTCCGAGCAGGGTGCCTCCGAACTGGGCAAGACCGCCTCCGTATTGGCCCGTGGCGAATCGCTGAGCGCTCACGCCCGCAGTGCTGAATACCGCATTCTTGATGACAAGCAGGGGAACTGAACATGAGTAAATTCTGGAGCCCGTTCGTCAAGAATCTGGTGCCTTATGTGCCGGGCGAGCAGCCGAAACTGGCCAAACTGGTGAAGCTCAACACCAACGAAAACCCGTACGGTCCATCGCCAAAAGCCCTGGCGGCGATGCAAACCGAACTGAACGACAACCTGCGTCTGTACCCGGACCCGAACAGCGACCTGCTCAAGCAAGCCGTTGCCAAGTACTACGGCGTGCAGGGCAATCAGGTGTTCCTCGGTAACGGTTCCGATGAAGTCCTGGCGCACATCTTTCATGGTTTGTTGCAACACGATAAGCCGCTGCTGTTCCCGGACATCAGCTACAGCTTCTACCCGGTTTACTGCGGGTTGTATGGCATCAAGTTCGATGCGGTTGCGCTGGACGAGCAGTTCCAGATCAATCCGGCGGACTATGCCAAGCCGAACGGCGGGATCATCTTCCCGAACCCGAATGCGCCGACCGGTTGCCTGTTGGCGCTGGACGCTGTTGAGCAAATCCTCAAGGCCAGCCCGGATTCGGTGGTCGTGGTGGATGAGGCTTACGTCGACTTCGGCGGTGAAACGGCGATCACGCTGGTGGACCGTTATCCGAACCTGTTGGTGACGCAGACCCTGTCCAAGTCCCGTTCCCTGGCCGGCCTGCGGGTTGGTCTGGCCGTGGGGCACCCGGATCTGATCGAGGCACTGGAGCGGATCAAGAACAGCTTCAACTCCTACCCGCTGGATCGTCTGGCGATTGTGGGGGCTGCAGCGGCGTTCGAAGATCGCGAGTATTTCGACAAGACTTGCCGGTTGGTCATCGAGAGTCGGGAGCAAGTGGTCGCGCAACTGGAAGCGAAAGGGTTTGAAGTGTTGCCGTCGGCGGCGAACTTCATTTTCGCCCGTCATCCGAAGCACGATGCTGCGGGGCTGGCGGCGAAGTTGCGCGAACAGGGCGTGATTGTTCGGCACTTCAAGCAAGAGCGGATTGCCCAGTTCCTGCGGATTTCCATCGGCACGCCGGAGCAGAATCTGGCACTGATCGACGGCCTCGGCGACCTCTAGACCAAAACTGTTCCTGTGGGAGCGAGCGGTGCGGCTCGTTCCCACAGGGTCCCGCTTACTCTTCTTCTTTTTCCTGGATCGGCGCCGGCGGCGGACGCAGACCGATTTCTGCGGTGAGCTTGAGTTCTTTACCGTTGCGCATCACCTGAATCGTGACCTTGTCGGTCGGTTTGATGCGCGCCACCTGGTTCATTGACTTGCGACCATCGCCAGCCGGTTCACCGTCGATGCTGAGGATCACGTCGCCCAATTGCAGGCCGGCCTTTTGCGCCGGGCCGTCACGGAAAATCCCCGCGACCACAATTCCCGGGCGTCCCGACAGGCCAAACGATTCCGCCAGTTCCTGACTCAACGGTTGCACTTCGATGCCGAGCCAGCCGCGAATCACCTGGCCGTGCTCGATGATCGACTTCATCACCTCCATCGCCAGTTTGACCGGGATCGCGAAGCCGATGCCTTGCGAGCCACCGGACTTGGAGAAGATTGCCGTGTTGATGCCGGTCAGGTTGCCGTTGGCGTCCACCAGTGCACCGCCGGAGTTGCCGGGGTTGATCGCGGCGTCGGTCTGGATGAAGTCTTCGTAGTTGTTCAGGCCCAACTGATTGCGCCCGGTGGCACTGATGATCCCCATGGTCACGGTCTGGCCGACGCCGAACGGGTTGCCGATGGCCAGGGCCACGTCACCGATGCGCAGGTTGTCAGAACGGCCGACGGTGATCGACGGCAGGTTTTTCAGGTCAATCTTCAATACCGCGAGGTCGGTTTCCGGGTCGCTGCCGATGACCCGGGCCAGGGTTTCACGACCATCCTTGAGGGCCACCACGATCTGGTCGGCACCGCTGGTCACGTGGTTGTTGGTCAGCAGGTAACCTTCCGGGCTCATGATCACGCCCGAACCGAGGCTCGACTCCATGCGCTTCTGCTTGGGCGAGTTGTCGCCGAAGAAGCGGCGGAACTGCGGGTCTTCAAACAGCGGATGGCTGGGTTTGTTGACCACTTTGGTGGTGTAAAGGTTGACCACCGACGGCGCAGCCGTGGTCACCGCATCGGCATAGGACACCGGGCCCTGCTGCACACCAAGGGTTTGCGGGGCTTGTTGCAGATTGACGTCGAGGCTTGGCAGCCCGACCCACTGCGGGTAACGCTGAATAATCAGTAGAGCGACAAGCACGCCGGCCAATAGCGGCCAGCCGGAAAAACGCAGCGCCTTGAGCATTAAGCACGTCCTGAGAGGTTGCAGGCGGTATGAGACCGCCCATAATGTCGCGCATTATACGAGGCCGCGCGCGCCTCTGAACGGGATATTTAGGAGTCTTTTATGGCCGTCGCCCTGAGCACCCTGGTCGAAGAAGCCGACCGTTACCTGGCAAGTGCGAAGATTGCCGATTACTGCCCCAACGGCTTGCAGGTCGAAGGCCGGCCGCAAGTAATGCGCATCGTCAGCGGTGTCACCGCCAGCCAGGCGTTGCTGGACGCCGCGGTGGAGGCCCAGGCCGATCTGGTGCTGGTGCATCACGGCTATTTCTGGAAAGGCGAGAACCCGTGCATCACCGGCATGAAGCAGCGCCGGTTGAAAACCCTGCTCAAGCACGACATCAGCCTGCTGTCCTATCACTTGCCGCTGGACCTGCACCCTGAAGTCGGCAACAACGTACAGCTTGCCCGGCAATTGGACATTACCGTCGAAGGCCCGCTGGATCCGGACAACTTGAAAATCGTCGGCCTGGTCGGCTCGTTGAGCGAACCGATGACCCCCCGCGATTTCGCCCGTCGGGTACAGGAAGTCATGGGGCGCGAGCCGTTACTGATCGAAGGCAGCGAGATGATTCGTCGGGTCGGCTGGTGCACCGGTGGCGGCCAGGGTTACATTGACCAGGCGGTGTTGGCCGGTGTCGATCTGTACCTCAGCGGCGAGGCATCCGAGCAGACGTTCCACAGCGCCCGGGAAAACGACATCAGTTTCATCGCCGCCGGCCACCATGCCACCGAGCGTTACGGTGTGCAGGCTTTGGGTGATTACCTGGCGCGACGTTTCGCCCTCGAGCACATCTTCATCGATTGCCCGAACCCGATTTGACTACAGGGCTGGAGCCCAAACGAGGGGGTATATTCATATACCCTTTCGATCTAGCCGCCGTCCTGATTAGAAGAGGGCGCTGTGCTAGGATTCCCCGCTCGAACACGGCCCGCAGGCCGTCCATAAGATCGTTTTCGTGAGTAGCCATGGTCGACAAACTGACGCATCTGAAACAGCTGGAGGCCGAAAGCATCCACATCATCCGCGAGGTCGCCGCCGAGTTCGATAACCCGGTGATGCTGTACTCCGTCGGTAAAGACTCCGCCGTGATGCTGCACCTTGCGCGCAAGGCATTCTTCCCGGGCAAACTTCCGTTTCCGGTGATGCACGTCGACACCCAGTGGAAGTTCAAGGAAATGTACGCGTTCCGCGACCGCATGGTCGAAGAGCTCGGCCTGGACCTGCTGGTACACGTCAACCCCGAGGGTGTTGCGCAGGGTATCAACCCGCTGACCCACGGCAGTGCCAAGCACACCGACATCATGAAGACCGAAGGCCTCAAGCAGGCCCTCGACAAGTACGGCTTCGACGCCGCATTCGGTGGCGCCCGTCGTGACGAAGAGAAGTCCCGTGCCAAAGAGCGCGTGTATTCCTTCCGTGACAGCAAGCACCGCTGGGACCCGAAAAACCAGCGCCCGGAGCTGTGGAACGTCTACAACGGCAAGGTCAACAAGGGTGAATCGATCCGCGTATTCCCGTTGTCGAACTGGACCGAACTGGACATCTGGCAGTACATCTACCTGGAAGGCATCCCGATCGTGCCGCTGTATTTCGCAGCCGAACGTGATGTCATCGAGATGAACGGCACCTGGATCATGATCGACGACGAACGCCTGCTCAATCACCTGAGCGACGAAGACAAGGCGCGCATCGTCAAGAAGAAGGTCCGTTTCCGTACACTGGGCGACTACCCGTTGACCGGTGCTGTCGAGTCCGAGGCCACCAGCCTGACCGACATCATTCAGGAAATGCTCCTGACGCGAACTTCCGAACGCCAGGGCCGAGTCATCGATCACGATGGCGCCGGTTCCATGGAAGAAAAGAAACGTCAGGGTTATTTCTAAGGGGTTGTCATGTCGCACGCATCTGATTTGATCAGCGAGGACATCCTCGCCTACCTGGGCCAGCATGAACGCAAGGAAATGCTGCGCTTTCTGACTTGTGGCAACGTCGACGACGGCAAGAGCACCCTGATCGGGCGCCTGCTGCACGACTCCAAAATGATCTACGAAGATCACCTGGAAGCCATTACCCGCGACTCGAAAAAAGTCGGCACCACCGGCGAAGACATCGACCTGGCGTTGCTGGTCGACGGCTTGCAGGCCGAGCGTGAGCAGGGCATCACCATTGATGTCGCCTACCGCTATTTCTCTACCGCCAAGCGCAAATTCATCATCGCCGATACCCCCGGCCATGAGCAGTACACCCGCAACATGGCCACCGGTGCATCCACCTGTGACCTGGCGATCATCCTGGTCGACGCCCGTTACGGCGTGCAGACCCAGACCCGTCGCCACAGCTTTATCGCCTCGTTGCTGGGCATCAAGCACATCGTGGTCGCCATCAACAAGATGGACCTCAACGGCTTCGACGAAAGCGTATTTGAGTCGATCAAGGCCGATTACCTGAAGTTCGCCGAAGGCATCGCGTTCAAGCCGAGCACCATGGCGTTCGTGCCGATGTCCGCGCTCAAGGGCGACAACGTGGTGAACAAGTCCGAGCGCTCGCCGTGGTACACCGGCCAGTCGCTGATGGAAATCCTTGAAACCGTCGAAATCGCCAGCGACCGCAACTACACCGACCTGCGTTTCCCGGTGCAGTACGTCAACCGTCCGAACCTGAACTTCCGTGGTTTCGCCGGCACCCTGGCCAGCGGCATCGTGCACAAGGGCGACGAAGTCGTTGTGTTGCCGTCGGGCAAGAGCAGCCGCGTGAAATCCATTGTCACCTTCGAAGGTGAGCTGGAGCATGCAGGCCCTGGTCAAGCGGTGACGCTGACCATGGAAGACGAGATCGACATTTCCCGTGGCGACTTGCTGGTGCACGCCGATAACCAGCCGCAAGTGACCGACGCCTTCGACGCCATGCTGGTGTGGATGGCCGAAGAGCCGATGCTGCCGGGCAAGAAGTACGACATCAAGCGCGCCACGACTTACGTGCCGGGCTCGATCACCAGCATCGTCAATCGCGTGGACGTGAACACCTTGGCCGAAGGCCCTGCCAGCTCGTTGCAGCTGAACGAGATCGGTCGGGTCAAGATCAGCCTCGACGCGGCCATTGCGCTGGACGGTTACGACAGCAACCGCACCACGGGTTCGTTCATCGTCATCGACCGTTTGACCAACGGCACGGTCGCGGCCGGCATGATCATCGCTCAGCCGCTGGCGCATGGCAGCAGCTCTCACCACGGCAAACTGGCCCATGTAGCCACCGAAGAACGCGCCCAGCGCTTCGGTCAGCAACCGGCCACCGTGTTGTTCAGCGGCCTGTCGGGCGCTGGCAAAAGCACTCTGGCCTATGCGGTTGAACGCAAGCTGTTCGACATGGGCCGCGCAGTCTTTGTACTCGATGGCCAGAACCTGCGTCACGACCTGAACAAAGGTCTGCCGAATGATCGTGCCGGGCGTACCGAGAATTGGCGTCGTGCGGCGCACGTTGCGCGTCAGTTCAACGAAGCGGGCTTGCTGACACTGGCGGCGTTTGTTGCCCCGAGTGCCGAAGGTCGTGAGCAGGCCAAGGACCTGATCGGCAAGGAGCGTCTGCTGACGGTCTACGTCCAGGCCTCGCCGACGGTCTGCGCCGAGCGTGATCCGCAAGGTCTGTACGCGGCGGGTGGCGACAACATCCCGGGCGAATCCTTCCCGTACGACGTGCCGCTGGATGCCGATCTGGTGATCGACACCCAGTCGCTGTCGCTGGAAGAAAGCGTCAAGCAAGTGCTGGATCTGCTGCGCAAGCGTGGCGCGATCTAAGCATTAGCTGAAAACAAAAAGCCCGCAGATGAGTGATCATCTGCGGGCTTTTTTGTGTCCGGGAGGACACCTTCGCGGGCACCTCAAGAATTCACTGGATACTCCCGGTGCATTTGTCCCAACAGCGCATCCTTGTCATTCCACAACTGATTGATCCAGCCCTGAAACTCCAGGCGATACACCCCGTCCTGGTCGTAGTTCTTGCCAACGAACTGCGGTGGAATCTTCAACTCCTGAAAGTGCACCACCACGTCTTTCACATGACCGCAGAGCAAATCCCAATAGCCTGGACGCCCGGCCGGGTAGTGGATGGTCACGTTGACGATGGCTTCCAGCTGGTCGCCCATGGCATCCAGCACAAAGGCAATGCCGCCCGCTTTCGGCTTCAGCAGGTAGCGGAACGGTGAACTCTGCTGGGCGTGTTTGCCCTCGGTAAAGCGTGTGCCTTCGACGAAGTTGAAAATCCCCACCGGGTTATTGCGGAACTTGTCGCAAGTCTTGCGGGTGGTCTCCAGGTCTTTGCCCTTCTTCTGCGGATGCTTTTCCAGATAGGCCTTGGAGTAACGCTTCATGAACGGAAAACCCAACGCCCACCACGCCAGGCCAATCACCGGCACCCAGATCAGTTCCTGTTTGAGGAAGAACTTCAGCGGGCGGATGCGACGGTTGAGCACGTACTGCAACACCATGATGTCGACCCAGCTCTGGTGGTTGCTGGTGATCAGATAGGAGTGCCGATAGTCCAGGTCTTGCAAACCGCTGAGGTGCCAGCGTGTGCGGCAAACCAGATTCATCCAGCCCTTGTTGTTACTGATCCACGCTTCGTGGGTATGACTCATCAGCCAGCGCGCGAAACGTTGGGTGAGGGCGAACGGCAACACTTTGAACAGCGCCACACAGAACAGAAACGAGCAGAGCAGAATCGTATTCAGCGCCAACAGCAGCGAGGCGATCACGCCGCGCACGGGTGCAGGTAGAAAATCCAGCATTTAAATATCCATAGGTCGGTTGGCCGCTTGAATCGCGGTCAACGCGATGGTGTACACGATGTCGTCGACTTGCGCGCCACGCGGCAGGTCGTTCACCGGTTTGCGCAGGCCTTGCAGCATTGGCCCGAGGCTGACACAGTCGGCGCTGCGTTGCACGGCTTTGTGGGTGGTATTGCCGGTGTTCAGGTCGGGGAACACAAACACCGTCGCACGACCGGCCACCTGACTGTTCGGCGCCAGTTGCCGGGCCACGGTTTCGTTAGCGGCGGCGTCGTATTGCAACGGGCCGTCGATCAGCAGTGAGTGTTGCTGTTCGTGGGCGAGCAAGGTGGCCTCGCGAACCTTCTCGACTTCTTCGCCACTGGCCGATTCACCGCTGGAGTAGCTGATCATCGCCACTCGCGGAGTGATGCCGAACGCCGCTGCCGAATCGGCGCTTTGCAAGGCGATCTCGGCCAGTTCGCTGGCGCTCGGGTGCGGGTTCATCACGCAGTCGCCGTAGACCAGCACTTCTTCGGGGAACAGCATGAAGAACACCGACGACACCAGGGTGCAACCCGGCGCGGTCTTGATCAGTTGCAGGGCCGGGCGGATGGTGTTGGCGGTGGAGTGAATGACCCCGGACACCAGCCCGTCGACTTCATCCAGCGCCAGCATCATGGTGCCGATCACCACGGTGTCTTCCAGTTGCTGCTCGGCCATCGGCGCGTTGAGGCTTTTGGTCTTGCGCAGCGCAACCATCGGCTCGACATAACGCTCGCGAATCAGGTCCGGGTCGAGGATTTCCAGCCCCGGTGGCAACTCGATGCCTTGGGCGCGGGCGACCGCCTCGACGTCTGCCGGTTTGGCCAGCAATACACAACGGGCAATGCCCCGGGCCTGGCAGATCGCGGCGGCCTGCACGGTCAACGGCTCGCTGCCCTCGGGCAACACGATGCGCTTGTTGGCGGCCTGGGCGCGCTGGATCAGTTGATAGCGGAACACCGCGGGCGACAGGCGCATTTCCCGCGGCGTGCCGCAGCGTTGGTGCAGCCAGTTGGCGTCGAGGTGGCTGGCGACGAAATCGGTGATGATCTCCGCGCGCTCGCGGTCGTCGATCGGGATTTCCTTGTTCAAACCGTTCAACTGGTTGGCGGTGTCGTAGGAACCGGTACTTACCGACAACACCGGCAGACCGGCCTGCAAGGCGCCACGGCACAGCTCCATGATGCGTGGGTCGGGCAGGGTGTCGCTGGTCAGCAGCAGGCCGGCCAGGGGCACGCCGTTCATCGCCGCGAGGCTGACCGCGAGGATGATGTCGTCGCGATCGCCGGGGGTCACCACCAGCACGCCGGGCTTGAGCAGCTCCACGGTGTTGCGCACGGTGCGGGCGCAAATGATGATTTTGGTCATGCGCCGGGTTTCGTAGTCACCGGCATTGAGCACCTGAGCGTCCATCAGCTCGGCCACGTCACGGGTGCGCGGCGCGTTCAGCTCCGGTTGAAACGGGATGCAGCCGAGCAGACGGAAGTCGCCACTGCGCAGCAACGGCGAGTGCTCTCTCAGGCGCGAGGCGAAGACGTCCATGCTTTCGTCGGTCTTGACCTTGTTGAGGATCACGCCCAGCACTTTCGGGTCCTTCGGCCCGCCGAACAATTGCGCCTGCAATTCCACCCGGCCGGACAATTCGGTCAGCACTTCGTTTTCCGGCGCCGAAACCAGAATCACGTCGGCGTCGAGGCTCTTGGCCAAGTGCAAGTTGACCCGCGCGGCGTAGCTGGCGCTGCGGGTCGGGACCATGCCTTCGACAATCAGCACGTCCTTGCCGATAGCGGCTTGCTGGTAAAGGGTGATGATTTCTTCGAGCAATTCGTCCAGCTGACCGTCGCCGAGCATCCGCTCGACATGGGCCAGGCCCAGCGGCTGAGGCGGTTTCAAACCGTGGGTGCGGGCCACCAGTTCGGTGGAGCGTTCAGGGCCGGTGTCGCCCGGGTGCGGTTGGGCAATCGGTTTGAAAAAGCCGACTTTGAGGCCGGCCCGCTCAAGGGTACGCACCAGCCCGAGGCTGATGGAGGTCAGACCCACACCAAAATCGGTGGGCGCGATAAAAAAAGTTTGCATGCGGATTCTCTAAGGGTGCATGGCAATGGTGAACGCCTATGGCTGGCGTTCTACCGATATTCAGTGGTCAAGGTTATCGCTAACCGAGCCTTGTGCGCACCAACCGCAATCAAAGGGCTGGCCTATTTTTTCATTGCGCAGCGCAGGGTCCAGCACCCAGGCCCGGGATTGCCACGGCGGCTGGTGCCGCAGGTGTTGGGTATGGCCGCAGGACAGCTCGGCCACCCAGTGCCCGTCCTCGTCCTGATGAAAACCTGTAATGGTCGAGGCTTTCATTGCACCCCGTTTGTCTGGGTTGTGTTCGCTTTCGGGCGATTGCTTCGCTAAACTTGGACATTCATCTTTCTTATGCAAAAGGTCTCGCCCCATGCTGATCGCCGCCAATAAGGCTGTCTCCATCGACTATACCCTGACCAACGACGCTGGTGAGGTCATCGACAGCTCCGCCGGCGGCGCGCCGCTGGTCTACCTGCAAGGCGCAGGTAACATCATCCCGGGCCTGGAAAAGGCGCTGGAAGGCAAAGCAGTCGGTGATGAACTGAAAGTCTCCGTAGAACCTGAAGATGCCTACGGCGAATACGCTGCCGAACTGGTCAGCACCCTGAGTCGCAGCATGTTCGAAGGCGTCGACGAACTGGAAGTGGGCATGCAATTCCACGCTTCCGCTCCGGACGGCCAGATGCAGATCGTCACCATTCGCGATCTGGACGGCGACGATGTCACCGTCGACGGCAACCACCCGCTGGCCGGTCAGCGCCTGAATTTCCAGGTCAAGATCGTTGCCATCCGTGATGCCAGCCAGGAAGAAATCGCTCATGGTCACGTCCATGGCGAAGGTGGCCATCACCACTGATTTTCTGCGCTAAGCTTTCGAGAACTGGAGAGGCGCCCGAGGGCGCCTTTTTAGTCCGCGGCTGTCCTTGGCGACATGACCAAGTGGCTGTTTCGAGAAGAACACGGGAAATTTGGAGTCCGTCATGAGTGCTTTTCACGACCTTACATTGAAAGCTTTGGATGGCCAGGAGTTACCTCTGGCGCCCTTCAAAGGGCACGTCGTGCTGGTGGTCAACGTCGCCTCCAAATGTGGCTTGACCCCACAGTACGCTGCTCTGGAAAACCTCTACCAGCAATACAAGGGCAAGGGTTTCAGCGTGCTGGGCTTGCCGTGCAACCAGTTTGCCGGGCAGGAACCGGGCACAGAGCAGGAAATCCAGGCGTTCTGCAGCCTCAACTATGGCGTGACCTTTCCGTTGTCCAGCAAGCTGGAAGTCAACGGTCACGAACGTCATCAGCTGTACCGCCTGCTGGCGGGCGAGGGTGCGGAGTTTCCGGGCGACATCACCTGGAACTTCGAAAAATTCCTGTTGGGCAAGGACGGTCGCGTATTGGCGCGGTTCTCGCCGCGTACGGCGCCGGATGATCCTTCTGTTATCCAGGCGATTGAAAAAGCTCTGAGTTAAAAGCGCAGATCAAGATCAAAAGATCGCAGCCTTCGGCAGCTACAGGTATTCACATTCCTCTGTAGAAGCTGCCGAAGGCTGCGATCTTTTCGTTTCTAATCCTTAATCACTCAAATCAATAGTGCTGTTCAAGGCAGGGCGCCCTCCATATTATCGCCGTCATAAAGCCTATGTCCCGTGGAGCGTCCAATGCCTGTCAAAGCCCTGTTCAAGCCTTTTCACCTCGGCGCTCTCGAACTGCCGACCCGCGTCGTCATGGCACCGATGACCCGCTCGTTTTCGCCGGGCGGCGTGCCCAACTCCAAAGTGATTGAATACTACCGTCGCCGCGCTGCCGCCGGAGTTGGCCTGATCATCACCGAAGGCACCACGGTCGGTCACAAGGCCTCCAACGGTTACCCGAACGTGCCGCACTTCTACGGTGAAGCCGCACTGGCCGGCTGGAAAAAAGTCGTCGATGCAGTGCATGCCGAAGGCGGCAAGATCGTTCCGCAGCTGTGGCATGTGGGCAGCGTGCGCCGTATCGGCACCGAGCCGGATGCCAGCGTGCCGGGTTATGGTCCGTCGGAAAAACTGAAAGACGGACAGGTCGTGGTTCACGGCATGACCCAGCAGGATATCCAGGAGGTGATCGCTGCGTTCGCCCAAGCCGCCAAAGACGCCCAGAGCATCGGCATGGACGGCGTGGAAATCCACGGTGCCCATGGTTATCTGGTGGACCAGTTCTTCTGGGAAGGCAGCAACCAGCGCACCGACGAATACGGTGGCAGCCTGGCCAACCGTTCGCGCTTCGCCATCGAATTGATTCAGGCGGTGCGTGCAGCAGTCGGCGAGGGATTCCCGATCATCTTCCGTTTTTCCCAGTGGAAGCAGCAGGACTACACCGCGCGTCTGGTGCAGACGCCAGAGGCGTTGGGCGAATTTCTCAAGCCGTTGTCCGATGCCGGCGTGGATATTTTCCACTGCTCGACACGCCGTTTCTGGGAGCCGGAGTTCGACGGTTCCGAACTGAACCTGGCCGGCTGGACCCGCAAGCTCACCGGCAAGCCGACCATCACCGTTGGCAGCGTCGGCCTGGATGGCGAGTTCCTGCAATTCATGGTCAACACCGACAAGATCGCACAGCCGGCCAGCCTGGAAAAACTGCTGGAGCGGTTGAATAACGATGAGTTCGACCTGGTGGCGGTGGGTCGTGCGCTGTTGGTGGACCCGGACTGGGCGCAGAAAGTGCGTGACGGTCGTGAGCAGGACATCCTGCCGTTCAGCCGTGATGCGTTAATGACGCTGGTTTAAGCGGCGTCAGGAAAGGCCTATATCGCGGGCAAGCCTCGCTCCAAGGGCGAGGCTTGCCCGCGAAGCTTTTAAGGTAACAACGCCGCATCGGATAGAACTTGTTCCTGCGCGCAAGCCCCCCGCAACTGCCCCTCGAACTGCTCGATAATCGCCGCCCAGCCCTGACGGCTTGCATGCTGGCGGGCATTGAGCCGCATGCAGCGCAAGGTTTCGCGCTCCTCCAGCAGCCAACGTGCCGCATCGCAGAACGCCTGTTCATCCCCGGGCATGGCCAATACGCCGTTGTAGCCATGGCGAATATGCTGAGCCGCCGCAGCCTGATCGTACGCCACCACCCCCAGCCCTGAGGCCAATGCCTCAAGTACCACATTGCCGAAGGTTTCGGTCAGGCTCGGAAACAGAAACACATCCCCCGAGGCATAGTGACTGGCCAGCGCTTCGCCGCGTTGTGAGCCGCAAAAAATCGCCTCGGGCAATTCCTTTTCCAGCGCCGATCGTTGCGGACCGTCACCGACCACAATCAATTTCATGTTGCGCTGTGGATAAGTGGTTTTCAGCGCGTCGAAACTGCGCTTGAGCAGGCCAAGATTCTTCTCCTGGGCCAGGCGTCCTACGTGGATGAAGGCGATGTCATCCTCGGCCAGTCCCCATTGCTCACGCAGCGGTTTCAGTCGTTTGACCGGATGAAACAACTGGCTGTCGACGCCTCGAGAGAGTAACGCCAGACGCTCGAAACTGCGCCGCTCCAGCTCCAGTCGCTGGCTGGCGCTGGGCACCAGGGTCAGGGTCGAGCGATTGTGAAACCAGCGCAGGTAGTGGGTCAGCAAGCGCGTCAGCAACCCGAGCCCATACTGGCTGGAATACTGCTGAAAATTGGTATGGAAGCCGCTGACCACCGAAATCCCCAAACGCCGTGCCGCGCGTAACGCCGACAACCCCAGCGGTCCTTCGGTGGCGATGTACAACACGTCCGGGCGATGGCGCTTCCAGCGCCGCAGCAGCTTGTGCATCGACGACTGGCCCCATTGCAGGCCGGGATAACCCGGCAGCGGCCAGCCCCGACACAGCAGCAACTCATCATTGCTGCCCATCAGCGGGTCGCCGCCCTGACGTGGCCGTACCAACTCGACCTGATGCCCGCGCGCGCGCAAACCGTCGAACAAGCGACCAAGGGTATTGGCCACGCCGTTGATTTCCGGGGGGAAGGTTTCGGTGATCAGAGTGATATGCAGAGCTGTCGTCATGACCTCAGTGTCGGCTGAGGCCATGTCGTCATTGTGACGGTGGGATGATGGATATATGACGCGATTAACTGCGTTCCGCCACCAGATTCTCCGCGCCACGCTCACGCACCCAGAACAGCGTCGCACCAGCCACGGCCGCCGGCATCATCAAAATGTTCACCACCGGAATCAGCAGCACCAGATAAACGATCCCGCCAAAACTCATGCTCTGCCAGCGCTTCTTGCGCAGCCAGGCGAGCATCTCGTTCCAGCCCAGCTTGTGGTTGTCCGCCGGGTAGTCGATGTATTGGATCGCCATCATCCACACCCCGAACAGCAGCCACAGCGGTGCGGCAATGATGTTCACCACGGGGATGAAGGAGAGGATGAACAGCCCGATGGCCCTTGGCAGGAAGTAGCCGAGCTTGCGCATTTCCCGGGTCAGGGTACGGGGGATCATGGCGATCAGTTCGCCCCAGCTGAAGGTCGGGAAATCGTCGGTGCCGCGTACCACCACTTCGACTTTCTCCGCGAGGAAGCCGTTGAACGGTGCGGCAATAACGTTGGCGAGCATTGTGAAGGTGAAGAACACCATCAACACCACCAACACCACGAATAGCGGCCAGAGGATATAGCTGAGGAAACTCAGCCAATCGGGCAGGGACGGCATCAGCGTATCGACCCATAGGCTGAACTGATGACCGGCCAGATAGATCAATCCGACGAACAGCACCAGGTTGATCGCCAGCGGCAGCAACACGAACAGACGCAGACTTGGGCTCAGGACCAGATTGAGGCCTTCGCGCAGGTATTGCGGGCCGGACAGAACGGGGGCGGGCATAACGTGCTCCGAACAAGAGGGAAACGCGCCGACCTTACCGGCTTTGCCTGAGGTGCGAAAGCGCGGTAGCGGCATCGACATTAACTGTAACAAAGGCGTCTATACATTCACTGCAACGGAATAGAGACCGCCTATGAGCTGGATTGTTAAACCGTATTTCCTTAATCTTCGCCCCCTCGATACGCTGCACCCATTCTTTTACAGGACTGTCGAGCCCAAGCCTTCCCCAAGTGCTTTCAGCGGTCCTTTTTTATTCCCGCCGGCAATCCGGCGTTCCGCGCCCAGTGTTTCGGGCCGGTCAACAGGAGCAGGTCATGTCTGAAGTCCGTCATTCGCGAGTGATTATTCTCGGTTCCGGCCCTGCCGGTTACAGCGCCGCTGTCTATGCGGCCCGTGCCAACCTCAAGCCACTGCTGATCACCGGCATGCAAGCTGGCGGTCAACTGACCACCACCACCGAAGTCGACAACTGGCCGGGCGACGTCCACGGCCTGACCGGCCCGGCGCTGATGGAACGGATGAAAGAGCACGCCGAGCGTTTTGAAACCGAGATCGTGTTTGATCACATCAATGCCGTGGACTTCGCTGCCAAGCCGTACACCCTGATTGGCGACAGCGCGACTTACACCTGCGACGCCCTGATCATTGCTACCGGTGCCAGCGCTCGTTACCTGGGCCTGCCGTCGGAAGAAACGTTCATGGGCAAAGGCGTTTCGGCCTGCGCGACCTGTGACGGTTTCTTCTATCGCAACAAGCCAGTGGCTGTGGTCGGTGGTGGTAATACCGCAGTTGAAGAAGCGCTGTACCTGGCCAACATCGCCAGCACCGTGACCCTGATTCACCGTCGCGAAACGTTCCGCGCCGAGAAGATCCTGATCGACAAGCTCAATGCCCGGGTTGCCGAAGGCAAGATCATCCTGAAGCTGAACGCGACCCTGGACGAAGTGTTGGGCGACAACATGGGCGTGACCGGTGCTCGCCTGAAGAACAACGATGGCAGCTTCGACGAAATCAAAGTCGACGGCGTGTTCATCGCCATCGGCCACACCCCGAACACGTCGTTGTTCGAAGGTCAGCTGACGTTGAAAGACGGCTACCTGGTTGTACAGGGCGGCCGTGACGGCAACGCCACTGCCACCAGCGTCGAAGGTATCTTTGCTGCCGGTGACGTGGCCGACCACGTTTATCGTCAAGCCATCACCTCGGCCGGCGCCGGCTGCATGGCGGCACTGGACACCGAGCGTTACCTCGACGGCCTGCAGAACGTTTCGTTCTGATTCCGTAGAAAACAAAAAAACCGGCCTTGGCCGGTTTTTTTGTGGGCAGACGATTCTGCCTCAGGACAATTTCGCCAGGCACGCCTCAAGAATATCCAGCCCTTCTTCCAGCACGGCGGCCTCAGTGGTCAATGGCGCGAGCAGCCGAATGATGTGGCGCGACTTGCCGCTGGGCATCAGCAGCAAGCCCGAGTCTCGGGCCAGCGCCAGCAGTTGTGTCAATTGCGCCGAAGCCGGTGTGCCGTCGGCATTGATCAGTTCGATGCCGCGCATCGCACCCACGCCGGTCAAACGGCCCAGATACGGTGACAGTCCGCGTGCCCGCCAGGCTTCGTAGCGGCTGACAATCGCTTCTTCCTGCTGCGTGCCCCAGGCATGCAGATGTGCATCACTCATTTCGTCCAGGGTCGCCAGCGCGGCGGCGCAGGCGATGGGATTGCCTGAGTAGGTGCCGCCCAATCCGCCCTTGGGCAAGTTGTCGACTAGCGACTTGCGCCCGACAACCGCACCCAGCGGCACGCCACCGGCAATGCTTTTACCCAGCAGGATCAGGTCCGGCTCAATGCCCAGTCGCGAAAACGCAAACCGCTGGCCGGTGCGGCCGAAGCCGGACTGGATTTCATCGGCAATCAGCAAAATGCCTTTGTCATCACAGAAACGCCGCAGCGCCTGGGCGAATTCCACATCCATCGCCAGAAACCCGCCTTCGCCCTGTACCGGTTCGACGATAAAACAGGCCACGTCATTCACGTCGATCTCGACGCTGAACAGCCGATCCATCGCCTTCAGGGCCTCGGCGCAGGTCACGTCATTGTCTTTGCTGGGGAAGGGCAGGTGGTACACCGGCCCCGGCAGCACGCCGACTTTCTGCTTGTAAGGCGCGACCTTGCCGTTGAGGTTGAGAGTGGCCAGCGTGCGGCCGTGGAAGGCGCCGTCAAAGGCAATGATCGCGGTGCGGCCGGTGGCGCCGCGGACGATCTTCAGGGCGTTTTCCGCCGCTTCCGCGCCGCTGTTGGTGAGCATGCCGCTGACCGGGTAATCCACTGGAATAAACGCGGCCAGGCGATCCATGAGTTCGATGTAAGGCACATGGGGAGCCGCGTTGAACGCGTAGTGGGTCAGGCGGGTGGCTTGTTCACGAATGGCCTCGACGATGCGCGGATGGCAATGGCCGAGGTTCAGTACGCCGATTCCCCCGACAAAGTCGATGTAGCGCTTGCCATCGGTGTCCCAGACTTCGGCATTTTTGCCGTGGCTGAGACTGATGGGGTGAACAATGGAAATCGACTGACTGATGGTTTCGCTGCGCATGGATGGCTGACTCTGAAGAAGGGATGCTTCTTTTTATCTAAGCCGCGAGCAGAGGTGTCCGGCAAACGAAATAAAGTTGCCGGGTCAATCTTAAAAGTCGGGATGTGCCCTGATACCGATCGATGGCGACGCATAATCTGAGGCGAGGGAGCAAGCTCCCTCGCCACAGGTTTAGCGACGAGTCAGTGGCTGCTGAGCGAACTTCACACCCGCCAAGCCATGGGCAATCAGCGCCCGGATATTGCCGTGGTCGCTGCCTTCGGGCGTGGCTACCACCGAACGATAATGCTCGCCAAACGCCAACAGCGCTTCTTCATCGCTCAGACTTTCCAGCAGCGCCAGGCCCAGGGTCTTGCACGAGCCTTCGTTCTGCCCGGCTGCGTTTTCCACGCCACCGTTGTTGAAAGCCTGGGGCTGGTAGTCATAACCGGCGGCAATGAACGCCAGGGTGTCGGCGAAAACGTGTTCGCCACTCTTGAGGCTGGCGCGCAGGGTGTTCAAATCACTCATTGGGTTTTCCTTTGGCGAACGCCGCTTGTTGGTCGGCGCTGGCTTCTTTCTGGTATTGGGCTTTCCACTCGGCGTACGGCATGCCGTAAACCACTTCGCGGGCTTCATCGAGGCTGACGTCGATCTGGCGTTCGTCGGCGGCGGCCTTGTACCACTTGGACAGGCAGTTGCGGCAGAAACCCGAGAGGTTCATCAGGTCGATGTTCTGCACGTCCTTGCGGCTGTCCAGGTGGGCAACCAGCCGGCGAAAGGCGGCGGCTTCAAGTTCCAGGCGTTGTTGATCGTTCATGATGGGCTCTGTGCAATCAAATCGTGGCGCGGATGATAAAAGCCTGGCGAGCGATGCGCCAGACGCGGTCAGCGGCTTGCGGCCAGGGTAATCGACACCGACTCGGCGAAGCGCAGGGCGTGGGGCTTGTCGACTTCGACTTCGGCATACAGTACCGACTCGTTGGCCATGATCAGGTCCAGCAGCTCCTGGGTCAGGCGCTCGAGCAGGGCAAAGCGATTGCCTTCCACGTGGGCAATGATCGCCTTGGTGATGGTGCGGTAGTTCAGCGCGTGATCGATGTCGTTGTCACGCACGGCGTCCTGGGCGGCATACAGGATGGTCAGGTTGATCAGCACATCCTGCTTGTTGAGGATTTCGTCCTCGTTGATCCCGATGAAAGTTCGCAAACACAGGTCCTTGACCCGGATGCGTGCCATTCCTGGTTGAAGTTGTGGCATTGCTACTTGCTCCGTCCAATCAATTGCAGGAACTCCTGGCGGGTGTTGCTCGACTCGCGGAAGGCACCGAGCATCACCGAGGTGTTCATGGTCGAATTCTGTTTCTCGACGCCGCGCATCATCATGCACATGTGCTGGGCTTCGATGACCACCGCGACACCGGCGGCATCGGTCACTTGCTGCACGGCCTCGGCGATTTGCCGGGTGAGGTTCTCCTGGATTTGCAGGCGGCGGGCGAACATATCCACAAGCCGTGCAATCTTCGACAGGCCCAGCACCTTGCCCGTTGGAATATAAGCCACATGCGCCTTGCCGATGAAGGGCAACATGTGATGTTCACACAGCGAGTACAACTCGATGTTGTCGACAATGATCATTTCATCGTTGTCGGAGGCGAACAGTGCGCCGTTGACGATCTCTTCGACGCTCTGTTCGTAACCGTGACACAGGTATTGCATGGCCTTGGCGGCGCGCAACGGGGTGTCTTGCAGCCCTTCGCGGTCGGGGTTTTCACCCAGGCCGATAAGGATCTCGCGATAGCTCTGGGACAGGGCGCTGTGGGGCAGGGATAACGTCATGGGGACATCCTCGCGGGGGCGGCTTATTTGACGTGCCGTCCGCCATTGACGGTCAGGGTCGTGCCGGTGACATAAGGGTTGTCGAGCAAATAGCGCAGGCTCTGGTAGATCACTTCGCTGCCGGGCTCGATGCCCAGTGCGGATTTGGCCAGGACCCTGGCGCGGTACGCCGCGTCGTCGTCGGGATTGAACAGTAGCAGGGCTGGCGCGATACCGTTGACCTTGATATCTGGCGCGTACTTGGCGGCAAAGGACAGGGTCAGGCTGTCGAGCCCGGCTTTGCTGGCGCAGTAGCCGATGTGCTTGCTGCTGCCCTTTCGGGTCACGTCATCGCTGATGTGCACGATGTCGGCGGGGCTTGAGCGTCTGAGTAAATCGGCACAGTGCAGGTTGATCAGGTAGGGCGCCAGCATGTGCACACTGAACATGCGGGTGAAGGCATTGGCTTCGGCGCCCGGGGTTTCGGCCAGCCATTCGGAGGCGTTGTGGACTATCGCCCGCAGGCTGTCGGTGTGGTTCTTCAATTCACCGATGAACGCGAGAATCCCGGCCTCGCTGGAAAAGTCCGCGAACACCGCTGTTGCTCCCAGATCGCGCAGGGTCTTTACGCCGGGGCGTTCGCTGCGGTAGCTGAAAATGACCGGATGGCCGTCTTCGAGCAAACGCTGCGCACAGTGCAGGCCGACACGCTGGCCGGCACCGGTGATGAGGATGGGGGCTGCGGAAGAGGTCATGAACGGCTCGCGTCGCGGTTAGAGCAAAACTATACCAGCGACGAGAGTCGTGCACCTACGCTCCTGCAAGAGTTACTGATTTTGGGTAGTAGGCGTTGCGGGCAACGGTTGTTGCGGTGCGGTGTTCAGCCAGCCGGCCAACAGATGGGTCGACAATGGAATGAAGAAATAAACCATCAGTGGTGTCAGGCACAGGGTGCTGACGAACACCCGGGCCAGCAATCCCGTTTCAGCCAATAACGGTCCCAGCACAAAGTTGAACAGCAGGGACACCGGAAAGAACGCCAGCCAGATCGCCACGGCCTGCTTCCAGCGTGGCGGGCGTTGCCCTACCGCACCGAACCAGCCATCGATGCCACTGACCCGATGCTCCGAAGGATGGGCAAACAGATTGCTGCCGCGTCCCAGCCAAGCGGTACGCGACGCGGAATGCTCCCAGGCGTGCAGGGTCTGCTCGTCGGCGAAGCGGAAAATAATCTGGAATTCGTCATCCTCGGGCGGCGGAGCGAGCACGCCAGAACCGAGATAGCCGGGGAAGTCGGTGGCCAGTTGCTCGCCTTCGCGTAACCAGGCCATCAGGTCCTGATAACGCCCATCGGCGACACGACGCGCAACCATCAGCGTGACGGGTGAAGTAGACATTGTGTATCTCCGTAAGGCAAACGCGTCGCTCCGGATAGGAGTTTCGCCAGGCACAGCGCCGGGGTAGTGGGCTGCGTCTTGGGACAAGCAAGGATTATTCCTGATTGTGTCTGGAACTTTCGTTCCAATTAGTTCAACGACGTGTTGAATATCACTGGGGTATGAGAGTAAAAATGTATCAAAATACTAATATGGATCCAAAATCCCTGTGCTGACCGACATTGCGCCTGGCTTGCCCCCCATTACCTCCCTGATTCGAGAGGAGCTGTTCCCGATTCGTGAGGTCGCGCGGATGACAGGGGTCAACCCGGTCACGCTCCGAGCCTGGGAGCGACGCTACGGGCTGATACAGCCCACCCGCACCGAAAGCGGGCACCGCTTGTATTCGATGACCGATATCGAGCGTGTCCGCAGCATCCTCGGCTGGATCGAGCGCGGTGTCGCGGTAAGCAAGGTTGGCAAAATACTGGCCAAGACCGAACCGCTCCAGGTGCTGGAGCGGATCATTCCCGACGAGCTCGTTCAAGCCGACTACAGCCAATGGCAGCAGCAGGTCAAGGCGGCAGTGAGTGTTTTTGACGAAGTTCAGCTGGAACACGTCTACGGTCAGATCTTTTCCAGTTATCCGCTGACAGTTGTGTTCCAGGACATCCTGATTCCGATCTGGAAGCTATTGCTACAACGCCAAGATGCGTTCGGTCAGACCAGCGAGTGGCTTTTTCTGGATGGCTTTCTGCGGTCTCGAGTATTGCAACGCCTGCTGCTGGTGCGTGTCATGCAGCCGCGACGAGTGATGGTCTGCGCCTTGGCCGACCAATGTCGTGAACTCGAAGTGTTGGTCACGGCGCTCTATCTGAGCAGCATCGATTCGGCTATTCAGTTGTTGGCGATCGGGCAGCCCTTTGATGAGTTGATCCTGGTCTGTGAGAAGATCAAGCCCAGGGCGCTGGTGCTGATTTCCAATCACGCGCCGGCTGCCGAACTGCCTCGACGTTTGAACCGTCTGGCCATGGGCCTGGATTGTCAGCTGTTTCTGGCCGGAGATGCGTCCGACCTGGCGCAAGAAAGTCTGGCCGGGTCGTCGGTGGGTTGCCTTGGAAACGAGGGGGGGTTGATGCGCCAGCGTCTGAAACAGTTCCTGGCGGGAAACCTGGATACCTGAGATTCAAATATGCAAAGCAGGATGGGTCAGGCGATGTTGCTGAAGGATGTACTGACGCAGACGCTCGGTTTCGTCCTTGTCACTCTGGCTCAGCTCGTAGGCGTAGAAACCTTGCTCGGTCTCACGCTCCAGGGTGCCGCGCAACGCAATCCGCTCATAGCCTGACGGGCTGAACCACAGCGCGAAGTGCTTTGGCGCTTTGGTCTTGTTGCGAACTTCCAGCAAAACCCCTTTGAACGATATTTCGTGCACCCACATCGTGCCGGGTTGCCCCTTGGCATTTTCCAGCGCCACTGGCTCTTCGAGCGCCAGGCGCCATGGCCGAATCATTGGCCCGTCTTCATAAATACTGGGGACACCCAGGCGTAGATGCATTGCGTGAAACTCATCTTCCACCAGGTGCAGCGGGAAGGTCATTTGCTGATTTTCAAAAGTGGCCTGGATGGTGACTTGCTCATGTGCGGCCAGGCGTGTGAGCAAATCACGGATCTGCGAGCCGCCATTGACCAGCAAACTCGACGTCGCATCCCGCACATTGAGTTGCGGGTTGTGTTGCATGGTCTGGATAAAGTCCAGCTCATCCTGGGTCAGGAGTGCGTCGCGCTGCATGATTTGCTCGAAAGAAATAATTACAAAGTCATCGGTGATTGTAGTGAATGACCACTAATTCGCAGATTGGTTTGATCCGTTCGTCGACTTGAGATCAGCAAGTTCTGCCTGTACCTCGGCCAATTGCGCTTCCAGCTGTGCAACTCGCTGCTGTGCCCTGACCTGAACCGTGACGTCTTTCTGCACACCGACAAAATAGGTTTGTCCGTCGTGCGGGTTTTTTACCGTGGAAAGCGACAGTTCGTTCCAGAACGGGGTGCCGTCCTTGCGGTAATTCCTGAGAATTTCCCGGCAGGAACCGCCATTGCCCAACGCCTGGCGAATCAATGCGAGGGCGGGCTGATCCCGGTCTCCTGCCTGCAAAAAACGGCAATCCTGATAGAGGATTTCTTCACTGGTATAGCCCGTCAGGCGTTCGAACGCCGGGTTTACGTAAATCAGGATGTTGTCCTGTTCGCCTTCCTTTTCGGCAATCACGATGCCGTCGTTGGACGCGTCGATCACCATTTGCAGCAGTGAGGCATTGATCATCGCAGAGTCCTTTGCGTATTGATTGGTACGCTGCATTCTAAAAGATCAATGAGGGCTGTGCTGTTAATATCTTGGCCTTTTACTCAGCTTCAGGATCAGATTGATGAAAGTCGCCATCCTTTCCGGCTCGGTGTACGGCACGGCTGAAGAAGTCGCCCGCCACGCCGCAAGTCTATTGAACGCCGCCGGTTTCGAAACCTGGCACAACCCGCGCGCGACACTTGCCGATGTTCAGGCCTTTGCCCCGGAAGCATTTCTGGCGGTGACTTCGACCACCGGCATGGGTGAGTTGCCGGACAACCTGCAACCATTGTATTCGATGATCCGCGATCAATTGCCCGCCGCCTGGCGTGGCTTGCCGGGTGCCGTTATCGGGTTGGGCGACTCGAGTTACGGCGATACGTTCTGCGGTGGCGGTGAGCAAATGCGTGAGTTGTTCGGCGAACTGGGCGTGCATGAAGTGCTGCCGATGTTGCGTCTGGACGCCAGTGAAACGGTAACGCCGGAAACCGACGCCGAGCCTTGGCTGGCGGACCTGGTCAGCGCTCTGCGGGGCTGACCGGCTTTTATTGGCGGCAGTGTTCTGACATGGATCCAGGCTCCCCCGCGCACTGACTCGCTCGGCCACCAAGCTGGCTGCCAATGCAACTAGCCGATCTCCGGGGGCTGACTAGACTGCTGTAACGTCAGTGAACATTAAGAACCCAGAACAATAAAAAGAGATCCTTGCCGTGAGCGTAACCCCCATCCAGTCGCCACACAGTCTCCAGGATAAAGTCAGTGCCGCCGAGTGGCAGACCCGCGTCGACCTGGCGGCCTGTTATCGTCTGGTCGCCCTCCACGGCTGGGACGATCTGATCTTCACGCACATTTCAGCCAAGGTGCCAGGCACTGAAGACTTCCTGATCAACCCGTTCGGGATGATGTTCCATGAAATCACCGCGTCGAGCCTGGTCAAGGTCGATCAGGCCGGCAACAAATTGATGGACAGCCCCTACGAGATCAACCAGGCGGGTTACACCATCCACAGCGCGGTGCATGAAGTCCGGCATGACGTCGTGTGTGTGCTGCATACCCACACGGCGGCGGGGGTGGCGGTATCGGCGCAGAAACAGGGCATTTTGCCGATTAGTCAGCAGTCATTGTTCGTCTTGTCCAGCCTGGCTTATCACGCCTACGAAGGCGTGGCACTGAACCATGAAGAGAAGGCGCGGCTGCAAGCCGACCTGGGTGAAAACAACTTTCTGATGCTGCACAACCACGGTCTGCTGACCTGTGGCGGCACCATCGCCGACACGTTCCTGATGATGTTTACCTTTCAGCGCGCCTGCGAGATTCAGGTGCTGGCGCAGAACGGTGGCGCAGAGCTGATCGCCATCGAACCGCAAATTCTGGCGGGCGCCAAGGCGATGATCGCCGGCGTCACCAAAAGTGCTCAAGGGATGGGTGGCGCGCTGGCCTGGCCGGCGCTGCTGCGCAAACTCGATAAACAAGACCCGGGTTATAAACTCTAAATGGCACTCGCCGAAATTCCTCTGTGTGTCTGGCGTAAGCGCGGCCAGACGTTCGTCTTCCGCGGTCAGACCATCCGCTATTGGGCTGCGGGGCAGGGCGAGCCGCTGTTGTTGATCCATGGCTTCCCGACCGCCAGTTGGGACTGGCATTACCTGTGGCAGCCGCTGGCGCAGCGCTATCGGGTGATTGCCTGCGACATGCTTGGCTTCGGCGATTCGGCCAAACCGGTGAACCACAACTACAGCCTGCTGGAGCAGGCCGATCTGCAACAAGCGTTATTGGCGCACTTGAACGTCGAGCAACCCGTTCACGTGTTGGCACACGATTATGGCGACAGCGTGGCCCAGGAGCTCTTGGCCCGGCACTACGAAGCACGCGCTCATATCGCCAGTTGCGTGTTCCTCAATGGCGGGTTGTTTCCCGAAACCCATCGCCCGGTGTTGATGCAAAAACTCCTGCTAAGCCCCTTGGGCTGGATGATCGGGCTAGCTTTTACCCGTGACGCTCTGGTGAAGAGTTTCAAGCAGATTTTCGGTCCGCAGACCCGGCCCACCGAAAGTGAGCTGGATGATTTCTGGAGCCTGGTCGATAGCAATCACGGGCAGCGGATCATGCATAAATTGATCGGTTATATCCCGCAGCGGCGGGTCCAGCGTGAGCGTTGGGTCAGCGCCATGCAGCGCGGCGAGGTGCCGCTGCGCGTTATCGATGGTGAGGTCGATCCGGTTTCCGGTGCGCACATGGTGGCGCGCTATCGGCAACTGATTCCCACCCCGGACACTGTCCTGCTGTCCGAGATCGGCCATTACCCACAGATCGAAGCGCCGGCGCAGGTGCTCAAGCACTATCTGGAATTTCGCGATCAGTTGATTTCACCGCCGCTCAAGTTGGCGTGTTCCTGACTATCCCGCTGCCTTATCGCGCACCATTCAGCCGCCCCCGTGTTCATTGTGACCGGCAGCCCCGTGCCCGACACTCGCACTCATAGTCCCTGGCCTGCTGGAGTTCCCCATGAATGAGTCTGTGCGCTTCGAAGATAAAGTCGTGATTGTCACCGGTGCAGGCGGCGGCTTGGGGCGAGCGCATGCATTGCTGTTCGCCAAACAGGGTGCCAGAGTGCTGGTCAATGATCTCGGCGGCTCGGCTCAGGGTGAAGGCGCCAATGCATCGGCGGCTGATCGGGTGGTGGCGGAAATTCGTGAAGCGGGTGGCATCGCCGAGGCTAATCATGACTCTGTCACCGACGGAGACAAAATCGTCCAGCACGCCCTTGATACGTTCGGTCGTATCGATGTCGTGGTGAACAACGCCGGCATCCTGCGCGACAAGACCTTTCACAAAATGGACGACAGCGACTGGGACCTGGTTTACCGCGTTCACGTCGAAGGCGCCTACAAGGTCACTCGCGCCGCCTGGCCACACATGCGTGAGCAAAACTATGGCCGTGTGATCTTCACCGCGTCGACCTCGGGCATCTATGGCAACTTCGGGCAGTCAAACTATGGCATGGCCAAACTCGGCCTCTACGGCCTGACCCGCACACTGGCTATCGAGGGCCGCAAGAACAATATCCTGGTCAATGCCATCGCCCCCACGGGTGGCACCCGCATGACCGAAGGCCTGATCCCGCCGCAAGTATTCGAGCAACTCAAACCGGAACTGGTCAGCCCATTGGTGGTGTACCTGGCCAGCGCGCAATGCCAGGAAACGTCGGGGCTGTTCGAGGTCGGTGGCGGCTGGATGGGCAAGGTGCGCTGGGAGCGCAGCCTGGGCGCCGGGTTCGATCCGCGGGTCGGTTTCTCGCCGGAGGATGTGGCGGCGCATTGGCAGCAGATCTGCGATTTCGAAGGCGCGGCGCATCCGAAGGACAACATTGAGGCGCTGAAGGAAATGATGGAGAACTTGCAGAAGTATTCCCTCTGACGCTGATTGCGCGACATCTGGCGGGGCTTGCCTGAGCCCCGTCATCCCCTCCCGACTACTCCCTGCCTGAAAGCCTTTCGCCCATAAAAAAGGCCGCTGCAAACGCAGCGGCCAAAGTAAGACGTGGATCCAGGAGCTACAAATCAACGTCAGTGAACACAGGGCGATGAGTCGAAAAAATACGCTTCGAATCATCTGGATTCTGTCGCCAACGGGGTGGTCTATCATCCCCGTTCTTTGTGCTTTCGGGCCGTTTTCCGTGAAAGCCAGGCAAGAATAAGGTATTGATCACAAAGGAAAAATAGCGATTTCTGACATGCACTGTTACAGTCTTGGCAACAGTCTTCGGCTGACCTTTTGTAACAGCTGCCGCTAGCTGCGCCAGCTGTTACACATCCAACTTCAACCATGTCCCATGCACTGCACTGATAACCCTCCATCCAGCCCATCCATACCCCGCGCAAAACCCCGCCCCATGCGGGCCTTCATCCTTTGGAGGTACATCGCGAATACCTCCTTGGTGCGCTTATCGCTCCCGGCGAGCGGCAGTAGGGTGGGGTCTTCTGTCACTCACCGGGGAAGACGCATGACAAAAACAACAATGCGCGCCATCTTCAAACCGCAAGCGCTGGCCGCTGCGGTGGCCTTGGGCTGCTGTGCCCAGGCGCAGGCTGTTTCATTCAACATCGGCGAAATCGAGGGGCAGTTCGATTCCTCGTTGTCCGTCGGCGCGAGCTGGGGCATGCGCGATGCCGACAAGTCGCTGGTGGGTACCGTCAATGGCGGGACAGGCCAGTCTTCGACCGGTGATGACGGACGCCTGAACTTCAAGAAAGGCGAAACCTTCTCCAAGATCTTCAAGGGCATCCACGACCTCGAATTGAAGTACGGCGACACCGGCGTGTTCGTCCGTGGCAAGTACTGGTACGACTTCGAGCTCAAAGACGAAGACCGCGAGTTCAAGCAGATCAGCGACAGCGGTCGCAAGGAAGGCGCCAAGTCTTCCGGGGCGGAGCTTCTCGATGCCTTCGTTTATCACAACTATTCCATCGCCGATCTGCCGGGCACCGTGCGTGCCGGTAAACAGGTGGTCAGCTGGGGTGAAAGCACCTTCATCGGTAACTCGATCAACAGCATCAACCCGGTCGACGTTTCGGCGTTCCGGCGTCCCGGCGCTGAGATCAAGGAAGGCCTGATTCCGGTCAACATGTTGTTCGCTTCCCAGGGCTTGACCGATCAACTCACGGTGGAAGGTTTCTACCAACTGGAGTGGGACCAGACCGTCGTAGACAACTGCGGCACCTTCTTCGGTAACGACGTGGTGGCGGACGGTTGCAACAACAACTACACCGTCGGCAGCCCGGCGATTGCACCGCTTGCACCACTGGCGGCAGCCTTTGGCCAACCTATCCAGGTCACCCGTGAGGGCGTGATCGTGCCCCGTGGCGGTGACCGCGATGCACGGGATTCGGGGCAGTGGGGCGCGGCTTTGCGCTGGCTCGGTGACGACACCGAATACGGCCTCTACTTCATGAACTACCACAGTCGCACACCGACCGTCGGCACCACCACCGCCGGGCTGTCCACATTGGCCAGCCTGCCGGGTATGGTCAGCACTGCCAACCGTCTGGCCCCGGGCAGCGGTTCGGGCCTGGCGCAAAGCGTAATGCTCGGGCGCGGCCAGTACTACCTCGAATACCCGGAAGACATTCGCCTGTACGGTGCGAGTTTTTCCACCACGTTGCCCACCGGTACTGCCTGGACCGGCGAAATCAGCTACCGGCCTAACGCTCCGGTGCAGGTCAACACCAACGACCTGACCCTGGCGTTGCTCAACCCGATCGCCGGCGGCGCGGCATCGCCTGTTGCGACCCGGCCTGGCGCCGACAATACCGGTTACCGCCGCAAGGAAGTGACCCAGGTGCAAAGCACCCTGACGCACTTCTTCGATCAAGTGCTGGGCGCCCAACGGCTGACCCTGGTCGGTGAAGCGGCGATGGTCCATGTCGGTGGTCTTGAGCCGCGGAGCAAGCTGCGTTACGGCCGTGATTCGGTCTACGGCCAGTACGGTTTCGGTGGCGATACCGACGGCTTCGTCACCTCGACCTCCTGGGGCTATCGCGCCCGGGCGATCCTCGATTACGCCAACGTGATTGGCGGGATCAACCTCAAACCCAACCTGTCCTGGTCCCATGACGTCGCCGGCTACGGCCCCAACGGGCTGTTCAACGAAGGCGCCAAGGCGATCAGCGTCGGTGTCGATGCCGACTACCGCAACACCTATACCGCAAGCTTGAGTTACACCGACTTTTTCGGCGGGAATTACAACACCCTGACCGACCGCGACTTCCTGGCGCTGAGCTTCGGCGTGAACTTCTGATCTGGCTGAGAAGGATGATGTTAATGCGCAAGATGATTCTGCAATGCGGCGCCCTGGCACTGAGTCTGTTGGCCGCCAACGTGATGGCTGCGGTCTCGCCGGAAGAGGCCAATAAGCTCGGCACCACCCTCACGCCGCTGGGCGCCGAGAAGGCCGGCAACGCCGATGGCTCGATCCCGGCCTGGACCGGTGGCATCCCGAAAAACGCTGGCGCGGTCGACAGCAAAGGCTTCCTGGCTGACCCGTTCGCCAGTGAAAAGCCGCTGTTCACCATCACCGCTGCAACGGTCGACAAGTACAAGGACAAGCTTTCGGACGGTCAGGTGGCGATGTTCAAGCGCTACCCGGAAACCTACAAGATTCCGGTCTACCCAACCCACCGTACTGTGGCCGTGCCGCCGGAAATCTACGAGTCGGCCAAGCGCAGCGCGCTGAACGTAACCAGCATCAACGACGGTAACGGCCTGGCCAATTTCACCGGCAATCGCTATTACGCGTTCCCGATTCCGAAGAATGGCGTCGAAGTGCTGTGGAACCACATCACCCGTTACCACGGCGGTAATCTGCGACGGATCATCACCCAGGTGACCCCGCAGACCAACGGCAGCTACACGCCGATTCGCTTCGAGGAAGAGATCGCCGTACCGCAACTGATGAAGGACCTGGACCCGGACAAAGCCGCCAATGTGCTGACCTTCTTCAAACAGTCGGTAACCGCGCCGGCGCGGCTGGCGGGTAACGTATTGCTGGTGCATGAAACCCTCGACCAGGTGAAAGAGCCGCGACTGGCGTGGATCTACAACGCCGGTCAACGTCGAGTGCGCCGTGCACCGCAAGTGGCCTACGACGGACCAGGCACCGCCGCTGACGGCCTGCGGACTTCGGATAACTTCGATATGTTCTCCGGTGCGCCAGATCGCTACGACTGGAAACTGATCGGCAAAAAGGAAATGTACATTCCCTACAACAGCTACAAACTCGATTCGCCGAGCCTCAAGTACGATGACGTGGTGAAAGCCGGGCACATCAACCAGGACCTGACCCGCTACGAGTTGCACCGGGTCTGGGAAGTGGTCGGCACGGTCAAGCCGAGTGAGCGGCACATCTACGCCAAACGCCACATGTACCTCGACGAAGACAGCTGGCAAGTGGCGCTGGTGGACCACTACGACGGTCGCGGCCAACTGTGGCGAGTGGCCGAAGGTCACGCCCAGTACTACTACGATCACCAGACTCCGGCCTACACCCTCGAGGCGCTCTACGACATCATCGCTGGCCGATACATTGCCCTGGGAATGAAGAACGAAGAGAAGCACAGTTTCATATTTGGCTTTGACGCCAAGGCTGCCGACTACACACCGTCGGCTCTGCGCGCCGAGGGCGTTCGGTAAGGGTTTTGATACATTTGCATCACAAAAGGCGACCGGTGGGTCGCCTTTTTTATGGGCGCCAATCAGCGCGCTGAATACCTCTCAACAAGCGGGTTGGAGAGGGTTAGGGTTGTCGGACAATTATAAAAAGGCACGCTGCAATGACCGCCATGACCCCGTGTCTGGACCGTTCTGGATTCCTGCCCCGCCTGTCCTCTCATCACCTGTCGCGGGCTCGCTTGACCGAGCCGCTACTGACCTCAACGGCCCGGGTGAAATTACTCTGCGCCCCCGCCGGCAGCGGCAAGAGTGCGCTGCTCGCCGAGTGCCTGTTGCGGGCGCCATCCCAGTGCCGGGTGCATTGGCTGCCCTTGTCTGGCGTGGTGTCGAGCGCGGCCGATTTTCGTCATCGTCTGGCTGAGGTGCTGGGGTTGGCCTCGTCGGGTGAAAACGAATTGCTGAGCAATCTGGCGCGATTGCAGACGCCGACCTGGCTGTTCCTCGATGACTACTGCCGTCTGCCGAACCCGGAGCTGGACTCGTTGCTGGATCGCATGTTGGCGATCGGCAGCCCGATGCTGACCTGGTGGCTCGGCACTCGCCGCCGGCCGCAATGCAACTGGCCACGGCTGTTGCTTGATGATGAATTGTACGAGTGCGAGAGCGCTTCGCTGGCTTTTACTTCAGGTGAAGTGGAGCAGCTGTTGCGTCCCTGGGTGCCGGACCAGGCCAACAAGGTGGCCAGTCGGGTCATCCAGCGCACCGGCGGCTGGTGTGCCGGTGTGCGGATCGCACTGTTGCAGAAGTGCGACTGGTCGCGTCAGGACACTCCCCAGGGACGGGCGGACACTTTGCTCGATTATCTGGAGCACGAGTTGTTCAGCTCGCTGACGCCTGAGTTGAGCGAGGCCTGGCGCGTGCTGGCCCACTTGCCACGCTTCAATGCCCGACTGTGCGATCACCTGTTTGGGGCCGGGGAGGGCGCGCAGTACCTGAGGACCTTGCAAGCACTGGGTTGTTTTATCGAACCCTGGCGCGACTCCACCGACTGGCTGCAGGTTTTCACCCCGTTCACCCAATTGCTGCGCGATGAGCAATGGCCGGCCGGACGCTCCTGGCATCGGCGGGCCTGCCAGTGGTTCTGCGCCGAGCAGGACTGGAAATCAGCCTTCGAACAGGCATTGCTCGCCGAGGAATACGAAGTGGCGGTCAGCCTGTTGCAGCACTTCAGTTTCGAGCATCTGTTCGAGGAGCAGACAGTGGTGCTGTTGTTGCGTCTGCATGAGCAACAAGGCGAGGAGCTGATGCTCGGCTCGCCGCAACTGATCGGGCTGATCACGGCGGCATCGCTGTTTGCGGGGCGGTTTGAGCAAGCCGGAGCCTGTATCGAGCAGTTGTCGCGATTCGTCCCGCAGCCGTCGGCGATTCTGCAACGGCAGCTGATCGCACGGTGGCAGGCCCAGCAGGGTTGGCTGTTGCATTTGCAGGGGCGGATGGAGGGCTCGCGTGCGCATTTTCTCGATGCGCTGAAGGACCTTGGTCCCGAACTCTGGACTGTACGTGTGATGTGCTTGTCGGGGCTGACCCAGCAAGCATTGCTGCGTGGGGAGCTGGAAGTCGCCCAGGCAATGAATCGTGAAGCGTTGTGCCTGGCGCGTGCGCAAGGTTCACTGGTTTTCGAAGGACTGCTGGAACTGGACCATGCGCAATTGCTGGAGCAGCGTGGTGCTCTCCAACGTGCCGAGGACTTGCTTGCCAATGTTCACGCCATGTTCACCAGGCAGCAACGCGATGCCGAACCTTTGCTCGGACGACTGGCGTTGCAGCGTGGCCGTTTGAATCTGTCCCTGGGACGCGATGCACAGGCGAGCGAGTTGTTTGAAAGTGGCTTGCGGATCTGCCTGCGCAATCACGACAAGCGGGTGCTGTACGGTTTTCTGGGGCTTGCGCAATTGGCGGCCAATCAACGTGACTATGACTTGGCATTTGCTCATCTGCGCGATGCTGAACGGTTGATGCAGCAGCGGCAGAGTCCTGACACCGTTTATCGTGGCGTACTGCTGCAAGTCAGCAGCCATTTCTGGCTGCAGCAGGGCCGGCCAGAACTCGCCTGTGAGGCGCTGAGTCGCGTCTTGCGCCACTATCTGGGCCAGGCGCGGCAAGCACCTCCGGCAACTTTGCTGCTGATTGCCCGGATTGAGTACCTGCTGGTGTTGGCCCAAGTCTATTTGCACCGGAGCGAGGCCCCATTGAACATCCTCGCTCGCCTGCTTGATCAGTCGAAGCGCTCCGCTCAGTTGACGCTGGAGGTGGAACTGTTGTTCGCCAGGGCCGAAGTCGCCTGGTTGAATAGTGACCTGGTCAGTGCCAACGAGTTTTTACGCAGTGGATTAAATCTGGTGGAGCGATGTGGTTTGCGGCAGGCGCTGCGCGAACTTCAATTACGCCAGCCTGACCTGCTGTCGGCACTGGGAATGACGGAGCCGAACATTGAAGGCGTGGCATATACAGGAGGTAATAATCCGCTTAGTCAGCGCGAGGTCGAAGTACTAAAGTTGATTGCGTTGGGTAATTCGAATCAACAGATTGCCGAGCAATTATTCATCTCGTTACATACGGTCAAAACGCATGCTCGACGCATTCACGGTAAGTTGGGCGTTGAGCGCAGAACTCACGCAGTTGCCCAAGCACGATTGCTTGGGTTGTTGGCGTGATGTAACAATTGATTGGCTGTTTGTGGCACGACATTGTTGTCGCTGCAACATAAGTCGAAAAGAAATTCGACTGTGATGTTGGTTTTTTTTGATTTAGTTTCGCTGAAAGTTGGTGTGTGCAAAGTGCGCCGCTTTCAATTGACTAAATCAGGATTATGTATTTATGGAAGGTAATAAACTCGAATCGGTTTCAAATAAATTTATCGGCGTAAACGAGGCCGTTGAACAATTGTCCGAGCAATTGAGCCTCATCCCGTCATTTGCGTCTTTGCTACAAGATTGTCTGGCGGAGGACATGTGGCGGTTGGTGCCGGAACTCTATGTTTCCAGGGTGTTTATCAATTATCGCGGTGCTGCGACTGCCCAAGAGCCGACAGGCTCACTGAATAATGTATTGATGGAGTGTCTGCTGCGCGGAAGTGCACCGAATTATAATCCAGACCAATATGGTGTGTACGATTGGCTGAACGATACGGACGAAAGCGCCCGACACGCTGATCTGGATATTGGGACAGTGAGTCAATTTATCGCCGAATTGCTCCGGACGTTGCCTGCAAAGTTTGTCGTGGCGCTGGATCAGTACTGGGCACGTAATATGGGCAACAACGTGATGCGTAAAGGCCTTCTGCGAAGTTATGCAGTCAAACTCTTCTGGCAGGAATTGAATAGCGTAACGCAAGAGGGCGGTGTCACACCGGAAGACGAAAAAAAGATTTTCGCGTTGACCGGTCCTCTGGTTCCCAGCGCATTTTATGGCGTTGCTGTCCAACTGCACGATGGCGTCTTCAAAACATTGGCTTCGGCTTTTGTCATGCGTCTGGATGGTCAGTCGTCAGGGGCGATTGTTCCTGCGGCGGACAGTGCCATGATTTTATATACGGCAAATGCAGGGGTGGAAAAGTTCGCTACGTCGGCAGCGCTGCATCAAGAAGTCCGGAAACGCCTGAGTACGCCAGCGAGTCGTGGCGAATTGCTGAAGGACTTGGCAGTTGAAGACGCGCAGAAGGTCGAGGCTGATCCAGAGATTCGTTATCCACGAATTGATACGGATGTATTCGGTGTTGGCACAGACGCGCTGTTGGCAAAGCAACGTGCTGACATCAGTCGTCAACTCAAGGGGTTGAGTGGCTCGCGCACGGACAAGGAGAATGTGATCCGAGAAGTTAACGCCCTCCTGCCCTTGAAGGAGCTGCTTGAAAATGCGAAACATCGCACCGCCGCGCTGATCAAGTTGATCAGTAAAAATGCGTGGCCTGAATGGTTGAAGCGCAGTAGCGAAAGGGACCAGAAGATTTATGTCGATCTGGAGCGCACCCTGCTTCAAAGTGAAGTAGATCTGCATCAACGAGTGGGTCATGTCGCGTCGCTGAAAGCCTATACACGAAACAGTGTTCAAGACTTTATTTTTCGGCGTGCTGCACTGCATGTCGATCCTGATTTTGTCCTCGTGACCTTGAACTACAATTTCCGTATGGGCGTGAAGGAAATCAGGCATCAAGAAACGAAAACGTTAACCGAACTTTTTATGTACGGTTTGCATGATAAAGCCGCCCGCTATCAGCTCAAGATCAACGGCGAACATGCGCGGGATTTGACCCCTTCATTCATCGAGTCGGCCATCGAAACGCTCGATGTGCGGATGAAGTACGCAGCGCTGCGGAACGCTGCCTATAAAGAGCCAGAAGTACAAGACGCTATCCATGAAAACCTGGCAAGAGTGACGGCCTTGTCGGTATTCGCCGCCGGGCTGCAAGGTCATTTGAAGGCGCAAAGTCTGGATATGGTGAAACGTTGCAATCTCGGCGATACATCATTGACCACTCATGGTCTTTCTTTTCGTGATGATTATCAGGCATTCAAGGAACTCACCGTTTATACGTCTAAAAGCAATGGTGCCCTTGTTCCTTGTGTGCTATATGCGCCAGGCGCTCCGGAAGGTAAAGACTGGTTTGAATTCGATAATGTTTGGTTGCTCAAGGAGCACGTTGCGAAATGGGTGCTTGTTCCAGGCGGTAAGGATTACTTGATCGATCAATGCCACTTGAAGGATCGCAGCAAGCTGGATGACGAAATAAATAAATCTGGAGCAGCGGCCATAGCTGGTCAAGGGTCAAGAATCAATACCGTTACATGGCTGTCTCTTCCCCAAAGACGCTTTGAAGACAGTGTCAGGCAGTTACTGGCATGGGCGCAGTACGAGGTCGAATTTGTTACGCCTGGTTGGTTCAGGCAAGCGAAGCTGTCTGAACGGCAATGCCTGGCTCGACTGACTACTGAACAAAGCGCCATTTATGAACTGGCGAAAGATAAGGTGAATGTACAGCCGTTTCAGGTGTTTGCTCGGGAATTGGTGAAAAAGCGAGTCAATGACTATTTACGTCGCTCGGGGCCACACCCGGAAATCGATCCGGACCAGGTTGAGATCACAATTGCAGGTCATCAGCCAATGACCCTGACTCAACTGTTTATTAATTGGGAAATCTGGCGCAGCGACACCAGTTCTTTTGTAAAGGCTCTTGCGTGGTTTGACACGGTGGTCAAAAGTCTGGTCAATGTTCGTGATCAATTGAGAACGGCTACGTTCAGGTCAAGAGACGGCACCTCGGTGGGAAGGCTGAGTGCAACAGTGATCAACGACTTGATTGGAGTGTTGCCAGGGGATCAATACATCGATTATTTGAAGCGCACTTTCCTCAATCCCGGGGTCGGAGATCTCTCAACAAGACCTGAGGTGTATGGCAAGCTCAAGCAAAACAAACTCCAGTTCGATGCTCTGACTCAGAGAATGCAAGGCAATTTGAGCGTGGAGCAATATACCTGGCTGAATGCGGTGCTCGAAGAGTTGCACATTACTGCAAATACTGCCAATGGCGAAGTCTACAGGTTTGTCGTCAACGGCAAGCGCGTTGAAGGTGGGTACGTCTTTGCTCGCAAAGGCACAACTGAAAAGATTATTTATCTGCCAGCGGCTTACGATGGCAAGAACTTTGTTTCACTGGAATCTTATGCCGCGGAACTGAAGATGCACGCGCGATGGGATATTGTTAAAAGTGTCCGAAGTAGAGATCAAGAGGTTGTGCGCGCTTATTTGTTCGAGGTTCTGAAGGGATACCATGATTTCACGCTAACACCCGGACGGCCTATCCGCTTATCGGATGACTACGCGCCGATGATCGAGCTTTTCATCGCCGAGACGGATGACCAGACGACCAGTCTTTCCGAAGCATTCTGGCGCGACACGCTAATTGTTGCCGAATTTGCGGTGGACATTGTTTCGCTCTTCATTCCACCGGTCGGGGTCGCAGCCACGTTATTGAAGGCAACGCGATCAATTGTGCTAGGGGTAATCGCTCACCACAACGGGTATGAAAAACAGGCAAACGGGCATTTTTCAGCTGCATGGGTCGGGTTGATTTCTCTCTATGTGGGTACCGTTGCGGGCATTGGCGGTGCAAATGCCGGCCTGAGTCTCCTTTCCAGAATCAACGATTTTGCCGGAATCGTTTCAACCGTTACCGGTGTTGAGGTCGGCGTAAATTATCTGACCTATGTGGCGGGTCGGTCTCTCGCGAATACAACCGGTTCGGTAACAACCTCTATTCGCTGAGCAGGGAAAAGAGTGGATTAATAGCGGGCGGTGATATTTCCGCTTTATTACGTCATGGTTCAACCTGGTAACCCATCCGCCAACTCACGGCCCGCGTCGCTGCCAGCAATCGCTGCGCCGCCGGGCCGTTTTCGTCAGCGTGAAACAGTGAGGTCGGACCGACGATGGTCATGACCGCCGCTACATTCCCTGCTGCGTTGAATACCGGTGCCGACAACGCATCCACTCCCGGCATCAGCAACCCATGCACATGATGCAGGCCGCGTTCGCGGATCTGTTCGCATAAGGCTGCATAGGTCTGATCGTCCGCCAAGATGTGGTCAGTGGTGTTGTGAAGTTCCTGATCGCGCAAGTCCACGGTTTCCCGCTTTGGTAGGTAAGCGCCAAATACCAGGCCAGTGGATGAACTGAGTAACGGCAATACCGAGCCCAATTGCGTGACCACCGTCACCGCTCGCACCGCCGGCTCGATGTGCACCACCGTCGCGCCCTGATTGCCCCACACCGCTAAAAAACAGGTTTCATTCAAGTCATCACGCAACTCGGCCAGAGGCAGAGCGGCGACTTTCAGCACGTCCATACTGTTCAGGGCAGCCAGGCCGACTCGCAGCGCTTCACGGCCCAGGCCGTAATGGTTGGTGGCGGGGTTCTGTTCGGCAAAACCGCTGGCGATCAGCGCTTGTAGATAACGGTGAACCTTGCTCGCCGGCATCTGCACGTGTTCGGCCAGACGCGACAGCGAGGTCGAGGGCGACAGCTCGGCGAGGGCCTTGAGGATGTCGGTGCCGACTTCGGCCGAGCGGACTTTCTGTTTACCGTTGCTTTCGCTGGTCATGGAGGCGGTGTGATCCCGGGACGAATGGGCGTCTTTATAGCTTGACGGTCAATACCAATCAAATTACGTTATGCGTAATTGAATTACGATAAAAATAACTTCCCGTTCAGGAGGCTCCATGAACCTCGATTCAACGGCGCCAGCGCTGGCTTATCAGTCAGGCTTTGGCAACGAATTCAGCAGCGAAGCGTTGCCCGGCGCACTGCCAATCGGCCAGAACTCCCCGCAAAAAGCCCCTTACGGCCTGTACACCGAGCTGTTCTCCGGCACTGCGTTCACCATGGCCCGCAGCGAAGCACGCCGGACCTGGATGTACCGCATTCAGCCGTCGGCCAATCACCCGGCATTCGTCAAACTGGATCGGCAACTGGCCGGTGGTCCGTTGGGTGAAGTGACCCCCAATCGCCTGCGCTGGAACCCCTTGGACATTCCGACCGAGCCCACCGATTTCATCGACGGGCTGGTGAGCATGGCCGCCAATTCGGGCGCGGATAAACCGGCCGGGATCAGCATCTATAACTACCGCGCCAACCGGTCCATGGAGCGGGTGTTCTTCAACGCCGACGGCGAACTGCTGTTGGTACCGGAACTGGGCCGCCTGCGCATCGCCACTGAACTGGGCGTGCTGGAGCTGGAACCGCTGGAAATCGCCGTGCTGCCTCGCGGGCTGAAATTCCGCATCGAACTGCTCGATCCGCAAGCGCGGGGCTATGTGGCCGAAAACCACGGCGCGCCACTGCGCCTGCCGGACCTGGGGCCGATCGGCAGCAACGGTCTGGCCAACCCTCGCGACTTCCTGACCCCGGTGGCGCATTACGAAAACCTCAAGCAACCGACCACCCTGGTGCAGAAATTCCTCGGCCAATTGTGGGGCTGCGAGCTCGATCATTCGCCGCTGAACGTGGTCGCCTGGCACGGCAATAACGTGCCGTACAAATATGACCTGCGTCGCTTCAACACCATTGGCACGGTGAGTTTCGATCACCCGGATCCGTCGATTTTCACCGTCCTGACCTCGCCGACCAGCGTGCACGGTCTGGCCAACCTCGACTTCGTGATCTTCCCGCCACGCTGGATGGTGGCCGAGAAAACCTTCCGTCCGCCGTGGTTCCACCGCAACCTGATGAACGAATACATGGGCCTGATCAAGGGCGAGTACGATGCCAAAGCCGAAGGTTTCGTGCCGGGCGGCGCCTCGTTGCACAGCTGCATGAGTGCTCACGGCCCCGATGGCGAGACCTGCACCAAGGCGATCAACGCTGAACTGGCGCCGGCTAAAATCGACAACACCATGGCTTTCATGTTCGAGACCAGCCAGGTGCTGCGCCCGAGCCGGTTCGCCCTGGATTGCCCACAGCTGCAAAACGATTACGACGCCTGCTGGGCCTCGTTGCCCGCCACTTTCGACCCGACCCGGAGATAACCCATGACTCAGACTTCCATCACTCGTAGCTGGGTTGCCTCCGCCAACGGCCACGCGGATTTCCCGCTGCAAAACCTGCCGTTGGGTGTGTTCAGCGTGAAGGGCGGAGCGCCGCGCAGTGGCGTGGCGATCGGCGACCATATCTTTGATCTGGGAGCGGCACTCGATGCCGGGCTGTTCGACGACGGTGCCGCGCGGACCGCCGTCGAAGCCACCCGTGGCGGCCAGTTGAATGCGTTTTTCGAGCTGGGTCGCGAGGCTCGCGTCGCCCTGCGTGAACGCTTGATCGAGTTGTTCAAGGAAGGCAGCACCCTGCACGGCAAGATCGAAGCCCAAGGCGCAAAACTGCTGCCGCTGGCGGCGGATTGCCAGATGCACCTGCCGGCGAAGATCAACGACTACACCGACTTCTACGTCGGCATCGAGCACGCGCAGAATGTCGGCAAACTGTTCCGCCCGGATAACCCGTTGCTGCCGAACTACAAGTACGTGCCGATCGGTTATCACGGTCGCGCCTCGACCATTCGCCCGTCCGGCACCGACGTGCGGCGTCCGAAAGGCCAGACCCTGCCGGCCGGCCAGATCGAGCCGACGTTTGGCCCGTGCGCACGCCTGGATTACGAACTGGAACTGGGTATCTGGATCGGTCCGGGCAATGCCATGGGTGACTCGATCGCCATCGGTGACGCCGCCGATCACATTGCCGGTTTCTGCCTGCTCAACGACTGGTCGGCGCGGGATATCCAGGCCTGGGAATACCAGCCGCTGGGGCCGTTCCTGTCCAAGAGTTTCATCACCAGCATTTCGCCGTGGGTGGTGACGGCCGAAGCGCTGGAACCGTTCCGTCGTGCGCAGCCTGCGCGCCCTGAAGGCGATCCGCAGCCGCTACCTTACCTGTTCGACAAACGTGATCAGGCGACCGGTGCCTTCGACATCGAACTCGAAGTGCTGCTGCTGACCGAATCGATGCGCGAACAGAATCTGCCGGCCCATCGCCTGACCCTCAGCAACACCCAACACATGTACTGGACCGTTGCGCAGATGGTGGCGCATCACAGCGTCAACGGCTGCCAGTTGCAGGCCGGCGACCTGTTCGGTTCGGGCACGTTGTCCGGCCCTGAAAGCGGTCAGTTCGGCAGCCTGCTGGAAATCACCGAGGGCGGTAAAAAGCCGATCGAACTGGCCTCGGGCGAGGTGCGTAAATTCCTCGAGGATGGCGACGAAATCATCCTGCGGGGACGTTGCAGCCGTGAGGGTTTTGCTTCCATCGGTTTCGGCGAATGCCGCGGCAAAGTGCTGCCGGCGCGCTAAGAGGATCGGCCCATGGAACTCTATACCTATTACCGTTCGACCTCGTCTTTCCGGGTGCGCATTGCGCTGGCGTTGAAGGGGCTGGATTACCAGGCACTGCCGATCAACCTGATCGCGCCGCAGGGGGGCGAACATCGGCAACCGGCGTATCTGGGCATCAACCCGCAAGGCCGGGTGCCGGCCTTGCGCACCGACGAAGGTGAATTGCTGATTCAGTCACCGGCGATCATCGAGTACCTGGAGGAACGTTATCCACAGGTGCCGCTGCTGTCCAAAGACCTCGCCGCCCGCGCCCACGAGCGTGGCGTGGCGGCGGTGATCGGTTGCGATGTTCACCCGCTGCATAACGTCAGCGTGCTCAATAAGCTGCGGCAGTTGGGGCACGATGAGGCGCAGGTGGTCGAGTGGATCGGTCACTGGATCAGTCAAGGGTTGGCGACGGTGGAGCAGTTGATTGGTGATAGCGGTTACTGCTTTGGCGAGCAACCGGGGCTGGCGGACGTTTATTTGATCCCGCAGTTGTATGCGGCCGAGCGCTTCAATATTTCCCTTGAGGCCTACCCGCGAATTCGGCGAGTGGCGGCGCTTGCGGCGACACATCCAGCCTTCTTCCTGGCCCATCCGGCGAACCAGCCTGACACCCCTTAATGGCTTCACATCGACCCAATGTGGGGCGATCAATGGATGATGGCGTTGGGCGGAAGGTGCCCCAGCCGCTCGGTCAGGCGAATCTGCTGAATCGGGTCGTCGCAGAGCAGTAGCGCGTGTTCCAGGTCAAAACGCTCGGCATTCGGGCAGTCCAGCCGTTGATAGAGGCTGGCCCGGGCCAGGTAGTCGGAGGCGTTGGCGTTGCCCAGCTCCAGCACGCGCTCGGCGTCGATCAGGGCGTCGATGTAGTCATCGTTCGTGAGGTACAACTGGCGCAGGTTGCGTGACAGCCGTTGCAGCATCTGCGCAGGTTCGGCGGTCTGCAAATGCTCGGCGCTGAGCTGCATGTTCGGGCCGTACTGGCGTTGCAGCAGTTCACGGCAATCGTTGGGGTACAGCCGGCGCCCGCCGCACGGGTCGAGCAGGTGATCGGCGCCTTGCACCCGCAGCAGGAAATGCCCGGGGAAGTTGACCCCGACCATGGGGATTTCCAGTCTTCTGGCCAGCTCCAGGGCAATCAGGCCCAGCGCCAATGGCTGGCCGCGCCGGCGTTCCAGCACTTTATGGAGCAACGCCACTTGCGGGCGCAAGGGCGTGAAGTCGTCCTGGGCGAACCCCAGGTCATTCATGCGCCGCAACAACGGTTGCGCCAACTCATTTACCGGCAGCATCGGCAATCCGTAGCTGACCCGCTGTTGCAGGTCCTTGAAGTCCGCCAGCACAGTTTCGGGATTCAGCTCTTTATCGTGTTCGACGGCGATCCACAACGCCGCCTCGAACAGCGCGGGCGGTGATCGTTGCAGACAGTCGAAAAAGCGTTGGCGCGGGGTCATCAAAATCTCCGGGGAATGCCTCGTTTTAGCCCCGTCGCAGGCTTTCGTCCAGTGCTGAACACAGGCCGTAACAGGTTATGTCCGAAAACCTTTAAAGCCGTGCTGCTTATTCCTGTGCGCTTCTGCAATTTTTGTGCGCAAGCCTATACTGGCGACTACAAGAAGTGATTCGGGAGCCCTACGATGTTCGCTCTCATGCAAAGCACTCGCCTTGAATCGCTGCACCTGAGCGTCGATCCGGTCACCGGGTTGAAGGCGGTGATTGCCATCCATAACAGCCGCTTGGGACCTGCCTTGGGCGGGTGTCGTTACCTTGCCTACCCCAGCGATGAATCCGCGATCGAGGATGCTGTGCGCCTCGCCCAAGGCATGAGTTACAAGGCGGCCCTGGCTGGCCTGGCTCAGGGCGGTGGCGTTGCGGTGATTATTCGCCCGGCCCATGTGGAAAACCGCGCCGCAGTATTCGAAGCGTTCGGGCGCTGGATCAATCAGCTCGACGGTCGCTACATCACCGCCATCGACGCCGGCACCTCGGTGGCGGACATGGACTGCATCGCCCAACATACGCAATTCGTCACCAGCACCACCGCTGCGGGGGACCCAGCACCGCATGCCGCCATGGGCGTATTCGCCGGCATTCGCAGCACCGCCATGGCCCGCTTGGGCAGCGATAATCTGGAAGGGCTGCGCATTGCCGTTCAAGGCCTGGGCAATGTTGGTTATGCCCTGGCCGAACAGCTGCACGCGGCTGGCGCCGAGCTGCTGGTCAGCGACATCGATCACGGCAAAGTACAACTGGCCATGGAGCAGTTGGGCGCTCATCCGATCGCCAACGAAGCGCTGCTCAGCACCCCTTGCGACATTCTCGCGCCTTGTGGCTTGGGCGGTGTGCTTAACAGGACCAGCGTGACGCAGCTGCGCTGCTCGGCGGTCGCAGGTTCAGCAAACAACCAACTGACCCATCTGGAAGTCGCCGATCAGCTGGAACGCCGGGGCATTCTGTATGCGCCGGATTACGTGATCAACGCCGGCGGGCTGATCTACGTGTCGCTCAAACACCGTGGGGAAGAGCTGACGACCATCACCGCGCACCTGTCGAAAATCAGTTCACGGCTGACCGAAGTCTTTGCCCATGCCCAGGCGGAAAAACGTTCTCCGGCCAGGGTAGCGGATGAGTTGGCAGAGAAAGTGCTGTACCGGTAAACGTTTGAATCGATAAAGGAGTGAGTGCTTATCCGGCCAACTTGCTCCCCAAGCCCTGCGCCACAAACGTCGGGCCTGACAATCGCACGCCGACCCCGCGTGCCAGGAGCCCTGTGATGCTTCACAAGGTTGAGCTGCCCTACACCCGTTTTTTATCCCCTGACGGCCAGGTGCTCTGCGATCTCCCTCCCTGGGCCGACGACTTCAATCTGTTGACGCGCCTGTATCGGCAGATGGTCCTGACCCGCCTTTTTGACCAGAAAGCGGTCGCCCTGCAACGCACCGGGCGCATCGGTACCTACGCGCCGACCCTGGGCCAGGAAGCCATTGGCGTTGCGGTCGGCAGCCTGATGCACGCCGAAGACGTGCTGATCCCGTATTACCGCGACACCGCCGTGCAGCTGATGCGTGGCGTGCGCATGGAAGAAATCCTGTTGTATTGGGGCGGCGATGAGCGTGGCAGCGACTTTGTCGACCCGGCGGTGGCGCAGGATTTCCCGATCTGTGTGCCGATTGCCACCCAGGCCCTGCATGCCTGCGGCGTCGCCAGCGCATTCAAGATCCGTGGCGAGCATCGGGTTGCCGTCACCACCTGCGGCGATGGCGGCACCAGCAAAGGTGATTTTCTCGAGGCCCTCAATGTCGCTGGCGCCTGGCAGTTGCCGGTGGTGTTCATGGTCAACAACAACCAATGGGCGATTTCGGTACCGCGACGAATTCAGTGCGGTGCTCCCACGTTGGCGCAGAAAGCCATTGGCGCCGGGTTCCACGGCGAGCAAGTCGACGGCAATGACATACTCGCCGTGTATGACCGCGTGCAAGCGGCCCTCGAACGGGCGCGCCACGGCAAAGGCCCGGTGTTGCTCGAATGCCTGAGTTATCGCCTCGGCGATCACACCACGGCCGACGATGCCACACGCTACCGGTCGGCGGACGAGGTCAAGCAAGCCTGGCTCGAAGAACCGATCAAACGTCTGCAGCGTTTCATGGTCGGGCAGGGCGTGTGGGATGAAAGTCGCGAGCAGGCGCTGATCAGCGAATGCCAGGGGTTGGTGCAGGTTGCTGTGGATAACTTCGAAGCGGCGGGCCTGCAGGCGCCGGCATCAGTGATCGATCATGTCTACGCCCAGTGGCCACAAGCCCTGGCCGAGCAGCGTGAAGACTTCCTCGAACGAGTGGCGCGCCGGACGGGAGGTTCGGGCCATGAGTAACGGCAAGGTAACGCTGCTGGAGGCGGTGAATCTGGCGTTGCATCGGGCCATGCGCGAGGACGAGAACGTTATCGTCCTCGGGGAAGACGTCGGGGTGAACGGTGGCGTGTTTCGCGCCACGCTGGGCCTGCGCGACAGCTTTGGTTTCAAGCGGGTAATCGATTCGCCGCTGGCCGAAACCATGATCGGCGGGCTGGCGGTGGGCATGGCGGCCCAAGGCTTGAAACCGGTGGTGGAAATCCAGTTCATGGGGTTTATCTACGCCACCATGGAGCACCTGGTGTCCCACGCCAGTCGCATGCGCAACCGCACGCGCGGGCGGCTCACCTGCCCGATGGTGCTGCGCTCGCCGATGGGTGCAGGGATTCGTGCGCCGGAACATCACAGCGAAAGCACCGAAGCACTGTTCGCGCACATTCCGGGGTTGCGGGTGGTGATCCCGTCCTCGCCGGCTCGGGCCTATGGTTTGTTGCTCGCGGCCATCGACGACCCGGACCCGGTGATCTTTCTTGAACCGACCCGACTCTATCGCATGAACCCGCAACCGTTGTTGGATGACGGCAAACGCCTGCCGCTGGACAGCTGTTTCACCCTGCGCGAAGGCAGCGACATCACCTTGATCAGTTGGGGCGCCAGTGTGATGGAAACCCTGCAAGCCGCCACGGCGTTGGCCGAGCAGGGCATCTCGGCGGAAGTGATCGATGTCGCCAGCATCAAACCGTTGGACCTAGACACGATGGAGGCCTCGGTGCGCAAGACCGGTCGCTGCGTGATCGTGCATGAGGCGCCGCGCTCCTGCGGGGTCGGCGCGGAAATCGCCGCCAGTCTCTACGAACGGGTGTTTCTGCAGTTGCAGGCACCGATCCAGCGAGTCACCGCGCCGGACATCCCGCCACCGCTGTATCGACTGGAATCGCTGTACATGCCTGGCGTCGAGGACATTCTTCACGCCTGTGACACCGTGTTGCGCCACGCCTGAAGAAGCCCTTGAAGAAACGCCAGAGGCCGAGGAGATTGCGATGAAATATTTCAAACTGCCGGATCTGGGCGAAGGCTTGCAGGAGGCGGAAATCGTCCGCTGGCACGTCAAGGTCGGCGATACCGTCAAGGCTGACCAATTGCTGGTGTCGGTGGAAACCGCCAAGGCGCTGGTGGACATTCCCGCGCCTTACGACGGCGTGGTGGCGAAAACCTTCGGCGGCGAGGGCGACATCCTGCATGTGGGGGAGCCGTTGCTCGGTTACGAAGGCGAAGCGGATGCGGGCACCGTGGTCGGACGGCTTGAGGGCGGCGGCGCGAATCAGGAGGATGCCTTTTTTATCGGCACCGCGCCTTCGACCCGCGAATACCTGGCGAACCGCGCCACGCCAGCAGTGCGTCAATTGGCGCGACAACTGGGCGTTGAACTGAGCGCCTTGGTCGGCTCCGGCCAGGACGGTCAGATCACCCGCAGCGATGTGGAAAATGCGGCCCAGACGGAACGCGAGCGTTTCGGCGGTGAGAAGCTGCGCGGTGTGCGGCGCAGCATGGCGCTGAACATGGCCAGGTCCCACGCCGAAGTGGTGCCGGTGACGATTTTCGGCGATGCCGATCTGCATCGCTGGGGGCAGGCGCGAGAACCACTGATTCGTCTGGCCAAAGCCATGGCGGCGGCCTGCGCGGTGGAGCCAGTGCTCAATAGCGGCTTCGATGGCAAAACCCTGTCGCTCAAACAACACGAACGGCTCGACCTGGGCATTGCCGTGGATACACCGGACGGTTTGTTCGTGCCGGTGCTGCGCGATGTCGGCAATCGCACGTCGGCGGATTTGAAAGAAGGTGTGATGCGCCTGCGCGCCGATGTGCAGGCGCGTTCGATTCCGCCCAAGGAAATGATGGGTGCGACCCTGACTCTGTCGAATTTCGGCACCTTGTTCGGTCGCTACGCCAACCCGGTGGTGGTGCCGCCACAAGTGGCGATCCTCGCCGCCGGGGCGATCCGCGATGAACCGGTGGCGGTCGAGGGGGCGGTGGCGGTGCATCCGATCCTGCCGCTGTCCCTGACCTTCGATCACCGCGTGGTCACCGGCGGCGAGGCGGCGCGGTTTTTCAAGGCGTTGGTCGACGCACTGGAGCAACCTGACGCCTGATTTTCTGCGAGCATGAAAAAGGCCCTGAGCCATTGGACTCAGGGCCTATTCAATTCGGGCATTGCTTACTTCGGCGTCTTGGCGGCTTTGGCTGGCTTGGTCGGCTCAGCTTGCTCCACTTCAACAGGTGCAGCCACTTCAACAGGTTTAGCGACTTCAGCCGGCACGTTGAGCAATTCGGACAGTGCGTCCGGCTGGCTCTTGAACGCCTTGGCGAACACGTCGCGGTTCTTCGCCATGTAGATCCCGGCTTCTTCCACTTGCTGCTCGGTCAGGGACGGAACGGCTTTTTGCAACACTTCAGCCAGCAATTCGGCCAGTTCGAGCATTTTGTCATGACGGTCAGCTTCGGCTTTATCCATGAACAAGCGCTCCAGATCTCGGCTGCTGCGGTATACCACTTCGACGGCCATTCACCACCTCACATGCCTTCACATTTAGTTGTCTTTGCGACTACTGTATCTATATACAGCGAAAAGGATAAGCGAATCCCTGAGCTTTGGGTAGTGGCTTTTTAATGTAGACCGGATTCGGGGTTTGTCAGGTGAACGGTGGCGCTCCATTCGCGGCTACAGGTTTGGTGTTGACCTGCGACCAAACGCCACGGAGCGTGTTTTAAAGCACCTCGCCATCATGTGGCAGGCAACCCCTGGCCTTTTTTCTGCATGCAGAACAACCGTCACGTCCAACCCGCATCATCCGCTCGAACCGAGCTAAGGAACAATCATCGTGAAAATCAACTGGGCCGAGAACCTGCGGCAGAACGTGCACCAACTGGCCGAGTCCCTGGGCAACCTGTTCGTCGAGACCTTCCACTACCTGGCGCTGTTCGCCATCGGTGCGGTGACTGCCTGGGCGGCGGTCATGGAGTTCATCGGGATGCTGGAGCAGGGGCACATCAAGATCGATGACATCCTGTTGCTGTTCATCTACCTGGAACTGGGGGCGATGGTCGGGATTTACTTCAAGACCAATCACATGCCGGTGCGGTTCCTGATCTACGTGGCGATCACCGCGCTGACACGGCTGCTGATCTCCAACGTCTCGCACCACAATCCGCCGGACCTGGGGATCATTTACCTGTGCGGCGGGATCCTGCTGCTGGCGTTTTCGATTCTGGTGGTGCGTTATGCCTCGTCGCAATTTCCTTCGGTGAAGATCGAACACCCGCAACGCAAGATCGGTGCGGGTTCCGGTGAACATCCCGAAGTGGAGAAGGGCGAACTTTAATACCCGATTTCAGGTCGGGGCCGGGCTTTGGCCTGTGGCGGCGGCAGCTTACGGTTGTCGCCGTCGGTCATGGCTTCGAGGATGGCCACGGCGCATTGACCCTGTTCGATGGCGATGCCGAATTGAATGCTTTGCACCAGGCGTTTGAGGCGCTTGGGGTCATTGCGTTGTTCGGCGCTGATCATCCGTTTAGCCACCACGCGGCCAGCGTTGGAGAGGGTCAGCATGATGCTGCCGTCCAGGCCCTGGATGCTCAGGTTGATTTGATAATCCGCTGCAAAAGCATCGGTAATGAGCTGAAAAGGGTTGTCCATAATGCGTCACCGCCTGATTGAACGTGCAGTTGTTGACGGCTGTGATCGGGATTAGTTCGCAATACCAGACCACCGGCCTTCCATGTTCATGCGCTTTCTTCCGTGCCGCACAAGGGAGATAGCAAGGGGCATGCCGGAAAAACTGTCGGACAATGTTTACGGCAAAAAAACGGCGGGCACTCTGGCCCGCCTTCTTTTTGCCTGCCCGTTTCAGGGCATAAATGAATAGATGATCGCAGACAGTGCAATCAGACCGACCAACACCACGAACACGTTCGAGGCCTGGCCCGAGTACTGGCGCAAGGCCGGCACGCGGCGGATGGCGTACATCGGCATCAGGAACAACAGGCAGGCGATGATCGGCCCGCCGAGGGTTTCGATCATGCCCAGGATGCTCGGGTTGAAGGTCGCCACGGCCCAGCAACTGAGGATCATGAACAGCGCAGTGAGGCGGTTCAGCCAGCCGGCGGAGACGACTCGACCACGGCCACGCAGGCTTTTCACGATCAGGCCCTGAAAGCCTTCGCTGGCGCCGATGTAATGGCCCAGGAAGGATTTGGTGATTGCCACCAGCGCAATCAGCGGCGCGGCGTAAGCGATGACCGGTGTCTGGAAGTGGTTGGCCAGGTACGACAGGATCGAAATGTTCTGCGCCTTCGCCGCGGCCAAATCAGCCGGGGACAACGCCAGCACGCAGCTGAAGCAAAAGAACATCACCGTGACGACCATCATGGCGTGAGCAATCGCCAGAATGCCGCTGCTTTTGCGTTCGGCTTGCTTGCCGTAACGCTGCTTCTGATCGACGGCGAAAGCGGAAATGATCGGCGAATGGTTGAACGAGAACACCATCACCGGGATCGCCAGCCACAAGGTCTTGAAGAACAGCGGCAGCGGCATGCCTTCACTGGCGGTGGCGAAGAACGCGCCGTTCCAGTTCGGGATCAGGCTGATGCCCAGTAGCAGCAATGCCGCGACGAACGGGTAAACCAGCACACTCATGCATTTGACGATGACGCCCTGACCACAACGGACGATGGCCATCAAGCCTAGAATCAGCCCCAGTGACAGGATCGCCCGAGGCGGTGGCGTCATGTGCAACTGGTGCTCCATGAGGCTGCTCAGGGTATTGGTCAGCGCCACGCTGTACACCAGCAGAATCGGGAAAATCGCGAAGAAATACAGCAGCGTGATCAGCTTGCCGGCACCGATGCCGAAGTGTTCTTCCACCACTTCAGTGATGTCCCCGGAACGGCCGGACAACACGAAACGAGTCAGACCGCGGTGTGCAAAGAATGTCATCGGAAACGCCAGCACTGCCAGGATCAGCAGCGGCCAGAAACCACCCACGCCGGCGTTGATCGGCAAAAACAGCGTGCCGGCGCCAATCGCTGTGCCATAGAGGCCAAGCATCCAGGTGGTGTCGTGTTTACTCCAGCCTTTGTGGGTTATTTCGTTATTGCGTGTGAGGTCTACAGCGGGATTATCGGCAGCAGGTGTACGTACATCGGTCATCGTTTTCGCCTCGTTATTATTTTTACTCGGGCTCACGTGTTGCGAACGGTCAGGAAATGCTCCTCAGCACTCCACCCAGCTAACCGCCAGGCCGCCCCGTGAAGTTTCTTTGTATTTGTCGTGCATATCGGCGCCGGTATCGCGCATGGTGCGGATCACCCGGTCCAGGGAAATGAAGTGTTTGCCGTCACCGCGCAGGGCCATTTGCGTGGCGTTGATCGCCTTCACCGCGGCAATCGCGTTGCGCTCGATGCACGGCACTTGCACCAGACCGCCGACCGGATCGCAGGTCAGACCGAGGTTGTGTTCCAGGCCGATTTCAGCGGCGTTTTCCAGTTGTTCCGGGGTGGCGCCGAGCACGTCGGCCAAACCGGCGGCGGCCATGGCACAGGCGGAGCCGACCTCGCCTTGGCAGCCGACTTCGGCGCCAGAAATCGAGGCGTTTTTCTTACAAAGAATGCCTACGGCAGCCGCGCCCAAAAAGAACGCCACGACGTCATCGTCCGACGCGTCCGGGTTGAATTTCATGTAGTAGTGCAGTACGGCCGGAATGATCCCCGCCGCCCCGTTTGTAGGCGCGGTGACCATCCGTCCGCCCGCGGCGTTTTCTTCGTTCACGGCGAGGGCGAACAGGTTCACCCACTCCATGGCCGACAGGGTGGAGCTGATGACGTTCGGTTTGCCGATTTCCAACAGGCTGCGATGCAATTTCGCGGCGCGGCGGGGAACATTCAGACCGCCGGGAAGGATGCCTTCGTGACGCAAGCCTTGCTCGACGCACTCGCGCATTACCGACCAGATGTGCAACAGGCCCTGACGGACTTCGGCTTCGCTGCGCCAGGCCAATTCATTGGCCATCATCAATTCGGACACCCGTAGACCGTGCTGTTTGCAGAGCTTGAGCAATTCGGCGGCGCTGGAGAAATCGTACGGCAGCACAACGTCGCTGGCCGGCGCAATCCCGGACTCGGCTTCGGCCGCGTCGATGATGAAACCGCCGCCCACCGAGTAGTACGTCTGCTCGAACAGCTCACCGGTTTCGCCGAAGGCTGTCAGGGACATGGCGTTAGGGTGGTAGGGCAGGCTCTCGTCGAGCAGCAGGAGATCGTGCTGCCAGTTGAAGGCGATGGTCGCTTTGCCGGCCAGGGACAGCTTGCCGGTTTCCCGCAGGTGCTGGATACGCGAATCGATGGTGGTCGGGTCGATGCTATCCGGCCATTCGCCCATCAGGCCCATGACACAGGCGCGGTCGGTGGCATGGCCGACGCCGGTGGCTGAAAGCGAACCGTAAAGGCGGATTTCGACCCGACGGACGGCGGCCAGCAAATTCTGCTCAATCAGTGCTTGGGCAAAGGTCGCTGCAGCGCGCATCGGGCCGACGGTGTGGGAACTGGACGGACCGATGCCGACTTTGAAGAGATCGAAAACACTGATAGCCATGCTAAAGCCTATACAAGCAATGGAAGAGAAATCGCCGCCATTTTTGTAGGCCAAGCGCAATGTCGGCGATACTGCCTACCTCGGTCCTACGTGACCAACGAAACTTCCTAAGATAGCCTTTAGCAGGACTAAACGATGAGTCGTCAATTGCACGCCCAGACTTATGTCTGGCTGCACGTGTTTTCCTGTGCCGCGCGGCACCTGTCGTTCACCCGTTGTGCCGAAGAACTGCACATCACGCCGGGTGCGGTCAGTCAGCAAATTCGGCAACTGGAAGAGCGGCTGGGTTTTCGCCTGTTCCACCGTCGCGCTCGTGGGGTGGAATTGAGTGCGCAGGGCCAGCGCCTGGCCATTACCGTCAACGAGGCTTACGGCAGCATCGACGCAGAATTGCGACGACTGGATGCGGGAATGATCAGCGGGATTTTGCGGGTGCGTTCGATTCCCTCGTTCCTGAGCAAATGGCTGACCCCGCGTTTGCCGCGTTTGCAGCAGCGTTTTCCGGACATTCAATTGCGCCTGGTGGCGGAGGACAGCAGCGTGCCGTTGCACGAGGGAGATTTCGACCTGGCGATCGATCTGAATGACGGCAGCTATCCCGGATTGTTATCCACAGCCTTGCTCGACGAGCAGATATTTCCGGTGTGCGCCCCGAGCCTGTTGCGAGGGCGGCCGCCGCTGCACGGCCCGGCAGACTTGATGCACTTTCCGTTGTTGCACGACATCACCGCCTGGCGCGGCAGTTACGAATACGCGGAATGGGAGTTTTACCTCAATGCCATCGGTTTCGAAGGCGCGGACGTGCGGCGCGGGCACACCTTCAACCGCAATCACCTGACCATCGAAGCGGCGATTGCCGGGATGGGCGTGGCGATTGCGCGGCGAACGCTGCTTAACGATGAGCTGGAACGGGGCACGCTGATCGTGCCGTTTGGCCTGGCGGTACCTAATCACAAGCGCTACGTGCTGCTCTACGCGCCGGGTGCGCTGAGCCATCCGGGCGTACGCGCGGTGCATGACTGGCTGGTGGAAGAGGCGGGGATTTTTCGTGACCTGCATCCGCTGGGGGGCGCGGCAGATGTGACCATTTGTGACTGAAGACAGGGCCGACCCAACTCCCGACATTAACAGCGCTTTTGCTCGTTGTCCGGCTTTTTTTGCGTATGAATATTTATCTTTTTTTAGGGCTTGAAATGTTCCGCGCACACACCGATTGTGTAACCAAGAGGTTGCGGTGATGACGCCCAAGGGCCAGCCGATGCGCCTCTTGCGAGCTAGCTGAAATAAGGGAAGAACTATGCAAATCCAAGTCAATAGCGATAACCATATTCAAAGCAGTAAACGACTGGAGGAGTGGGTACGTACTACCATTGAGAGCACGCTCGAACGTTATGAAGAGGACCTGACCCGCGTCGAGGTCCATCTGCGGGACGAGAACGGCGACAAGCCTGGTCCCCATGACATGCGCTGCCAGCTGGAAGCGCGGCCAAAAGGCCATCAACCGATTTCCGTCACCCATAAAGCTGACTCCCTGGAACTGGCGATCGACGGGGCAGCCGAAAAACTTGAACATGCGCTGGAGCATATGTTTGGCAAATTACGCGGCAAACCACGCGCCGCTGTGGTGCCGTTCGATAGGGGCGCTCATGCCGATGCGCTGCTTGAGGATGAGTTTCTCGAGAACGAACAGGCTGCGCTCAATGGCTGAGGCCTGATTCACCTTTTACCTTCCTGATTAAAACGGGCCTGCGATTGCAGGCCCGTTTTGTTTCTGGCGTGAGAGCTGCCGAAGGCTGTGATCTTTTACTCTTTGTTCTAGCGTAAAAACGCCTGCCGATACTCCCCAGGCGTCCCACCCAACGCCTGTCGAAACCGGTTGGTGAAATGGCTCGCACTGGCAAACCCGCACGCCAGCGCAATCTCCCCCAACGGCTGCGACGATGCGCGCAACAACTCCCGCGCGCGGCTCAGACGCCGCGCCAACACATACTGATGCGGCGGCAAGCCGAAGCTCACACGAAACATCCGCGCAAAGTGATATTCCGACAGCGCGCACAAGCTCGCCAATTGCCCAAGGCTGATCGCCTCCGCCAACTGACTGTCGATGAATTCCACCAGTTGCCGCCGCTGATGCGCCGCCAATCCACCCTTGAGGCGCAAGCCCTGACGCACACCAACCTGGCTGAGCAAGGCGTGGCTGAGCATCTCGTGGGCCAGGCTGCTGGTGAGCAGGCGTTCGCCGGGTTCGTCCCAGTTGAGGCTGATCAACTGCCGAAAGTGCCGTACTTGCTGCGGGTCTTCGAGGAACGTGCGCTCGCGCAACTGCAATTCCCGTGGCTCGCGATCCAGCAACGTGACGCAACCAAGGGCAAATTGTTCGGGGCTGAAATACAGGTGGGCCAGGCGAATGTCGCCGTTGATCACCCAGCCTGACTGATGGTCGGCCGGCAGAATGCACAGCTTGTCCGGGCCGCCCTTGGTGCCGGGCTGGTCGCGGCGAAAGGTGCCGGTGCCGCCGGCGATGTAGCACGACAAAGTGTGATGGCTCGGCGCTTCGTAGTCCTGGGCGTCATGGTGGTTGCTCCACAAAGCCGCAGCCATGCCGTCACCGAGCTCGGCGCTGTGCTCCAGGCGAGCATTGGGCGAGCGGTTGAGGGCTTGAAAGACTTGCAACGTTTCCAGTGCGGCCATGATCGGTTCTCTCCAACGCCTTGCATCCTACTCCGTAGACGCTGGCCTGCCAGCCTGCCGACCGACAAAAGCGCAAGTTTATGCAAGTGCAAAAGGGTGTCGCGCCGGACACTGAAGGCCTATTCAGGAGCCTTCACCATGAACCTCTCGTTATACCTGCTGACCGTATTGATCTGGGGCACCACCTGGATTGCCTTGAAATGGCAATTGGGCGTGGTGGCGATTCCGGTGTCGATCGTCTATCGCTTCGGCCTCGCCGCGCTGGTGCTGTTCGTGATGTTGTTGCTTAGCCGGCGTCTGCAAGTGATGAACCGTCGCGGGCATCTGATTTGCCTGGCGCAGGGGCTGTGCCTGTTCTGTATCAATTTCATGTGCTTCCTCACCGCCAGCCAGTGGATCCCCAGCGGTCTGGTCGCCGTGGTGTTTTCCACCGCCACGTTGTGGAACGCCTTCAATGCGCGGGTGTTCTTTGGCCAGAAAATCGCTCGAAACGTGTTGATGGGCGGTGCGTTGGGCTTGCTCGGCTTGGGCCTGTTGTTCTGGCCGGAGCTGGCCGGTCATACCGCCAGCCCGGAAACCTTGCTCGGGTTGGCCCTGGCGTTGCTCGGAACCTTGTGCTTCTCGGCGGGCAACATGCTGTCGAGTCTGCAGCAGAGGGCCGGCCTGAAACCCCTGACCACCAATGCCTGGGGCATGGCTTATGGCGCAGCGATGTTGTCGGTGTGGTGCCTGGTCAAAGGTATCCCGTTCGACATGGAATGGAACGCCCGTTACATCGGCTCGTTGCTGTACCTGGTGATTCCGGGCTCGGTGATCGGCTTCACCGCCTACCTGACGCTGGTCGGGCGCATGGGGCCGGAGCGGGCGGCGTATTGCACCGTGTTATTCCCGGTGGTGGCGCTGAATGTGTCGGCGTTTGCCGAGGGCTATCAATGGACGGCGCCGGCATTGGTGGGGTTGGTGCTGGTGATGTTGGGCAATGTGCTGGTGTTTCGTAAGCCCAAGGCACCGATGGTGCAGGGAAGCGGCAAATTGGCCTGATGCTTTGACCGAGCGCTGAACAACTCAGCGCTCGATTCTGATAGCGATATAAATCAGCAACGGCAATATGAAGTCGACAATATGCCGAGAGCAGGCAGGTGTTTAAAACACCCGCCCTTTTTGATCAGCCTTTCCACACTTGTGGGTTCACCAGATCCTGCGGTCTTTCACCCAACAAGGCACTGCGCAAGTTAGCCAACGCACGGTTGGCCATGGCTTCGCGGGTTTCGTGCGTGGCCGAGCCGATATGCGGCAGGGTTACGGCGTTTTTCAGTTGGAACAGCGGTGATTCAGCCAGTGGTTCTTTCTCGTAAACGTCCAGCCCGGCGCCACGAATCCGGTTGTTTTGCAGCGCTTCGACCAGCGCCGGCTCGTCTACCACCGGGCCACGGGCGATGTTCACCAGAATGGCGCTCGGTTTCATCAACGCCAGTTCGCGGTGGCTGATCAGGTGCCTGGTTTTTTCGCTAAGCGGCACCACCAGGCAGACGAAATCGGCTTCGGCCAGCAGTTGATCCAGGCTACGGAACTGTGCGCCGAGTTCCTGTTCCAGTGCGGTCTTGCGGCTGTTGCCGCTGTAGATAACCGGCATGTTGAAGCCCAGTCGACCACGACGGGCGATGGCCGCGCCGATGTTGCCCATGCCGACGATGCCTAAGGTTTTGCCATGCACATCGCTGCCGAACAACGGTGCACCGACGGTGGCTTGCCATTGGCCTGCCTTGGTCCAGGCGTCCAGCTCGGCGACGCGGCGGGCGCTGCTCATGAGCAGGGCGAAGGCCAGGTCGGCGGTGCTTTCGGTGAGCACGTCGGGGGTGTTGGTGAGCATGATCCCGCGTTCGTTGAAGTAGGCGAGGTCATAGTTGTCGTAGCCGACGGAGACGCTGGACACCACTTCCAGTTTGCTGGCGTTTTCCAGTTGCGCCCGGCCGAGTTTGCGACCAACGCCGATCAGGCCGTGGGCGTGGGGCAGGGCTTCGTTGAACTGGGCGGCGATGTCGCCGTTTTTCGGGTTCGGCACGATCACATCGAAATCCTGTTGCAGGCGTTCGATCATGGGCGGGGTGATGCGGCTGAAGGCGAGGACGGTTTTTTTCATTGGAGAGGGGCTCGTCGGGCGTGGAGATTGCCAAGCAAGCTAACATTCTTCGCGGACATTATGCGAGGGTGTACGCCATCCAAAACTGTAGGAACGACCTGTGGCGAGGGGGCTTGCCCCCGTTGGGCTGCGAAGCAGCCCCAAAATCTCTGGTGGTCCAAAGATATTGTGAGTGCTACGCACTCAAACGGGGGCAAGCCCCCTCGCCACAGGTCGTTCCTACAATGCGTCAGCTATGTGGCGCGGGCTTCGGTACGTCGACGTTATCCAGCACCCGGTTCACCGCCAGTTCGGCCAGCATGATGACTTGCTGGATCGCCAGGAGCGTGTGCCGCTGCGGGGCGTCGACATAGGCTGCAATGTCGCTGGTCATGACGCTGGCCGAGGCCAGGGATTCGCAGACATGGGCCAGCAGGCTCTCGTTGTCCATGTCCGGTGCGACCTGAAACATCCTGCTTGGCTTGCGGCCTTCTGGTTTTTTCGGAGTGGGCTTGAGGTAGTGATCGAGCGCTCGTTCGGCGGCTTCGTTGAGTTTTTTCGAATCGAGAGATTCGTAGGGGGAAACGTCGTCGGTTTCCGGAGGGTTCGGTGTTTCTTTAATCATGCGGAAGTTACTCATTGGCAGATGAAGTGGAACTGCCATCTTTCGTTTTCCAGACGAAAGGGTGGCAGCTGTGCGCGGACTGGAAAAACCGGAACACCCACCAAAACCCGGCAGACCCGAAGGTCTCCCGCGCACAGCCGCCATAACAAGGATTGCGTGCAGTAAAAAGCGCCGCAGTATGCCATGGGGTGTGGTCAGTGTTCGCCAGGTTTTCCAGACCTGATCGCTGATTTTGCAGCGACCCACAAAGCCTACCCACTTCGCTTCCGACCCAACAACCGACAGAACTCGTCGGAAACATCCCCCAAAATCACCGCGTCTGTAGGACCGTGAAATCAGTTCGCCAGCCGAGCCCCGCCCAAGCTGCCGCTCAATTCATACGCCGCCAATTCCGCCTGATGCGCCGCCAGAATCTCCGGCAACGATCCACGCAAGTATTCGACCCAGGTCTTGATCTTCGCGTCCAGATACTGCCGCGACGGGTAAATCGCATACAGATTCAATTCCTGCGAGCGGTACTTTGGCATCACCCGCACCAGCGTACCGTTGCGCAGCCCTTCAATCGCCGCATACACCGGCAACACCCCAACCCCCATGCCGCTGGTGATCGCTGTCTTCATCGCGTCAGCGGAGTTCACCAAGAACGGTGAGCTGTTGATGGTGACCATTTCCTGGCCTTCGGGGCCATCGAAAGCCCACTTTTCCAGCGGGATCACCGGGCTCACCAGGCGCAAGCACATGTGATTGAGCAAGTCGCTGGGCTTCTGCGCGCAGCCATTGGCTTTTACATAGGCGGGCGATGCGCAAACGATGCTGTAGGTGATGCCCAAACGCTGGGAGACGAAGCCCGAGTCGGGCAGTTCGCTGGCGAGCACGATGGACACGTCGTAGCCCTCGTCGAGCAAGTCCGGCACACGGTTGGCCATGGTCAGGTCGAAGGTCACGTCCGGGTGGGTCTTGCGGTAGCGAGCGATGGCGTCGATCACGAAGTGCTGACCGATGCCGGTCATGGTGTGCACCTTGAGTTGCCCGGCCGGGCGCGCGTGGGCGTCGCTGGCCTCGGCTTCGGCTTCTTCGACATAGGCCAGGATCTGCTCGCAGCGCAACAGATAGCGCTTGCCCGCTTCGGTCAAGGCAATGCGCCGGGTGGTGCGGTTGAGCAGGCGGGTTTGCAGGTGGGCCTCCAGGTTGGAGACCGCGCGCGAGACATTGGCCGTGGTGGTGTCCAGTTGTACGGCGGCGGCGGTGAAGCTGCCGGCCTCGGCCACGTAACTGAAGGCGCGCATGTTTTGCAAAGTGTCCATGGGGTGCTCTCTTGGCGGATGGCAAATTGTGACACGAAGTTTCAGAGACTGAGACCCCGACCAAGGGATTATCTCGTTAACGGTAACAAAGATTCACAAGAATCCCGGCTTATCGCCAACAAGGCCCACCCCTAGAATTGCGCCGACTGTAGGAGCCGGCTTGCTGGCGATGGCATCACTGCGGTCTTCAGATAGACCGCGGCGTTCCCATCGCCAGCAAGCCGGCTCCTACAGGATCTCGTGACTCTCCCCCCTTTCAGGAATTTGCAGCAGTGCCGCGTCGCATCAACAGAGCGCTCAAGACGCTCAGTGTTTTGGCTTTAACCCTGGCAATCAGCGGCTGCATCGGAACCGGCGGTATTGCCCCACAAGGCAAGGCACTGGAGGCCAATTCATTGGCCACCGACGAAGCCATCCAGAGCGCCGTTCAGGACGCTCACTGGCCCACCGCCCAATGGTGGCAAGCTTACGGCGATCCGCAACTGAACCGCTGGATCTCCCTCGCCCTGCAAGACAGTCCGAACATGGCCATGGCCGCCGCGCGAGTGCGTCAGGCCCGTTCCATGGCGGGTATCGCCGAGTCCGCCGAGTCGCTGCAGATCAATGGCCAGTCGACCCTCAAACGCCACAACTGGCCCACCGATCAGTTCTACGGGCCCGGTGAGTTGGCCAACACCACCACTTGGGACAACAACGCCGCGCTGGGCTTCAGCTATGCCCTCGACCTCTGGGGGCGCGAAAGCAACGCCACCGAGCGAGCGGTGGACATGGCGCACATGAGCGCTGCCGAAGCACGGCAGGCCCAGCTCGAATTGCAGAACAACATCGTGCGCGCCTACATCGAACTCTCGTTGCATTACGCGCAACGGGACATCGTCGCGGCCACCTTGAAGCAGCAACAACAAATCCTCGACCTGGCGCAAAAACGCCTGGACGGTGGCATCGGCACGCACTTCGAAGTCAGCCAGGCCGAAACGCCGCTACCGGAAACCCATCGCCAACTCGATGCGCTGGACGAAGAAATCGCCCTCAGCCGTAATCAGCTCGCAGCCTTGGCCGGTAAGGGCCCGGGGGAGGGCGCGCAGTTGCAACGGCCGACGCTGTCGTTGGGGACGGCGCTGAAGTTACCGTCGTCGCTGCCGGCGCAATTGCTCGGTCAACGCCCGGACGTGGTTGCCAGTCGCTGGCAAGTGGCGGCCCAGGCGCGGGGCATCGATGTCGCTCACGCAGGCTTCTACCCCAACGTCGATCTGGTCGGCAGCCTCGGCTACATGGCCACTGGCGGCGGTGCGCTGGAGTTCCTGACCGGCAAGAAGCTCAACTACAGCGTGGGGCCTGCGATCTCGCTGCCGATTTTCGATGGCGGCCGCTTGCGTGCGGAGTTGGGTGAAGCCTCGGCCGGTTATGACATCGCCGTGGCCAAATACAACCAGACGCTGGTCAATGCGCTGAAGAACATCTCCGACCAGTTGATCCGCCGCGAGTCGATGGACAAGCAGCAAACGTTCGCCGCCGAATCGGTGGCCACGGCGCAGAAGACCTACGACATCGCGATGATCGCCTATCAACGTGGGCTCACCGATTACCTCAACGTACTCAATGCGCAGACTTTGCTGTTCAAGCAACAGCAAGTGCAGCAGCAGGTTCAGGCTGCGCGGTTGAGTGCTCATGCTGAGCTGGTGACTGCTTTGGGCGGAGGCCTTGGCGCTGGCAACGACGTCCCGAGTGCCGAGAAAACCCTGCCCCCGAAAACCCCGAGCCTTTTGAAGTGAGCACGACGTTTCAGGCACACCCACAGTTCCTCAAGCCCTAGACCATTGAGCAAAATTTCATGACTCCCTTGCCCGCACCTTTGCGCTGGCTGTATTCCTTTGAATGGCGCCGGGGGTTCTTCGACTGGGCGCGCAGCGACGGCGTGACCTGGGTCTACATTTTCAAGGTGCTGTTCGCCGCATTCCTCACGCTGTGGCTGGCCATGCGTCTTGAATTGCCGCAACCACGCACCGCGATGATCACCGTGTTCATCGTCATGCAACCGCAAAGCGGCCAGGTGTTCGCCAAGAGTTTCTATCGCTTCCTCGGCACGTTGGCCGGGTCGGCGGTGATGGTCGCGCTGATTGCCTTGTTCGCGCAGAACACCGAACTGTTCCTCGGCTCGCTGGCAATCTGGGTCGGCCTGTGCACGGCTGGCGCAGCGCGTTGTCGCAACTTTCGCGCCTATGGATTTGTGCTCGCCGGTTATACGGCGGCGATGGTTGGGCTGCCCGCTCTGGCTCACCCGGACGGCGCATTCATGGCTGCGGTCTGGCGAGTGCTGGAAATCTCTCTGGGGATTCTCTGCTCGACGCTGGTCAGCGCCGCGATCCTGCCGCAAACCGCCAGTGCGGCGATGCGCAATGCGTTGTATCAGCGCTTCGGTGTGTTTGCGTTGTTCGTCACTGATGGCTTGCGCGGTCGCAGTCGGCGCGAAGCGTTTGAAGCAAGCAACGTTCGGTTCATCGCCGAAGCGGTGGGCCTGGAAGGACTGCGCAGTGTCACGGTGTTCGAAGACCCGCACATGCGTCGGCGCAATGGGCGGCTCAGTCGCTTGAACAGCGAATTCATGGGCGTCACCACGCGCTTCAATGCCCTGCATCAGTTGCTCGAGCGCCTGCGCGGCAGTGGCGCCGATCATGTTGTCGCGGCGATCAAACCAGGGTTGCAGGACTTGGCCGAAGTGCTCGACGGTTTCAGCGGCCGTGCGCTGACCAGCCCTGATGCCGCTCGCCTGACCAGCGCCTTGGCGACCTATAAGGACAACTTGCCGGCGCGGGTGCGCAAGCTGCGGGCGAGCTTTCAGGAGAACGATCCGAGCGACGCCGAGCAGCTGGATTTTCACACCGCCTACGAACTGCTTTATCGCTTCGTCGACGACTTGCACAGTTATGCACAGACCCACGCGTCGCTCGCCGATCACAGCCACGAACGGGAGCGTTGGGACGAGCCCTTCACCCCGCAAACCAATTGGCTGGCTTCGGCCGCGTCGGGGATTCGCGCCGCGTTCATCCTTGTGGTGCTCGGCAGCTATTGGGTGGCCACCGCGTGGCCGAGCGGGGCGACCATGACCCTGATCGCTGCCGCCACCGTCGGCCTGTCAGCCGCGACGCCAAACCCCAAGCGCATGGCGTTTCAGATGGCCTGCGGGACGTTGCTCGGGGCACTGATCGGCTTCGTCGAGATGTTTTTCATCTTCCCCTGGATCGACGGTTTTCCATTGCTTTGTGTGATGCTCGCGCCTGTGATCGTGCTCGGCTCGTTCCTCACTTCTCGGCCGCAATACGCCGGTGTCGGCTTGGGGTTGCTGATCTTCTTCAGCACCGGTTCGGTGCCGGACAACCTTACGGTCTACAACCCTTACACCTTCATCAACGACTACATCGCCATGGTCATGGGCATGCTGGTGTGCGCGGCGGCCGGGGCGATCATTCTGCCGCCCAACAGCCGCTGGCTGTGGCGGCGGCTGGAGCAGGACTTGCGCGGGCAAGTGGTGTACGCCATCAGCGGCAAACTCAAAGGGCTGGCGTCGAGTTTCGAAAGCCGTACGCGGGACTTGCTGCATCAGGCCTATGGCCTCGCCGCAGGACAGCCGCAGGTGCAGCGGGACTTGTTGCGCTGGATGTTGGTGGTGCTGGAAGTCGGCCACGCGATTATCGAACTGCGTAAAGAACAAGCGATTCTGCCGGTGCACCCGGCGTACGCCGAATCCCAGCCGTGGCGCCAGTCCATCCGGGTGATGGGGCGTTCGCTGGTGCGGCTGTTTCTGCAACCGGGCCAGAGCAATCTGGAGCGGGCGCTGGTCGCCGTCGACCACGCGATCGGCCGCGTGCAGGCCACCGACGAACCCTTCGCGCCGCACTTCGACACCTCTGCCTTGCGCCGGGTGAAGAGCTATCTGCACTTCATCCGCACCTCGTTGCTCGACCCGCAATCGCCGCTGGCTTCATACACCACTGCCAAGCCCCAAGGACTTGAACATGCCTCGTGAAATCGCCTTCCACGGCGTGTACATGCCGACCATGACCCTGATGTTTTTCATTGCGGCGGCGCTGGCCTGGGCCCTTGACCGGTTCTTGTCCGGGTTCGATCTGTACCGTTTCTTCTGGCACCCGGCGCTGCTGCGCCTGAGCCTGTTTACCTGTCTGTTCGGCGCCTTGGCGCTGACTGTCTACCATTGACTCTCTATCACTGAAGAAGGCCTTGATGAAAAAGCTTTTCAGCCTGCTCGCGACCCTGCTGGTGCTGGCCCTTGCCCTGTGGATCGGCCGGACCTTGTGGGTGCATTACATGAACACGCCCTGGACCCGTGACGGCCGGGTGCGCGCGGACATCATCAACGTCGCCGCCGACGTGACCGGTGAGGTGGTGGAGGTGCCGGTACGCGACAACCAGTTGGTGAAAAAGGGCGACTTGCTGATGCGCATCGACCCCGAGCATTACCGCCTCGCGGTGAAACAGGCGCAGAGCCTGGTGGCCTCACGCAAGGCCACGTGGGAGATGCGCAAGGTCAACGCCCATCGCCGCGCCGACCTCGACAACCTGGTGATCTCCAGGGAAAACCGCGACGACGCCACCAACATCGCCGACTCGGCCCTGGCCGATTACCAGAACGCACAAGCGCAACTGGAAGCCGCCGAACTGAACCTCCAACGCACCGAAGTGCGGGCGGCGGTGGACGGCTACGTCACCAACCTCAACGTCCATCGCGGTGACTATGCGCGCATCGGCGAAGCGAAAATGGCGGTGGTCGACATGAATTCGTTCTGGGTTTATGGCTTCTTCGAAGAAACCAAACTGCCGCATGTTCGCGTGGGCGATAAAGCCGACATGCAACTGATGAGCGGCGAAGTGCTCAAGGGCCACGTGGAAAGTATTTCTCGCGGCATCTACGACCGCGATAACCCGGAGAGTCGCGAGCTGATCGCTGATGTGAACCCGACCTTTAACTGGGTGCGTCTGGCGCAGCGGGTGCCAGTAAGGATTCACATTGATGAAGTGCCGGAGGGCGTGCTGTTGGCGGCGGGGATTACGTGTACGGTGGTGGTGAACCCCCCGGCTGGCGAATAACCTGTGGCGAGGGGGCTTGCCCCCGTTGGGCTGCGTAGCAGCCCCCAAAAATCTGCAAACCGGTACGGTCAGACACACCGCGGAATCAGCCTTGCGGCGGCTGCGCCGCCGAACGGGGGCAAGCCCCCTCGCCACAAAAAGTGGCCGTGTCAGCCTTGGCAAAACGTCTCATGCAAATGCCGCCAAACCACCTTGCCATCGGCCTGTTTCTCAAACACCGCCGAGGACCGCCGATCAGAATGCAGCCCCGTCGCATCGGTCTGTTGCTCGCGGTAACTGACCACTGCGCCACCGTCATACAGCGCGACACCTCGCAGCTCGCTGAGCTCAATCCTGAACCCGAGCTTCTTCCCGCCCGCCAACAGAAACAATTCATTCAACGCCTCGAAATCCAGCACCCGGCCCAACGGCGAGACCATGGAAAACTGCGGTGAAAAACGCGTCAGCAATTGCTCCAGCTCGGCCTCGTCTCGCTCTTCGGCCAACCATTGCTCGATGGCTATGTGGGCCTGGATCACTTCGTCAAAGTATTCGGTGTAGTCGGTCATGCTGTTTCCTGAAAGTCTGAAAGTGTGTTTTGACGCCTTCGCGGTCTCAGAGCTGCCCGCGCAACCCGAACCGCTTCATCAACCCTGACTCCAGCAACCCTTTTGGCAATAACCCCGCCATCAACGGCAACGCCCGGCTGCCGTTACCCAAACGCACCAGACGCGGTGGTTTGCTCTGCTGCACAGCCTTGAGCAAACCGGCGGCAAATTCACTGGCCGGCGTTGGTTTATCTTGAGAGGCCTTGGCCCGTGCACGAATACCTTCACGCAGCGGAAACCACGGTGATTGTTCGGTGATCAGTTGCTCGGCTTCGTGGCCGGCATTCTTCGCGAAGCTGGAGGCGATGGCCCCAGGCTGAACTTCCATGACCCGCACGCCGAACGGCGCCAGCTCCATGCGCAGCGCATCGCTCAAGGCATGCACGGCGGCTTTCGAGGCGCAGTAGGCACCGGCAAACGGCGTGACCAGAACCCCGGAAACGCTGCCGATGTTTATCACCAGCCCCCGGGCGCGACGCAGTACCGGGAACATCGCGCGAGTGACGCCGACAATCGCAAACACGTTAGTTTCGAACTGGCGCTGCATGGCCGGCACGCCGCCATCGAGCAGCGGCCCCATGGCGCCATAACCGGCATTGTTGATCAGCACATCGAGACCGCCGCGTTGCTGGTTGATCCGCTCGCTCAGCTGTTCGAGGGCCGGGCCATCGTTAACGTCCAGCTGCACGGCGGTGAAACCGGCGGCGGTGAGGGCTGCCACGTCTTCAGCCTTGCGGGCACTGGCCCAGACTTCGTAACCGGCATTTTTGAAGGTGTCGGCGAGGGCGCGGCCAATGCCGCTGGAGCAACCGGTAATCAACGCAACAGGCATGGCGCGGTCCTTGTGCAAAAGAAAAAGGGGGATCAGTCGGAGAAACTACCCTGCAACCGTTCAGCGCGAAATTCCAGGGTTTGCGGGCGGTAGCCGGGGCGCAAGGGTGGTAGCGGCAAGCAGTCTTCCCAACTGCCGCCGGCCTGCAATTCACCGGGGCCGCGATAACGTGGCGCAGCGTATTGATTGTCGGCCAGGTTCACCGTATCGCCCGGCGCATACGCCGCGATGCGCCAGCGCAACTCGATCAGTGGCACGTCGTTGCCGTTTTTCATCGTGAGCTTCAATGGCCGATCTGCCGGGCAGTGCTCGGGTGCGTAAGTGATGCGCAGCTCAAGGCGTGCCAGTTGCTTGATTTCGCGGTTGTCCATCCAGAACACCCACGTCGCCACCAGGCCCAATCCGACAGCGGCCGCCACGGAAACCGGCACGGCCTTGGCCGGGTAGCGCAGCAGCAGGATCAGCCAGGTGATGACCAGCAGGACGCCGATGAACATGTTTGAACGCTCCATGAACGGATAACCGACATCCTACCGAAGGGGCACGAGAATGGATATTCGGTGAGCAAGGGGTTGTACCGTTGGTCGGTACTGTAATTTCTGACAGTAGCCAGCCATGTTCTTGAAACGTTAGAAGACATTGGCCGACGGGGCTGTTATTCGATGGACAGAGGCGATGGAAATGCACCACAAGACGCCCACACTGAGGATCTTCGATCCGCGCGGCCTGTCGATTCGCTTGGTAGATTACTGGCGCGCCATCGAAAACCTGCCCGCTGAGGTCCGCATCAATCGCACTGCTCACAATGGCGCAGGACGTGCAGTCAAACAGTGGGATCCGCGGTTATGGGCGCTGCAAGAAGGCGATCCCCTGACCCCTCCCAATCTGATCACGGTGTATTCGCTGTCCGGGAACGCGTTGCGCACGGACAGCGTTGATGCCGGAACGCAGATCACCCTGCGCGGTCTGGCCGACGAAGTGTTGTCGGACTGGGACAGCCGCCAAACACGTCGCGAGGTCGAATATGACGATTTGCTGCGGCCCGTGGCGGTGTTCGAACAGGGCGCCGTGGAGCCCCGTCGCTGTGTCGAGCGCTTTGCTTATGGCTACCCGGGCCAGGGTCATCAGGACCTTAACCAGTACGGCAAACTGATTCGCCATGACGACCCGGCGGGCAGCGTACTGTTCGACTCGTTTGCGATCAGCGGTGAAGGCATCGAAAACACCCGCCACTTCACCCTTGAGCCGGTAACCCCCGATTGGCCGGAATCGATTGATGATCGCCGACGGCTGCTCGAACCGGGGACTGGGGCGACGTCCAGGTGGCGTTTCGGCCCGTTGGGTGATGTGCTGGAACAGACCGATGCCAAGGGTAATCGTCAGACTTTCGGTCTGACCGTCGATGGCCGATTGCGCGAAAGCCGACTGCAATTGAAGGATCAATCCCTTTGGCAAACGTTGGTCAGCGAGATCCGCTACAGCGCCCAAGGGCAAGTCGAAGAGGAGGTCGCGGGTAACGGGGTGCGGACGACGCTGGCCTATCGACCCGAAGACGGTTTGTTGATGGAGCGTCGGGCACAGGATGCCAGTGCCCGAATGTTGCAGCATCTGATCTACGACTATGACCGGATGGGCAATGTCTTGAGCATCGAGGACAAGGCCCTGCCCGTGCGCTACTTCGCCAACCAGCGCATCGACCCGATCAGTCGCTTCATCTACAACAGCCTGTACCAGTTGATCGAAGCCTTTGGCTGGGAGGCGGGCGGTCCCGATCAAGGACCCGAGTCGGTTGGTCGCACCGATCCGGCGGCGGTTAGCAACTATCGGCAGATTTACCACTATGACGAGGGCAGCAATCTGCTGAAGCTGACCCACATCGGCGCGCAAAAACATGGGCGCGATTTGAAAGCTGCCCGCTACAGCAATCGCTGCCTGCCCTGGCGCAACGGCGTGCCGCCCACGGAAGAGGACATTGCCGCCGCATTCGACGCCAAAGGTAATTTGCTGGAGTTGGACCAGGGACGGTTGTTGACCTGGGATCTGCGCAATCAATTGCGCTCGGTCAGCCCGGTGGAACGCGCCTCCCGACGCAATGACGGTGAGTGCTATTTTTACGATGGCGCTGGCCAGCGGGTGCGCAAAATCCGCGCGTTGCAGACCAGGGCTCGCACCGTGATAGCTGAAGTGCGTTACTTGCAGGGTTTGGAACTTCGTACCGACAGTGGCACCGGGGTGGTGTTGCAGGTCATCACCGCGCAGGCTGGCCTCAACACCGTGCGGGTGTTGCATTGGGACAGCGAGCCACCGTCCGGTGTCAACGATCAGTACCGCTACACCCTGGTCGATCACCTGAGCTCCTGCACCGTGGAGCTGGCCGATGACGCGCAAATCATCAGCCGGGAAATTTTTTATCCCTTTGGCGAGACCGCGTGGTACGACGCGATTGAAGTGGACTATAAAACCATTCGTTATTCGGGCAAGGAACAGGATGCCACGGGGCTTTATTGCTATGGCTTCCGGTACTACATACCGTGGTTGCGGCGATGGGCGAGTACCGATCCGGCAGGCGCTGTGGATGGCTTGAACCTGTATCGGATGGTTCGAAACAACCCGTTAACGTTCTTTGACGAGCAGGGTGAAAACTCAAAATCCAACTCGGCAGTGCGTACCGCGATCGAGATTTTTGAATCGTATAAGGACAATTACAGCGATACGGACAGAGTGACTCCTTACAACATGATGAACACAATCACTCAGGGCAAACTGAAGTTCAAAACAGCAAAGGCAACACCTGCGGTGCTTGAAAAGACTAAGCCCCAGAACTTTACCTTGCGCCATTACACGGTCTACGGGAGCAGCGGCGAAACACCTCCCTTTATGGAAATCGCGTCTAACTTTTCTTTGGTTCACCAGAACTTGAAGACGTTGGGCGGAAAGGGCGGCAATACCAATGAAAAGGATTGGACCAAGGCCGGGAACATGGGCTTCACCTTCTTTCTTCTGGCGATAAATGGAGAAGTGAATGAACGCAAGTTTCTCGGCTCGATGACACACTTTGCCGAATACGATCTTGAGGATGACAAGGTGCTGGAGGCAGCCTTGGGTAAAGATTTCGATAAGGTAGAGTTTTTTGCTTCTCCCGATGTACTCGATCCCAAACACTCTTCGGACCTGAGCGCGGTGCCAATGGTTAAAGGCCCACTGAAAGAATTGAAGGCGCTGCTGCTAGGCAACTCGGGAATCAGTCCGGTTCAGGTGGGAAGAATGAGTTCACGAGCATTACTTGACAGTATCGATAGTGCGTTTCATGGAACACTTGAGATCAAAATACCAGGATCAATAAAGGTCAGTGGCTGGCATAGAAAACCAGCCACAACCCGTAAGGCTGCATGAATGTGTAAAAAAGCCCCCGCCCAACCCGCTGCGGATAGGGAACGCAGCGGGCTGGACGAGGGCTTTTTGATTTGCTGATTGATTACTGCGCGATGGTTTTCACCGACACGCCGCGTTCGATCGGGGTGGAGCGACCGTAGATATCTTCAAACCGCTCGATATCGTCTTCGCCCAGGTAGCTGCCCGATTGCACTTCGATGATCTCGAGTGGAATCTTGCCCGGGTTGCGCAGACGGTGTACCGAGGCGATCGGGATGTAGGTCGACTGGTTTTCACAGAGCAGGAACACGTTTTCGTCGCAGGTCACTTCAGCGGTGCCGCTGACCACGATCCAGTGTTCGGCGCGGTGATGGTGCATCTGCAGTGACAGGCACGCGCCCGGCTTGACCGAGATGTGCTTGACCTGGAAACGACCGCCCATGTCCACCGAGTCGTAGGAACCCCACGGACGATAGACTTCGCAGTGGTTCTGGGTTTCGCTGCGGCCCTGTTCGTTGAGGGTGTTGACCATCTGTTTGACGCCTTGGACCTTGTCCTTGTGGACGATCATCATGGCGTCCTTGGTTTCGACCACCACGATGTTTTCCAGGCCGATCACCGACACCAGTTTGCCGTTGCCGTGGATCATGCAGTTTTTGCTGTCCTGGATGACCACGTCGCCTTTGGTGACGTTGCCGTTGGCGTCCTTTTCATTGACTTCCCACAGCGACGACCAGCAACCGACATCGCTCCAGCCCGCGGTCAGCGGTACGACGCAGGCGCGCTGGGTTTTTTCCATCACCGAATAGTCAATGGAATTGTCCGGGCAGCAGGCAAAGGTGGCGGAGTCGATGTCGATGGTGTCGGCATCCTGCACGCTACGTTCCAGGGTCAGTACGCAGGTGTCGTAGATGTCCGGATCGTGCTTTTTCAGCTCTTCGAGGAAGCGGCTGGCGCGGAACAGGAACATGCCGCTGTTCCAGAAATAACCGCCGGACTGGACGAACTCGGTGGCGCGTTTCACGTCGGGTTTTTCGACGAAGTGCGAGACACGGCTGACGCCTTCCGGCAGCAGGGCATCGTTGGTGGATTTGATGTAGCCGTAACCGGTTTCCGGTTTGGTCGCCGGCACGCCGAACAGCACCATCTCGCCACGCTCGGCCGCCACGGTGGCCAGGGCCAGGGCGCGTTGCAGGGCTTTCTGGTCTTCCAGGACATGGTCGGCCGGCAGCACCAGCATCAACTCGTCGCGACCTTCATTGACCAGCATCATCGCGGTCAGGGCCACTGCCGGCGCGGTGTTACGGCCGAACGGTTCCATCAGGATGCGCTGGGTTTCCAGCTTACGGGCGCTCAGCTGCTCGTTGACGATGAAGCGGTGATCCTTGTTGCAGACCACGATCGGGGTATCCATGCCTTCGAACACCAAGCGTTCCAGGGTTTGCTGGAACAGCGTGTGTTCGCCGGTCAGGGCGAGGAATTGCTTGGGGAATTGCTTTCGGGAAAGCGGCCAAAGACGTGAGCCGCTACCACCTGACAAGATCACCGGAATCATGTTGTTACTCCCTTAAATCGATTGGTTAGAGCCACGAACGTTCTGTCGTTTCACTCTTGTTTTTGTTCCGTAATCAGATCGGCTCACCGATTCTGTAGCAGCTGCCGAGCCTGCGAGGCTGCGTTCGGCGACGTAGTCGTCGTGAATCCCGTCAATGCGGTCATTCAGAAAGACCGAGTTGCTTGGATTGCGACTGCTTCGCAGTCGGACGCAGGCTTCGCCAGCTGCTACAGGGTGATCACCGTCCTGATGAATTAATCAGCGCGTCGACACCGGGCGCTTGACCCAGACTGGCGACAGGCTGCTGCCGTTGCCGGTGACGTACAGCACCGCCGCTTCACCGCGCTCCAGGGCAACCGGCTTCACGTCGCCGACTTTCTTGTCGCCTTCGTACAGCGCCAGGCTGACTTTCACCGGGTTGATTTCACGCTCGCCACGGCCCTTGGCGGCCACGTTCGGCACCACATCGGTCTTGCCGTCGGCGGTTTTCAGAGTCAGGGCCTTGTCGCTGAGGTTCTGCACGCGTACCAGGGATTTCTGTTTGTTCTTGAACGGCGGCTCTTCGATCAGTTGTGGCGCGCCGCTGGCGTTGTTGACCAGAGTGTAATAGTGATCGCCGGCCAGTTTCACCGGCAAGGTCTGGCTACCGACCTTGGCGCTGTAGTCGCCGCCCGGCATGAAGCTGAAGTCAGTGCTGGACAGCGGCGCGACTTCGTTCAGGTTGGTGGTGCCGACTGTAGCACTGACTTCAGCGTTACCGGCGTTGTAGACCCGCACGAAGCTTGAGCCTTTCGGTGCGGTCGGGCCGTAGAGGGCAGCGTCGCCACCGGCAAAGGCCTGCATCGAGAGCACGCTCATGCCGGCAACGAGAGCGAAGGTCTTGGCGAGACGGCGAGGAGTAGTAGTGAAAGTCATGGGTGTACCTCTCTTTCAGTTTTGCGCCCGGTCGGGCGTCTCGGATTTGGTGTTTACAGCTACGTTTTGTTGGCGCGCGCCGGCTTGTTTAAGCTCTGCGACCCACTGCGGGTCGGCGTCACCGATTTCGTTGTTCACAGGCAGATATCGTTCAGGGAATTCCCAGATCAGCACTTGTGGCGGGCTGTTCTTGAAGGCATCGCTTTTCAGGTAGCTGAGCATCGGCAGAATCGGGCCGTGGCCGTCTTCGGCGTAGTTGACCACGTCGCTGTGCAGCGCTTCTTTCAGCGCACCGACGAAGTTCCAGTTAGGGTTGGCGCTGTAGCTGGTGCCGATCAGGGCCACCGGCACTTCCGTGTTGGCGAACAACGCGTCATCACCGGTCGGTTGATCCTGGGCCGCCACGGTGTTGCGCTTCTGCAAAGGTTCTGGCGCCGGCATCAGGTTTTCGAACAGCGGGTCCAGCGGCAGGAACAACCGCAGGTCGCCCTTGTGCGTCACCTTCTCCGCCGGTTCAGTGACGAAGTTTTGCGGTTCGCCGCTGAGCGGAGCCTTGTCGGCGATGGTTTTGGCCAGGGTCTGGGCAGCAACTTGTGCGCCTTCCGGGGTCCAGTGGGTGTCGGTACGCAGGAACACTTGCTGACCGTTGCGCTTGGCTTGTTGCAGCGGGCCGAGCAGGTCAGGGGCGAGGATCTTGTCGGCCGCCACGCGAGCGTGGAAGTCCTTGTACAGATTGGTGTGGATACTCGCCGGCTTCACTTCACCCAGGTGCTCCGGGTACAGACGCGTCTTGGCCGGAACAATCGCCATCACCAGTTGCACGCCTCGCTTTTTCAGTTCCTGGCGCACGCCTTCGACCAGCGCGTAGTTGCCTTGCAAGTTCAACTCTTCGTTGACGATCGGGTGGAACTCTTCATCGCTGTAGAGCCACTGATCGCGACCGAGCACCACGCCCGGACGACCTTCGTTGAACAGTTTGAAATCCAGCGCGGCCCAAAGGTTGGTGCCCAGGCGCTTGATCGGGAACTCGTCGTCATAGTGCGTCTCGACGGCTTTGGTCCAGCGCCCGTTGAGCACGGTGGCATCGGCGTTGGTACTGAAGCCGAAGAAGCTGCGTACCGACCACACGCCCAGGACCAGCAAGGTCACCAGGAACAGCGCGATGTAGAAGATGCGTAATGAGCGGGTCATGGTCAGATCCCTCAGAACTGGAAGTAAAGGAACGGCGAAAAGCTTTGCGCCGAGAGTTTGAGAATCGAGGCAATGAACAGCAGCAGTACCAGGGCGCGCATCACGTAACGGGACCAATCGGCGGTCCAATAGGCCGGTTGCACAGTCGCTTCAACGCCGACGGTGTAACCCGGCTCGTGGATGCTGGCCGGGTTGTCGCCCGGTACGGCTTTGATCATTCCAGGCGTCGCCGCGGCCGGGCCGTCGGTTTCGATGTTCACCGCAGGTTTGGTCTTGACCGGCGGCTGGTTGGTGTAGAAATCACGCAGGCCGAAGAACGCCAGGGGCACGTAAGCCACCACCAGGGTTGCCACTTGCAGACCGGTGAGGCTGGCCTGGTTGAGTTCCGACAGCGACCATTCGCCGAAGCTGAACATTGCGCCGTACATGCGACCGGCGACGTGCAGGTTCTCTGCGCGGAAGATCACCCAGCCCATGACCACCAGCAGGAAGGTCAGGACCCAGCGGATCGGGTTGAAGCTGCGCGGCGAAGTGTTCAGGCCGATGGCTTTTTCGATTGCCAGCCACATGCCGTGCCAGGCGCCCCAGACGATGTAGGTGATGTTCGCGCCGTGCCACAGACCACCGAGCAGCATGGTCAGGAACAGGTTGCGATAGGTCATCAGCGTGCCTTTACGGTTACCGCCGAGGGTGATGTACAGGTAGTCACGCAGCCAGGTGGAGAGGCTGATGTGCCAGCGCCGCCAGAACTCGGTGATCGACTGGCTGACGTACGGCTGTTTGAAGTTTTCCATGAAGCGGAAACCCATCATCAAGCCCAGGCCAATCGCCATGTCGCTGTAGCCGGAGAAGTCGAAGTACAGCTGTGCGGTGTAGGCCAGGGCGCCGAGCCAGGCATCGCCCGTGGTCGGGTTCTGCAAGGCGAAGCAATGGTCGGCGACCACCGCCAGGGTGTCGGCGATGAACACCTTCTTGATGAAACCCTGCATGAACCGCGTGGCACCTTCGGAGAACTTGTCGAGGGTGTGGGTGCGGTTGTTGAACTGGTCGGCCAGGTCGCGGAAACGCAGCACGGGGCCCGCGATCAAGTGCGGGAAGATCGCTACGAATGCGGCAAAGTCGATCAGGTTGCGGGTGGCCGGGGTATCGCCGCGGTAAACGTCGATGATGTAGCTGATGGACTCGAAGATGTAGAACGAGATCCCGATCGGCAACAGTACGTGGGTCAGGATGAACGGCGACAGACCGACCGAGGTCATCATCGCGTTGATGCTCTCCACGCCGAAGTTGGCGTACTTGAAGTAGCCCAGGATGCACAAGTCCACCGCGACGCCGAGCAGCAGCCAGCGCTGGGCCGGTTTGGTCCGGACACCGGCGGCGCCAACTTTCAGGCCGATCCAGTAGTTCCACAGCGTGACGGCTGCGAACAACGCAAGGAAGTCCACACGCCACCAGGCGTAGAACACGTAGCTGGCGATCAGCAGCAGCAAGTTGCGATAGCGTTGCCCGCTCAAGTAGTACAAGCCGAGAAAGATCGGCAAGAACAGAAACAGGAACACGTTGGATGAAAATACCATCCTGATCTCTCCATGTTTAACCAACAGTCAAGGGCCAACGGCCCCCCCAAACCCCCCACGAAAATCCGGGGGTGTATTACTCAATTCATGCCTGACACTGACCCTGTGGCGAGGGGGCTTGCCCCCGTTCGGCTGCGAAGCAGTCGTAAAACCGGTAAACGCGTTATGCCTGAGTCACCGCGCTGTCAGGTTTTGGGGGCGCTACGCACCCCAACGGGGGCAAGCCCCCTCGCCACAATGGATCGCGCTGAGCTTTAAGAGCCCTTGTTGCCTTTCTCGTTGGCCGGGTCGTAGACCTTGGTCAAGTCCCCGCCGAGGCGGAAAGACTTGAACGGCTGCATCTTGTGCTTGAGTTCCAGCACATTCGGCGCGCAGGTGTAGAGCGAGCAGAACGGTTCGAGCCAGGCGAATTTCGAGTCGATCTTGAGATCGGTCATGTCCTGGCCTTTACCGTTTTTCTTCTCGAATTGATCCGGGTCGTCCACGCCGGCCAGCACGCGATCACCCAGGCGTTTCAAGGCACCGTTGTTTTCCTGACGCAAATCCACACCGTTGGCCTGGGCGAAACTGGCGATCATCGCCAGCGGCGGCAGGGCATAGTTGTGGTAGGCGAGGGCGCGTTGCTGGCGCTTGAGTTCGTTAGGCAGGAAGCCTTGGGCATCGATCTGATTGGCGCCGACCTTGAATTCCTTCACGGCCCAGTCGAACAGGTCGCGGCGGTTGGTGGCGACCGACGTGGCCATCACCGACCAGGCGGCCCAATACGAGTGGTTGTTGGTCTGTTCGAGCGGCAGGTTGTCCCAATCGCTGACCACCTGATCGGCCATTTTGCTGAACCAGGCTTCAATCACCTGCGCTTGTTCCTGGTGGGTGGCCAGGGGATGCGAGTCAGAGAATTTCAGGCGGATATAGGACGACGCCATGCTGCCCAGCGCCCATTTGCGCATGGACTTGCCGGTGTGGTTGAAGTCCCTGGACATCAATGCATCGGCCTTGGCCCAGGCGGTCAACCAGTCGAGGGTGCATTCCAGTTGTTCCGGGCGACCGTCACGCATGAACTGCATCACTCGCTTGCTGGTGCCGCGCTCGATCTTGGTGATGTCGGCGGTGGTGTCGCGGAAGGCCTTTTCCGATTCCTCGTTCAGAGTCGAACGGGCCTTGTCGGAGCCTTCGTATTTGCTGCGAAACTGCAGGGCGCCGGTGTACGGCGTCGGCATTGCGTCGCAGCCTTCACTCTTGTCGCCGGTCTTGAATTTATCCACAGGCGCAAAATACCCTTGAGGCGGGCGCAGTGGTGCGGCGGCCTGAGTGGCGCCAGCGAACATCGCCAGAGCCAGCAGGGAAGGTGCGAGTAACTTTTTCAAAGCTCGGGTTTGCATGCAGTTCATAAGAGCTAGCCTCATTGCCCGGCTTGAGCAGTACGCTGCCCGGTGCCGGAGAACACGTTACGTTTGCAGATTTTCGCCTCGACTTTCTGCGGCGCAGCACCTGGTGTTTCAGGCCCCTGGACTTCAACGGCCAGCAGATTCTGCGAGGCCCAGTCTTCGTCCGTGCGCAACTCGAAGGCGAAACGCCCGTCGGTTTCGGAGGTTTCCGGTTTCTCGATCTTGATGTCCTCATGACGCCCATTCATGTACCAGAGGGTGGCATGCAAGGTTTTCACCGACGTATCGGCGAAGCGGATGTCGACCTGGTGGTCGCTGTTGCGCAGGTCCAGGTTCTTGCTGTTGACCAACAGTTCGTTTTTGCCCGGCTTCACCATGGCGCTGCTGCTCATCTGTGCATCCTTGCCTTCGCAACCGTTGTCGAGCAGCGCCATCATCTGGCGGTAGATGGTTTCCTGGTCGAGGCGATAAAGCGGCGAGAATTCCCAGATGAGAATTTTCGGAGGCTTGGTCTGGAACTCCTGGCTGCCCAGGTACTGCAGCATCGAACCTTCCAGGCCACCGCCGGGGAATGCCACGTTGAGGATGTCGGCGCCGATGGCCTCTTCGAGGAAACCGGCGAAGTTGTAGTTCTTGCCACTGTGGCTGGTGCCGACCAGGGTGATTTCCGGGTTGCCGGATTCACCGAACAGATCGCCATCCGCTGCTTCGCCCTTGGGCTCGGTGGTGAACTGATCCATGTACTGGATCGCGTAGCTGGTGCCACAGAGTTGACCCGCCATGTTGTGTAACGTTCCGGTCTTGCCCATGCGACCCGACTTATGGGTCTCGAATTCACGCTTGGGAATGTCGGCGAAGGCCGGCAACTGCTTGACCTTCTCGGCGACGATCTTCGCGGTGCGCTGGGCGCCATACGGGGTCCAGTGCTGGTCGCCGCGGAAGTAGAAATCGTGGGCGGGCAGGGTGTCGGGCAGCGATTCGTTGGTCAGTGGTGACAGGTCGGGGACCACGTAGCCCATCTGCGCGAAGCGCCCGAGCATGGTCTTGTAGTTGGTCAGGGCCTTGTCGAAATCGTATTTGGCTTTTTCTTCCGGGTTCAGCTTGTTGCGGTTCACCAGGCCACGGGTCGGCTGGTAAACGATGACCAGCTCCACGCCTTTGCTCTTGAACGCATCGTGCAGTTGTTTCAGGCGTTTGTAGCCGGCGGGTGTGGTGTCGAACTCGGTGCGCAAGTCTTCTTGGGTACGGAACAGCCAGTCGCCCTGGGCCTGCACCAGCGTGGTGAAGTTCTGCTGATAGCGGGTGGTGTAGTTCTTCGGGTCGTGGGCTGCCGGGCACAGGCTGCAGCACGGCTCGGCGCTGAAGCTCGGTGCCTTGGCGTCTTCGGCACGCACGCCAGTGCTGGCCGCGAGAATGCCCGCAGTCAGGGCCGACAGGCTGAGTAATTTGATCAAGTGTGGGTGCATAAAATTATCCTCAGTCCCGCATTTCGGTCTGGCGTTCGACAGGGTCGATCAGCACGGCTTTCTGCTGGCGCACCAGCAGGTCGAGAATTTCATCCTGACGCTCGCCGAGAATTCCCGAGAAGCTGATGCCGCTGGTTTTGGTCGGTGCGAGCATCGACACGCGATACAACTCCACGCTCAGCGGCGAGTCGATCGACAGCGGTCCGCTGCCGTTGGCAGCCAGTTCACCACCGACCACGATCAGCGACACTTCGGCATCGAACGGGTCGAGCTTGATGTCCCGGTCGGTGTCGCTCAGGTCTTTGATGTGCCCGTAGACACCGGTCAGGCCGTTGGCCATCGAGACGTTTTCGTACAGGCGAATGTTCACGCTGTTACGAATACGGATGCCGTGACGCTTGTTGCTGATCACCTTGTTGCCCCACAACAGGTTGTCGGCACTCTCGTAGAGAGTGATGCCGTCGGTGTGGTTCTTGTAGATCTCGTTGTAGGCGATCAGGTTGTTCACGCTGTTACGGTCGATCACCAGGCCCGACAGGTGGTTGTCGTAGCTGCGGTTGTTGAAGATGAAGCTGTCGTTGACCTCACGGGAAATAATGATCCCGTGCTTCTTCTTGGTTCCGTACACCGTGTTGTCGGCGATGATCAGGCCGTGGGAACGGTCATGGGGGTCGATGCCGTAGACGATGTTGTCTTTGTAGGTGTTGCCCTTGACCACGAAATCGCGGGTTTCGTAGCAGTAGAAGCCGTACCACATGTCCGAGAACTCGGAGCCGACGATCCAGCCGGTCGGTTCAGGGCGCTTGAGCACCTTGGCCATGTTCGGCGTGTATTGGGAAATACTCACGCCGTAGGACTTACTGTTGGCGTAACCGAAACTGGCGATCTTGCTGTTGGCGATGTAGGTCTCGGTGCCGCCCCAGGACAGCAGGAACGGACGGAACTCCTTGGGCGACGAGAAGGCCGCCGGACCGTTGGCCTTCTCGCTCCAGCCGGTGATCTTGGTATCACGCACAAACAGCTGACCGTCGTTGACCAGGAACGAGCCGGCCTCCTGGGACAGGCGCAGTTCCTGGGTCTGTTTGTCGATTTCCAGAATGCCGTGTCTGCCCACCACGATCGGCAACTTCGCCAGGAACACACCTGGCGACGTTTCGCTGAGGTACTGCTTGGGCAGCTTCTTGGTCAGGTCCTTGAGGTTCATATAGCCGTCGTCGACGAAGATCGCCTGCGGGATGCCGTGCTGACGCACCACCCACTCGGCCATCTTGTTGTCGCCGCCGATGAAGTCCTTCAAAGCGTCTTCCTGCATCATCCGGCGTATGCTGATCTTGCCGGGCTTGGTGCGCACGATTTTCGCGGCAATGGCTTCGGCGGTGTAGCCAGAAGTGTCCGGCAGTTTCGGCTTGGCCAGGTCCAGGGGTGCAGTTGGCGCGCTGCTGACGGTGTAGGTCTTGGCCTGTTGCAGCCCCTTGGCCACGGTCGTCGATTTGCGCTGCTGTTCAGGCTGGTGCACAGACTTGGCCGGTTCGACGGTGGCGAAGGCGGCTGCGCTGGCCAGCAGCAGCGCGCCGGCCAGCAGGCTGATCGAGCCTTTCTTGGCGCTGTTCATGTCGGGCACTCCCTTCGCGGTTTGCATCAGAAGCGCCAGATCACGTCGATAAACGCACGGTGCATGTACGAGTCGACTTCTTTGCCATAGGCATCGCCGGGCTTGAACACACCGCCACGGAACCGCACCAGGGCTGAAGGCTCATCGATCGACTGGCTCAACGCTGCTGGCAACAGGCCTTGCTTGAAGTACTTGGTGACCACCAGATCCATTTCCTGACCGAGGTCCTTGTTGCCATCTTCCAGCGGCAAGGAGGTGCTGGAGAGGATCGCGCCGGTCGCGTCGTCGGTGTTGTTTTCAACAGCGTTGATGCCGTTGTTGCCCACCGGCTTGTTGCCGTCGACACGCCAGAACTTGTGGTAGATCAGGCTGGCGTCGTATTCGTCGTTGAGCATCCAGGAGCCGAACAGCGTAGCGGTCTGCATGTTGTTCATTTCGCCACGGAAGGCTTCGCCGAAACGGTGAACCCGCGAGCGAGTACCGGTGTAGTTCGAGCGGTTGCTTTCCAGGCCGTTCTGTTGGTACTCGGCGCTGGCGCGGGCATAGGCTGCACCGACTTGCCACTGCGGATCGAGACGCAGACGAACACCCAGGTCGGTAGCCCAGCCGTTCAGGTCTTCACCACGCTTGGCTTCTGCCGGGCGAGTGCCGTCGGCATTCAACGGGTTGACCGTGTCACGGTCGCCGTTCATGCCGGTGATGCTGCCCCAGTAATTGACGGTGTTGGTGTTGCGCCAGTTGTAGGCATCACTGTCGGCGGTGAGGCCGAGCCAGCTGATGTCGCCGTTCTGTTTCTTGTCCAGGGTATCGCCAGCCACGCCCGGCTCCGGATAGTCGAGCTTGCCGTTATCGTGGGTGTGATGACCGCGAATGCCGACCCAGTTACCGGGTGTCCACTGATACGCCGCATCGGCGTAGGCGTGCAGGCGATCCTTGTCTTTGGGGGACAGTTCTTTCAGGTCGGTGCGGTATTCGCTGAAGCGTTCGGCGACACCGACGTTGGCGCGCAACAGGGTGGTGTCGAAGGTCCAGTTCAGGGCTTCGATGTTGGTGTCGCGCCATTGGCCGTCGTCGTTACGCAGGCGTTGGCGACCGAACTTGAGGATCTCGCCAGGGTAAGGCGTGAGGCCCTTGTAACCGACCCAGAACTCGCGCATCGCCAGGTAGTTTTTCCTGGTCTTGCGATCACCGCTGTCGGTGGTCTGGGTGCCGCTGTTGTCGGACTGTTGCAGGGTGTCGGTTTCGATGATGTCGGTGGACGTCACGGCCTGACCCATCGCGTAGGCGCTCCACGCGCCGCTTTCGCCATAGACCCAAGGGCGCAGGTCGAGGCCGACGCCGTTAACGTCGCCGCCACCGGCGGTGCCCAGGTCACTGTCGTTTTCGGACTGGCCGGTAACTTTGACTTCGAGACCGAAGTTCTTGTCTTCGGTCAGGGCCGCCAGGGTCGGGCACGACCACAGCAGGGCGAATGTCAGGCCAATACCGGCCTGCACGAATGGATTGAGTTTCATAGGGATTCCTCGCCGTCTTCTTCTTGCAAAGCGTGCAGTTCCAGCGTGTCCGGACTCACGGTGCTACGAATGGCTTGCTCTTGTTTGAGCAGGCGTTGGGCCTCGGCCAGCCGGTCAGGCGGCAGTTGCGCTTCGAGTGTTTGCGCAAGCTCAGTGGCTTGCGGGGTGTCTTGAGCCTTGGCCAATTGGCTGAAGACGTAAGCGTTGACCGGGTCGGGCCGGGTGCCCTTGCCTTGGGAGAACAGTTGGGCGATGGCGAAATCGGCGCTGTTCTGGCCGTTGCGCGCAGCGGTCAGCAGGTGATCCAGGGCTTTCTGCGGATAGACCTTGCCCAGGTAACCGCGACGGTAAATCTGGCCGAGGTAGTAATCGGCGGCGACTTCCCGGCCGAGGGCTTTCTTGAAGTGCTCTTCGGCGACCTTGGCGTCGGCCGGCACCATCTTGCCTTCGTAGTAGAGCTTGCCCAGCAACAGTTCGGCGCGCGGCTGGTCGGCGGCGCGGCCGTTGTCCAGGTACTTCATCATCGTGTCGACGTCGCCCAGTTCAGGGAAGTCGTAGAGCAATTGCGCCAGGCTGACCCAGGACGCCGGGTAGCCCGGGGCGATGCCTTCGAGCAGCGACTGAGCGGTTTTTTCGTCGGTCTTGCCCAGGCTCGCATCGCCCAGCACGCGGGCCACGCTGTCGACCCGTTGCGCGGAGACGGTGCCACGGCTGTGAGCAGCCTGCATCTGCTTGATCAACTCGGCCTGTTGTTCGGGCTGGCCACGTTTCTGATAGACCGTGGCCAGTTCGACGTAGCAGATGTCGGTGGTGTTCAACGCTGCTTTGCAGATCTTTTCCACGTCATTCAGGTGTTGGTCGTAAGTGCCCTGGGTGCGATAGAGCAGCACCTGGGCCAGACCTGCTTCCGGTTTGCCTTCGGCGCGCCATTGGCTGATCTGCTGCTGTGCGTTGATGTTGGGGAAGCTGTGCGGGAATTGCAGATACAGCATCGCCAACGGGATCAGGGTGTTGCCTTCGCCATTGGTCGCGGCTTTCTTCAACAGTGCCTCGGCTTCGTGGTGTTCGGCTTCGGTGGCGCCAGGTTTGGCCACCAGCAGGCGACCCAGGCGAGCCTGAGCACGCGGCGAGACGCTGGCTGCGGCGCGGTAAGTCGCCTCGGCCTTTTTGATCTGCGCCGGGTCGCGGCTGTCGACCTGAATGTCGGCCAGCCCAACCTGGGCTTCGCTGTAGCCCAGGTCGGCCAGTTGCTGATAGTTCTGCGCCGCCAGCGTGGTATCACCGCGCTTGAGGGCTTCATTGGCCAGGCGCTGGTCGGGCAGGCCGGCGCAACCGGCCAGGCTTACGGCCAGTGCAACTGCACACAGTGATCCTATGTGGGTGCGCGGTGTTCTGAGGATTTGTGGAGTCGTCACGGGCATGTCCTCTGTTTAAAGACCGGCGGCCATGGCTTTATTGATCAGCCAGTTCAGGTTCGGGCCACGGGTGCTGTTCACTTCCGCCGGGCGACCGGCGAGTGCGCTGTCCAGCGGCTCGTCAGGTTTGATCTGCACGCGGATATCGGATGACAGGTCTTCGCTTTTCAGGCTGGTGCTGCTGACGATCTTGCCGGTACGGGTCTGGTCTTCGCCGGCGATCTGGAAGCTGACCGTGGTGCCTGGGCGCACGTCGCCGAACTGGCGATAGGAGAAGCGTGCTTCAACGTTGGCTTCGGTATTGCGTGGCACCAGTTGGAAGATCACGTCACCTTTGTTGGCGTATTGACCGTTAGCCACCAGTTGCTGGGCCACGGTGCAATCGCACGGGGAGGTCAGGGTGCCGGTCATTTGCTTGCCGAAGAGCTCTTCAACCTTGGACGGTTGCAGTTGGTTTTCGTCCAGATGGCCTTTGAGTACGTCGAGCATGCTGGTGCTGAAGGTCGCCAGCGGGGCGCCTTTGGCGGCAACGCCGTCAGCCTTGATCAGGCTCTGCACGGTGCCGTCGCGCGGCATGGTGATGTTCATGCCTTGCACGCTGACCAGGCCAGCCTGGGCGTGGCTGACGAAGTACATGCCGTACACCGATTTGAAGATAAAACCGAACGCCACCAGGCCGACCACGAAGATACCGGCGCTGAAGGTCACCGCTTTCAGACGGCCGAGCGCGGTCATGCCATGACCGCCGTCCTTGACCTTGCGCGCCTTGGTGAAGTTGTCGCGTTGCAGGGTTGCGAGCATTTCACCCACGCTGACGATGTCACCGGCCAGGTGCGAAGTAATCAGGTGGCGCAGGGTGGAAATGTCCCGGGGTTCCAGGTTCTGGAACTGGCAACCTACGCGGCCGGTCTGGCGGTCGACGGAGCGGATCTGCAATTCCACGTCCATGGCCAGACCGAGGTTGTCGATGACGAATTGCAGGCGGGCCTTGTGCACATCGCCGACCTTCAGCGGCAACTGACCGGCGTTGAACGCCAGGCCGCCGGCGGAAAGGTCGATGACCCGGGCTTCGACCGGGGTCCGGTCAGGGCCGAAGAAACGCAGTTTGGCCGGAATTTTCACACGGGCGTGTTGGCGCTGGGCTTCGGATTCGTGCACTACGTTGCTGTTGACGGCGGTATTCATATGGGCGATTTCCTAGTTAATTCAGGCGAGTTCGGTCAGACCATCATCAGCAGCACGGCGACAAAGATGCTGCCGGCGGAGAAGGTCATGGTCCGAGACGACCAGGTGTTGAACCAACGTTGAAAGCTGGCGAGATCACGGGTCAGAGAAGTGGGCTGGCGAGTCCAGGATTGTTGATCGAGGCGGAAGAACACGTAGATCTTCACCAGCGCGCCGACGATCTGGTTGTAATAGAGAATGGCCGGGTATGCCGGGCCGATCCGGTGACCGGAACAGGACAGCAACAGGGTCAGGATCAGGCGGGTGATGCCGATCCACAGCAGGTAAACCAGGATGAACGCGGTGCCGTACTTGAAGGTGGCGATGAGCGCCACCGTCAGGCCCAGCAGGGACGTCCACATCGACACGCGCTGATCGAACAGCACCACTGACGTGAACAGGCCGAGGCGTTTCATCCCCAGGCCCAGGGCGCGGGAGTTCTGCCGCAGGTTGTTGCCGTACCAACGGAACATCAGTTTGCGACTGGCCTTGATGAAGCTCTTTTCCGGCGGGTGTTCCACGGTATGGATCGCGGCGTCGGGCACGTAGAACGTGTCGTAACCCAGGCGCATCAGGCTGAACCAGCTCGACTTGTCGTCACCGGTCAGGAACTTGAAGCGGCCCAGGCGCCAGTGTTGCAGCGAGTCGCTTTCCACGTCGGCGATGAAGTCCGGGTTGGTGACCACGGTGGCGCGGAACACCGACATCCGGCCAGTCATGGTCAGCACGCGCTTGGACAGGGCCATGGAGCACATGTTGATGTGGCGCTGGGCGAATCGCAGTTTGTGCCATTCGCTCATGATGTAGCCGCCGCGCACTTCGCAGAACTCGTTGGTGGTCAGGCCGCCGACATTGCCGAACAGCTGGAACCACGGCACGGTCTTGAGCACGACGCCTTCGGCCAGCACGGTGTCGCCATCGATCACTGCAACCACGGCACGGTCGTCCGGCAGGTGGCGGGAGATGGCGCGGAAACCATAGGCCAGGCCATCGCGCTTGCCGGTGCCGGGAATGCGCACGAAGTCGAGCTTGACCCGTGTCGGTGGGTTCATGCGTTTCCAGAGGCTCTTGACCAGCAGCTCATCGGACATTTCGACGATGGAGCACACCACGGTAGTCGGCAGGCCGCAGTCGATGGCCTCGCGGATCACCGAGCTGTAGACCTGCGCGGTGGTCAGCGCGTCGATACGGAAGCTGGTGACCATCAGGAACACGTGGGACGGGTCTGCCTCTTTGCCCAGCTTGCGCACTTTGCGCCGCAGGTGCGGGTAGACCACGTACAGAAACAGCATGCCGCGCAAAAAGTGCGTGGCACCCATCGAGTAGCGCCAGATACCGACGATACCGATCAGGAAGATGAAGTCCTTCGACTCGGAGTCGAACGTGGACGGAGGCAACGCCAGGGCGATGCCCATTAATAAACTTAGGTAAAACAGCCAACCGGCGGCCTGAAGTAGGCCGTGCTTTAGCCTGTGCATAATCTGCATCCGTCTCGATCTCGGGCGGAGCCCGATTGGGTTAAGGCAGGCTTGTGAAAACTGGCGCCACCCGGTTTGGATAACGCCAGAATCCCTGTAGGAGCTGGCGAAGCCTGCGATCTTTTGATCTTTCGCTTGGGATTCAAGTGAGCTGGGAAAGATCGCAGCCTCGTTTCACTCGACAGCTCCTACAGGCGTGTTACCAGCAGATACCTTCGGTGCGCTTGCTGACGCTGGTGGCTTGAGACATGAAGCCGACCAGGTCGACCACTTGCTTGCCGTGCGGTGCTTCCAGTGCCAGGGCGCGGAATTTCTCATCACGGTTGCCGAGGATGATCACGTCGGAGTTGTTGATCACTTCCTCGAAGTTCGAGTTGAGCAAGGACGAGACGTGAGGGATCTTCGACTCGATGTAATCCTTGTTCGCACCGTGGACACGGGCGTACTCGACGTTGCTGTCGTAGATGCTCAGGTCGTAGCCCTTGCCGATCAGCATTTCCGCCAGATCGACCAGCGGGCTTTCGCGCAGGTCGTCGGTGCCGGCCTTGAAGCTCAGGCCCAGCAGGGCGACTTTGCGTTTGTCGTGGCTGGAGACGATGTCGAACGCGTTCTGCACCTGGGACTCGTTACTGCGCATCAGCGAGTTGAGCAGTGGTGCTTCGACGTCCAGGGAACCGGCGCGGTAGGTCAGGGCGCGCACATCTTTCGGCAGGCAGGAGCCGCCGAATGCGAAGCCAGGACGCATGTAGTACTGGGACAGGTTCAGTGTCTTGTCCTGGCAGACCACTTCCATCACTTCACGACCATCGACGCCGACAGCCTTGGCGATGTTGCCGATCTCGTTGGCGAAGGTCACCTTGGTGGCGTGCCACACGTTGCAGGTGTACTTGATCATCTCGGCAACGGCGATGTCCTTGCGGATGATCGGTGCGTCGAGTTCTTCGTACAGCGATTGCAGAACGTCGCCCGAAGCCTTGTCGAACTCGCCGATGACGGTCATTGGCGGCTGGTCGTAGTCGGCGATCGCGGTGCTTTCACGCAGGAACTCAGGGTTCACGGCAACGCCGAAGTCGACGCCTGCTTTCTTGCCGGAGCAGTCTTCGAGAATCGGGATGACCACGTTTGCCACGGTGCCCGGCAACACAGTGCTGCGCACGACGATGGTGTGGCGGGTGGTTTTGTCACGCAGAACAAAACCGATTTCGCGGCACACAGCCTCGATGTAGTTCAGTTCCAGGTCGCCGTTCTTTTTGCTCGGCGTGCCGACGCAGATCATCGACAGGTCGGTGTCGCGAATCGCCTCGGCGAAGTTGGTCGTGCCGCGCAGGCGGCCAGTCTCGATGCCCTGTTTCAGAAGTTCGCCCAGGCCAGGTTCAACGATCGGCGAACGACCGGCGTTGATCATATCGATCTTGTCTTTGGCAACATCGACGCCAACGACGTCATGGCCCCGTGCAGACAGGCAACCGGCACAGACTGCACCGACGTAACCCAAACCAAATATGCTGATGCGCATCGCATTTACCTCTCAGTTAATCAAGACTGTGTTCAACAAGCCATTACATGGCCGGAGTTAATGGTGTTCAGCGGTCATAATGCACTCGCAAGTGCGGCCTTAAAGGCGTCACAATGCCGGGTGCAGGCATACTAAGTTCCGAGTGTCTAAATAAGTGCACTCAAGAAGTGCGCAACCAGGCCTTATTGTTATGACGTGCCCTGTTATGCAGCCGACCCTCTAATCAGAGGACGTTCGTGCAAAGGTCTTGCGCGCTCAATGCCAGGCCAGAAGCCCGTAAATCAAGCGGTTGGGTGCTCGGGTGAGCACGTTTATAGGGGCGCAGCCGTGGCCTTGTAGGGGATATTAATGATGCGTTATCTCCTGTCCTTCATGTGTTGCCCAAACAAGTGATCCATAAGTTCAAGTTAATATGACAACTTCGCTATCGGGACCGCTTCTCTGTGTAAGTTATCTCGTACGTTCGCCGAGAGAATCGTTACGGGTGGTATGAGCGACGCATTTGGACATAGTTCCAGTCCACCCATCGCGATTTCTGGAATTTCTTGAAATATTGAAAAAGATGGCACTGCTTTCATATTGATAGCACTTGCCGTTTCGCCCTTTATATATAGGGTGATTATTGCCTTGGGTACTTTTTTGCCACTACTCACAAAAATTTTCAGTGCCACTACTGAAAAAAATCAGCAAAGTCGAGTGAAACAAAAGTTAGAAAATCGAGTGCTTGTTTTTTGGCGCCAATAAGCCGGCGAAAAGGGCGGGGATTGTTCGAGGATCGAAGGGGTAGCGCACGACGAAGTTGTTGGTGTCGTGCGCGAATTGAGTGCGGGTCTGGTTACTCCGGTGCGTGATCGCGCAGGAACACCAGATTGTCCGGTTTAGACTGTTCGCTGCTGTAGCGATAACCCTGAACATCGAACTGCTGGAGGGCGACCGGGTCATTGATGCGTTCTTCGATGACGAAGCGGCTCATCATCCCGCGGGCCTTTTTCGCGTAGAAACTGATGATTTTGTACTGGCCGTTCTTCAAATCCTTGAACTCGGTATTGATGATGCGCGCGTTCAAGGCGCTGCGTTTGACCGCCGAGAAGTATTCGTTGGAGGCCAGGTTCAGCAGCACATCGTCGCCCTGATCGGCCAGCGCTTCGTTCAGCCATTCGCTGATCCGCGTGCCCCAGAAGGCATACAGATCCTTGCCACGGGCATTGGCCAGCTTGGTGCCCATCTCCAGCCGATAGGGCTGCATCAGGTCCAGAGGGCGAAGCAGGCCGTACAGGCCGGAGAGCATGCGCAAGTGCTGCTGGGCGTAATCGAAGTCGGCTTCGCTGAAGGTTTGTGCATTCAGGCCGGTGTACACGTCACCCTTGAATGCCAGCAAGGCCTGCTTGGCGTTGGCAGGGGTGAAGGCCGGGGTCCAGCTGCCGAAACGTGCGGCATTGAGGCCGCCAATCTTATCGGAGACGTGCATCAGCTCGCTGATCTGCGCCGGTGTCAGGTCGCGCAGTTGCAGGATCAGTTCCTGGGAGTGGTCGAGGTATTGCGGCTGAGTGAAGCGCTGGGTCGCCGGCGGTGTTTCGTAATCGAGGGTCTTGGCGGGGGAAATCACCATCAGCATGAAGTCGGCTCCTTTAATCGTGGGGGCGATTCTAGGGGGTTGTCTGTGTTGACTCCAGCTATGGGTGTCATAGGTGATCGGTGGTGTCGCCAAGTTTTGTGGCAGAAGGCGATCCTGTGGCGAGGGGGCTTGCCCCCGTTCGATCGCGAAGCGGTCGCAAACCGACACTTGCGTTCTATCTGAAGGAATGGGGGACGCAGTTTTGGGGGCTGCTTCGCAACCCAACGGGGGCAAGCCCCCTCGCCACAGGGGATCGGCTATAGTGCCGCGCGGGTTTTGTTATGGAGACATCCCATTGCGTATCGTTTTTCTATTCTTCGCCTCGCTGTTGAGTTTCGTTGCCCAGGCGGCGCCAGGCGATGTGGCGACGCTGGATCGCAGCACCTGGCCTGAGCGGCTCAGCAACCCGACCCTGTTCGACGTTGCCTCCCGGGCCGAAATCCTCATGTTCGCCCGCGTCCTGCTCGCCAGCGAATCGCTCGATGAAGCAAGCCTGGCTCAACGCCTGGGCCTGCGCACCGTCAATCTGGAGTCGGTCAACCACCTGCGCCAACGCATGTGGCAGCGGTTGCTGAGCAACTACAACTTCGCCCAGCAGAGTTGCGATCAGGATGCCTCTTTCTGTTTCCTCGTCGAGGACATGGATAGCTTGCGTGAGCAAGCGGCCAAGTTTCAGATCAGCAACGACAGCTACTACATCAAGTGGGCCGAGCCGAGCCGGTTGTTCCATGCCCAGTACCTCGATGAGCAATTGCGCAAGGCGGCGCTGTTCCCGCAGACCAGCAGCGAAGTCGATCGTTTTGGCGACTATGAGCGCAATGGCGATGCCATGAATGACCGCCTGTTCCTGCTGACCTTCGACAGCGCTGCCAATGCCGTGCCGGATAACACTGCCTGGGTCACCGAGTACCTGCGCAAATCGAACATGAGCGCGACGTTCTTCGTCCTCGGCAAGGACATCCAGGCCCGTCTGGCTGAAGGTTCGGCGACCAGCCTGCAAGGGACCTATTCGCAGCAATGCGTTGGTGTGCAGGGTTGGGAGTTCCGTTCCCACAGCCACTGGCAAGACTGGCAGGACTCGGTGCGGCGCAGCGCCGAGCTGGTCAAGGGCAAGCTGCCGGAGAATTACGTGCCGCTGTTTCGTCCGCCCGATGGCCAGCGTCGGTCCGATGCTGAAGGCTTCTTCAGGTCTCAGGGTTTGCAGGTGGCATTGTGGGACATCGATGCCCAGGACGGCGCCGGCAAGCTCAAGGGCAGCCAGAGTGCGCAACGGGTGCTGACCCTGATGCTGCTGTGGCGGCACGGGGTGATCAACTTCAATGTGAAGCAGGACGCGCTGAAAACCGCGATGCCCTGGCTCATCACGCAAACGGCGCCAAGCGGGATCGGTTGGGAAAACTGTCAGGACGCGTTTCGCTGAAACGGGGAAAGCCCGTAAACATTGGGGCAGGGACGTTTTTGGAGGAGATTTCGATGCAGGCGGACTTCCGACTTTAGCGGGGTGCTGGCAGTCCGCCAAGTGCTATTGGTCATTCTGAAAAATAAACTTCAAAAAAACGTCAAAGTGCTTTTTTCTGTCATGTGTTTTGGAGTATTACGAAGACAGACCGCCGAAACCTGCAACACAGGTGGCGTCTTCCAAGACTCCGTTTGGGTTGCAATCACTTGAGTCTGAGCAGGTGATTTCGGTGGCCACTTCGAGGCGCAGCACTGTCATGGTATTGCGTCGACTGGCTCCCACAAAGGTGACCGAGTATGGATGATCACGGACGTAGCCCTTCCAACCAGCCAATCCTTTATGTACTCGATACCAACGTATTGATTCACGATCCAAACGCCCTGCTTAACTTCGAAGAACACCACGTCGCGATCCCGATGACCGTGCTTGAAGAGCTGGACAAGCTCAAGAGCGGGCCTCACAGCGTTGCAGCGGAATGCCGCCAGGCCATTCGGCTGATCGACAAGACCCTGGGCGATGCCAGCCCCGAAGACGTCGAACTCGGCGTTCCGATCCAGCGTGGCAAGGGCGGGCCCAAGGGCTTGCTGTCAATTCTGATGAGCAAGCGTGCCGAGCCGAACATCATTCTGCCCGAGCACCTGAACGACAACATCATCATCAACCAGCTGATCGACCTGCGCGCGCGTGATGCAAAACTGCCCGTGGTGCTGGTCACAAAAGACATCAACATGCGCCTCAAGGCCCGGGCTTGTGGGATCGCGGCCGAGGACTACAGTACCGACCAACTGGTCGACGACGTTTCGTTGCTGCCCAACGGTTACCACAACATGACCGGCTCCTTCTGGGACCGGGTGAGCAAAGTCGAAACCCGGCAGGATCATGGTCGCACCTGGCATCAGGTGCAGCTGATCGACAACCTGCCTGCCGTGCACGTTAACGAGTTCATCATCGACGAACAGGGCTTTGTCGGCTGGATCAAGGAAATCCAGGTCGACAAGTTATTGATCCTCGACCTGCATCAGGAGCCTCTGTTGCACCAGGAAGCCTGGGGCCTGAAACCGCGTGACATCTATCAAAGCCTGGCGCTGTACGCCTTGCTCGATCCGGACATTCATCTGGTGAACCTGTCCGGCGCGGCCGGTTCCGGCAAAACCATCCTGGCCCTGGCGGCGGCCATCGAGCAGACCATGGTCAGCAAGCGCTACCGGCGCATCATTGCCACTCGCAGCGTGCAGGGGCTCGACCAGGAAATCGGTTTCCTGCCCGGCACCGAAGCGGAAAAGATGGAGCCTTGGCTGGGCGCCATCACCGACAACCTCGAAGCCTTGCACATGGATGACGAAAACACCCATGGCAGCGTTGACTACATCCTCAGCAAAGTGCCGTTGCAGTTCAAATCCCTCAACTACATTCGAGGCCGTAGCTTCCAGCAGAGTCTGATCCTGATCGATGAATGCCAGAACCTCACGCCGCACCAGATGAAAACCATCATCACCCGTGCTGGCGCCGGTTCCAAAGTGGTGTGCCTGGGCAACCTGGCGCAGATCGACACCCCTTACCTGTCCGCGACCAGCTCCGGGCTGACGTACCTGACCGAACGCTTCAAAGACTTCCCCAACGGTGTACACATCACCCTGCAAGGGGTGCCACGTTCGATTCTGGCCGAATACGCCGAATCGCATCTGTAACCTTGAACCACAAAAACGGGGCGACCTCACGGGTCGCCCCGTTTTTTGTGTCTCGCATTTCCTCTGTAGAAGCGAGGCATGTCGATCGGATAATCGTGCGTGCGGAAAATTGACCCGCAGGTTTACAATCGATGCTCCTGATCAGGAGTAACGCTGTGCTGACTCATCTCGATTCCCAAGGTCGCGCCCATATGGTCGACGTCACCGAAAAAGCCGTGACGTTCCGCGAAGCGACGGCCCAAGCGCTGGTGCGCATGCTGCCCGAAACCCTGCAGTTGATCGTCAGCGGCGGTCATCCCAAGGGTGATGTGTTCGCCGTGGCGCGGATCGCCGGCATCCAGGCGGCGAAGAAAACCAGCGATCTGATTCCTCTGTGCCATCCGTTGATGCTCACCGGCGTCAAGGTCGAACTCAGTGCCGAAGGCGACGACACCGTGCGCATCGTGGCGCGCTGCAAGTTGTCCGGGCAGACCGGCGTCGAGATGGAAGCGCTGACCGCCGCCAGTGTCGCGGCGTTGACCATCTATGACATGTGCAAGGCCGTGGACCGCGGCATGACCATCGAGAGCGTGCGCCTGTTGGAGAAACTCGGTGGCAAGAGCGGTCATTACCAGGCGGATCAGTCATGAAGGTTACCGTGAAGTTTTTTGCCCGTTACCGTGAGGCGCTCGGCGTGGATTCGGTGAAGGTTGAAGGTGATTTCGCCACGGTCGACGATGTGCGTGCGCTGCTGGCCCAACGTGAAGGCGCCGAGGTGTTGAGCGAGCAGAACCTGATGTGCGCCCGCAATGAAGACCTTTGCCAGCTCGATGAACCGGTCGGCGATGGCGATGAAGTGGCTTTCTTTCCAACCGTGACCGGGGGCTGAGCCATGGCGATTCGTGTGCAGCCCACGCCGTTCGACCCGGGCGCTGAAGTCAACGCCATGCACGCGGCCAATGTGGGCGTCGGTGCGGTGGTGAGTTTTGTCGGCTACGTACGCGACTTCAATGACGGCCTCGACGTCGCCGGGATGTTTCTGGAGCACTACCCGGGCATGACCGAAAAAGCCCTGGGCAAGATTGCCGCGGAGGCCGAGCAGCGCTGGCCGCTGTTGAAGCTGGAAGTGCTGCATCGCATCGGCGCGCTGGAGCCGGGCGAGCCGATCGTCTTCGTCGGTGCCGCCAGCGCCCACCGTCAGGCAGCGTTCGATGCCTGCGCCTTTGTCATGGACTACCTGAAAACCCGCGCGCCATTCTGGAAGAAAGAAAACACCCGTGATGGCGCGCGCTGGGTTGAAGGGCGCGACAGCGATCATGCGGCGGCGGATCGCTGGAAGCAGTAATTCCTCCAGTGCTTTCGAATACGCCTTCGCGGTCCGACTTGTCCGCGAAGAGGCCTTCTGCATCACCCAAAAATCCACTGATTCCCCTCCCGACCAGAGGCTGGAAGATCTGTATGCGCCCGATTGACGGTTAATACATAAAAGTACAGTATGGATTTATAAGTACAAAAAAGGCGTTCCCTGTTTCAGCTTTTTCTTCTGTCTTGCCAAACCAACAACAACCCGCGAGAGAACGAACATGAAGAAATTCCCCCTCATCACCGGTCTGGCCCTGAGCCTGTTGGCGTGCAGTAGCGTGTTCGCTGCCGAGAAAAGCCTGCGCATCGGTATTGAAGCGGCCTATCCGCCGTTCGCATCGAAAACCGACAAAGGTGAAATTGTCGGTTTCGACTACGACATTGGCAACGCCCTGTGCGCGCAGATGAAGGTCAAGTGTGTGTGGGTCGAAGGCGAATTCGACGGTCTGATTCCTTCCCTGAAAGTGAAGAAAATCGACATGGCGCTGTCGTCCATGACCATCAATGAAGACCGTAAGAAGTCGGTGGATTTCACCCACAAGTACTACTTCACCTCATCGCGACTGGTGATGAAGGAAGGCGCGGCGGTCGATGACCAGTACGCCAGCCTCAAGGGCAAGACAGTCGGCGTTCAACGCGCAACCACTACCGACCGTTACGCCACCGAGGTTTTCGAACCGAAGGGCATCAACGTCAAGCGTTACGGCAACAACGAAGAAATCTACATGGACCTGGCGGCAGGTCGCCTCGATGCCATTTTTGCCGACACCATTCCATTGAGTGATTTCCTGTCCATGCCGCGCGGCAAGGGTTACGCCTTTATCGGGCCGGAACTCAAGGATCCGAAATACGTGGGTGAGGGCGCCGGGATTGCCGTGCGCAAGGGCAACACCGAGTTGGTCAGTGAACTGAACGCGGCCATCGACGGCATTCGCGCCAATGGCGAATACCAGAAGATTTCGGAGAAGTACTTCAAGTCCGACATCTACGGCGATTGATCGGAAAAAGATCGCAGCCTTCGGCAGCTCCTAAAGAGGACCACATTTCTCTGTAGGAGCTGGCGCAGCCTGCGATCTTTTGATTTTCAGCCCTTCAATTCCTTCAAATGCTTGTACACCGTCGCCCGGCCCATGTTCAGCACATTGGCCACGTAGTTGGAGGCGCTTTTGCCTTTGAAGGCGCCTTCGGCGTGCAGCGCCAGCACCAGTTCGCGTTTGTGGTCGCGGGTCAGCACATTCAGGCTCAACTGGCGCTCGCGCAGCCAGGCATGCAGAAAAGTGTTGATCCGTTCCTGCCAGTCATCGCGAAACAGTGAGTCCGGTTGCGGAATCAGCTTGGTCGGCGACAGGAACAAATCCAGTGCCGCCTTCGCGTTCTCGAACAACGAGATATTCAGATTGATGCACAGCACTGCCAGCGGTTGCCCTTCGCTGTCGCGCAGCACGCTGCTGAGGCTGCGAATCTTCTGGCCGTCCCAGTTGAGCTTTTCGTACGGCCCGATATTTCGTTCACTGACCTCTTCGCTGAGCATGTCCTCCAGCGACGAGTCGTCTCCAATTTCCCGTTTGGACAGGTTGTTGGCGATGTAGTCGACCTTTTGTGTGCGCAGGTCGTGCAGCACCACCTCGGCGTGAGGGAAGAACAACGTGGCGATGGCATCGGCAATCGCGCGGAAGTTGTCCATGGACACATTGTCCAGGGCCGAGTTTTTTTCGGGTGCGTTCATACAGTGGAGCTCCAGGCCAGCGTCAGTGCCCCTTTAAAAAGGGGCACTGGAAGTTTGCCGCAATCGTGTGGGCACGTCACCTGAGGATCAGGATCAACCCAGGCGGGCGGGGGAGAGCATCGCGGCGTCCAGGCCGAAACGGGTGAGCTGTTCGGGCAAGGCTTCGCCGCGTACCAGTGCAGCACTGGCCTGGCCCATGGCCGGTGACGTCTGGATGCCGTAGCCGCCTTGTCCCGCCACCCAGAACAGGCCCGGTACGTGTTGATCGAAGCCGGACAGCAAATCCCCGTCGTGCACGAAACTGCGCAAGCCGGCCCAGGTGCGGGTCGGGCGGCGGATGGTCAGGGTGGTGGCCTCTTCGATCTGGTAGATGCCCATGGCGATGTCCAGTTCTTCGGGCTGCACGTCGTGCGGTTCCACCGGGTCGGCGTTGGCCGGTGAGCCGAGGAACATGCCGGCGTCGGGTTTCATGTAGAACGATTCATCGAGACTGACCAGCATTGGCCAGTCATGGCTATCCAGGCCCTCGGGGCCGGCGAAGATAAAGGCTGCCCGGCGCTTGGGTTGCAGGCCCAGAGGCCGTGCACCGGCCAGCTCGCCAACCTTGTCGGCCCAGGCGCCGGCGGCATTGATGATGATCGGGGCGCTGAAGGTTTGAGTGGCGGTTTGAACCTGCCACAGCCCTTCGGCATCCCGGGTCAGGCTCAGCACTTCACTGTCGGTATGCACCTCGCCTTTATTGCGCCGGATACCGCGCAGATAGCCTTGGTGCAGGGCATCGGTATCGATGTCGCTGGCGGTCGGGTCGTAGATCGCGCCATGGACTTTTTCCCGACGCAGGATCGGCAGACGCGCACAGGCTTCGTCGGCGCTGAGCAGTTGCATCTGCGGCACGGTGGCTTTGGCGCTCAGGTATTGATTGTTCAACTCGGCCGGGTCGCCCGTGAAGTCGACGGTCATCTCACCGCGCGGGGTCAGCAGCGGGTGTTCGCAGAAACCGGGCGGTGGTGCATCGAAGAAATCGCGGCTGGCCAGGGTCAATGCCCGAACCTGGGGCGTGCCGTAGGCAGCGGTGTAGAGCGCCGCCGAGCGTCCGGTGGAGTGATAGGCCGGATGGGATTCGCGCTCGAGCACAATCACCCGTCCGTGCTGCGACAGCCAGAAACCGGTGGAAGCACCGGCAATCCCGCCGCCGATAATGATGAAGTCTGCCTGGCTCATGAACGTCTCCTGATGGGGCGTAAATGCCGAAATTGTTGGGGATCCCTGTGGGAACGGGTGTTAGCCCAGTAGGCGGTAAATGGCATTGGCCAGTGCGATGTCTTCCAGGCCCAGGCCGATGGAGCGGAAGAACACAGGTCGGTCGTAGTCCGGGCGCTGCACTTTTCCGCTGAGCAAGTCGGGCAGGTCGCCGACTATCGAGCGCTTGTCCCAGCCATGCTGTTCACCGGCGATCAGCATTTCGCCGGCCGAGCCCGGGGTGGTCTGGCGATAGTCGCAGAATACCTGCATGTCATTGAGGCTCTGCGGCGGCACTTCATGGGCACGCGGAGCATTGGTGCTGATGGACGTGATCAGTGCCGGTTTGCTCAACATGGACGGGTCGATCACCGGGCCGGCGGACGAAGTACAAAGCATGATCACATCGGCGTCTTGAATCGCGGTTTCGCAACTGTCGGCGAGGGTCAGCCGTGGATCGAGGCTTTCGAGTTGCGCCAGCGCTTCGGCGTTCTTGCCGCGCAAGCTCGGTGAATACAGGCTGATGCTTTGCCAGTCTCGCAGGTTCTTCACATAGTGCAGGTGCGCCTGGGCCACTTTGCCGCTGCCGATGATCGCCAGGCGTTGGGCTTTCAGCGGTGCGAGGGCATCGACCGACACTGCTGTCGTCGCCGCGGTGCGTGCGGTGGTCAGTTCACCGGCATCGCAGAGCAGCAGCGGCTGGCCGGTCTGCATCGACATCAACAGCGTCCAGGCGGTCACCAATGGGCCTTGCTCACGCACGATGTAGGGCGATGTCTTGACGCCATACACGCCGTCTTCGGCCAGCACGCCCAAGTAGTTGATGAAGTCCCCGGCACCTTTGGGGAATTCCACCAACTGCTGGGCCGGTTGCACGGCTTGCCCGGCGGCCAGGTCGCGGAACAGCTTGTGCAGGATCTGCGGCACGTCGACTTGCGCCAACAGTTCGCGGGCCTGGGGTTGGGTGATCACGTAAGGCGTGCTGGGCATGGTCGGCTCCGGGTGCTGGAAGTAAACTAATTTGTCCATTATGGACTTTTAGTTGTGCCGAGCAAGCTCCTGCTGAAAAAACCGGACGAAAAAAAAGCGCAGTCCGTTTCCGGCTGCGCCTTTTATTCTGCGACCCGTGTTATGGGCGCTTGCGCTCAACCGCCCGCAGCAGATGCGTCGGTGGCGTTTCACAGCTGATCTTGCGACCCAACAACGCCTCGATGGACGGTAGCTGGTAGGAGTCGTCTTCACCGGCAAAGCTGATGGACACACCATCGGCGCCGGCACGGCCAGTACGACCGATGCGGTGCACGTAGTCGTCCGGGACTTCCGGCAGGGTGAAGTTGATTACGTGGCTGATGCCGTCGATGTGAATGCCGCGACCGGCCACATCAGTGGCGACCAGCACGCGGATCTTGCCTTCGCGGAAACCTTCCAGGGTCTTGATGCGCTTGTGCTGCGGCACATCGCCAGACAGTTGCGCCGCGTTGACGCCATCGCGCACCAGGCGTTCTTCGATGCGCCGCACTTCGTCCTTGCGGTTGGCGAAGACCATCACCCGTTCCCAGCCGTTATCGTTGACCAGGTTATAGAGCAGTTTGTACTTGTCGGCGCCGGCCACCGCGTAGATGTGTTGCTCGACGTTTTCGCTGGCCACGTTCTGCGCTTCGATCTCGACGATCGACGGGTCGGTGGTCCATTGCTTGGCCAGGTTCATCACGTCGTCGGTGAAGGTCGCGGAGAACAGCAGCGTCTGACGCTCGTTCTTCGGTGGAGTCTGGCGAATGATCTGACGCACTTGCGGGATGAAACCCATGTCGAGCATCCGGTCGGCTTCGTCCAGCACCATGACTTCGACCATGTCCAGGTGCACGTCGCCGCGCTGGTTGAAGTCGAGCAAGCGGCCCGGAGTGGCCACGAGGATGTCGCAGTGACGGGCTTCGAGGTGCTTGAGCTGCTTGTCGAAGTCCATGCCGCCGACAAACGTCATGACGTTGAGGCCGGTGTACTTGGTCAGGTCGGCCGCGTCCTTGGCGATTTGCACTACCAGTTCCCGGGTCGGGGCGATGATCAATGCTCGCGGTTCACCCATGTAGCGTTCTTTGGGTGGCGGGGTTTGCAGCAGCTGCGTGATGATCGAAATCAGGAACGCGGCGGTTTTGCCGGTACCGGTCTGGGCGCGACCGATGGCGTCTTTGCCCGCGAGGGTGAAGCCAAGCACCTGCGCCTGGATCGGCGTGCAATAAGGAAAGCCCAGGTCCTGAATGGCGTGCATCAGCTCGGGGGCAAGTTTGAAATCGTGGAAGCGGGTTTTGCCTTCCTGGGGTTCGACGACGAAGTCTTCGAGTTTCCAGGGGATGACCGGCGCCTTTGGCTTCGGTTCGCGGCGTGGTTTTGCCGGTTTCGGGGCTTCGCTGCGCGGCTGTTCAGAGGCAATGGCCGGAGCAGAGGGGGCGGTCGGTGTGGTCACCGGCTCGTGTTTCGGTGCCGCTACGGTTGCGGTCCGGCCAGGCTGATTACCGTCGGTACGGTGGCTGGGGGTATGAGAAGGAGCGCTGGAGCCTGGCGCGAGCTGCTCAGCCTCGCTTTTACCGAACATTTTCTTGAGTGCTTTGAGCACGGTCATCTCATCAATTGGTTAAGGAATGTACGCCGGCCAGTGTAATGCAAGAATCGGGCGCGGCGTAGTGCGATGGATCAAAGGGTAGCTTTTAGCGCAAACGCTCGGCGAGCCAGACGCCGATGTCGCGAATTTCTTCGGGTAACACTTCGTGGCCCATTGGGTATTCCTGCCATGTCGCGGTGACACCATGCTGCTTTAAATACTCGTAGGCGGTCCGGCCCATGGAGTTTTGCACGACGTCATCATACTGACCATGCAACGACAACACGGGAACGCGCTGCTGGCTGGCGGAAAGCTCCAGTTCATCGCTGAAGGTCGGCGCATAAGTCGAGAGCGCAAGTACACCGCCCAGCGGCCCCTGCCATTTCAGGAAGGCTGTGTGCAATACCACGGCGCCGCCCTGGGAAAAACCGGCGAGAAAGATCCGCGAGGCGTCTATTCCGCTGGCCTTCTGCACTTCAATCAAGTCCACGACCCGTTGCGCGGACTCCTCCAACTGCTCGCGGCTGATGGCGCGTGCCGGGCTCATGGCCAATATGTCGTACCAGCTTGGCATCTCGTAGCCACCATTAATGGTGACAGCGCGCGTCGGGGCCTGGGGCAAAACGAAACGGGTAGTGAGCAGGTTTTCCTGTAGCGCTTCAGCTACCGGCAAAAAATCGTAGCGGTCGGCACCCAGCCCATGCAGCCAGATTACGCAGGCGTCTGCGGGCTTGACGGGTTGAAGAATCAGGGGCTCGGTCATGTCTGCTCCATTGTTGTGCATGCGCGCTCATTAAGTGCAAGGTTGGAGTGCGCGATGGGTTGATCAGTTAAGAAGATGTCGCAAGGTTGAAAGTTTTGCTATTGACCTGTCGCTGAAACGCTTTAGCGAGCGGTCTGGTACGGGCTTTGCTATGGGGAACCCTGTGCAACCAATCTCGTGCCTGGCGGTAACACTATCAGTGTATGGCTAGTCGTGGGATAGCAAAGAATCCGGTGATGGATGTTCGCCAGTGGCCGCTACGGGCTTCGCGAACGTGAAAGGGCTACAGCCCGTTCGGCCGATTGGTGAGAAGTGAGTTATCCATGATGTGGATTTTCTCCTACTAGACTCATAGCGACGGTCCTTACGTCGGTTGACCCTAAAAAAAGCCAACAAGGGTCAGCAACGCCTCAAAAGGGTGCGACAGGGCTCAAGCTCCGACACAACAAGAGCAAAACTGGAGGTTTGAATGAAGATGTTGAAATCCACCCTGGCCGTCGTGACTGCAGCTGCAGTGCTCGGTGTCAGTGGGTTCGCTCAGGCGGGTGCAACCCTGGATGCAGTGCAGAAGAAAGGTTTTGTACAGTGCGGTGTGAGTGACGGTTTGCCGGGTTTCTCGGTTCCGGACTCTACCGGCAAGATCGTTGGCATCGATGCTGACTTCTGCCGCGCTGTAGCTGCTGCAGTGTTTGGTGATGCGACCAAGGTCAAATTCAGCCAGTTGAATGCCAAGGAGCGTTTCACTGCTCTGCAATCCGGCGAAATCGACATGCTGTCGCGCAACTCCACCATGACCAGCTCCCGTGATGCGGGCATGGGCCTGAAGTTTCCTGGCTTCATCACCTATTACGACGGCGTAGGCTTCCTGGCCAACAGCAAGCTGGGCGTGAAAAGTGCCAAGGAACTGGATGGCGCGACCATCTGTATTCAAGCCGGTACCACCACCGAGCTGAACGTGTCCGACTACTTCCGCGCCAACGGCCTGAAGTACACCCCGATCACCTTCGACACTTCCGATGAAAGCGCCAAGTCGCTGGAATCCGGTCGTTGCGACGTGCTGACCTCCGACAAGTCCCAGTTGTATGCACAGCGCAGCAAACTGGCCTCGCCGAAAGATTACATCGTTCTGCCTGAAACCATCTCCAAAGAGCCTTTGGGGCCGGTCGTGCGTAACGGCGACGATGAGTGGCTGGCAATCGTTCGTTGGGTTGGCTATGCGATGCTCAACGCCGAAGAAGCCGGTATCTCTTCGAAGAACGTCGAGGCAGAAGCCAAGTCGACCAAGAACCCGGACGTTGCTCGTCTGCTGGGCGCCGACGGTGAGTACGGCAAGGATCTGAAGCTGCCGAAAGACTGGGTGGTGAAAATCGTCAAGCAGGTTGGTAACTACGGCGAAGTCTTCGAGAGAAACCTCGGCAAGGGCACTCCGCTGGAAATCGATCGTGGCTTGAACGCCCTGTGGACCAACGGCGGCATTCAATACGCACCACCAGTGCGCTGATGGTTCTATCGCCCGGTGGGCCAACCACCGGGTGATGTTCTGTTCCATTATTTCCGGGGCACTTCATGCAAAATTCAATCGGCGCACCAAAGCAGAGGTTCAGCCTCAGCGATCCGCGAGTGCGTGCGTGGCTGTTTCAGATCATTACGGTTCTCGCCGTGGTCGGGATGGGTTGGTACCTGTTCGACAACACTCAAACCAACCTGCAACACCGGGGCATTACCTCCGGTTTTAGCTTTCTTGAGCGCAGCGCCGGTTTCGGCATCGCTCAGCACCTGATCGACTACACCGAATCGGACAGTTATGCCCGGGTGTTTGTCATCGGCCTGCTCAACACCTTGCTGGTGACGTTCATCGGCGTGATCCTGGCGACGATCCTCGGTTTCATCGTCGGTGTGGCACGACTCTCGAAGAACTGGATCATTGCCAAGATGGCGACGGTTTATGTCGAGGTCTTCCGTAACATTCCGCCGCTGCTGCAAATCCTGTTCTGGTACTTCGCGGTGTTTCTCACCATGCCAGGGCCGCGCAATAGCCATAACTTCGGCGACACCTTCTTCGTCAGCAGCCGCGGCCTGAACATGCCGGCAGCGTTGATAGCGAACGGTTTCTGGCCGTTTGTGGCGAGCATCGTCGTGGCCATTGTCGCGATCGTGCTGATGTGCCGCTGGGCCAACAAGCGTTTCGAAGAGACCGGCGTACCGTTCCACAAATTCTGGGTAGGCCTGGCGATGTTCCTGGTGATCCCTGCGTTGTGCGCATTGATCTTCGGCGCGCCGCTGCATTGGGAAATGCCACAGCTGCAAGGTTTCAACTTTGTAGGCGGCTGGGTGCTGATCCCTGAACTGCTGGCACTGACCCTGGCCCTGACGGTGTACACCGCGGCGTTCATCGCCGAAATCGTGCGTTCGGGCATCAAGTCGGTCAGCCACGGCCAGACCGAAGCGGCTCACTCGCTGGGGCTGCGCAACGGTCCGACCCTGCGCAAGGTGATCATCCCGCAAGCCCTGCGTGTGATCATTCCGCCGCTGACCAGCCAATACCTGAACCTGGCGAAAAACTCCTCGCTGGCGGCCGGTATCGGTTATCCGGAGATGGTGTCGTTGTTTGCCGGTACGGTGCTGAACCAGACCGGACAGGCGATCGAAGTCATTGCCATCACCATGAGCGTGTACCTGGCGATCAGTATCAGCATTTCCCTGCTGATGAACTGGTACAACAAGCGCATTGCGCTGATCGAGCGGTAAGGAAGAGCGCATGACGACTCATACTTTCAAACCCGACATGCCTCCACCGAGCAGCAGCATCGGTGTCGTGGCGTGGATGCGGGCGCACATGTTTTCCAGCTGGATCAACACCCTGCTGACGCTGTTCGCGTTCTATCTGATTTACCTGATAGTTCCGCCTCTCGTGAGCTGGGCGATTCTCGACGCCAATTGGGTCGGCACCACTCGCGCCGATTGCACCAAGGCCGGCGCCTGCTGGGTGTTCATTGAGCAGCGCTTCGGCCAGTTCATGTATGGCTACTACCCGGTGGACTTGCGCTGGCGCGTGGACCTGACCGTGTGGCTGGCAGTCATCGGCGTGGCGCCGTTGTTCATCGCACGTGTTCCGCACAAGGCAATCTACGGCCTGAGCTTTCTGGTGCTCTATCCGATCATTGCCTACCTCCTGCTGCACGGTGGTGTATTCGGTCTGAGCCAGGTGGCGACCAGCCAGTGGGGCGGCCTGATGCTGACCCTGGTGATCGCTACCGTTGGTATCGTCGGCGCACTGCCGCTGGGTATCTTGCTGGCCCTGGGCCGTCGCTCGAACCTGCCAGCGATTCGCGTGGTCTGCGTGACCTTCATCGAGTTCTGGCGCGGTGTGCCGTTGATCACGGTGCTGTTCATGTCGTCGGTGATGTTGCCGTTGTTCCTGCCCGAAGGCATGAACTTCGACAAATTGCTGCGTGCGTTGATCGGCGTGATCCTGTTCCAGTCGGCCTACATCGCCGAGGTGGTGCGTGGCGGTCTGCAAGCGATCCCTAAAGGTCAGTACGAAGCGGCTGCGGCAATGGGCCTCGGTTACTGGCGCAGCATGGGCCTGGTGATTTTGCCGCAAGCCCTGAAGCTGGTAATCCCTGGCATCGTCAACACCTTCATTGCGCTGTTCAAGGACACGAGCCTGGTGATCATCATCGGCCTGTTCGACTTGCTCAACAGCGTCAAGCAAGCCGCCGCCGACCCGAAATGGCTGGGCATGGCCACAGAAGGCTATGTGTTCGCGGCCCTGGTGTTCTGGATTTTCTGTTTTGGTATGTCCCGCTATTCCATGCATTTGGAACGCAAGCTGGACACTGGCCACAAGCGTTAGGAGCGTAGTTTATGAGTGAAGCGATCAAACAGCCTGTGAGTCCTCAAGGCATTATTCAGATGCAGGGCGTAAACAAGTGGTACGGCCAGTTCCACGTGTTGAAAGACATCAACCTGAACGTCAAGCAGGGCGAGCGTATCGTGCTGTGCGGCCCGTCGGGTTCCGGCAAATCCACCACCATCCGTTGCCTCAATCGCCTGGAAGAACACCAGCAGGGCCGTATCGTGGTCGATGGCGTGGAACTGACCAACGACCTCAAGCAGATCGAAGCGATCCGTCGTGAAGTCGGCATGGTGTTCCAGCACTTCAACCTGTTCCCGCACCTGACCATTCTGCAGAACTGCACCTTGGCGCCGATGTGGGTACGCAAGATGCCCAAGCGCAAGGCCGAAGAAATCGCCATGCATTACCTGGAGCGCGTACGCATTCCAGAGCAGGCGCATAAATACCCGGGGCAACTGTCCGGTGGTCAGCAACAGCGTGTGGCGATTGCCCGTGCCCTGTGCATGAAACCGAAAATCATGCTGTTCGACGAACCGACGTCGGCACTCGACCCGGAGATGGTGAAAGAGGTTCTGGACACCATGATCGGCCTGGCCGAAGACGGCATGACCATGCTCTGCGTGACCCACGAAATGGGCTTCGCCCGTACCGTGGCCAACCGCGTGATCTTCATGGACAAGGGTGAAATCGTCGAGCAGGCTGCGCCGAACGACTTCTTCGACAACCCGCAGAACGAGCGGACGAAGTTGTTCCTGAGCCAGATCCTGCATTGATAGACGCTTGGCAGTGAAATAAACCCGGACTCTGTTCCGGGTTTTTTTTGCTCCAATGAAACGCTCCACCTGCTGACCGCGAACCCTGTAGGAGTCGGCTTGCTGGCGATGGCGGCATACCAGACGCCACCGAGTATCCCGGCTATAGCCATTTGGCATCCCTCAATGGGTAATCGTGCACACGTGTGACAAGCCCCGCACGCAATGGATTGGCAACGATGTATCGGGCGACCGCTTGCAGATCCGCTTCACGGCGAATCGCGCGATCATGGAAACCTCTCTGCCATACCATCCCTCTGCGCTCCAGTCGCGCGTTTACCGCCCGCGCGCTGCGCGATTTGGTTGCCAGCACCAACGCCGACAACGAGTTGTTCTTCAGTTCGACCAGCCAATGAAAATGGTCGGGCATCACCACCCAGGCGAGGGAATCGACCCATTCTTCTGTCTGCGCCTGACGAAAGTGGTCTACCACCAGACGTCCTGCCCGCCAGTCAGTAAAAAACGGGGTGCGATTCCAGGTGACAGCTGTCAGCAGGTAGATTTGGCCGGTTTGGGAATAACGTCCGGCGCGTAAGCGATTGGCATGGGGAAGATCGGGCATTCCATTGCCCTCCTGTGTTTTGAGAGAAACAGAAGGCTAGTACGCAATAGTGAGGGGCATTGCCAAAGTTCAGTTCTGAATGTGTCGGTACGATCGCCATCGCCAGCAAGCCGGCTCCTACAGGGTTTGCGTGAGCCCGTTGCCTTGTCGGACGAAGCTGACTAACATGTCAGAAAATTCATCCTATGATTGGATGAAAGGGCGAATTCTATGTCAGATATTTCTCCATTAATTAAACGGTCCTTGGTCGATCAGGCCCTGGACCAGTTGCGCCTGCGCATTAATCAAGGTGTCTGGACGGTCGGCCAGCGCTTGCCCACCGAGCCGGAATTGGCGACGGAGCTGGGCATCAGTCGCAACACCGTGCGCGAAGCCATGCGCGTGTTGGCGTTTTCCGGGTTGATCGAGATCCGCCAGGGCGACGGCAGCTACGTGCGGGCGGTAGTCGATCCTTTGGATACGATGAAGGCGCTGTCCCGCTGCTCTCAGGAACAGGCTCGGGAAACCCGGCACATTCTGGAAGTCGAAGCCATCGGTCTGGCTGCGTTACGCCGCACCGATGAAGACCTGGTGGCGTTGCGCGAGGCGCTGGGCGTCAGCGGCAGTCACTACCACGGCGATCTCGACACCTACATCGCCTGTGACCTGGTGTTTCACCGTCGTCTGGTGGACGCGGCGCACAACCCGACCCTCAGCGAGCTGTATCGCTACTTTTCCAGTGTCGTGGGTGCGCAGTTGCGTCAGACCCTGAACGTCACCCCCCGACGCCAAGCGGTGTTCGACCTGCATATCGAGCTGCTCGATGCCGTCGAACAACGCGACCCGGAACGGGCCAAAGCCCTGATGAGGCAATTGATCAATGAACCTTGAAACCGAGAACCCGATGCCCAGTCAGCAGGCGAGCCACAGCCGCATCACCGAGCTCAAGCGGACGGCGGAGCTCGAAGAGCTGTTGATCGACGCCGAGGCCGATGATGCAGAGGTTCAGCGAAGTCACCCGCTCCTGCGGCGCCCATGGCTGTTGTTGCTGGGGCTGATTCTGGTGGCGCTGAACTTGCGTCCGGCGCTGTCGAGCATGGCGCCGATGCTCAGCGAGGTCTCGAAAACACTGGGGCTATCGGCTGCCCAGGCCGGTTTGCTGACCACCTTGCCGGTGCTTTGCCTCGGTCTGTTCGCGCCGTTGGCGCCGGTGCTTGCGCGACGTTTTGGTGCCGAACGGGTGGTGTTGGGGATTCTCCTGATGCTGGCCGGCGGGATCATTTTGCGCAGCTCGTTCGGCGAGGTCGGCCTGTTCGCCGGCAGCGTGCTGGCTGGCGCCAGCATCGGGGTGATCGGCGTGCTGCTGCCCGGCATCGTCAAGCGCGACTTCCCGAAACAGGCCGGCACCATGACCGGCGTCTACACCATGGCCCTGTGCCTGGGCGCGGCCATGGCGGCCGGCGCGACCGTGCCGTTGAGCGAACATTTCGACAAGAGTTGGGCGCTGGGCCTTGGCTTCTGGGTGGTTCCGGCCTTGGTCGCGGCGATGTTCTGGCTGCCGCAAGTCGGTCAGAAACACGGCGCACATAACGTTGCCTATCGGGTCCGAGGCCTGTTGCGCGATCCGCTGGCCTGGCAAGTGACCTTGTACATGGGCCTGCAATCGTCTCTGGCTTACATCGTATTCGGTTGGCTGCCGTCGATTCTGATCGGTCGCGGTCTGACGCCAACCCAGGCCGGTCTGGTGCTGTCGGGTTCGGTGATTGTCCAGTTGATCAGCTCGCTGGCCGCACCGTGGCTGGCGACCCGTGGCAAGGATCAGCGGCTGGCGATCGTGATCGTCATGGCAATGACCCTCGGCGGCTTGTTCGGTTGCCTGTATGCGCCGATCGACGGCCTTTGGGGCTGGGCAATCCTGCTGGGACTGGGGCAGGGCGCTACGTTCAGCCTGGCATTGACCCTGATTGTGCTGCGCTCGAGGGATGCCCATGTCGCCGCCAACCTGTCGAGCATGGCCCAGGGTTTCGGCTACACGCTGGCATCCATGGGGCCGTTCGCGGTCGGTGTGGTGCATGACTGGACTGGCGACTGGACCGCGCTGGGCTGGATCTTCGGCGTGATCGGTCTCGGCGCGATCATCGCCGGCCTCGGCGCAGGGCGTTCGCTGTATGTGCAGGTCGAAAGCGAAAAGATCTGATTCGCACACACTGTCGGTATTCGGGGGGCGAATGCTGATGGTGTTTCGTCCGTTTGCAGATTATCGTGCTGGCAATCTGCCTATTTTCCGGAGCCTGCCCATGAGTGACGCCCACGACGCCTTGATCACCCGGTTCTACCAAGCCTTTCAGCGGCTGGATGCCGAGGCCATGAGCGCCTGCTATACCGACGACGTGGTGTTCAGTGATCCGGCGTTCGGCGAGCTGCGCGGGCGCGATGCCGGCGATATGTGGCGCATGCTCACCACCCGCGCCAAGGACTTCTCCCTGACCTTCGATAACGTGCGCAGCGATGAGCGCACTGGCGGCGCCCATTGGGTGGCGACGTACCTGTTCAGCCAGACCGGCAATATCGTGGTCAACGACATTCAGGCGCGTTTCGTGTTTCGCGACGGCAAGATCTGCGAGCACCACGACAGTTTTGATCTGTGGCGCTGGTCGCGTCAGGCGCTGGGTTTCAAAGGGCTGTTGCTGGGCTGGACGCCGGTGGTGAGAAACGCCGTGCGTGCTCAGGCCTTGAAGGGCCTGAAGGCATTCCAGGCCAGTCGCTGATAAGATCGCGGCTTGTTTTCTTTCAAGCCTTGATCGTCACGTGAGCACCTCGAGCGAATCTTCCGTCATTGCCGCCGAACCGTCGGTGCCTGTCAGCAAACCCTGGTTCGTCTACCTCGTTCGCGCGGCCAATGGTTCGCTCTACTGCGGGATCAGCGACGATCCCGTACGTCGCTTCGCCACCCATCAGAGTGGCAAGGGCGCGCGCTTCTTCCTGTCGAGCCCGGCCGTGGCGCTGGTTTATACCGAGCGCTGCCGCGATAAAGGCGAAGCGCTGCGCCAGGAGCGTTTGATCAAGAAACTCAAGAAAAGCGCCAAGGAATGTCTGGTGGCGAGTGCGGCTGCGGGCTTATCAATCTGACTGATAAGTGCCCATCAGGCAGATGGGTAGGCTGCCTGCCGATTGCGCGCTAAGCTGCGGGCTCCTTATCCGAGCGGCGGAGCCGAGCATGTCCGAGTTGATTCTGCATCATTACCCGACGTCCCCTTTCGCCGAAAAGGCCCGTTTGCTGCTGGGCTTTAAGGGGTTGTCCTGGCGCTCTGTGATGATCTCGCCGGTGATGCCCAAGCCCGACCTGACGGCCCTGACCGGCGGCTACCGCAAGACGCCGGTGTTGCAAATCGGTGCTGATGTCTATTGCGACACCGCGTTGATCGCTCGTCGTCTGGAGCAGGAAAAAGCGTCGCCGGCGTTTTTCCCGGAAGGCCAGGAAATGGTCACGGCGACCTTCGCGGCATGGGCCGATTCGGTGGTGTTCCAGCATGCAGTCAGCCTGGTGTTCCAGCCAGAATCGGTAGCGGTGCGCTTCGGCAAATTGTCGCCGGAAGCGATCAAGGCATTTCTGGCCGATCGCTCCGGCTTGTTCAGCGGTGGCAGTGCCACTCGGTTGTCGGCCGAGCAGGCAAAGCATCAGTGGCCAACGATCATGGCGCGTCTGGAGCAGCAGCTTGAGCGTGAGCAGGGGGACTTCCTGCTCGGCGAACCGTCGATTGCCGACTTTGCCCTGGCTCACTCGCTGTGGTTCCTCAAGGCGACGCACGTGACGTCACCGTTAGTGGATGCTTATCCGGCCGTTTCGGCGTGGTTTGGCCGCGTGATGGGTTTTGGTCATGGCGCATTCAGCGAGATGACGGCCGAGCAAGCGCTAGAGATTGCCCGCAATGCCACACCGGCCCCGTTGCCGGATGAGCAGTTCGATGAGCCGAACGGGTTCGAGGTTGGCCAGCAGGTGGTGATTGCAGCGACCGATTACGGGGTTGATCCGGTGGCGGGTGAGTTGATGTTTGCCGGCAGCGAAGAGTTGATTCTGCGCCGTGAAGACGAGCGGGCCGGTGTGGTGCATGTGCACTTTCCGCGGTTCGGGTTTCGCATAGAGGCTTGCTGACGTACGCACCTGTGGCGAGGGGGCTTGCCCCCGTTGGGTCGCGAAGCGGCCCCAGCATTTCGATGAGAAAACCGTATCCACGGGAAATTGCGACTGCTGCGCAGCCGAACGGGGGCAAGCCCCCTCGCCACAGGATTGTTTGAAGCTGATGGTTATTTCAGCGCCGCAAGCACCTGGTCCGGGTCATACCCGCGAATCAACGTTCCATTCACATCGATGATCGGAATCCCGCGTCCGCCGAGTGCCTCATAGGCTTTGCGCGCCACGGCATCCTTCTCGATATCGAATACCTTGTACGGAATACCTTTCTGATCGAGGAAGCGCCGGGTCAGCTTGCAGTAGCCGCACCAGTCAGTGGCGTAGAGCACGACGTTGGCCTTGGCCTGGGTCTGCTCGGACACCACCTGCGAGGGGTGAAGCACCCGCTCGATCTTGCCCCAGTTCTGGTAAACCACGACCACCAGCAGGATCAGCAGGAATTTTTTCAACACGCCGCCGAGCATCAGTTGCGTCGCTTGAGCTGGTCGGTCAGTTGGGTCGGCAGGCCTTTGATGATCAACGTGCCGGCTTCTTCGTCGTATTCGATCTTCGAGCCCAGCAGGTGCGCTTCGAAGCTGATCGACAGGCCTTCGGCGCGGCCGGTGAAGCGGCGGAACTGGTTCAGGGTGCGCTTGTCCGCCGGGATCTCCGGGGACAGGCCGTAGTCCTTGTTGCGGATGTGATCGTAGAAGGCTTTCGGGCGATCTTCGTCGATCAGTTCGGACAACTCTTCCAGGCCCATGGGCTCGCCCATTTTGGCCTGGCTGCTGGCGTAATCCACCAGGGTCTTGGTCTTCTCGCGCGCGGACTCTTCCGGCAAGTCTTCGCTTTCGACGAAGTCACTGAACGCCTTGAGCAGAGTGCGGGTTTCACCGGGGCCGTCGACGCCTTCCTGGCAGCCGATGAAGTCGCGGAAGTACTCCGAAACCTTTTTGCCGTTCTTGCCTTTGATGAACGAGATGTACTGCTTGGACTGCTTGTTGTTCTGCCACTCGGAGACGTTTATCCGCGCCGCCAGGTGCAACTGGCCAAGGTCCAGATGTCGCGAAGGGGTCACGTCCAGCTGATCGGTCACCGCCACGCCTTCGCTGTGGTGCAGCAGGGCGATGGCCAGGTAATCGGTCATGCCTTGCTGGTAATGCGCAAACAGCACATGGCCACCGACCGAGAGGTTGGATTCTTCCATCAGCTTTTGCAGATGTTCGACCGCCACCCGGCTGAAGGCCGTGAAATCACGACCACCGTCGAGGTATTCCTTCAGCCAGCCGCTGAATGGAAACGCGCCGGACTCCGGATGGAACAGCCCCCAGGCTTTGCCCTGTTTGGCGTTATAGCTTTCGTTCAAGTCGGCGAGCATGTTCTCGATGGCCGCGGACTCAGCCAGTTCAGAGTCGCGGGCGTGAAGAACTGCGGGTGTGCCGTCGGGTTTTTTGTCGATCAGGTGGACGATGCAATGACGGATCGGCATGGGCTTCTCGGCTGATTGGAGAGAGGAGGGCGTGCTCCCCCGAAAAAGCGCCCAGTGTACCGCAACCACTGGTTTTGGCGTGGTCCGAAGGGCAATTCGAAGCTCTCCGGCGACCCTGATGTGATTTTTTCCCGATTTAGAGCAATAAAGCTGACCAAATGGGTAGCTAGAGGCGGATATTTCCCCGTCTCTGTGCTAGTTTTGCCCGGTCTTACGCGAAGTCACTGCGTTAAGCGTGCATTCAGCATTTGTCAGGTCGAACCAAACCCTGATTTCGGTATCTATAACCCCGACTCGTCGTGGTTATGGCCGAGGGTGCCAGATCCAGAAGATCGGGCTCGATGGCTGACACTGCACTCTGCAATCCATATGAATTTGATAGGGAAGGAACACTACAATGGCTCTTACTAAAGACCAACTGATCGCCGACATCGCTGAAGCTATCGACGCGCCAAAAACCACCGCGCGTAACGCTCTGGACCAACTGGGCCAAATCGTTGCCGATCAGCTGGAAAACGGCGGCGAAATCACTCTGCCAGGTATCGGCAAGCTGAAAGTGACTGAGCGTCCTGCCCGTACCGGCCGCAACCCTTCGACTGGCGCTGCCATCGAAATCGCTGCCAAGAAAGTGATCAAGCTGGTTGTGGCCAAAGGCCTGACCGACGCTGTCAACAAGTAAGACTTGTTAAAAAAACCGTGCTCCGGAGCAATCCGGGCACGGTTTTTTTGTGTCTGCGATTCAGCGATTGATCAGGCTCAATCGCTGTCTCGGTTGTTACTCAGCTTTTGCGGGCCCAGCGCTCGCGCCAGACCTGTTGCTCGGATTTGGTCTGGAAGGTCCAGGCGACGAAGCGACTTTGCTTCTGCCCTTGGGACATTTCCACGACCTGGCTTTCCAATACGCCGGCCTTTTTCAGCGCCGTCTGGATCGCCGGCAGGTTCGAGGCTTTCGAGACCAGGGTGCTGAACCAAAGCACTTTGTGTTGAAAGTGCGCGCTCTCGGCGATCAGTTGCGTCACAAACCGTGCCTCGCCACCTTCACACCACAGTTCGGCCGATTGCCCGCCAAAGTTCAGCACCGGCAGTTTGCGTTTTGGGTCGGCGCGGCCCAGCGCGCGCCATTTACGCACGCTACCCTTGGTCGCCTCGTCCATCGAGGCGTGGAACGGCGGGTTGCACATCGTCAGGTCAAAGCGTTCGCCAGGTTCGAGCAAGCCCAACAGAATGTGCTTGGGATTAGTTTGCTGGCGAAGCTGGATGGCTTTGTTCAGCCCGTTGGACTGCACGATGGCTTTGGCTGAGGCTACGGCTATCGGGTCGATTTCCGAGCCGAGGAAGTGCCAACGGTAGTCGCTGTAGCCGATCAGCGGATAGACGCAGTTGGCGCCCATGCCGATATCGAGCACCTTGACCGGCGCGCCGCGAGGGATCTCGCCGTCGTTGACGCTGGCCAGCAGGTCGGCCAGGAAGTGCACGTAGTCGGCACGGCCCGGAACTGGCGGGCACAGGTAGTCGGCCGGGATGTCCCAATGGGCGATGCCATAGAACGCCTTGAGCAGCGCCCGGTTGAACACTCGCACCGCGTCCGGGCTGGCGAAGTCGATGCTCTCCTTGCCGTACGGATTGATGATCACGAACTTCGCCAGTTCCGGCGTGCTCTTGATCAGCGCCGGGAAGTCGTAACGACCCTGATGGCGATTGCGCGGGTGCAGGCTGGCCTTCTCGCGTGGCTCCACGGCTTTGGCCGGGGTCGCGGGTTTAGGCTTTTTGCGCGCAGGTTTGGGTGTGCTGGGGGCGGTCATGGGCGAGGTCGATTCGGGTATGGCTAAAAGTGGCGGGTATTGTCCCACATCCAGCTGCTGGTCACCCAATTGTGAAGATCGCTGCATGTCCCTGTGGCAACGGGTGTTTGGGAGTATGTGGCGGGCATAAAAAAGGGAGGCCGCTGGGGCCTCCCTGTTTTATTGCGATGTGCCGTTACAAACTGGCAATCCGCGCATGTTGCTCCGCCAGCTTGCCCAAAGCCTGTTCAGCTTCAGCCAGTTTGGCACGTTCCTTCTCGATGACTTCGGCCGGGGCCTTGTCGACGAAACCGGCGTTGGACAGCTTGCCGCCGACGCGCTGAACTTCGCCCTGCAAACGCAGGATTTCCTTGTCCAGGCGCGCCAGTTCGGCGTCCTTGTCGATCAGGCCGGCCATCGGCACCAGTACTTCCATCTCGCCAACCAGTGCGGTGGCGGACAGTGGAGCTTCTTCGCCTGCCTTCAGAACAGTGATCGATTCCAGGCGCGCCAGCTTCTTCAGCAGGGCTTCGTTCTCGGTGAGTCGACGCTGATCTTCGGCGCTGACGTTTTTCAGGAACAGGTTCAGCGGCTTGCCTGGACCGATGTTCATCTCGCCACGAATGTTACGCGTGCCGAGCATCAGACCCTTGAGCCATTCGATATCGTCTTCGGCAGCCTGGTCGATGCGTGCCTCAACGGCCACTGGCCAAGGTTGCAGCATGATCGTCTTGCCTTGAATACCGGCCAGCGGCGCAACGCGCTGCCAGATTTCTTCGGTGATGAATGGCATGAACGGGTGAGCCAGGCGCAAAGCGACTTCCAGCACTCGAACCAGAGTGCGACGGGTGCCGCGCTGACGTTCGACCGGTGCGTTTTCGTCCCACAGCACAGGCTTGGACAGTTCCAGGTACCAGTCGCAATACTGGTTCCAGATGAACTCGTACAAGGCTTGTGCCGCCAGGTCGAAACGGAACTGATCGAGCTGACGGGTCACTTCGGCTTCAGTGCGTTGCAACTGCGAGATGATCCAGCGATCCGCCAGGGACAGCTCATAGGCTTCGCCGTTCTGGCCGCAGTCTTCGCCTTTGTCCAACACGTAGCGCGCGGCGTTCCAGATCTTGTTGCAGAAGTTGCGGTAGCCTTCGACGCGGCCCATGTCGAACTTGATGTCACGACCGGTGGACGCTAGCGAGCAGAAGGTGAAGCGCAGGGCGTCGGTGCCATAGCTGGCGATGCCTTCGGCGAACTCGTCGCGGGTCTGCTTTTCGATCTTCTTCGCCAGTTTCGGCTGCATCATGCCGGAGGTGCGTTTCTGCACCAGATCTTCCAGCTCGATACCGTCGATGATATCCAGCGGGTCCAGGACGTTGCCCTTGGACTTGGACATCTTCTGGCCCTGGCCATCACGCACCAGACCGTGCACATAAACAGTCTTGAACGGAACCTGCGGTGTGCCGTCTTCGTTTTTCACCAGGTGCATGGTGAGCATGATCATCCGGGCAACCCAGAAGAAAATGATGTCGAAACCGGTCACCAGCACGTCGGTGGAGTGGAATTTCTTCAGGAATTCGGTCTGCTCCGGCCAGCCGAGGGTGGAGAAGGTCCACAGGCCCGAACTGAACCAGGTATCCAGAACGTCGTTGTCTTGTTGCAGCGCAACATCCGGCCCGAGATTGTGCTTGGCACGTACTTCGGCTTCGTCGCGACCGACGTAGACCTTGCCCGACTCGTCGTACCAGGCCGGAATCCGGTGGCCCCACCACAGCTGACGGCTGATGCACCAGTCCTGGATATCGCGCATCCACGAGAAGTACATGTTTTCGTACTGCTTTGGCACGAACTGAATGCGGCCGTCTTCAACCGCGGCGATGGCCGGCTCGGCCAATGGCTTGGTGGACACGTACCACTGGTCGGTCAGCCACGGCTCGATGATGGTGCCGGAGCGGTCGCCTTTAGGCACTTTCAGGGCGTGGTCGTCGACGCTGACCAGCAGGCCGGCGGCTTCGAACGCTGCCACGATCTGCTTGCGCGCTTCGAAGCGGTCGAGGCCGGCGTATTCGGCCGGGATCTTGCCGTCGATGCTCTCGTTCAGTGTGCCGTCGAGATTGAACACCTGGGCCGCAGGCAGCACATGGGCGTTTTTGTCGAAGATGTTCAGCAGCGGCAGGTTGTGGCGCTTGCCGACTTCGTAGTCGTTGAAATCGTGGGCCGGGGTGATTTTCACGCAGCCGGTGCCGAATTCAGGGTCGCAGTAATCGTCGGCGATGATCGGGATGCGGCGGCCAACCAGCGGCAGCTGGACAAATTTGCCGATCAGGGCTTTGTAGCGTTCATCGTTCGGGTTAACGGCCACGGCGGCGTCGCCGAGCATGGTTTCCGGACGCGTGGTCGCGACGATCAGGTAGTCGTTGCCTTCAGCGGTTTTGGCGCCATCGGCCAGCGGGTACTTCAGGTTCCACAGGAAACCTTTCTCGTCGTGGTTTTCCACTTCAAGGTCGGAAATCGCCGTGTGCAGCTTGGTGTCCCAGTTGACCAGACGCTTGCCGCGATAGATCAGACCGTCTTCGTGCAGGCGCACGAAGGCTTCTTTCACCGCCTCCGAGAGGCCGTCGTCCATGGTGAAGCGCTCACGGCTCCAATCCACGGACGAGCCGAGGCGGCGGATCTGACGGCTGATGTTGCCGCCGGACTGATCCTTCCATTCCCAGACTTTCTCGAGGAATTTCTCACGGCCCAGATCGTGGCGATTCTGGCCCTGAGCTTCGAGTTGACGCTCCACCAGCATTTGCGTGGCGATACCGGCGTGGTCGGTGCCTGGCTGCCACAGGGTGTTGCGACCCTGCATGCGGCGGAAACGGATCAGGGCGTCCATGATCGCGTTGTTGAAGCCGTGACCCATGTGCAGGCTGCCGGTGACGTTCGGCGGCGGGATCATGATGGTGTAGGACTCGCCCTCGCCTTGAGGGGCGAAGTAGTTCTCGGACTCCCAGGTGTTGTACCAGGAAGTTTCAATGGCGTGCGGCTGGTAGGTCTTATCCATGCGCGGCGGGACCCTATTGGCATTTATTCAGGAAAAGCCGGGAAGTATAGCGGGGCACGGGGCGTAGGGCGAGCAGGGGCGGACTGTGGCGAGGGGGTTTACCCCCGTTCGGCTGCGAAGCAGTCGTAAAACCGATGTGTGGGTGCGCCAGATGCACCACGATGGCAGATATTGGGGCCGCTTCGCGACCCAACGGGGGTAAACCCCCTCGCCACGGAAGCCCGCTCGGCTCAAGGTTACTCGTACTGGCTAAGCAACCGTTCCATCCGTGCATCAAGGCGGCGTTTGATTTCGGTTTCGATGTGCGGGGCGAAGTCGTCGATCACGTCTTGCATGATCAATTGCGCGGCGGCGCGCAGCTCGCTATCCAGGTGCAACAGGGCATCGGGGCCCTTGTTGGCGGCAGGAGCCGGCTGGGCGGCCGGGGCGGGTGGTGGCGGTTCGACCTGGGGCGCATGGCCGACGGTGTCGAACAGCATGGGTATCTGTTCCTGGTCGCCTTCAATGACGGCGTCGGTCAGCAACGGCGGTTGCAGGTTGTCATCGCCGAGCAGTTGGCGGATCGACTCAAGGTCTTCCAGCAGGTGCACGGACTTTTGCGGTGGTTTTGGAGTGTCCATCGGAATGCTCAGAGTCGCTGTAAACGGTGATCTTGCAGAGGATAGCCCTGTTCGCGGTAGAAACGAAAACTCTCCCGCGCAGCCGCACGAATCGCCGGGTCTTCCACCACCACTTCCGCCACGCGGGCGAATTGTCTGGCAAAGGCCGGGACTTTCAGGTCGAGATTGACCAGCAGATCCTGATGCTGACCGCAGTCATCGCCAAGACCCAACACAATCAAACCGTCCGGCTCGCTTTCGGCAGGACCGTGGGGCACGAAGCTTTCGCCCTTGAACGCCCACAACCGCGCATCGAGCGCATCACGCTGGGCGGCATCGCTGCAATGCAGGTAAATGCGGTGGCCCATGCGCCAGGCTTTTTCGGTGAGCTTGCAGGCGAAATCCAGCCGCGCCGAAGGATCGGCGCTGGGCAGGATATAGAAGTCGACTTTGGTCATTGCGGTTCCTGAGTTGCAAGCGGCGTCACCCGAGAGTGACGCCGCTGCAAGTCATCGGTTTCAGGCTTTGGCGCGGTCCAGCAGGTATTGGGTCAGCAGGGGAACCGGACGGCCAGTGGCGCCCTTGTCCTTGCCGCCGCTGGTCCAGGCTGTGCCGGCGATGTCCAGGTGTGCCCAGTTCAGGTTCTTGGTGAAGCGCGACAGGAAGCAGGCGGCGGTGATGGTGCCGGCTTTCGGGCCGCCGATGTTGGCGATGTCGGCGAACGGGCTGTCCAGCTGCTCTTGATACTCATCGAACAGCGGCAGTTGCCAGGCGCGGTCGTCGGCGGCTTGGCCGGCGCTCAGCAGCTGGCCGATCAGTTCGTCGTTGTTGCCCAGCAGGCCCGAGGTGTGGGCGCCCAGCGCCACGACACAAGCACCGGTCAGGGTGGCGATGTCGATCACCGCTTGGGGCTTGAAGCGTTCGGAGTAGGTCAGGGCATCGCACAGCACCAGACGGCCTTCGGCGTCGGTATTGAGGATTTCAACTGTCTGGCCGCTCATGGTGGTGACGATGTCGCCCGGACGCGAAGCGTTGCCGCTCGGCATGTTCTCGGCGCAGGCCAGGATGCACACCAGGTTGATCGGCAGTTTCAGCTCAAGCACGGCACGCAGGGTGCCGAACACGCTGGCGGCGCCGCCCATGTCGTACTTCATCTCATCCATGCCGGCGCCTGGCTTGAGGCTGATGCCGCCGGTGTCGAAGGTGATGCCTTTGCCGACGAGGGCGTACGGCTTCTCGGATTTCTTGCCGCCGTTGTATTGCATGACGATCAGGCGCGGTGGCTGGGCGCTGCCCTGGCCAACGGCGTAGAACGAACCCATGCCCAGGTCCTTGATCTTCTTCTCATCGAGGACTTCGACCTTCAGGCTTTTGAACTCTTTGCCCAGGTTCTTGGCTTGTTCACCAAGGAACGTCGGGTGGCAGATGTTCGGCGGCAGGTTGCCCAGGTCACGGGTGAAGGCCATGCCGTTGGCGATCGCGGTGGCGTGGGCCACGGCGCGTTCGACTTCAGCCTGTGCTGCCTTGATGGTCACCAGAGTGACTTTCTTCAGGGAGCGCGGGTCGGCTTTCTGGCTCTTGAACTGTTCGAAGATGTACTCGCCGTCCACCAGTGTTTCGGCCAGCAGGCGGGTCTTGCCATAGCTGTCACGGCCCTTGACCACCACTTCGTCCAGGGCCAGCACTGCATCGCTGCCGCCCAGGCCTTTCAGGGTATTGAGGATGCCGGCGATGATTTTGCGGAACGGGCGATCGCCCAGTTCTTCATCCTTGCCCACGCCCACCAGCAGCACGCGTTCGGCCTTGAGGTTGGGCAGGCTGTGCAGCAACAGGCTTTGGCCGACTTTGCCGGCCAGGTCGCCGCGCTTGAGCACTGCGCTGATAGCGCCGCCGCTCAGTTCGTCGAGTTGTTTGGCAACGGTGCCGAGCTTGCGGCCTTCGCGGACGGAGACCACCAACGTGGCGGTCTTCAACGTTTCCGGGCTAACGCTTTTTACAACCAGTTCCATGTCCGGGTCCCTGAATTAATGGTCAAACTGCGCGACGCGCAGAGGCTTGCCTATAAGTAGAAAGGCGCCGGTGTGTTGCCAGCGACAAAGGCCGCAGTTTGAACCTCGCTGCCTGCGCCTGACAACCCTCGGTTATGCGAACTTCAGCGGTTCAGGTGCTTGCTTGAGCATGCGCAGTGACAGGCGCACTCAATCACAGGATAATGCGCCATCTTTTTCGGCGGCCCTGCCCTGCGGGCCGGCTGATACGTTTGTTTGTTTGGCCGCTTAGCCTGACAACCCTGGAGTGTCTGGTTTGATTGTCTTCCGTTATCTATCCCGCGAAGTCCTGTTGACCTTGAGCGCCGTCAGCGCCGTGCTGCTGGTCATCATCATGAGCGGACGCTTCATCAAATACCTCGCCCAGGCGGCCTCTGGGCTCCTGGATCCAGGTTCGCTGTTCCTGATCATGGGCTATCGCCTGCCGGGCTTCCTGCAGCTGATTCTGCCTTTGGGGCTGTTTCTCGGGATCTTGCTGGCCTACGGTCGTCTGTACCTCGAAAGCGAAATGACCGTGTTGTCTGCTACTGGCATGAGCCAGCAGCGTCTGTTCGCCATGACTCTTTTTCCGGCCACCCTGGTTGCCCTGATCGTGGCGTGGCTGAGCCTGAGCCTGGCACCGCAAGGTGCCAACCAGTTCCAGCTGCTGTTGAACAAGCAGGATGCACTGACCGAGTTCGACACCCTCGAGCCGGGTCGCTTCCAGGCCTTGCGCGACGGCACTCGGGTGACCTACACCGAGCAACTGTCGGATGACCGCATCAATCTGGGCGGCGTGTTCATTTCGCAAAAGAATGTCAGTTCCGACAACAAGGATCGGGGGATTTCTGTACTGGTAGCCGAGAAGGGCCATCAGGAAATCAGGCCCGATGGCAACCGTTACCTGATCCTCGACAACGGCTACCGCTACGACGGTAATCCGGGTCAGGCCGACTACCGCGCCATCAAGTACGACGAGTACGGCGTATTGCTGGCCAAGCCGGACGTCAGCGACGAAGTGACCGACCGCGATGCGATGACCACCAGTTCCTTGCTGAGCAGCGACGACATCCGCTCGCGTACCGAACTGCAATGGCGCCTGTCCCTGCCGTTGCTGGTCTTCATCGTGACCCTGATGGCGGTGCCGCTGTCGCGGGTCAACCCGCGCCAGGGCCGTTTCCTCAAGCTGCTGCCGGCGATTCTTCTTTATATGGCTTACCTGACCATCCTGATTGCCGCTCGCGGCGCCCTTGAAAAGGGCAAGATCCCGCCGGTGTTGGGCTTGTGGTGGGTGCATGCAATCTTCCTGGCCATCGGTCTTGGCTTGCTGTATTGGGAGTCGCTGAGCTTGAAGATGGCGAGTCGCCGCAGCGCGCTGGAGGTGGCCCGTGGATAAGCTCGATCGCTACATCGGTAGCAGCGTGTTCATCGCGATCCTGGCGGTGCTTGGGATCATTCTGGGCTTGGCAACGCTGTTCGCCTTCATCGATGAGATGAGCGACGTCAGCGATACCTACACGTTGATGGATGTACTGAGTTACGTGTTGCTGACCGCGCCGCGCCGCCTGTACGACATGTTGCCGATGGCGGCGCTGATCGGTTGCCTGATTGGCCTCGGCAGTCTGGCCAGTCACAGCGAGCTGACCATCATGCGTGCCGCCGGTGTGTCCATCGGTCGGATCGTCTGGGCCGTGATGAAGCCGATGCTGATCCTGATGGTGGTAGGGCTGGTAATTGGCGAGTACGTCGCGCCGGCCACGGAAATCACCGCTCAAGCCAACCGCTCGCTGGCCCAGGGCAGTGGCGATGCGCAAAGCGCCAAGCACGGTTTGTGGCACCGTCAGGGTGATGAGTTCATTCACGTCAACTCCGTGCAACCCAACGGTCTGCTGTACGGCGTGACCCGTTATCGTTTTGACGATCAACGCCACATGCTGTCTTCGAGCTTCGCCAAACGCGCGGAATTCGATACCGATCACTGGCAACTGACCGATGTCACGACCACGCTGTTCCATGACAAAAGTACCGAAGTGGTGACTGCCCCTGTGGAGCGCTGGGAAATAGCCCTGAGCCCGCAACTGCTGAGTACCGTGGTGATGGCGCCCGAGTCGTTATCGATCAGCGGTCTGTGGAATTACATCCACTACCTGGCTGACCAGGGGCTGAGCAACGGTCGTTACTGGCTGGCGTTTTGGGTCAAGGTGTTGCAGCCGCTGGTGACCGCTGCATTGGTGTTGATGGCGATTTCCTTCATCTTCGGTCCGCTGCGGTCGGTGACCCTTGGTCAGCGGGTCTTCACTGGCGTACTGGTGGGCTTCACTTTCCGTATCGTCCAGGATTTGCTCGGGCCTTCGAGCCTGGTGTTCGGCTTCTCGCCGCTGTTTGCGGTGCTGGTACCGGCCGGTGTCTGCGCCCTGGCCGGGGTCTGGTTGCTTCGCCGGGCCGGTTGATTGTAGGAGCCGGCTTACTGGCGATTGCATCGCTGCGGTCATCCAGATCCACCGCGGCGTCCCCATCGCCAGCAAGCCGGCTCCTACAAAAGTCGCCAAAAACGCCCCTGTCGCAAGACCGGGGCGTTTTTGTAGGCGCCGTCTGACCTGCAAACGTGACGCTTGCGCCGTGGATCAGGTACAATTCCCGGCTATTTTTCGGCGGGCTATGCCTGCAGCCTTTTTGAGTGTTGATCCGTGAGTGATTTGAGTCATATCCGCAATTTCTCCATCATCGCCCACATTGACCATGGCAAGTCGACGCTGGCCGATCGCTTCATCCAGATGTGCGGCGGCCTTGCCGAGCGCGAAATGGAAGCCCAGGTGCTGGATTCCATGGACCTGGAACGTGAACGCGGGATCACCATCAAGGCCCACAGCGTCACCCTGTATTACAAAGCCCGCGATGGCATTAACTACCAGCTGAACTTCATTGATACCCCGGGCCACGTCGACTTCACCTATGAAGTCAGCCGGTCGCTGGCGGCTTGTGAAGGTGCGTTGCTGGTGGTCGATGCCGGTCAGGGCGTCGAGGCGCAGTCGGTTGCCAACTGCTACACGGCGATCGAGCAGGGCCTGGAAGTCATGCCGGTGCTGAACAAGATCGACCTGCCACAGGCCGATCCGGAGCGCGTCAAGGAAGAAATCGAAAAAATCATCGGCATCGATGCCACCGACGCGGTCGAGTGCAGTGCCAAGACCGGCCTGGGCGTCGATGAAGTGCTCGAGCGTCTGGTTCACACCATTCCCGCGCCGACCGGCAACATCGAAGATCCGTTGCAAGCGTTGATCATCGACTCCTGGTTCGACAACTACCTTGGCGTTGTTTCCCTGGTTCGTGTGCGCCACGGTCGAGTGAAGAAGGGCGACAAGATTCTGGTCAAGTCCACCGGCAAGATCCACCTGGTGGACAGCGTCGGTGTATTCAACCCGAAGCACACCCCTACCGTCGACCTGAAGGCCGGTGAAGTAGGCTTCATCATCGCCAGCATCAAGGACATTCACGGTGCGCCAGTGGGCGATACCCTGACCTTGAGCTCGACGCCGGACGTCGATGTGCTGCCAGGCTTCAAACGCATTCAGCCGCAGGTGTACGCCGGCCTGTTCCCGGTCAGCTCCGACGACTTCGAAGACTTCCGCGAGGCGCTGCAAAAGCTCACCCTCAACGATTCGTCGCTGCAATACACACCGGAAAGCTCAGACGCACTGGGTTTCGGCTTCCGTTGCGGCTTCCTCGGCATGCTGCACATGGAAATCATCCAGGAGCGCCTGGAGCGCGAATACAACCTGGACCTGATTACCACGGCGCCGACGGTAATCTTCGAGCTGCTGCTCAAGACCGGCGAGACGATCTACGTCGATAACCCGTCCAAGCTGCCAGACCTGTCTGCCATCGAAGACATGCGCGAGCCAATCGTGCGCGCCAATATTCTTGTGCCGCAAGAGCACTTGGGTAACGTCATTACCCTGTGTATCGAAAAACGTGGCGTACAGGTCGATATGCTGTTCCTCGGCTCCCAGGTACAAGTGACCTACGACCTGCCGATGAACGAAGTGGTGCTGGACTTCTTTGATCGTTTGAAATCCACCAGTCGCGGCTATGCTTCTCTGGACTACCATTTCGATCGTTACCAATCGGCCAGCCTGGTGAAACTGGACGTGCTGATCAATGGCGACAAGGTCGACGCTCTGGCGCTGATCGTGCACCGTGACAACTCGCACTACAAAGGTCGCCAGTTGACCGAGAAGATGAAAGACCTGATTCCGCGGCAGATGTTCGACGTGGCAATCCAGGCCGCCATTGGCGGTCAGATTGTGGCGCGTACAACCGTCAAGGCACTCAGAAAGAACGTATTGGCCAAATGCTACGGTGGTGACGTCAGCCGTAAGAAAAAGCTGCTGGAAAAGCAAAAGGCCGGTAAAAAACGCATGAAGCAGGTCGGTAACGTGGAAATTCCACAAGAAGCCTTCCTTGCCGTGCTCAGGTTGGATAGTTAGGTCCTATGTCACTAAATTTCCCGCTGTTGCTGGTCATCGCCGTGTTCGTCTGCGGCCTGTTGGCGTTGCTCGATCTGCTGTTCCTGGCGCCACGGCGCCGGGCTGCCATCAACTCCTATCAGGGGAGCGTCAGCCAGGCTGACATGGTAGTGATCGAGAAACTGAACAAAGAGCCGCTGCTGGTCGAATACGGCAAGTCGTTCTTCCCGGTGTTGTTCATCGTGCTGGTGCTGCGTTCGTTCCTGGTGGAACCGTTCCAGATTCCTTCCGGCTCGATGAAGCCAACCCTGGATGTCGGTGACTTCATTCTGGTGAACAAGTTTTCTTACGGGATCCGCTTGCCGGTGATCGACAAGAAAGTCATCGAAGTCGGTGATCCGCAGCGCGGCGATGTGATGGTGTTCCGCTACCCGAGCGACCCGAACGTCAACTACATCAAGCGTGTAGTGGGCCTGCCGGGCGATCAGATTCGCTACACCGCCGACAAGCGCCTGTTCGTCAATGGTGAGTCGATTGCCGAACAACTGGTCGGCTCCGAGCCGGGCACGTTGGGTAGCGCTGAGCTCTACAAGGAAAAACTTGGCGCCGCCGAGCACCTGATCCGCAAGGAAATGAGCCGCTACCGCGCAACGCCGGACCATTCGTGGACCGTGCCGGCCGGGCACTACTTCATGATGGGCGACAACCGCGACAACTCGAACGACAGTCGCTACTGGGATGATCCGAGCATTCCCAAGGATCTGCTGGGCATGGTTCCCGACAAGAATATCGTCGGCAAGGCCTTCGCAGTCTGGATGAGCTGGCCGGAACCCAAACTCGGTCACCTGCCGAATTTCTCGCGGGTTGGTCTGATCAAGTAATCACACACGGCGCTGTTGAACACAGCGCCGAATGCATTTCTGGAGTCGGCACAATCGGCGACAGGAGCATGAAAACAACGATATTCAGGACGTTATTTTTGAACACAGCGTTAATTGTCCCAAGCCTGCGCCGCATCAAGGCCCTGGCGGTGGAATCCAACCACGAACTCAGCGTGGGTAAACCGTGAGCGTCTCCTTAAGCCGTCTCGAGCGTCAGCTCGGTTACACCTTCAAGGATCAGGAACTGATGGTCCTGGCCCTGACTCACCGCAGTTTTGCCGGGCGCAACAACGAACGCCTGGAATTCCTCGGCGATGCCATCCTCAATTTCGTCGCCGGCGAGGCGCTGTTCGATCGCTTCCCGCTGGCCCGTGAAGGCCAGTTGTCGCGTTTGCGCGCACGCCTGGTGAAAGGTGAGACCCTGGCCGTACTGGCTCGTGGTTTCGACTTGGGCGAATACCTGCGCCTGGGCTCCGGCGAATTGAAAAGCGGCGGTTTCCGTCGCGAGTCGATTCTGGCCGATGCCCTCGAAGCGCTGATCGGTGCGATCTACCTGGACGCCGGCATGGAGGTGGCGCGCGAGCGCGTGCTGGCCTGGCTGGCCGGAGAGTTCGAAGGCCTGACGCTGGTCGACACCAACAAAGATCCGAAAACCCGCCTGCAGGAATTCCTGCAGTCCCGTGGTTGTGAGCTGCCGCGTTACGAAGTGGTGGATATCCAGGGTGAGCCGCATTGCCGGACGTTCTTCGTCGAATGTGAAATCATCTTACTGAATGAAAAAAGCCGAGGTCAGGGTGTGAGTCGTCGTATTGCCGAACAGGTAGCGGCCGCCGCAGCACTGATTGCCCTGGGTGTGGAGAATGGCAATGACTGATTCAACCGCAACTCGCTGTGGCTATGTTGCCATCGTCGGCCGTCCCAACGTGGGCAAGTCCACGCTGCTGAACCACATTCTGGGTCAGAAACTGGCGATCACCTCACGCAAGCCGCAGACCACCCGCCACAACATGCTGGGCATCAAGACCGAAGGCGACGTTCAGGCGATCTACGTCGACACCCCGGGTATGCACAAGGGCGGCGAAAAGGCCCTGAACCGTTACATGAACAAGACCGCTTCGGCGGCGTTGAAAGACGTCGACGTGGTGATCTTCGTGGTTGACCGTACCAAGTGGACCGACGAAGACCAGATGGTCCTCGAGCGCGTTCAGTACGTGACCGGTCCGCTGATCGTGGCGCTGAACAAGACCGACCGCATCGAAGACAAATCCGAGCTGATGCCGCACCTGACCTGGTTGCAGGAACAGCTGCCGAACGCGCAGATCATGCCGATCTCGGCCCAGCACGGGCACAACCTTGACACGCTGGAGCGAGTGATCGCCGAGCACCTGCCGGAAAACGATCACTTCTTCCCGGAAGATCAGATCACCGACCGCAGCAGCCGCTTCCTTGCGGCTGAACTGGTACGCGAAAAAATCATGCGTCAGATGGGCGCCGAGCTGCCGTACCAGATCACCGTGGAAATCGAAGAGTTCAAGCAGCAGGGCAAAACCCTGCACATTCACGCTTTGATCCTCGTTGAACGTGACGGTCAGAAGAAAATCATCATTGGCGACAAGGGCGAGCGCATCAAGCGCATCGGCACCGAAGCGCGCAAGGACATGGAGCTGCTGTTCGACTCCAAGATCATGCTCAATCTGTGGGTCAAGGTGAAAGGTGGCTGGTCTGACGACGAGCGTGCCTTGCGTTCGCTGGGTTACGGCGACCTGTAAATCGTCCAGCAGCACATCGATTCAATTGTAGGAGCGAGCTTTTGTGGCGAGGGAGCTTGCTCCCGTTCGGCCGATCCGCGCCCGGGCGAAGCAGTCGTAAATCCTGGCATCGCGGTTTTACCTGAAACACTGAGGTGCATGGTTTTGGGGCCGCTTCGCAGTCCAGCGGGACGGTGCGGCGTTCCGACAAGCTCCCTCGCCACAGTGGATCTCCAGAGATTCGGAAACTGATGTCATCCAGCCCGCCCATCGGCCAACCCGCCTACGTGCTCCATTCCCGCGCCTACCGCGAAAGCAGTGCGCTGGTGGATTTCCTCACGCCGCAAGGTCGGCTGCGGGCGGTGTTGCGCAGTGCGCGGGGCAAGGCCGGGACGTTGGCGCGGCCGTTCGTGCCGCTGGAAGTCGAGTTCCGTGGCCGGGGCGAACTGAAGAATGTCGGCCGCATGGAAAGCGCCGGCGTTTCCACCTGGCTCAATGGTGAAGCGCTGTTCAGTGGTCTCTACCTCAACGAATTGCTGATCCGCTTGCTGCCCGCCGAAGATCCTCATCCCGCGGTTTTCGATCACTACGCCGCGACCTTGCTTGCCCTGGCCGAAGGTCGACCACTGGAACCATTGCTGCGCTCCTTCGAATGGCGACTGCTCGATGATCTCGGTTATGGCTTCGCGCTGAATACCGACATCCATGGCGACCCCATTGCGCCGGACGGTCTCTACCGCTTGCAGGTGGATGCGGGTCTGGAGCGGGTTTACTTGTTGCAACCAGGCCTGTTCAACGGTACCGAACTGCTGGCCATGGCCGATGCCGACTGGTCCGCGCCCGGTGCGCTGTCCGCCGCCAAGCGCTTGATGCGTCAGGCGTTGGCCGTTCACTTGGGTGGGCGTCCATTGGTTAGTCGTGAGTTGTTTCGAAAGCCGTAGTCTCCCCGTATGCTGTGCACCGAACTTCCCCCTTCTTCAGGAGCGCTTCCGTGACCACCAGCAATCGCATTCTTCTTGGCGTGAACATCGACCACGTTGCCACCCTGCGTCAGGCCCGGGGTACTCGTTACCCGGATCCGGTCAAGGCAGCGCTGGACGCGGAAGAGGCGGGCGCTGACGGCATCACCGTGCACCTGCGTGAAGACCGCCGGCACATTCAGGAGCGCGATGTCCTGCTGCTCAAGGACGTGCTGCAAACCCGCATGAATTTCGAAATGGGCGTCACCGAAGAAATGATGGCGTTCGCCGAGCGTATCCGCCCGGCGCACGTTTGCCTGGTGCCGGAAACCCGTCAGGAACTGACCACTGAAGGCGGTCTGGACGTAGCGGGGCAGGAAGCGCGGATCAAGGCGGCGGTGGATCGCCTGGCGAAGATTGGCTGCGAAGTGTCGCTGTTCATCGACGCTGACGAGCGGCAGATTGAGGCGTCCCGCCGTGTCGGCGCGCCGGCCATTGAATTGCACACCGGGCGTTACGCGGACGCCGAGACGCCAACCGAAGTTGCTGAAGAGCTCAAGCGTGTGGCCGATGGCGTGGCATTCGGTCTGGCCCAAGGCCTGATCGTCAACGCCGGCCATGGTTTGCACTATCACAACGTCGAGGCTGTTGCGGCAATCAAGGGTATCAACGAACTGAACATCGGCCATGCGCTGGTGGCCCATGCGTTGTTCGTCGGGTTCAAGTCGGCAGTGTCGGAGATGAAGGCGCTGATTCTGGCGGCTGCAAAAGCTTAAAGCCAAACACAAAACAGTGTGGGAATGAGCAGGCTCGCTCCCACAATTTTGATGGGGGGTGGCTATTAGAGCGGTGGGGTTTCCTGGCTCGGCTTGGTCTTGTCGACCCCCGGCACATGCAGGTTGCCCTCGGCGACCTGGGTGCCTTCGAGCTGCGGCTGCGTGACCCACGTCAGGATGTCGTAGTAGCGACGGATGTTCGCCACGAAATGCACCGGTTCGCCGCCACGGGCGTAGCCATAACGAGTCTTGCTGTACCACTGCTTCTGCGAAAGGCGGGGCAGTATTTTCTTCACGTCCAGCCATTTGTCCGGATTCAACCCTTCCTTGGCCGCCAGTTTGCGCGCGTCATCCAGGTGACCGCTGCCCACGTTGTAGGCGGCCAGCGCGAACCACGTACGATCCGGCTCCTGGATCGACTCGTCCAGTTGATCCTTCATGTAGACCAGGTATTTCGCGCCGCCCATGATGCTCTGCTTGGGGTCTAGGCGATTGGAAACGCCCATGGCTTGCGCCGTGTTCTGGGTCAGCATCATCAATCCGCGCACGCCGGTCTTGGACGTGACCGCCGCTTGCCACAGCGATTCCTGATAACCGATTGCCGCCAGCAGGCGCCAGTCGACTTTTTCTTTCTTGGCGGACGCCTTGAAGTGCTGTTCGTATTTGGGCAGTCGTTGCTGCAAGTGCTGGGCGAAGGTGGTGGCGCCCATATAGCCGAGTACGTCGACATGCCCGTAGTAGCGGTCTTTGAGGCGTTGCAGGGTGCCGTTTTGCTTTACTTTGTCGAGGTAGGTGTTGATTTCGTTGAGCAGGCTGTTGTCATCGCCGGCGGCCACGGCCCAGCTCTGGTTGCTGGCATCACCGAGGTCGAAGGCGACCCGCACGTTGGGGAAGTAGACCTGGTTCATCGCCACTTCGTTGGAGTCGACCAGGGTCAGGTCGATCTGACCTTCGTCGACCATGCGCAGCAGGTCGACGACTTCAACCGCGTCGGACTCTTCGTATTCAATGCCGGGATATTTCTTTTTCAGCTCTGCCAATTGCTCGGCGTGGGTGCTGCCCTTGAGCACCATGATTTTCTTGCCGACCAGATCGCCTGCGTCGGTCGGCCGCGACTGGCCGTTGCGATAGATGATCTGTGGGGTGACTTCGAGGTAGGAATGGGAAAACCGCACCTGCTTTTTGCGGTCCTCGCTACTGACCAGGCCGGCAGCGGCCAGCACCGGGCCATTTGGCTTGCCCACCTGATTGAACAGGTCGTCGAGGTTGTCGGCGGTTTCGATCTTGAGTTCGACCCCCAGATCGTCGGCGAAGCGCTTCACCAGCTCGTATTCGAAGCCGGTTTCACCATTGCGATCCTGAAAGTAGGTGGCGGGGCTGTTCCGGGTAACCACCCGCAGCACGCCATCCTCCTTTACGCGCTCCAGCGTGTTGGGTTTATCAACACAGCCACTGAGCATCAGGAAGAGTCCGGTTGCGATCAGCCATTTGGCGTACCGCGGACGCAAAGCCGTTGGGAAAAACATCTGCGCAGTATACGCAAAGGACCACGAGCGCCATATCTCGACAGAGAAGGGCTTGTCTGCTAGGGCTTCAAAAACCCGCTTGGAGCCCGCAGGAATGGGCCCGAACAGCATTTTATGACAGAAAAAATAACCCCCGGCGCGCACCTGTTCAGGGCCCGAATACCCGGCCCGACGTTCGGGTGCAACCGCGTGTACCGTTTCGGGTGATGTCGCGGGCGGTTTAGGCTAGAATGCACGGCCTCAAAGCACACCCCTTCCCGAGGCTGTCCCGAAGATGTTGATCCTGCGCGGCGCTCCTGCCCTTTCTGCCTTTCGCCACAGCAAACTCCTTGAGCAACTGAGCCAGAAGGTTCCAGCTGTCAGCGGCTTGTATGCTGAATTCGCTCACTTCGCCGAAGTTACCGGCGTCCTGACCGGCGACGAACAGCAGGTGCTCGCGCGCCTTCTGAAGTACGGCCCTAGCGTTCCGGTACAAGAGCCCACTGGTCGTCTGTTCCTGGTATTGCCGCGTTTCGGCACCATTTCGCCGTGGTCCAGTAAAGCCAGCGATATCGCTCGCAACTGCGGCCTGACCAAGATCCAGCGCCTGGAACGCGGCATTGCGTTTTACGTCGCCGGCCAGTTCAGCGACGCCGAAGCGCAGCTGATCGCAGACGCGCTGCACGACCGCATGACCCAGATTGTGCTGGGCAACCTCGAACAAGCCTCCGGCCTGTTCAGCCACGCCGAACCCAAGCCCCTGACCGCGATCGACGTGCTGGGTGGCGGCCGCGCCGCGCTGGAAAAAGCCAACACCGAGCTGGGCCTGGCCCTGGCCGAAGACGAAATCGACTACCTGGTCAACGCCTTCCTTGGTTTGAAGCGCAACCCGCACGACATCGAACTGATGATGTTCGCCCAGGCGAACTCCGAGCACTGCCGTCACAAGATCTTCAACGCCAGTTGGGACATCGACGGTCAGAGCCAGGAAAAAAGCCTGTTCGGCATGATCAAGAACACCTACCAGATGCATAGCGAAGGTGTTCTGTCGGCTTATAAGGACAACGCCTCGGTCATCGTCGGTTCCGTGGCCGGTCGTTTCTTCCCGGACCCTGAAACCCGCCAGTACGGCGCGGTGCAGGAACCGGTGCACATCCTGATGAAAGTCGAAACGCACAACCACCCGACTGCGATTGCCCCGTTCCCGGGCGCATCCACCGGTAGCGGCGGCGAGATTCGCGACGAAGGCGCCACCGGTCGCGGCGCCAAGCCAAAGGCTGGCCTGACCGGTTTCACCGTGTCGAACCTGCAGATCCCGGGCTTCGAACAGCCGTGGGAAGTGCCATACGGCAAGCCCGAGCGCATCGTTACCGCGCTGGACATCATGATCGAAGGCCCGTTGGGCGGCGCTGCGTTCAACAACGAATTCGGCCGTCCGGCGCTGACCGGCTACTTCCGTACCTTCGAGCAGTCGATCACCACGCCCCATGGCGATGAAGTTCGCGGTTACCACAAGCCGATCATGCTGGCTGGCGGCATGGGCAACATCCGTGAAGAACACGTCAAGAAAGGCGAAATCGTCGTTGGCTCCAAGCTGATCGTGCTTGGCGGCCCGGCGATGCTGATCGGTCTGGGTGGCGGCGCGGCTTCCTCCATGGCCACCGGCACCAGCTCGGCAGACCTGGACTTCGCTTCCGTACAACGTGAAAACCCCGAGATGGAGCGTCGTTGCCAGGAAGTCATCGACCGTTGCTGGCAACTGGGCGACAAAAACCCGATCAGCTTCATCCACGACGTCGGCGCGGGCGGTCTGTCCAACGCCTTCCCGGAACTGGTCAACGATGGCGACCGTGGTGGCCGTTTCGAACTGCGCAACATTCCAAACGACGAGCCGGGCATGGCCCCGCACGAAATCTGGAGTAACGAATCCCAGGAACGCTACGTTCTGGCAGTCGGCCCGGCGGACTTCGAACGCTTCAAGGCGATCTGCGAGCGTGAGCGTTGCCCATTCGCGGTAGTCGGCGAAGCCACTGCCGAGCCGCAACTGACCGTGACCGACAGCCACTTCGGCAACAGCCCGGTGGATATGCCGCTCGAAGTGCTGCTGGGCAAAGCCCCGCGCATGCACCGTTCGGTGGTTCGTGAAAACGAGCTGGGCGACGATTTCGATCCGTCGACCCTCGACATCGCCAACTGCGTCGAGCGCGTCCTGCATCACCCGGCCGTGGCCAGCAAGAGCTTCCTGATCACCATCGGCGACCGCACCATCACCGGCCTCGTGGCCCGTGACCAGATGGTTGGCCCGTGGCAGGTTCCGGTGGCCGACGTTGCCGTTACCGCCACCAGCTTCGACGTTTATACCGGTGAAGCCATGGCCATGGGCGAGCGCACTCCGCTGGCCCTGCTGGACGCTCCGGCGTCGGGCCGCATGGCCATCGGCGAAACCCTGACCAACATCGCCGCCTCGCGCATCGCCAAGATCTCCGACATCAAACTGTCGGCGAACTGGATGTCCGCTGCCGGTCACCCAGGTGAAGACGCACGTCTGTATGACACCGTGAAAGCGGTCGGCATGGAACTGTGCCCTGAGCTGGGCATCACCATCCCGGTGGGCAAGGACTCCATGTCCATGGCCACTCGCTGGAACGACGAAGGTGTCGATAAGGCTGTCACTTCGCCGATGTCGCTGATCGTGACCGGTTTCGCGCCAGTGGCTGACATCCGTCAGACCCTGACCCCGCAACTGCGCATGGACAAGGGCACCACCGACCTGATCCTGATCGACCTCGGTCGCGGCCAGAACCGCATGGGTGCCTCGATCCTCGCGCAGGTTCACGGCAAGCTCGGCAAACAAGCCCCGGACGTCGATGACGCCGAAGACCTGAAAGCCTTCTTCGCGGTGATCCAGGGCCTCAACGCCGACGGTCACCTGCTGGCTTACCACGACCGTTCCGACGGTGGTCTGCTGACCAGCGTGGTGGAAATGGCGTTTGCCGGCCACTGCGGTCTGAGCCTGAACCTCGACGGTCTGGCAGAGACTTCCGCCGATATCGCCGCGATCCTGTTCAACGAAGAACTGGGCGCCGTGATTCAGGTTCGCCAGGACGCCACCGCGGATATCCTCGCGCAGTTCAGCGCTGCTGGCCTGGGCGACTGCGTATCGGTGATCGGTCAGCCGATGAACAACGGCGAGATCAGCATCACGTTTAACGGCGATACCGTATTCGAAGGTCAGCGTCGTCTGCTGCAACGTCAGTGGGCTGAAACCAGCTACCAGATCCAGCGTCTGCGTGATAACGCCGACTGCGCCGAACAAGAGTTCGACGTGCTGCTGGAAGAAGACAACCCGGGCCTGAGCGTCAAGCTCAGCTACGACGTTAACCAGGATGTCGCCGCGCCTTACATCAAGAAAGGCATTCGCCCACAGGTTGCCGTGCTGCGTGAGCAGGGCGTCAACGGTCAGGTGGAAATGGCGGCCGCGTTCGACCGTGCCGGTTTCAACGCGATCGACGTGCACATGAGCGACATTCTGGCCGGCCGTGTCGACCTGAACGACTTCAAGGGCATGGTCGCTTGCGGCGGTTTCTCCTACGGCGACGTACTGGGTGCCGGTGAAGGCTGGGCCAAGTCCGCGCTGTTCAACAGCCGCGCTCGCGATGCTTTCCAGGGCTTCTTCGAACGTACCGACAGCTTCACCCTCGGCGTGTGCAACGGTTGCCAGATGATGTCCAACCTGCACGAGCTGATCCCGGGCAGCGAGTTCTGGCCGCACTTCGTGCGCAACCGTTCCGAGCAGTTCGAAGCCCGCGTGGCCATGGTTCAGATCCAGGAGTCGAACTCGATCTTCCTGCAGGGCATGGCCGGTTCGCGCATGCCGATCGCCATCGCCCACGGTGAAGGCCATGCCGAATTCGCCAGCGAAGAAGCGTTGCTGCAAGCCGATCTGTCGGGTTGCGTGGCGATGCGTTTCGTCGACAACCACGGCAAGGTCACCGAGAAATACCCGGCCAACCCGAACGGCTCGCCGCGCGGGATCACCGGTTTGACCAGCCGCGACGGTCGCGTGACCATCATGATGCCGCACCCGGAGCGTGTGTTCCGCGCGGTGCAGAACTCGTGGCGTTCGGAAGACTGGAACGAAGACGCACCTTGGATGCGTATGTTCCGTAACGCTCGCGTCTGGGTGAACTAAGAGCGGGGAGCTGATTGCCGTGTACAAGCTTTGCTTTTTTGTTCCGGCCAGTCATGTTGAAGTGGTCAAAAGCGCTGTATTCGCCGCCGGTGGCGGGCGGATCGGGGCTTATGACCACTGTGCGTGGCAGGTGTTTGGCTTGGGTCAGTTTCGTCCGCTGGAGGGCAGTCAGCCGTTCATTGGCGAGGCTGGACAGGTCGAGCAGGTTGAGGAATGGAAGGTTGAGCTTGTGGTCAGCGATGAATTGATCCGGGCGGTGGTGGTGGCTCTGAAAGAGAGTCATCCCTATGAGACGCCGGCTTACGAGGTATGGCGGTTAGAGGATTTTTGATTCTCTGGCCGCTGCAATGAGAAACCCGCTGATTCTTCAGCGGGTTTTTTATTGCTCGGGATTTAACCTCTGACCTGATCCGTGATCTTCTGATCTATTTTTTCGAAGCCGACCGAAGGTAGCAGCCAGAACACACTTGATCATTCCCACGCTCTGCGTGGGAGTGATCATTATGGGGGGAAGTTACGGGCGGATTTCGATCATCGTGCCGTCCGGTACCAGACCCCAGACTTCACGCATGTCCATGTTGCGCATGGCGATGCAGCCATCGGTCCAGTCCAGCGTGTGGAACAAGTCTTCCGGATTGTCTTCGGTGTCCGGGGTACCGTGGATCATGATCATGCCGCCAGGCTCGACGCCTTCGCGCCGGGCGCGGGCGGAGTCGCTGATGTTGGGGTAGGAGATGTGCATCGCCAGGTTGAAACGTTCGCTGGTCTTGCGCCAGTCCAGCCAGTAAAGGCCTTCGGGGGTGCGTTTATCACCTTCCATCAGTTTTGGGCCGATGGGGCGTTTGCCCAGGGAAATGCGATAGGTCTTGAACGGCTTGCCGTCGTTGATCAACTGCAACTGATGGGCAGATTTGAGGACCAGAACTTTTTCGATGACTTTGCCGTCCGGGGCGGCCGCGACGGAAGCCTGGGAGACTGCGACGAACGATAAGCAAAACAGGGCAAGCAACCAGCGCATTGAAACGATATCCCTAAGAGGTGTCGCGACTATTTTATTTATAGATGGTTTTTTACTAACAAGTGCTTAGATGATGGCAGGCTGAGCGAGTGGCGGGATCGATTCGGACCGCACGGGGTAGACCTCGGTCCGCCGGTCAGCGAAGAAGCATTCTAATGTACGGCCGACCGTGCGGAAAGCCAGTTCGCCCCAAGGAATGTCGGCCTCTTCGAACAGCTGCACTTCCAGGCTCTCGGGGCCTGCGCGAAAATTCAGATCCACAAGCTCGGCGCGAAAGAACACATGCACCTGACTGATGTGCGGCACATCGATCAGCGTATAGATGCTCAGGTTGCGTACCCGGGCGCAAGCTTCTTCGGCGGTCTCGCGAATGGCGGCCTGTTCGATGGTCTCACCATTTTCCATGAAACCGGCGGGCAGGGTCCAATAACCGAGCCGTGGCTCGATGGCGCGACGGCACAGCAATATCTTCGAACCCCAGGTCGGCACGCAACCGGCGACGATATTGGGGTTCTGGTAATGAATGGTATGACAGCTGTCGCAGACAAAACGCAGGCGCGAATCGCCTTCGGGAATGCGCTGGGTTACCGGGTTGCCGCATTGACTGCAATATTTCATGCTTGGGTTCCTGAATGCTGCGCCTATCTTGGCGTGCAGCGGTGTCGGTCGGCAAGTTGTCGTTTCGCGACATGAGGCTTTTCGGGGGTTGGGCGGCCGGTGCGATTGGTGCATGATGCAGGGTAAGGCACAGATCGAGAAGACTCATGCTGGACGAGCTACTGCACCGGGTAAGCAATCACACACCGCGTACGCTGGAAACCGACCGACGTTTCCCCGAAGCCGCGGTATTGGTGCCCATCACGCGCAGTGACGAACCTGAACTGGTCCTGACCCTTCGCGCCAGCGGGCTCTCGACCCATGGCGGTGAAGTCGCTTTTCCCGGCGGTCGACGCGACCCTGAAGACCCTGATCTGATCTTTACCGCTCTGCGCGAGGCCGAAGAAGAAATCGGCCTGCCGCCGGGGCTGGTTGAAGTGATCGGCCCGCTGAGCCCACTGATTTCCCTGCACGGCATCAAGGTCACGCCCTATGTCGGCGTGATTCCGGATTTCGTCGAATACCTGGCCAACGATGCCGAGATCGCCGCAGTGTTCAGCGTGCCCCTGGAATTCTTCCGCAAGGACCCGCGCGAGCACACCCACCGCATCGACTATCAGGGCCACAGTTGGTATGTGCCGAGCTATCGTTATGGCGAGTACAAGATCTGGGGGTTGACGGCGATCATGATCGTCGAGTTGATCAACCTGCTCTATGACGCGAAAATCAGCCTGCATCAACCACCCAAGAGTTTTATCAACACCTGAAGCCATCGCTCGTATGGCGTGAATCCTGCTTTTCGCTAGTGAGCCAGCCTGGTCGTGAGGACAACAAGATGAAATACCGCCTGGGCGACGCCCGCGTCGAGACCCACCCGCAGAGCTGGGTCGCACCCAATGCCGTGCTGGTGGGCAAGGTCAAACTGGAAGAGGGCGCCAACGTCTGGTTCAACGCCGTGTTGCGTGGCGACAACGAATTGATCCTGATCGGCAAGAACAGCAACGTGCAGGACGGCACCGTGATGCACACCGACATGGGCTATCCGCTGACCATCGGTACCGGCGTGACCATCGGTCACAATGCCATGCTCCACGGCTGCACGGTGGGCGATTACAGTCTGATCGGCATCAACGCAGTGATCCTCAACGGCGCGAAAATCGGCAAGAACTGCATCATCGGCGCCAACTCGCTGATCGGTGAAGGCAAGGAGATTCCGGACGGCTCGCTGGTCATGGGCTCGCCGGGCAAGGTGGTACGCGAACTGACCGAGCCGCAGAAGAAGATGCTCGAAGCCAGCGCCGCGCACTATGTGCACAACTCGCAGCGTTATGTCCGCGATCTGGTCGAGCAGGAACAATGAGCACACCTGAACGTGAGCGACCGGTCCCGTCGCCGTGCGTGAACATTTGTGCGCTGGATGAAGATGACATTTGCACCGGGTGTCAACGCACGGTGGAAGAGATCACCCGCTGGAGCCGGATGGACAACGAGGAACGGCGCAAGGTGTTGGGGTTGTGTCATGAGCGGGCGAAATCGAGTGGGCTGATCTGGATGTTGCCTTCCAAATCCGATTCCTGATTTTTTGTGGTAGCGCGGCTTTTGTGGCGAAGGGGCTTGCCCCCGTTGCGTTGCGAAGCGGCGCTAAACCTGCGACTTCATTCTTTCAGGCGTACGGCGTTTGCTGATTTCACGACTGCTGCGCAGCCGAACGGGGGCAAGCCCCCTCGCCACAGGTTATCTGTGCGCTGAAGATGAAGTACCCTGTGCACAAAATTGACAGGTATCTCCCGTCCATGCTCTTCCTGATCGCCTACATCAGCAGTGTCGTGCTGATCAATTACGCTTTTTCCACCGCCCCGCACCTGGACATCATCTGGTCGGCCTGGGGTGGTCTGGTGTTCGTGCTGCGCGACATGGTGCAAACCCGCTTCGGCCATGGCGCGATCGCGGCGATGCTGGTGGCGCTGGGGCTGTCTTACGTTACCTCCGATCCCTCAATTGCTCTCGCCAGTGCCACGGCGTTCGCCGTGTCCGAGTGCATCGACTGGCTGGTGTTCAGCCTCACCAAGCGCCCGTTGCACGATCGCCTGTGGATAAGTTCGGCCCTGAGCATCCCGCTGGACACCTTCATCTTCTTCGGCATGATCGATGCGCTCACACCGGGCGTGATCTTCACTGCGCTGGGTTCGAAGTTCGCGGGCGTCACCGTGGTCTGGTTGGCCATGGCATGGCGCCTGCGCAAACAGGCTGTCGTCAGCTGAAGCCAAACCCTCAGGTTCATGTAAAATGCCGCGCTTTCTCCCCATGGGAAGCGCGCTTCCCTCGATGATCCGCTCCTTTGAGGACCTGAGATGACCCGTATCGGAACTCCATTGTCGCCAACCGCGACCCGCGTATTGATGTGTGGCTGTGGTGAGTTGGGCAAGGAAGTGGTGATCGAGCTGCAACGCCTGGGCGTTGAAGTGATTGCCGTGGATCGCTACGCCAATGCGCCGGCCATGCAAGTCGCCCATCGCAGCCATGTGATCAATATGCTCGACGGTGCCGCCCTGCGTGCGGTGATCGAAGCCGAGAAACCGCACTTCATCGTGCCGGAAATCGAAGCCATCGCCACCGCGACCCTGGTGGAGCTGGAGTCCGAAGGCTTCACCGTGATCCCGACTGCCCGCGCCGCACAGTTGACCATGAACCGCGAAGGCATCCGTCGCCTGGCCGCTGAAGAGCTGGACCTGCCGACATCGCCGTACCACTTCGCCGACACCTTCGAGGACTACCGTAAGGCAGTCGAAGACCTGGGCTTCCCGTGCGTGGTCAAACCGGTCATGAGTTCCTCGGGCAAGGGCCAGAGCCTGCTGCGCAGCGTCGATGACGTGCAGAAAGCCTGGGATTACGCTCAAGAAGGCGGGCGCGCCGGTAAAGGCCGCGTGATCATCGAAGGCTTCATCGACTTCGACTACGAAATCACTCTGCTGACTGTGCGTCACGTCGGCGGCACTACGTTCTGTGCGCCTGTCGGTCACCGTCAGGAGAAGGGCGACTACCAGGAATCCTGGCAGCCACAAGCCATGAGCCCGGTTGCTTTGGCCGAATCCGAGCGCGTCGCCAAAGCGGTCACCGAAGCCTTGGGCGGTCGTGGCCTGTTTGGCGTCGAGTTGTTCATCAAGGGTGATCAGGTGTGGTTCAGCGAAGTCTCGCCGCGCCCGCATGACACCGGTCTGGTGACCCTGATTTCCCAGGACCTGTCGCAGTTCGCACTGCACGCACGGGCGATCCTGGGCCTGCCGATTCCACTGATCCGTCAGTTCGGCCCATCGGCGTCGGCGGTGATTCTGGTGGAAGGGCAGTCGACTCAGACCGCTTTCGCCAACCTGGGTGCAGCGTTGAGCGAGCCGGATACTGCGTTGCGTCTGTTCGGCAAGCCTGAAGTCAATGGCCAGCGGCGGATGGGGGTTGCGTTGGCTCGCGACGAGTCTATCGAAGCTGCTCGTGCAAAAGCGACCCGTGCTGCTCAGGCTGTTGTAGTCGAGCTGTAAACCGAGGCGCGGCATTCGCGGGCAAGCCTCGCTCCTACAGGGATCACGTCAAGACGCAAGTGCGTTCGACAAATGACCCGTAGGAGCGAGGCTTGCCCGCGAAGCTTTTGGCTTCAGGCAACCCGATTCAAATCGTTATTGCGTGTCTCCTTCAGGCACAGCACTGCGATTAAGCTTAGTACTGCCGCCCCCGACACATACCCGCCGACATAACTCAAACCACCCATCGCCACCAGTTTCTGTGCAAAGAACGGTGCCGCCGAGGCGCCGACAATACCGCCCAGGTTGTAAGCCGCCGATGCGCCGGTATAGCGCACGTGGGTCGGAAACAGCTCCGGCAGCAGCGCGCCCATCGGCGCAAACGTCACGCCCATCAGAAACAGTTCTATGCACAGGAACAACGCCACGCCCCAGGTCGAGCCATGGGTCAGCAGCGGTTCCATCAAGAATCCGGACAGAATCGCCAGCACGCCGCCGATGATCAGCACCGGCTTACGCCCGAAACGGTCGCTGGCCCAGGCCGACAGCGGTGTTGCGGCCGCCATGAACAGCACCGCGAAACACAGCAGGGCGAGAAAGGTTTCCCGGGTGTAGCCAAGCGTCGACACACCGTAACTCAGCGAAAACACTGTCGAGATGTAAAACAGTGCATAGCACACCACCATCGACCCGGCGCCCAGCAGCATCGGTGCCCAGTATTGGCTGAACAGCTCGACCAGCGGAATCTTCACCCGCTCCTGGCGAGCCACGGCGTTGGCGAACACCGGGGTTTCGTGGAGCTTGAGGCGTACGTACAAGCCGACCATCACCAGCGCGGCACTGAGCAGGAACGGAATCCGCCAGCCCCACGAACGGAATTGCTCGTCGTTCAGGCTCATGGCCAGGGTCAGGAACAGGCCGTTGGCCGCCAGAAATCCGATCGATGGGCCGAGTTGCGGAAACATGCCGAACCAGGCGCGCTTGCCTTTGGGTGCGTTCTCCGTGGCCAGCAATGCGGCGCCGCCCCATTCGCCGCCCAGTCCCAGGCCTTGGCCGAAGCGCAGCACGCAAAGCAGGATCGGCGCCCAGGCGCCAATGCTGTCGTAACCCGGCAGTACGCCGATCAGCGTGGTGCACACGCCCATCAGCAGCAAGGACGCAACCAGTGTCGATTTGCGTCCGATGCGGTCACCAAAATGGCCGAACAACGCCGAACCCAGCGGCCGCGCAAGGAAAGCGATGCCGAAGGTGAGGAATGCCGACAGCATCTGCGCGGTGCCGGAGGTTTGTGGAAAGAACACCGGGCCGATCACCAATGCTGCGGCGGTGGCATAGACGTAGAAGTCGTAGAACTCGATGGCCGTGCCGATGAAACTCGCGGTAGCCACGCGGGTGGCGGAGTTCGTCGGTTGGGCAGGCGCGGTGTCGCTGAACGTTGTGCTGGTCGTCATGTCGTTATCCCTGACAGTCATGTGCCCCAGTGGAGCGAATTATTATGGTCGAATACCCAGGGATGTGGGTTGAGGATCGGTCGCTGTTCAAGGTAGGAACAGTCGCCGCAGTGGTACGGATGGTGTCGAAGATCTGGCCGGAACCTGCTGCATGCGGGGTAAGCATGTGGTTCGGTGGGAGGCTTGGGTAAGCCGGCTCGATTATAGGAAGGTGGCTAACTATCGAACAAGAGGGGCGGTTGTTTTAACCCGTTAACGGATAAACGCAGGCGCTGAGCTGGTATGCCAGATCAGCACGCGCGTGACGCGATTTTCTTCAGTCTCCAGAATCTCCAGCCGGTATCGTCCGATCTTCAGGCACACCGCGCTGTCCGGAATTGTCTCCAGCGCCTCGGTCACCAGGCCGTTGAGGGTTTTCGGACCATCGCTGGGCAAATGCCAGCCGAGGCTCTTGTTCAGTTCGCGGATGGACGCTGCGCCATCAATCACCAGTCGGCCATCGGCCTGCGGGTGAATGTGCGGGTTATCCAGGCTGTGCTGGCTTTCGAACTCTCCGACGATTTCTTCGAGAATATCTTCCAGGGTCACGATACCCAGTACTTCCCCGTACTCGTCGACCACCATGCCCAAGCGCCGCTGCTGCTTGTGGAAATTCAGCAATTGCAGTTGCAACGGTGTGCTTTCCGGCACGAAGTACGGTTCGTGACTGGCCGCCAGCAGCGCTTCCACAGTCAGGCTTGAATCCGGCAACAAGTGACGGATCTGCCGGGTGTTGAGCACCGCTTCGACCTGGTTGATGTCGCTGTGGAATACCGGCAGGCGGGTGCGCCTGTTGTGGCGCAGTTGCTCGATGATTTCTTCGAGGGGGTCGTCCAGGTTGATCCCGTCGACGTCGCTGCGTGGCACCAGAATATCGTTGACCGTGATGTTATCCAGTGCGTGGATGCCTGACAGTGGGCGATAAGCCGCATGTTCGTGATCGTCGTGCCGATCTGCCGGTGCCTCGTCTTCGCTTTGCTGCACCACGTTGATTTTGCGGGCGAATGGCCGCATCAGCAGTTGGCTGATGCCATTGAGTAGCCATGCGGCGGGATAGACGATTTTCAGCGGTATGCCGAGCAGTGTGTTGCCCAAGGCCAGGACGGCATCCGGGTGGCGGGCGGCGAGGGCGCGTGGCAGGTAGTCGGCGAACACCAGCAACATTGCGCCAGCACCGAGGCAGGCAATCCAGGGGCCGTTTTGCGCCCAGGTGAAAATCGCCAGCAAGGTGCTGATGACCACCACCAGCGCGCGGCACAAGGTGTTGCAGAGGATCAGGCTGTTGAGCGGGAAGCTCAGCTTGGCCACGGGTTTGTCGCTGGAGCGCGAGGCCGTGCGTTGGGCCAGTAATTGCTGTTGCGCAACTTCGATGGCGGTAAACAGCCCCGACCATAAAATCAGCAGGGCCAGCACCGCGAGCATCGGTCCTATGGGCAAGTCGTCCATTAATGCCGCCCGTCAGATGTGCAGAATGTATTCGCGGACCAGCTTGCTGCCGAAATACGCCAGCATCAGCAGGCAGAAACCGGCAAGGGTCCAGCGGATGGCTTTGTGTCCGCGCCAGCCGAGACGGTTGCGCCCCCAGAGCAGCACGCTGAACACGATCCAGGCCAGGCACGCCAGCAGGGTTTTATGCACCAGGTGCTGGGCGAACAGGTTCTCGACGAACAGCCAGCCGGAAATCAGCGACAACGACAGCAGGCTCCAGCCGGCCCAGAGGAAACCGAATAGCAGGCTTTCCATGGTTTGCAGCGGCGGGAAGTTCTTGATCAGCCCGGACGGATGCTTGTGCTTGAGCTGATGGTCCTGAACCAGCAGCAGCAAGGCCTGGAACACCGCGATGGTGAACATGCCGTAAGCGAGGATCGACAAGAGAATGTGGGCGAGAATGCCTGGCTCTTCGTCGATGACCTGCACCGTGCCGGCGGGGGCGAACTGTGCCAGCAACACTGTTGCGGCGCCCAGCGGGAACAGCAATACAAGCAGGTTTTCCACTGGAATCCGTGAGCAGGCCAGCAGGGTCAGGGCGATGACCGCTGCGGCAATCAGGCTGGCGGCGCTGAAAAAGTCCAGGGCCAGGCCGACCGGAGTCAGCAGATAGCTGATCAGGCTGGCGCTGTGGGCCAGCACGGCCAGTACGCCGAGCGTGACCAGCAGGCGTTTGTTCGCCTTGGCACCGGTGGCCAGGCGAGTGCCTTGATAGAAGGTCGCAGCGGCATATAAGCAGGCGGCGGCGAGGGTGGTAAGCAAGCTGGGTGACAAGGGGAGCATAAATCCTGTTAGGCAGGCCCGAAAGGCGTTGAGTTTGGCATAGAACCCATACGGCACGAAAGACCATACAAGCTGACGGCGAGGTGTCCGCCAGACGCAGTCTTCGCTATAATCCGCGACCTGCCCACGCCGCAGGCTCGCCGAGCACATGTTGATTCCGGTCTGGGCCGCCATTATCCCGGTCTACACAGGGCCTGAAAGGATCGCGCAATGTTTGAAAACTTAACCGACCGTCTCTCACAGACGCTGCGCCATGTCACCGGCAAGGCCAAGCTGACCGAAGACAACATCAAAGACACCCTGCGTGAAGTGCGCATGGCGTTGCTCGAAGCCGACGTCGCCTTGCCGGTGGTCAAAGACTTCGTCAATTCGGTCAAGGAACGCGCTGTCGGCACCGAGGTGTCGCGCAGCCTGACGCCGGGCCAGGCCTTCGTGAAGATCGTCCAGGCCGAACTCGAAAGCCTGATGGGCGCGGCCAACGAAGATTTGAACCTGAGCGCCGTTCCACCGGCCGTGGTTCTGATGGCCGGTTTGCAGGGTGCGGGTAAAACCACCACCGCCGGCAAACTGGCGCGCTTCCTTAAAGAGCGCAAGAAGAAGTCGGTCATGGTCGTGTCCGCGGACGTTTACCGTCCGGCGGCGATCAAGCAGCTGGAAACCCTGGCCAACGACATCGGCGTGACGTTCTTCCCGTCCGACCTGAGCCAGAAGCCGGTTGACATCGCTCAAGCGGCTATTAAAGAAGCCAAGCTGAAATTCATCGACGTGGTCATCGTCGACACCGCCGGTCGTTTGCACATCGACGAAGAGATGATGGGCGAGATCAAGGCGCTGCACGCCGCGATCAATCCGGTCGAAACCCTGTTCGTGGTCGATGCCATGACCGGCCAGGACGCCGCCAACACGGCCAAGGCCTTCGGTGATGCATTGCCGCTGACCGGTGTGATCCTGACCAAGGTCGACGGTGATGCCCGTGGCGGTGCCGCACTGTCGGTACGTGCCATTACCGGCAAGCCGATCAAGTTCATCGGTATGGGCGAGAAGAGCGAAGCGCTCGAACCGTTCCACCCTGAGCGTATCGCATCGCGCATCCTCGGCATGGGCGACGTGCTCAGCCTGATCGAACAGGCCGAAGCGACCCTCGACAAGGACAAGGCCGACAAGCTGGCCAAGAAGCTGAAGAAGGGCAAGGGCTTCGACCTCGAAGACTTCCGCGATCAGCTGCAACAGATGAAGAACATGGGCGGTCTCGGCGGCCTCATGGACAAACTGCCGAATATCGGTGGTGTGAACCTGGCGCAGATGGGCAATGCCCAGGGTGCGGCAGAGAAGCAATTCAAGCAGATGGAAGCCATCATCAATTCCATGACCCCGGCCGAGCGCCGCGACCCTGAGCTGATCAGTGGTTCGCGCAAGCGCCGGATCGCCATGGGTTCCGGCACCCAGGTGCAGGACATCGGTCGCTTGATCAAGCAGCACAAGCAGATGCAGAAGATGATGAAGAAATTCTCCGCGAAAGGCGGAATGGCCAAAATGATGCGCGGCATGGGCGGTATGTTGCCCGGCGGCGGCATGCCCAAGATGTAAAGAATTCGCGCAGGAGCTTGCTCCTGCGCCGACCCACACGGACGTGGGATCTCCAGCAAACCCGCACTTGGCGGGAGCTGACTGGCCATCTTCAACGATGGCTCTATAGCAAATCTGGATGGCACGCCGATAGGCGCCGGAAAAAGACATTTGCAAAAGTCCGGATATTCCTTAGAATATGCGGCCTTTCGGGCACCTATGCCCGCTGTGCATTTAGATTTGCAGCACCGACTACAGGAACGATGTTCACATGCTAACAATCCGTCTTGCCCTTGGCGGCTCCAAAAAGCGCCCGTTTTACCACTTGACCGTAACCGACAGCCGCAACCCGCGTGACGGTTCGCACAAGGAACAGGTTGGTTTCTTCAACCCTGTTGCTCGTGGTCAAGAAGTTCGTCTGTCCGTGAACCAAGAGCGCGTAGCCTACTGGCTGAGCGTTGGTGCACAGCCTTCTGAGCGCGTTGCTCAGTTGTTGAAGGAATCTGCTAAGGCTGCGGCCTGAGCAATATGAACGCGACGCCAGCTGTTGCTGATGATTTGATCGTTATCGGCAAGATTTATTCTGTTCACGGCGTTCGCGGCGAAGTGAAGGTGTATTCCTTTACTGATCCGATTAAAAACCTGTTGGACTACAAAACCTGGACGCTCAGGCGCGAAGGCAACGTAAAACAGGTCGAGCTGGTCAGCGGACGCGGGAACGACAAGTTCCTGGTCGCAAAGCTCAAGGGTCTTGATGATCGTGAAGAAGCTCGTCTTCTGGCTGGTTATGAGATCTGCGTGCCGCGCAACCTGTTCCCTGAATTGACCGATGGCGAGTACTACTGGTACCAGCTGGAAGGTCTGAAGGTTATCGATACTCACGGGCAATTGTTCGGGAAAATCGATCATCTTCTGGAAACCGGCGCCAATGATGTAATGGTGGTCAAGCCTTGCGCTGGCAGCCTGGATGATCGCGAACGCCTGTTGCCGTATACCGAGCAATGCGTGTTGGCCGTCGATCTGGCAGCGGGCGAGATGAAGGTGGAATGGGATGCGGACTTCTAAACGTGGCTAACCTGCGCGTAGAAGTGATCAGTTTGTTTCCCGAGATGTTCTCCGCCATCAGCGAGTACGGCATCACCAGTCGGGCGGTGAAACAGGGGTTGTTGCAGCTTACCTGTTGGAATCCGCGAGACTACACGACGGATCGACATCACACTGTGGATGATCGCCCATTTGGCGGTGGTCCGGGCATGGTGATGAAGATCAAGCCCCTGGAAGATGCTCTGGTTCAGGCCAAGGCAGCAGCCGGGGAGGCGGCGAAGGTAATTTACCTGTCCCCCCAAGGCCGTCAACTGACACAGTCGGCGGTACGCGAGTTGGCGAATCTGGATGCATTGATCCTGATTGCCGGCCGCTATGAAGGCATTGACGAGCGTTTTATTGATGCTCATGTCGATGAAGAGTGGTCGATTGGCGACTATGTACTGTCTGGCGGCGAGCTGCCGGCGATGGTCCTGATCGATGCGGTTACACGACTGCTGCCTGGAGCTTTAGGGCATGCGGACTCCGCTGAGGAAGATTCCTTTACGGATGGTTTGCTGGATTGCCCGCACTACACCCGACCGGAGGTGTATGCGGATCAGCGTGTTCCCGACGTATTGCTAAGTGGCAATCACGCGCACATCCGGCGTTGGCGTTTACAGCAGTCCCTTGGTCGGACCTATGAACGACGCGCCGATCTTCTGGAAAGCCGCTCGCTTTCTGGAGAAGAGAAGAAGCTGCTCGAGGAATACATCCGCGAGCGGGACGATAGTTAACAACGTATCGATGGTAGATCCGACGATTTACCTTAGGAGCACAGCATGACTAACAAAATCATCCTTGCACTCGAAGCAGAGCAGATGACTAAAGAGATCCCTACCTTTGCCCCGGGCGACACCATTGTCGTTCAGGTGAAAGTGAAGGAAGGCGATCGTTCGCGTCTGCAAGCGTTCGAAGGCGTAGTTATCGCCAAGCGTAACCGCGGCGTAAACAGTGCTTTCACCGTTCGTAAAATCTCCAACGGTGTTGGTGTAGAGCGTACTTTCCAGACCTACAGCCCGCAAATCGACAGCATGGCTGTCAAGCGTCGCGGTGATGTACGTAAGGCCAAGCTGTACTACCTGCGTGACCTGTCCGGTAAAGCAGCTCGCATCAAGGAAAAACTGGCTTAAGTCCAGCTTCCGATGCCGAAAGGCCGGCCTGCTCAGGTTGGCTTTTCAAGAAAATGCCTCGTATCGAAAGATGCGGGGCATTTTTCGTTATGGCTGCATATATAAAAAACTGCGGCGCTCTTTCTGTAGCTGCTGCCGAAGGCTGCGTCTGGCTGTAGCAGTTGTCGAGCTCCAGCGAGGCTGCGTCCGGCTGCGAAGCAGTCGTGAATCCGGCTAATGCGGTCTGTCTGGCGTGCAGTAATCTCTGATTATGCGACTGCTGCGTCCGAGCGCAGGCTTCGCCAGCTGCTACGGATTGCGTTACGGCTTAACTTGGTCGTATTAGTCGCACAAAAGAAAACGCCCCGAACCAGTCGGGGCGTTTGCTTTAAGTGTTGCGGCTTTTTGGGCTTGGGCGCTTAGCGCTTCAGCGAAGCTGGCAGGTGTGGCTGGATCGCTGTCAGTACTGCCTTGAAGCACTTGGTGTTGCCGGCAACGACGTGACCTTTCTCCAGGAAGTCGTGACCGCCGGTGAAGTCGCTCACCAAGCCGCCGGCTTCCTGGATCAACAGGGCGCCTGCAGCCATATCCCACTCGGACAGGCCTGACTCCCAGAAGGCGTCGAAGCGGCCGGCGGCCACGTAGGCCAGGTCGAGGCTTGCCGAGCCGGCGCGGCGGATGCCGGCGGTCTGGCCAACCAGGGCGCGGAACATGCCCAGGTAGTTGTCGAGGTTGTCCATCTGGTCGTCACGGAACGGGAAGCCGGTACCCAGCAGGGCGCCGTCCAGGCTGGTACGGCCGCTAACGCGCAGGCGACGACCGTTCAGTTGAGCGCCGCGACCACGGCTGGCGGTGAATTCTTCCTGGCGAACCGGGTCCAGAACAACAGCGTGTTCCAGGCGGCCGCGGTATTTGCAGGCGATGCTGACAGCGAAGTGAGGAATGCCGCGCAGGAAGTTGGTGGTGCCGTCCAGTGGGTCGATGATCCACAGGTATTCTTCGCCTTCGATGCCGGTGCCGGCGTGCAGGCCGGTTTCTTCACCCATGATCGAGTGATTCGGGTAGGCCTTGCGCAGTGCGTCGATGATTTTCTGTTCGGCGGCGCGATCCACCTCGGATACATAATCCTTGGCGTCTTTTTCGTCGACCTTGATGGTATCCAGGCGCTCGATGGAGCGGAAGATCAATTCACTGGCGCTGCGGGCGGCGCGCAGCGCGATATTCAGCATGGGCTGCATGGATGTGTCACCTAAGGTTGTTAAAGAAAGCCGGGCATTCTATCAGAAAGTTTCTACAGGAGAAGGTCGACGTTCGCTTTCGTGGCTTAACGGTAGGAGGAGCTGTAAGATTCGGCTCCCCCATTCAATGTTCGAGAGCGCCTCCCTTGCTGCAAAACATTCGTGTCGTCCTGGTCAATACCAGTCATCCCGGAAATATCGGTGGTGCTGCGCGTGCCATGAAGAACATGGGCCTGTCGCGACTGGTGCTGGTCGAGCCGCGGTTGTTCCCGCACCACGAGGCCGATGCGCGTGCGTCCGGCGCCGGGGACATCCTTGAAAACGCGCAAGTCGTCGCCACCTTGGAAGATGCCTTGGTCGGCTGCAATCTGGTGCTGGGTACCAGTGCTCGTGATCGTCGCATTCCTTGGCCGTTGCTCGATCCCCGTGAGTGCGGTGCAAGGGTGGTCGAGGAGGCGGGGCAGGGTGCCGAGATCGCATTGGTGTTCGGTCGTGAAGATTCCGGCCTGACCAACGAAGAGCTGCAGCGATGTCATTATCACGTGCACATTCCATCAGACCCCGAGTTCAGTTCGCTGAACCTCGGGGCGGCGGTGCAGGTGTTGAGCTATGAAGTGCGCATGTCCTGGCTGGCGGCCCAAGGTCAGCCGAGCAAGGTCGAGAAGGAGGAAGTGGCGTCCACCAAGAGTGGTGAGCTGGCGACCATGGATGAGCTGGAGCGATTCTATGAGCACCTGGAGCAAACCCTGGTAGCCATCGAATTCCTCGATCCGGAAAAGCCACGGCACTTGATGGCGCGCCTGCGCCGGTTGTACGGACGCAGCTCGGTCAGCCGAGCGGAAATGAATATATTGCGTGGCATCCTCACGGAAACCCAGAAGGCGGCCCGTGGCGAGCTTCTAAAGCGGAAGGATTGATGATGTTCGAGCGTTTGCGTGAAGATATCCAAAGTGTTTTTCATCGTGACCCGGCGGCGCGTAATGCTTTTGAGGTCCTGACCTGCTATCCGGGCATGCATGCCATCTGGATCCATCGCCTGTCGTCGCTCCTGTGGCGCGCAGATCTGAAATGGCTGGCGCGGCTGGTGTCGAACTTCGGTCGCTGGTTGACCGGGATCGAGATTCATCCGGGGGCCAAGGTTGGTCGTCGCTTCTTTATCGACCATGGCATGGGCATCGTTATTGGTGAGACTGCCGAGATCGGCAACGACGTCACCCTTTATCAGGGCGTGACCCTCGGTGGCACCAGCTGGAACAAGGGTAAGCGTCACCCGACCCTGGAAGACGGCGTGGTGGTTGGCGCGGGCGCCAAGGTGCTCGGCCCATTCACTGTCGGTGCCGGGGCCAAGGTGGGTTCCAATGCCGTGGTCACCAAGGCAGTTCCGCCGGGTGCGACGGTGGTGGGGATTCCGGGGCGGATTATCGTCAAGTCCGACGATGAGCAGGATGCCAAGCGCAAGGCCATGGCCGAGAAGATCGGCTTCGATGCCTACGGTGTCGGCGAAGACATGCCGGACCCGGTGGCCCGGGCGATTGGTCAGTTGCTCGATCACTTGCAGGCGGTCGATGGGCGTCTGGAGGGTATGTGTGGAGCGCTGAAGGATCTGGGCAGTAATTACTGTGCCAAGGATCTGCCTGAGCTGCGTGAAGAAGACTTTGCCTGTGTGAAGGGCAAGGACGAAAGCAGGGCCAGCTGATTCACGGCAGGGTCGCATTCAGGCATTTGCACCGCGCTGGTTGGTGTGCCATTGCGCCGCAGACCCTGCTATGATGCGCGCGCTCTTTTGCGGGTAAACCTGAGTAATACGCTAGGTCTTATAGTTGACTTAAATACTCGGGAATTGCATACTCGCCCCATTCCGAACTCCGTGGTAATTGTCCATGCGACTGACTACAAAAGGCCGATACGCCGTGACCGCCATGCTTGACCTGGCGTTGCACGCGCAGCACGGGCCGGTGTCCCTGGCCGATATCTCCGAGCGCCAAGGCATCTCCCTGTCCTACCTCGAGCAGCTTTTCGCCAAATTGCGCCGTAGCAATCTGGTGTCCAGTGTTCGCGGTCCGGGCGGTGGCTACCAATTGTCCCGCGACATGCAGGGCATCCAGGTCGCCCAGGTAATCGATGCGGTCAACGAATCGGTCGATGCAACCAAGTGCCAGGGCCAGGGCGATTGCCATTCCGGCGACACCTGTCTGACTCACCATTTGTGGTGCGATCTTAGCCTGCAGATTCACGAATTTCTGAGCGGTATCAGCTTGGCTGACCTTGTAACTCGCCGTGAGGTGCAAGAAGTAGCCCAGCGTCAGGACCAGCGTCGTTGCAACAGCAAGGCGCCACGCCTGGACAAGATTGAAGCGTCCGCCGTCGAATGACAGCCAAAGAGCTAGCGGCACGCCAGCCAGCCTGATTTAGGAGATAGTCCATGAAATTGCCGATTTACCTTGATTACTCTGCGACCACCCCGGTTGATCCGCGTGTCGCGCAAAAGATGAGTGAATGCCTGCTGGTCGACGGAAACTTCGGTAACCCGGCGTCCCGTTCCCACGTGTTCGGCTGGAAAGCCGAAGAGTCCGTCGAGAACGCTCGTCGTCAGGTCGCTGACCTGGTTAACGCCGACCCGCGTGAAATCGTCTGGACCTCCGGTGCCACCGAGTCCGACAACCTGGCAATCAAGGGTGCGGCGCATTTCTACTCCACCAAAGGCAAGCACCTGATCACCACCAAGATTGAGCACAAGGCTGTCCTCGACACCATGCGCCAACTGGAGCGTGAAGGTTTCGAAGTGACCTACCTCGATCCTCGTGAAGATGGCCTGGTCACTCCGGAAATGGTCGAAGCTGCCCTGCGTGACGACACCATTCTGGTATCGGTCATGCACGTGAACAACGAAATCGGCACCATCAACGACATCGCTGCCATCGGTGAGCTGACCCGCTCCCGGGGTATTCTGTTCCACGTCGACGCCGCTCAGTCCACCGGGAAGGTCGAGATCGACCTGTCGAAACTGAAAGTTGACCTGATGTCGTTCTCTGCCCACAAAACCTATGGCCCTAAAGGCATCGGCGCGCTGTACGTCAGCCGCAAGCCGCGTGTGCGCATCGAAGCGACCATGCACGGCGGCGGTCATGAGCGTGGCATGCGTTCCGGCACCCTGGCGACTCACCAGATCGTCGGCATGGGCGAAGCGTTCCGTGTGGCCAAGGAAGACATGGCTGCCGAGAATGCACGCATCAAAGCGCTGAGCGACCGTTTCTTCAAGCAGGTTGAAGGCCTGGAAGAGTTGTACGTCAACGGCAGCATGACCGCCCGCGTACCGCACAACCTGAACCTGAGCTTCAACTACGTCGAAGGCGAGTCGCTGATCATGGCGCTCAAGGATCTGGCGGTTTCGTCGGGTTCGGCCTGCACCTCGGCATCGCTTGAGCCTTCGTACGTGCTGCGCGCCCTGGGCCGCAACGACGAACTGGCACACAGCTCGATTCGCTTCACCTTCGGCCGTTTCACCACCGAAGAAGAAATCGACTACGCCGCGCAGAAAGTCTGCGAGGCCGTCACCAAGCTGCGCACTCTGTCGCCGCTGTGGGACATGTACAAAGACGGCGTCGACATTTCGAAAATCGAGTGGGCGGCACACTGATATTCAAGTCGCCGCAACCGGGCCCTGCGAATCCACGATTGGCAGGGCTTCAAGAGCGACTCCTGATGAGTGAGGATTAAGAATCATGGCTTACAGCGAAAAGGTCATCGACCACTACGAGAACCCGCGCAACGTCGGCAAGATGGATGCAGAAGATCCTGATGTCGGCACCGGCATGGTCGGCGCTCCGGCGTGCGGTGACGTGATGCGTCTGCAGATCAAGGTCAACGAACAAGGCATCATCGAAGACGCCAAGTTCAAGACTTACGGTTGCGGTTCGGCAATCGCCTCCAGCTCCCTGGCGACCGAGTGGATGAAAGGCAAGACTCTGGATGAAGCAGAGACCATCAAGAACACTCAACTGGCCGAAGAACTGGCCCTGCCGCCAGTGAAAATTCACTGCTCCGTACTCGCTGAAGACGCCATCAAGGCGGCCGTTCGCGACTACAAGCAGAAGAAAGGCTTGATCTGACTTTCAAGATTTGGCGACGAGTAAGGAGTCACCGATGGCTATCAGCATGACAGAAGCGGCTGCTCAACACGTGCGACGCTCCCTCAACGGGCGCGGCAAGGGTGATGGGATTCGTCTGGGTGTTCGCACCACGGGCTGTTCCGGCCTTGCCTATGTGCTGGAGTTTGTCGACGAGGTGGGCGCGGACGATCAGGTGTTCGAAAGTCACGGCGAGAAAGTGATCATCGACCCGAAAAGCCTGGCCTACCTGGACGGCACCGAGCTTGATTTCGTCAAGGAAGGGTTGAACGAAGGCTTCAAGTTCAACAACCCCAACGTGCGCGGTGAGTGTGGCTGCGGCGAAAGCTTCAATATCTGAGGCTACTCGTGGGTACTCCTTGTCATTTCGCTTTATTTGAGCTGCAACCGAGTTTCAATCTGGACCTCGATCAGCTGGCTACGCGCTACCGTGAGTTGGCGCGCGGCGTTCATCCGGACCGCTTTGCCGACGCTTCCGAGCGTGAGCAGCGGCTGGCGCTCGAGCAATCCGCGAGCCTCAACGAGGCCTACCAGACGCTCAAAAGCCCCCCCAAGCGCGCGCGATACTTGCTCGCATTGAGTGGTGGCGAGTTGCCGCTGGAGGTCACGGTGCATGATCCGGAGTTTCTTCTGCAGCAGATGGAGTTGCGTGAAGAGCTCGAGGATCTGCAGGACAGCGCCGACATGGCGGGTATCGCCACGTTCAAGCGCCGCCTCAAGGCAGCTCAGGATGAACTGAACCAAAGCTTCGCAGCTTGCTGGAATGATGCGGCGCAACGCGAACGGGCCGAACGCCTGATGCGGCGCATGCAGTTCCTCGACAAGCTCACCTACGAAGTGCGCCAGTTAGAAGAGCGCCTCGACGATTAACCCAGTGCCGCTCCGGTCGCACGCCTGATATACAGATAAGTCCTGATCACGATGGCCCTACTGCAGATCGCCGAACCCGGCCAAAGTCCTCAACCGCACCAGCGTCGTCTGGCTGTGGGAATCGACTTGGGCACTACCAATTCGCTGGTCGCTGCATTGCGCAGTGGTCTTTCCGAGCCTCTGGCCGATGCGCAAGGGCGGGTTATCCTGCCGTCTGCCGTGCGCTATCACGCCGATCGCGTCGAGGTCGGCGAATCGGCCAAACTGGCTGCCGCTACCGATCCTCTGAACACTGTGCTGTCGGTCAAGCGCTTGATGGGACGTGGTTTGTCCGACGTCAAGCAATTGGGCGATCAGCTGCCATACCGTTTTGTCGACGGCGAGTCGCACATGCCGTTCATCGACACGGTGCAAGGCCCGAAAAGCCCGGTCGAAGTCTCCGCTGATATCCTCAAGGTGCTGCGTCAGCGTGCCGAAGCGACCTTGGGTGGCGAACTGGTCGGCGCAGTGATCACCGTTCCGGCCTATTTCGATGATGCTCAGCGTCAGGCCACCAAGGATGCGGCCAAGCTGGCCGGCCTGAACGTGCTGCGCTTGCTCAATGAACCGACCGCTGCTGCGGTGGCTTACGGTCTGGATCAACAGGCTGAAGGCCTGGTTGCCATTTATGACCTGGGCGGTGGCACCTTCGATATTTCGATTCTGCGTCTGACCGGCGGTGTGTTTGAAGTGCTGGCTACCGGTGGCGACAGCGCGTTGGGTGGCGATGACTTCGATCACGCCATTGCTGGCTGGATCATCGAGAGTGCCGGTCTGTCGGCCGACCTCGATCCGGGCGAGCAGCGCAATCTGCTGCAAACCGCGTGTGCGGCCAAAGAAGCCCTGACTAGTGCCTCGTCCGTCGAAGTCGCATATCGCGACTGGAAGGCGGGGCTGACCCGTGAAGCGTTCAATGCGCTGATCGAGCCGATGGTTGCCCGCAGCCTGAAAGCCTGTCGTCGCGCGGTGCGTGATTCCGGCATTGAGCTGGAAGACGTTCATGCGGTGGTCATGGTCGGCGGCTCGACTCGCGTACCGCGCGTTCGCGAAGCCGTTGCGCAAGCCTTCGGTCGCGAGCCGCTGACCGAAATCGACCCGGACCAAGTCGTGGCCATCGGTGCCGCGATCCAGGCCGATACCCTGGCTGGCAATAAGCGTGACGGCGGCGAACTGTTGTTGCTCGACGTGATTCCGTTGTCCCTGGGGCTGGAAACCATGGGCGGCCTGATGGAGAAGGTGATTCCGCGCAACACCACCATCCCTGTCGCCCGGGCCCAGGACTTCACCACTTATAAAGACGGCCAGTCGGCCATGGCGATCCACGTATTGCAGGGCGAGCGTGAGTTGATCAGCGACTGCCGCTCCCTGGCACGCTTCGAATTGCGCGGTATTCCAGCGATGGTTGCTGGTGCGGCGAAAATTCGCGTGACCTTCCAGGTCGACGCCGACGGTCTGCTCAGTGTCTCGGCCCGCGAATTGGGTTCGGGTGTCGAAGCCAGCATTCAGGTCAAACCGTCCTACGGCCTGACCGACGGCGAAATCGCCAAAATGCTCAAGGACTCGTTCCAGCACGCCAATGACGACAAGGTTGCCCGCGTATTGCGTGAACAGCAGGTCGATGCCCAGCGCCTGATCGAAGCAGTGCAGGGTGCTCTGGATGTCGACGGCGAACGCTTGCTCGACGCCGAAGAGCGCATGGTCATCGAATTGCAGATGCAGGAACTGACCGAATTGATGAAAGGCACCGATGGTTACGCCATTGAGCAGCAGACCAAACGTCTGTCGCAAGTGACCGATGCCTTTGCTGCCCGCCGCCTGGACTCGACGGTGAAAGCCGCTCTGGCGGGGCGCAATCTGAATGAAATCGAGGAATAATTGATGCCGCAGGTCATTTTTCTGCCACACGAGAAGTTTTGCCCGGAAGGCATGGTTGTGGAGGCTGAGCCCGGCATATCCATTCTCGAGCTGGCCCATGAACACCATATCGAGATGGAAAGCGCCTGTGGCGGCGTCTGCGCGTGCACCACTTGTCACTGCATCATTCGTGAGGGTTTCGACTCGCTGGAAGAGGCTGATGAGCTGGAGGAAGACTATCTTGATAAGGCTTGGGGGCTGGAAGCCCAGTCGCGTCTGGCCTGTCAGGCAAAAGTCGGGACTGAAGGCCTGACCGTCGAAATTCCGAAATACTCGCTCAACCATGCCGCCGAAGCGCCGCACTGATTCAAGGAACTTTCATGAGCCTGAAATGGGTTGATGTGCTGGAAATCGCGATCCAGCTGGCTGAGTCAAAGCCGGATGTGGACCCGCGTTACGTGAACTTCGTCGATCTGCACCAGTGGGTGCTGGCATTGCCGGAGTTCAGTGATGATCCGACGCGCGGTGGCGAGAAGGTGCTTGAAGCCATTCAGGCCGCCTGGATCGAAGAAGCAGACTGAGTCTGCACCGTACGCAGTTAGGCAATACCAAAGAACCCGCGTATAATTCGCGGGTTTAATTTTTCGCAAATTACCGTTTCTGGAGTTACACCATGGCTGTTCAACGTACTTTCTCCATCATCAAGCCTGACGCTGTTGCTAAAAATGTTATCGGCGAGATCACCACTCGTTTCGAAAAAGCAGGCCTGCGCGTTGTAGCTTCGAAACTGAAGCAACTGTCCAAAGCCGAAGCTGAAGGCTTCTACGCTGAGCACAGCGCTCGTGGTTTCTTCAACGACCTGGTTGCTTTCATGATTTCCGGTCCGGTTGTCGTTCAGGTTCTGGAAGGCGAAAACGCTATCGCTCTGAACCGTGAGCTGATGGGCGCTACCAACCCTAAAGAAGCTGCTCCTGGCACCATCCGCGCTGACTTCGCTGATTCCATCGACGCCAACGCCGTACACGGTTCGGACTCCGAAGCCGCTGCTGCTCGCGAAATCTCGTACTTCTTCGCAGCTACTGAAGTAACCACTCGCTAAGCATTGGCTTAAGAGTGAAGGTGAATCCATGACTACATCGACTGTAAAAACCAACCTGCTGGGTTTGACTCAACAGGAAATGGAAAAATTCTTCGACTCGATCGGGGAGAAGCGTTTCCGTGCCGGTCAGGTAATGAAATGGATTCACCACTTTGGCGTCGATGATTTCGACGCCATGACGAACGTCAGCAAGGCCTTGCGCGAAAAGCTCAAGGCTGTTGCTGAAATTCGTGGTCCGGAAGTGGTCAGCGAGGACATCTCCAGCGACGGTACCCGTAAGTGGGTGGTGCGCGTGGCGTCCGGCAGCTGCGTCGAGACCGTTTACATTCCCCAGGGCAAACGCGGCACCTTGTGCGTTTCGTCCCAGGCAGGCTGTGCCCTGGACTGCAGTTTCTGCTCCACCGGCAAGCAAGGTTTCAATAGCAACCTCACCGCCGCGGAAGTCATCGGCCAGGTGTGGATTGCCAACAAATCCTTTGGCAGCGTCCCGGCAACCGTCGACCGTGCCATCACCAACGTGGTGATGATGGGCATGGGTGAGCCGCTGCTGAACTTCGACAACGTCGTGGCCGCCATGCATCTGATGATGGATGACCTGGGCTATGGCATCTCCAAGCGCCGCGTAACCCTGTCGACTTCGGGTGTGGTGCCGATGATCGATGAGCTGTCCAAGCACATCGATGTTTCCCTGGCGTTGTCCCTGCACGCACCAAATGACGCATTGCGTAACCAATTGGTGCCGATCAACAAGAAGTATCCGCTTAAGATGCTGCTGGAATCGTGTCAGCGCTACATGTCGTCCCTGGGCGAAAAGCGCGTACTGACCATCGAGTACACCTTGCTCAAGGACATCAATGACAAGGTCGAACACGCGGTCGAAATGATCGAGTTGCTCAAGAATGTTCCGTGCAAGATCAACCTGATTCCGTTCAACCCGTTCCCGCACTCCGGTTACGAGCGTCCGAGCAACAATGCGATTCGCCGTTTCCAGGATCAGCTTCACCATGCAGGCTTCAACGTCACCGTGCGTACCACTCGCGGTGAAGACATCGATGCCGCGTGTGGCCAATTGGTAGGGCAGGTGCTGGATCGCACCCGTCGCAGCGAACGTTATATCGCCGTGCGTGAGTTGAGCGCCGACAACGATATGCCGCAAAACGCTGCGAACAATAATTAAGAGAGGATCTCTATGTCCCTGCGCTTCGCGCTGCTTGTGCTGTTGGCCAGCCTGTGTGCTGGTTGTGTCCTGTCGGGCGATTTCAACCCGATGAAGACCAGCAAGGGCCGTGATGAAGCGCGTGCCGCCTACGTGCAGCTGGGCCTGGGGTACTTGCAGCAGGGCATGACCGAGCGCGCCAAGGTCCCGCTGAAGAAAGCGTTGGAACTGGATGACTCGGATGCTGACGCCAACGCGGCCTTGGGGCTGGTGTTCCAGGCCGAGATGGAGCCGGAACTGGCCGATCAGCATTTTCGCAAGGCGCTGTCTTCCCGTCCCGCCGATGCGCGAATCCTGAACAACTACGGCAGTTTTCTGTTCGAAGAAAAACGTTACAAAGAGGCGTACGAGCGCTTTGAACAGGCGGCCGCCGATACTCTGTATCCTGAGCGTTCGCGGGTTTTCGAGAACCTCGGCATGACCGCTTCAAAGCTGGGCCAGCGTGACCTGGCTCGCCAGCAACTGGAAAAAGCCCTGCGTTTGAACCGCCAACAGCCACGTGCCTTGCTGGAAATGGCTGAGTTGTCATTCGAAGACAGGCATTATGTGCCCGCGCGTGACTATTACGATCGTTTTAGCCTGCTCACCGAGCAAAATGCACGTAGTCTATTGCTCGGCGTTCGGCTGGCAAAAGTGTTTGAAGATCGCGACAAGGCCGCCAGTTATGGCCTGCAATTAAAACGACTCTATCCCGGTACGCCGGAATATCAGCAATACCTGTCGGAGCAATGATGAAAGCGGCGCATCCCGAAGTTGTAGCAGCGAATCGCGTTAACCCCGGTGAGACTTTGCGCCAGGCCCGCGAAAGCAATGGCTGGTCGCTGGCCGAAGTGGCCCTCAAGCTCAACCTCACCGTCAATTCCCTGAGTAATCTGGAAGCCGGCGCTTTTGACAAGCTGCCTGGCCACACCTTTGCTCGTGGCTATATTCGCGCGTACGCCAAATTGCTGGGCATGGACCAGGCTGTTCTGGTTCAGCAGTTCGACCAATCCACCGGCACCGACTCCCAGGGCAGCAACGTCCACAGCCTGGGGCGTATCGAAGAGCCGGTTCGGGTTTCCCACACCATTTTGCGAATTGTCAGCCTGCTGTTGCTGATCGCGGTGATTGGTGGTGGTTTTGTCTGGTGGCAGGATCAAACCTCATCGCGCACCAAGGACCTGGTCAGCCTGGCTCCGGAACACGTTGAAGTCGAAGGCGCCGATGGCACCACCCAGATCCATCCGCTGGACGAGCCGGAAGACCAGGCGGTTGCGCAAGGTGAGTCTGAAGGTGAAACGCCTCTGGCGTTGCCGCAGGCGGAGGAGCCTGCCAACGCCGAAGCAAGCGCGCCGGCGCCAACACCCGCTCCGGCAGCCCCGGTAGCAACACTTGCGGCTCCGGCCCACAATACTGCTCCGGTTGTCGCGACACCGGCAGCGCCAGTTGTTGCCGCTGTACCGGCAGCGGTTGCGACGGCTCCGATTGCGCCGGCCGTTGCAGCTGCTGCTCCAGCAGCTCCAGCAGCTCCAGCAGCTCCGGTTGCGGGCCAGGGCCAGGTTCAACTGCAATTCAGCGCCGATTGCTGGACTCAAGTGACCGACGGCACGGGTAAAGTGTTGTTGAGTGGTCTCAAGCGTAAAGGCGAAAGTGTTTCCGTCAGCGGCAAGCCGCCCTTTGCCGTGCGTCTGGGCTTTGCCCGTGGCGCGCAGGTCAGCTACAACGGGCAGGTGGTTGATGTCGCTCCGTTCACCAGTGGCGAGACTGCTCGCCTGAAGTTAGGTCAATAAGTCATGCACGGCGAATCTCCAATCAAGCGTCGCGAATCCCGGAAAATCTGGGTCGGTAACGTGCCTGTTGGCGGCGATGCGCCCATCGCTGTGCAGAGCATGACCAACAGCGACACCAATGACGTGGCCGCCACCGTGGCCCAGATCAATCGTCTGGAAGCCGCCGGCGTCGATATCGTTCGGGTTTCGGTGCCGGACATGGACGCCGCCGAAGCCTTCGGCAAGATCAAGCAACTGGTCAAGGTGCCGTTGGTGGCTGACATCCACTTCGACTACAGGATCGCTCTGCGCGTAGCCGAACTGGGCGTCGATTGCCTGCGCATCAACCCAGGCAACATCGGTCGTGAAGACCGCGTACGTGCGGTGGTCGATGCCGCCCGTGATCGCGGGATTCCAATCCGTATCGGCGTGAACGCCGGTTCCCTGGAAAAAGACCTGCAAAAGAAATATGGCGAGCCTACTCCGGCTGCGCTGGTCGAGTCCGCCCTGCGTCACGTCGAACACCTCGAACGCCTGAATTTCCAGGACTTCAAGGTCAGCGTAAAAGCTTCCGACGTGTTCATGGCCGTTGAAGCCTACCGCTTGCTGGCCAAGGAAATCGTCCAGCCGTTGCACCTGGGCATCACCGAAGCCGGTGGTTTGCGTTCAGGCACAGTGAAATCCGCCGTGGGCCTCGGTATGCTGCTCGCCGAAGGGATTGGCGATACTATTCGCATCTCGTTGGCGGCCGACCCGGTCGAGGAAGTGAAAGTCGGCTACGACATTCTCAAATCCCTGCACCTGCGTTCCCGTGGCATCAACTTCATCGCCTGCCCGAGCTGCTCGCGGCAGAACTTCGATGTGGTCAAAACCATGAACGAGCTGGAAGGGCGCCTCGAAGACTTGCTGGTGCCGCTGGATGTCGCGGTAATCGGTTGCGTGGTCAACGGGCCGGGCGAAGCCAAGGAAGCCCATATCGGCTTGACCGGCGGCACGCCAAACCTGATTTACATCGACGGCAAGCCGTCGCAGAAACTGACGAATGACAATCTGGTGGATGAGCTTGAACGCTTGATCCGCCAGAAAGCGGCCGAAAAGGTCGAAGCCGACGCGGCTGTAATCGCTCGCGGCTGAGCCTGACTGAAGAGCCGAACGAATTTAAGGATTTAAAGTGAGCAAGTCTCTGCAAGCCATTCGTGGCATGAACGACATCCTGCCCGAACAGACTCCCCTGTGGCGTCATTTCGAGGGCACCGTTTCGCGTTTGCTGGATAACTACGGTTACAAGCAGATCCGCATGCCGATCGTCGAGTTCACCGAGCTGTTCAAGCGCTCCATCGGTGAAGTGACCGACATCGTCGAAAAAGAGATGTACACCTTCGAAGACCGCAACGGCGATTCCCTGACCCTGCGCCCTGAAGGCACAGCGGCCTGCGTGCGTGCGGTGCTCGAACACGGCATTACCGGCGGCGGCCAGGTGCAGAAACTCTGGTACATCGGCCCGATGTTCCGCCACGAACGTCCGCAGAAAGGCCGTTATCGCCAGTTCCACCAGATTGGTTGTGAAGTCTTCAACCTCGACGGTCCGGACATCGACGCCGAGCTGATCGTGCTGACCTGGCGCCTGTGGGGCGAGCTGGGTATCCGCGATGCGGTCAAGCTCGAACTCAACAGCCTGGGCACTGCCGAATCCCGTGGTCGTTATCGCGAAGCACTGGTCGAGTACCTGACCGCTCGCCTGGATCAACTGGACGAAGACAGCCAGCGCCGTCTGAAGACCAACCCGCTGCGGGTCCTGGATACCAAGAACGCCGACACTCAAGCGGTGCTGGCCGACGCGCCGAAAATGGCCGATTACCTCGACGAAGAATCCCGCGTGCACTTCGAGGGCCTCAAGGCTCGCCTGGACGCCGCCGGCATTCCTTATGTGATCAACCCGAAGCTGGTTCGCGGGCTGGATTACTACAGCAAGACTGTATTCGAATGGGTCACCGACCAATTGGGCGCCCAGGGCACGGTATGTGCCGGTGGTCGTTACGACGGTCTGGTGGAGCAGATGGGTGGCAAGCCGACCCCGGGCGTCGGTTTCGCCATGGGCATCGAGCGTCTGGTGCTGCTGCTTGAAACCCTGGAGCAGATCCCCGAAGAGATCTCCCGTCAGGTCGACGTCTACCTCTGCGCCTTCGGTGAAGCCGCCGAGCTGGCCGGTCTGACCCTGAGCGAGCGTGTTCGTGATCAACTGCCCAACCTGCGCCTGCAAATCAATGCCGGGGGCGGCAGCTTCAAAAGCCAGTTCAAGAAAGCCGACAAGAGCGGTGCGCTGTACGCATTGATCCTCGGTGACGACGAAATGGCCCAGCAAGTGGTAGGTTTCAAACCCCTGCGTGGCCAGGGCGAACAACAAAGCATTGCCTGGGATGCGCTTGCTGCACACCTGGCCACCTGCGTCGTGCAGGGTTGAAGCTGTCAAACAGCCGATTTAGCGATTAAGGAGTATTGGGGTGTCGAGTACCGAAGACGAACATGTGGCGGAGTTGAAGGAGTGGTGGACACGCAACGGCAAGCCCCTGGTTACTGGCGGTCTGTTGGCGTTGGTCATCGTGTTCGGCTGGCAGGCCTTTCAGAAGTATCAGAGCAATCAGTCGCAAGGCGCCTCGATTCTCTACCAGCAATTGCTGGAAACCACGCTGACGCCTGACGGCAAGCCTGATGCTGCACGTGTTTCGGATCTGGCCGGCAAGCTCAACAGCGAGTTCGGCGGCACTGCCTACGCGCAATACGGCAGCCTGTTCGTGGCGAAAGTCGCGGTCGACAGCGGCAAGCTGGACGACGCTGCCAGCGAGCTGAAAGCCATTGTCGACAAACCGGCCAACCCGGCACTCGGTGAAATCGCCCGTCAGCGCCTGGCGCAGGTGCTGGCCGCGCAGAACAAGGTCGATGAAGCCCTGAAACTGCTCGAAGGCGATGCCGATAAGGCCTTCCTGGCCACTCGCGAAGAACTCAAGGGTGACCTGCTGGTGCAACTGGGTCGTACCGACGAAGCGAACGCTGCGTATCAAAAAGCCAAGGCGGCACTGTCGGATGAAGCGGCGGTCGGTGGCCTACAAATCAAGCTGGACGACCTGGCCAAAGGGGATGCGTGACGTGATCCGTTGGAAACATGCAGCATTGCTGGCTCTGGCCATTCTGGCCGCGGGTTGCAGCAGCAACAGCAAAAAAGAGTTGCCACCGGCCGAGCTGACCGACTTCAAGGAAGAAGTGGTTCTGCACAAGCAGTGGAGTCGTTCGATCGGTAACGGTCAGGGCGAAACCTACAACATGCTGGTTCCGGCGATCGATGGCGATACCATCTATGCCGCCGACGTCACCGGTGTGGTGATGGCGATGGATCGCAGCAATGGCGACGTCAAGTGGAAGAAAGATCTCAAACTGCCTGTCTCCGGCGCCGTTGGCGTGGGTTACGGTCTGGTCATGATCGGCACGCTCAAGGGTGAAATCGTTGCCCTGGATGCCAGCAGCGGTGAAGAGAAATGGCGCGCTCGCGTGACCAGCGAAGTTCTCGCACCACCGGCCACCAACGGTGACGTTGTTGTGGTTCAGACCCAGGATGACCGTCTGATCGGTCTGGATGCCTCCACCGGCAACCAGCGCTGGTTGTATGACAGCACGCCAGCGGTCCTGACCCTGCGCGGCACCAGCGCACCGATCGTCACCAACCGCCTCGCGGTGGCTGGCCTGTCGACCGGTAAAGTGGTTGCTCTTGATGTGTCCAACGGCGTGCCGGTTTGGGAACAGCGTGTAGCGATTCCACAAGGTCGTTCGGAGCTGGAGCGTGTGGTCGATATCGACGGTGGCTTGCTGCTGTCCGGCGGTACACTGTATGTCGCCAGCTACCAGGGTCGCGTCGCGGCACTGGACCTGGAAAGCGGTCGTCAGCTCTGGCAGCGTGATGCTTCCAGTTATGCCGGCGTCGCCCAGGGTTTTGGCAGCGTCTATGTGAGCCTGTCTTCGGGCACTGTTGAAGGCGTCGACGAGCGTTCCACCACTGCATTGTGGAGCAACGATTCGCTGGCCCGCCGTCAACTGTCGGCTCCGGAAGTGTTCTCCAGCTACGTTGCAGTCGGTGACCTGGAAGGTTACCTGCACCTGCTGAGTCAGGTGGACGGTCGTTTCGTCGGCCGCGAGCGCATCGACAGCGACGGCCTGCGTGCCCGTCCGCTGGTGGTGGGTGACACGATTTATGTGTATGGCAACAGCGGCAAACTGGAAGCCCTGACCATCAAGTAAAGACTATGCTTGGGGTTTAACCCCCAAGCGGCCTTGTTCTGCAAGGCTCGCAGCGCTTTCAAGCGCTGCCCCGAGCACCAGCCGCTGCCTCGCAGCGGCTTTTGTATTTTCTGAAATAACGAAGTGGAGAGCCGCATGGTTCCCGTAATCGCCCTGGTGGGCCGACCGAACGTCGGCAAGTCCACCTTGTTCAACCGCCTGACCAGGACTCGCGACGCCATCGTCGGCGACTTGTCCGGTCTGACCCGTGATCGCCAATACGGTGAGGCCAAGTGGCAAGGGCGTTCCTACATTCTGGTCGACACTGGCGGTATCTCCGGTGACGAGCACGGTATGGACGAAAAAATGGCCGAGCAGTCGCTGCTGGCCATTGAAGAAGCGGATGTCGTTCTGTTCCTGGTAGATGCCAAGGCCGGTTTTACCGCCGCCGACCAGATGATCGCCGAGCACTTGCGCAAGCGTAACAAGCGTTCCTACGTGGTCGCCAACAAGGTCGACAACATCGACCCTGAAATGGCCCGCGCCGAATTCGCCCCGTTGGGCATGGGCCACGCGATCCCGATCGCCGGTGCCCATGGTCGTGGCATCACCCAGATGCTGGAAATCGCCCTGAGCGACTTCCCGAAAGACGAAGAAGAACCGCAAGAAGGCGAAGAGGAAGAGATCGTTGCCGAAGGTGAGGAAGCCAAGCGCATTCCTGGCCCAAGCGAAAAAGACGGTATCAAGATCGCCATCATCGGTCGTCCGAACGTCGGCAAGTCGACCCTGGTCAACCGCATGCTCGGTGAAGACCGGGTGATCGTGTATGACCAGCCCGGTACTACCCGCGACAGTATCTACATCCCGTTTGAGCGTAACGATGAGAAGTACACGCTGATCGACACCGCGGGTGTGCGCAAGCGCGGCAAGATTCACGAAGAAGTCGAAAAGTTCTCCGTGGTCAAAACCCTGCAGGCGATCAAAGACGCCAACGTGGTGATCTTCGTGATGGACGCCCGCGAAGGCGTGGTGGACCACGACCTCAACCTGCTGGGTTTTGCCCTTGAAGCCGGTCGTGCGTTGGTGATCGCGATCAACAAGTGGGACGGGATGACGCCGAGCGAGCGCGACTTCGTGAAGGTCGAACTGCAACGTCGACTGTTCTTCGTCGACTTCGCCGACATCCACTTCATCTCGGCCCTGCACGGCACTGGCGTAGGTAATCTCTACGCGTCGGTACAGAACTCGTTCAAGTCCGCAGTCACCCGCTGGCCGACCAACCGCCTGACCCAGATTCTGGAAGATGCGGTCGGCGAGCACGCGCCACCGATGGTCAACAACCGCCGGATCAAGCTGCGTTATGCCCACTTGGGTGGTGCGAACCCGCCGATCATTGTGATCCACGGTAACCAGATCGAGAAGGTGCCGAAGTCTTACGTCCGTTACCTGGAAAACACTTACCGTCGTGTGCTCAAGCTGGTCGGTACGCCGATCCGCATCGAGTTCAAGGGCGGCGAGAACCCGTACGAAGGCAACAAGAACTCGCTCACCGACCGTCAGGTCAACAAGAAGCGTCGTTTGATGTCGCACCACAAAAAGGCCGACAAGAAGCGCCGCGACAAGCGCTGATTCAAGGCTCGCCCACGCCGCTGGTGTGGGCGCATTTGTGGCGAGGGGGCTTGCCCCCGTTCGGCTGCGAAGCAGTCGCAAATCGATCAATGTGTTTTATCAGGAACACCTCGATTACAGGTTTTGGGGCCGCTTCGCGACCCAACGCGGGCAAGCCCGCTCGCCACAGGTATTGCGGTGTACATTAGAAGAAGGGTGCCGGTTGGCGCCCTTTTTTTGTGGGCGTCGTTTGGGCTATCCTCGGGCTCTCCCGTGCCGCCGTTAGAGCCGGGTGTAGCCCAGGGAATCACCGATGATCACCAGTAAGCTGCCGAATGTCGGCATCACTATCTTCACGCAGATGTCTCAGCTCGCGACGCAAACCGGGGCGATCAACCTGTCCCAGGGTTTTCCCGATTTCGACGGCCCGCAGGCCCTGCGCGATGCGGTCGGTCGGCATATCGCCAGTGGCCACAACCAGTATTCGCCGATGACCGGCTTACCGGCGTTGCGTCAGCAGATCGCGGCGAAGATCGCTCGCAGCTACGGCGCGCATGTTGATGCCGACAGCGAAGTGACGGTCACCCCCGGCGCGACCCAGGCGATCTTCTGCGCGATTCAGGCGGTGATCCACAGCGGCGATGAAGTGATCGTGTTCGATCCGTGCTACGACAGCTACGAGCCCTCGGTCGAGCTGGCCGGTGGTCGCTGTGTGCATGTGCAACTCGGCCTGAAGGACTTCGCCATCGACTTCCAGAAGCTCGCCGAAGCCCTGAGCCCGCGCACGCGGATGATCATCCTCAATACCCCGCACAACCCAAGCGGTGCGCTGATCAGCCGTGCCGAGCTGGATCAGCTGGCGGCGTTGATCCGCGACCGCGACATCTATGTGATCAGCGACGAAGTCTATGAACACCTGGTGTTCGACGGTGTGTCTCACGCCAGCGTATTGGCCCATGAAGAGCTGTATCAGCGCGCTTTCGTGGTCAGTTCGTTCGGCAAGACGTACCACGTCACTGGTTGGAAAACCGGTTATGTCGTGGCGCCGCCGGCCCTTAGCGCGGAGCTGCGCAAGGTGCACCAGTACGTCAGTTTCTGCGGCGTGACGCCGTTGCAGTACGCGTTGGCCGATTACATGGCCGAGCACCCGGAACACGTCGAAGAGCTGCCGGGCTTCTATCAGGCCAAGCGCGATCTGTTCTGCGATCTGCTGACGCCGTCGCGCTTCAGTTTTACCCGCGTGGCCGGTACTTATTTCCAGTTGGTCGATTACTCGCAGATTCGCCCGGACCTCAATGACGTCGAGATGGCGCTGTGGATGACCCGCGAGCATGGCGTCGCGAGCATTCCGATCTCGGTGTTCTACCAGACTCCACCTGAAGGCCAGCGCCTGGTGCGTCTGTGCTTTGCCAAGCGCGAGGAGACCCTGCGTGAAGCAGCGGCAAAACTATGCCTGATCTGAGTACTCTGCCCAATCTGAATCTTGCGCTGATCCAGACCACCCTGGCCTGGCACGATCGTCAGGCCAATCTGGAGCATTTCGAGCCGTTGCTGGAACAGGCTCGCGGTGCGGACCTGATCATCCTGCCGGAGATGTTCACCACCGGTTTCTCCATGGAATCGGAAACCCTCGCCGAGCCGGAAAATGGCCCCACCAGTAAATGGATGCGGGCTCAGGCAGCGAAGCTGGGCGCGGTGGTGACCGGCAGCATCATCGTCCAGGCGGCTGACGGTAGCCATCGCAATCGTCTGTTGTGGGTACGGCCGGACGGGGAGGTGTGGCACTACGACAAGCGTCACCTGTTCCGCATGGCCGGGGAGAACAATCACTACACCCCGGGCGAGCGTCAGGTGCAGTTCGAATTGAAGGGTTGGCGAGTGCGGCCGCTGATTTGCTACGACCTGCGCTTCCCGGTCTGGAGTCGCGATCCGCAAGACACTGACTTGCTGCTGTACACCGCCAACTGGCCGGGCGCACGGCGTCAGCACTGGAACCGATTGCTGCCGGCACGGGCGATCGAAAACCTCTGCTATGTGGCGGCGGTGAACCGTATCGGTACCGATGGCAAAGGCTTCGCGTATACCGGTGACAGTCAGGTCCTGGATTTTCAGGGCGAGACGTTGCTCGGTGCAGGCGATGCCGATGGCGTATTCAAGGTCGTGCTCGACGCGGCGGAACTGGCGGCATATCGCACACGGTTTCCGGCGAATCTGGATGCGGATACCTTCGAGTTCACCTGACCGATCGTTGAGCAACAAAAAAGGCCCCGAGGTTCTCACCCCGGGGCCTTTTGCATTTGCAGCGAAGCTTATGCCGCTTTCGCTTCCGGCTGGCTCAGGGAGCGGTTCAGTGCGCTGAACAGGGCCTTGAAGCTGGCAGTGGTGATGTTTTCATCGATGCCGACGCCATGTACCGCACGCTCACCATTCACCCGCAATTCAATGTAGGCCGCGGCCTTGGCATTGGTGCCCGCGCCGATGGCGTGCTCGTTGTAGTCCATGATTTCCACCGGGATCGGCAGGCCGGCCACCAGTGCTTCCAGGGCACCGTTGCCCTTGCCGCGCCAGTGCAGGTTGGTTTCGCCCTGACCTTTGCTGGAAACTTCGACTTCCACGGCGCTGTGACCGTTTTCTTCCTGCAGGCGATGGCTGACCAGCGCGTACGGGGTGTTGGCCTGCAAGTACTCGCTGTGCAGCAGCGCGTGGATCTGCTGGGCGGTCATCTCCAGGCCGAGGCGATCGGTTTCACGCTGCACGACCTGGCTGAACTCGATTTGCATACGGCGCGGCAAGCTGATGCCGTATTCCTGTTCCAGCAGGTAAGCGATACCGCCCTTGCCCGACTGGCTGTTGACGCGAATCACCGCCTCGTAGCTGCGGCCGATGTCGGCCGGGTCGATCGGCAGGTACGGCACTTCCCACAGGGCGTCCGGTTGCTGCTGAGCGAAGCCCTTGCGGATTGCATCCTGGTGCGAGCCGGAGAACGCGGTGTGAACCAGGTCGCCGACGTACGGGTGACGTGGGTGCACCGCAATCTGGTTGCACTCTTCGACGACTTTGCGCACGCCGTCGATGTCGGAGAAGTCCAGCTCAGGGTCTACGCCCTGGGTGTAGAGGTTCAATGCCACGGTGACGAGATCGACGTTACCGGTACGCTCGCCGTTGCCGAACAGGCAGCCTTCGACACGGTCGGCGCCGGCCATCAGGCCCAGCTCGGTGGCGGCCACGCCGGTGCCACGGTCGTTGTGGGTGTGCAGGCTGATGATCACGCTGTCACGACGGTTGATGTGACGACCGAACCATTCGATCTGGTCGGCATAGATGTTCGGGGTTGCGCATTCGACGGTGGCAGGCAGGTTGAGGATCACCTTGTGCTCAGGCGTCGGGTTCCACACCTCGATCACCGCGTCGCAGACTTCCTTGGCGAATTCCAGTTCGGTGGCGCTGAAGGTTTCTGGCGAGTATTCGAAGGTCCACTCGGTGTCCGGCTGCTGGGCGGCATATTTGACGAACAGCTTGGCGGCGTTTACGGCGATGGCCTTGATCCCGTCCTTGTCCTGGTTGAAGACAATGCGGCGGAAGGAAGGGGAGGTCGCGTTGTACAGGTGAACGATGGCCTTCTTGGCACCGCGCAGGGATTCAAAGGTGCGCGCGATCAAGTCTTCACGGCCCTGGGTCAGCACCTGAATGGTGGTGTCGTCCGGGATGTGGCCGCCTTCGATCAGGGTACGCACGAAGTCGAAGTCGGTTTGCGAAGCAGCCGGGAACGAGGCTTCGATTTCTTTCACACCGACTTGCACCAGGGTCTTCCAGAAACGCAGCTTCTTGACCGCGTCCATTGGCTCGATCAACGACTGGTTGCCGTCACGAAGGTCCGAGCTGCACCAGATCGGCGCTGCAGTGATGGTCTTCGATGGCCAGGTGCGATCCGGCAGGTTGATGGTCGGGAACGCGCGGTATTTCGAAGACGGGTCTTTGAGCATGCTCATTGGAAAATCCTTATTGTGTGGGCCGAAAAAAGGCGGCCTGCCGGTGGATCAAATGTTCTGGTAAAGCATCAGACGAGGCACCGCGATTCAGCCTGGCAGTCGTGCACTGACGAGGCACAGGCTGCGGTGCTGGCGGAGCTGAATGAGGGTGTGAGAGGTTTTCATGCCTTCAACCCTAACCGCGGGGGGAAAGGATGGCAAGCAGTCGAAAAACTTTGAGAGGAATACTCGAAAAGCGGGTTTTTGCGAGATTTTATTGCTCGTAAGAAGCAGGATCGTTTTGTCGCTTGCGCAGTGTCTCAGCCATGCGCAATCGATAGAAGAGGGGTTGAGTGGGTTGAGAGTGTTCGGTTTGCCTGCGGGTTTCGGTGATGCTCAGGCCGTCTTCGCGGGCCTGCCCGAGAAGAGGCCATCAACCTCAACCACTGCTTATGGCTGAAACGCACCAATGAAAATCGCCGGGTCCACCCGCGCATCGTTCAAGCTGACGTTCCAGTGCATATGCGGCCCGGTCGCGCGGCCAGTTGAGCCGACTTTCCCGACCACCTCACCACGCGCCAGTTGCTGGCCGACTTTCACGTCGATCTTCGACATGTGGCAGAACATGCTGATAAAGCCCTGGCCGTGGTCGACGAACACCGTATTGCCGTTGAAGAAGTAATTCCCGATCAGGATTACCTTGCCGGCGGCCGGGGTTTTGATCGGCGTGCCAGCGGGTACGGCAAAGTCTAAGCCCGCATGGGGATTGCGCTCTTCGCCATTGAAAAAGCGGCGCACGCCGAACTTGCTCGACAGCGGCCCATCGACTGGTTTGTCCAGCAACAGGTTGCTCGGGGTATTCGGGCTGAAGCTGCGGTAAGCCTGGATCTGCTCGGCCAACTCGCCCTCGATGCGTTTGAGATTCGCCGGGTTCGGATTGACCTGCTGCGTATTCTTCAGGGTGATGTGCTGTTCCGGGTATTTCTTGTTGCCGACGGTGAAGCTCAGGTTGCGACCACCGCTGCTCAGCGACTGGCTGCCCGGTTTGACCGTCAGCGGCACGCCGACGATGGCCAGCCAGTTGTTCTGCTCTTTGACCACCAATACGGGTTTGCCTTGATAACTGGCTTTCGGCGCCTGGGCGGAGCTGCCCAGACCAACCACTGCCACGCCGCCCGGCACCGGTTTGTTCAACAGGCGGGTGATGTAACTGTCGGCGTGGGCGTTGAAGGTCAGGCACAGCAACAGCAATGGAGCAAAAAAGCGCGGCATGGATCAATCCAGTAAAGAGAGGGTGACAGGCGTCAGGTGATTGTCTTCGACCCGCACTTGCAGTTCGCCATCGCCGAGTTTGGCTTTCAGGCGCTGGCCGGTGTGGGTTTGCGCGGCGCTGCGGATCGCGTTGCCGCGCTCGTCCAGCAGAATGCTGTAGCCACGAGCGAGGGTCGCCAACGGGCTGACCACATGCAGCGTCTGCATCTGACTTTGCAGTTGCAGGCGACGGGATTTAAGCCCTTCGCGCATGGCCCGGGGCAGGCGCTCGGCGAGGCTGTCGAGGCGCTGGCGAAGCATCGCCAGTTGTCGCCCGGGATGTTGCCCGGCGAGGCGGGTTTCCAGGCGGATCAAGCGCTCGCGACGGGTGTTGAGGCTACGTTCGAAAGCGCGGCGCAGGCGCATGTCCAGATCATCCAGGCGTTGCGCTTGCTGACGCAGGCGTTCGCCGGGATGGCGCAAGCGGCGAGAGATGCCTTCCAGACGCAGCCGATCGCGCATCAAGCGGTCACGCATGCGCATCACCAGTCGTCGGTGCAGGCTTTCGACCCGACGCACCAGATCGCTGGAGTCAGGCGCCAGCAGTTCGGCGGCGGCGGACGGAGTCGGGGCACGAACGTCGGCGACGAAGTCACTGATCGATACGTCGGTTTCATGGCCGACGGCGCTGACGATCGGCGTCACACAGGCGTCCACGGCGCGGGCCACGGCTTCTTCGTTGAAACACCAGAGGTCTTCCAGCGAGCCGCCGCCACGGGCCAGGATCAACGCATCGAAACCACGGGCGTCCGCCAGTTTCAGCGCGCGGACAATTTGCGCGGTGGCTTCGCGACCTTGTACGGCGGTAGGGATCAGCGTCAGTTGCACCTGCGGCGCACGGCGGCGGAACACACTGATGATGTCGCGGATCACCGCGCCGGTGGGTGAACTGATGATGCCGATGCGTTGCGGGTGCGCCGGCAGCGGCACTTTGCGTTCGGCACTGAACAGGCCTTCGGCGCTGAGTTTTTCCTTCAAAGCATCGAAGGCCAGGCGCAGGGCACCGTCACCAGCCGGCTCCACGGTGTCGAGAATCAGTTGGTAGTCACCACGGCCTTCAAACAGCGAAACCTTGCCACGAACCTTGACCGCCAGGCCGTCCTTCAGCGCCTGGCGAACCCGTGCCGCGTTCTGCCGGAACAGTGCGCAACGCACCTGGGCGCCGCTGTCCTTGAGGGTGAAATACACATGGCCGGACGCCGGGCGGGCGAGGTTGGAGATTTCGCCTTCGACCCAGATGTTGCTGAACACGTCTTCGAGCAACACCCGCGCGCGGCCGTTGAGCTGGCTGACAGTCAGGACTTCCCGGTCCAGGCCGAGTCTTGCAAAGGGATCTTTAATCATGGGGCGCAGTTTAAAGGCATTCGGCGATCAATCTCCATGAGCCAGTGTAAATCCCTTGTGGGAGCAGGCTTTGCTACGGCAGCCGGGTGAAGTGTTCAACGAATTGCTGAACCAGCGCGGTGGGATCTTGCCGGTAGGCGAGGGCGACGGTGCTGTGGCAATCCGGATCGGCTAACGAAAGAAAATGGATATCCGGCGGCGCGATGTCTTGCATCGACTCGGGTAACAGCGCGATGCCGAACCCGGCCTGGATCAATTGCAGTTGCGTGGTTTTGCGCGACACCACCCGAGCCGCTCGGGGAAAGAACCCTTGGCGCATGCACAACTCGGCAGATAGATAGCTCAGGCCGCCACGCTGTGGATGAGGGATGGAAATAAAAGCTTCATCCTTCAACTGTGCCAGATCGATGCCGTGCGTGGACTTATCCACAGCCAGCCGATGATTCGGCGGCACCGCCAGCAACAGACGCTCGCTGTACAGCGGAACAATTCGCACCCCTTCACGCTGACGCAGCACCGGCAGGCGCAACAGACCCACATCGAGGCGACCTTCGGCCAACTCTTCCAGTTGTGCCTCGGAGGACAGCTTGACGATGTCCATCGACACACCGGCATGCAGATCCAGATAAACGCTGATCCCGCGCAGCAGTCGACCACTCATGGGCACGGTGCTTGAGTGGCTCAAGCGCACGACGCCCAGTTGACCAGTGCCCACTTGAGTGGCCATTTCGCTGGCCTTGGTCAGTTCGCTCAGCAGGTTTCTGGCCCGAGGCAAAAAGGCTTCACCCGCTGCCGTCAGGCGGGGCTGGCGGGCGGTTCGTTCGAACAGCGGCGTTTGCAGGCGGGTTTCCATGTCCTTGATCTGTCGGCTCAAGGCTGACTGAGCAATAAACAGTCGTTCGGCCGCTGCGCTGAAGCTGCCGCTCTCGGCGATTTCCACGAAGTAACGCAATTGGCGGGTTGAAAGCACCAGATATGCCTTTTTGAGATGGGTGATCGATTTTTAAGATATTAGTCGCAACGCCCGGCGCTGGCTAAAGTCATCACAGGAATAAAAGGAAGCCGTGTCGATGAATGTGCTGGAGTTGTTGAGCCAATGGCCGTGGGGTGTGGTGGATTGGTTGGTGATCGGATTGGGTGTTGCCCTGGCTTACATCGTGTTCGGCATTGCCGGTTTTGGCACCGCGCTGGTGGCGGGGCCGATTCTGATTCTGTTCATGCCACTGTCGAAAATCGTGCCGCTGCTGGTGCTGCTGGATTTCGTCGCCGCGTTCGGCAATCTGCTGCCCTCGCGCCGAGATGTAGAGCGGTCCGAATTGCTGCGACTGCTGCCGTGCATGGCGGTGGGTTGCACGTTGGGGGTGATTTTTCTGCTGAACCTGAAATCCGATGTATTGCTGCTGTTGATGGGGCTGTTTATCAGCACCTATGCGATTTACAGCCTGTGGATTAAAACCCGTCCGAGGCAATTGTCCGCGGGTTGGGCGGTGCCGATGGGCACGGTGGGCGGGATGTTCGGGGCGCTGTTTGGCAGTGGTGGTTTTTTGTATGCGATCTATTTGAACAGTCGGTTGCCCAAGGACGAGGCCCGGGCCACCCAGAGTGCATTGATCAGTTGCAGCACCGTGGTGCGTTTGAGCCTGTTTGCCGTCGCCGGTGTGTATGCCGAGCTACCCTTGTTGGTATTGGCGCTGTGTTTGTTGCCGGCGATGGCGCTGGGGCTGTGGATCGGTCGGCGATTGATCATGAAGTTGTCCCGCGAGGCTTTCGTGCGGTTGGTGACCTGGCTGGTGCTGGCCAGCGGGATTGCCTTGATCGGGCGTTATTTGAGCACTTGACCAGATTTCGTCAGGGATTAAGCTGCCGGCCGCCCTGACAATCGGCGCACCGCAGCAACATCCATTTGACGCAGTAGGCTTGCACCATGAATTCGCAAAGCATCATTGTCCCGAAAATCTCCACACTGCCGGTACACGAACCCCGGGCCCGGGCGGTCGTGCGGTGGTTGGTGCGCAAGAACATCATTAAAGAAGAGCTGACCACCTGTGGCCGCACCGGCAATCATATGGCCCACGCCATCGCCGACGGCGCCCGCGCCGTGGTCCTGCATCCTGAAGCGCTGCCATTCGGCGAGCCGATCAATGGGCTGGAGGTCATCACCAAGCGTTGCATCTATACACCGGCCAAGGGTTTTCTCGAAGAAGCCGGCTGCGCCGAGTGCCGCAAGGAGATCGGCGAAGCGCTGTTCGAAAGCCTGGAAGACTGGATGCCGGGGCGCACCGATAACTTCACTTGCCCTGAGTGCGGGCATGAAGACGACATCAACGGCTTTCTGTTTTTGCAGGAATGCGGCTTTTCCAACCTGGGGTTCATCTTCAACAATTGGCTCGAGGCCGGGTTCAAGCAGGACTTTATCGATGAGTTTGCCGATTGGTTGGATCAGCCCGTGAGTTGGGTCAAAGTCGAACTCTAAATGCCGGCGTTGGTCCCCTATGGGGGACAATGTTTCTCCGTATGTCAGTAATGCCAATAATAGACAGAGTTTTACATTGAACCCGAGGGGGTGTCTGACTATAATGGCGCGCTTCCATTTTCCCGCTCGGGAGCCCCCGCGATGCTGCGTATCAGCCAAGAAGCTCTGACATTCGACGACATTCTCCTAGTGCCCGGTTATTCCGAGGTGCTTCCTAACGAAGTCAGTCTCAAGACCCGCCTTACCCGTGGCATCGAGCTGAATATTCCACTGGTTTCCGCCGCTATGGACACCGTTACTGAAGCCCGTCTGGCAATCGCCATGGCTCAGGAAGGTGGCATCGGCATCATCCACAAGAACATGACCATCGAGCAGCAAGCTGCCGAAGTGCGCAAGGTCAAGCGTTACGAAGCCGGTGTGGTCAAGGACCCGATCACCATCGAGGCCGATGCCACGGTGCGTGAACTGTTCGAACTGACCCGCCTGCACAACATCTCCGGCGTTCCGGTACTGCACGATGGCGACCTGGTCGGCATCGTCACTTCCCGTGACGTGCGTTTCGAAAACCGCATGGACGTCAGCGTCCGTGAAGTGATGACGCCTAAAGAGCGTCTGGTCACGGTCAAGGAAGGCGCCAACAAGAACGATGTGCGTGAATTGCTGCACAAGCACCGTATCGAGCGCGTGCTGATCGTCGACGACAAATTTGCCCTCAAAGGCATGATGACCGTCAACGACATCGAAAAAGCCAAGGCTTATCCGCTGGCCAGCAAGGACGATCAAGGTCGTCTGCGCGTTGGCGCTGCAGTCGGTACCGGTAAAGACACCGGTGACCGTGTAGCTGCCCTGGTCCATGCTGGTGTTGACGTGGTGGTGGTCGACACTGCCCACGGTCACTCCAAAGGTGTGATCGACCGCGTTCGCTGGGTCAAGCAGAACTTCCCTGAAGTGCAGGTCATCGGCGGCAACATCGCCACCGGCGCTGCCGCCAAGGCCCTGGCCGAAGCCGGCGCTGACGCAGTCAAGGTCGGTATCGGCCCAGGCTCGATCTGCACCACCCGTATCGTCGCCGGTGTCGGCGTCCCGCAAATCAGTGCCATCGCCAACGTTGCCGCTGCCCTTGAAGGCACCGGTGTTCCGTTGATCGCCGACGGCGGCATCCGTTTCTCCGGTGACCTGTCCAAGGCCATCGTAGCCGGTGCCTCCTGCGTGATGATGGGCTCGATGTTCGCCGGTACCGAAGAAGCGCCAGGCGAGATCGAACTGTTCCAGGGCCGTTCGTACAAGGCTTATCGCGGCATGGGTTCGCTGGGCGCCATGTCCCAGGCTCAAGGTTCCTCCGACCGTTACTTCCAGGACTCCTCCGCGGGTGCCGAGAAGCTGGTTCCGGAAGGTATCGAAGGGCGTGTTCCTTACAAGGGCACCCTGAGCGCCATCATCCATCAACTGATGGGCGGCCTGCGTTCCTCGATGGGCTACACCGGTAGCGCCGACATCGAAGAAATGCGCACCAAGCCTGAGTTCGTGCGGATCACCGGTGCTGGCATGGCCGAGTCCCACGTCCACGACGTACAGATCACCAAAGAAGCGCCAAACTACCGCGTAGGTTGAGGCTTCAAGCAAATCGTTAAGCAACCGGGGCTGTTCTATTCAGCCCCGAGTTGTTTCTGAATCACGACTGTTTCTGAATTACTTAGACGAGACTGAATCATGGCCCTCGACATTCACGCTCACCGCATCCTGATCCTCGACTTCGGATCCCAGTACACCCAACTGATCGCCCGCCGCGTGCGTGAAATTGGCGTTTACTGTGAACTGCATCCGTTCGACATGGACGAGGAAGCCATTCGCGAATTCGCTCCAAAAGGTGTGATCCTCGCCGGCGGCCCCGAGTCCGTGCACGAAGCCGACAGCCCTCGCTGCCCGCAAGCGGTGTTTGACCTGGGCGTGCCAGTCTTCGGTATCTGCTATGGCATGCAGACCATGGCCGAGCAACTGGGCGGCAAGGTTGAAGGTTCCGACCTGCGTGAGTTCGGTTACGCCCGTGTCGATGTGGTCGGCAAGAGCCGCCTGCTCGACGGCATCGAAGACCATATCGACGCCGATGGCCTGTTCGGCCTCGACGTATGGATGAGCCACGGTGACAAGGTCACCAAGATGCCGGAAGACTTCCACATCCTGGCCAGCACCCCGAGCTGCCCGATCGCCGGCATGTTCAACGATGACCGTGCCTACTACGGCGTGCAGTTCCACCCGGAAGTGACCCACACCAAGCAGGGCGGTCGCATCCTGTCGCGCTTCATCCTCGACATCTGTGGCTGTGAAGCCCTGTGGACGCCGTCGAAGATTGCCGAAGATGCCATCGCCCAGGTCCGTGCCCAGGTTGGCACCGACAACGTACTGCTCGGCCTGTCCGGCGGCGTGGACTCCTCGGTGGTTGCCGCGCTGCTGCACAAGGCCATTGGCGATCAGCTGACCTGCGTGTTCGTCGACAACGGCCTGCTGCGTCTGCACGAAGGCGAGCAAGTGATGGCCATGTTCGCCGAGAACATGGGCGTCAAAGTGATCCGCGCCAACGCCGAGGACCAATTCCTCAACAACTTGGCTGGCGAGTCCGATCCAGAGAAGAAGCGCAAGATCATCGGCCGTACCTTCATCGACGTGTTCGATGCCGAATCCTGCAAGCTGGACAACATCAAGTACCTAGCCCAGGGCACCATCTACCCGGACGTGATCGAGTCGGCTGGCGCGAAAAGCGGCAAGGCGCACGTGATCAAGTCGCACCACAACGTGGGTGGCCTGCCGGAAGAAATGAACCTCAAGCTGGTTGAACCGCTGCGCGAGCTGTTCAAGGACGAAGTCCGTCGTCTGGGCCTGGAACTCGGCCTGCCGTACGACATGGTCTACCGTCACCCGTTCCCGGGGCCGGGCCTGGGCGTGCGGATCCTCGGTGAAGTGAAGAAGGAATACGCCGACCTGCTGCGTCGTGCCGACCACATCTTCATCGAAGAACTGCGCAAGGCCGACTGGTACCACAAGGTCAGCCAGGCGTTCGTGGTGTTCCAGCCGGTGAAATCGGTTGGCGTTGTCGGCGATGGCCGTCGTTACGCCTGGGTCGTTGCCCTGCGTGCCGTGGAAACCATCGACTTCATGACCGCGCGTTGGGCACACCTGCCTTACGAACTGCTGGAAACCGTCAGCGGCCGGATTATCAATGAAATCGAAGGCATCTCCCGCGTTACTTACGACGTGTCGAGCAAGCCGCCAGCGACGATTGAGTGGGAGTGAGTCAGCTTTCTAGCTCATTGATTCTATCGGGATAAAAGAATGCCATTGGTGATTGCGACTGCATCATCAATGGCATTTTTCATAGCATGACATGAGCGCCAAGCGGAGGCGTCGTCGGTGCTATGTCCGACCATAGAAGGGGGGCATGGTATCCTCTGCTTCGCATCGTAATCACTTCTTGCTGATACCATTTCCCGCTGCCATTGTGACATGCAGTGCAAGCACCATGATCGTGTCCCAGGAAGTGGTGTAACTGAACCAACCGAAGCCTCTTCGCGGCTCGCCTTAATTCAGGCGTTGATACCCTCTCGTAGCTTATCGGCAATTTCACGAATGACGGCAATGGGGTGATTCTGTTGAAAAAGTCAGCCTTGATTTCGATTGCAGAAAGTACGCGTCTGAGATTGAAATCCTGAATCTTCGCTGAGGTTTTCGGGCTGAGATTTCACGTACCAGCGAGCTAAAACGGCGCTTCCACCGATCAATGTACCGGCATTTTTGGAAAACCGACTTTTTCAACAGAATCGGGTGGAAGCTGGCAGCGGATATGCATCAGGCTACTTTGAGCGAAGCGGCCCCAGCAACGCCAACTCAGTTGCACCGGCGATCTGATCGGCGAATGTCGCGCTTTCAACTGCTCGCGCGAGCGTGACTCCCCCCGTCAGTAAAGCCAAGGCCGCGCAAGCGGTGTCAACGTCCTGCGGCGCGTGCGGAGATGCAGGGCCATCGACGACTGCTTGTGCAATTTCGAGCAACGCGATTTCGAATGCCGCTCGTGACTCCTGATCGGAGCGAGCCACTTCAGTCGGCATCGTCTGCAGCGTGCAGCCTTCTGACAGGTCGCAGGTTCGCTTTACGCTGAGATAGAACCGCACGAACTCTGGCCACCAGGTGTGCCCATGCTTTGCTTGGAAGTAGAGGATGCCCCCTCGGAGATCATCCATCCCATGTCTCAGCGCCTCACGGAAGGCATCGCCCTTGGAGCTAAAGTGGACGTAGAACGCACCAGACGTGACGCCTGCCTCCTTGGCCAGCGCGTCGACTCCTGTTCCCGCGTATCCGCCTTTGCGAAACGCACGTCCCGATCCTTCAAGAATGCGTTGACGTGTGCGCGCCTTCTGTTCAGCTCGTGACATTGAAGCCTCTGGGTAGGTCAGCAAAACCGTATTTTAGTTGACCGAGTAACGTTCGCTATCTAAAATCACATCACGATCGTTATGTTGATTATTGATAGACGGGAAAGTTGCCGGTGACGCCGCAACCACCTGACTCGAGGAATCTCATGCCACTCACGCTCACTCTCACAGAAGGCGTTCTCCCCAAGGGGCAAGAATGCATAGCTTTTGCCCGACTCTCGGATGCCATGATCAAATGGCACGGGTTAACCGGGAACGCGGCTATCGCGCCGAATATTGTCGGTTCAATCAACGTCTTGCCAAAGGAACATACGTTCTCTGGGTCGAAACAGGCGTCTGTTGTATTCATCGAGTGGAAAGTTCCGGCCTTCGCATTTAACAGCCGCGAAATTCAGCAGGGATACATCGAAGAGGCCACCGACATCATTCATTTGATGTCGGGCGAAAAGCAGCCCAGGGAACGAATCTGGGTCAACGTGGTTCACGCAGTGGACGGCGCTTGGGGAGTTGGCGGTGTGGCGTTGACTAACGCACAACTCGCCGGCTAAGTCGCCGAGCTCGCAGTTGAAATAGTGGCAAGGAGAGTCTTATCGCCCCTTCTTGTCTTTCTATATGGAGCACTCGATGCTGCTTTCGAACTACTTATTTTTTACTGATAACTGTGAAGAAGCCCTGTACTTCTATGAAGCATGCGGACTCGGCAGAATTGTCGAAATTCTGCGGTACGGCGCAGACGAAATGCCCCTAAAGAGCGAGGCAATGCGCGGAAAAGTCATGCACGCCAGGTTCGAGGGAGATGGTGTTGCCTTCTACGCTTCTGACAATGATGACGCCGAGCCCATGAGAGGATCGGCGCACCATCTGGCAATGATCGATAGGCAATCGACGGATCGGCTGTTCAGCGCGCTGGGATCGGGGGGGCTGGTGACGACTGCGCTCGGTATGCAGCCGTGGGGCGACTATTACGGAAAGCTGACCGATCGGTTCGGCGTCCAATGGATGCTGAACTGCCACCAGCCGTCTCAAGAATAATTGTCCGTTGAAGTACTTCCCGATCTGTGGCGAACACTCGCAGATGCGAAAACAGGGCTTGGGCGTATCACAACGGCAGAGCAGATCATCATGCGCAAGGCAGGGGAGAAATCCTGGCTGACGCAATTCGCCTTCGCCGAGCGTATCGAAAACCTTGTGGCGAGTTGCGCGATTGGGAGCAAGACCGGTTCGCATCCCTAGGGGGGGTGTGCCTGTTTCCGCTGACCATCAAACACCCCCGAGTTGTCCCAAGAGTAGAGTGCCGCATGAAATTTGCTGAGCGTGGTACTTTTCACGGCATCAAATACAGTGACATCTGCAGGTAGTTGTCGCATAACGACTTTTTTCACTTATTGATGATTGAGTGGGAATGATCCCGATCTGACTGATCGTCCGTAATAACCGAAAGGCCCCGTGAATGTGAATTCACGGGGCCTTTTGGGTATCGCGTTACGGTGTATTCCTACACTGGCAAGCGTCCTTCGAGCTTCATGCCCATGCGGGTGAGTGCGTGCGAAAGATCGACCAGGCTGGGGTAAGGTTTTTGATGGACGTCGGTCCAGGCGGGGCGATTGACCAGGTATTGCCCATCGGCCGTTCGTTCAACCAGGGTTTCTGTGATCAGATTGGTTCTGCTGCGATGGATCAAAGTCCAGGTTCCATCAGACTCCTTGAAGGTGAACATTCCCTGGCGGAACAGGAGGCGAGCGATTTCGTCCGGCGTTCGTTGCAGCATGGGCATCGGCACTTGCAGGTTGATATCGGCATACAAGGTGTCGAACTCTCCATGAAAGTTGACAGGCGGTGGGCTGGCATTGCGACCCACCTCGACGCCGTGGTCTATCTCTATATGCAGGCTGCGTTCTGGAAGCACCTCCTCAATACGCAAGCCGATACCGCCGTTCATTTCACTGATGCCGGCAATACCTCTGAAGGTATTGGTGTTTTCCTGGCCCGTCAGAACCACCCATTTACCTGATCTGCCAAGCGCTTCATTGGCACGCATGATTGTGGTGGTGAGGTAGTTTTTAATGGATTGTTCCTGAACGTCAATCAAGGGCGATGCTGGATAGCGGTAGCTTGCCAGGCAGTCGGTCGCCTGGATCCGGATACCGTTCTCGCGAGCCGCCTTGACGACCTCGAGTGGGGTGAACCGCCCGGCAGGATCGCTTTGGAGCTGTTTCAGATACTTTTCGAGCATGCCGTCCATTTCTGCACCTCTGAGGAAAGTATTCAGGTCGAATTGATTGAAATCGTTGAGCAAGCGATGCATATAGATCGTCTTGACGCCTTGCCTGGCCAACGTCTGCATGTTCTCGATCAGGAACCGCATGCTGGCAATACGATCCTGGCTTTCTCCAATCACCAACCCCGGTGAAGCATCGAAGATGTTCTGAATGAGTTCCGGAACAGTCATGGACGGCGTGATGACGGGCTGTACCGGACGTGCCGGTAATGAGGCAAAGAAGTTTTCCTTGGAAAGGAGGGCGCGAGTATCTTTCAACAGGGCGGCGCGATGTCCTGCGACGAACTCTTCATAGGGTGTCACCCCTTGTATGCGTCCGTTGGGAAGGTTGATTATTTTTATGTGCGTTTCTTTCTTACCTAGCCCCAGGAAGTTGAGCGACCGCCCATTGGAGGTGTCGTACTTCGTCGAGGGCACGCTAAATGATTCCGGTGGTCGGACATGGTCGGGAAACCGGGAAGGACCCGGAACAGCGGCGAGGTCGTCGTTGCCACCACCCTTCAAACCGGATTTGGGCGTCAACTCCCACTCGCCATCGGCGTTCAAACGCACGGGGATCGATCCTGAGGACGCGTGAGGGTTTGCCGGGTCGATGATGGCCCAGGTGCCACCGCCGTTGATGTCGGTTTCGTAACGCACGTAATAGGCTGCGTCGTTCATCATGATGGCAGTCGAGGGGTTGGAGTTGAGCGAGTAGATGCCCTGGAACTTGCCGCTGGTGGCAAGTGGTGCCTCACTTTCCAGAATCTCGTTACTTTGCCAGTGCTCCGGTACTCCAAGGTCCTGTGCCGGCACCGGTTTCAGGGGGATGAACTCTGGAAGTTGAGTGGTTGCGCGCCCTGAACCGTCGGACAACTCCTGTTCTTGCGTACCGATCGGTTCGGCAGGATTGTTGGCCTCCCGCAGCCTGGCCATTTCGGCGGCTTCGGTGGCCTCGGCCGAAGCGCCGACCTCTTCCAGAACATCGACCTCCTTGAGCAGCGGAAGGTTGAACAGAAGGTTGATTCCAGCCAGTACGGCGCCTTTTACGCCGGCCTTGCGCTCCGCCACCGTTTTGCCGTTCACGGCCTTGTCGATGTTCAAGCCCATTGAAGCGATGCTGGCGCCAATCACCGGCAGTGCAATCGGCCAGCCGAGCAGCGCCAGCGGCCCGAAGACGTGCAGGCCGGCGCTCAGGTAACCCAGCCACATGCCTTTACGCAGTTGTCCGTTGGTCACCAGAGACAGATCAGCCTCTTGCGACATTGCGCTCTGCACATTACGGCTCAACCAGGAAAACGCGTCACCGCTGATGGTGATGTTTTTTTGATTGATCAGATGGTGATCGTATTTGCCCCACGTACCCACCAATTGGTTCATCAGGGGCGTAATGTTGTCGTGGATCTCCTGACGCACCGACAGCGGGAAGTGGGTCATGAATTCGGTATAACGCGCGTCATCATTCATTTGCAGCAGGATCCACCAATGCATGTCCGTCAACGTCGGGTGCACGTGAAACGCTTCTGTGGCCCCCGGGACATAGGTGATTTGCCGTCCGCTACCGTCATCGATACGCAGAATATCCGTGGCGACATGCCCGGCGACGTCCAGGGCGCACACCCGCAGATCTGCTGGTGCAGAGGTTTGCGCACGCAAGGTCTCCAGGGAGATCGGCCAGCATTTGTCAGCGGCGACGGCCCGGATGACGGTTTGGAACTCTTCCTCCTGCAGCGTACCGTTTTCCCGCGCCTCGATGGCTTTACTCAGATAGTTGCATTTCGCCAAGGTCCGGTAGTCATCGAAATGCGCGCTCCAGTAGGCGTTCAGCTTGTCCCGGTAACGGTCACTGAAGGTCTCGTGCCAGAAATCCTTGAGCACTGCGCTGGGGTACATCCGGACTTCGTTTGTTTCGTTGTAAATGCTGGCGGTTGCGTCGGCGGTGTAAAACCCGCCGTAACAGTCTAACTGATCGAAATAGTCCTGATCCGTGACGTAGTACCGATGAATCACCAGCTGCGTCAGGGTCATTGACTGACTGGGTTTAGGGTAGTGCTCCCAACCCAGGAAGGCCTGGGTACTGCTGGCCGTGACATTGCCAAAGCGATGCCACCAGACCTGATCCGGGTCCAGGCCGGTAATGCCGTGTTTTTTCAGGATTTCGGTGGCCATCACATGGGCTTCTTCGTGCAAATCGGGACAGGCAGTCACGATGACGGGCGCGATGGTCAGAAGGTGTTGTTTGTCTGCGGTATCGGGCAGCGTTTCACTTGTTTGATCGGTAGGCATGTTCTCGCTCCTTGAGAAATGGGCTGAGAGGATTGACCATTTGCTCAAGGGAAGTGCACTACATAGTTATGTACAAACACGATTCCGGAACGTGTAGGGTCAGCGCCGTGCCACATCCGAAAAGTAGAACTTGTCGAGGGTATGCCGCGATTCGGTGTACTCGAACTGGCGACCGTCTTGCAGGAACGTCTGGTTACTGACCACGATCACATGGCTCTGGCCGTCGAGGTCCAGGTGTTGCTGGTCATCCTTGCTCCGGGGCACCGCTTCGATGGTGCGTTGGGCGTAAGCGATTTGCAGTTGCAGGGTCTGTTCGATGAAGGCGTAGATCGACTGCTCGGCAATGTCGCGGGTCAGGCCGGGAATCACGTCGCTGACGAAATGGTTGATGTCAAGGATCACGCGTTTGCCGTCGATCCGCCGCACGCGCTTGATCCGCGTGATCAGGCTGCCTTCAGCCGCCTTGATGTGTTCGAGCAGCGGGCCTTCGAGGGGAATCTGGGTGAATTCGACCACTTCGGTGCTGACGTCGTTGCCCAGTCGCGGGTAGGTTTCCTGGAAGCTGACGATGCCGCCGAGCTGAAACTCGATCGGGTTGGTGGACAGCACGAAGGTGCCTTTGCCGTGGACTTTCTGGGCGAAACCGCGCTCCTGCAATTGCTCGATGGCCTTGCGCACGGTGCCGCGACTGGCTTGATAGCTGTCCATCAGTTCGGTTTCGGAAGGCAATCGGGCGCCGCGTTCCAGACGTTCGGTGGTAATGCTGGCAAGCAGATCGCTGTAGATCTGGTTGTATTTACTCATGGGGATGGCTCTGTGCCGCGTTGTGCTCAAGGTTTTGAACCTTAAGGGCAGGGTAGGGGTTTGTCCATGCGGCTTTGGGTTTCTTTGACTTAGGGGGTAGGAAATATCGCCGCCTGTCGGGTTCAGGATAAACAAAATCAAACTCGTACAGACGAGTTGTTGCTTTAACTCGTACAGACGAGTATTTTTCGCTTCGGCGTGCTGCCAATAACAAAAAACTACAGCGGAAGAACAAGCATGAGCCATGACTATCCGAACATCGTCACCGAGCTGCTGCACAGCCTCGGTGGCAGCGACAACCTCGAGCAGGCCGCGCACTGTGTCACACGGCTGCGCCTGGCCCTCAAGGACCCGAGCCTGGTCAACAGCGCCACGCTGAATCAGATTGATCTTGTGAAAGGTTCGTTCTTCACCGGTGGCCTGTTCCAGGTGGTCATCGGCCCCGGCGAAGTTGAAAAGGTGTACGCCGAACTGCGCCGTCAAACCGGTCTGGCGGCTGCAACCATCGCCGACGTTAAACAAAAAAGCGCCGACAAGATCAACGCCATGCAGCGACTGGTGCGGGTGTTTTCCGACGTATTCATGCCGATTCTCCCGGCGCTGATCATTGCCGGCCTGCTGATGGGCATCAACAACCTGATCGGCGCCAAGGGCATGTTCATCGAGGGCAAGACCCTGCTGGACGCCTATCCGACGCTGGACGGGCTCTGGAGCCTGATCAACCTGATGGCCAACACGTCCTTCGTGTTCCTCCCGGCGCTGGTGGGCTGGTCGGCGGCCAAGCGCTTTGGTGGCAGCGAAATCCTTGGCATCGTGCTCGGCCTGATGCTGGTGCATCCGGACCTGCTCAACGCCTGGAACTACGGCAAGGCGGTGGCCGGGCTTGAGGGGCAGAGCTTGCCGTACTTCGACATCCTCGGTGTGTTCCAGATCGAGAAAGTCGGTTATCAGGGCCAGATCCTGCCGATCCTGCTGGCGGCCTATGTGATGAGCGTCATCGAAAAGTGGTTGCGGGCACGGGTGCCGAACGCCATTCAACTGCTGGTGGTGCCGATCACCACCATCGTCGTCACCGGTGTGCTGGCGCTGGCGGTAATTGGTCCGGTGACCCGCCATCTGGGGATTCTCATCACTGAAGGCGTGGTCACCCTGTTCGACCTGGCGCCGATGGTTGGCGGGGCGATTTTCGGCCTGCTCTACGCACCGCTGGTGATCACTGGCATGCACCACATGTTTCTGGCGGTCGACTTGCAACTGATCTCCACCCAGGGTGGCACGTTCATCTGGCCGATGATCGTCATGTCCAACCTCGCCCAGGGCAGCGCGGCATTGGGGGTGTTCTACATGACCCGCAGTGTGCGGGACAAAAGCATGGCCTCGACCTCGGCGATTTCCGCCTACTTCGGCATCACCGAACCGGCCATGTTCGGGGTCAACCTGCGCTACAAGTTTCCGTTCTATGCGGCCCTGATCGGTTCCGCCCTGGGCTGCATTTTCCTGTCGCTGAACAAGGTCCAGGCCTCGGTGATCGGCGTTGGCGGCTTGCCCGGTTTCATCTCGATCATCCCGCAGTTCATTCCGATGTTCGTGGTCGGGATGGTGATTGCCATGGTCGTGCCGTTTGTTTTGACCTGCGGGTTGAGCATGAAGATTGTCCGGCCCGGGTATCGGGTCGCCTGATAGATCGCATTCGCCAGTACCTATTCAAAAAGGAATCCGCCATGCAAGACTGGCAACGTTCGGTGATCTACCAGATCTATCCGAAGAGTTTTCACAGCCACGCCGGCAACCCCACGGGGGATTTGCTCGGCGTCGTGGCCAAGCTCGATTACCTGCACTGGCTGGGTGTCGATTGCCTGTGGATTACGCCGTTCCTGCGTTCGCCCCAGCGTGACAACGGTTACGACATCAGCGATTACTACGCCATCGACCCGAGTTACGGGACCATGGCTGACTGCGAGTTGCTGATTGCCGAAGCCGCCAAGCGCGGGATCAAGCTGATGCTCGACATCGTGGTCAACCACACCTCGATCGAACACACCTGGTTCCAGCAGGCCCGAAGCAGCCTCGATAGCCCTTACCGCGACTTCTATATCTGGCGCGACCAGCCGAACAACTGGGAATCCAAGTTCGGCGGTTCGGCTTGGGAGTACGAAGCCCAGACCGGTCAGTATTACCTGCACTTGTTCGACCACACGCAGGCCGACCTGAACTGGGACAACCCCAGGGTGCGCGCTGAAGTCTTCAAGATGATGCGGTTCTGGCGCGACAAAGGCGTGGGCGGTTTCCGTCTGGATGTGATCAACCTGATTTCCAAACCGGCGGATTTCCCTGAGGACAACACTGACGGTCGACGCTTTTACACCGATGGCCCGAACGTCCACGAGTACTTGCAGCAGATGCACCGCGAAGTGTTCGAAGGTCATGACCTGATCAACGTCGGCGAGATGTCGTCCACCAGTCTGGAACACTGCATTCGCTACTCGCGGCCGGAGTCGAAAGAGCTGTCGATGACCTTCAACTTTCATCACTTGAAGGTTGATTACCCGAACCTGCAAAAGTGGATTCGCGCCGATTTCGATTTCCTCGAACTCAAGCGCATCCTCTCCGACTGGCAGACCGGCATGCAGGCCGGCGGTGGCTGGAACGCGCTGTTCTGGTGTAACCACGACCAGCCGCGGGTGGTGTCGCGGTTTGGTGATGACGGCGAGCATCGGGTGGTGTCGGCGAAGATGCTCGGTACCGCGCTACATTTCCTCCAGGGCACGCCGTTTGTGTATCAAGGTGAAGAGCTGGGCATGACCAATCCGGGGTTCGATCACATCGATCAGTACCGCGATGTCGAGACTCTGAACATCTTCCGGCTCAAGCGCGAGGCCGGTGCCAGCGACGCCGACAACATGGCGGCGATCATGCAGAAGTCCCGGGACAACAGTCGCACGCCGATGCACTGGAGCGCCGAGCCGAACGCCGGTTTCAGCGCTGTCGAACCGTGGATCGGGGTGCCGGCCAATGCCGCGCAAATCAACGTCGCCCACCAACTCGACGACCCGGATTCGGTGCTGCATCACTACCGTCTGCTGATTGCCCTGCGCCGCAGTGAAGCGCTGATGTCCGATGGTGTGTACCGGCAGTTGTTGCCTGAACACACGCAAATCTGGGCGTACGTGCGTGAAGGCAATGGTGAGCGCTTGCTGGTGTTGAATAACTTTTATGGCACGCCGTGCGAAGTTGAACTGCCGTCGGAGGTGATCAGCGAAGCGATGGCACAACGTCTGGTGATCAGCAATTACCCGGACTGTCCGCCACGACATCGGCAGGTCTTTTTACGGCCCTATGAGTCGTTCGTTCTGCACCTGACCAACATTTAAAAACACTGTTTCAAACAACACGCAGAACACTGCGCGGGGGAGTTTTGCGCGCCGGTTTTGCTGCATCACACAATAAAAATAATGAGGTGGTTTTTGAAAACAACAATAAATCGCAGTCTTGTAGCGGCGGGCGTGTGCCTGGCATTACCACTGTCAGCCCAGGCGCTGGAATTCGCCGGTTACTTGCGCAGCGGCGTCGGGACCTCGGTTAACAGCGGTAAACAGCAGTGTTTCCAGCTGCCGGGGGCGCAGACCAAATATCGCTTGGGTAACGAATGTGAGCAGTACGCCGAACTTGAATTGCGCCAGGATCTGTACACCCTGGACGATGGTTCGGTGCTCAGCGTCGACGGCATGGCATCGCTGTATAACCAGTACGACAAGGACCTGACGTTCAACGGTGACAACGGCTCGGTGCGCATGCCGCAGCTGTATGCGCAATGGTCGAACATGCCCAGCCTCAATGGTGGTTCGCTGTGGGCCGGTCGGCGTTACTACAAACGTAACGACATCCATATTTCCGACTTCTACTACTGGAACCAGAGCGCCACCGGCGGCGGTATCGAGGACGTGCTGATCGGCGATCTGAAGTACAGCTACGCCTTCTCGCGCAAGGACAACCTGTACCAGAAGGACTACATCAACCGTCACGATTTCAACGTCGCCGGCTTCAACACCAACCCCGGCGGTGAGCTGGAGTTCGGCTTGAGCTACATCGACAAACCCGACAGCCGCGACGCTCACCGTGGCTGGGCGATCACCACCCAGCATGTGCAGAAAGGTTTTCTGGGCGGCAAGAACAAACTGGCCTTTCAGTACGGCGAAGGCCCCGGCACGGGGTTGGGCTATACCGGTAACGTGAAGCTGGACGACAGCAGTAAAAGTTATCGCGTGGTGGAGTTCTTCGACTGGCAAGTGACGCCGCGCTTCGGCGGGCAGGTCGAGGCGGTTTATCAGAAGGACATTCGCCCCGACGGCGCTGACCAGAACTGGATTTCCCTCGGGATTCGCCCGGCCTATGCGATCACCGAGCAAATCAAACTGGTGACCGAGCTGGGCCATGATCAGGTCGAGGCCACAGGCGGCACGCGCAAACTGAGCAAGTTCACCATCGCTCCGACCTGGTCACCCAAGGGCCCGGAATTCTGGGCGCGCCCCGAGGTGCGTCTGTATTACACCTATGCCAGCTGGAACGAGGCGGCCAAACGGGCGGCCAATGAACTGGCGGCAGGTTCGGCGTTGTCCGACACGGGCGCCTTCGGCACCGCGCGACACGGCTCGAACGTCGGATTGCAGGTCGAGTACTGGTGGAAATAAGCGATGCTGTCGGGGCCTCGCGCTCCATCGGCACTTCAAAGAACAAAACAGCAGGTGACGTCATGGCCACACCCCAACAATTGCAACTGCTGGCACCCTTGTCCGGCGTGCTGATGCCGCTGGACCAGGTGCCTGATCAGGTGTTTTCCAGTCGCGTGATCGGTGACGGTCTGTGCATCGACCCGACCTCGTCCACCTTGTGCGCACCGCTGGCTGGAGTGATCAGCAATGTGCAGGCCAGCGGGCATGCCGTCAGCATCACCGACGACAACGGCGTGCAGGTGTTGATGCACATTGGCCTCGACACCGTGAACCTGGCCGGCAAGGGCTTCACCCGATTGGTGGAGGAAGGTCAGCGGGTTGAGGTGGGGCAGGCGCTGATCGAGTTCGATGCCGATTACATTGCCTTGAACGCCCGCAGTTTGTTGACCTTGATGTTGGTGGTCAGCGGTGAGCCGTTCACTTGGCTGACGCCTGAAACGGGCGTAGTGGAAAGTGGTCAGTTGCTGCTGAGCTTGAATCCGTTTGAAGTAGCGGCCGATGAGCTGGAGGAAGGCGAGGCACTGTTCTCAAAACCGCTGACGCTGCCCAATCTCAATGGCTTGCACGCCCGCCCTGCGGCGGTGTTTGCCCAGGCGGCGAAAGGTTTTTCGGCGAGTATTTGTTTGCATAAACAGCAGGACAGCGCGAACGCCAAATCCCTGGTGGCGATCATGGCGTTGCAGACCGCTCACGGCGACATCGTGCAAGTCAGCGCGGCGGGCGCGGATGCCGAAGTGGCGATCAAGACCTTGGTCGAGTTGCTGGCCGCCGGGTGCGGAGAAGCCGTGACGGTGATGGCAGAGGTTGAAACGGTTGCGGCTGATGCTTCATCGCTGAAGGTGCTGCACGGCGTCTGTGCATCGGCGGGGTCGGCGTTTGGTCCGGTGGTGCAGATCGCGCAGCAGACCCTTGAAGTCATTGAATCCGGTCGGGGCGCGCAAGTTGAGCGCGAGCACCTGTCCCAGGCGTTGGCGACGGCGGTCCTGGACCTGCAGCAGTTGCGTGACCAGGCCACGGGTGACGCCCAGGCAGATATCTTCAAGGCGCATCAGGAACTGCTCGAAGACCCAAGCCTGCTGGATCAGGCCCTGGCATTGATCGACGCCGGAAAAAGCGCCGGTTTCGCCTGGCGGGCTGCCACAGAGTCGACGGCTACCTTGTTCAAAAAACTGGGCAATGCCTTGCTGGCCGAACGGGCAGCGGATTTGGCCGACATTGGTCAACGGGTGCTCAAGCTGATTCTCGGCGTCGAGGATCAGGCGATGGAGTTGCCGGAAGGGGCGATTCTGATTGCCGAGCAACTGACGCCCTCCCAGACCGCTGGCCTGGACACGCGCAAGGTGCTGGGGTTCGCGACGGTCGGCGGTGGCGCCACCAGTCACGTGGCGATTCTCGCCCGGGCCTTCGGCTTGCCGGCGATCTGCGGTTTGCCGGTTCAGGTGCTGACACTGGCCAATGGCACCCGGGTTTTGCTCGATGCCGACCAGGGCGAGTTGCAGCTGGATCCCGAACTGGCCGCCATCGAGCAGTTGCAAGCCAATCGTCAGCGACAAAAGAAACGCCGGCAATATGAATTGGAAAATGCCGCGCTGGCTGCCTGTACCCGCGATGGTCATCACGTTGAAATCACCGCCAACATCGCTTCGCTGGCCGAAGCGGAACAGGCCATGACACTGGGCGGCGAGGGCGTCGGTCTGTTGCGTTCGGAGTTTCTTTATCTGGATCGCAACCATGCACCGAGCCATGACGAGCAAGCGTCCACCTACAGGGCCATCGCCCGAGCATTGGGGCCTGCGCGCAATGTGGTGGTGCGGACCCTGGATGTCGGCGGCGATAAACCATTGGCCTACGTGCCGATGGACCGTGAAACCAACCCGTTCCTGGGCATGCGCGGCATTCGTTTGTGTCTGGAGCGTCCGCAGCTGTTGCGCGATCAGTTCAAGGCGATCCTGAGCAGCGCCGGGTTGGCTCGGCTGCACATCATGTTGCCGATGGTCACGCAATTGTCGGAGTTGCGGCTGGCCCGTCAGCTGCTTGAAGAGGAAGCGCTGGCAGCAGGGCTCACGGAACTGCCGAAACTGGGGATCATGATCGAAGTGCCGGCAGCGGCGCTGATGGCGGATCTGTTTGCGCCCGAGGTGGATTTCTTCTCCATTGGCACCAACGACCTGACCCAATACACCCTGGCCATGGACCGCGATCACCCGCGGCTGGCTAGTCAGGCCGACAGTTTTCATCCATCGGTGCTGCGCTTGATCGCCGGTACTGTGAAAGCCGCCCATGCCCATGGCAAATGGGTCGGTGTGTGCGGCGCCCTGGCTTCGGAACATCTGGCGGTGCCGTTGTTGCTGGGGCTTGGCGTGGATGAGTTGTCGGTGAGCGTGCCGCTGATTCCGGCGATCAAGGCGGCGGTTCGCGAAGTCGACCTGCTGGACTGTCAGGCCATCGCCCAGCAAGTGCTGGGGCTGGAAAGTGCCGGGCAGGTACGCGAGGCATTGCGGCTGCACCACGAGGCCACGGTCGATACTTCACTGGTTCTGGAGAACTGAGCATGTTCGAGAAAATGCAGCGGGCGTTCTGGAAAGCGTTGACCCCGGATCTGGTGGTGGATGAGTCGAAAGCGGTAGCTCAAGCCGTTTCCGGACTGGCACCGAATGTCGTGGCCGCACTGGGCGGTGTGGATAACCTCAAGTCGCATCAGCCCGTGGCGCTGACCAGGATGCGGGTGGAGTTACGGGATGTGGCGCGGATGGATCGGCAGGCGTTGACGGCGGCTGGAGTGCCAGGCGTGATGATGCTGGACGGTGGAGTGGTGCATCTGCTCACCGGTTTGCAGTGATCGTTCCCACGCGTTGCCCTTACTGTTTCTCATCCGCAGGTGTATCGTATTCGCCTTTTGCAGGCATCGCGCCTGTGGCTGATACGTGAGGTAGTTGAGTTCATGTCCTTTACCCGTCGACAAATACTCGGTGGTCTGGCCGGTCTTGTGGTGGTTGGCGTGGGGGCCGGTGGCGCGTCGCGTTACTGGCTGGGCAAGATGGCCGACGCTGAGGCCGGCCACGACTATGAGCTGATCGCCGCCCCGCTGGACGTCGAACTGGTGGCCGGGCACAAGACCGAGGCCTGGGCGTTCGGCCCCTCGGCGCCGGGCACTGAGTTGCGCGTGCGTCAGGGCGAATGGCTGCGGGTGCGCTTCATCAACCACTTGCCAGTGGCGACCACCATTCACTGGCACGGCATCCGTCTGCCGCTGGAAATGGACGGCGTGCCCTACGTGTCGCAATTGCCGGTACTGCCGGGCGAATACTTCGACTACAAGTTCCGTGTGCCCGACGCCGGCAGCTATTGGTATCACCCGCACGTGAACAGCAGCGAGGAGCTCGGTCGCGGGCTGGTCGGCCCGCTGATCATCGAAGAGCGCGAGCCCACCGGTTTCAAGTATGAAAAGACCTTGAGCCTCAAGAGCTGGCATGTCGATGAAGTCGGTGCTTTCGTGCCGTTCAGCATTCCTCGTGAAGCGGCCCGTGGCGGTACGGCGGGGGGGCTGTCGACCATCAATGGTGTGTCGCAAGCGGTGATTGAATTGCCCGCCGGGCAGATCACCCGCGTACGCCTGCTCAACCTCGACAACACGCTGACTTATCGCCTTAATATTCCCGGTGTCGAAGCGCAGATCTACGCGCTGGACGGCAACCCGATTGAACCGCGCCCACTGGGCAAGGAATACTGGCTCGGCCCGGGCATGCGCATTTGCCTGGCCATCAAGGCTCCGCCGGCCGGCGAAGAATTGTCCCTGCGCAACGGTCCGGTACGCCTGGGCACCTTGCGCTCAGTGGCCAATACCGACGCGCCAACCGAGTGGCCGCCGGCACTGCCCGCCAACCCGGTGGCCGAGCCGGACCTGGCCAATGCCGAGAAACTCAACTTCAATTTCGAATGGGTGGGTTCGGTGTCAGTCAACGTCGACAATGGCAAGCCGCCCAGCCTGTGGCAGATCAACGGCAAGGCCTGGGATATCACCGACAAGACCTGCGCCGACCGACCGATTGCCAAGCTCGAAAAGGGCAAAAGCTATATTTTCGAATTGAAAAACATGACTCAGTATCAGCACCCGGTCCATTTGCACGGCATGAGCTTCAAGGTTATTTCTTCGAACCGGCACAAGGTTATCCCGTACTTCACCGACACTTACCTGTTGGGCAAGAACGAGCGCGCGCAAGTGGCGCTGGTGGCGGATAACCCGGGCGTCTGGATGTTCCACTGCCATGTGATCGACCACATGGAAACCGGCCTGATGGCCGCCATCGAGGTGGCGTGATGCGTCAGATACGCCCCGCGGCAATTATCGACCGCAGCCGTGATCGTGATTTCATGCGCGAAGCCCTGGCCCTCGCCGCCGAAGGCGCGGCGCTGGGTGAAGTGCCGGTGGGTGCTGTGCTGGTGCAGGACGGTGAAATCATCGGGCGCGGTTTCAATTGCCCGATCAGCGGCAATGACCCCAGCGCCCACGCCGAGATGGTCGCGATCCGCGCCGCCGCCCAGGCCGCCAGCAACTATCGCCTGCCGGGCAGTACGCTATACGTGACGCTGGAGCCGTGCAGCATGTGCGCCGGGCTGATCGTGCATTCGCGGATTGCGCGGGTGGTGTATGGCGCGCTGGAGCCCAAGGCCGGAATTGTGCAGAGCCAGGGGCAGTTTTTTACCCAGGGCTTTTTGAATCACCGGGTGCTGTACGAAGGCGGGGTGTTGGCCGAGGAGTGCGGGGCGGTGTTGAGCGAGTTCTTCAAGGCCCGTAGGGCCAAGCCAGCGGATTAGGCGGCGACAGGTAGGCCGCCTTGCCCGCGAAGCTTTTACTTGCGGGCAACAATCACCGCACGCATCGGCGCCGGCAGCCCTTCGATCGTTTTGCTGTGATCATCCGGATCAAGGAAATCGCTCAACGACTGATACTTCATCCATTCCGTCCCGCGTTGTTCCTCGACCGTGGTCATGCTCACATCCACGCAACGCACATCGCTGAACCCGGCGCGACGCAGCCACAGCTCCAGCGCCGGCACCGACGGCAGGAACCAGACATTGCGCATCTGTGCGTAACGGTCTTCCGGCACCAGTACCTGTTGTTGATCGCCTTCGATCACCAGCGTCTCCAGCACCAGTTCACCGCCCTTGACCAGGCAATCCTTCAGCGCCAGCAAATGCTCGATCGGCGAGCGGCGGTGGTAAAACACGCCCATGGAAAACACGGTGTCGAACCCTTCCAGATTCGGCGGCAGGTCTTCGAAAGGGAAGGGCAGGTGCCAGGCATTGGGCTCGGACAGGTAACGCTGCACCGCCTGGAACTGGCAGAAGAACAGCCAGTTCGGATCGACACCAATTACGCTGTCGGCCCCGGCGCCGAGCATACGCCACATGTAATAGCCGTTGCCGCAGCCGACATCGAGGATGCGTTTGCCCTTCAGGTCCAGATGTGGAGACACCCGGGACCACTTCCAGTCCGAGCGCCATTCGGTGTCGACATGCACGCCGAACAGGTCAAACGGCCCTTTGCGCCAAGGAGACAAACCCATCAGCGCGGTGCGCATTTGCGCGCGGGTTTCATCGTCGCAATCGGTGTCCAGCTTAAGGCCGTTCAACAAGTCGACTTCGCTCGGCTGGATCTTCGGCAACGCATCCAGTGCGCTCTGCCAGCGCTCCAGGTCGCCGTGACCTTTCTCCATTTTCTTGTCGAGTTGCACTTGCAGGGTGTTGGCCCATTCGGCCAGCGGAGTACCGGCCAGACGGCGGGCGAGGGGGGACAAATCAATCATGGCAAGGCAATCAACGAGGCAAAGTTAAGACACTGGAACCACGGCACGACTTTCGAGAAACCGGCGGCCAACAGGCGTTCGCGATGTTCTTCGAGGCTGTCGGGCTTCATGACATTTTCGATGGCGCTGCGCTTCTGGGCGATTTCCAGTTCGCTGTAGCCATTGGCGCGTTTGAAGGCCACGTGCAGGTCAGTGAGCAGCGCGTGTTCTTCGGGGTCATTGAAGCGCAGCTTCTCCGAGAGAATCAGCGCGCCACCGGGCAACAGCGATTGGCGGATGCGCGCGAGCAGCGCGGTGCGCTGGTCCGGGGCGATGAATTGCAGGGTGAAGTTCAGCGCCACCACCGAGGCCGGCTGAAATTCCAGGGCAAGGATGTCGCCTTCGATCACTTCCACCGGCAGCAACTCCTGGAACATCGAGTCCTGGCCGTTGAGGTATTCGCGGCAACGCTCGACCATGGCCGCGGAGTTATCCACAGCAATGACGCGGCAGCCGTCGGTGCGCACGTGGCGGCGCAAGGCCTGGGTCACGGCGCCCAGCGACGAACCCAAATCGTAGAGCACGCTGTTTGGCTGAGCGAATTGCGCGGCGAGCACGCCGAGGTTTTCAACGATGGTCGGATAACCCGGCACCGAGCGCTTGATCATGTCCGGGAACACCCGCACCACGTCCTCGTTAAAGGCGAAGTCAGGCACCTGGGCCAAAGGCTGGGCGAAAAGGCGATCGGATTCTTTGCTCACGGCGGTTCCAGCGGTGTAGGTGGAAAAGGCCGGCATTTTAGCCAACTTGGCGCGGGGATGCGCGGGTTTGCTGATAAACCGGCTGGTTGATGCAATTTGAAGGGCGAAGGGGCTTTTGTGGCGAGGGGGCTTGTCGGAACGCCGCATTGCCCCGTTCGGCGGCGTAGCCGTCGTAAAGCGGGTAGATGCAATTAATTTGAAAGGATGCGGCGGCTGGGTTTGGGGCTGCTGCGCAGCCCAACGGGGGCAAGACCCCTCGCCACAGGGTTAGCGTTGCCGCTGGGTGAACGCCGACGCCGCAATCCCCCATTGCCCCAGCCAGTAACTCAGGATGATTACGTAAGGCGCGGCATGAAATGGCATCACAAACCGGTTAATGCCAATCACGCTGTCAGAACACACAAACGCCACCGCGCCCGCCGCTGCCAGCAGCGCCGAGCGTTTGGGCACATCGGTGCCGAGTCGGGCCAGGGCGCGCCAGAGCATGGCGCTGATGGCCAGGCCGTAGACGATCACCGGGACCAGCAGCGGCCCCAAGCCATTGGAAATCAGAATCCCCAGCAGCACGGCACCCACGCCGAAGGCGAGGATCAGCGGCAACACAGCCAGACGCCGGCAATCGCTCAAATAAGCCTTCAGATACGCCAGATGCGCGAGCAAAAATGCTCCAAGTCCAAACACGAACAAGTCTTGCGGCCATGCCAGCAACACATCGCCGACCAAGGAGAAAATCAAACCCAGGCTGATCCAGCGCCGATACTCGCTGGGCGGTGCATCGTGCAACCAGCCGAGCAGGGCCAGCACAGGCATCGGTTTGACCAGCAGGCAGAGCAGCGCGGCATGCACGCTCAGGCCATACATAAAGGTCACCGCGCCCATCAGCGCCAGAATCAGCCAGCCCACGATCAGTTAACCGCGATGGCGCAGTCGAAGGTTTGCACCGCCGGTACTTCCGGTGCCCACGGTTGTGAGTAAGTCAGCCGCAGGCGGCCAGTGCCGGTGGCGAAGGCCTGGAAACGCCAGGTCGAGACGCCGGCACTGCCGACGATTCCGGCGTCTTCCGGGTTGCTGTAGACCTCGGGGCTGAGCGCGCGCAACACACCACCGGCTGAATCCTGGATCGCCCAGCGGTAACCTGTGGTCGGGTTGCTTGGCAGCGTCAGGATCAGGGTTTGCCCGTTGTGCAGTTTCGCCGGGCATTCGCTTTGTTTTTCCACGGTCAGGTTCTGTTTCGGTTGCGAGGCGCAAGCACTCAGCAGAGCAAGGGCGAGGGGGACAAACAGGCGAGTGGGGGACATAAGATCAGCGGCTCCGGCGTTCACGACGAACGGCGAGCATAACTGAAGATGAGACAAATTGTGACGGCCGCCCATTAGGGATGATCGGGCGCGGGACGTGGGTAATGCCCGTCAGTCAAGTGCAGTCCATGTGGGAGCGGGCCTGTGGCGAGGGGGCTTGTCGGAACGCCGCCCCGCCCCGTTTGAGTGCGTAGCACTCACAAGATCTTTGGTACATCAGAGAATTTGGGGCTGCTTCGCAGCCCAACGGGGGCAAGCCCCCTCGCCACAGGCCCGCTGCCATTGGGTTTAGAGTGTGCCGAAAACTTTCTTCGCCAAACTGGTCGCCGCTGCCGCAGGGTTCTTGCGAATGGTTTCTTCCTGTTTGCCAATCATCTCGAACAACCCGTTCAACGCCTGCTCGGTAACGTAGCTTTCGATGTTGGCATTTTTCGCATCCAGCACACCCAGCGTCGCGGCTTGCCCGGCGAACGCGTTGTATTGTTGAGCCAAACCCACCTGGTCGGTGGCTTGCTTGACGATCGGCAAGAACTTGGTACGGATCTGTTCGCGGCTGGTTTTGCTCAGGTACTGAGTGGCCGAATCCTGGCCGCCGCTGAGAATCCCCTTGGCATCTTCCACGGTCATCTTCTTCACCGCATCCACCAGAATCGGCTGAGCCTGCGTTACCGCCGCTTCAGCTGCCTTGTTCATGCTGGTTTCCAGTTGATCGACCTGATCGCCCATGCCGAACTGTTTCATTTTCTTGGCGACCTTGCCCAGTTTTCCCGGCAGTTCGATTTTCACGTCCGGGTTGTTGCTGAAGCCGCCGGGTGTGCCCAGTTGTTTGACGGCCAGCTGCGCGCCTTGGGTCAGGGCGTCCTTGAGCCCGCCGGTGGCGTCTTGTTGCGACAGGTCACTGAGTGACAGTGCCAGGGCGTTGGCGCAAATCATCAAGCCTGCGCACAGGCCGGCGAAGCGAAGGGTAGGGCGGAGCATGGTGGCTTCCTTGTTCGTAAATAAGGTTGGGAACGATGTTGAAATTTAGTCGGTTTGCGCCGCCGTCGCGACTTGGTCCGCCGCATCTTCACTGCGATGCAGTGCCACCTGACGGATCGACAAGCGAATCTCCGCTGGCAGCACCCGTTTGGCCGCACCTTCGGCCAGTTCCCCCAGCAGTTCGTGGTAGCTCAGCTTGCCGGCTTCGTCGCGGTGCAGCACGTCGAGGTCCAGCATTGTCTGGATGAAATGACGGAACAGGCTCTTGTCGAAGAACTCCGGGGCGTTCAGGCCGTGGAGGATCGACAGGCGCTGGGCCATGACGGTGCACAGGTCTTCCAGTTCTTCGGCGCTGATGCTGTTCTGGCCGCTGTTGAGCAGCAGGGAAACGGTCATGTAGAAGCGCTGCAAGGTCTGGGCAATGCTTTTCGACAGCAGCGTCAGCAATACGAAATGCCGCGAACTTGGTGCCGGGCGCAGGTACACGTCCTTCTCGAAACGCAGCAGGCCTTGCTCGACGAAGGCTTCGAGCCACTGATCGATCACGCCATCGAGTTCGTCCAGTGTCCAGCGAATGAACAGCTCCGATTGCAAGTACGGGTACAGCGCACGGGTGTAGCGCAGGATCTGCTCGCGGCTCATGCGCGACGCGCTCTGGAAGAAACTCGCCAGCAGCGACGGCAACGCGAATATGTGCAACACGTTGTTGCGGTAGTAGGTCATCAGGACGGCGTTTTGTTCGTCCAGGTACAGAATCTTGCCCAGCGCATCGTTCTGCTCAGACAGCAGGTTCATGTCCTTCACATGTTCGATCAGCGCGCGGCCGTCACCGTCCGGCAGGGTGGTGTGCGGCGAGTAGGGAACCTTGCGCAACAGCGCCAGATACAAATCGAGCACCCGCGCCATGGCGCGATCGTCCAGGGCCAGGCGGCTGGTGGACAGCAGCGCCAGGGCTACCAGATTCACCGGGTTGATCGCCGCCGCTTCGTTCAGATGCTGCGCGACTTTCTCGCCAAGGCGGTTGGTGGTCTCGTTGAGCCAGGCCGGTTTGAATTGCGGGCCGTGTGCCTGTTGGCGCCAGTCTGGCTGTTCGCTGTCGAGGAACTCCGCCAGTTTGATCGGCTCACCGAAGTTCACCGCGACCTGACCGAAGCGCTGTTTGAGCGCGCCGATGACTTTGAAGATGTCGAAGATTGATTCTTTCTTCTTGCTCGCGCCACGCAATTCGCCGAGGTAGGTACGGCCTTCCAGCACGCGCTCGTAACCGATGTACACCGGCACGAACACGATCGGCATGCGCGACGAGCGCAGGAAGCTGCGCAGCGTGATCGCGAGCATCCCGGTTTTCGGTTGCAGCATGCGCCCGGTGCGTGAACGGCCACCCTCGACGAAGTACTCGACCGGGAAACCTTTGGTGAACAGAGTGTGCAGGTATTCGTTGAACACCGAGGTATAGAGCGGATTGCCCTTGAAGGTGCGGCGCATGAAGAACGCACCGCCGCGACGCAACAGACCGCCGATCCCCGGCATGTTGAGATTGATCCCGGCGGCGATGTGCGGCGGGGTCAGGCCGTTGCGGAACAGCAGATAGGACAGCAGCAGGTAGTCGATGTGGCTGCGGTGGCAGGGGACGTAGATCACTTCGTAACCCGGGGCGACCTTTTGCACGCCTTCGATGTTGTTGACCTTGATCCCGTCGTAGATCTTGTTCCAGAACCAGCTCAGCACCACTTCCATGAAGCGGATCGCGGTGTAGGTGTAGTCGGAGGCGATTTCGTTTCCGTAGCGCAAGGCCTGGGCCTTGGCTTTTTCCGGGGAGATGTTTTCGCGCTCGGCTTCGTCGAGGATCGCTTGCTTGACCAGCGGCTGGTTGAGCAGGCCTTTTACCAGGTTACGCCGGTGGGAAATGTCCGGGCCGATCACCGCGGCTTTCAGATTGCGGAAGTGCACCCGCAGAATCCGCTGGGCCATGCGCACCGTGCGCTCGTGGCCCTTGTTGTGTTCGATCAGTTCGCGCAGATGGATCGGCGCCGAGAACTGCACCCGGGTCTTGCGCCCCAGCACGATGATGCTCAGCAACCGGCGCAACCGTCCGGTGACCGCCCAGCTGTCGGCGAACAGCAGCTTCCATGGGCTCGACTCGCTGTCTGGCGACTGGCCCCAGAACACGCTGACCGGGATGATCTGCGCGTCTTCGGCGGCGTTTTGGCTCAGGGCGCTGACCAGACGGGTCAGGGTCGGCGGCGCACCGCGTTTGTCCTGACGGCCGAGCCAGTCGGGATCCGGTGTCAGGTAAAAGAACGCGGCGGGCTCCACCAGCGCGCCCACTGATACCGGCAATACCGGACGGGGCAGGCCGGCCTTGCTGCATTCGGTATCGACCACGGCAAGGTCGGTCAGCGAAGGATTTTGCAGGACGTAGAACACCGGCCGGCTGCGGTCGAGGTTAAGGGTGAACGACGACTGGTTGATCGTCTCCGAGCGAACCCAGAGGTACAGCAGTCGGCGCAGGGTGCCAAACACAAGACGGCGGAACGGGGAACGGGTCATACGGCTTCTGCGTGAGTGAATAAAACCGAGCAGTTGCTCGGGCGGGCGATAGTGTGCCGGATTCATCGAAAATCGGCAAAAAAGCAGCGAAGTAAACTCCTGTTGAGAGTTTTCGCACCTGTCATATACTCGGCGGTCTGTCGCCGGGGCCCTTCAATGGACGTCGGATGCAGGCTGACGTTCCTCAAGGCTTTCCTGCGAAAAGCCCATTCAATAATAAAAAGGGAGTATGAACAGATGGCAACACGCGAAACCGGCAACGTGAAGTGGTTCAACGACGCCAAGGGTTATGGCTTCATTCAGCGCCAGGACGGGGTGGACGTGTTCGTGCACTACCGCGCGATCCGTGGCGAAGGGCATCGCTCGCTGACTGAAGGTCAGCAGGTTGAATATGCGGTGGTGGAAGGGCAGAAGGGGTTGCAGGCTGAGGATGTTGTAGGTCTGTAAAGCTTAAGATCAAAAGATCGCAGCCTTCGGCAGCTCCGGCAGAGGTACACAAAACTCTGTAGGGGCTGCCGAAGGCTGCGATCTTTTTCGTTTTACGCGGTTTTCCAGGTGATCTCTTCTTCACCATCGACACTGATGCGAATCCAGCGATCTGCCGTTTCCTCACCTTCTTCCTCGACCCAGCTACCCGGCGCACAACGCACTTCGACGTTCAGTGCGGCAAATGCGGCGCGGGCGCAAGCGATGTCGTCTTCCCATGGGGTCTGGTCGCTTTCCAGGTACAGGCTGTTCCATTTGCCTACGGCTTTGGGCAGCCAGGTCACTGGCACGCTACCAGCCTTGCACTTATAGGTCTGGCCTTTCTGAACCCAGTCGGTGCACGGGCCTAGAGCCGCGCCGAGCCAGGCCGCGATGGCTTTGTGATCGACGTCGGCGTCTTTCAGGTAAATCTCGATGTCCGGTTGGCGCATGGATGTCCTCACTGCGGGTCTGAAAAATCCATTCGCGGATTTAGCCGGCCTTGAGCCTTTACTCAAGACCAAAAATTAAAGTTGTTCTCTAACTACTACTGCAGAACGAAATAATCGTAGCGCATCGAAACGGTGACCTCGAACGGTTCCACTTGTTCAATGACTGCTGTCCGGCGTTCGGCACTGGCGCGCCAGCCGTGAGGTGTCATCGCCAAGAGATTCGCGCGATCCTGACCATTGACCAGCGTCAGTTTGAATTCCAGGGTTTCGCTGTGTTGCAACGCCATGCCTTCCGGCACCAGCGCCAGGTGCTTGTCGTCGGTGTACTCGCGCACCTCGTCGTACAGCCGCTCACGCAATTCCATCAGATGGCCGCTGGTCGGCCCGACTTTCATCAAGCCGCCACCGGGGCTGAGCAGACGTTTGGCTTCTTCCCAGTCCAGCGGGCTGAACACGCTGGCCAAAAACTGGCAACTGCCCGAGGCCAACGGCACCCGCGCCATGCTGGCGATCAACCAGGTCAGCGCAGGGTTGCGTTTGCAGGCGCGTTTGACCGCTTCCCGGGAAATGTCCAGGGCATAGCCATCGGCGTTGGGCAAGGCTTCGGCGATTTGCGCGGTGTAATACCCCTCGCCACAACCGATGTCCAGCCAGCGCTGCGGCGCATAACCGGCCGCCAGTTCCGCCAGACGCTTGGCCACCGGCGCGTAATGGCCGGCGTTCAGAAAGTCGCGACGGGCTTCGACCATCGCCTGGTTATCCCCAGGGTCACGGCTGTTCTTGTGCTGCACCGGCAGCAGGTTCAGGTAACCCTGCCGCGCACGGTCGAAACGGTGCCCGGCGGGGCAGGCCACGCCGTTGTCCACCGCGTTCAGCGGTTCGCTGCAGATCGGGCAGGCGAGCATCAGGCGAGCAACTTGATCAGGGTCTGGTAGTAGATTTCGGTCAGCACGTCGAGGTCGGCCGCCAGTACACGCTCGTTGACCTGGTGGATCGTCGCGTTGACCGGGCCCAGTTCAACCACTTGGGTGCCCATGGTCGCGATGAAGCGCCCATCTGAAGTGCCGCCGCTGGTGGAGGCTTTGGTGTCACGACCGGTGATGTCCCTGATGCTCGCCGACACCGCGTCGAGCAGCGCGCCTGGCTCGGTGAGGAACGGCAGGCCGGACAGCGCCCAGTCGATGTGCCAGTCCAGGCCATGCTTGTCGAGAATGTCGGCGACGCGCTTTTGCAGGCCTTCGACGGTGGACTCGGTGGAGAAGCGGAAGTTGAATACCGCCACCAGATCACCCGGAATCACGTTGGTCGCGCCGGTGCCGGAATTGACGTTGGAGATCTGGAAACTGGTCGGCGGGAAGAAATCGTTGCCGTGGTCCCAGTGCTCGGCGGCCAGTTCGGCCAGTGCCGGGGCGGCGAGGTGGATCGGGTTCTTCGCCAGGTGCGGATACGCCACGTGGCCCTGCACACCGCGCACGGTCAATTTGGCGCCGAGGGAGCCGCGACGGCCGTTCTTGACCACGTCACCCACCAGGGTCGTGCTCGACGGCTCGCCGACGATGCACCAGTCCAGACGTTCCTTGCGGGCGGCAAGGCGCTCGACCACAGCCTTGGTGCCGTGATGGGCCGGGCCTTCTTCGTCGCTGGTGATCAGGAACGCGACCTTGCCCTTGTGATCCGGATAGTCGGCGACGAAACGCTCGGCCGCCACGGTCATGGACGCAAGGCTGCCTTTCATGTCTGCCGCGCCACGGCCGCAGAGCATGCCGTGTTCGTCGATCACCGCGTTGAACGGATCGATCTGCCAGGCCGCAACCGGACCGGTCGGCACCACGTCGGTGTGACCGGCGAAGCACAGCACCGGACCGTCATGTTTGCCGTGGGTCGCCCAGAAGTTATCCACATCTTCGATGCGCATCGGCTCCAGCATAAAACCGGCATCGCCCAGGCGCTGCATCATCTGCTTCTGGCAATCGGCGTCGACCGGCGTCACGGATGGACGGCGGATCAGGTCGATGGCGAGTTGAAGTGTCGGCGAAAGGTCGGCGTGGGCCGTCATGTAAGAACTCCGAGGTGCGCACGGTAAACATGTAGGAGCTGCCGAAGCAGCTCCTACCGAGTTTGTTGGCATTGAAAAAGGCGATCATTCTAAAGCAAAACGGCGGCCCGAAGGCCGCCGTTTGACGTTATCTAATAACGGATTACGCCGGTACCGGCGCAGCTTCTACCGAAGGTTTGGGCAGCGACGACAGGAACGCCATGATCAGCGCCGCCAGGTACGGCAGCGACTGCACCAGCAACATGGTCACCCAGAAGCGCATGTCGTTGCTTGGTATACCCTGCACCAGGAAGATGCCCAGTGCCGCGCCCCACAGCAGCAGCATGATGAACAGCTCTTCGCGAGCCTCCGAAATCGCCACCCAGAAGCCGTGGTTATCGGCATTCTTCGGTGTGCGGAAGAACGGAATGCTGCTGGTGAAGAAACCGTACAGCACCGCTTTGGCGATGGTGTGCGACAACGCCAGCCCGGCCAACGCGGCGCAGAAGGCGTCTTTCAGGTTGACCCCGACCGCGCGGCGGTACAGGAAGATGATCTTGCCCACCTTGAACACGAACAGCGCCAATGGCGGGATCGCGAAAATCAGCAGCGGTGGATCGACCCGTTGCGGCACGATGATCATCGCCGCCGACCACAACAGCGCGCCGACGGTGAAGAAGATGTTCATGCCGTCCGCCACCCACGGCAGCCAGCCTGCGAGGAAGTGGTAACGCTGGCCACGGGTCAGCTCGGTGTCCTTGCCGCGCAGCAGGCTGGCGGTGTGACGCTTGATGATCTGAATCGCGCCATAGGCCCAGCGGAAACGCTGTTTCTTGAAGTCGATAAAGGTATCGGGCATCAGGCCTTTGCCGTAGCTGGTGTGGTAGTACGCCGCCGACAGACCTTTTTCGAACACACGCAGGCCCAGTTCGGCGTCTTCACAGATACACCAGTCGGCCCAGCCCAGTTCCTCGAGCACCGAGCGCCGGGTCATGGTCATGGTGCCGTGCTGGATGATCGCGTCACGGTCGTTGCGGGTGACCATGCCGATGTGGAAGAAGCCTTTGTATTCCGCGTAGCAGAGCTTCTTGAAGGTGCTTTCGTTCTGATCGCGGTAATCCTGTGGCGATTGCACCACGGCGATTTTCGGGTCGGCGAAGTGCGGCACCATGTGCTTGAGCCAGTTCGGGTCAACGCAGTAGTCCGAGTCGATCACCGCAATCACTTCGGCATCTTTGGCGGTATGGGGAATCAGGTAATTCAGTGCGCCACCCTTGAAGCCGGCCAACGGTGCGACGTGGAAGAACTTGAAGCGTGGGCCAAGAGTTTCGCAATAATCACGCACCGGTTCCCAGACCGCCGGGTCCTTGGTGTTGTTGTCGATGATCAGGACTTCGAAGTCCGGATAGTCGAGGTTGGCCAGCGCGTTGAGGGTCTGTTTGACCATCTCCGGCGGCTCGTTGTAGCACGGCACGTGAATCGACACCTTCGGTCGGTAGTCTGATTTGCCCACCACGGGCAGGAATTCACGCCGGCGTTTGTGGGTCCAGACCGCTTCGGCCAGTTCATGGGCTTCCGTCAGCAGAACGATAAACACCCCGAGTGCACCGAGGGCGAGCAGGAAACCCACCGTCAAGCTGAACCAGGTGCTGTATTGCTGGCTGTAGTCGTAACCGATCCATACCAGCACCGAACCGCAGAGGAACGCGATAAAGGTCAGGAAGGTACGACCACGTTGGCGCAGGGCCGAGCCGTCGATCATCAGCAAGGTCAGGGACAGCAGGGCCAACACGGCCGAGCCGATCGCCAGCACACGCCATTGCGGGATCGCGACCACCGGGCCTTCGAAGTTGAATTTCTGCTGACGCGCGGCGTTGAACACGCCCCAGTACGCGCCTACCGAGCCTTCGTCAGTGGCCTTCCACGGTTGGTCAAATGCTTCGATCACGAAGTAGTTGAAACCCTGGCGGTTAAGCTTGTTGACCAGTGTGCGCAAGTAAATGGCCTGGTCCGCCGGCGACGCATCGGCGCCACCGCGCATACGGCCGTTGCTCGGCCAGCCGACTTCGGAGAGCAGCAACGGTTTTTTCGGGAACATCTTTTTCAGGTCACGGGCGCGGTCGAGAACGAACTGGCCGGCCTTGTCCACAGGGATGAACTCCCAGTAGGGCAGAACGTGAGCTGCGATCAGGTCGACGTGCTTGGCCAGTTCCGGGTGTTCTTCCCAGACGTGCCACTGTTCGGAGGTGGTGACCGGAACCTTAACGGCTGCGCGCACACGATCCAGGATCACGCTTAGCTCGGCAGCAGTGATCTCCTTGCGGAAGATTGCCTCGTTACCGACCACGACGCGAACCACGCTGCGGGAGGTGTTGGCCAGTTGGATGGCGCGCTGAATCTCGCGCTCGTTGCGCTCCTGGTCCGGGCTGATCCAGATCCCCAGGGTCACCCGCAGGCCGAACTCTTCCGCCAGTTTGGGAATGTCCTCCAGCGTGCCGTCGACCGAGTAGGTCCGGATGTTGTCCGTCAGCTTGCTCATGATCTCCAGGTCGCGACGCATTTCATCGTCGGTCGGATACTGGTCTTTCTGCGGGTACTGGCCTTGTTGAAACGGCGAGTACGAGAAGCCGGAGATCTGTTCAGGCCAGTTGGGGGCGGAGACCGGGCGATTGACCAACGCCCAGAAACCGGTGAACAAGGCGGCGATTGCTAGAACCACTACCAGGTTGAGTCCAAATTTACGCGATGACATAGCTTTTTCGGGTTCCAAAGGCTGTGGAACGAAGGAACGGTTGGCGGCCGGCTGCCAGGTGGCAGGGGCGCGCATCCTACACTGGAGGTTCTCTGACCGTACAGCGAACAGGGAAACGCCCGACATTGGGCAATCCAGGTCGACTTAAGTTCTTTGACCAGAGCGTTGTAGTCCAATTCCGATCAATTTTTTGTCAATTAAAGCAGTCGACACCGCCGTTCATAGTGCAAAGATGCTCTTGGCCGCCGACAGCCCTATAATGCGCGCCGGTTTTTGGGGTAATGGTCATGAGTACAGAAGATCCGCGGTTTGCTGGTATCGCCCGCTTGTATGGCATTGAAGGCATGGCGCGCTTGCGTGCGGCCCATGTGGCGATCGTCGGCGTCGGTGGTGTCGGTTCCTGGGCGGCGGAAGCGGTTGCCCGGTGTGGCGTGGGCGAGATATCGCTGTTCGACCTGGACGACGTCTGCGTCAGCAACGTCAACCGTCAGCTGCATGCGCTGGACAGCACCGTCGGCAAGCCCAAGGTCGAGGTGATGGCCGAGCGCCTGCGCGGGATCAACCCGGACTGCACGGTGCATGCGGTGGCGGACTTCGTCACCCGCGAAACCATGGCCGAATACATCACGCCGAACATCGACTGCGTGATCGACTGCATCGACAGTGTCAACGCCAAGGCGGCGCTGATTGCCTGGTGCAAGCGGCGCAAGATCCAGATCATCACCACCGGCGGCGCGGGAGGGCAGATCGACCCGACGCTGATCCAGGTCTGCGATCTGAATCGCACGTTCAACGATCCGCTGGCGTCGAAAGTGCGCTCTACATTGCGCCGCGACTATGGCTTCTCCCGTACCGTGACCCGCCACTACAGCGTGCCGTGCGTGTTTTCCACCGAGCAACTGCGCTACCCGAAACCCGATGGCAGCATTTGCCTGCAGAAGAGTTTTGTCGGGGACGGCGTGAAGCTCGACTGCGCCGGGGGCTTTGGCGCGGTGATGATGGTGACGGCGACGTTTGGCATGGTCGCGGCGACCAAGGCTGTGGATAAGATTGTGGCGGGCGTGCGGCGTCCGGCGGATCGGATCAAACCTCAGGTTTAATGGTTGTGGTTCGATCGTTCCCACGCAGAGCGTGGGAACGATCAGTGCGCTAGCTCACGCATCCGCTGCAACACCGCATTCAAGCCATTGCTACGGGACTGGGACAACTGGCGACCCAGCCCCAGCTGACTGAACCAATCCGCCAAATCCACCTGTTGCAACTCAACTGCGGACAACCCGTTGACCCGCGCCAGCAGCAACGCCACCAACCCGCGAATCAATCGCGCATCGCTGCTGGCGCTAAATTGCCAGTGCCCGTCCTGCAACGTGCCGACCAGCCAGACCTGGCTTTCACAACCATGCACGCGGTTGGCGTCGACTTTATCCACATCGCTCAACGCTGGCAGACGGTCGCCCCACTGCATCAACAGTCGCGCCCGCTGTTCCCAGCTCGCCGCCTGCTGAAACGTGTCCAGCGCTGTAACGGCATCGACGGGCAAGGTCATCGCAACAACTCCAGGGCCTGATCCAGTGCTTCGAAAAAGCGCTCAAGGTCTTCGGAATTGTTGTACAGCGCCAACGACACCCGAATCGCCCCGGCCAGTTCAAAGCTTTTGAGCAACGGCATGGCGCAATGATGACCGGCGCGCACGGCGATGCCCTGTTCGGTCAGCAAATGCGCCAAATCAGAGTTATGCACACCCTCGACGACAAAACTGGCCAGCGCCAGCTGCGGTTTGCCCAGCAGGCGAATGCCGTTGCGCGCTTCCAGGCCTTTGAGTAAATAGTCATGCAGCGCCGCTTCGTGGGCGGACACTGCGTCCTGATCCAGCCCGGTCAGGTAGTCCAGCGTTGCGCCCAGACCGATCACACTGGCGATCGGCGGCGTACCGGCCTCGAACCCCAGCGGTGCGGACCGAAAACGAGCATCGTGGTAGTTGGCGTCCAGCACCATTTCGCCGCCGAACTGCCAGGGGCGCAGCTGTAGCAGCGCTTCGTTGCGCCCGAACAGCACGCCCAGGCCATCGGGGCCATAGAGTTTGTGGCTGGAAAACACGTAGAAGTCGCAGCCCAGTGCCTGCACGTCGTGCCGACCATGAACCACGCCTTGAGCGCCATCGACCACGGTCAGCGCGTTGTGTGCCTTGGCCATCGCCAACAGCGCGGGCAACGGTTGCCAGGCGCCCAGCACGTTGGACAGCTGGCTGACCGCCAGCAAACGGGTTCGCGGACCGATCAATTGCGCGGCGACATCCAGGTCGATCAAACCATCGACATTCAGCGGCAGGATCACCAGCTTCAGGTCGCGACGGTGGGCCAGTTGCTGCCACGGCAACAGGTTGGCGTGATGCTCCAGAGCGCTGATGACAATTTCATCGCCTGGATTGAAAAGGTGTTCCAGGCCATAGGCCAGGAGGTTCAGCGCGGAAGTCGCACCGTGGGTAAAGATAATCTGCCCGCAATCGCCGGCATTGAGCCATTGCGCAACTTTGCGGCGGCTGTCCTCGAACGCCTGGGTGGCATGGGCGCCAGGCAAGTGTTGCGCCCGATGCACGTTGGCCGCGCCGTTGGCGTAGTAATGCGCCAGGGCATCCAGCAGGGCTTGAGGTTTTTGCGTGGTGGCGGCGTTGTCCAGATAGGTCTGGTCTTGCCGTTGCAGTGCGGCGATGGCCGGAAAATCGGCGCGCCAGGGAGAAGGAATCATCATGTTGTTCGGCCCTGGTGACATGGGCGGGTGTACGCCTGACCTTGTAGGAGCGAGCGATGCGGCGCTCCTACAAGGTGATCGTTTGACGCTCTGCTTAGTTGTGAGCGTGCAGCGCTTCGTTCAGTTCGATGGCCGACTTGTGGGTTTTGCACTCCACGGCACCGGTTTCCGAATTGCGACGGAACAACAGGTCAGGTTGACCGGCCAATTCACGGGCCTTGACCACTTTGACCAGCTGATTCTTTTCGTCGAGCAGCGCAACCTTGGTACCGGCTGTCACGTACAGGCCCGACTCAACGGTGTTGCGATCGCCCAACGGGATGCCGATACCGGCATTGGCGCCGATCAGGCAGCCTTCGCCCACCTTGATCACGATGTTGCCGCCACCCGACAGGGTGCCCATGGTCGAGCAGCCGCCGCCCAGGTCCGAACCCTTGCCGACGAACACGCCAGCCGACACGCGGCCTTCGATCATGCCCGGGCCTTCGGTGCCAGCGTTGAAGTTAACGAAACCTTCGTGCATCACGGTGGTGCCTTCGCCCACGTAGGCGCCCAGACGAATACGTGCCGCGTCAGCGATACGCACGCCGGCCGGTACCACGTAGTCGGTCATTTTCGGGAACTTGTCCACGGAGAACACTTCCAGCAGCTCGCCGCGCAAGCGGGCTTCCAGTTGATGCTCGGCCAGTTCGGACAGGTCGATCGCACCCTGGCTGGTCCAGGCCACGTTCGGCAGCAGCGGGAAGATCCCGGCCAGGTTCAGGCCGTGCGGCTTGACCAGGCGGTGGGACAGCAGGTGCAGCTTGAGGTAAGCCTCAGGCGTGGAGCTCAGCTGTGCGTCTTCGGCCAGCAGCGTGGCGACCAGCGGCTTGTGGCTCTCGGCCAGACGGGTCAGCAGCGCAGCTTGTGCAGCGTCGACGCTTTTCAGCGCTTCAGCCAGTTGCGATGCCTGAGCAGTGCTGAAGGCGATGGCCTGATTGCCTTCGGTGTAGCCCAGAACCGGTGCAATGGCAGCGACCAGTTCGGCCGACGGATTGAGCAGTGGCTGCGCGTAAAACACTTCCAGCCATGCGCCTTGACGGTTTTGAGTGCCGACACCAAAGGCCAGGCTGAACAGGGTAGTGGACATGTTGATACCTCTAACAAAATGGAACGGGCTGCCTTACTTGAGTGCGGCCGCGTAGATATCTGGCTTGAAGCCAATCAGGGTTCTGTCACCGAGATCGAGCACCGGGCGCTTGATCATCGAGGGTTGTGCGAGCATCAGTTCGATGGCTTTCGGCTGGTCGAGATCGGCTTTGCGTTCGTCGTCGAGCTTGCGAAAGGTCGTGCCTGCACGGTTCAACACCACTTGCCAGCCGTGCTCCTCGCACCATTGGGTCAGGTGTTCACGGTCGATTCCGACCGCTTTGTAATCATGGAAGTCATAGCCGACAGCGTGTTCATCGAGCCAGGTGCGCGCCTTTTTCATGGTGTCGCAGGCTTTGATGCCGAAAAGGTGCAACGTTTTGCTTGAAACGGTCAAGGAATTGCCCCCTTTGCAGGTGCTGAAAATAAAAGGTGACGGATTATGCCATGACCGGACAGTTTCGCGTCGACTGTGGTCGGGTTTGTCTTTTTGTCTTGGCAATCGACTGTTCTATACGACATAGGTGCAACGATCGGCCTGCAGTCTAAGCCGCTAATATGGCACTTCAATGCTGTCGATTGCTCGTGAACCGCGCTTTATGCGCGATGTTGAGTGTACGGCCGTTTGCCCACAGCTTTGAGTAGCTGACGAGCGAGCGCTTGCGTCGAGACCTGATGGTTGAAGCAGCGTTGGCTGGGTTTTTATTGACGGTGTGGATGAAGTATAAGGCTCTATAATGTGTAGCTTTATATTGACTGTCAGAGGCAGCTTATCCACCCCTGACAGTGTTTGGGTTTATCTCCCGCTGTAAATTTCTGTCATCAGCTTTACGTCGTTTGCAGATAAGCGATTGTTACGCGCTATCGCTACACCGTCGAGAGTAAGTTCAGCCTGGATAGGGTAGTGCATGATTGAGGTGCGGTCATAAGGCGATGTTCGGGTTTTTGGTTTTTCCAATTTTTTTAACAGGTTGGAATAGATCTCCTCTCTTGACCATTTTTGTGTTCGGCTCATGAATTCGTAAACGGCAGTTTCGTTCCAGTTAATATTGGCATCTGGATGTTGATGTTCGTGTTTAAGCCCAAGAGCGTGACCAAACTCATGCAGCACGTTACCGAAGAAAACTTGATTTAGTCCTTGCCATTGCAAATTCATGGTCGGTTCATCTTTCGGTACAAGCAGCGCGTCAGTGCCAACAACGGACCAATTCCCTGAATGGAAGTCGTCAGATATCCGGATATCACCCTCTGAACCTTCGACGAAAAGGATGCGAACGTCAAAGACGGCAGGTATCCATTGGTGGATTGCTCCTTGTGTGGCCTCGATGAACCAACGGTTTGTGCTCAGAAAAGCCACTTTTAGTGTCCGACCTTTTTTCCAGAATTTGGTGTGGTCGCCTACAGCGCGTTTTTGTCGGCCTCCTGGTATTGTCTGGGGCGCGTTCGCTAGGTCTTCATTGATTGCCGCATCATAAGAAGCCTGAATATCATCGGGCTCAATGCACTTGCATAAGTTCATACTCGTCATCCTTGTGAGTGTGTTGTTTGAGGTCTCCGTTATTGGAGATGCATTGGTTTGTTTATCTATGTGATTTTGTTTTGGTCTAATGATCAGGCGGGTTTTATAGTGTGTGTTGCTTGGTGTCGTCAATTGGCGAGCGAAAGGGATGTGTAAGTTTGTTTTTGCGGGGGGAGGGTGTTGTTGTGTGTGCTGGGTGTGGAGGTGTTATTGAATAAATGGCTTGGTTGATGATGCTCCGCACTACATTGCATAGTGCGGAGCTTATATGAGTTATTTATTGCGTGTAATAAACGCGCGAATTCGCTCTGCGGCTTCAATGCATTCTGCCAACGGTGCAACCAGCGCCATACGTACTCGGCCTGCTCCGGGGTTTGAGCCGTTCACTTCGCGAGACAGGTAAGACCCTGGTACGACCGTCACGTGTTCCTCGGCAAACAGATCCCGGCAGAACGCCGCGTCGTCGCCATTTACGTTTGGCCACAGATAGAAACCGCCATCCGGGCGCTGCACATCCATCACCGGGCTGAGGATTTCCAATACCGCATCGTATTTCTCACGGTACAGCGCACGGTTGGCCCGCACATGCACTTCGTCGTTCCACGCGGCAACGCTGGCCAGTTGCGTTTGAACCGGCATCGCACAGCCGTGGTAAGTGCGATACAGCAGGAACCCCTTGAGGATGTCTGCATCGCCGGCCACAAAGCCCGAACGCAGGCCTGGCAGGTTGGAACGCTTGGACAGGCTATGAAACACCACGCAACGCTTGAAATCTTTGCGGCCTAGTTCAACGCAGGCGCTGAGCAGGCCGGGTGGTGGGGTCTGTTCATCGAAGTACAGTTCGCTGTAGCACTCGTCAGCGGCGATCACGAAATCGTATTCGTCGGCCAGGGCGATCAGTTTTTTCAGGGTTTCAACCGGGATCAACGCGCCGGTCGGGTTGCCCGGCGAGCACAGGAACAGGATCTGGCAACGCTTCCAGATGTCTGGCGAAACAGCGTCGAAATCCGGGTTGAAGCCGTTTTCGTCAAGGCATGGCAGGTAATGCGGCTTGGCTCCGGCCAGGAACGCCGCGCCTTCGTAGATCTGATAGAACGGGTTCGGGCTGACCACCAGCGCGTCTTCACCACGGTTGACCACGGTCTGGGTGAATGCGAACAACGCTTCGCGGGTGCCGTTGACCGGCAGCACGTTGCGCGCGGGGTCGAGCCAGCCATTTGGAACGCTGAAACGGCGTTCGCACCATGCGGCGATCGCTTCACGCAGGGCCGGGATGCCGAGGGTGGTCGGGTATACGGCCATCTGATCCAGATTGCTTGCCAAGGCTTCGGCGACAAAGCTTGGCGAGCGATGCTTCGGTTCGCCGATGGACAACGCGATGGCGCGTTTGTCCGGATTTGGCGTGACGCTGCCGAGCAGGGCGCGGAGCTTTTCGAACGGGTAGGGCTGCAACTGGTTCAGAGCGTTGTTCATGGGGGCCTCGTTCAATATGGGAGGACTAATGTGGTGCAGGGGGCTTGTTGTGGTGAGGGGGCTTGCCCCCCCCGTTCGTCTGCGCAGCAGTCGTAAAACCATTGTATGCGGTGTACCTGAAACACCGCGCCAGCAGGTTTTTGGGGCCGCTTCGCAGCCCAACGGGGGCAAGCCCCCTCGCCACACAAGCCCGCTCCCACAGGGGGATTGGGTTGATTCAGATGCTGATGCGCGAATGTTTGATATCGGGTTCCTGGTTGACGCTCAGCTGTTTGACGATTGCATCCTGCAAGCGGCTGCACAGCAAGGGGTCGGACAGCGGCTGATTGTTGGCGTCGGTGATGAAGAACACGTCTTCCACGCGCTCGCCCAAGGTGGCGATCTTGGCGTTCTGCAGCGACAGGTCGAACTCGAGGAAGATCGTGCCGATCCGCGCCAGTAACCCAGGACGGTCGGGTGCGCTGAGTTCCAGCACGGTCACCGGACGTTGGGCATCGTTGTGGATTGTCACCTGTGGCGCAAAGGTAAAATGTTTGAGCTGACGCGGCACCCGACGCTGGATAATCGTTGGGTAGTTGTCCGGATTGCGCAGGGCTTCGGTCAGGCCTTCGCGGATCTGCTTGACCCGCGCCGGGTTGTCGCCGATCGAGTCGCCATCGGTGTCGAGCACGATATAGGTGTCGAGGGTGAACTGGCTGCTGGAGGTGATGACCCGGGCGTCGTGAATGTTCAGGTTGAGCTGGTCCATCGCCGCCACGGTCACGGCGAAGAAGTCGTGCTGGTCCGGCGCATAAATGAAGATCTGCGTACCGCCCTCGAATTCGCGCTGGGTGGTTTCCTTGATCAGCACCAGCGGGCCGCCGTCGGCCGGCTGCTGCAAGATTGCATCAGTGTGCCAGGCTACGTCGCCGGCGGTGTGACGCAGGAAGTAGTCATCGCCCAGTTGTGCCCACAACTGCTCGACGTCGTCCGGGTCGGTGCCGCCGCGTACCAGAATGTCCAGCGCCGCGCTTTGGGTCTGGCGGATCTGCTCTTCGCGATCCACCGGGTTTTCCAGGCCGCGACGCAAGGCGCGCTTGGTCTCGGTGTAGAGTTGGCGTAACAGGCTCGCGCGCCAGGAGTTCCACAGCGTCGGATTGGTCGCGTTGATGTCGGCAACCGTCAGCACATACAGATAATCGAGGCGGGTTTCATCGCCGACAATCTGCGCGAAATCGTGGATCACATGCGGGTCGGACAAGTCCTTGCGCTGGGCAGTGGTCGACATTACGAGATGGTTTTGCACCAGCCAGACGATCAGGCGACTGTCCCAGATCGGCAACTGATGGCGTTGGCAAAAGGCTTCGGCGTCCACTGCGCCGATTTCCGAGTGGTCGCCATGCCGGCCCTTGCCGATGTCGTGGTACAGGCCGGCCAGGTAAATCAACTCCGGCTTGGGCAATTTGGCCATGAGCTTGCTGGCCAGCGGGAATTTTTCCGACACCTGGGTGTACTGCAACTTACGCAGGTGCTTGATCAGGTTCAGGGTGTGCGCATCGACCGTATAGATGTGAAACAGGTCGTGCTGCATCTGCCCGACAATAAAGCCGAACTCCGGCAGATAACGCCCAAGGATCCCGTAACGGTTCATCCGCCGCAGGTTGCGGTGGACGCCGATCTTGCACTTGAACAATTCGATGAACAGGCTGGTATTGCGAATATCGTTGCGGAAGTCGTCGTCGATCAAATGACGGTTCTCGCGCAGCAGGCGGATGGTGTCGGCGCGTACGCCTTTGATCTCCGGCTGCTGGGCCATCAGCACGAAGATTTCGAGCATGGCGAACGGCGTGCGGCGGAACACATTGTTGTTGCGCGCCTCGATGTAGCCGTCGTGCAGCTGGAATCGCGAGTTGATCGGCTGGGGCGGTGCTTCGTCTTCGGGGGCCAGGATCACTTCTTCGAAGTGCTGGATGATCAAGTCGCTGAGCTGGGCAATGCTCATGACCACCCGGTAGTACTGCTGCATGAAGTTTTCGATGGCGTGCTTGGCGTCATTGCCGACGAAACCCAGCAGCCCGGCAATTGTGCGCTGGTGATCGAACAGCAGGCGGTCTTCGGCGCGGCCGGCGAGCATGTGCAGCGCATAACGCACTTTCCACAGGAATTCCTGGGACGAAGCCAGCAGGGCGTTCTCGCTCTCCACCAGGAAACCTTCGCCGGCCAGGGCCCGCAGGTTCAGGGTGCCGTACTCACGACGGGCAACCCACAGAATCGTCTGGATATCGCGCAAGCCACCGGGCGAGCCCTTGACGTTGGGTTCCAGGTTGTATTCGGTGTCGTTGTACTTGTGGTGACGGGCTTTCTGTTCGGCGCGCTTGGCCAGGAAGAACTCCTTGCTGGGCCACATGTGTTCTGTGCTGGTCACGTCCAGCATGCGCTGGCGCAGGCGCTCGGGACCGGCAATGGTACGGCTTTCCATCAGGTTGGTGATCACCGTCAGGTCGGCGCGGGCTTCCTCGGCGCATTCGTCAACCGAGCGAACGCTCTGGCCGACTTCCAGGCCGATGTCCCACAGCAACGTCAGAAAACGCTCGATTGAATCACGGAAAATTTCGTGGTCGGCGCCGCCCAGCAGGATCAGCAGGTCGATGTCAGAGTAGGGGTGCAACTCGCCACGACCGTAGCCGCCGACCGCGACCAGCGCGATGTCGGCTTCGAAGTTCCAGTTGAATTGCTCCCAGGCCTTTTGCAGGATGTTATCGACGAACCAGGCACGATCCTCGATCAGCCGGCGAATCTCCCGGCCGCTGCGAAACCGCTCGTCGAGCACTTCGCGGGCCTGACGGATCGCCTTCTTGAAAGCAGCGATAGGGCTTGCCTTCAGGGCCAGTTCAGCCTGGAACTGGCCGCGGTCGAAGAGTTCGGGATCCACCTGCGGCATCGATTGGCTTTCCTTTCTATAAGGCTGGGAACGGCGCGGGCGGGATCAGGCCGAAACGCGCGGGATGGTATCGTCGCTGCGCAGGGTGAAGATCTCGTAGCCGGTATCGGTCACCAGCAGAGTGTGTTCCCATTGCGCCGACAGCTTGCGGTCCTTGGTGATCGCGGTCCAGCCATCGCCCAGCACCTTGGTGTCGGCCTTGCCCTGGTTGATCATCGGCTCGATGGTGAAGGTCATGCCGGCTTTCAGTTCCATGCCGGTGCCGGCGCGGCCGTAGTGCAGGATCTGCGGTTCTTCGTGGAACACCTTGCCGATGCCGTGGCCGCAGAACTCGCGAACCACCGAGAAACCGTTCTTTTCCGCGTGCTTCTGGATCACTTCACCGATATCGCCCAGGCGGCAGCCGGGTTTGACCAGTTCGATGGCCTTGTACATGCATTCCTGTGTCACCTGGGACAGACGCTCGGCCCAGACTGGCACGGTGCCGACGTGGAACATGCGGCTGGTATCGCCGTGGTAGCCGTCCTTGATCACTGTGACGTCGATGTTCAGCGTGTCGCCATCCTTCAACGGCTTCTCGTTCGGGATGCCGTGGCAGACCACGTGGTTGATCGAGGTGCAGATCGACTTCGGAAAGCCCTTGTAGTTGAGCGGGGCAGGAATGGCTTTCTGCTCGTTGACGATGTAGTCGTGGCAGATGCGGTCCAGCTCTTCGGTGGTAACGCCCGGCTTGACATAATCGGCAATCATTTCCAGCACATCGGCGGCCAATTTGCCGGCGATCCGCATTTTTGCGATGTCCTCTGGGGTTTTGAGGGTGACGGTCATACAGGCTCTCTCTGCGCTCAATGGCGCCTTCTAAAACGAAATGGGCATTGCGCGAACGATCGTCGCGGCCCTGAAAAACGCAATTCTACCAGACGATCAGGGCAAATCTGAGCTTCTGTGCATCGCTTCTCTCTATAGGATGGCGCATTCTTGGGGGATTCCAAGGGCGGGATCAAAAGCATTCGCCAGGTTTTCAGAATGCGGGTTCCGTTTTTTCCGGCCTTGTGATATAAAATGCGCCGCTTTCCGGGGTACCCTGAAAAGCTTAAATCCACACACGTGTCGACACGATGACCTGGGTGCCTTCAGCTGATGCTGCTGGTTGGTCATTGGGATACGTGGAGGCCAAACCCGACTTATTAAGGAACTATCATGTCCCAAGTCAACATGCGCGATATGCTGAAGGCCGGTGTGCACTTCGGTCACCAAACCCGTTACTGGAATCCGAAAATGGGTAAGTACATTTTCGGCGCGCGTAACAAGATTCACATCATCAACCTTGAAAAAACCCTGCCAATGTTCAACGAAGCTCTGACTTTCGTAGAACGTCTGGCCCAGGGCAAAAACAAGATTCTGTTCGTCGGCACCAAGCGTTCCGCTGGCAAGATCGTTGCTGAAGAAGCAGCACGTTGCGGTTCGCCGTACGTCGATCACCGCTGGTTGGGCGGCATGCTGACCAACTTCAAAACCATCCGTGCTTCCATCAAGCGTCTGCGTGACCTTGAAGTGCAAGCTGAAGACGGTACTTTCGCCAAGCTGACCAAGAAAGAAGCGCTGATGCGCACTCGCGATCTTGAGAAGCTGGATCGTTCCCTGGGTGGTATCAAGGACATGGGCGGTCTGCCAGACGCTCTGTTCGTTATCGACGTTGATCACGAGCGCATCGCGATCACCGAAGCCAACAAGCTGGGCATCCCGGTTATCGGCGTAGTCGATACCAACAGCAGCCCGGAAGGCGTTGACTACATCATCCCAGGCAACGATGACGCAATCCGCGCTATCCAGCTGTACATGGGTTCGATGGCTGACGCTGTTATCCGTGGTCGCAACAATGTTGCTGGCGGCACTGTAGAATTCGCAGCTGAAGAAACTCAGGCTGCAGCTGAGTAATTGACGCCCTGGCGTTGACTCAGTAAGCAAAAAGGGGGCTTGGCCCCCTTTTTGCCACCTCGAAAACCATTTGTCGGCGCCCACTGCTTTATCTGTAACGTGCGGCAGCTAACAAGGGTGGTTCGGGAAGAATTGATCGCCCGTTCGATCGGGTGGAATGGTTGAAAACCTATCCAAGAGGAATTTGAAAATGGCAGAGATTACTGCAGCGTTGGTCAAAGAACTGCGCGAGCGTACCGGCGAAGGCATGATGGACTGCAAAAAGGCCTTGACCAAGGCTGGCGGCGACATCGAAAAAGCCATTGATGACATGCGCGCTTCGGGCGCCATCAAGGCTGCCAAGAAAGCCGGCAACGTTGCCGCTGAAGGCGCAATCGCTCTCAAGGAAGACGGTAAATCCGCCGTTCTGCTGGAAGTGAACTCGCAGACCGACTTCCTGGCTCTGCAGGACGACTTCAAGGCATTTGTTGCTGCCAGCATTGAAAAAGCGTTCGCTGACAAACTGACCGATGCTGCTCCGCTGATCGAAGCGCGTGAAGCTGATCGTCTGGTTCTGGTTGGCAAGGTTGGCGAAAACGTCAACATTCGTCGCCTGGCTCGCGTTGAAGGCGATGTTGTTGGTGGCTACCTGCACGGCAACAAGATTGGTGTTGCGGTTGTTCTCAAGGGCGGCGACGTTGAGCTGGCCAAAGACATCGCTATGCACGTAGCGGCTACCAACCCTGAATTCCTGCTGCCGTCGGAAGTTTCCGCTGAAGCGATCGAGCGCGAGAAAGGCGTGTTCCTGACCCTCAACGCTGACAAGATTGCCGGCAAGCCAGAAAACATCGTTGAAAACATGGTCAAAGGCCGTATCAGCAAGTTCCTGGCTGAAGCGAGCCTGGTTGAGCAGGCGTTCGTCAAGAACCCTGAAATCAAGGTCGGCGACCTGGCCAAGAAAGCCGGTGCTGAAATCGTTTCTTTCACCTACTTCAAAGTAGGCGAAGGCATCGAGAAGCCAGTAGACAACTTCGCAGAAGAAGTTGCTGCCCAGCTGGCTGCCAGCAAGCAATAAGACGGTTTTTTAACTGTCGCCCTGAAGAGGCTGCCCGCTTACGCGCGCAGCCTCTTTTCAGATGGGGTTGCCAATTTTATTTGGTTTCCTTTTGGAACTGGCTTACAAAGCCATGTTCCGATGGCGCTGAAGCAGCGCCAAGCTAGAGTGAACGCCAGCTGTAAACAGCTCGCAAAGAATTTTTAAAATACGCCGCAGGAGAGATTCGCAATGGCTCAGCAGGGCAGTGGTTATCAGGCTCGCTATAAACGCATTCTACTCAAGCTTAGCGGCGAGGCCCTGATGGGCTCGGAAGAGTTCGGGATCGATCCGAAAGTTCTGGATCGCATGGCACTGGAAGTTGGCCAACTGGTTGGCATCGGTGTTCAGGTCGGTCTGGTGATCGGCGGTGGTAACCTGTTCCGCGGCGCAGCGCTCAGCGCAGCCGGCATGGATCGGGTCACTGGCGACCACATGGGCATGCTGGCCACTGTGATGAACGCCCTGGCGATGCGCGATGCGCTGGAACGTGCCAATATCTCGGCCATCGTGATGTCGGCCATTTCCATGGTTGGCGTGACCGATCACTATGATCGCCGCAAAGCCATGCGCCACCTGAACTCCAAGGAAGTCGTGATTTTCGCGGCCGGTACTGGCAATCCGTTCTTTACAACGGACTCGGCTGCCTGCCTGCGCGCAATCGAAATCGATGCCGATGTGGTGCTCAAGGCAACGAAGGTTGATGGCGTCTACACCGCTGACCCGTTCAAAGACCCGCATGCCGAGAAGTTCGATCATCTGACCTACGATGAAGTGCTGGATCGCAAGCTGGGTGTGATGGATCTGACGGCCATTTGCCTGTGCCGCGACCACAAGATGCCGCTGCGCGTGTTTAATATGAACAAACCCGGTGCCCTGTTGAATATCGTACATGGCGGCGCTGAAGGAACCCTGATCGAGGAAGTTCAACAATGATCAACGAAATCAAGAAAGACGCTAAAGAGCGCATGCAGAAATCCGTAGAATCGCTGGCGCACAACTTCGGGCGTATCCGTACCGGCCAGGCGCACCCAAGCATTCTGGAAGGTGTGATGGTTCCGTACTACGGCGCCGACACTCCGATCAAGCAAGTGGCGAACATCACCGTTAAAGACGCCCGTACCCTGCAAGTCGTTGCCTTCGAGCGCAACATGCTGGGCGCGGTCGACAAGGCTATCGGTAGCGCTGGCCTGAATCTCAACCCGACCAACCTGGGTGAGTTGCTGCTGATCTCCATGCCGGCCCTGACCGAAGAAACCCGCCGGGGCTTCACCAAGCAGGCTCGTGATGTCGCTGAGGATGCCCGTGTTGCCGTGCGCAACATCCGTCGCGATGCAAACAGCTCGCTGAAGGACCTGGTCAAGGAAAAGGAAATCAGCGAAGACGAAGAGCGTCGTGCCACTGGCGAGATCGACGATCTGACCAAGAAATTCGTGGCTGAAATCGACGCTAAGTTGGCGGAGAAAGAAAAAGACCTGATGGCCGTATAAGGGTCGAGTTTCAAATGGACAAGACCAAGCAGACTGCGCCGTCCGCGGTGCCGCGCCATGTCGCGATCATCATGGATGGTAATAATCGTTGGGCGAAAAAACGCTTTATGCCGGGTGTCGCCGGGCATAAAGCGGGTGTGGATGCTGTTCGTGCGGTCATCGAGGTGTGTGCGGAGTCCGGGGTTGAGGTATTGACCCTGTTTGCGTTCTCCAGTGAGAACTGGCAACGCCCGGCCGATGAGGTCAGTGCCTTGATGGATCTGTTCTTCAGGGCGCTGCGTCGCGAGGCCAAGCGCCTGAACGACAACAACATCAGTTTGCGCATCATCGGCGACCGTTCGCGTTTTCATCCGGAGCTTCAAGCTGCCATGCGTGAAGCCGAGGCTATGACTGCCGGCGTCAATCGCTTTATCCTGCAGATCGCCGCCAACTACGGTGGTCAGTGGGACATCGCGCAAGCTGCGCAACGTCTGGCGCGCGAAGTTCAGGCCGGGCATCTGCGCCCTGAAGACATCACTCCCGAGCTGTTGCAAACCTGTCTGGCGACCGGCGATCTGCCGTTGCCGGACTTGTGCATCCGTACCGGTGGCGAGCATCGCATCAGTAACTTCCTGCTGTGGCAACTGGCTTACGCCGAGTTGTACTTCTCCGACCTGTTCTGGCCGGACTTCAAACACGACGCCATGCGCAATGCGCTGGCTGATTTCGCTTCTCGCCAGCGTCGCTTCGGTAAAACGAGCGAGCAGGTCGAGTCTGGAGCCCGGGTTTAATGCTTAAACAACGAATCATCACGGCACTGATTCTGCTGCCGATTGCCCTGTGCGGGTTTTTCCTGCTTGAAGGGTCCGGTTTTGCACTGTTTATCGGGCTGGTGGTGACGCTGGGGGCATGGGAATGGGCGCGCCTGGCGGGTTTCGCCGGCCAGGCGATCCGTGTTGCTTTTGCTGCTGTGGTCGCGCTGATGCTGTTTGTCATGCACATCCTGCCGGGGCTCGCGCCTTGGGTGCTGGGTGCCTCGGTGCTCTGGTGGGGCGTGGCCACCTATCTGGTGCTGACTTATCCGCGGTCCAGCGAACACTGGGCCAGCGCTGCCTGCAAGCTGGCGATCGGTTTGTTGATTCTGTTGCCGGCCTGGCAAGGTCTGATCCTGATCAAGCAGGAACCCTTGGGCAACTGGCTGATCATGGCCGTGATGGTGCTGGTCTGGGGCGCCGATATCGGTGCGTACTTTTCCGGCCGAGCCTTCGGCAAGCGCAAGCTTGCACCACAGGTCAGCCCTGGCAAGAGCTGGGAGGGCGTGTACGGCGGCTTGCTGCTGAGCCTGGTGATCACGGCAATCGTCGGTTTTGCGCGGGACTGGAGTTTCGCTCAGATGCTGATGGGCCTGTTCGGTGCCGCGGTCATCGTGTTCATTTCGGTGGTGGGCGACCTCACCGAAAGTATGTTCAAGCGCCAGTCGGGGATCAAGGACAGCAGTAATCTGCTGCCGGGGCACGGCGGTGTGCTGGACCGCATCGACAGTCTGACAGCGGCGATTCCGGTGTTCGCCGTGCTGCTGTGGATGGCGGCATCGTGAGTCGCCCACAACAGATTACCGTGCTGGGGGCGACCGGCTCGATTGGTCTGAGTACTCTGGACGTCATCGCCCGTCACCCCGAACGCTATCAGGTATTCGCCTTGAGCGGTTTCACTCGTTTGAGTGAGCTGTTTGCGCTGTGCGTGCGTCATGAGCCACGTTTCGCGGTCGTGCCGGAATCTGGCGCTGCCCGAGGCTTGCAGGACGAATTGCATGCGGCTGGCCTGTCGACCCGTGTTCTGGTGGGAGAGGAGGGCTTGTGTCAGATCGCCTCGGATCCAGAAGTCGATGCGGTAATGGCGGCGATCGTCGGGGCGGCGGGTTTGCGTCCGACCCTGGCGGCGGTCGAGGCCGGCAAAAAGATTCTTTTGGCCAATAAAGAAGCGCTGGTGATGTCCGGTGCGCTGTTCATGCAGGCCGTGCGTAAAAGCGGTTCGGTACTGCTGCCTATCGACAGCGAACACAACGCGATTTTCCAGTGCATGCCACAGGACTTCTCTCGTGGTTTGGGCGCGGTCGGTGTACGCCGGATTCTACTGACAGCCTCTGGTGGCCCGTTCCGGCAGACGCCCCTGGCCGAACTGGCGCATGTTACCCCCGAGCAAGCGTGTGCTCACCCGAATTGGTCCATGGGGCGCAAGATTTCGGTGGATTCGGCCAGCATGATGAACAAAGGGCTCGAGCTGATCGAGGCCTGCTGGCTGTTCGACGCTACGCCCTCTCAGGTCGAAGTGGTGATTCACCCGCAAAGCGTGATTCATTCGCTGGTCGACTATGTCGATGGTTCGGTGCTGGCGCAGCTGGGTAATCCGGATATGCGCACACCAATTGCCAATGCCCTGGCGTGGCCGGAGCGGATCGACTCGGGCGTTGCGCCGTTGGATCTGTTCGCCATCGCTCGCCTGGATTTCCAGGCACCCGATGAAGAGCGTTTCCCTTGCCTGCGCCTTGCGCGTCAAGCCGCCGAGGCAGGTAACAGCGCGCCGGCCATGCTCAATGCCGCGAATGAAGTGGCTGTGGCGGCCTTTCTCGACGGACGGGTTCGCTATCTGGAAATCGCGAGTATTATCGAGGAAGTATTGAACCTCGAGCCTGTGGTTGCGGTTGATGATCTCGAGGCAGTGTTTACGGCCGATGCGAAAGCACGGGTACTGGCCGGGCAATGGTTGAGTCGTCACGGCCGATAAGTGCTGCAATACGTTGGCCCATGCAGCACCGATAGGATTGCGGAGAAAGTAGATGAGCGCGCTCTATATGATTGTCGGCACCCTGGTAGCGCTGGGCGTGCTGGTCACCTTCCACGAATTCGGCCATTTCTGGGTCGCACGTCGCTGTGGGGTCAAAGTGCTGCGTTTCTCCGTGGGCTTCGGCATGCCGCTGCTGCGCTGGCACGACAGCAAAGGCACTGAATTCGTGGTTGCCGCCATCCCGCTGGGTGGCTACGTGAAAATGCTCGACGAGCGCGAAGGTGAGGTGCCGGCCGATCAGCTCGATCACGCCTTCAATCGCAAGTCCGTCCGTCAGCGCGTTGCTATCGTGGCAGCCGGTCCGATTGCCAACTTTCTATTGGCGATGGTGTTTTTCTGGGCATTGGCAATGCTGGGCAGCGAGCAGGTGCGCCCGGTTATCGGCGCGGTCGAATCCGGCAGTATCGCCTCCAGGGCAGGTTTGAGTCCGGGGCAGGAAATTATTGCCATCGATGGCGAGCCCACTTCCGGCTGGGCTGCGGTGAACCTGCAACTGGTCCGCCGCCTGGGCGAGAGCGGTTCCCTGCAAGTGCTGGTCCGCGACCAGGGCTCCACCGTGGATTCGCCTCGTGAGCTGGTGCTGGACAAGTGGCTCAAGGGGGCTAACGAGCCGGATCCTATTCACTCGCTGGGTATTCGCCCCTGGCGTCCGGCATTGCCGCCGGTGCTGGCCGAAATTGATCCGAAAGGGCCGGCGAAGGCTGCGGGTTTGAAGGCTGGAGACCGCCTGTTGACCTTTGATGGCAAGGCACTGGATGACTGGCAGCAAGTAGTCGACATCGTCCGTTTGCATCCGGATACCAAAATCATGCTGCGCGTTGAGCGCGACGGTGCTCAAATCGACGTCCCTGTGACGCTGGCCGCGCGCGGCGAGAGCAAGGCACCCACTGGCTATCTGGGCGCAGGGGTGAAAGCGGTCGATTGGCCACCAGAGATGATTCGCGAAGTCAGTTACGGTCCGGTGGCCGCGATTGGGGAGGGTGCCCGACGCACCTGGACCATGAGCGTACTGACCCTCGACTCGCTCAAGAAAATGTTGTTCGGCGAGCTCTCGGTAAAAAACTTGAGTGGACCGATAACCATTGCTAAAGTGGCGGGCGCTTCTGCCCAGTCGGGCATCGCTGATTTCCTGAATTTCCTTGCTTATCTGAGTATTAGCCTGGGTGTTCTGAATTTGCTGCCCATTCCTGTACTGGATGGGGGGCATTTGTTGTTTTATCTGATCGAGTGGGCGCGTGGTCGTCCCTTGTCGGATCGGGTGCAAGGTTGGGGGATACAGATCGGTATCAGTTTGGTGGTCGGGGTGATGTTGCTTGCTCTGGTCAATGATCTGGGTCGACTGTAACGCTTCGCTGAATTGCGAATCTGCCGCATTTTGCGGCAGTTTTTATTGCCAGTTGGAATAAGAAAGGACTTCATGAAACGTCTGCTGCTAACTGCGGTTCTCACCGTATTGATGATCGCCGAAGTTCACGCCGAGTCCTTCACTATCTCTGATATTCGCGTCAATGGCCTCCAGCGGGTCTCCGCGGGTAGTGTCTTTGGTGCCTTGCCGTTGAACGTCGGCGAGCAGGCGGATGATCGTCGCCTGGTGGAATCCACTCGTGCGCTGTTCAAAACCGGGTTCTTTCAAGATATCCAGCTGGGCCGTGAAGGCAATGTCCTGGTCATTACTGTAGTCGAGCGTCCGTCGGTCGCCAGTATCGAGATCGAAGGCAACAAGGCGATCTCCACTGAAGACCTGATGAAGGGCCTCAAACAGTCCGGTCTGGCCGAAGGCGAGATCTTCCAGCGCGCGACCCTCGAAGGTGTGCGTAACGAGCTGCAGCGTCAATACGTCGCTCAGGGCCGCTACTCGGCTACCGTCGACACCGAAGTGGTGCCGCAGCCGCGTAACCGCGTTGCCCTGAAGGTCAACATCAACGAAGGTACCGTAGCGGCGATCCAGCACATCAACGTGGTGGGCAACACTGTTTTTCCTGATGAAGACCTGATCGACCTGTTCGAACTCAAGACCAGCAACTGGCTGTCGTTCTTCAAGAACGATGACAAGTACGCTCGTGAAAAGCTCTCCGGTGACCTGGAGCGTCTGCGTTCCTATTACCTGGACCGTGGCTATATCAATATGGATATCGCTTCGACCCAGGTGTCCATCACCCCGGACAAGAAACACGTCTATATCACCGTCAACGTCAACGAAGGCGAGAAGTACACCGTTCGTGACGTGAAACTCAGCGGCGACCTGAAAGTGCCTGAAGACCAGGTCAAGTCCCTGCTGCTGGTTCAGAAAGGCCAGGTGTTCTCGCGCAAGCTGATGACCACCACCTCCGAACTGATTACCCGCCGCCTGGGTAACGAGGGTTACACCTTCGCTAACGTCAACGGCGTGCCTCAGCCTCACGATGAAGACCACACGGTCGATATCACATTCGCTGTCGATCCGGGCAAGCGTGCTTACGTGAACCGCATCAACTTCCGTGGCAACACCAAGTCCGAAGACGAAGTGCTGCGCCGTGAAATGCGTCAGATGGAAGGCGGCTGGGCTTCGACCTACCTGATCGACCAATCCAAGACCCGCCTGGAACGTCTGGGCTTCTTCAAGGAAGTCAACGTCGAGACGCCGGCCGTGCCGGGTGTCGATGATCAGGTTGACGTGAACTACAGCGTTGAAGAGCAGGCTTCCGGTTCGATTACCGCCAGCGTTGGTTTCGCCCAGAGCGCCGGTCTGATCCTTGGTGGTTCGATCACTCAGAACAACTTCCTGGGTACCGGTAACAAGGTCAGCATCGGCTTGACTCGCAGTCAGTATCAAAGCCGTTATAACTTCGGTTATGTCGACCCCTACTGGACAGCTGACGGTGTGAGCCTGGGTTACAACGCTTTCTATCGTACGACCGACTACAAAGACCTCGATGTCAACGTAGCCAGCTACGCCGTAGACAGCCTGGGCGCAGGTGTCAACGTTGGTTATCCGATCAGCGAGACTTCGCGTCTGACGTTTGGTTTGTCTGCACAACAAGACAAGATCAAGACGGGTCTTTACACCGTCGACGAAATCTTCGACTTCGTTAACAAGGAAGGTGATCAGTACCTCAACTTCAAGGCATCGGCCGGTTGGTCTGAATCCACCTTGAACAAAGGGGTACTGGCGACCCGTGGTCACTCCCAGAGCTTGACTGCGGAAGCCACGACACCGGGCAGCGACTTGTCGTTCTTCAAGCTCGATTATCGCGGTCAATTGTTCCAGCCGTTGTCTGAAAACTACACCATGCGCCTCCACACCGAGCTGGGCTATGGCGATGGTTATGGTTCGACCGACGGCTTGCCGTTCTATGAAAACTATTACGCCGGTGGTTTCAACTCGGTTCGTGGCTTCAAGGACAGCACCCTGGGGCCTCGTAGTACGCCGAGCCGGGGCGTGAACCCGGGCACCGCAACCGACCCGGACCAGGATCCACTGCCGTTTGGTGGTAACGTCCTGATTCAGGGTGGTGTAGAAGTTCTATTCCCTATGCCGTTCGTGAAAGATCAGCGTTCCTTGCGCACTTCGGTATTCTGGGACGTGGGTAATGTGTTCGATTCGACTTGCAAGCAGAGCACCAACGCCGATGGTTCCAAGTCCAACACTCAGTGTAACGACGTCAGCCTGAGCAACATGGCCAGTTCGGTGGGTGTCGGTGTGACATGGGTTACCGCCCTTGGTCCGTTGAGCTTCGCCTTGGCGATGCCAGTCAAAAAACCGGACAGCAATGCCGAGACTCAAGTGTTCCAATTCTCCCTCGGCCAGACGTTCTAAGCGTCTGACCCAAGATAATGACAATGGATTTTGTAGGAGTGCATCGTGCGTAAGTTGACTCAATTGGTTCTCCTGGCGACCGTGCTGGTTGCAGGTCCGGCTTTTGCCGACATGAAAATCGCCGTTCTGAACTATCAGATGGCACTGCTGGAATCCGATGCGGCGAAGAAATACGCCGTGGATGCCGAGAAAAAATTCGGCCCGCAACTGACCAAGCTCAAGAGCCTGGAAAGCAGCGCCAAGGGTATCCAGGACCGTCTGATGGCTGGTGGCGACAAGATGCAGCAAGGCGAGCGTGAACGTCTGGAGCTCGAGTTCAAGCAAAAGGCCCGTGATTTCCAGTTCCAGTCCAAGGAGCTGAACGAAGCCAAAGCCGTTGCCGACCGTGAAATGCTGAAGCAGCTCAAGCCGAAACTGGACAGCGCTGTGGAAGAAGTCATCAAGAAAGGTGCTTATGACCTGGTCTTCGAGCGTGGCGCAGTGATTGATGTCAAGCCTCAGTACGACATCACTCGCCAGGTTATCGAGCGCATGAATCAGCTGAAGTAACCCATGACAGCGACTATAAAGCTCGGCCAGTTGGCCGAGTTCCTCGGCGCCACCTTACGTGGCGACCCGGAGAAAGAAATTACTGGGCTGGCCACTTTGCAAGAGGCTGGCCCAGCTCAGTTGAGCTTTCTGGCAAATCCTCAATACCGTAAATACCTGGCTGACAGTCAGGCCGCAGCCGTGCTGCTGAAGGCCGCTGACGCTGAAGGTTTTGTCGGTGATGCGCTGGTGGTGGCTGACCCATATCTGTCTTATGCGCGCATTTCCCACCTGTTCGATCCCAAGCCCAAGGCGCCGGCCGGTATTCATCCGGCAGCGGTAGTGGCAGCGGATGCGGTGGTCGATCCGGCGGCGAGCATCGGTGCCTTTGCGGTCATCGAAAGTGCAGCGCGCATTGGCGCCGGTGTGACCGTTGGTGCGCATTGCTTCATCGGTGCACGCTGCGAAATTGGCGAGGGCGGCTGGTTGGCCCCGCGCGTCACGCTGTATCACGACGTGCGCATCGGCAAACGGGTGGTGATTCAATCCGGTGCCGTGCTCGGTGGTGAAGGCTTCGGTTTTGCCAACGAGAAAGGTATCTGGCAGAAAATTGCCCAGATCGGCGGCGTCTCGATCGGAGACGACGTGGAAATAGGCGTTAATACCGCTATCGATCGTGGCGCGCTGGCCGATACCGTCATTGGTAATGGTGTGAAGCTCGACAATCAGATTCAGATTGCCCACAACGTCCAGGTTGGTGACCACACGGCCATGGCCGCGTGCGTGGGAATTTCCGGCAGCACCAAAATCGGCAAGCATTGCATGCTCGCCGGTGGCGTAGGGCTGGTGGGGCATATCGACATTTGCGACAACGTTTTCCTGACCGGGATGACCATGGTGACCCACTCGATTACCGAGCCGGGCTCCTATTCTTCCGGTACGGCGATGCAACCGGCAGCCGAATGGCGCAAAAGCGCGGCACGTATCCGTCAGCTCGATGACATCGCGCGACGTCTGCGACAGCTGGAAAAGCGTGTAGGGGACGTGACCCCTGACGGTAATGCTTCATCAGATGGCTGATACCATTTCCATATCAAGTGTGCACAGCCGCTAGACTGCCTCCCTTGATTTGCTAGAGGAGTGCGCGTCAGTCGCGCGCTCCCAATCTTTACATAGGCTTCCCCCCGAAATGATGGACATCAACGAGATTCGCGAATACCTGCCTCACCGTTACCCGTTCCTGCTGGTGGACCGGGTGGTGGATCTGGATGTGGAAGGCAAGCGCATTCGCGCCTACAAGAATGTCAGCATCAACGAACCGTTCTTCAATGGTCACTTCCCTGCGCATCCAATCATGCCGGGCGTACTGATCATCGAAGCGATGGCTCAGGCTGCCGGGATCCTTGGTTTCAAAATGCTCGACGTGAAACCGGCCGATGGCACGCTTTACTACTTCGTCGGCTCCGACAAACTGCGCTTCCGTCAGCCGGTGCTGCCGGGCGATCAATTGATCCTTGAAGCCAAGTTCATCAGTTGCAAGCGTCAGATCTGGAAGTTCGAATGCCAGGCTTCGGTCGATGGCAAGCCAGTCTGCTCCGCTGAAATCATCTGTGCGGAACGCAAACTATGAGTTTGATTGACCCTCGCGCAATCATCGATCCGACGGCCATCCTGGCCGACGACGTCGAAGTCGGCCCTTGGTCGATTGTCGGCGCAGGTGTGGAAATCGGCGAGGGGACAGTGATCGGGCCGCATGTGATTCTCAAGGGCCCGACCCGAATCGGTAAGCACAACCGCATCTACCAGTTTTCTTCGGTAGGTGAGGACACGCCCGATCTGAAATACAAGGGCGAGGAAACCCGTCTGGTCATCGGTGACCACAACGTCATCCGTGAAGGCGTGACGATTCACCGCGGGACCATTCAGGACCGTTCGGAAACGACCCTGGGCGATCACAACCTGATCATGGCCTATGCCCACATCGGTCACGACAGCGTTATCGGCAATCATTGCATCCTGGTCAACAACACCGCGTTGGCAGGGCATGTGCACGTTGAAGACTGGGCGATCCTGTCCGGCTTCACCCTGGTTCACCAGTATTGCCACATTGGCGCCCACAGCTTTTCCGGCATGGGCACTGCCATTGGCAAAGACGTTCCTGCGTACGTCACGGTATTCGGCAACCCCGCTGAAGCTCGCAGCATGAACTTCGAAGGCATGCGCCGTCGCGGCTTCAGCGAAGAGGCGATCCACGCGCTGCGTCGTGCCTACAAGGTGGTTTACCGCCAGGGCCTGACAGTCGAGCAAGCGCTCGCCGAGCTGGCCGAACCCTCGCTGCAGTTCCCGGAAGTCGCGGTGTTCCGTGATTCCATCCAGTCTTCGACCCGCGGCATCACCCGCTAATCATGGCCAATCTGCGTATTGCGCTGGTGGCGGGTGAGGCTTCCGGTGACATTCTGGGTGCGGGTCTCATGCGTGCGCTCAAGGCACAGCATCCGGCGGTCGAGTTCATTGGTGTCGGCGGTCCGCTGATGCAGGCCGAAGGCCTGACCTCGTATTTCCCGATGGAACGCCTTTCTGTCATGGGGCTGGTGGAAGTGCTGGGCCGTTTGCGCGAGCTGTTGGCCCGTCGCAAGAAACTGGTTGCGGACCTGATCGCCGCGAAGCCGGACGTGTTCATCGGTATCGATGCCCCGGACTTCAACCTCAATATCGAACTCAAGCTGCGTCAGGCCGGGATCAAGACCGTGCATTACGTCAGCCCGTCGGTCTGGGCCTGGCGACAGAAGCGGGTGCTGAAGATTCGCGAAGGTTGCGACCTGATGCTGACGCTGTTCCCGTTCGAAGCTAAATTTTATGAAGAGAAGGGCGTGCCGGTACGGTTTGTCGGGCATTCCCTGGCCGATGCGATCCCGCTTGAGGCCGATCGCACCGCCGCGCGGGCCGAACTCGGTTTGCCGGAAGGGCCGTTGGTTGCCCTGATGCCGGGTAGTCGTGGCGGTGAAGTCGGGCGCCTCGGTGCGTTGTTCCTCGACACCGCCCAGCGCCTGCGGGCCATGCGTCCGGGCGTGCGATTCGTCATGCCGTGCGCCAGTCCGGAGCGTCGGGCCCAGTTGGAAGAGTTGCTGGCTGGTCGCGATCTGCCGCTGACCTTGCTCGACGGCAAATCCCATCTGGCGCTGGCGGCGTGCGACGCGGTGTTGATCGCTTCGGGCACCGCGACCCTGGAAGCATTGCTGTACAAGCGGCCGATGGTGGTCGCTTATCGCCTGGCACCGCTGACGTTCTGGATTCTCAAACGGATGGTGAAGAGTCCCTACGTCTCGTTGCCGAATTTGCTGGCCCAGCGCCTGCTGGTGCCAGAGTTGTTGCAGGACGATGCGACAGTCGAAGCCCTGGCCCAGACTCTGTCGCCGCTGATCGAAGGTGGCGAGGAGCAGACCCGAGGCTTTGACGAAATCCACCGAACCCTGCGACTGGACGCCTCCAATCAGGCAGCGGACGCGGTACTGAACCTGATTGGCAGAGCATAATGAGCAAAGCAAGCAAGCAGCTGGGTCTGGATTTTATGCTGGTCGATGAAGTTGAAGATCTGGTGGCAGGTGTCGATGAGGTCGGTCGCGGCCCGCTGTGCGGTGCCGTGGTGACCGCCGCGGTGATCCTTGATCCGAGCCGGCCGATTCTCGGCCTCAACGATTCGAAGAAACTCACCGAAGCCCGCCGTGAAAAACTCTACGACGAAATCTGCGAAAAAGCCTTGAGCTGGTGCATTGCTCGCGCTGAAGTCGAAGAAATTGACGAGTTGAACATCCTTCATGCCACCATGCTGGCCATGCAGCGCGCGGTCGAGGGCCTGCACATTCAGCCGAAGCTGGCGATGATCGACGGCAACCATTGCCCGAAACTCTCGATGCGCGCCGAAGCGGTGGTGCAAGGCGACAGCAAAGTGCCGGCCATCGCTGCGGCGTCAATTCTGGCCAAGGTCAGCCGTGATCGTGAAATGGCGGCGTTCGAACTGATTTACCCGGGTTACGGCATCGGTGGCCACAAAGGCTACCCGACGCCCGTTCATCTGGAGGCGCTGACGCGTCTGGGGCCGACACCGATTCACCGCCGCTCGTTCGCCCCGGTACGCCTGGCGTATGAAGCGCGGGAAAACCTGATCGAGGGTTAGTCGCAGGCTGATGTTTTACTCAAGGCCCGGTACAATCCGGGCCTTGTTGTCTTCACGTTTCTAGTTTCTAGACAGGATCACTATGCCGGCTTCATTCGTTCATCTACGCCTGCACACTGAATATTCCCTGGTCGACGGTCTGGTGCGGATCAAACCGCTGGTCAAGACCCTGGTCGGCATGAACATGCCTGCCGTGGCGGTCACTGACCAGAACAACATGTGTTCCCTGGTCAAATTCTATAAAGCCGCCATGGGCGCCGGGATCAAGCCGATCTGTGGCGCCGACCTGTGGCTGTCGAACAAGGATCCGGACAACCCCTTGAGCCGGATCAGCCTGCTGGCGATGAACGCCACAGGTTATCGCAACCTCACCGAACTGATCTCCCGTGGTTTCATCGACGGCCAGCGCAATGGTTCGATCATCATCGAGCGCGAGTGGGTGGCCGAAGCCAGCGAAGGCTTGATCATGCTGTCGGCGGCGAAAGAGGGCGAAATCGGCCTGGCGATGCTCGGCGGCAACCCGGACGAAGCCGAAACCCTGGCTCGCGAGTGGATGGCGGTGTTCCCGGATCGTTTCTATCTGGAAGTCCAGCGCACCAACCGCCCCAACGACGAAGAACAACTGCACGGCGCCGTGGCCCTGGCCGAGAAAATCGGCGCGCCGCTGGTGGCGACCAACGACGTGCGCTTCATCAAGCAGGAAGACTTCGAAGCCCACGAAACCCGCGTTTGCATCGGTGAAGGCCGCGCCCTCGACGATCCGCGGCGTTCGAAGAATTACAGCGATCAGCAATACCTCAAAAGCGCCGAGGAAATGGCCGAGCTGTTCAGCGACCTGCCTGAGGCGCTGGAGAACACAGTCGAGATCGCCAAACGCTGCAACATCGAAGTGAAGCTGGGCAAGCACTTCCTGCCCAACTTCCCGATTCCCGATGGCATGACCATCGACGAATATTTCCGCAAGGTTTCCTTCGACGGTCTGGAAGAACGCCTCAGCGTTCTGCTGCCCAAGGACACCACCGAAGACTACGAAGCCAAGCGCCAAGTCTATGTCGACCGGCTGAATTTCGAGCTGGATATCATCATCCAGATGGGCTTCCCCGGTTACTTCCTGATCGTGATGGACTTTATCCAGTGGGCCAAGAACAACGGCGTACCGGTGGGGCCTGGCCGTGGGTCGGGTGCCGGGTCGCTGGTGGCCTATGTGCAGAAGATCACCGACCTCGACCCGCTGGAATATGACCTGCTGTTCGAACGTTTCCTTAACCCGGAACGGGTTTCCATGCCCGACTTCGACGTCGACTTCTGCATGGACGGTCGCGACCGCGTGATCGATTACGTGGCCGAGAAATACGGCCGTAACGCGGTAAGCCAGATCATCACCTTCGGTTCCATGGCGGCCAAGGCTGTGGTCCGTGACGTGGCGCGGGTGCAGGGCAAGTCCTACGGACTGGCGGATCGTCTGTCGAAGATGATTCCGTTCGAAGTCGGCATGACCCTGGAAAAAGCCTACGAACAGGAAGAAATCCTGCGCGACTTCATCAAGGTCGATGAAGAAGCCGCGGAAATCTGGGAAATGGCGCGCAAGCTCGAAGGCGTTGTGCGTAACGTCGGTAAACACGCCGGTGGCGTGGTGATTGCGCCGACCAAGCTGACCGACTTCTCGCCGATCTATTGCGACGAAGCGGGCGACGGTCTGGTAACCCAGTTCGACAAGGATGACGTCGAGGCTGCCGGTCTGGTGAAGTTCGACTTCCTGGGGCTTCGGACCCTGACGATCATCGACTGGGCGCTGAAAACCATCAACCGCGACCGCGCCAAGGTCAACGAACCGCCGCTGGACATCGCGTTCATCCCGCTGGACGACAAACCGACTTACACGCTGCTGCAAAAAGCCGAAACCACCGCGGTGTTCCAGCTCGAGTCGCGCGGCATGAAAGAGCTGATCAAAAAGCTCAAGCCCGACTGCCTGGAAGACTTGATCGCACTGGTGGCCCTGTTCCGTCCGGGCCCGCTGCAATCGGGCATGGTGGACGACTTCATCAACCGTAAGCACGGTCGCGCCGAACTCGCGTACCCGCACTCGGACTACCAGTACGACGGCCTCAAGCCGGTATTGGCGCCGACTTACGGCATCATCCTGTATCAGGAACAGGTGATGCAGATTGCCCAGGTCATGGCCGGTTACACCCTCGGCGGCGCGGACATGCTGCGTCGAGCCATGGGTAAGAAAAAACCCGAAGAAATGGCCAAGCAGCGCGGCGGTTTCATTGAAGGTTGCGCCACCAACAATATCGACGCTGACCTTGCCGGTAACATTTTCGACCTGGTAGAAAAATTCGCCGGTTACGGTTTCAACAAATCCCACTCCGCTGCCTACGGCCTGGTGTCGTACCAGACCGCGTGGCTGAAAGCCCACTATCCGGCGCCGTTCATGGCCGCGGTACTGTCGGCGGATATGCACAACACCGACAAGGTCGTGACCTTGATCGAAGAAGTGCGGACCATGAAGCTGCGCCTCGATGCGCCAGACGTGAACACCTCGGAGTTCAAGTTCACGGTGAACGACGAAGGCCGCATCATTTACGGTCTGGGCGCGATCAAGGGCGTGGGCGAAGGCCCGGTCGAAGCGATTACCGAGGCGCGGCAAGACGGGCCGTTCAAGGACCTGTTCGATTTTTGCGCGCGGGTCGACCTCAAGCGTATCAACAAACGCACCCTCGACGGCTTGATCCGCAGTGGTGCCCTGGACCGCCTTGGCCCGTATTTCCACGATGAGCAGAAAGCCTATCAGGCCAACATCGACCGCAACCGCGCGGTGTTGTTGACGGCCATGGAAGAGGCGATCAAGGCTGCCGAACAAACCGCTCGTACCCACGACAGTGGGCATGCCGATCTGTTTGGCGGTCTGTTCGTTGAAGAAGACGCCGACGTCTACGCCAATCACCGCAAGGCCAAGGAGCTGACCCTCAAGGAACGCCTGAAAGGCGAGAAAGATACCTTGGGCCTGTACCTCACCGGCCACCCGATCGACGAATACGAGGGCGAGATCCGTCGCTTCGCCCGTCAGCGCATCATCGACCTGAAGCCGGCTCGCGACACGCAAACGGTCGCGGGCATGATCATCGCCCTGCGAGTGATGAAGAACAAAAAGGGCGACAAGATGGGCTTCATCACCCTCGACGACCGCTCCGGGCGGATCGAAGCCTCGTTGTTCGCCGATGCGTTCCATTCCGCGCAGTCGCTGTTGCAAACCGATGCGATGGTGGTGGTCGAAGGCGAAGTCAGCAACGACGACTTCTCCGGTGGCCTGCGGTTGCGGGTCAAGCGGGTGATGAGCATGGAAGATGCGCGCACCAACCTGGCCGAAAGCCTGCGCCTGAAGTTGCATGCAAAGGATCTCAAGGGCGATCAGCTACGCTGGTTGGGCGAGTTGTTGAAGCGTCATCGCGGTGCGTGCCCGATCACCATGGACTACACCAGCCCCGATGCGAAGGCCTTGTTGCAGTTTGGCGAGACCTGGCGGATCGACCCGGCGGATGCCTTGATTCAAGCCCTGCGTGACCAGTTCGGGCGAGACAACGTCTTCCTCCAATACCGTTGACGGTCAGGCGCCATTCCTTACCATGGGAACGCGCCTGATCCCGACCCGAATTTTTAATCTCGACCTGAACGCGCCTGTCCCTTAAGGTAGGGCGCGAATAGACAACCGGCCGGCCCAAGCTCTCTTGGACGCGACCCTAGACGGACGCCTATGAACCCGAATTTTCTAGATTTCGAACAGCCGATCGCCGACCTGCAAGCCAAGATCGAAGAGTTGCGCTTGGTCGGTAATGACAATTCGCTGAATATCGGCGATGAGATCTCCCGCCTACAGGACAAGAGCAGCACGCTGACCGAAGACATCTTCGGCAAGCTGACCAGCTGGCAGATCGCGCGTCTGGCGCGTCACCCGAAACGTCCGTACACCCTGGACTACATCGAACACATCTTCACCGAGTTCGATGAGTTGCACGGCGACCGTCACTTCTCCGACGACGCTGCCATCGTTGGCGGTGTTGCTCGTCTGGACGACCAGCCGGTGATGGTTATCGGTCACCAGAAAGGTCGCGAAGTGCGCGAGAAGGTTCGCCGCAACTTCGGCATGCCGCGCCCTGAGGGCTACCGCAAGGCGTGTCGCCTGATGGAAATGGCCGAGCGTTTCAAAATGCCGATCCTGACCTTCATCGACACCCCGGGCGCTTACCCTGGCATTGACGCCGAAGAGCGCAACCAGAGCGAAGCGATTGCCTGGAACCTGCGCGTCATGGCTCGCCTGAAAACCCCAATCATCGCCACCGTGATCGGTGAGGGTGGTTCCGGTGGTGCGCTGGCCATTGGCGTCTGCGATCAACTGAACATGCTGCAATATTCGACCTATGCGGTGATTTCGCCGGAAGGTTGCGCCTCGATTCTGTGGAAAACTTCCGAGAAAGCCCCGGATGCCGCTGAAGCGATGGGCATCACTGCCGAGCGTCTGAAGGGCCTGGGCATCGTCGATAAAGTGATCGGCGAGCCGTTGGGCGGCGCTCATCGTGATCCGGCCGCTGCGGCTGCCTCGATCCGCGCCGAGCTGAGCTCGCAACTGGCGATGTTGAAGAAGTTCGACAACGACGCGCTGCTGGCCCGTCGTTACGAGCGTCTGATGAGCTACGGTCTCTGATCTGATCGCGCTATAGCCTTGTGGGAAGAGCCGGGCGACGTTCGTCTGCTCGCGATTGCGGTATAACAATCAACAAATATGTTGAATGTTAAGCAGCCTTCGCGAGCAGGCTCGCTCCCACAATGGGTCTATGTGAAGCGACTGACGTCTATGAGCCCTAAGACGATTGATCTGCCAGCCAGGCTTCTCCATGGGCTGGTTCCGTGGCGTAACGCCACAACCTGGCGCATCGCCTTCTCCGGTGGTCTCGATTCCACCGTCCTGCTGCACCTTCTCGCACACCTCGCAAAAACCGAATCCTTGCCGGCATTGACCGCCATTCACGTCCACCACGGCCTGCAGGCTGCGGCTGATGAGTGGCCGGAACACTGTCAGTCGGTCTGTGATGCGTTGGGTGTGCCGCTGGAGGTTGTGCGTGTTCAGGTTGAACGCGGCGCTAGCCTCGAGCGTGCGGCGCGGGATGCGCGTTACGGCGCCTTCATCGCGGCGACTCACGCCGGTGAAGTACTGCTCACAGGTCAGCACCGTGACGATCAAGCGGAAACCCTGTTGTTTCGGCTGATGCGCGGGGCAGGGGTGAGAGGTTTGTCGGGGATGCCGAGTGAGCGTCCTTTGGGGCGTGGGCATCTGCTGCGACCACTGCTTGATGTCACTCGCGCCGAGCTTGAGGCCTACGCCACTGAATATCAGCTGAACTGGATCGAAGATCCGTCGAATCAGGACCGGCAGTTCTCGCGCAATTACCTGCGTCATCAGGTGTTTCCCGTGTTGACCGCGCGCTGGCCGCAAGCAGTGGCGACCATGGCTCGCAGCGCTGCGCATCTGAGTGAGGCGCAGGGGTTGCTCGACGATCTGGCGCAAATTGATCTGGCCCAGGCCGGCACCGACAGTGATTTCGATTGGCTGGGGTTGCCGTCGCTGGAGCTGGCGCCCCTGGAAAAGCTCTCTGATGCACGCCAGCGCAATGCGCTGAGTCATTGGCTCAAACCGCTGACGTCTTTGCCGGACAGTGACCATTGGTCGGGTTGGCAGGATTTGCGCGATGCGACTGGCGATGCGCGTCCGGTCTGGCGATTGGCGGCGGGCGAACTGCATCGCGCTGGTGGGCGTCTCTGGTGGTTGTCAGGTGGATGGTTGCGCACTCCGCCATCCCCGGTGTCCTGGGCTGACCCCGCGGTATTGCTGGCGTTACCGGATAATGGCGTGCTCACACTCACCGGCCAGATCCCCGATGGCCCGTTGCAGATCCGCTATCGTGAGGGCGGCGAAGTCATGAATTTGCCCGATCGCGGTCACCGTGACTTGAAGCGTTTGCTCAACGAAAGGGGCGTGCCGGGCTTCGCCCGTGGCAGATTGCCGCTGGTCTACAGGGGCCAGCAATTGCTGGCGGTGGCGAACCTGCGGGGGCTGAATGGCAGTGAGCGCAGTGGCTGGTATTTGCATTGGCAGCCGCCGATCGAAGATCAAGGTTTGAGCTGAAAGGGGCTTTCCGGTAGACTACGCTCCCTTCTTGATACAACTTCTGTGGATTCGCCTGAATCGCAGCAGTTGCCGATTACCAAGCAGTCTTTGCTGGGCGATTCCAAAAAATGTGTAGCGAGCAACCTACCGGTGTTTCATCTTCCGGTCTGTCCCAACGCGGCGGTTTTTTTGAAAGGTGCACTGTGATTAATGCAGGTGATCGGGGGCTTCGGCCTTCCTTCGCTTTCCCCGGCGGCTCGGACCGCTTTAACGCAGACTTCTAGGGTTTTTCATGACGCGCTACATATTCGTCACGGGCGGTGTTGTTTCTTCATTGGGGAAAGGCATTGCCTCGGCTTCATTGGCGGCCATCCTGGAGGCGCGGGGACTTAAGGTCACCATGCTGAAGCTGGACCCGTACATCAACGTTGACCCGGGCACCATGAGCCCGTTCCAGCACGGTGAAGTGTTCGTCACCCACGACGGCGCCGAGACCGACCTGGACCTGGGCCACTACGAGCGGTTCATCCGCACGACCATGACCCAGAACAACAACTTCACCACTGGCCGTGTCTACGAACACGTCCTGCGCAAAGAGCGCCGTGGTGATTACCTGGGCGCAACCATTCAGGTGATCCCGCACATCACCGACGAAATCAAGCGCCGGATCATCAAGGGCGCTGGCGATGCCGACGTGGCCATGGTCGAGATCGGTGGCACCGTGGGTGACATCGAGTCGCAACCGTTCCTCGAGGCGATCCGTCAATTGCGTTTCGAAGTCGGCGCCAAGCGCGCGATGCTGATGCACCTGACACTGGTGCCGTACATCGCCACTGCCGGCGAAACCAAAACCAAGCCAACCCAGCACTCGGTCAAGGAGCTGCGCTCCATCGGCCTGCAGCCTGACGTGCTGGTGTGCCGCTCCGATCACCCGATCGACATTTCTTCGCGTCGCAAGATCGCGCAGTTCACCAACGTTGAAGAGCGTGCGGTGATTGCGCTGGAAGACGCTGACACCATCTACAAGATCCCGGGCATTCTGCACTCCCAGGGCCTGGATGATTTCGTCGTCGAGCGTTTCGGCCTGCAATGCGACAGCGCCGATCTGTCCGAGTGGGAAGCGGTGGTTGATGCCAAGCTGAACCCGGAACACGAAGTCACCATCGCCATGGTCGGCAAGTACATGGAACTGCTGGACGCCTACAAGTCGCTGATCGAAGCGATGAGTCACGCCGGCATCAGCAACCGCACCAAGGTCAACCTGCGCTACATCGATTCCGAAGACATCGAAAACCAGGGCACCGCGCTGCTGGAAGGCGTCGACGCGATTCTGGTACCGGGCGGCTTCGGTCTGCGTGGTGTTGAAGGCAAGATCACTGCCGTTCAATACGCTCGCGAAAACAAGGTTCCATACCTGGGTATCTGCCTGGGCATGCAAGTGGCCGTTATCGAGTTCGCTCGTAACGTAATGGGCTGGAAAGATGCCAACTCCACTGAGTTCGATCGTACCAGCGGTCACCCGGTGGTCGGTCTGATCACCGAGTGGGAAGATGCCACCGGCGCCGTCGAAATCCGTACCGAATCGTCCGATCTGGGGGGCACCATGCGCCTTGGCGCTCAGGACTGCCTGCTTGAGCCAGGTTCCCTGGTGCACGATTGCTACGCCAAGGATGTGATCGTCGAGCGTCACCGTCATCGCTACGAAGTGAACAACAACCTGCTGCCGCAAATCATCGAGGCCGGCCTGAAAATCTCCGGTCGTTCCGGTGATGGCGCGCTGGTTGAAGTGGTTGAAGCACCGGATCACCCATGGTTCGTCGCTTGCCAGTTCCACCCAGAGTTCACCTCGACGCCACGCGACGGTCACCCGTTGTTCAGCGGTTTCGTTAAAGCCGCTTTGGCTCAACACCAGAAGAAGGCGTAATCCTGATGGCGCAGAAGATCATCCGCGTAGGCGATATCGAGATTGCCAACGACAAGCCAATGGTGCTGTTCGGTGGCATGAACGTGCTGGAAAGCCGTGACATGGCGATGCAGGTCTGCGAAGAGTACGTAAAGGTCACCGAAAAACTCGGTATCCCTTACGTGTTCAAGGCCAGTTTCGACAAGGCGAACCGTTCTTCTGTGACCTCTTACCGTGGCCCCGGGCTGGAAGAGGGCATGCGGATTTTCCAGGACATCAAGCAAGCCTTTGGCGTACCGATCATCACCGACGTCCACGAGCCTGATCAGGCCGCGGTCGTCGCTGAAGTCTGCGACATCATCCAGTTGCCGGCCTTCCTGTCGCGCCAGACCGATCTCGTGGTCGCGATGGCCAAGACCGGCGCGGTGATCAACATCAAGAAAGCCCAGTTCCTCGCGCCCCAGGAAATGAAACACATCCTGAACAAATGCGTGGAAGCCGGTAACGATCAGTTGATTCTCTGCGAGCGTGGTTCGAGCTTCGGCTACAACAATCTCGTGGTCGACATGCTCGGCTTCGGCATCATGAAGCAGTTCGAATACCCGGTGTTCTTCGACGTGACCCACGCGCTGCAAATGCCCGGCGGTCGCTCCGATTCCGCCGGTGGTCGTCGTGCCCAGGTCACTGACCTTGCCAAGGCCGGCATGAGCCAGTCGCTGGCTGGGCTGTTCCTCGAAGCCCACCCGGACCCGGACAACGCCAAATGCGACGGCCCTTGCGCCCTGCGTCTGGACAAACTGGAGCCATTCCTGGCCCAGCTCAAAGCACTGGACGAACTGGTGAAGAGTTTTCCGACGGTAGAAACCGCGTAAACCTCAATTCTCCGGTAAAGTACCGCACGGTTTAAATGCTCAGGCCCTCGGGCTTGAGCCTTATCGTCCGCAAGCCTGCCCGCTGTCTGTCACTTGCCGACGATAAAAGATTTCCTTCAGCTGCGTCGTTTTCGTCAACTTTGGAGTGTTTACAACAATGGCAAAAATCGTCGACATCAAAGGTCGTGAAGTTCTCGACTCCCGTGGCAATCCCACTGTGGAAGCAGACGTGCTTCTCGATAACGGCATCATCGGCAGCGCATGCGCGCCATCCGGTGCTTCCACTGGCTCGCGTGAAGCGCTCGAGCTGCGTGATGGCGACAAGAGCCGTTATCTGGGTAAAGGCGTGCTCAAGGCCGTAGCCAACATCAACGGTCCGATCCGCGACCTGTTGCTGGGCAAAGACCCAAGCGACCAGAAAGCGCTGGATCACGCGATGATCAAGCTCGATGGCACTGAGAACAAAGCGACCCTGGGCGCCAACGCGATCCTCGCCGTTTCCCTGGCCGCGGCCAAGGCAGCAGCACAGGACCAGGACCTGCCGCTGTACGCTCACATTGCCAACCTGAACGGTACCCCGGGTGTTTACTCGATGCCGGTTCCGATGATGAACATCATCAACGGTGGCGAGCACGCCGATAACAACGTCGACATCCAGGAATTCATGGTTCAGCCGGTTGGCGCCAAGTCTTTCTCGGAAGGTCTGCGCATGGGCACCGAGATTTTCCATCACCTCAAAGCCGTTCTGAAGGCCCGTGGCCTGAGCACTGCCGTTGGTGACGAAGGTGGTTTCGCGCCGAACCTGGCTTCCAACGAAGACGCTTTGAAAGTGATCTCCGAGGCCGTGGCCAACGCCGGTTACAAGCTGGGCACCGACGTGACCCTGGCCCTGGACTGCGCGGCCAGCGAATTCTATGAAGATGGCAAGTACAACCTGTCCGGCGAAGGCCAGGTGTTCACTGCTGAAGGTTTCGCCGACTACCTGAAAGGTCTGACCGAGCGTTACCCGATCATCTCCATCGAAGACGGTCTGGACGAGTCCGACTGGGCTGGCTGGAAAATCCTCACCGACAAGATCGGCGAGAAGACTCAGCTGGTAGGCGACGACCTGTTCGTGACCAACACCAAGATCCTGAAAGAAGGCATCGATAAAAAGATCGCCAACTCGATCCTGATCAAGTTCAACCAGATCGGCACCCTGACCGAAACCCTGGAAGCCATCCAGATGGCCAAGGCCGCTGGTTACACTGCCGTGATCTCGCACCGCTCCGGCGAAACCGAAGATTCGACCATTGCCGACCTGGCCGTGGGCACCTCGGCTGGCCAGATCAAGACCGGTTCGCTGTGCCGTTCCGACCGCGTTTCCAAGTACAACCAACTGCTGCGTATCGAAGAGCAGTTGAATGGCAAAGCCAAGTACAACGGCCGTAGCGAATTCCGCGGCTGAGTGGTAAACGATAAAAAGACACCGGATTGTGTCGGAAAAATCGCGACAGCGACGGATTTGCCACTAATCTGATGCCTTAAGAGCACAAGCCTGGTTCTTCCAGGCTTCGTGCTATCAGAAGCTTCAAAGTTTGGCATGGCTGTCTTTTTTCACTGGATACCTGATATTCGATGCGCAGTCCCAATTGGTTGTTCCTCGTCTTGCTCTTGCTGCTGGCCGGCCTGCAGTATCGCCTGTGGGTGGGTAATGGCAGTCTGGCGCAAGTGGCCGAGCTGAAGCAGCAGATTGCGGATCAGCACGCCGAGAACGAGGCGTTGCTGGAGCGCAATCGGGTGATGGACGCCGAAGTCAGTGAGTTGAAAAAGGGCATGGAGACCGTTGAAGAACGGGCTCGCCATGAGTTGGGCATGGTCAAGGATGGTGAAACCCTTTACCAGTTGGCCCAATGATTGAGTCGTTACCGGCCTTCTGGGCCGTGATTCCTGCCGCGGGCGTCGGTGCCCGTATGGCCGCGGACCGTCCCAAGCAATACTTGCAACTGGGCGGGCGCACTATTCTCGAACACAGCCTTGGCTGTTTCCTCGATCATCCTGCCCTGAAGGGGTTGGTGGTCAGTCTTGCCATCGACGATCCTTACTGGCCGAACCTGGCCTGTGCTGCCGATCCGCGTATTCAGCGGGTTGAAGGTGGCGCCGAGCGTTCCGGATCAGTGCTCAACGCCTTGCTGCATCTGCATGCCCAGGGCGCTGACGATGAGGATTGGGTGTTGGTTCACGATGCCGCGCGACCGAATCTGGCGCGCGATGATCTTGATAAATTGCTCAGTGAACTGGCTGACGACCCGGTGGGCGGCCTATTGGCGGTGCCTGCGCGCGACACCCTCAAACGGGTCGACAAGCACGGGCGTGTGCTGGAAACAGTGGATCGCAGTGTGATCTGGCAGGCTTATACACCGCAGATGTTTCGCCTTGGAGCATTGCATCGGGCGTTGGCGGATAGCCTGGTGGCGGATGCTGTCATCACCGATGAAGCCTCGGCGATGGAGTGGGCAGGTATGGCACCCCGTTTGATCGAAGGTCGATCCGACAACATCAAAGTCACTCGCCCCGAAGACCTTGAGTGGTTGCGCCAGCGCTGGGCGAACCGCCGTTAAAAGATCGCCGCCTATGCAGGCTGTGATCTTTTCTCTTAAACCCGATATTCCGGCCGTTCGGCCAACCCTTCCTTCAAATAATCCACTAACTTGCGTACTTTCGGTGACAGATGCCGCTGCTGTGGATAAAGCGCCCAAACCGCTGTGTTCGGCGGTTGGTGGGCTTCCAGCAGCGAGATCAATTCGCCGTTTTTCAGGTGCTCCAGCACGTAGTAATCCGGCAGCTGACACAATCCAACCCCTTGTAGCGCGGCATCCAGCACCGCCTGCCCACTGTTGCAGCGCCAGTTTCCCTGTACTCGCTGGGAAAATTCCCGCCCGTTCTGTTCCAGTTGCCAGATATCCGAGCTGCCGATGAGGCAGTTGTGGCGACTCAGTTCCGACAAACTGTGTGGGCGACCATACCGTTCCAGGTAGGACGGCGAGGCGCACAGATACATGCGCCGTGGTGCCAAACGAGTCGCGACCAATCTTGAATCCTGCAGGCGGCCGAGGCGGATGGCCAGGTCCAGCCCTTCGTGCACCAGATCGAGCGGGCGGTTGCTCAGTTCGATGTCCACACGCAGTTGTGGGTACAGCCCCATGAAGCGAGTCACCAGCGGCACAATGAATCGTTCGCCGTAGGCCACGGCGCAGGTCATGCGCAGCATGCCCTTGGGTTCGCTGGTCAGGTCGCCGACAGCGCGCAACGCTTCTTCGCGGCCGTCCTGCAAACGTTGGCAATGTTGCAGAAAGGTTTGCCCGGCTTCGGTCAGCGTGACCCGGCGGGTGCTGCGATAGAGCAAGCGGGTTTGCAGTCGCTCTTCCAGTCGTACGATTTGGCGACTGATGTGGGAGGAAGACACCCCAAGGCGTTCAGCCGCGGCGGTGAATTGGTTGCACTCTGCGACGGCGACGAACTCGTCGATGCCTTCCCAGCGGTTTTCGGACATCAGGATTATCCCTGCATGGCAATAATGTTTTGCTTTTGTCCCGATTATTCATCGTATGCCGCTGTATTACACTCCCTGTCTCGTTTTTATTCACTGGAGAGTCAGCATGATCAAGTCGCGCGCCGCCGTTGCCTTCGAGGCCAAGAAGCCCCTCGAGATCGTTGAAGTCGATGTCGCCATGCCCAAGGCGGGCGAAGTCCTGCTGCGCGTCGTCGCTTCCGGTGTCTGCCATACCGATGCCTACACCCTCTCGGGCGCGGACCCGGAAGGTATCTTTCCGTCGATCCTGGGCCACGAAGGTGGCGCGGTGGTCGAAGCGATCGGCGAGGGCGTGACCTCGGTTGCGGTGGGCGATCATGTGATCCCGCTGTACACCCCGGAATGTGGCAAGTGCAAATTCTGTCTGTCGGGCAAAACCAACCTCTGCCAGGCGATTCGTGCAACCCAGGGTAAAGGCCTGATGCCGGACGGCACTTCGCGCTTCTCCTACAAGGGCGAAACGATTTTCCACTACATGGGCACCTCGACGTTTTCCGAGTACACCGTGCTGCCGGAAATCTCCGTCGCCAAAATTCCTAAAGAAGCACCGCTGGAAAAAGTCTGCCTGCTGGGCTGTGGCGTCACCACCGGCATCGGTGCGGTGATCAACACTGCCAAGGTCAAACCGGGTGACACCGTTGCCATCTTCGGCCTGGGTGGCATCGGACTGTCTGCCGTGATCGGCGCGGTCAAAGCCAAGGCTGGCCGGATCATCGCCATTGACATCAACCCGGCCAAGTTCGAAATCGCCAGGCAATTGGGCGCCACGGACTGCGTGAACCCGAAAGACTTCGATCGTCCGATTCAGGAAGTGATCGTCGACATGACCGATGGCGGCGTCGACTTCTCGTTCGAATGCATCGGCAACGTGCAGTTGATGCGTGCCGCACTTGAGTGCTGCCACAAAGGTTGGGGCGAGTCGGTCATCATCGGTGTGGCCGGCGCAGGCCAGGAAATCTCCACCCGTCCATTCCAGTTGGTCACCGGTCGCGTCTGGCGCGGTTCGGCGTTCGGTGGCGTGCGTGGCCGTACCGAGTTGCCAAGCTATGTCGAAATGGCCCAGACCGGCGAGATCCCGTTGGATACCTTCATCACCCACACCATGGGCCTGGAAGATATCAACAAGGCGTTTGACTTGATGCATGAAGGCAAAAGCATCCGTAGCGTCATTCATTTCTGAGGTCGCTTATGAGCCTGGAAAATATCTCCTGCCAGAAAAGCTTCGGCGGCTGGCACAAGCGCTACCGGCACCGCTCCGACGTGCTCGGCTGCGACATGGTGTTTGCCGTGTACCTGCCGCCGCAAGCGGAGCAGGGCGGTAAACTGCCAGTGTTGTACTGGTTGTCTGGCCTGACCTGTACCGACGAGAACTTCATGCAGAAGGCCGGTGCCATGCGCATGGCTGCCGAGCTGGGGCTGATTATCGTCGCACCGGACACCAGCCCACGCGGTCCCGAAGTGCCGGGCGATCCGGATGGTGCCTGGGACTTCGGTCTCGGTGCCGGTTTTTATCTGAATGCCACGCAGGAACCGTGGTCGCGGCACTATCGGATGCATGACTATGTCGTGCAGGAATTGCCGGCATTGGTTGAGGCGCATTTCCCGGCATCGGAAAAGCGTGGCATCAGCGGCCACTCCATGGGTGGTCATGGTGCGCTGGTCTGCGCCTTGCGCAATCCGGGGCGTTACCAGTCGGTGTCGGCGTTCTCGCCGATCAACAATCCGATCGATTGCCCATGGGGGCAGAAAGCCTTTTCCCGCTACTTGGGGGAAGACCGGTCGAAATGGCGCGAGTGGGATGCCTGTGCATTGATCGCCGAAGCCGACGAGAAACTGCCGCTGCTGGTGGATCAGGGTGATCGCGACGATTTCCTCGCCACCCAGCTCAAGCCAGAAGCCCTGCAACAGGCGGCGAAACTTGCCGGTCATCCGCTGACGTTGCGTTTGCAACCCGGCTACGACCACAGTTATTTCTTCATCGCGAGTTTCATCGACGACCACTTGCAGCATCACGCGCGCGCTCTAAGCGCCTAATGTCTGACAAAGCAGGTAGAATCACGCCCTGACAAAAATCGGGGCGTTTTTTTTATGCGTATTGGCCACGGCTATGATGTGCACCGTTTCGGTGAAGGCGATTTCATCACGTTGGGCGGTGTGCGGATTGCACACAGCTTCGGGCTGCTTGCCCATTCCGACGGTGATGTCCTGCTGCACGCCTTGAGCGATGCGTTGCTCGGCGCTGCCGCGCTGGGTGATATCGGCAAGCATTTTCCGGACACCGATCCGCAATTCAAGGGCGCCGACAGCCGCGCGCTGTTGCGTCATGTCGTCGCACTGATCCACGCCAAGGGCTGGAAAGTCGGCAACGTCGATAACACCATCGTCGCCCAGGCCCCGAAAATGGCCCCGCATATCGAATCGATGCGCGCGCTGATTGCCGCGGATCTTCAAGTTGAGTTGGATCAAGTGAACGTGAAAGCTACCACCACCGAAAAGCTTGGCTTTGTCGGTCGCGAAGAAGGTATTGCCGTGCACTCCGTTGCCTTGTTGCTGCGCGCATGAACGAGGCGCAATTGCTCGGCCCACGGGCCTACGGTGACGCTCTCGGCAGCGCGGTGCTGAAAGCCACGGCGGAAGATTTCCAGGTTGATGAAGTCCTCGATATTCCCCTGAGCGGCGACGGCGAACACCTATGGATCTGGGTGGAAAAGCGCGGTCTGAATACCGAAGAAGCGGCACGGCGGATTGCCAAGGCTGCGGGCGTGCCATTGCGTACCGTCAGCTACGCGGGCCTCAAGGACCGTCAGGCGTTGACTCGCCAGTGGTTCAGCGTGCAACTGCCCGGCAAGGCTGATCCGGATCTGTCGGCAGCGGAAAACGACACGCTGAAGATTCTCAAGACCGGTCGGCACAGACGCAAGCTGCAACGCGGTGCCCATTCGGCCAACGGCTTCACGTTGCGCCTGACTCAATTCGCTGGCGACAAGGCCGCGATCGAAGAGCGTCTGCAACTGATCGCCAGGCAAGGTATTCCCAATTATTTCGGCGCCCAGCGTTTCGGGCATGACGGCGGCAACGTCGTCGACGCCCGTGCCTGGGCTGCGCGCAAGGCCCTGCCGGAACAACGCAATGTGCGTTCGCGCCTGCTCTCCACTGCGCGTAGTTTTCTGTTTAATCAGGTGCTGGCGGCACGCGTCGCCGATGGTACCTGGCAGCGTGCTCAGGTCGGCGATCTGCTGGCGTTCACTGACAGCCGCAGTTTCTTCCCGGCAGGTGAAGCCGAGTGCAGTGACCCGCGTCTGGCGATTCTCGACTTGCACCCGACCGGCCCACAGTGGGGCGAAGGTGACTCGCCGGCGTCGGGGGCTGTCCATGAACTGGAGCAGGCAATCGCCGCGCGCGAAGCGGATCTGCGCGATTGGTTGATTAACGCCGGTATGAGCCACGAACGTCGCATCCTGCGGCTGCCCATTGGCGGGTTGACGTGGCATTATCCCGAGCCTGACATTCTGCAACTGGAATTCGTCCTCCCGGCCGGATGTTTCGCCACCGTATTGGTGCGTGAACTCGTCGATCTGGTGCCGGTGGGGCAGACGGACAGCCCATGCGTATTCTGATTTCTAACGACGATGGGGTAACCGCACCCGGTCTCGCCGCGCTTTATGCTGCGCTGGCGGATTACACCGAATGCGTGGTTATCGCCCCGGACCAGGACAAAAGCGGCGCCAGCAGCTCGCTGACGCTCGACCGTCCGTTGCACCCGCATACCTTGGCCAATGGCTTTATCAGCCTCAACGGTACGCCTACCGATTGCGTGCACCTGGGCCTTAACGGCTTGCTGGAGTTTGAACCGGACATGGTGGTTTCCGGTATTAACCTGGGTGCGAACCTGGGGGACGACGTGCTGTATTCCGGTACTGTGGCGGCGGCCCTTGAGGGACGTTTCCTGGAGCGTCCTTCGTTTGCCTTTTCGTTTGTCTCACGGCAAGTGGAGAACCTTCCCACGGCGGCCTATTTTGCGCGCAAACTGGTAGAGGCCCACGCGGACCTCGATCTGCCACCGCGCACGGTACTGAACGTGAACATTCCCAACTTGCCGCTGGAGCATATCCGCGGTATCCAGCTGACCCGCCTGGGCCATCGCGCCCGCGCCGCTGCGCCGATAAAAGTGGTCGATCCGCGTGGTAAATCCGGTTACTGGATCGCTGCGGCGGGTGACGCCGAAGATGGCGGCCCGGGCACCGATTTCCATGCGGTGATGCAAGGCTATGTTTCAATCACGCCACTGCAACTGGATCGCACCTTTAATGATGCCTTCAGAAGTCTCGATGGCTGGCTGGAGGGGCTGCGCTAATGGCTCGTGAACAAGACGATATTCTGCACCGCGGCATCGGGATGACCTCCCAGCGGACCCGTGAGCGTCTGATTCAGCGCCTCTATGAAGAAGGGGTGTCCAACGCCAAGGTGCTGGAAGTCATCCGCCGCACACCGCGTCACCTGTTCGTCGATGAGGCGCTGGCCCACCGCGCTTATGAAGATACGGCGCTACCGATTGGCCATAACCAGACCATCTCCCAGCCTTATATGGTGGCGCGCATGAGCGAGCTGCTGCTGGAAGCCGGCCCGTTGGACAAGGTGCTGGAAATCGGTACTGGTTCGGGTTACCAGACAGCGGTGCTGTCGCAACTGGTCGAGCGGGTTTTTTCCGTCGAGCGCATCAAGGTTCTGCAAGATCGAGCCAAGGAGCGCCTGGTGGAGCTGAACCTGCGCAATGTGGTATTTCGCTGGGGCGATGGCTGGGAAGGCTGGCCGGCGCTGGCGCCTTACAACGGCATCATTGTGACCGCCGTGGCCACCGACGTGCCTCAGGCGCTGCTCGATCAATTGGCACCGGGCGGGCGACTGGTGATTCCGGTCGGCTCTGGTGAAGTTCAACAATTGATGCTGATCATCCGTGAAGAACAGGGCTTTTCCAGGCGTGTTCTGGGGGCGGTGCGTTTTGTGCCGCTGCTCAACGGGCCGCTGGCCTGAGCATTTGTTTCAACGTGCTGAATTCTCTTCGATTGCCCGGGTCTTACAGCGGCATCGATGGGTTAAACAGAATTCATCGTCAGGCAGCAAACGTGTGCGTGAAGCGAATCCGCTTCATTAAAGGTAAAGCCTGTTCGGCCCGTTATACTTGCGACATTTCGTGCCGAAACACGGCAATTCATATTTTCAGCCACCACAAAGGGAGCGGCGGGTGAGTCTCACAGTCGTTGCGCAGCGAATGGGTATAACGAGCTTTCAGCGTCTGGTGACTGGTCTTGTCTTGAGTACCTTGCTGGTCGGTTGCTCCAGCACCAAATCGAGTAGCGCGGGAGTTGTCGATCGCAACAATGCGGTCGCCCAGCGTCCGGCCGTAACCACCGGCCAGTACATTGTTCGACCCAAGGACACGTTGTTTTCCATCGCCTTTCGCTACGGCTGGGACTACAAAGCCCTCGCGGCAAGGAACAACATTCCTACGCCTTACACGATCCATCCGGGTCAGACGATTCGCTTCGACGGTCGCAACGATTCAACGCCGGCAGCGGTGGTGAGTTCGTCCAGTTCCTCGCCTTCATCGTCGAGCAAAACCACGGTAATTCGGCGTCAGGCAAATGGCACAACGACCAGTACAACGGTGCTTGCACCGTCCGTCGCCAGCAAACCGGCACCCGCTCCACTGCCTCCTGCCGGTCCGGCCCCGACGGGCTGGGGGTGGCCTTCTAATGGCATTCTGATTGGAAAATTCTCTTCAAACGGTAGTTTGAATAAAGGAATTGATATCGCCGGAGATTTGGGACAGCCTGTTTTAGCTGCGTCTGATGGGACGGTGGTATACGCCGGGAGTGGCTTAAGGGGCTACGGCGAATTAGTCATCATCAAACACAGCGATACCTACGTCAGTGCCTACGGTCACAACCGCAGGCTGTTGGTTCGGGAGGGGCAGCAGGTCAAAGTCGGACAGACAATTGCCGAAATGGGGTCAACGGGTACAGACCGGGTGAAACTGCATTTTGAGATTCGCCGACAAGGTAAACCTGTAGATCCGCTGCAGTTCCTGCCACGTCGTTGATTTGTTAGCCAAGCCTGTTCCGTCACGTAGAGGGAACAGGCTCCAGCGTTGCCAGGGATCAAGGCGCCGCTTGAGCTTGAGGTCGAACTCACCAAAGGACTATAACAATGGCTCTCAGTAAAGAAGTGCCGGAGTTTGACATCGACGATGAGGTTCTCCTTATGGAGACCGGCATCGCTATGGATTCGATGTCGAATGATGAAGGGGATGCACCACCTTCCGTTCGTGCCAAATCCAGACACTCCGCTTCGTTAAAGCAACACAAGTACATCGACTACACCCGGGCACTCGATGCCACGCAGCTGTACCTCAATGAAATCGGCTTTTCCCCATTGCTCTCCCCGGAAGAAGAAGTTCATTTTGCACGCCTGTCGCAAAGTGGTGATCCGGCCGGACGCAAGCGCATGATTGAAAGCAACCTGCGGCTGGTGGTGAAAATCGCCCGGCGTTACGTCAATCGTGGGCTGTCGCTGCTGGACCTGATCGAAGAGGGTAACCTCGGCCTGATCCGGGCAGTGGAAAAGTTCGATCCAGAACGCGGCTTCCGCTTTTCGACCTACGCCACCTGGTGGATTCGTCAGACCATCGAACGCGCGATCATGAATCAGACCCGGACCATCCGGCTACCTATTCATGTGGTCAAAGAGCTCAACGTGTACTTGCGGGCTGCACGGGAGCTGACTCAAAAGCTCGACCATGAACCCTCACCCGAAGAAATTGCCAACCTGCTGGAGAAACCGGTAGGCGAGGTCAAGCGCATGCTTGGCCTGAACGAGCGGGTTTCTTCGGTCGACGTCTCGCTGGGTCCGGATTCGGATAAAACCCTGCTGGACACCCTGACCGACGACCGCCCGACCGATCCATGTGAACTGTTGCAGGATGACGACCTGTCGCAGAGCATCGATCAATGGCTTTCGGAGCTGACCGACAAGCAACGCGAGGTGGTCGTACGCCGCTTCGGCTTGCGAGGTCACGAGAGCAGTACGCTTGAAGATGTCGGCCTGGAAATCGGCCTTACCCGGGAGCGGGTCAGGCAAATCCAGGTTGAAGGCCTCAAGCGTCTTCGGGAGATTCTCGAGAAAAACGGCCTGTCGAGTGAGTCGCTGTTCCAATAAGCCATTCGCTCAACCGTCAACCAAAAGCCCCGACTGGTTCGGGGCTTTTTGTTGTCGGCAAGATGAGAGAGGCGCGTTGGTATTGGCGCCACCTCAGGTTTGTAGTCTCGTGGTGTAAGTCTTTGCTTACTCTTTCGTAAGTGTTCATTATTTTTACACCCTGGTAGTTGTCTATTCGAAGGATGCTGTATTTATAAGCTATTGATTTATATGATTATTTTATTGAGTTAACAGCATATTACAGATGATTTCAGTCATGGAGGCCGATTGCTCTTGGTGGGGAATCCTCTAGTATTTGAACTGTGTCGACGGATAGACACGCCCTTCAAGGAAGAGGGGAACGGACATCGCAGGATGCGATTCATCAGGACGATGAAAAGGAACACATGGAATAGGGAAAAAATGTGGGCGGGTCAAACCGCCCCTTTTTTTTTGCCTGCAGAAAAGCAAAAAGGCCCGCAAGGGGCCTTTTCTGGAACGCGAGGGAAATCAGCGTTCGAGGTGTTCGATCTTGCCTGGCTTGCCATCCCATTCAGCGGAATCGGGCAATGGATCTTTCCGTTCAGTGATGTTTGGCCATACCTCGGCCAATTCCATGTTCAGCTGAATGAAGTTTTCCATGCCGGCGGGAACTTCATCTTCAGAGAAGATGGCCACGGCAGGGCATTCTGGTTCGCACAGTGCGCAGTCGATGCACTCATCCGGGTGAATCACCAGGAAGTTCGGGCCTTCGTAAAAGCAGTCCACCGGACAGACTTCTACGCAGTCGGTGTACTTGCACTTGATGCAGTTGTCGGTGACGACGAAGGTCATTTCTAATTTTCTCCTCAGGCGGCGGCAGCGGAGCCCCTTCAGGACGGGGTCGCCAGGTTCGGGAGCGATAGTCTGCAGGCCAGGCTATGAGCCTGCAGCATCCCAAACCGCGCGAGATTCTAACAGCTTGCAGGCAAGTGCGTTAGATCCGTGTCTTTAATGTATAGAGCATTTCCAAAGCCCTGCGTGGTGTCAGGTCATCCAGATCAAGTTTGGCCAGTTCATCCAGCACCGGATGCGGCAGGCTGGCGAACATGTCGCTCTGTTGCGGCGCAACGGATTTGCCTTTGGCCGGCGTCGGCACTTCATGGGGCAGCGCCGTGGATTCCAGCCGGCTCAAGTGTTCACGGGCACGCACGATCACTTCGCTCGGCACCCCGGCCAACTGTGCAACCGCCAGGCCATAGCTCTGGCTGGCAGGCCCAGGCAGCACGTGGTGCAGGAACACGATGCGTTCGTTGTGCTCGGTGGCATTGAGGTGCACGTTGGCTACTAGCGGCTGGGCTTCCGGCAGCACCGTCAGCTCGAAATAGTGAGTGGCGAACAGTGTATAGGCCCGCAGTTGTGCCAGACGCTCGGCCGCGGCCCACGCCAGGGACAGGCCGTCGAAGGTGCTGGTGCCGCGACCGACTTCGTCCATCAGCACCAGGCTGCGCTCGGTGGCGTTGTGCAGGATGTTCGCGGTTTCGCTCATTTCGACCATGAAGGTCGAACGCCCGCCCGCCAGGTCGTCGCTGGAACCGATCCGGGTGAAGATCCGGTCGACCAGGGACAATTCGCAACTGGCCGCCGGCACGAAGCTACCGATGTGCGCCAGCAGCACGATCAACGCGGTCTGGCGCATGTAGGTGGATTTACCGCCCATGTTCGGACCGGTGATCACCAGCATGCGGGTGCTGTCATCGAGGCTCAGGTCGTTGGCCACGAACGGTGTGGTGAGTACTTGCTCGACCACCGGGTGACGACCCTGGCTGATGCGCATGCATGGCTCGCTGACGAAGCGCGGGCAGTTCAGGTCCAGATTCAGTGCACGCTCGGCGAGGTTGCTCAGTACGTCCAGTTCGGCCAGTGCGGCGGCTGTGTCTTGCAGGGGCGGCAACTGGGCGATCAGGTCTTCGAGCAGTGCTTCGTAGAGCATCTTCTCGCGCGCCAGGGCGCGGCTCTTGGCTGACAGCGCCTTGTCTTCGAACGCTTTCAGTTCCGGGGTGATGAAGCGCTCGGCACCCTTGAGGGTCTGGCGACGGATATAGTCTGCCGGTGCCGATTCGGCCTGCTTGCTCGGCAACTCAATGAAGTAACCGTGAATGCGGTTGTAACCCACTTTCAGGTTGGCCAGGCCGGTGCGGGCCTTCTCCCGGGCTTCCAGATCGATCAGGAACTGCCCGGCGTTTTCGCTGAGCGATTGCAGCTCGTCGAGTTCGCTGTCGTAACCGGTTTTCAACACGCCGCCGTCACGGATCACCGCTGGCGGGTTGTCGATGATGGCTTTTTCCAGCAGCGCCGCGAGTTCTGGATAGGTGCTGGTGGTCGTCGCCAATTGCATGATGTGCGGAGCTTCAAGCTCGGCCATCGCCACCTGCAACTCTGGCAGTGCGCCGAGGGCATCGCGCAGACGCGCCAAGTCACGAGGGCGGGCATTACGCAGGCCGATCCGCGCCAGAATCCGCTCGATGTCACCGATTTCCTTGAGCTGCGGCTGCAGTTTCTCGAAACGATAACGGTCCAGCAGGCAGGTGATCGACGTCTGGCGTGCCAGTAGTACCGTCAAATCCCGCAGCGGACGGTTCAGCCAGCGGGTCAGCAAACGGCTGCCCATGGCGGTCTGGCAGCGGTCGACCACCGATTGCAACGTGTTGTCGCGACCACCGGCCAGGTTGGTATCCAGTTCCAGGTTGCGCCGGCTGGCGCCGTCCAGCACCACGGTGTCGTCCAGGCGTTCATGACGCAGGCTGCGCAAGTGAGGCAGGGCAGTGCGCTGGGTTTCCTTGGCGTAACTGAGCAGGCAGCCAGCAGCGCCGATGGCCAGGGTCAGGTTCTCGCAGCCGAAACCTTTCAGGTCCTGGGTGGAGAACTGCTGGCAAAGACTTTTCAACGCCGAGTCGCGCTCGAAATCCCACGGCGCACGGCGACGAACCCCACGGCGTTTTTCCGCCGGCAAATCCTTCGGCCAGTCATCCGGGATCATCAGCTCCACCGGGTTGACCCGCTCCAGTTCCGCCAGCAGGTTTTCCCAGCCTTTGATCTCCAGCACCGTGAAGTTGCCGCTGGTGATATCGAGCACAGCCAGGCCGAACAGGCGCTCGTCACCCAGCACCGCCGCGATCAGGTTGTCCCGGCGCTCATCCAGCAGCGCTTCATCGCTGACCGTACCGGGCGTGATGATGCGCACCACCTGACGATCCACCGGCCCTTTGCTGGTGGCCGGGTCACCGACCTGCTCACAGATCACCACCGATTCGCCGAGCTTCACCAGTTTCGCCAGGTAACCTTCCGCAGCGTGGTAAGGAATCCCACACATCGGAATCGCCTGACCCGCCGATTGCCCACGAGCCGTCAGGGTGATGTCCAGCAACTTGGCGGCCTTCTTCGCGTCTTCATAGAAGATCTCGTAGAAGTCGCCCATGCGATAGAACATCAGCTGGTCGGGGTGCTGATTCTTCAGGCGCCAGTATTGCTGCATCATTGGCGTGTGGGAGGACAGATCGGAAATTGCTTTATTCATCAGATGGTTGGGCGGCTATATTGAAATTTGTGGGGCAAAAATGGGGCAAAAGAAATAGACATGCGCTTTGTTAACGGCGCTGCCATTCTGAGCTACAGTTGAGGAAAGGTTACCACGGCAGGCTATCTGTAGGTCCTCACATGAGGCGGAATGGCGTTGGTCGGGTGCAGGCGTAAGCCATTGACTATCAGTGGTGCGGTGCGTAAATTTCGCAACGTTGCGCGCTTGGAAAATGTTTACCCTGGCCCATTTTTTTCGCTACGTGAGCCAAGGTAAGCATTTTAATCGGTCTGTGGCGCGTCATGCGTAGCCAAGAGACTGTGGCAAAGGATAGCCGTTACAGGAGGACTTTATGTCCGTTCCGAATAGCAAAGGTGAAGAGATCACCGCTCGTATCGAGGCCCTCTCGAAACGTTCCGAAGTAACCCCGTTCGAAGTGCGTTCACTGAAAAAAGATATCGAGAAGTTGATATCGGTTAACGCAGCTGAAGCATACATGTTGGGTGGGATGCTGGCTGCAATAACGGGGGATTATGCTGAGTCTAAAGAGCTTCATGAAAAGTCTTTGCGTCTAGTTGCTGATGTCGTTGGTTACTTTAACTTCGGTGTCTCAATGAAGACTGTAGGTGATTTGACTTTGGCAAAGAAAATGTTTGATAAGACTTCCGAGCTCGTTCCTGGTGATCAAGAACTTCTCGTTCATCGCTTGCAGACGATGGCATTTTTGCTTGATTATAATACTCTCGACTCGATAGTTGCGGATTTCAAGAAGGCAAATTCAACATTTGACATAGAAGCGCTTAAGGCGGTCCAAGATGCTCGAGAGTTTATTGGGCGAGTTGGTGAACACGGTATTTCCTTAGAACAAATTAGTAAGGTTGGGCTTCATATTGAACATGCCTTGATGAGGCATGGGTTAAGTACTACGCATATGGTCGAAAAGGTTTCGAGCTTTGACGGTGTTAGTCATATATATATAGAGCTTAACGTTGATGCGAATAGTGCAAGCCAATTGGTGGAAGTGAATGAGTATCTGATGGATCTGATTCTTGAGGATTCGGCTATTGTAGATTGGGATAAGATCGTGGTTAACGTTGTTCGGCGCGAGCATATGCAGGCGAGTGCAAATGTAGAACACAGTGCCGCGTAAAAGGGAGCATTTATGAGCGTTGTATATAGGGATTTTCTCAGCGAAGCTAAAGATTTTCTTTCCGCCTCGCCGATTTCAGAGATACGTGTTAGAAGTTGTATTTCGCGCGGTTACTATGCTCTTTACCACTCGGCGTTGAGTCACGCTAATGGTATTCATGTGCCTCCAATCAGTAGCCATTCTGGGCCTGTTCATAAGAATTTAAGAGCCTTCTATATTGATAATCTCTATTCAGATAAAGCCCTTCAATCAAAAATGAAGCGCGTGGGGTACTCCCTGAAAGTGTTGCACGAATCACGATGCAAGGCGGACTATGATCTTGTTTCGCACCTGTCATCTATGGAAGGTGATGCTTTCGTACAGCGTTGCGAGCTAGCCATTGAGCTAGTAGAGGCTCTTGAGGCTAGCAAAGCTGCTTGAGATTTAGCCTTTCTATTGTTTTCTAGATAGTCCCCAGCTCTTTTGGGGACTTATAGCCCCTCCATTTCGCATGCGCCCTCCTACTAACATATCGAGATGTTTATGCCCTGTTGTTTCGCAATGAGGGCTAAGTTTTCGCGGGCGGTCAGACACCAACACGCATAGGCGTGCCGCGTCTGATAAGGTCGACGGGGGGGAATTTCCGAACGCTTCTGGACGACAGCCCACTTGGTGTTCCAGGATGGGGGGATATTCCAAAGGTTAATGATTTTATTTCTGGTTTGTGTTGTTGTTGATAGCAACGAGGTGACTGTTTCGTTGCGACTTTCGTAGCGGTTCATGTACACCTCGATCAGCCTTCCCGCTGTACAGAAGGTACGTTGGCTGCAGCAAAGCTTCGTGCTATGAATACGCCATCAAGATTTCAGGTAGGGTTTTCTGTGAAAGACATTTTCGCTAGTCATTTCGCTTCGGACGACGAAAGGCGCAGCAAAATTTGGAGGGAGTGTTTCTTTGTTTTTGATACGAACGTTCTGACTTCAGTTTATAAACGCTCCGATCACGCTCGGGATGCATTTTATAAAATTGTGCGTTCCTTAGGAGATCGTCTGTGGATACCTTACCAAGTCGGGTTTGAGTTTTTAGATAACAGGGCGAAGATCGCTCATGATCAAGCGCAGCTTTATGCTGATGCGGCTGCGACATTGCAGTCATTTCTTGACAGCCTTGATGTCGCTACTCGTCATCCTTTTTTATCCAAAGAACTACATAACGATTTTGTTGATGTTTCACAAAGGGTGATTGATGAATTAGAAGATAAGATGGGGTTTCATCGTTCGAGACTGACTGATGATGACGTGAAGCTGGAAGTTGCCGAACTTTTATCGGGTAAGGTTGGGCGTAAGTATGATGAGGCAGAGCTGAGGCTTATCGTTAAGGAGGGTGAAGTTAGATATGCGAATCTAATACCTCCAGGCTTTCAGGATGTGAGTAAATATAAGAACTCCCCTGTGTTTGGTGAGGTCTGTAAGCGATATGGTGATCTGATAATTTGGAAGCAGGTAATAGAGAAGGCCAAAGAGTTGGGGCAACCAGTTATTATGGTTACAGAGGAGCAGAAAGAAGATTGGTGGGAAAAGTGTGGAGGTAGAATTATTGGGCCTCTGCCGCAGCTGATTGAGGAATTTAATATTGAGGCTGGTCAGGATTTCTATCTTTATAGCTATCACTCATTTTTGAATTATGCGAATGAATATCTTGAGCAGAATACATCTGTTGAGGTGATAGAGGAAGTTAGAGATGCTGCTATTATTGAAGAGGCTGCGGCTTCTGGTTCTCTAAGTGATTTGCCTTGGAATGTAGTCGATCCTCAAGACTCTGATCTGTTGACTCAGCAGATTATTAGCTGTCAGGAGCTTTTGAGGCAGGCGACAAGAGATAGGTTGCAGGCGCGAATTGGTATTAATAACGGCAATGCTAGAAAAACTCCCGAAGGTAAATCGAAAAATGCGATCTATCGAGCTCGGGAGCGTGCGGCGGAAGCGCGTATGGAAGACTTGAAACGAAAAATCAATGAGTTAGAGATGCTTGTTTTGGCTCAGTTTGATGAGGACGTGTCGCTGAATTACCCGCGTTCCTGACGGAGTTCAAATTGTTCCAAATGTGCTGGAGTTCCATGGGCGACTCGTCGTCCATCCACTTGGCATACACTTCAACGAGCATAGTGAAGTCTTTGTGGCCCATTTGCTTCGCGATAAATGCTAAATTTCCGCGAGCAGTTAAACACCAGCAGGCGTATGTATGGCGGGTCTGATACGGACGACGTGGGCGAATCCCCGAACGCTTTTGAATGGCTGCCCATTTCGTGTTCCAGGCCGTGGGGACAAACCAATGATTAATGATTTTTTTTCGGGCTTGTGTCGTTGGGGACAGCAGGGGGGTGACGGTTTCGATGCGGCTTTCGTGGCGATTCATGTACACCTCGATCTCGCGCGGTTCATGATCGGCCACCAACTCCATTAGAGTTTTGAAGGCCTCGACTGCTGGCGGCATCAGAAGTACTGCTCGGGGCTTTCCGGTCTTGGGTACTTTAAATGTCCCGTTCGCCGTGATTGCCCTGGTGATGTTGATCTGTCCAGCAGTCAGGTCGATATCTTCGACTGCTAGCGCGCACATCTCACCCGGACGAAGCCCCGTGAAAACCGCAATGGTGATCGCTGCAGAGTCCTGCGGATGTAGGCATCCTTTACTGAGCAGCTGTTCGAACTCGCCCTTAGTCAATGGATCTGGTTCGCGCCCGTTCATCGCGAATCGAATGCAGGCTGCAGACAGACCTTTGCGGCAGTACCCATTGTTTTCGCACCATGCCAAGAAACCCGAAAATGTAGCCAGGTAATGATTCGCCGTCGAAGGTGCCCGTGTAGAGATCAGTTGTGTTCTGAGGTGCTGGATATCTTCAGGTAAAAGAATCCCTGCCAGTCGGTCTGGCCCCAGTAGCTCGGTGCAGATATCCAGTGCATATCCATATTTCTCCTCGGTCATCGGGGTGATATCGACAGCCTTCAGCGGTTTGTAACGGTCCATTAGCGCGGCCAGGCGTTCGTCTTTTACATTGCTGTAGTTGGTCGCATTCTTCGAGTTGGGAAAGTGCCGGCTGTAATCAAAGCGACCTGTCTTGATCTCATGAGTGATCGCCGCCCTCAGTAGGGCGGCATGTTTGATGTTGGCTTTGGTGACCGGTAGGCCGAGGGATTCGCGGCATCGGACTCGCCGCCACATGAACACAACGCGGATGTTGCCGCCGTGTACTTCGATCCCTTTGTGTTTGGCCAACTCGTCTTCTAGGCCGCTTCCTGCGGTGCGCTTTCGGCCCACTTGTCGTACTCCGTCATATTGATTGCGATGCGACCGTCCGGCGTTTTGCGCCAGATCCGGCCTTGAGCCCATGTGCCGTTCTTCACTTTGTGGCGAATGGCGTCTTCGCTGTAGCCCGTGAGTTCTGAGGCACGGTTGATCATTACCCAGCGTGGAAGACTCATTGCTGTTGCTCCCCTGCGCGCCGTGCGATGCCCTCGGCTTGGCGCTGCTTGCTGCATCTTTGGTGGTTGCCGTGTGCCCGTGACTTTTCGCATTTGTCACAGATGACGTTCAGGTCGAGGGGCGGCATTTGTCCGTTGCGTATTCGGACTGTTCGGCGAAGGGCTGTCATGCCGCATCTTCCTGGGTTAGCGGTTCCAGAAAGCTCGCCATGGTCAGAGCCTTGTCGCGCAGGTAGAGTGAATCCCGTTCAAGCTTTTTACCGGTCTTAAAGGCACTGAATGTTTCGGCTGCGATTCGCAGTTTTTCGGCAATATCCAGCAAGGTCTGATGGTGTTCTTCACTGAGCGCTTTGCTGTCCCTGAGCCTTTTGCAATGCTGGGCAAGGTGCTGGTGATCGGCTCGTATGAACTGAAGGGACGCTTCAAGTTCGCGGATGGTTTTGGCGCTTTCGGCGCGTTGATTGTTGATACCTTCATCAATGCCTTCGATGCGGCCGTCAGCCAAGCCGCCTCGATAGCCGACCCAGTAGAGCAAGGCCGCCGCAATGATGATGCTGATCAGTGCGCAGATTTGAATTGCAGTCATGTGCTGTGTACCTCGGTAGAGCCCGCCGCCGGGATCGTTGGTGAGAGGCCGGCAGCGGGTTGTCGCTATGTGGGAGTAGTTACGCGCTGAAGGTGCCCAGGGTCAGGGTTGCGGCGCCGCCGACTTCTTTGGCGAGCGTCGTTTTGAATTCCTGGGCGATTTCTTCGACCTGCTGCTCTTCGCCCGCCCAGCGAAGTTTCAGGGTCGGTTTGTCATCGCCGGTTAGGATGCTGAGTTTCAGCGTGAACACGCGGGTAGCCAGACCGTCGTATGGGATCAGCGAGAAGTGCAGGGCTTCGACCCGAGTCTCTGCGCTGGCGGCTTCGATGCTGTCCATCGCGCTGCGGGCTGCGCCGAAGTTGTGCTCGCTGCTGGTCGCCGAACTTCGCGCCTCGATGGTGATATTGCGCACGCTGGCCACCGCAGCACTGATAGGCATGGTGCCGCCGCCTTCTTTCACGGCGACTAAGTTCAGGTGCCAGTCTTCGATCCATTCAGCCAGGTCGCGCTGACTGAGTCTCTTGCCGGCGATTTGCTGGAGGGCTTTGTAGGCTGCGGTCGGCTTGAGTTTCAGTGTCGCCACGTCATCCGCGTGACCCGGCGCTGCATCGGTTCCGAGGTTGAAAAAGACCTTGCAGCTCATGTCGTCCTGATCGACAAAGCCTCTGGCTGCTAGGCCCGTGCGAGAAATCGTGTATTCAGCGAAGTCGCGCAGACTGTTGGTGTACAGCGCGCCACGGAAGCGAGAGCGCAACGCCTGGTACTTTTCAAGGTTATGGATCTGAACATTGTCCGGCAGCGCAGTTACAGGGATGAGCGTTGCAGGTAGGGAGCTGGCTGCATGTGCTTGGGCGACAATGAGTTCGAGCGTGTCTTTAGCGAGTGGCATTGGTGCTTCCTTTTTGGTGAGAGGATTTGGTGCTGTGTTTTGGTGGTTCTTTTAGCGGGGGGTTACCGGCGTGTCTTCGCTCTTGAAGAGTTGCGAAGTCGGGTCGTTCTGGAACAGCGTCAGCCCTTGAGGTGTGAGGTACAGCGGCGTGTCCAGAGTTGAGTCTTCGCGCAACTTGCCGCGTTTGGTGGGCTGGGCGAAGTCGAGGGTATGGCTGACGGCAACCTGATTGCTCTGGCCGATCTGCTTCATCTTCAACTTGATCGTGACTTCGCCTGCCTTGCCGTAGTCGATGACGCCTGCTGCGACGTTCGATAGTGCTTGGCCGATCTGCTGGGAGAAGACGCCGGCGTTCAGCGAGTTGAAGAAATCGTTCGTGTCTGTGGCTTTCATGTGCTGTGTCTCATTGAGTGGGAGGCGCCTCTGGACGGCAGGGGCCACCGATGAATTAGGCTGCTTCCTTCGTCGCTTGGGCGTCGAGGAAGGCGGCCAGGTCGTGCAGATACACCACTGGTTTGGCGCGAGCCGAGCAGTGGTGGCGCTTCACGACCAACTGAATACGTCCAGCCTTGATCTCGCTCAGCAGGTAGCGATCGGTTCGAATGTGCGTGAAGTACTGTTCACGTACCGCCGTCAAGGATGGGCAGGGGGTGGTGAACTGTTTGCGAAGTTGGTCAAGGGTGTTGCTCATGCGGCGACCTCCCCGAACCCTTCCGATGGGGGCGCCAACTTGAGGCGGATCAATTCAGCAAGGCCTTCTTTGCTTTTACCCATGGCGGCGGCGCAGATCCGGCCTTTTGCGTCAGCGATCACGGCGCCAAAAGGGTATTCGGGTGAGTTGGTTGGAGTGACGTAGGCCACCTGACCGTCTTGAATCACGTTGTTGACGTAGCGGAATACCTCGGCCAGTTCGGTGCTCAGAACCGGCATGCTTTCCAGCAGTTGGACCGCTTCGGTTGAGGCTCCGATCAGCGTGGCGCGGCTGACGACGCCGGGGCAGTTGAGATAGATCGGGATCAACTTCAGGGCGCCGAGGGCTTGGGTGTAAGCGTTGGATCGATTGGTTTTCATGCAGTGGCGTCCTTCTTTGTGATGGTGATTCCCAGTCTCTTGGCCAGCCAATCAACCCCTGCTTCTTTCACCATGACCACGGCGTAGTGGCGGTATTTGTTGATGGAGGGGATCAAGGTGCTGCGTGGGTCCGAGTACAGATAGCCCCGATCACGGTGCTGGCTGGCAAGGTCGCCACGGGTGTTCAAAATGCCCAACTCCCGCAACCTGTTGCGGAAGGCGCGGGGCTTGAGGCCGAGCACTGCGGCGGTTTCGTCCAGGGTGCGGTTCATTGCGCTGTCCTTAGGCTGCGAGCAGTTTTCGAACGCTGTTAAGCAGGACTTGCGACTCGTCCAACATTTGCTGAATTTGCGCTGCGCTACTGGGTTGCTCGGCGGCTGGTGCGGGTTGTGCCGACTCAATGCGACCGTTCGCAATGTCTTGGATGAAGTCCCGCAAGTGCAGGTGGTTGGCTCGGTCTGAACGCTTGAGGGTCAGTTCGCCCGTGTGACCGCCAAGGTCAACGCTGATGACTGCGCTCTCGTCGGTGAGCTCGACTTCAAAGCTCGCGTGGATGGTTTGCTCTGGTCGTTGAAGAGGGCAGACGGCGGAACCCCCAACCTGCAGCATGTGGTGCAGCAGCTCTTGTTTTGGGAGCGGAATGAGATAGCTGTTCATGCTGCATCACCTCCGAACGGCCAGGTGCCGTCATCGGCTGCGACAGTGTCGAAGGGCTTGATTGCCGCGGTGTGACCTTTGGGGCTGGTGATGACCAGAAGCCCTGTGTGGCGCTGAATAGCTTCCACGGCGGCGGGGCTGAAGCATGCCGATGGGTGCAGATAGACTGGGCAACAGGTGTTGCTGTGCTGTGTGGTTTGCATGTCTCGTACTCTGGTGAGAGGGATACGGGACAAACAATACAAATTCGTATCGTTTAGGTCAATGCGTTTGGGTATTGATTTTGTGTTAAAGGAAGAAAACCCGCCAATGAGGCGGGCTCTTAATGCGTCTGCGTTAGAAAATTTCGAGTTTTGAGATTACGACGCCGCAAATCATCGCATCAGGAGGCAGCTGAATAATGGGTTCAGGCCAGGAGGGATTTAATGGCTTGAGGAACTGTCGTGTTCCCTCCATAACCAATTGCTTGAACGTTGCGTCTTCGCTATCGGTCAGCTTCACGATTACGAGAGAACCGTTTTCGGCGTCTTTCGCTGGGTCGACGTAGATGATATCGCCATCGCGAAATGATCTTCGTTCATGTGGATTGAACATAGATAGCCCGCGGACTCGTAGGGCATACGTCTTTTTGCTGTGCGAGACTGCACAGGGCAGCCAGAGCTCGGCGTCATCTAGGTCCATGACGTCTATCGCTTCACACCACGCCCCTGCTTGAACCCAAGATATCAACGGCACTAGACCTTTAATGGCGGGACCTGGCTCGACGTTAGATTCGCCAAGGCCGGTAGGTATCCCATTTTTAAGAAACATGGCAGCGGTGGTCCCGGTCCAAAGCCAATCCACGCCCACCGAAAGCGCCTTTGCAATTTTTTCGACGTTTGCTTGCCTAGGGCTTAGCGACTCGCCGGTAATTATTCTGTGAATGGTTGGTTGGGGAACTCCCGATCTTCTACCTAACTCACCCTCCGAAAGCTGGAGTTCTGCCATTCGCTGTGCAATGCGTTTGCCTATCACTTCAGACCCTCTGATTCGAAAACGTATTGCAAGTGTATTGCGCGCATCGATACGGTTGCGTATTATCTGATCAATGCGAAAGCGCATTGGTGAATCAAATGACTATTCAGAAAATGCTGAACGTACTTTTAGGGCTTGGTTTTTCGCAGCGAGCAATCGCTGACAAGGTCGGCACAACACAACCCACGATCTATCGGGCGAGTAAGGGCGCAGATGTTCGATATGAAACCGGAAAAGCTATCGAGCGATTTTACGAGCAGGAAAAAGATAGTGTAGAGCGCAAGAGCGCCGCTTAAAGGGTGCCGGGCTGGGGCCTCTCACCAAAGATCCCCCAGCCCAGCTACGACGACACACAGCACATGTACATCGGTCGTGGTTGTAGGATAGGGGTTGCCCTGAACTATGGCTAGACCGTAAACGGGGGATTTACGGTTATGAGTCGCACAGATCTTTTGCCGGACGCTGGTCCGGTCCTTCCACTACGTCAGGCGATTTATCGCGCTGGCCGTGACTACAAGGGCGGAATCACCGCCCTTGCCTTTGACATGGTTTTGGACAACGACACACTCCAGAAGAAACTTAAGCTCGATGAAGAGCGCCGTTGGTTGAATCCTGATGAACTTGAGGACGTGATCAGGCTAACCGGCGACTCGCGTTTACTCGACGCATTGATGCGTCCGGCCGGTGCGGTCTGGTACCGCCCGGTACCGGTACGGGCAACACGCGAGGCGCTGAAAGCTGTAGGCAAGTTGCTCGGCGAGACGGGTGAGTTTGTGGCCGCGATGCACGATGGTGCGGCCGATAACGTCTGGGAGCTTCATGAAGTCTTGGACCTCGAAAAGCAGGGCATGGATGTGATTCGCGAAATCCTCGGCATCATGGCGGGTGCCCGTCAGGCGATGGAGGATCGCATCAATGGCTGATGAAATTGATCGCGCTAACGATCTGGCGCAATACCAACTCGACGTTGCCCTTCATCGCAGTCGGCGTGTGCCACGAAGCCGCGTCAGTGCGCAATTCTGCGAGGATTGCGACGAACCTATCCCGTTACTTCGACAGCAGACGATTGAGGGTTGCGAAACCTGCGTTGACTGCCAAGGGTTGCGGGAGGCCCGGCGATGAGTGAAGCGGCCAAAGGACTAGCCATCGCCACATGGGCAAAGCGTTACATCAATACTTTCAACCTCGCCTTGGTTTCCATTGAGCCAGGTGAAAAGGCCCCAAAGGGTATGGGGTGGAACAAGCCAGGCGGCTACTTCACTGACGCCGCCGCAGCTGAAACATTCTGGCAACGAAACCCGCACCACAATCTCGGTGTTGTGCTCGGGCCTAGCCGTGTCTGCTCGTTGGATGTCGACGATGTTCAGTGGACGCGGCATGTGCTGTATGAGCTTCTGGGTGTCGATCTGGATGCCATGGCGGTGGTGTATCCGACCATTGTCGGTAACCCCGCGCGCTTCCGGGTGCTGTTCAAACTGCCGGATGGCGTTGAGCTGACCCGGCACTCTCTTTCCTGGCCGAATGAAAAAGACCCTGATGGCTCGATTCACAAAGGGCTGATGGATAAGGCCAAGGCTGCGAAACAGCAGGGCGATGTTGCCGGTGAAGCTGCGGCACGTGCGGAAGCCGATGAGTACAAACGCTTTACGGTGTTTGAGCTGCGTGCTGGCCTGGTGCAGGACGTGTTCCCGCCGTCGATTCATCCCGGTACGGGCCAGCCCTACACCTGGAAAACTCCACCGAGCGCCACGGACGGAATGCCGACGCTGACCGCCGACTTGCTGACCATCTGGAAAAACTGGGACTTCTTCAAGCGCGATGCCGAAGCGGCGTGCCCGTGGGCGATCAAGCCCACAACGCCTCCGGTGAAGGTTAGCAAACGTCCAGCACCGGCCAGCGGTAAGTCTCCATCGGTAATTGATGAGTTCAACCGCTGCCATGATGTCGAAGAGCTTCTGCGTACCCACGGCTATATCAAACGGGGCAGTAAGTGGCTTTACCCTCAGAGCAGTACCGGCCTGCCGGGAGTGACGATCAGCGAAGAAGGCAAGGTCTACTCGCACCACGGTGCCGATCCGCTCGCGAACGGGCATCAGAATGATGCGTTCGAAGTGTTCTGTTTACTCGAGCACGGGGGTGATCAGTCGAAGGCAGTGAAGGACGCTGCGCGCATGTTGGGTATGCAGCGTTCCTCCCGACCAGATCCGGGTGATCTTCCCCCGACCCCATCCAGTGATTCGAGCGGGCCGAACCCTACTGATGCCAACGCGACCAGCGAGGCCGCTCCTGCCTCTGACGGGGGGGCGGGGGAGGTAATGACGATTGACCATTTGCTTCGTCGTTTCGCTTTGGTCGAGGGGACTACACACGTCTGGGACTGCGACCAGTCGCGGGTGATGAAGAAGTCTGCGTTCGAAGCTCGGGTTGGCAAACCGCTGGCCAAAGCTTGGTTGGATGACACGGGCAAACGGTTGATCTCTGATGATCACGTCCGCGACATCGAACAGGCTCGACGCATGGCGGGAAAAAAAGGCGGTGCCTTGGGCATGCCGCCGACCGATCGCTATGTGTACATCGATGGCACCAAAGACGTTTGGGACCGGGAGAAGAAGCGACGCGTTGCCGAAGGCGCGGTGAAGATGGCGCTGGGTGACACCTATCCGCTGTGGTTGAACAGCAGCGAGCGGCGCACGGTAGACGTCGAACATATCGTGTTTGACCCGACCATGACCAAAGATCCGGCGGTGTACATCAACACCTTTGATGGCCTGCCGCTGGAGCCGGTGCGTGATGACGAAGCCTGCGCCAACCTGCGTTGGTTGATTTCGTTCTTGTGCAATCACGACGACGCCGCTGCCAGTTGGCTGATTCGTTGGCTGGCGTATCCGCTACAGCACCTGGGCGCCAAGATGGACACCGCCGTGCTCATGCACTCGATCATGGAGGGGTCGGGTAAGAGTCTTCTGTTTGCTGATGCACTCGGCATGCTTTACGGGCAATACGCCGCGACGGTCGGCCAGACTCAGCTGGAAAGCAATTTCAACGCTTGGCAAAGCCGCAAGCTGTGGTCGGTGTTCGAAGAGGTGGTCAGCCGTGATCAGCGGTACAACCAGGTGGGCAAGATCAAGCACCTGATCACTGGCAAAACGGTGCGGATGGAATCGAAGTTCATCAATGGCTGGGAAGAAGCCAACCATATGAATGCGGTGTTCCTGAGCAACGAGATTCTTCCCTGGCCTATCAGCGACAGTGACCGGCGAATGTTGGTGATGTGGCCAATGGAAACCTTGCCGGTCGAGCGGCAAAAGGCGATCGGACGGGAGCTGGAACAGGGCGGAGTTACGGCGCTGTACGGCTGGTTGTTGTCGATCGATCTGGGCGACTTCAATCAACGAACGCGGCCGCCCTCGACTGATGCACGTGAGCGCTTGGTTGCCTTGAGTCGGGCTGGCTGGCAAACGTTTCTGCATCTTTGGAAGTACAGCGAGTTGGGTCAAGGCCTTTGGGGGCCGTGTCTGTCGACCGATCTCTATTCGCTGTTCCTCGAATGGTGTCAGCGCAATAAAGAACACGTGATGAGTCAGACGAAATTCTCGCTGTTCATCAGTTCCGAGGTGGATAAAACGCGTGCCATACCTTGGACCGATGGCAATAACCGTCGCTTTGGCGCGTTCTTCTTTCCTGTTGATCCGGATGCTTCCCCACCCCCATCACTGAAGGCGGCCGAACTGGGCAAGCAGGTGGAACACTGGCGGGCCAAGGCGAAGCTGGCAGGCTGGCATGTGGACAGTTGGGACCACATCAAGGCGGCTGCCGCATGACTGTCCCTAAAAATGTGTTGGGTGTGTCGGGTGTGTGTCGGGTTGATTTTGAAGACCCCACACAATTTCAGGCCTTGAATAACGTGGGTTTGCGGGTGTTGTGTGGGGTGTGTTGGGTTTTGTGTCGCGCACGCGCATGCATGACGTTATTTGAATCGATAGCAAGGGTAAGAATTTTTTCTTATGCGAAGACAGATAAACCCAACAAACCCAACACACTCAACTCAAGGTCGATAAACGTATTGAATTTAAAGGGATTTATTTGTGTTGGCTTTGTGTCGGGTTGTGGTTTTTCTGTGTTGGGTTCGGTATTTCGGGGGGAAGGTCAATGATTGAGGCGATGGAGCTTTTGCTGAAACATTGGGGCGAGCAGTGCCGAAAGAACGGCGAGGCCGGTGGCATGGGCAGCCCGATGGCAACGATCATGGAGTGGGGCGGATGCGCGCCACGCGGCACTCCCGGATCTCGGATCATTCTTGGTGCTGGTGCGGGACCTGATGCTGTTGCTCAGGAAGTCGGCGCAGCACTTTCCGAGATCGCCCGACAAGATGGACGGGGTGAAAGGCTGCAGCGGTTGGCGGTCTTGCGTTATGGCGACGACCCGGCACCGACCTGGATTTCGCAGATGCATGAACTGGGGTATGTGTCCAAAGCGAAGCAAACCTATTACGACCTGGTGCACAGTCTTCATGTGCGACTCTTTGAGGTGCTGGCCGAGCGCAAAGATGCACGTAAATGGCTTACCGCTGGTCGGGGTGTTTTGCCTCAAAGTCTCCTCAAAGTTGCGTCAAAGTTGCGTCGAGTCGGTTAACCGAAAATGGCCTCTTTTCGGTTCCGTACTCAGGGGGTAAAAAGTCACCACGATATGGATTTTGCGCCTTGGCGCTTCCCCCGAGCACGTGCTGTGCACTTCGTCCTGGCATATGCCGCGACACTGAAAACCCTGCCCACCGGCGGGGTTTTCTTTTTTGTGTTCGGCATGCTCCTTCACTTGAGGCACAACATGACAAATGAGCAGCAAGCGCTGGCAGAGATGCCGATCTGGTTAGTGATCGTCCTGGCTTTGGTCGGCGGCGTTTCGGGTGAAATGTGGCGAGCAGACAAAGACGGCGCGCGGGGCTGGGCGTTGATGCGCCGGCTGGCGTTGCGGTCCGGTGCCTGCATTGTCTGCGGCGTGTCGGCGATGATGCTGATGATCGCGGCGGGCATGTCGATCTGGACGGCGGGCGCCTTGGGTTGCCTGACGGCGATGGCGGGCGCCGATGTTGCCATCGGCCTTTACGAACGCTGGGCCGCCAAGCGGTTGGGCGTCTGCGAAGTCCCGCCAGCCGGTGGCGAGCAGGGATGATGCACCGATCTGGGGCGGCGAAAACCGCCGGGGACCCTAGGGGTATCTGAAGGACACGGGGTCGGAAACCCGCGGGAAAGCGTTAGCGGCAACGTCCCCAGCTTACTGAAATTCAATCCATTGAAATTGAAAGGTTTGCATTGAAAAGCCGTTGAAAAGGAGGGCTTTATGACAGATCCAATTTACCTGTCAAAGAGCGCGTTCGCGGCTCGCATCGGCAGGACGCCGAGTTACATCACCTGGTTGAAAGACAACAACCGTTTGGTGCTTTCACCGAACGGCAAACAGGTCGACGTGCTGGCGACGGAAGCCCTGATTCAGGAAACCGCTGACCCGAGCAAGGCCGCTGTCGCGGCTCGCCATCAGCAGGATCGGATTCAGCGCGACGTTTACAGCCAACTGTCCACTTCGGTCGAGCCGACGCCTACGGCTGCGCCGCCGCAGCTTGTTGGGGGAGATGGTAGACAGCCTGACTTCCAAAAGGCCCGCGCTTTGCGCGAACACAACATGGCCAAGTTGGCTGAGATCGAATTGCACAAGGCCCAGGGGTCGTTGGTTGCCAAGGACGCGGTCGAAACCGGTGCCTACAACGCCGGCCGATTGCTGCGTGACCAGTTGTTCGGGCCGTTGCCGCAACTGTCCCATGACCTTGCGGCCATGACGGACCCCTGGCTGATCGAAAAACACCTGACGGCAACATTCCGTCGAACGCTGGAAGAGGCCGAGCGCCTGTCTTCAGCGGACCTTGAGCACGCCATGACACCGAGTTAATCCCATGCACACGGAATTTCCTGACGGTGCAAAGGTGTACCGTGAGGCCTATTTCCGTGGACTGCGCCCTGACCCCGACCTCTGGATCGACGAGTGGGCCGACGAGTTCATGCGGATCCCGCGAGATACCGGCGCACCTGAGCCCGGCCAGTACCGCACCTCACGGACACCCTACGCCCGCGAGCCTATGCGCTGCCTGTCACCGGCTCACCCCTGCAGACGCGTGGTCACCATGGTGGCTTCGCAGTTGATGAAAACCCAGATCGCCTTGAACTGGATGGGCGGCCTGATCCACATGGCACCGTCCAACATCCTGGCGCTGTTGCCCAGCCTGGGCCTGGCGAAACGTGTCTCGGGGCGGATCAGCAAGACGATCAAGGCCACCCCGGCGCTGCGTGAACGCGTAGCGGCCAGCCGCTCACGTGATACGCGCAACACCATGGACACCAAGGAGTTCGAAGGCGGCTCGCTGTATGTCACCACTGCCGGCTCAGCGGCCAACTTGTCGGAACTGTCGGCGCGCTACATCTACGGTGATGAGGTCGATCGCTGGGAAAATGATGTCGGCCAAGAAGGTGATCCGATCGGCCTGGCAGAAACCCGGGCGACCAACTTTGGGCGCAACGCGAAGATCTATTTTTCCAGCTCGCCAACAATCAAGGGCGCCTCGCGCATCGCCGATCTGTTCGACTCCAGCGACCAGCGTCACTACTACGTGCCATGTCCGACCTGCGGCCACATGCAGGTGCTGGAGTGGGAGCGGCTGCATTACAACAAGGATTACAGCACCGTGCATTACGAGTGCGCGGGAGCTGATTGCGATGTGCTGATCGAGGAACACCACAAGAGCGACATGCTGACCCGGGGTGAATGGCGGGCACACGCAGAGGGTGACGGCGAGACGGTTGGTTTCCACCTGAACGCCCTCTACTCACCGACCGGCTGGATGAGCTGGCGCACGCTGGCCAAGGATTTTGAAGAGGCCAAAAAGGCCCAGTCCCAAGGTGACATGGGGCTGATGCAGGTGTTCTACAACACTCGTCTGGCCAAAGTCTGGGACAGCGCGCAGGAGCAAACCAAGGCCGAAGTGCTGATCGCTCGGGCGCGGTTGGAAACCTATACCCTCGGTACGATGCCGGCCGGTGTACTGATGCTGACCGGTGCCGTTGACGTCCAGGCCAACCGCCTGGAATTGATGGTGATGGGCTTCGGTGTCGGCATGGAGCGCTGGGTGGTTGACCATCAGGTGATCTGGGGCGACCCAGCGGACGAACGCACCTGGGCGGTGCTGGATGAAAAACTCAAGGCGCGTTACCGGCACCCCTGTGGCGTCGGCTTGGCGATCCTCGCCACCGGCGTCGACTCCGGCGGTCATCACACTGACGAGGTGTACCAGTTCTGCCGTGTTCGCCGCTGGCGCAACATCTTCGCTATCAAGGGCGCGAGCAAGCCTGGCCGGCCGGTCATTGCTCAGCGGCCGTCCATGGTCGACGTGACCTGGAGGGGCCAGACCGAACGCAACGGCGCCGAACTGTGGTTCGTCGGCACCGACACCGCCAAGGACTGGATCTACAACCGTTATCCGTTCCCGGACGGGCCGGGTTCACTGCACTTTGCCAATGACCTGCCGGACGAGTTCTTCGCCCAGTGTGTCGCCGAGCGCAAGGTGGCCCGCTACATCCGGGGTCACAAGCGTATCGAGTGGGTCAAGGGCAAGGCCGAGCGCAACGAAGCACTCGACCTCATGGTGTACTGCCTGGCCATGGCGCATTACCTCGGCATCAACCGCTACCAGGAACACGACTGGGAGCGGGTGCGGCAGGCATTGGCCCAGTCCGGCCTGTTTGACGATGCCTTGGGCATTAAGCCTGTTCAGGGTGAGCGTGTCGATGAAGACGAAACACCCGCGCCTGCGGCCGTAAGACAAGCTCAACCCGCGCCACCACCCACTGCCCCGGTCGTGCACACACGACCCACAGCATCGCCACCTCAACGCCGCAGTTCCACCAGCGGTTATCTGAAGAGACGCTGATATGTCCTTTACCCAGAAACACCTCGACGCCATCGAGCGCGCCATCGCACGCGGTGAAAAAACCGTGCGCTACAGCGACCGCACGGTCGAGTACCGCACGGTTGATGAACTGCTGCGGGCACGCGAAGAAATTCGCAGTTCGTTGACCAGCGCCGCCGGCCCCCGTTCGCGGGTCGTGCGGCTCAGTCATGGAGGCAAGGGAATCTGATGGCTCGACAATTTCCGGCGCTGTCTCGTAGCGGATTCTTGCTGCCATCGAACATCAAGGCCAGCTACGAAGGCGCTGGGGAGGGTCGCCGATCTGCCAGTTGGGACGCCACCGACAACGGCATCAACAGCATCAACACCCCGGCGCTGCGCAACCTGCGTGCCCGTTCGCGGGCAGCGGTGCGTAATGACCCGTACGCGGCCAACGCGATCAACAAACGGGTCAGCAATCTGATTGGTACCGGCATCACACCGCGACCAAAAATCAAGGACGAAGCACTGCGCAATCTGCTGCAGGAGCTCTGGGAGGATTGGGTCGAGGAGTCAGACGCTGACGGCCTGTGCGACTTCTACGGTCAGCAGGCGCTGGTGGCCCGTACTGTCGAAACGGCGGGTGAGTGTTTTGTGCGGTTGCGTCCACGTGGTTTGGACGAAGGTCTGGTGGTGCCGCTGCAGCTGCAAACGCTGGCACCCGAGTTCGTGCCGCACGACAAGTTCGAGACCACCCGCGACGGCAATATCATCCGCGCCGGGATCGAGTTCAACCCGGCCGGAAAGCGCGTGGCTTACTGGATGTACCGCTCGCACCCGCGTGATGCATCGTCGCTCAACAGCGGCTACAACCAACTGGTGCGGGTGCCGGCCAGCCAGGTGCTGCACATCTTCGAGCCGCTGGAGCCTGGTCAGTTGCGCGGCGTGCCACGCATGTCGCCGGTGCTTAAACGACTGCGCAGTCTGGACAACTACGATGACGCGGTGCTGTTTCGGCAGGAAGTGTCCAACCTGTTTGCCGGCTTCATCAAGCGGCCTTCGCAGGACATGGGACAGCAACCGCGTGACCCGGTCACTGGCCAGCTGATCACCGCTGACCGCGACGGCTTCACGCCCATGGTCGCGCTGGAGCCGGGCACCATGCAGGAGCTGGGGGCAGGGGAGGAGGTCGAATTCTCCAAGCCACCGGACGCCGGCAACAACTACCCGGACTTCATGCGTCAGCAATTGATGGCCGCAGCGGCGGGTACTGACACGCCGTACGAGATCCTCACTGGCGACATGAAAGGTATCAATGACCGGGCGCTGCGGGTCGTACTCAATGAGTTCCGGCGCCGCCTGGAGCAGCTGCAATTCAACGTCTACATCCACCAGCTCTGCCGCCCGGTTCGCGCCGCGTGGCTGGACATGGCGGTGTTGGCTGGGGTGATTGAATTGACGGACTACGCCAAACGCCGCCGCGAATTTCTGCGCACGCGCTGGGTGCCGCAAGGCTGGGCCTACATCCAGCCGGTGCAGGACGTCCAGGCGCGCATGCTGGAGGTCAATGCCGGGTTTGGCTCGCGCAGTGAGATGTGTCTGCGTACCGGCTACGACGCCGAAACGGTCGATGCGGAAAACGCCGCCGACGCTCAACGCGCCCGTGACTTGGGCCTCAATTACCGAACCCTCGTCGAGGTCGATGTTCAACACGACGACCAGGAGAAACCATGAAACTGCTTTCCCCCCTGAAGATTTTCAACAAGCTGGAGGGTCAACTGCCGATCCAGGACAAGCACTGGTACAGCCTGAAGGCCAGCGGCGAAGCCGAGCAGCGCACCATCGAGGTCTACGTCTACGGCGAGATCGGCACCTGGGGCATCACCGCCAATCAGTTCGTGCGCGACCTGGCGGCATTGGATGACGGCACCTCACCGATTGTCGTGGCCTTCAACAGCATCGGCGGCGACCTGTTCGATGGTCTGGCGATCCACAATGCCTTGTCGCGGTTGGGTGAACGCTGCACCGGCCGCGTTGATGCCTTGGCTGCCAGTGCTGCCAGCGTTGCCGTGTGTGGTGCGCACCGCGTGGTGGTCGCGGAAAACGCCATGTTGATGATCCACAACCCTTGGACCTACGCCTCGGGTGGTGCTGAAGATCTGCGCAAGGTGGCCACCGCGCTGGACCAGGCGCTGGAAGTGATTATCGCAGCCTACAAAGCCAAGGCGCCCGACGTCGACGAGGTCGAGCTGCGGCGCCTGGTCAATGCCGAAACCTGGCTCACGGCTCGCGAAGCCGTCGCCTTGGGATTGGCCGACGAGGTGGGTGATGGTGTGCAGATCAAGGCCTGTCTGGGGCAAGGCGCGGTGATGCAGAAATACCAGCACACGCCCAAGGCGTTGCTGGATCAACTCACTGAGCCCCTCGAACCCACCAAGCCGGTGGTGGACAAGCCAGAATCCACGGCCCCGGTGGTCGACTCGGCCAAGCTGGCCCTGCTGATCACCCAGTCCTGCAATCAAGCCGGCATCAGCAATCTGATCGAGCCCCTGATTGTCTCGACCAAGCTGGCTGATGAGGCCACCGTCCAGGCCGCGCTGACCCAAGCCAAAGCGATCCGCGATCTGTGCGTGGCGGCACGCTTACCGGAATGCGCTGTGGAGTTTGTGCAGGCTGGGCTCGATGCCAGTGCTGTGCGCTCACGGCTGTTCGACAAGCTGGTGGGTAGTGGCGGGGGCTTCGAGATCGATAACAGCTTGCCGCAAAACGATGATCCGGCAGTGACCGTGAAAGCCAAACAACCCGATCCGTCCTCGATCTGGGCGGCCCGTCAGGCCGCACAATCTCAAACCTCGAAAGGAGCAAGACCATGACCTTTAAATTGGAGCCGATGCACGCAGGTGAGTTTCTGCTGTCCGAGGGCGAAGGCAATATTTCCCGCGAGGCGATTAACGTTGCGGCAGGCCCGGCATTGGAGCCAGGTCAGATCCTCGGCCTGATCACGCTCACCGGCGAGTTTGCCCCGTACGAACCGACGGCTGAGGATGGCAGTGAAAACGCCGTCGCCATTCTTTACGGCCCGCTCGGTCAGTCAGACGTGGTGCGGCGCGGTCGCGCTGTGGTGCGTCTGGCCGAGGTCAGCGAAGCGCACTTGACCGGCCTCGACCCGGCTGCCGAAAAGGCTCTGGCCACGCGTTTTCTGATCGTTCGCTAAGACGTTCCTTCCTTATATGCATCCCGCCGCGTGCGGGATTTTTCGTTTCTGGAGAGTACCCCATGGCCGATATCGCCATTTTTGAAGACGACGCTTTCAGCGTTCCCGCGTTGACTGCCGCGATCAACGAACAGGAATACCTGCCGGGCCGCATCAGCGGCCTCGGCCTGTTCCGCGAAGAAGGTATCACTACCCTGACCGTACAGATCGAGAAGGACGGTGACACCCTGGCTCTGGTGCCGGCGGGAGAGCGAGGTACCTCGGGCCTGGTGGTCGGTGGCAGCAAGCGCAAGCTGATCCCCTTCAATACCGTGCACCTGCCACAACGCTTTACCATCAAGGCCGACGAGATCCAGGGCATCCGTGCCTTCGGTCAGCGCACTGAATTGCAGTCGGTGCAGGATGTGGTCAACAAACGTCTGGCCAAAGCGCGGCGCCAGTTGGACGCCACTCACGAATTCCAGCGCATGGGCGCACTGAATGGGCAGGTGCTGGATGCGGACGGTTCAACAGTGCTACTCGACATTTACAAGTCCTTCGGCGTCTCCCGCCAAAAACTGGCCATGGGTCTGAACGATCCCAATGCCGAGCTGCGTGTGCGTGCCGGCGAAGCCTTAGACATGCAAGAGGATGCACTGGGCAGCGTGACCAGCAGCGGCTCCCGCGCATTCTGCGGCCAGAACTTCTGGAACAAGCTGATTGTTCACCCGTCGGTCAAGGAGACCTACCTCAACACCCTGCAAGCGGCCTCCCTGCGTGGTGACGCCCGGGAAAGTTTCGAGTTCGGTGGGATCGTCTGGGAACGCTATCGCGGCAAGGTCGCGGGGGTATCGTTTGTGCACGTCGACAAGGCTTTGCTGATCCCAGAAGGTGTGCCGGATCTGTACATCTCCACCTTTGCCCCGGCCGACTACATGGAAACGGTCAACACCGAGGGCCTGCCGTACTACAGCAAGATTGAGCCGATGGACTTCAACAAAGGCATGGCCGGTGAAGCCCAATCCAACCCGTTGCACCTGTGCACACGACCTCGGGCGCAGATCCTGCTGGAGCTCTGACCGTGGCCTTTCGCGACCTGGTCGACGACATCGACGAGGTGGTGTTTGAAACCCTGGGCGACACGGCACGGATCGAGGGCCGCGAGGAACCGGTGCTTGGCATGTTCGCCGCGCCTTGGTTGCAACCCAAGATGGGCAAGCTCAACACCGGGTTGCGAGAGCCGAAGTTTGAGATCCGCGTTGGCGATTCGTACGGGCTGAAAAAGGGGCTGCTCATCCGCGTGGATCTGCCGGAGCTGGACGGTGGTGGCGATTACGACCTGCTGCAGCTGGAGCCCGGCGGTGACGGTCTGGTCGCCCTGATTTTGAGGAAACGACCATGAGTGTCGGCAGTTACTTCAAGCCCTCGGCCAGCGGCGGGATGATCTCCCTGCAGACCTCGACGGCGGACCTGAAAGCCTTTCAGGACTTCGCCGCCGTGGTGCCCAAAGCGGCAGCCAATGCCCAGCGTCGGGCGATCAACAAGACCTTGCGTTGGCTCAGCTCCAACATCGCCCGCACTGTCGGCCGGCAGGAACGTATTGCGGTGGCGGCGGTGCGTCAGCGGTTACGAGCCTATCCAGTCAGCGGCGGAGCCAACAGCGGCAAGTTGTGGTTCGGCCTCAATGCCATGGAGGCCAGCCGTATCGGTCGCGTACGACAGGGCCAGTCCGGCGTGTCGGTGGCCGGTCGTCGTTTTCAGGGTGCCTTTTACAAGAAGGTCTACGGCAACGGTGCGGACATCTGGATCCGCACGGCCAGCAAACATTTCGATGCCGACCACTACCCCGACAGCACCGTCAGTGTGCGTGGCGGGGCGAGTTCGGGGTGGATTGCCGAGCATGACAGTCGTTTCCCGCTGGCGAAGGCCAAGGTCTCGCTGGAGCAGGCCCGTCCGCACTTTGAAAGCTGGGTGCGCAAAGCCGATGCACAACTGCTGCATGTCCTGCAGCAGGAACTCAACTTTGAACTGCAGAAATACCTGAAGGGGAAATGACGTGGCCGATGAAGCGGACGAGCCATTCAGCCTGGAACAGTTGTACGGGGCGATCGAACGGCATGTGCAGGCGTACCTGCCGGGTGTTCAGACCGTTGCCGCCTGGCCGGCTATCGAGGATTGCGTGCGGTTGCCGGCGGTGGTTATCGAAATGGCGGAAATGGAGCCCGGCCAGGATCCGGGCACGGGAGAGGTGGGGTTGGCTTGCAAGTTTGAGGCGCGGGTCATCACCGATCCAATCCAGGAGGACCACCATCAACAGGCGGTTTTTCTGGCTGGGCAGCTCACTGTGTTGTTGCGCCTGCAAAGCTGGGGTGTAGAGGTGGAACCCGCCGAGTTTGTTCGGGCCATGCAGGACTGGACCAAGCCCGAACTGGATGGCTACACCGTCTGGGTCGTGGAGTGGACCCAACAAATCTACCTGGGCGAAGCGCAGTGGCCGTGGCCGGATCAGCCGCCGGGCACTCTGGTGCTGAATGTTGAACCGGGTGACGGCGCATTCCGGCCGGAGGATCTGTCATGAGTGCAGGGTACGTCAGCGCGCAGCATGACCGCATGCTCGCTGGCCTGGTCAAGGACTGCTACGTAGTGGCAGTGGATCTCGCCGCCTCACCGCCGGTGTGTCGCGTTTCCGACGGTGAATGGGTCAGCGGTTGGGTACGTTGGCACAGCGTCGCGGCCGGCAAGGCCCGGCATTGGCGGGCGCCGAGTCTGAACGAGCAGGGCACGCTGATCAGTACCAGCGGTGATGTGTCGCAAGGCACGTTCATTCCCGGGCTGTATGGCAACGGTGGTCCGCCACCGGACAATCGTGACCACGTTGAAGTCTGGCGTTTCGACGATGGCGGTTCGCTGGTCTACGACTGGCAGGCCAAGCGTTACAGCATCAGCCTGCCCAGCGGCACGGTCACGATCAAAGTGGGTGCCACCCAGGCCGAGGTGATGGACAACGCCGTGACGGTGAAGTCCAGCGCGATCAACCTGGAGGCCAGCGTGAACATCAAGGGGCCGGTGAACATCGACGGCCCATTGCACGCGACGCAGAACATCACCAGCGACGAGTCGATTATCGACACCGCTGGCAACAGCAACCATCACTCGCACTAGCGACAACGTTTAACCCGGCCCGCCACGTGCGGGCTTTTTCTTACCCGGAGCAATCATGGCCAAATCTCAAGACGATTCGGCGGTGCAGGATCTAGCTACCGCCACCAGCTCAACGCTGACCACCTCGACCACATCCTTTCGCGACACCCTCTACACCTCCCGCACGCTGATCCTGCCGGATGACCGCACGTTGGCCGTAGCGAAGGGTGTGGTCACGGTCAGTACCTCGGATGACGTAGCGCTGAAGTACCTCAAGGTCCACGCCGAGTTCGAGCTGAAGAAGGAATAACCCCGATGATCGGAATGGATCGCCACACCGGGCAGCCCATCTCCGGTATCGAGCATTTACGCCAGTCCGTTCAAGACATTCTCAGCACGCCACTGCTGAGCCGCCGCGAGCGTCCGGAGTACGGCAGCAAACTGCGGCGCATGGTCGACCTGCCCATCAACGAAGGCTGGAAGAGCGCCGCGCAGGCTGAGGCCGCTCGGGCGTTGAGGCAGTGGGAGCCACGGCTAAAACTGGAGCGGGTGAACGTGCTGTCTGTACTGGGCGGGCAAATCAATCTGAAGGTCAGCGGCGAATACCTCGGTGTGCGCGGCACGTTGGAGGTATGGGTATGAGTACCCTGGTCGATCTGTCGGAACTGCCGGCACCGGAGGTGCTGGAGCCGCTGGACTTTGAAGTCGCGTATGACGAAGCGCTGGGCGTTTTCCGTGGGCACATGGGCGACAACTGGACGGCTTCACTGGAAAGCGACCCGGTCACCAAGCTGCTGGAGGTCGGCAGCTACATCAAGCTCGGCAATCGGGCGCGGGTCAATGATGCGGCCAAAGCGCAATTGCTGGCCTATGCCACGGGTGGCGATCTGGATCACCTGGCGGGCAACGTTAATCTGAAACGTCTGGTGGTTCAGCCGGGCGACCCGCTGGCGGTACCTCCCGTCGAGGCGATCCTGGAGTCCCATGATGCCCTGCGTGAGCGGGTGCAGCTGGCGTACGAAGGGCTGACCACCGCCGGCCCGCGTAACAGCTACATCCTGCATGCCCGTAATGCCTCGGCGTTGGTTGCCGATGCCACCGCTGAAAGTCCTTCGCCGGCCTGCGTTGATCTCGCCGTCTTGGGGCTTGAGGGTGACGGTACGGTCGGTCCCGACTTGCTGGCATTGGTGGCCGACGCGGTGAATGACGATGACGTGCGTCCGGTCGGTGATCGCGTGACGGTACGCGGCGCCGAGATACTGCACTACAGCATCGACGCCGTGTTGCACATGAAGGGGGCTGGCCCGGAAAACGATGCCGCACTCGCCGAGGCGATCAAGCGTCTGGACGCCTGGATCAACCCGCGTCGCCGGTTAGGGCTTGAGGTGGCGCGCTCCGGTGTCGATGCGCAACTGCATGTCGCGGGCGTGGCTCGGGTCGAACTCAAGAATTGGCAGGATCTGGCCCCGACCAAGGCGCAGGCTGCTTACTGCACGGGATACAGCGTCGTGCTGGGAGGGTGACATGCGCAGTCTTTTACCGCTCAACAGCACGCCACTGGAGCGCGCTATTGAGGCGACATTCATTGAGCAAACGCTGATCCCGCTGCGCACGTTGTACAACCCCGATACCTGTCCCGTGCATCTGCTGCCCCACCTGGCCTGGGCGTGGTCGGTCGACCGTTGGGATCCGGACTGGTCGGAGCCGGTCAAGCGCGCGGCGATTAAAGCCTCGTTCTACATCCACAAACACAAGGGCACCATCGGCGCACTGCGGCGGGTGGTCGAACCCTTGGGTTATCTCATCGAGGTGCTGGAGTGGTGGCAGACCGTGCCTTTGGGGATCCCGGGTACTTTCGCCCTGAAGGTCGGTGTGCTGGACACCGGGATCACCGGGGAAATGTATCAGGAGTTGGAGCGTCTGATCGACGATGCCAAGCCTGTGACCCGGCACCTGACCGGGCTAGCGATCAGCCTGGAAACTCAAGGCACTTTGAACATTGCGGTGTCGCTCTCCGAAGGCGACGTAATCGACGTTTACCCGCCGGTGATGCGTGACATCGAAGTCACGGGCCGCTTCGGTGTGGTCGGGCGCGAACACTCCATAGACACCCTGGACGTTTACCATGATTGATGCGAACTCGCAGTTTTTCGCCATCCTCACGAACGTGGGCATGGCCAAGCAGGCGAACGCCGACGCGCTCGGCATTCCCTGGAAGATCACCGAAATGGGCGTCGGGGATGCCAACGGCACCGACCCGATCCCCAGCGCAACACAAACCCAACTGATCAGCGAATGGCGCCGCCGGCCGTTGAATCAGCTCAAGACTGATCCGGCTAACCCGACGGTACTGATCGCCGAGCAGATTATCCCGGCCGATGAGGGCGGGAAGTGGATTCGCGAAATTGGTCTGTACGACATCGACGGCGATCTGGTGGCGGTGGCCAACTGCGCGCCGAGTTTCAAGCCGCTCCTGTCGCAAGGTTCGGGCCGCACGCAGATTGTGCGGATGAACTTCATTGTCACCAGTACCGGCAACATCACGCTTAAGATCGACCCGGGCGTGGTGGTGGCGACGCGTGACTACGTCGATCAGAAGGTATTGGAGGAGCTGGGCAAGCAGGACTTTAAACACTCGGTGCGGGTGGCGACTACGGTCAACATCGCGCTGGCGGGGCTTCAGACCATTGACGGGGTGACCTTGGTTGCCGGTGATCGCGTGTTGGTGAAAAACCAGGCCGCAGCCAAGGACAACGGCCTGTATAGCGTGTCTGCGGCGGGTGTGTGGACGCGTAGCGCGGATGCCGATAGCAGTCTGGAAGTCACGCCCGGGTTGTTTGTGCATGTCGAGCGCGGCGGCCTTAACGGCGACAGCATTTGGCAACTGGTGACGGATGCGCCGATTGTCCTGGGCGTGACGGATTTGCTGTTTGAAATGGCGGCCGGGCGTACCGGTGTCAATACCGGAACATACCGCAGTGTGACTGTGGACAAATACGGACGGGTGATAGCCGGTACGAATCCCACCACTATCGCGGGCTATGGCATCACGGATGCTTTCACCAAGACGGAAGTGGCCGCGGCTATCAGTGCCGCAACCGTTCAGGTGGTCACTTCTGTTTCGGCGTCTAAGACGCTTACGGCTCAAGAGCTTGGGCTTGTTTTGGTTGATGGCAGCGCGGGCGCGCTCGCATTACAGCTGCCGGTGGCTGATGCAGGTTTGGGCGTCCGTGACGTTATAGTGCGGCGCGTCGACAACAGCGTTAATCGCCTGGTGGTCCAGGCGAGCGGTACAAACAAAATAAAATTTCACACACACCTTTCTGCGACGGGTTATCCATTTTTCGTCCTGATGGGGGCCGGAGATTGGTGGCATCTGCGCAGCGATAGTGCCGGTAGCTGGTGGCCCGTCGGTCGCTGTGACAGTACCTCGCTTGGTCGGCCGGTACTTGAGACGACTGTTCTGTTGAATCCGGGCGGCTGGGGCGCGATTGCCGGCGTTGCTGTACTTCGTGCCGAATGGCCTTGGTTGTGGGACCACGCTCAACAGTCGGGAATGCTGACCACTGAGGCAGCCAGAGCTGGTATGGAAGGCGGATGGACCTCGGGCGATGGCTTAACAACGTTGCGCGGTCCGGAACTACGCGGCGAGTGGTTGCAGGTTCTGGACGAGGGGCGCGGTGTTGATCTGAATCGCGTGGCGGGTAGTTGGAAGATGTCCGAGAACAAGGCGCACACCCACGGGCTTTCTGGCGCTGGTAACTACGGCACGCAGATGATGGGCGGCGGTACCAACAACTATTCGCAGTGGACTCCCGGTACCACCGCGTCCAGCGGTGGGGCAGAGGCTCGTCCTCGAGGCATTGCCTATCCGGGCCGAATTAAAATGATCTGAGGTTCTGATGAATATCTATTTGTTTGATCCGCTCGGCATTCTGGCGGGGCCGTTCGAGTGGTCTGAGTTTCCGGAGATTCCGGGGTTTGGCCAACATCTGCCGGGCAATGCCATTCAGCTGGAAAATGCTCTCGACCAGCCAGCGGCTGGCCATGTATGGGCGCTGGTCGATGGGGAGCCGCAACAATTGGCCGACTATCGCGGCATTGTTTACCACACGGATACCGGTGCCGAGGAAGAGCATTTCGAGATTGGCGATCTACCCGAAGGACTGACCGGTAAACGCTGGCCGGGTCGGTTCTACGTGTGGGCTGATGGGGACTGGGTTCTGGATGAGGCGGCGCAGATTGAAGCGGCGCGCGCAGTTGAGCGGGCGTGGCGCAATGCGCAGATCGCCGCGACTGACTATCTGGCAATGCCGGATTACCCGATCACCGCTGAACAGCGAGCCGACCTGTATGCCTACCGCCAGGCGTTGCGCGATTGGCCGGATGTGACGCTGTTCCCTGATCTGTCAGGCCGCCCCCAGCCCCCCGCATGGATTGCCGGCTTGGCCCAATAACGCCCCGCACTGACGGGGCGTTTTCTTTTCCGTTACCAGCAATTCGAACATCCCTGACAGCCTCGCGTATACGGGGCTTTTTCATTCCTGGAGATTGAGCCTCATGAGTTTCTTTCACGGCGTCACGACCACCTCGGTCGATACCGGCGCGCGCACCATCTCGTTGCCGTCGTCCTCGATCATCGGTCTGTGCGATACCTTCACTCCAGGTGTCCTCGGCGGTGGCACGGCCAAAGCCGGCGAGCTGAAGCTGATCACCACCGAGCGCGAAGCGATTGCCGCGTTCGGCGCCGGTGCGGCGATTACCAAGGCCTGCCAGGCGATCTACGCCAAGGCCAAGGCGGTGATCGTGGCCATCGGCGTGGCCAAGCTGGAAGACCCCGCGCTGCAAACCTCGGCGATCATCGGCGGGGTACTGGCTTCCGGTCAGCGTACCGGCTTGCAGGCGTTGCTCGACGGCAAAAGCCTATTTAACGCGAAGCCGCGACTGCTGATCGCGCCAGGTCATTCCGCCACCCAAGCGGTGGCCACTGCCATGGACAGCCTGGCGCAGAAGCTGCGGGCCATCGGCATCATTGATGGTCCCGGCACCACGGACGAGGCCGCCATGGCCTACGCCGATAACTTCGGCAGTCGCAACCTGTTCATGGTTGACCCGGGTGTGCAGTTCTGGGACGCCGACACCAGTAAAACGGTCGATGCCCCGGGCTCGGCCTGGACGGCGGGCCTGTTCGCCTGGACCGACGCCACCTACGGTTTTTGGGCCTCGCCGTCGAACAAGGAGTTTGTCGGCATCACCGGCACCACCCGCGCCGTCGAGTACCTGGATGGCGACGACACCTGCCGGGCCAACCTGCTCAACAACGCCAACATCACCACGATCATTCGCGACGACGGTTTCCGCCTGTGGGGCAACCGCACGCTGTCCAGCGATGCGAAGTGGGCATTCGTTACCCGCGTTCGCACGCTGTTCATTCTCATGGACGCCGTGCAGGCCGGCCACAAATGGGCGGTCGACCGCTCGATCACCAAGACCTATGTCAAGGATGTGACTGACGGCCTTGAGGCGTTCATGCGCGACCTGAAGAACCAGGGCGCGGTGATCAACTTCGAGGTGTACGCGGATCATGAGTTGAACACAGCCAGCCAGATCGAGCAGGGCAAGGTGTACTGGCGCATCCGCTTCACCGACGTGCCGCCGGCTGAGAACCCGAACTTCCTCTTCGAAGTCACCAACGAATGGATGACCGAAGTGCTTGAAACCGCCTAAGGAGGCCACCTGATGATTCCTGAAGTTCTGTCCAACTGCGCCGGGTTTATCGACGGCGTAAGTTTTTCCGGTGAAATGCCGAGCCTCACCCTGCCCAAGGTGGTTCTGAAGATGGACACCTACCGGGGCGGCGGCATGGCCGGTGAAATCGAGATCCCGACCGGCGTGGAAAAGCTCGAAGCCGGGTTTACCACCAACGGTGTACGGCGAGAGGCGTTGAAGTGGTTCGGCCTCTCGGACCGCACTGCGTGCAATGCCGTGTTTCGTGGCTCGTTCAAGGGCCTCAAGGGCAAGGTCACCCCGGTCATCGTCACCATGCGCGGCGGCCTCAAAGAGGTCGATATGGGGGATTGGAAACCCGGTGAAAAAGCCGAAAGCAAACACAACATGGCGCTGACCTATTACAAGCTCGAAGTCGATGGTCGGCTGATCTACGAGATCGACATGGTCGGCATGGTGCTGGTGGTCGACGGCGTCGATCAACTCGCGGAAGAACGTTCGGCCCTGGGCCTTTAAGGAAAAAACATGACTCAAGCAATGGTCAAAGACTCGCTGCCCAAGTGGCTGCAAATTACCGAAGACGGCTTTCGCATCGCCCTCAAATACCCGACCGAGCTGAGCGGTGTGCTGGTCGACAGCATGTCGATGCGTGCTCCCTGTGTACGCGATATCCGTGCCGCGCAGGCCACCTGCAGCGGTGATGAGGAGAAACGTGAGATGTCGCTGTTTGCCTCGCTGACCCAAACCCCAGAGGCAGATCTGATGGCGCTCAAGCTGGTCGATTACATGCGTCTGCAGGGCGGCTATTTTCGTCTGGTCCAAGACGACGGCGTTTGATGCAATCACGTTGAAAACCCTGGCCAAACGGGTGGCCAAAGAGACCGGATTCTCGGCGGCCGAGATTATGGCCATGCCATTCAACGAACTGGTGTGGTGGCTCACGGATTGAGCCACTGTTCATTTCTCCGACGCATAGGGCACGCATATGGCGAACAAACTGGCGCTTGGCTTTGTCATCGGTGGCGCCGTCGATTCAACGGTGGGCAAAGCGTTCAAGGACGTCGAAAGTAAAATCAAACACCTGGACGCGGTGGGTACCAAAGCCCGGGTGTTGCAAAACACCATCGGCGACACGATCCGTTTGCGCGAGGAGTGGCGCAAGGCGCATATGGCCGGCGCCGAAGGCGCGGGAAAGCTGCTGACCAAACTGGAAAAGAACCTCGAGCTGCTGAAGAAACAGGGCATCGAGGTCGGTCGGCTCAACAAGGCCTACACCGTGATGGGCCGGGTCGCCGCCGGGGCTGAACTGAAGGCGCTAGGGCACAGGCAACTGGAGGAGGGGCGTTCGGGCCTCAAGAGCAGCGTCGGTCAGGCCGGGGCCATGGTCGCCGCCGTGGCCATCCCGACCAAGGTCAGCGCGGACTTCAGCGCGATCATTCGTGACATCGCGATCAAGGCCAACATTGCCAACGATCCCAAAGAAACGCAGATGTCCAAGACGATTATCGACACGTCACGGGACACCGGCATGGCGCGCAACCAGGTGGCCGAGGTGGTCAACGCGTTGGTCGGTGCCGGCATGGAGCTGGACAAGGCCCTGCAATACGCGCCGACGGCTGCCAAGTTTGCGATTGGGCAAGGGTCGGACGGCGGCGAAACCGCGCGCATGATCAACGCCCTGGGGCAGAACGCCAAGATCACTGACCCGGCCATGATGCAAAAAGCCCTGGAGGCAATCGCTTATCAGGGGCAGGCGGGCAGCTTTGAAGCGGCCGACATGGCTAAGTGGTTCCCTGAGCTGCTCGCCGGCATGGGCAAGCTGGGCATCACCGGCATGGACTCGGTGACGCAACTGGGCGCAATGCTGCAGGTGCAAATGAAAACGGCCGGCGGTTCCGATGAGGCGGCCAATAACCTGAAAAACTGGATGGAAAAGATCGGCTCGGGAGAGACGGTCGCGGCCTACAAAAAGGCCGGGATTGATTACCAGGCGTCGATGACCACCGGCCTGCAAAGCGGTATGTCGACGCTGGAATCGAGTTTTGCCCTAGCGCAGAAGTACATCGCGGCGACCGATCCAAAGAAAGCGGCGGCCATGGCGCAAGCCACGGCGAAGATCAGCAAGGAGACGGACCCGGAAAAGGCCAAAGCCATGATCGCGTCTCTGGAGCAAGCCTTGCGCACCGGTGACCTGTTTTCGGACATGCAAGTCAAGGCGGCTCTCACTGCGTACACGCAGAACAAGGACCTATACAGCAAACTGAAAAATGACTCGGCGCAGGCGGTCGGTATTCTCGACAAAAACCTGGCGGAACGCCGGCAGACGTCCTCACAAAAATGGGCCGAGATGGCCCAGAGCATGGATGACGGCATGCGCAGCATCGGCGATGCGTTGCGGCCGGTGACCGACGCCGTGGCCGAGGGCATTGCCAGCGTGGCCCGTCGCCTGACCGAATTCTCCGATGCAACCCCGCGTCTGGTGACCGGCATCGGTGCCGCTGTGGCCGGGTTGGTCGCCCTGAGTACTGTGGTCAGCGCGTTCAAAATGGGCAAGGGCCTGATGAACATTGGGCGCGGAACCTTGTTGGGCAACCCGAATATTCCGCAGAAGGTGATTGTCACCAACATGTCCGCCCTGGGTGGCGGACTGGAGGCCGGCGACCTCGATGCTGGTGGCGGCAAGGGTAAGAAGGGCGGTAAGGGCGGCAGTGTGGGGCGCGGTGGCAGTATCGCGGCGGGCATGAAAGGGCCGGCCGCATTAGCGGTGATCGACGCCGGCTTCAAGGCCGTCGACACCTACAACAACGCCGTGACACCGGACGAAAAAGCTCAGGGATACGGCGAGGCTGCCGGGGGATTGGCCGGCACGCTGGCCGGCGCGGCGGCGGGTGCGGCCATCGGTACGGCCGTGCCGCTGATCGGCAATATCGTCGGCGGACTGATCGGCGGTTATCTCGGTTATATGGGCGGTGATGCCCTCGGCGGTTATGCCGGCAAGTCGATGTTTGGCTCCGATAAAGCGCTGAAGAGCCTGCCGGCCGCAGGGCCGCTGATGATGACCAATGCCGGGCAGAACATCCCGCCGGTGATGGGCGATATCGCTCGTTCGTTTGCGCCGACTAAATCCGCCGCTACGCCGGGCCTGTTGCCGGAGCGGGAAGCTGACGGCCCCGCGTTGGGCGATGTCACACGCTCCCTGAGCAAACCTACGGCGCCGAGTGTGCCGGCGTTGTTGGCCCCGGTTCCTGCAGCACCCAAGGCCGAGCCGCCGAAGATCGAGCAGCGGGTGGAGATTCAGGCCCCGCTGCACATCACCGTGCAAGGCGACGTGAAAGATCCGGCGCAATTGGCGCGGGAGCTGCAGCCCTACATTGATCAGCAATTGCGCCAGTCCACCCAGCAGCTGCAGAACCGCACGCTGTATGACGAACCGCATGTGTAACGAGGAGGGCCAATGGCCTATATGGAGCAACTGCAGTCGGGGCTGAAATACCTGGCGACAGCCGGCGAGAGCGGACGGCGTAGCCTGGACGGCATGCTAGGACCGGTCAACGGTGCCATCAGTGAAATCAGTGGTGCGGCATCGGAGTTGGAAGGCGTGCCGTTTGTGGGGCCAGTGATCGGGCAGAAGTTGCAACGGGTGATGCGCGGGGTCAACGCCGCGCAGGCCAAAGTGGGTCAGGTGGTCGCCACCTACAACAAGGCCTCGCGTGCCGTATCGCAGATCGATGAGCGCATGGGCCAGTTGAAAGAGCAGGCCGCCCGCGCGTCCACGGCAATCAACAAGATCGCGGGCAAGGTCAGTCCCGCGCTGGCCAACATCGTGCCCACCGGTTCGCTGGCCGGCGACAGTACACCACTGCCGGAGGCGGTCATGCCGTTTCCGCACCTGTTGATCGTCCAGCCGCTGGACCCCAAGGCGCCGCCTTATTATTTCAATCTGGACACCGCTGCCTTTGATGAGCTGCGACGTTCGACCGAGTTTCGTTGGGCCGCGCAGGAACGCCTGGGGCGACGCCCGGCACAGCAAGCGGTCGGCATGGGCGAAGAAAAAATCACCCTTAAGGGGGCGATCTTTCCCGGCTTCAAGGGCGGGATCAAGCAACTGGACACCCTGCGTAGCCTCGGCGCCCAGTTGAAGCCCCTGACCCTGACCACCGGTTATGGCGACGTGCTCGGCACCTGGTGCCTGAAGAACGTTGAAGAAGAACAGAGCGCGCTGCTGCAGGGCGGGATCCCGCGCAAGCAGGCGTTCACCTTGGAGTTTGCACGCTATGGCGACGACCTGCAGAACGTCTGACGGGGACCTGCTCGACACCTTGTGTTACCACGTTTACGGCCACCTTGCGGGCACCGTCGAAGCGGTGCTGGATGCCAATCCGGGGCTGGCCGATGAGCCACAGCCCTATCGAGCCGGTGTGCTGATCACGCTGCCGGACCTGGCGGCGCCTGCACAGAACCAAATAGCGCTATGGGATTGATGGTCTACACTCCTGCCGCTTGATTCCTCAAGCTCCTTACTTTCTTACCCGCCTTGCGCGGGTTTTTTTTTGGAAAAAATCCATGACCCCTGTTTTTCGTATTGTGGCCAATGGAGCGGACATCACGGCCCTGATCAACGACCGGCTGCTGCAACTGAAAACCACCGACAAGCCCGGTATGGAGTCCGATGAGTTCGAGCTGCGTATCGACGACCGCGACGGTGCTGTAGCACTACCGCCACGCGGAGCCGGCATTGAGATCTTCCTGGGCTACGCCGAAACGAAATTAGCCCGCATTGGCCGCTACGTCGTCGATGACATCGATTTCTCAGGACCGCCGGACACCTTGGTGATTTCCGGCAAAGCCAGCGACATGCGTGGCAGTGGCAAGACCACACGGAGCGGCAGTTGGGAAGACGTACCGCTGTCGCGCATCGTCGCCGATGTCGCCGCGCGTAATGGCTGGCAACCGGTGTGCCCGGTGCAGACCAAGGTGCCCCGGGCGGATCAGCTCAACGAGTCGGATTTCAACTTCATTACCCGCCTGGCCAAGCAGTACGACTGCACGGCCAAGGTGGCCGACGGCAAATTGCTGGTGATGCCGCGGCAGGGTGGGGAGAGCGCCTCGGGCAAGGCGTTTGGCGTGGTCGTGATTCGTCGTCGTGACGTCAGCCGCTTTCAGTTTCGGCTGGGTGATCGCAATGCCCACAAAGCGGTGTCGACCAAGCACCAGGACAAGAAGAACGGAAAACTCGTTGTGGTCACCCTGGACAACGACGACTCGCCGGATGGCCTGCCGCCCGTGCACACCGACCGACACATCTACCCGAACAAATCCGCTGCAGAGGCGGCCGCCAAAGCACGACTGACAGCCTTCAACCGGTCAACGGCCGGGGTTCGACTGGAAATGGTCGGGCGCACCGATCTGTTTGCCGAGCGCACGATTGATGCCCAGGACTTCAAAGTCGGTTTCGACGGTGAGTACCTCGTGGACTCAGTGGAGCAGGTGTACACCCAGTCTGGCTGGAGCACGACGGTCGAATGCAACGGCGGCAAGAAGGGCAAGGCAAAAGCTAAAGGCAAAAAGAAAAAAGCGGCGAAGGATCTGAAGGTCGTTCAGCTCCAGCGGTAGCGCCGTAATCTCAACCAGGTGGAGACCCGCGATGTCACTCACAGAGCAACAGCTACAACGCATCATGCCCAACGCCCGCCGCCAAGCGGGCGTTTTTGTATCCGCCCTCAATGCCTCCATGATGAACCGGCAGATCAATACGCCGAAACGGCAGGCGGCGTTCCTCGCCCAGGTCGGTCACGAGTCGGGTCAACTGCAGTACGTCCGCGAGCTGGGCGGCGATCAGTACCTGAGCAAGTACGACACCGGCAACCTGGCCGCAAATCTGGGCAACACGCCGGAAGCGGATGGGGATGGCCAGCGCTTTCGCGGTCGCGGCCTGATCCAGGTCACCGGCCGCAGTAACTACCTGCGTTGCAGCCTGGCCTTGTTTGGCGACGAGCGATTGCTGCGGACCCCTGAGCTGCTCGAGCTGCCACAGTGGGCCGCCGAGTCGGCCGCGTGGTTTTGGTGGGTACGTGAGCTGAACGCGCTGGCGGATCGGGATGAATTCAATGCGATCACCCGCCAAATCAACGGCGGACTCAACGGCCTGAAGGATCGGCTGGAGTTGTGGGCTCGGGCGAGGGCGGTGCTATGCGTCTCATCGACCTGATCCCGGCACCGTATCGGCTGCTGGCCCAAGGTGTGCTGCTGGCCGCTTTGACCGGCGGGTCTGCCGCGTTAGCGTGGCAGGTCCAGGACTGGCGCTACGGTCGCCAGCTTGAGCAGCAAGCCCGCCTGCAGGCTGAAACCTTCAACCAACTGACTATGGCTGCTGCAGCGCAGCAGCAAGCCGAGCAGGACAAACGTCTCGCCCTGGAACAGCGGCTTTCGGCCAGCGAACAAACCCATTACCGAGTCTTGCGCGATGCCCAACGTGATCAAGGTCGCCTGCGCGACCGTCTTGCCACTGCTGATCTGCGCTTGTCAGTCCTCCTCGACACCACCGATGCTGCCAGCGGCTGCGCAGTGTCAGCCGCCACCGCCACCAGCGGCGTGGTTCATGGCCCCACAAGAGCCCAACTTGACCCAGCGCATGCTCAACGAATTATCGGCATCACCGATGCCGGCGACCAAGGATTGATTGCCTTGGCGGCCTGTCAGGCCTACGCCAAAGAAGTCTCAACACCGAAGTGAAAAAGAGCGACCGGAGTGGATGCGTCAACATCCAAACCGGTCGCCGTCGCTGCAGATGGTCCCTGCAAGTCCAGCCAAGGCTCTTACTCCGTGCACGAAGCGCGGCGAGCCTAGCACCTGTTTATCCATACAGTAAAGGTCTTGCTCTCAATGTCTACACCCATCATCCCTTGGATGGGCGGCAAACGCCGCCTGGCCGATCGTCTCATTCCGCTCTTCCCACCTCACGAATGCTACGTCGAAGTTTTTGCCGGCGGTGCCGCGCTGTACTTCATGCGGCCTCAGGCCGCGCCGGTTGAAGTGCTCAACGACATCAACGGCGACCTGGTCACGCTGTACCGCGTCGTGCAGAACCACCTCGAAGAGTTCGTGCGCCAGTTCAAATGGGCGCTCAGCTCGCGCCAGGTGTTCGAGTGGCAGAAGATGACCCGCCCCGAAACCCTCACCGACATCCAGCGCGCCGCCCGATTCTTCTACCTGCAGCATCATGCCTTCGCCGGCAAGGTCACTGGGCAGACGTTCGGTACCGCCACCACCGGCCCGGCGATCAACCTGCTGCGGATCGAGGAAAACCTCTCGGCTGCCTGGCAGCGCCTGTCCGGCACCTACGTCGAAAACCTGCCTTGGCTGGAATGCGCCGAACGCTACGACCGTGCTCACACCTTCCACTACATGGACCCGCCTTACTGGCAGACCGCTGGGTATGGAGTGGACTTTCCGTTTGAGAACTATGAGCGAATGGCCGAATTCATGCGCCGATGCAAAGGCAAGGTGATGGTCAGCATCAACGACCACCCGGACATCCGGCGGGTGTTCGAGGGCTTTCACTTCGAGACGCTGGACATCCGTTACTGCAACAGCAATCAGCGGCAGGGGAAGGCTGAGGTGAGCGGTGAATTAGTGATAATGAACTGGGAACCTACAGCGTTGGGAGGGTTGTTCTAACGCTGAACAGTGCGTCCGCTACACTCCGATTTACTTATCGGGAGAGCAGGGTTGCGATGAACGAAATTAATACAGCACTCATTGCGGTGCTTGGCGTGCTTGGCGGTGCCTATATCAACAATTTTGCGGCTGAAGACTTCCGTCGTTTTAGAGATAGTCAAGCTTTAGCGGGAGCTCTGGCGGGAGAGCTCGCTTCGATCCGAGTGTCCTTCCCTGATTTGCTTACTGCTCTCAACAATATGAGGGCGCAAGTCCAGGCTCGTGAACCTCTGGACCTGCAGGAGTTTCCGCAAGCGTCCAGTCCTATCTTTGAAGCAAATGCTGGGAAAATCGGCTTGCTTTCCGCCGTTCTGGCGAGAGAGGTGGCTTTCGTTTATGAGCGTGTTCAAGCGTTCCGAGTATTATTTCACCATCTTTCAAAGCATCACAAGGATATGAAAGACGAGCAGCGCATAGCACTGGTCCAAAGTTGTATCCAGTTGGTCGATGGTGGAAAGGAAAAGATTGAGGCACTGGTCGACAGTCTGGACGACCACACTCATAAAGCATGGAACCCTCCCAAGCTTGCGAGGCTAGGCATTTGGGTAGTGATCGGGGTCGTCGTAATGGGCGCCGTTAGGGTCAGCATTTCCATCGTGCCGGCCTTCTATACGTGGGTATATCCTTGGATAGCACGAGTTTTCACGTAGTCGTAAGTGGCGCACCCGTGCGGGGGTGGGGGCGGATCAAACTGTTCTGTGATGGAGTGGATATTGCTATGCCGAAAAAACCATTCTTAGCGGATCCTTTTAAAAAGGGGCCGTTTAAACTCAGTAAAAATCATAGTGAGTGGGCGACATATATCAAGCAATTGGCCGTTGTTTTTGAGGGGATGGAAAGGTTGCCGAATTTTGAGGAGGACAGTTCAGTCTATGTTTTTTCTGATTATAGCGGTGATCATAAAGGTGCGAGGTTTAGCACGTACTCATTCCTATTGGTGTCAGGTGATAAGTCGTCTGTTTTTGAAAAAGAGTCAAAGCTCTTGCGTGATCGATATGGACTTGGAAGTAAGGAGGTCTCTTATAAGGATATCGCCTACGGGCCTATAAAAAGATCTATAAAGGAGTATCTTGGGATTGCTGATAGATTTATTCATGGGTTGCTCCTTACAGTCTGTATAGACAATAATATAAAAAGTGTTTTTGGGGCTGATAAAAAAGGTGCGAAAGAAAATCTATTACAGATCGCTGAACAGATTGGCTCTGGGGGTGAGTGGCATCACTCAAAACTCGAGAGGATGTACAGGATATATTGTGTTCTGGTTTTGTTATTGGATTTAACTACAACAAATGATCACAAGGTTTTTTGGCAGAGCGATACTGATAAGATAAATGAGGAGGGGCGCAAGGGGAATTTTAGTCAGTCGCAGCAGCACTTGCTTAGGTTTTTTGCGGAGTTTACAGATAAGAGTTATCCCTTGCTAGGTTTTGCGAGAACATTTGACGAGCTAAGTCATTTTACCGATTTTCTTAGTCTGGCTGATCTCGCTGCGGGAATGACGCAGGATTTACTTTCGTATAAGTACTTTGATGATAAAGTTATGGTGGAGGAGGAAAAAGCTGAGGTTTGTAGATGGCTCGGAAGACAGAGTAATTTTTTACAGAAGGCCTGCATGGCTATAACAAAGAGGGACGATTTGATATATTTCGAACCTGTATCTTTTGAGCTAATTGGTTAACCGTCTAACAGAGGGGCTATTAAGGACTTCCCCTGGTTGCGCACAGTGCCCATGGCGCGGTCAATCTTGAACCATTCGAATGCCTCGGCCGGTTCGCCCTGTTGCAACACCATCTGCTCGGCGCGCTCTTTGGGCGTTGCCAGATCCAGCCACTCTCGTGCCAGCTCCGCTGCAAGTACCACCGGCCGCCGGTCATGAATGTCGACCATGCCGCCGGCGCTGTCGGCGGTGATGATCACAAACCCGTCATGCTCTCCAGGGCCTTCATCACTGTCGGGAAACTGTCCAATGGCTGCACACAGAATCGGCGTGCCATCCCGTTTGCGGATGAGGTAAGGCTGCTTCTTTGGCCCGCCTTCATCGACCCATTCAAACCAGTTGTCGATGGGGGATATGGTGCGTTGTGGCCAGATCGCCCGGAAGAATGCTCCGTGCGCAACTTTCTCAGCTCTGGCATTGATCGGTGCGGTGCGATCCTTCGCCCAATGCGGTCGCCATCCCCAGCGCACCCGATCAGCGTGCAGGGTGTCACTTTCGAGGTGGAGCAGGGCGACCGGAGTCGACGGCGCGACGTTGTACCCTTCAAGCGGCTGATCGCCGGCAGTGTTGATCAGGGCGTTGGGCATGCTCAGCGCTGCCACGAAATCGTGTATGCCTCGGTATTGGGAAAGTCGTCCGCACATGACTTCGTCCTCACATAGTGCTTTCAGCGTAGATCAGTGAATACCTGCTTCGTTACAAACCCTTTGCCGGCGCAAGTCGGGCAATCGTCGCGTTGTCCGAAACGATCAAGACAGGACGGGCAAGTGTGAAACCTGGCCAGGTCGAGAAGCGGGCGTACCTTTTCGAACGTACGCAGATTGTGGTTCTCCCGGGCGACTTGGGCGGTGTCGATCAGGGCACGGTACAGGTCAGGATCCTCAATCGGTTCGTAAGTGACGCCGTCGACAACTCGCTGAGTCTCGACGAGGTCACACTGCCCCCCGTCAGGCAAGGTCAGTGTTAAAACGGTAATTCTCGCAATTGCGCGGGATGCATTGAACACAAGGTTTGCCCCGTCGCCATCTGGATAAATTTTGCCGTCGTAGGTTGTCCGGCAAGGGTCGGTGAGTGAGCTCGCGAACTGGAAAATTGAACGACCAATACGTCCGAATAGTTCGGTCCCGTGCGCCAAAACGTCATAGGAAGAGGCGCCACAGTAGCGTGGCGGCGAATCATGCAGTTCCTCGACGACGTGCCAATAGGCGGCGTTCGCCAGTTCATCCATGTCGAATTGCTCAAGCTTGTCGATCAAGCCTTCGGCGGCTAGGCCCTTGCTCATGGAGTGAAGAGTCTGGCGATACGCCTCCGGGTTTTGAATTCGGAAGGAGGGGTTGTCGAGGGTCGAGCGCCACTGCTGAAGTCTCAGCGCTTTTGCCTGGTCGAAATTCATGGGGACTAATTCGCTGTACGGATACTGGTTTTATGTACAGTAATTCAGCCGTGTGATTGCGGCGAGGGTTGGGCGACGAACAGCAGCTTTTAGGCGTCCGAAATTCGCTCATCGGACCTGGTACTGTCAGATGCTCCCCCGGTCACATGTTGCGTATCGCGTCATTCTCGTCAAGTACGAACTCTAGTCCAATGCCCACTTCCTTTAGCACCTCTGCAGCACGATCAATGAAGAACTCGCCTTGCTCTGGCAGCTCATACAAGCCGTTGATGCGAATGATGGGGTGTTTCCCAAGTGCATTGGGAATCTCGGTGTAGATCTCGCCGCTCTCGATGAATGCAACGTAGGTATTGAGCTTGTCTTGAAGCAGTTGCAGGTGTTCGCCTTGCTCAGCTTTCCCGCCCCATTCAAGGTGGTCAGAGATATACAACACCACGTTGTCAGGTTCCCAAGTAGGGATTGCCCAGATATCAATCACCTGTGGATTTGTAATGGACATGTCTGCTCCCTCAGGGTTTTGGTCGAACAATTTCGACTTTGGTTGGTGGGATTACGGTGCCACCGGGAAAGCCGGGTTTACCTTTGCCTACAACGACTGCACCGCTTTCTTCGATCTCTGGATATGCAAGTTTTTGGTTACGAGTCAGTGGCGCTGTATCCGACGATTTGCATTCGATGCAGGAAATGTTGCCGTCTGCATCCCGCCCTAGCATATCGAACCTCGTGCGTACTCCGCTTTTGGTCTTGGCCGTCACTTCTCGGCCCACTTCGGGCGTTGTTTCGCGTAGCTCGCGTTCCTTGTAGTCTTCAAAGGCCTTGCCCTTCTCCTTGTTCTTCTCCAGCTGCGTACTGAGCACAATGTAGATTGGCTCAATGCCCGAGTCAGGGAACCAGATAATTGCATCTTGGAACTCTGGCGGATGCGCAGGATTCGATAGCACCGTGTCAGATTGTGCTGTCGGCGGATACACCCAGACTGGGGGCAGCTGTGGGGCGCCTTCCAGTGCAGGAATACCCAGTACACCGTCACCGCTTGCCGCTGGCGTCCAAGTGAGGCCAATCCCGTTACCGATGTCAGCAACAAACCTCTCGCCGTCTTTCTCGCCCTTGATGACCGGGACGTTTTCCCATTCAGACTTGCCGCCCGTGTAGAAACCATAAGCGTTGACGGAGCCGTCCGGCAAGGTCTTCACGTTGACACGCACACGTGTGCGGCCAGCTTCAAGCGTTGCGTACTGGTCGTTCGTGTAGAAAGCGCTATCTGGCGAAATGCTGGTGTTCGGTATCAGCATCCCGATAAAGCCCGTTACAAAGCCAGCAGTAACAACGCCTGATCCTTTCAGCAGACCCAGTGACAGCGATCCGCCAAGACGTTGAGCAATTGCGCTGCCCGTAGCAGACCCGCCCACCAGTTGCAATGGGGTGCCTTCGGTGGTAATCGCTGCCCCGGTGCCAAGCACTGCCCACAGCCCGTAGTCGGCCAGCTTCTCAACAGGCACAAACCCGGCTGGGTTCTTGTGATTGATTACGCCGTCAGGAAGGTTGCAGCTCTTGGCAAACACACAGCCCAGCGGTTCCGCTTGAGCGTCTGTCTTCGGTGCAAGGTCTTTGTATTCAGCCCAGTGTTGGGCGTGGATATCAACAGGTTCGCCGCCGCTGTAGGTGTAGTCCTTCGGCGGGTTTGGCACGTATCCGCTCACGATGAGCTTCCTTTTCGTCCTTGGGGAATCCCGGCCTGAGGCGGGGGGAGAATGACGTTACCGGGAAGTTCACGCACTGGCTGTAGGACAATTCCTGTTAGCAGTGCTGATTTCTCTGTTCCATGTCATTGCAGAGAGCGGATGGTAACCGCACTAGCATGAGGGTTTGAATGGTGGCCTTTTGCACACTCGCTGCCATCGTCACGAAAGTTGGCTTCTGGCTGATTGCAATCATCATCGCGGGCCGTGCAGGGGTGAGTGGCGAAGGGGGGATCATGACCTGGGAACCCTCAACTTCGGGAAGACTGTTTTGATGCGGCTGGTCGATGTTCAGGTTTGTTGCGGAGAAGGGGGGCGTTTCGTCGAAGCACTGGTGTCTGTTTCTGTTCGGTCGGTGTCTTAGAAAAACAGAAACAGACACCTGAACTGAACCTAGTTGAAGCGGGTAGGCACCAGCAGGCGTAGGTGTGTCGCGTCTGGTACGGGAGGCAACTCGCCGAGCAAGCTCGACTGCACAACGATGACCTGTAAGCCATTAGCAATGCGGCGGCCGCCCAGGTCCGCGCCGACCAGGACAAGCGGCTGGAGCTCGAGCACCGACTGTCGGCCAGCGAGCAAACCCGCTACAAGGAACTGAGCGATGCTCAAACCAATCAGCCTCGTCTGCGCGATCACCTTGCCACTTCTGATTTGCGGCTGTCAGTCCTCCTTGCCGAGGATTCAGCCGGTGGCTGTTCAGTGCCAGCCGGTACCGCCGCCGACGGCGTGGTTCATGGAGGAGCGCGTGCCCGACTTGACCCAGCGCATGCTCAACGAATTGTCGCCATCACCAACACAGGCGACCAAGGATTGATTGCACTTGCGGCATGCCAGGTATATGTAAGGGAGATAAATGCAAATCAATAGCCAAGTGCGCCGCTGCTTGAAAGACGGCGCCTTGATTGAGAGATATGACTCTCCAGCTGCGATTGGGCACCCCTGGCCGTGGCTGGAAGTCTCGGTTTTCGTTGAGACCTGATGACGGGCAAGAATAGAGGGTCAAGGCTTTTGCCAGGGCCCTGGAGAGTCAGCCACAAGCGCACCAGTTCTTGTTGGTGCCCTGTGTGTTGAGCTCCAGGTTGATCGATTCGAAGTTGATGGCCACATCACCGTAGTTCGGTTCCACCTCGAACCTTGCTACGCTCGCGCGCATCGAGGGGCCTGTCTGGGCGTTGTCTCCTGCCCTTTTGTGTGGGGAAGCGCCGCTCGGGTCCCAGGTCAGCTTGGTATAGCCGAACACCCGAACACGGTTATAGCGAAGGGAGAGGCGCTGCTTCAAGATATGTGCGGCTCCGTCCCTGTTACCACCGTGGCAGGTGAATACCTTGATCTTCTCGATTGCGTTCACGTTGTAAGACATGTTTCGTTCAAGGCTCTCGCTGATTTGTTCAGGCGTTCGAGTGATGCCGTTGATTGAATATATATTGGGGCTATCTTCAGCACCGTGTCCCAGAATATACAGCGTTGGAAGTACCGTACCCAAAAGCTGTCGCCAGGCAGTCAAGTCGTCTCCAATAATGAGGTGACCGGCCAATAGTAAACTTCCCCATGTATTTATACGGCTTTGAACCTCGTTGGTGTCCTCACCACTGGTAAAGGGACACCAGGCAAAAGTCTTGGCTTTGTTCATGATGCGAAATCCCTTTCTATTCGATGGGTGGGTTCTGGATGTTGTGATACCTGACGATGTTTTATCCAACAATAAGGTATCTGTTTCAGATTAGTAGCAAAGATGGGTTGTGCAACGGTCAGCGCCGGTTTTCTTGTGCAGCCGTACGGGAGATTTTTTCGCCCCCGCCACGCACAGGATCACCGCCACGGTCACCGCCAGCATGCCCGGACTGACCTGCTCATGCAGCAGGGTTGCGGCCAGAGCCAGGCCGAAGAAGGGTTGCAGCAGTTGCAACTGACCCACCGCGATACCGCCCTGGGCCGGGCCGCAGTGTTGGAGCAGCGTGTGCGCGACCTCGAAGACATTTGCAAATACAAAGAGCAGGTGAACGAGGACCTGCGTCGACTGAGTCGCCCCGGATATTCTAGATTATCCGATGACTGCTTTTGGCCGTTATTTGCCTGTCACGACCGCAGCCGATTGCAGCTAGATGCGAAGAGCCGCCCGAACTTGTATTAATTTTTTAGCCAATTCAGCCAGGGCGTTTCAGGGACTCCGGATCGAATGACACATTTGCAATACTGCTAGCGTCAGGTACTGGTTGAGTCGATTTCGCGTAGAGCCATTGTCATGCTTCGTGAGGCGCGCCCACCTGATCTGTACGCAGGCAGCGCGCGCCAAGTGCTGGCCGTTAATTGAATCCCCCATTTTCAGTTGCGAAATGACTGCGCCAGAAACTCGGTGATCAGCGATGCAATCTGCAGCTGGATCAACGCCCGCGGTCGAGCGTCGTCGCCATCCTGGCAAATGATGCCATCGCCTGGTGCGTCTTCTTCGAGCAACGCCACCGCGCCAGGTTTGCATATCGACGAAAAGCTGAAGTGGCTGGCGTCCTTGATCTCGACGTAACGATTCGTCGCCGGGGGCAAGCGCTTGGTCAGGTCGGCGGACTCCAACCGCGCGGGAAGGTCTTCAGAGGGCGCGCCCGCTGCGATCACCAGTGTCGGCACCGGCAATGTCGCCAGACTTTCATTGGTCAGGCCGCGTGACAGGCCCAGGTCCAGGGAAACGATGGCGGTGACACGTTTGTCGCTCAGATCGGCGACCAGCCGGGCTTTCGATGCCGGGGTGCTGTCGGGGTTGATCTGTTTGTAAACGCTGCAGCTGGCCAGCTGCGGATGGGTGATGCAGTCCTGGACAAAACGGTCGGGATCGAATCGGGCTCCGGCGATTTCCAGGGCGGTCCAGCCGCCAAGTGAATGACCTACCACTGCAATTTGACGCTTCGCCACTAACCCAAAGTGTTCCGGCTGAGACATGACCGCATCGATGGCCCGCTGCAGGTCGACGGGACGCTGCCACAACTGTGCCGCGGCTTTAGGGTTGCGATCACGGGTGGTGGTGCCGGGGTGGTTGACTGCCGCCACGATGTAACCCTGATGGACCAGTGCACTGGCCAGCCATGACTGGTTCCCCCAATTACCGCGAAAGCCGTGGGAGAGCACCACCAATGGATGCGCGCCTGCGGCCGGAGGAGCATCGCGGACGGCGAGGGCACCGACAAACACCGGAGTATCAGCGATCAACTGCGGTGTGGCAGTGGTTGCACTCGGGTACCAGACGACCAACTCCAGTGGGCGGTCATTTTGCTTGTCTGGCAACGTCGAGGCCCGGAAGCCTATGGGGTTGTCACCAGCGAATGCATGTATGTTTAGGCAGATAAGGAGCAGGGCGCCGAGCACTATTTTCATTGTTTTATCTTCCTTGATGGGATCAGCGTCGATTGGACTCGATCAGGTGCGCGGGAAACATATCAGCCATCGTGTCGGCATACACAGTCATTTCTGATGCCCATTGAATCGATTCGTTTTCTAGGCATCCCAGTGACCGCTTTTGGCTGTTTTCCGCCTGTCACGATCGGCCGAATGCCGCCAATCACACTGAGACGTTTAGGGCAAAATTAGGGCATATTCCAGGCCGCCGTTGTCCGCTAGACGCCATCGACACAGAACTAAAGTGCCGATTTTTCTGGCATGAAGCGGCCTAGACGTACGTAAGAAGGGGTTCGAATCCCTATCTGTACCTTTCTCGAAGGCCATGCCCAACGATCGCATTCGACCTAAAGCAGACCGTAATGGAGGGCGCGAAAAGGCCAAAAGCAGGCGGTTGTTTGAACTGCTGCGATTCCTGTTTCACAAAGCATCGCACTTCACGTCCGGCCTTGATACGCTAGGCCCAGTTTTATTGAGGATGGATTTACATGGCTAACGATCAGCCAGATGTTGAACCACAAGAGCCATCGGAAGAGACCATAGCGGCTGCTGTGAAAGGGACTTCGAGCAGAAAGTCCTTCGCCAAATTACGTCGTGAACTGAGTGATGAGGAGCTTTCCTCACCGGCTGTTCAACGAATGTTAATTGATGAAATAGAGCGTCTCGATAGTGAACGGATAAATTTAACTGAATATCGCGATAAATTTCACCTTGCAGATAAAAAATCTGCAATATTTGAAGAGCGCTTTAAGACTAAAATTTCAGTTGAGATTATTCACATCGCATGTGTAACTGTGGGGGCCGCTGCACTTGGCTTTGCACCTTCAATCTGGACAACTCAACCAGCTGCGATGATGATTGTTATTTTTGGCTCCGTTCTGATCATTGCAGGCTTGGCTGCAAAGGCAGTTAAACCATGAAGTTACGAATTCTCAGAATTGCAGATGCAGGCGATCTTAGCAAAGAGCGCATCGTGATGAAGGCGGCATCCACCTTGGATGTAGGGGAGTACCTTTTGCTTAAAGCAAGTACTTTTGAAGATAAAGTTACAACTGACGTAAGTGCTACATACTGGTTTCCTGATAAAGAAGTCAGTCCTGGCGACTTTGTCATCCTTTACTCAAAAAAAGGCGTAGATAAAGAAAAGCCTTTTAAAGAGGTAAGGTCTCACTTTTTTTATTGGCATCAACCGAAAAGCCTATGGGGCAAGGATGATGTAGCTCCTATTCTTTTGAATGCGCCAGAGTGGGACACCTTGCCAACCGAATAATCATCTAGTATCGATAAATATATAACCTTAAGTGACTAGGCTTGAATGCTCCACCGGTGACAAACGCCGGTGGAGTTTAATTGCAATGCAATGATGCCTGCTCCGTTCAGTTATATGTTACCAGCGACCACTCTTGGCCGGTAGCGGCCTGTGAGGTGACCCGGATTCGCCTCGACATGACTCTCGACGGGCCTTTGGTGTGCAATTGGTTAACCGATATCCAATTTCTTCAATCGCGCCAAGCCTTGTTTGATATGACCGGCGTTTTCACCCATGGTCCACAGTGCTCCACGGACATTTCCGCCCACTTCCTGCGCGCCTTGCTCCTCAACCAGGAGGGTCAGCTCCATAAGGGCCGCCTGTAGAGCCTGCTGGTTTTCGTACAGCCTTTCCAGTACATCTGACAGTGAATAATCACCAGGCATGACGTCGACTCCTTTCAAGAAAAACACAAGAATAGTACCGGCAGTACCAATGTCAGGCAGTTATTACAGTTTGCTTGGAAATTGCTACAAAGCGAAGAGGTTGCAGCGGATTAGCCAGTCTGGCTAGGGCGTTGGGGGAGTGCTACGCCCAATCCATCATCGGGTAGTCTGCACATCGACGGGGAATGGGGCAAAAATGGGGCAAGCCGTACGCCAATCCATGCCAATCCATGCCCGCTATGCATTTATGCAAGCAGGCAGGAATGCGCGTTACAGCCAGCAAACACGGGACTCTTCCGCCAAAACCGCCACATACCCCAGCACAATTGGCGTGTGGGAGGACAGATCGGAGACGGCTTTATTCATCGGATATAGGCAAATTCGTTGAAAGGTGTGGGGCAAAGGAAGGGCATCGGCCCGGCTTTTCCGCGATGGGCGCAAGGTTACCATGGGCGGTCCGCCCGACGCAGGCATGAAAGCCTCAAGGCTATTTTTCGTGGGTCTATGCACAAGTTATGCAATTTGGCATTTGTCTTCCGAAAAAAGATCAAGCACTATTCGCGTTATGCAAAAACGCAATGTTTCTACCGTCTTAAGAGCACTGCTCGATCAGCACGGGATCTCCCCCACGGAGCTTCACCGTCGCACCGGCGTGCCTCAATCCACTCTCTCGCGCATCCTCAGCGGGAAAATCGTCGATCCTTCGGATAAACATATCTCGAAGATTGCCGAATACTTTTCTGTGAGCACCGATCAGTTGCGGGGCCGTGCGGATGTCGCACCGGCCGCCAGCGCCGGGCGCGATCAATTGCATTCGGAACTCAAGGACATAAGCCTGTGGGACGACGATACGCCTGTCGATGACGACGAGGTGTCTGTCCCCTTTCTTCGCGAGGTTGAATTGGCTGCTGGATCAGGAAGATTCGTCATCGAAGAGAGCGAGCGCTCTAGCCTGCGCTTCGGCAAGCGCAGCTTGCGCCACAACGGTGTGCAGTTCGACCAGGCCAAATGCGTGACCGTGCGTGGCAACAGCATGTTGCCGGTACTGCGCGACGGTGCCACGGTGGGGGTGAATGCCGGTAAATGCGGGATTGGCGACATCATCGACGGCGACCTGTACGCCATCAACCACAATGGCCAGTTGCGGGTGAAACAGCTTTATCGCCTGCCGACCGGGATTCGCCTGCGCAGCTTCAATCGCGATGAGCATCCGGACGAGGACTACAGCTTCCAGGAAATCCAGGAAGAGCAAATCGTCATCCTTGGTCACGTCTTCTGGTGGGGCATGTACGCCCGCTAACCTCACCGCTGTCAGATAAAACCCGTCGCCCGACGGGTTTTTTTTCGCCTGCCGAAAACCGCCAACGCCTTTGTCTGTGGGGCTTTCATGCGTCTGTGCATTTTCAATGCATAAATAAATGCATTTATGCATTGACTGTATATGCATTCATGCATATTCTTTGTCTCAAGCCGCTCAACAAAGCGGCTCGAAACGAAGCTCTTTAGTTCCACCACAAAGGCAGCGATGAACCGGCCTCAACGGTTCAGAGGGTTGGCAACTGACCCGGGTGTGCAGCGTAAAGCACCAGAAGCAGTTATCCGGCGGGCAGGGACCGCGGTCGGAAAAACAATTTGAATGGACTCGTACCGCGCCAGTAGCGCCGAAAAGTCAGCTTCCTTTTTGACACAGGATTAAAGGAAGGCGAAGGAGCGCATTACTGAAAAGCCCGGAATGCTCCGGGCTTTTTGGAATGCCTACCTCAAGAGACATCGATTGAATCCAACACACATCACTCATCAATCACACCAGGAGGCGTGACATGACAAACGAGCAACAAGCGTTGCTGGACATGCCGATCTGGCTCGTCATCCTCCTCGCGGTAGCGGGTGGGGTGTCCGGCGAAATGTGGCGCGCCGACAAGGAGGGCGCCCGTGGCTGGTCACTGCTGCGGCGCCTGGCCTTGCGGTCCGGGGCCTGCATGATCTGCGGCGTCTCGGCGATCATGCTGTTGTACGCCGCGGGCCTGTCGATCTGGGCCGCCGGCGCCTTTGGCTGCCTGACGGCGATGGCCGGGGCGGACGTGGCCATCGGACTTTACGAACGTTGGGCCGCCAAGCGGATTGGCGTTTGTGAAGTGCCACCGCGCGATTCTCACCCCGATCAACAGTGAACTTGCTCTTATAAAGATGGGAGCGATGCTCGCCCTTTCCGCCCTAAGCGCAAGGACTGCGTCATGAAGTATTTTGTAAGTGCTATCGGTAATGACAGCAATACAGGGACGCGCCCCAGCGCTCCTTGGAAGACCCTGGATCGGGTCAACGCTCAACGTTTCCTGCCAGGGGATTCGGTGTTGTTTCGGCGCGGAGACTCCTTCTACGGCAGGATTGTGCCGTTCGGCAACCGTTCACGGAATGTGCTACCGGTGTCCTATGGGAACTATGGTACCGGCGAACTGCCGGTTGTGAGTCGCTATAAGGTCATCCCCTCTATGTCCTGGGTTGCTCAACCCAATGGTGTGTGGCGAGTTGATTTGAATGACTTGACCAAGTTCACTGGTGATCAAGAGGTGGGTGTTCAAGGCGCCAACGTAGGTTTCCTTAAACATGGCAGCAAAATCTACCCTAATAAAAAGTGGAGCGTGGCTACGCTCACTGACCAATGGGATTTCTATAGCGACAATGCACAGTACTTGTACGTCAAGCTGGTCAGTATTCCGGGTGAAATTCTGGCGCCGGTCGGTCAACGGATTATCGACTCGGTGTCGACCAGTGCCACTGGCTACCGCATCTCTGGCTTGCACTTGAAGGGCTGCTCCGGGCATGCCATTAACGGTACGTTGCAAGACACTACTATCACCGGGTGCATGCTGGGCGAACTGGGTGGCGGTGAACTGATTGGTTTCACGACACCAAACACTCGGTATGGCAATGGCGTGGAAATGTGGAATGGTTCGTTCCGTTCTCTGGCCACGGGCAATGTCATCTATGACGTGTATGACGTGGGCTGCACCCTGCAAGGCAACCTGGTCACTGCAACTTCCGGATGGAATGACTGTTGGTTCACCAAGAACCTGATTATGCGATGCAATCAGTCGTTTGAAGTCTGGGCGACAGGTACCGATAACACCACCCCAACCGAGCCGGGGTCAGGTTTTCACCGTACTGGTTTCATGGACAACATCTGTATGGACTCCGGGCGATCCTGGGGTAGTGATGTTCGTCCAGATCAAACCACCAAGACAGACTTGCTGCTATATAGCATTACGGTCCCGGATGTGGACATTACGGTGTCTGGTAACAAGTTTTACCGCGCCAAAGGTTCGTGGATTTACCGTGCAGGTGGCGTCCCCACATTGCCGTCCGGTTACGTACTCAAGGACAACCAGATCTTTCTGGAAAACGGCGTCAAACTGTTTAGCAACTTGAACTATACGTGGTCGGAGTGGGATGCGTTTGCTGCTTACATAGGCACAGGCGACGGCACTATTTGTTCGATGGTCACCGCCGCAGATATCCAACTGACGCAGCAGCAAGCCCTCTTTGGAGGAAAGACGGCCGGCGAACTGTTTGGTGTAGCGGCGGCGGCTCTGGATGACATCTCCAGCCTGCGTTCAGACTCCTTGTTCAGCGGTTTCGAAAGTCAGGCTTCAGACGTCGTCGGTGATTACTTCGCCGAGATACTGACCTTGACCAGCATGGACTCACAGGGGCGTATTGACGGTTCCTTCCTTTACCATATCGGCGGCGATTCAACGATCGATCGACGTGGCATGGGATTGGTTTCCATACAACTGAACCCAATGGTCGGTAGTTCTTACTTCAACATGGACGTGGTGGAGTTGTTGCCTTTCCGTACGGGGCCTGACTTCACTGACTTTAAAGCTGTGCTGGTTGAAGATGCATTGGCCCTCGGAGGTAAAGTCCAGGTCAAAATCTACTTCAATGTTGGTAAAGACAGTTACCAGAAGCTTAAGGTCATGCCCACCAGTATGATGATTTCGGGCAGTTCGAATGCGTCTTACCAGTTCCGTAATGCTTCTGCGCTGATCACTGCATTACCGGCAGGGGCATTGGTGGTGGCTACCGGTAACTCAATTGCCTGGCAGAAGCGACCGATGGTCGGTGTTACCGCACCCACAGCTGTACCTTTGTTTGTTGGGCAGTCCTATTTGGACACGGTTAACAAAAAGGCTTATATCGCTTTTGGCACAGCCAGTGTTGCTGATTGGAGCATGCTGAACTAGGTGACCCAGGAAGAGGAGGGGGCAGTTCCTGTTGTTCGCACAGAGGAAAATGCTGACTCTCCCAGGAACACTCTCTCGCGTAACCGCAGGACTCATCTCCGGATCCTGAAGTAATCCCCACAAAAGCCACAACGATCTCCAGCCGTCGACGCCCTGAGGTTAGCTCGAACCTGTCCGGGTGTTCGATGCCTGGAATCAACTCGCTCATTTCATTCGATCCTGGAGCGCCCTCATGAAGATCACGCCGATCCTCACGCAGCTGCGTGCGCAATGCCCGACCCTGGCCAATCGTGTGGCCGTGGGCATCGACCTCAGCACCCTGCAAGCCAACAACCCGCTCGCCACGCCTTGCGCCTACGTCGTCCCCATCTCCGATGTGGCGAGCAAAAGCGTGGCGCAAAACCTGATGCTGCAACCGATCCGCGACCGCTTCGAAGTCACCCTGGTGCTCGACACCACGGACGCCGTTGCAGCGCTGGATCAACTGCACGACCTGCGCGCCGAACTGTGGCGCGCACTGGTGGGTTTCAAGCCTGGTAACGACTACAGCGCCATCGCCTACGACGGCGGCGAAGTGGTTTCCATCAACAGCAGCCGTGTGCTCTATCGCCTGCGCTTTTTCACCGAATTCCAGCTCGGCCGCAATTTGCCGGGGCAACCGGCGCAGAGCTGGCACGAGCGTGAACTGGACGGCTTGTCGTCCTTTACCGGGGTCACCGTGCGGGTCGATGCGATCGACCCGGCGGACCCCAATCTGCAACGCCCAGGCCCCGACGGGCGCCTGGAACTGACTTTCTCTGGAGACGTAACCCCATGAGCAAACGCATCACCGTGCTGCCGGCCCCGGGCCGTGTCGTGCCGGATCCGGAAGCGGGCGATCTGTTGCCCCTCGAGGGCCGTGAAGTGCCGGACAACGCCTGGTGGCGTCGACGTCTGGCCGATGGCGATATCACTACCAAAGCCGTGAAAGCGGCGAAACCACAGGGAGCCAAATAATGGCGATCGGATTCAGCAACATCCCCGCGGACATTCGTGTTCCGCTGTTCTATGCCGAAATGGACAACTCGGCCGCCAATAGCGCCTCGTCGGCCATGCGCCGCCTGATCGTCGCTCAGGTCAACGACAACATTGCGCCGGCCGATGCCGGCAAACTGGTGCTGGTGTCCAGCGTGGCGCTGGCCAAAAGCATTGGCGGCCAGGGCTCGATGCTCGCCTCGATGTACGAAACCTGGCGCAAGACCGACCCGATCGGCGAGATCTGGTGCCTGCCGCTGCACAGCACCGAAGGCAGCATTGCCAAAGGCGTGCTGACTCTGACCGGTGCGGCGACCCAAAGCGGCGTGCTCAACCTGTACGTCGGCGGCGTTCGCGTTCAGGCAGCCATCGTCAACGGCGCCACCGCGGCGCAAGCGGCCACCGCCCTGGCCCTGAAAATCAATGCCAGCGCCGATCTGCCGGTCACTGCGGCGGCGGTCGGAGGTGTGGTCACCCTGAGCGCCAAATGGACTGGTGACAGCGGCAACGACATCAGCCTGCAATTCAACCGCCTGGGCAAGAGCAACGGCGAAGAAACCCCGGCGGGCCTGACCTCGGCCATCACCGCCATGACCGGCGGCGCCGGTGTGCCGGATCAAGTGGCCGCGGTGGCGGCGCTGGGCGATGAACCGTTCGAGTTCATCTGCATGCCGTGGTCGGATCTGTCGACGCTCAACACCTGGCAAGCGGTCATGGATGACAGCACCGGTCGTTGGTCCTGGGCCAAGCAATTGTTCGGTCACGTCTATAGCGCCAAGCGCGGCACCGTCGGCACTCTGGTGGCGGCAGGGCAAGCGCGTAACGACCAGCACATGACCATCCAGGCGCTGGAACCGGGTGTACCGCAACCGTTCTGGGTGCAGGCCGCCGCACTGGCTGCGCGCACCTCGGTGTTCATCTCGGCCGACGCCAGCCGTCCGACCCAAAGCGGCAGCCTGCCAGGTCTCGACCCGGCTCCGGCGAGCGAGCGGTTCACCCTGACCGAGCGTCAGTCGTTGCTCAACTACGGCATCGCCACTGCGTACTACGAAGGCGGCTACGTGCGCATTCAGCGTTCGATCACCACCTATCAGAAGAACGCCTACGGCCAGGCAGACAACTCCTACCTGGACAGCGAAACCATGCACCAGTCGGCGTTCATCGTGCGTCGTCTGCAAAGCGTGATCACCAGCAAATACGGTCGCCACAAACTGGCCTCCGACGGCACCCGTTTCGGCGCCGGCCAGCCAATCGTTACCCCGAGCACCATTCGCGGTGAGCTGATCGCCCAGTACGCCAAGCTCGAACTGGAAGGCCATGTGGAAAACGCCGAGCTGTTCGCCGAACACCTGATCGTCGAGCGCGACACCCAGGACCCGAGCCGGGTCAATGTGCTGTTCCCGCCGGACTACATCAACGGCCTGCGCGTGTTCGCGCTGCTCAACCAGTTCCGTCTGCAATACGACGACGCAGCCTGATCGCTGCCTTTGACTGTGTGAATTCGGCCCACCGCGTGTGGGCTTTTTATTTGAAGGGAGAAACACCATGGGTCAACTGATTGCGGGCACCTGCTACGTCAAAGTGGACGGCGCTCAATTGACCATCAACGGCGGCTGCGAAGCACCATTGATGGCCGTAAAACGGGAAACCGTCGTGCCGGGCTTCTACAAGGAAACCGACATCGCGCCGTCGTTCAAAGTGACGGCGCTGCACACCGCGGACTTCCCGCTCAAGCAACTGATCGCAGGCTCCGACATGACCGTCACCTGCGAATTCAGCAACGGCAAAGTCTACGTACTGGCCGGCGCCTATCTGGTGGAAGAGCCGGTATCCAAAGGTGATGACGCCACCATCGAACTGAAATTCGAAGGCATCAAGGGGACCTGGCAATGAGCAACGCCGTGAAGCTTCAAGTTGCGATCGAAGCCCACGGCGAGCCCTTGACCGAGCTCAACCTGCGCCGCCCGACGGTGCAGGAAGTGCGGGCGATCAAGGCGTTGCCGTACAAGATCGACAAGAGCGAAGAGGTCAGCCTGGACATGGACGTCGCGGCCAAATACATCGCCGTGTGCGCCGGCATCCCGCCGTCTTCGGTCAACCAGCTGGATCTGGCTGACCTCAACACGCTGAGTTGGGCGGTCGCGAGTTTTTTCATGAGTGCGGCGTCGGAGCCATCACCGACCTGATCGCAGTCGCCTATGACCTGGCCTGGTTCTGGAAGGTTGACCCCGAACAGATGATGGCCAGGCCACTGGATGTGCTCCGCGAATCGCTGGAGCACGCGCAACGGATCAATGCGATGCAGCAGGTGCAGTGATGGCAGACACACAAACGAAAGGGAAAACATCGGTGCTGCTCACGGGCATCGATGAACTTTCACCCAAACTCGGCGCCCTTCGGGAAAAAGTCGAGAGCTTCAAGAAAAATCTGGAGCAGACTGGCCTTGGCAAACTGGACATCAGCGGCTTGTTCAAGGGCGGTAGCGTGATCACGCCGTTCATGGATGCGATCAAGGTGTCCGACGCGTTCAAGGGCAAATTGACCGAAGTCAATGAAGCAGCCGAAGGCGTTGATTTGCCGAAAGCGCCGGTGAGCGCTACGCAAAACATGAATGTGTTCAGTCGCTCGATGGAGCAGGTGTCGATCGCGGCCAACACGGCCTTGCAGCCTGCTGTCGCGACCATAACGGCAGGTCTTCAACCGTTGTTGGTAGGATTTGGCAGCCTGCTTGATGACAACCCGAAACTGGTCGAAGGGTTGGCGGCAGGTGCCATCGCATTTTCGGCAATGCAAACGGCCGTGACCGGCGCGACGCAAGTGTTCGATCTGATGAGCATGGTGCTCAAGACCAATCCGATCATGCTGATTGCCATGGGCATTGCCATGGCGGCCGGTGTGATCATTACCAACTGGGAGCCGATTTCGACGTTTTTCGCCGGGCTCTGGCAAAAGGTTGTCAGTTTCTGGACGCCGATCAGCGGAGTGTTTGCGACAATTTTTGATCAAGTCAAAGCAGTCGTGAGTGCAGGATTCGACTTCCTCAAGGCGTGGTTTGCCTGGACGCCCTACGGAATGATCCTGAACAACTGGGGGGCCGTTGTCGGTTTGTTTGCTGCGATCTGGGATCTGCTCGTGGCACTGACCGTGCCGGTGAAGGAGAAACTGCGCAGCCTGTTCGACTGGGTGCCGCTGGAAGCCATTACCGCGGCTTGGGATCAGGTGCCTGCCCTGTTCTCGGGTTACTGGGAGTCAATCAAGCTTGGAGCGCAGGCGTTCTTTTCCTACCTCAGCGGCCTGTTCACTTGGTCGCCCCTGGACGCACTGAGCGAAACATGGGCATCTGTGGTTCAGTTTTTCAGTGAAAAAGCGGAAAAGCTCCGGGCCATTCTGGCGCCGATCCAGGAAATGCTGGGCGGTAGCTTTGGTGGTTTTGTCGCCAAAATTACCGGCAAGGTCGAAAGCTTCACCGAGGTGCAAAAGAAAACCAATGCTGAAGGCAAGGGTGAGTTTGCGCCGGCGGCGGCGTTCATCAATACCGCTTCCGAGCAGCCCTCAAACGCGCTGGCGGCTCCCGGCAGTTTGCCGCTCAAGTCGTCGATGCAGCCCGGTTCTCTGACCCAAAACTCCAACACCCTGATCCAGCAGAGCGCCGCCAACAACCGCACGCAACTCGAAGGCGGCCTGACGGTTCGCTTCGAAAACGCGCCGGCCGGGCTGCGCACCGATCAACCGCAAACCAATCAACCGGGGCTGGCGCTCAACTCGCGCATCGGCTACCGCTCACTTTCCCTGGGAGGCCTCCAATGAGTTGGCGTGACCGTTTGTTGCCGGCGTCCTTTCGGGGTGTCGGTTTCTGGGTCGATCAGGCGAAAACCCCGGTCGGTAAAAAGGGCCAGTTGCACGAGTATCCGCAGCGGGACCTGCCGTTTTTCGAGGGCCTTGGCCAGCAGGCGAAGATCCACGATCTGACGGCGTTCATCGTCGGCCCCGATTGCCTGGAGCAGCGCGACAAGCTGCTCAAGGCGTTGGAGCAGGGCAGTGGTGAACTGGTCCATCCATGGCTGGGGCGGCTACAGGTCAAGGTCGGCGAATGCGACATGACCCACACCCGCCAGGACGGCGGGCTGGTGACGTTCACGCTGAAGTTTTACCCCGATGAACCATTGCCGTTTCCGACGGCCACGATCAGCACGCAGAAGGTGCTGCTGGCCAAGGCCGACACCTTGCTGGGCTCGGCGGTGGCGCGGTTCGAAGAGGTCATGATCCGGATCCAGGCTGCGCGGATAGGTATCAACAATCTGCGCAACAGCCTGACCGGGGTGTATGACGTGATCAAGGAACAGCTCAAACCGTTGATCGAGGAGTACCGGCAGATCACCGAGCTGGTCAAGGCGGTCAAGGAGCTGCCCAAGGAAGTGGCGGCGGAATTCAAGGGCTTGCTCGGCGATATCAAATCGCTCAAGGACTTCGCGAAGGAGGGTTATCGTGGCGTGATTGCCGACGTGTCCCAACAGCTCGAAGCCATCCGCAAGGCCGATGCGCCGAAGCTCACCACCGGCAAGGACACCACGGCCGCAGCGCAAGCCATGGCCGATCTGGTACAGGACACGCTGCTGGTCAAAGTGGCGCAATGGGTCGCCTCGATGCCGGTCGCGTCGACACCGGTGAAACTGTCGTCGACACCATCGCTGGAGCAGCAGGCGAACCTGCCGGTCACCCGGCAGGAGGTGCCGGTCACCGACGATTTGAAAGCACTGCAAAAGGCGCTGGTCGAGGCGACCAACCCGATGCTGGACAAGGCCAGCCCCGCGCATTATCAGGCCATCGACGATGTGAAGCAGGCGCTGCTTGCGCATCTCAAGGCAGTGGCTTCGTCGGGTGTGCGACAGGTCAGCAAGTCTTTTCAGGAAAGCCTTCCGGCGCTGGTCGTGGCGTACAAGCAATTTGCCGATGCAACGCGGGTCACCGAAGTGATTCAGCGCAACGGGATTGCCCATCCGGGGTACGCGCCGAACGATGTGAAAGTATCCGGGAAGTGAACCATGAACGAGATGGATAACCGCGTCACATTGACGGTTGGCGGCCTGGAATACGGTGGCTGGAAAAGCGTGGAAATCACGGCGGATCTGGAGCGTCAGTTCCGCACCTTTAAGCTCAACATCACCTGGCAATGGCCGGGGCAGACCGTAGACAAGCGGATCCAGCCCGGTGACGCCTGTGAAGTGCGCATCGGCCAGGATCTGGTACTGACCGGGTATGTGTTCAAGGCCCCGATCAGTTATGACGGGCGACAGATCAGCCTGAACATCGAAGGCAGTTCTTGTACTCAGGACCTGGTGGATTGCGCCGCGACCAACCGCCCGAACCAATGGCACGAGCAATCGCTGTTGAGCATCGTCGAAGCGCTGGCGATCACCTACAAGGTCTTTGTGGTCAGTGAAATTCCCGAGACCGCCCGGCTCAGCAGTCACACCATCGTGCCGGGGGAAACGGTGTTTCAATCCATCGACCGCTTGCTGACGCTGTTCCGGGTGTTTTCTACCGATGATGCCCAGGGCCGGTTGGTGTTGGCCCGGCCTGGCAGTGGTGGCCGAGCCAGCGATGCGCTGGAGTTGGGCAAGAATATTCTGTCGGCCAACGCGCCGATGGATTACAGCCAGGTGTTTTCCGAATACCGGGTCATCGGTCAGCAAAAGGGCACGGACAAGAAGAGCGGGGCGGCAGTCAGCGAGGTTGAAGCGGTGTCTGCCGACCTGAGCTACAAGCGTCGGCGGGTCACGGTGATCAACGAAGGCATGCAGATCAATCCCGATCTGGCATTGCAACGGGCCAACTGGGAAAGCGCCACCCGCGTGGGCAAGGCCAAAACCACCACCTATCAGGTGCAGGGCTGGCGGCAATCCAATGGCGATCTGTGGCGTCATAACACGCAGGTCAGGGTCAAGGACCCGGTGCTGGGGTTCGATGAAGACATGCTGATCTCCAAAGTGACCTACTCGCTGTCGGCGCAAGGTTCGATCACCACCCTGCAAGTCGCACCGCCGCACACCTTCGATGCCAATCCCGAGCCTGCGAAGAAAATCTGAGCCTTGCACCGAACTCTGTGGGAGCTGGTGTGGCGAGGGGGCTTGCCCCCGTTGGGGTGCGAAGCGCACCTAAAACCAATCGCCGCGATCATGAGTTAGAAAACAGTCACCGGTTTTGCGACTGCTTCGCAGTCGAACGGGGGCAAGCCCCCTCGCCACACAGGCCCGCTCCCACAGTTGATCGTGTCCGGGCCAACTCTCTGAAGGAAAATCCAATGAGCCTACTGACACGCCTCCTGGCGCGCGGCACTGTCGTGCTCGCCAACTCGGCCACCAAGCTTCAATCGCTGCAAATGCGCCTCACCGCTGGCGAAGTGAACGACGACATGGAGCACTTCGAACCCTACGGATTCACCAGCAACCCACTGGCTGGCGCCGAAGGTGTCGCAACGTTTCTGGGCGGTGATCGCTCCCACGCCATCGTGCTGGTGGTCACTGACCGTCGCTATCGCCTCCAGTCCCTGGCCGCGGGAGAAGTGGCGATCTACACCGACGAAGGCGACAAGATCCACTTCAAGCGCGGGCGGATCATCGATATCGAAACCGCCACCCTGAATATCCGCGCCAGCAGTGCAGTCAACTTCGACACACCCGTAATCAATCAGACCGGAAAAATCGTCTCCACCGGCGATCAGATTGCTGGCGGCATCAGCCAGATCAAACACGTGCACGTCGGCGTGCAAGCGGGCAGCGGCCAGACCGGCGTACCGGCGGGAGGGCAGTGATGTTGATCAGCCAGAACCTCCACGCCGCACTGACCCGTGCAGTGCTGATCAGCCTGTTCACCTGGCGCCGCGCCGCCGATGACGATGCCCTCGACGATGAAGAGCGTTTCGGCTGGTGGGGCGACAGCTTTCCTACGGTGGCCGACGACCGCATCGGTTCGCGGTTGTGGCTGTTGCGCCGGGTCAAGCTGACCCGCCAGACCCAGATGGACGCCGAGTTCTACGCCCGCGAAGCCCTGCAATGGCTGATCGACGACGGCCACTGCAGCGCCATCGACATCATCAGCGAACGCCTCGACGCCCAGCGCCTGAACCTGCGCACGGTCCTGACCCTGGCCGACGGCGAGCGCCTGGACATCAACCCTGATAACAGTTGGCAGGTGATCTATGCCGTTTGAAACCCCTTCGCTGCCGGTGCTGATCAAACGCACCCAAAGCGACCTGGCCAGCGATTCGCTGCGCCAGTCCGATGCGCAAGTGCTGGCCCGCACCCTCGGTGGCGCCGCCTATGGCCTGTATGGCTATCTGGACTGGATCGCCGAGCAGATCCTCCCGGACAAGGCTGATGAATCGACCCTGGAACGGATCGCCGCACTACGCCTGAACCAGCCGCGCAAAGCCGCACAAGCGGCCAGCGGCAGCGTCAGCTTTACCGCCAGCGCCGGTGCCGTGCTGGACGTCGACACCCTGCTGCAATCGAGCGACGGTCGCACCTACAAAGTGACCGCCGCGCGCACCACCAGCAACGGCCTCAACAGCACCACCATCGCCGCGCTCGAAGCCGGCAGCCTGGGCAATGCCGAGGCCGGTCTGGCGCTGATTCCGGTGCAGCCGATAGCGGGGATCGCCGGCAATAGCTTTACCGTGCTGGCGCCGGGACTCAACGGCGGTGTGGCGCGGGAAAGCCTGGAGTCACTGCGCTCGCGGGTGATTCGCTCCTACCGCATCATCCCCCACGGCGGTTCGGCCCAGGACTATGAAACCTGGGCCCTGGAATGCCCTGGCGTGACTCGCGCCTGGTGCCGTGGCGGTTTGTTGGGGCCGGGCACGGTCAGCCTGTTCATCATGCGTGACGACGATCCGCAGCCGGTGCCGAACGACGAACAACTGGCCGAAGTCCAGGCCTACATCGAGCCCCTGCGTCCGGTCACCGCCGAAGTGCATGTACAGCGGCCGGTTCAGGTACCGGTCGTCTATCACCTCAGCGTGAATCCCGACACCACGGCAGTACGCGCCGCCGTCGAAGCGCAATTGCGAGACCTGCATAACCGTGAAGCCGACCTCGGCCAGAAGTTGTTGATCAGTCACATCCGTGAAGCCATCAGCAGCGCCAGTGGTGAATACGACCACTCACTCACCTCGCCCGTCGCCGATGTCCCCGCCAATCAAAGCGAATTGCTTACGTTTGGAGGTTGCATATGGGGGGCATAAGAACCGCCGCGCAATACCACGCCCAACTGCGCAGCCTGCTGCCCAGCGGGCCGGCCTGGGACCCCGAACAAGTTCCTGAACTCGAAGAAGTGCTCGAAGGCGTCGCCCAGGAACTGGCCCGCCTCGACGCCCGTGCCGCCGACCTGCTCAACGAAATGGACCCGGCTGGCGTCAGCGAGCTGGTGCCCGACTGGGAGCGGGTGATGAACCTGCCCGACCCGTGCCTGGGCGCCACCCCGTTGTTCGATGACCGCCGACTGGCCGTGCGCCGCCGCTTGCTCGCAGTCGGCAGCCAGGCCATCAGCTACTACATCGAAATCGCCAAGAGCCAGGGTTATCCCAACGCCACCATCACCGAATTCGAAGCCCCGCGAATGGGACGGGCGCGGTTTGGCGCGGCGCACTTCGGGACCTGGCAGGCGCAGTTCATGTGGACCCTGAATACCGGTGGGAGATTGTTGCTGGGGCGGCGTTTTGGCGCGAGTTATTGGGGCGAGCGTTTCGGGGCTAACTCAGGCAACGCCCTTGAATGCTTGATACGCCGGCAGATTCCGGCACACACCGTTTTACACATCAATTATGACTGAGAGGTAAGAACATGGATTTTCCAATTAGCGCGCCCGGCATTGGGCTGGTAGGCGGCAAATTTGTAGATGAAAACCCATTGCTTGGGACGCCGGGATCCTTGATTCCTTCCCAGTGGGGCAATGCGGTCACTGAAGAAATACTCAATGTGATTTCTGCGGCGGGCCTTGCCCCGGATGAGGAAAGTAACAATCAACTCATTGCCGCCATCCGTCTTGTAAATAAACAGCCGACCCTTCTCACGGATACTGGCGCGGCCAATGTGTATTCGGCAACTAACTCCCCAGCGTTAACTGCGCTTCCAGGTTCTGGCTACTTCCAGCACCTTGTAATCGCCCATGCCAATACTGGCGCATCGACCTATGCGCCTGATGGTTTTGCAGCCAAACCGATTTATGGTCTGGGTTTGCAACCTCTTCAAGGAGGCGAGTTGCCCGTCGGTGTGGCTGTGCTGATGTACCTGGTACAGGCTGAGGTAAACGGTGGCAACGGCGCATGGATCATCATCGAGTCACTTGGAGGAGCCTCCCAGATTGCCCCGGCGACGAAAAGTCAGCATGCCATTCAGCTCGGCCAAGCAAGCAGCCTGTTCGCCCCACCAATCGGGGAAATGAAGTGGTTTTCCACCATGGCTCCCCCTGCCGGGTTCATGGCAGCGGATGGGGCATCGGTATCGCGCACTACTTATGCTGACCTGTTCAACGCCATCACCGCACGTCCAACCGGCAACGTGACGTCCGGTAGCAACAGCATTTCCAGCGTGACCAGTCCATCATCGATGTGGGTTGGCATGCCAATCAGCGGCACCGGAATTCCAGCAGGCGCAACTGTAACTGCTGTCGGCGCCAGTACCATCACGTTGTCCGCAAACGCCACGGCCACGGCCACTGGCGTTACCGTGGCCATATGTCCATTCGGTGTAGGCAACGGGTCGACTACGTTCAATGTGCCGGACGGGCGAGGAAAAGTCCCACGGGGTTGGGATGGCACTGCCGGCCTCGATCCTAGCCGGGTATTCGGCAGTTATCAGGCCGACATGATTGCATCCCATACGCACGATTACGGTGCGGCGGTAAACGTGCAGTCAGGCAGTGGTAATACTGTCGTTCAAGGTGGTGCTACCGGTGTAGCTGCAACACGGGCAACAGGCGGTGTTGAAACTCGCATGAAAAACCTTGCGCTTCTGGCATGTGTTAAATACTAAGGGGAACGCCTATGCTCGTATTTTGTTACCACCCTGAAACCTTCGAATACACCGGCATGACCGACGCTTTCGAATCGCCTTTGGAGCCGGGTATTTTCTTGATCCCGGCAAATGCTACGAAAGTAGAACCGCCTGCGTTCAATAGTGTCGCTCAGATTTGCACGTTCAACGGATCCGACTGGACTATCACCAATCGTCCGGAGCCGGAGCCGATCCAAACCCCAGAAGAGATCCGTGCCGCGAAAATGGCAGCCATCCTAGGCAAGCGCGTAGACGAGCTGTCCACTTCTGATTGGATGATAATCAGGCATCAAGACGAGTTACTGGCCGGCGCAACACCAACACTGACAGCCAGCAAACTCAAAGCCGTTTTGGATTATCGTCAAGCGCTTCGCGATCTGCCGACAGCTGATGGCTTTCCTGAGTGCAGTCTGCCAGTGCTGACGTGGCCGACCTCCCCGTAAACGAGCCCGCAACTCAGATGACCGCCTTGAGCGGTTTTTTTCGCCTGGAAAAAAGGGGGTATTCGAGCAGGTGGCCCCGGACACTGTGAGTAAGTGATCGGTTCAACTGGGGTAGGTCGTGGGCCTGGTTACCGTTAGCGTTACCAGCCTCAGCGCCGACAACACGCTGGCCTATAGCTCCGGCCAACTGAGTCTCGGATCCAGGCGAGACAGTGCTTGCGTGCGATGCCTCCGATTGCCTGTAAATCCTAACGGAGCGAGGTGAAGATAAGGTAGCATTCCGGCCCCCATAAGTTATCGTCAGGATATTACCTTTCATGGACAGTAAGGGCATGATCGACAGCCTGACTTCGCTCCGTTTTTTCGCAGCTTTCGCCATCGTATTGCATCACGCGAAGGGGCTGGTTTTTTCCAGCGAATTCCTAAGTGGGCTTCCACTATCTTCTGGTGTAAGTTTTTTCTTTGTGCTGTCAGGCTTTATACTTAGTTATGTGTACTCTAGTAAGATGGCATATGTAGGGCTTTATAATTTTTATACTTCGCGATTCTCAAGGATATGGCCTGCGCATATTTTTACGCTGATGTTGGTTGTGGTCTTATTTCCTGCGCCTGATTGGGTGCTTGGTGCTAAGGATGGCTGGCTAGTGGCCTTGCTTAACATTTCTCTTCTTCAGTCTGCTGTTCCTGTTCCAGCATACTATTTTTCATTTAATGGCGTTTCTTGGAGTATCTCTACGGAGCTGTTCTTCTATGCGGTATTTCCATTGTTGCTTTCAGGTCTGAATAAAAATTGGCACTTTAAACTGGCGGTTTTGCTTATTCTGGGCTTGGTGTTCTCTTATATTATCGATCTGTCCGGTGTGAATTATTATGCTCCAGATAAATTGACAGAATTTTCGGCGCACGGCTTGGCCTATATTAGCCCGCTATTCAGGGTTCAAGAGTTTTTCATGGGGATGCTGCTATTTAAGGTGTTTGACTATGTCAAGGGGTGGAAGGGATTCGGATTTGCTCTGTGCACCGTGCTTGAGGTTTTGTGTGTAGCTGGTATTGTGTTTTTGACGCAGGGCATTGTGGAGGCTTCATATTCGCTAGCTGGGATTGCGATTACTTCATATTCGCTTGTTGGAATTGCGAATAATGCTTCCGGTGAGTTCTTGTCGCACGTCGCCCTTGGGTTGTTTTTTGGTTTGGTGGTGGCTTGTTTTGCCATAAACAAAGGTTTTGTGTCAAAAATTCTAAGGCATCGGTTATTTGTAGTTCTTGGTGAAATAAGCTTTTCAATGTATTTGATTCATCAGATTGTTTTCAGGCTCTATTATGCGCACAAGCTTATGTTTGAGTCTCTGCCAAGAAATGTGGTTTTTCCCTTGCTTGTAATTGCAATTTGTTTGTTTTCATATGGTATATGGCGATTTATTGAGCTGCCAGCCCAGGCCAAACTGAAGAATATTTTTTCTAAGCTTGATCGCAAGAAGGAGAGCCGAAGCTCAGCTTCATTAACCTAATCAAATAATTCCCAAGACCCGCTCCGGCGGGTTTTTTTACGCCTGGAGAAAAGTATGCCCATCACCGCGCAGCAACTGCTGCTGATCCTCCCCAACGCCCGCCAAGTTGCGGGCTTTTTTGTGCCCGTGCTCAACACCGCTATGCGCAAGTACCAGATCATCACGTCCGTGCGTATAGCCGCGTTTATCGCCCAGGTTGGGCATGAGTCTGGCCATCTCAACTATGTGAAGGAGCTGGGCAATAGCCAATACCTGAGCAAATATGACACCGGCGCCCTGGCCGCCCGCTTGGGCAACACTCCGGAATCCGACGGCGACGGTCAAAAATACCGTGGCCGAGGCCTGATCCAGATCACCGGGCGTAACAACTACCGCCAATGCAGTCTCGGCCTGTTTGGGGACGAACGTCTGCTGGCTCTGCCTGAATTGCTGGAGCAACCGCAATGGGCGGCCGAGTCCGCCGCCTGGTTCTGGGAGCAGAATGGCCTGAATGAGTTGGCCGATCGCGACCAGTTCAACAGCATCACTCGCCGTATCAACGGCGGGCTGAACGGGTTGCAGGATCGTCTGGAAATCTGGGCGCGGGCGAGGGCGGTGCTATGCCAGTCTTCGGTCTGAACGGCTGGCGATTGATCGGTCTGCTGGTGCTGGCCGGTTGTTCGGCGGCGCTGGCCTGGCAGTTTCAGGATTGGCGCTACGGCCGGCAACTGGCGGAACAGGCCAGGGTGCACGCCGAGAGCCTTAATCAACTGACTCTGGCGACCGCCACCGAGCAACAGGCCGAACAAAACAGGCGTCTGGCCCTGGAGCAACGACTGTCAGCCAGTGAACAAACCCATTATCGAGCGCTTAGCGATGCTGAACGTGATCAAGGTCGCCTGCGCGATCGTCTTGCCACTGCTGATGTGCGCCTGTCAGTCCTCATCGATGCCCATGACGCTGCCTCAACCTGTGCAGTGCCAGCTGCCTCCGGCACCGGCGGCGTGGATCATGGCGCCGCGAGAGCCCGACTTGACCCGGCGCATGCTCAACGAATTATCGCCATCACCGACGCAGGCGATAGCGGACTGATTGCCTTGCAGGCCTGTCAGGCCTATGTCAGGGCTCTGGCTCACTAACATTTTGATCGATCCTGAACCTTGCAAGTGCGATTCGCTCGTGTACGGTAGGCCTCATTCCGCTCGATCAGGAGAGAGCCGTGAAAGAGATCACTCATCTGGCCGATCTACTCGGCAGACGCTTGCAGCTTCTCAATGCCCACGTCACTGCCGCCGAGTCCTGCACCGGCGGTGGGATCAGCGAGGCGATCACCCGCATTCCGGGGAGCTCGGCGTGGTTCGAGGCCGGTTATGTCACCTACTCAAACCGTCAGAAAACCCAACAATTGAATGTCCCGGCCGAGTTGTTTTCAACCGTCGGGGCGGTCAGTCGCGAGGTGGTCGAGGCCATGGTCCGAGGCGCACAGGAAAAAAGCCGGGCGCGTTTTGCCGTGGCGGTCAGCGGTGTGGCGGGGCCGGATGGCGGTTCGCCGAACAAGCCCGTGGGCACGGTGTGGCTGGCCTGGGGTGTCGGTGAGCAGGTGTTCAGCGAGGTCCAGCACTTTGCCGGTAACCGCGACGAGGTCCGCCGACAAACGGTGAAGGCCGCGCTAGAGGGGCTGCTGCGGCATACCGCTGGAGAAATCTCAAATCAGGGGTAGGCGATCCTGAAACGCTGTGGAATAATACTGGCTACTTATACAGGTGTTGGCCGTCAGGCCTTATTGATTACGTGAGGACTTTAATGGACGACAACAAGAAGAAAGCCTTGGCTGCGGCCCTGGGTCAGATCGAACGTCAATTCGGCAAGGGTGCCGTAATGCGTATGGGCGATCAGGACCGTCAGGCGATCCCGGCCATTTCCACTGGCTCTCTGGGTCTGGACATCGCGCTCGGCATTGGCGGCCTGCCAAAAGGCCGTATCGTTGAAATCTACGGTCCTGAATCCTCCGGTAAAACCACCCTGACATTGTCGGTGATCGCCCAGGCTCAAAAAGCCGGCGCGACCTGCGCATTCGTCGACGCCGAACACGCTCTCGACCCTGAGTACGCCGGCAAACTGGGCGTCAACGTCGACGACCTGCTGGTTTCCCAGCCGGACACCGGCGAGCAGGCCCTGGAAATCACCGACATGCTGGTGCGTTCCAACGCCGTTGACGTGATCATCGTCGACTCCGTGGCCGCTCTGGTGCCAAAGGCTGAAATCGAAGGCGAAATGGGCGACATGCACGTGGGCCTGCAAGCCCGTCTGATGTCCCAGGCGCTGCGTAAAATCACCGGTAACATCAAGAACGCCAACTGCCTGGTGATCTTCATCAACCAGATCCGCATGAAAATCGGCGTTATGTTCGGCAGCCCGGAAACCACCACCGGTGGTAACGCGCTGAAGTTCTACGCATCGGTTCGTCTGGACATCCGTCGTACTGGCGCGGTGAAAGAAGGTGATGAAGTCGTCGGTAGTGAAACCCGCGTCAAAGTCGTGAAGAACAAGGTGGCTTCGCCGTTCCGTCAGGCCGAGTTCCAGATTCTTTACGGCAAGGGCATCTACCTCAACGGTGAGATGATCGACCTGGGTGTGCTGCACGGTTTCGTCGAGAAGTCCGGTGCCTGGTATGCCTACAACGGCACCAAGATCGGTCAGGGCAAGGCCAACTCGGCCAAGTTCCTGGCAGACAATCCGGAAATCGCCGCGACTCTCGAGAAGCAGTTGCGCGACAAGCTGCTGACCCCGGCACCGGACGTCAAGGCTTCGGCCGTCAGAGAGACCGAAGACGACCTGGCTGACGCTGATATCTGATCGATCCGATGACCGCCGTACTCGATACACTCGTCGCGGTGCGGCGAACCGCAATGGACCTGCTCGCGCGACGCGAGCACGGTCGAGTCGAGCTGACGCGTAAACTGCGTCAGCGCGGCGCCCCCCCTGAAATGATCGACACAGCACTCGACCGCTTGACGGAAGAGGGCTTGTTGTCCGAATCCCGCTACCTCGAAAGCTTCGTTTCCTACCGTGCCCGTTCCGGTTATGGCCCTTTGCGAATTCGCGAAGAGCTGAGCCAGCGCGGCCTGCAACGTACCGACATTGAGCTCGCCTTGCGCGAGAGTGGTATCGATTGGCAGGAACAACTGGAAGACACCTGGCGGCGCAAATTTTCCGGGCATTTACCGATAGACGCTCGGGAGCGTGCCAAACAGGGCAGGTTCCTGAGTTATCGGGGATACTCAATGGAAATGATCAGCCGCTTGTTCAGCGGCCGAGGGATGTACGATTGACTGAAACGGCTCGCTATTTCGATAGCGGGCCGTTTTTTTGCATCACGTTACCTTGGACGGTTGCCGTATGCGTTGTTGCGCCTGGGGTTTGGACTGGGTCCAGTTTTCCGGCAGGTTGATGTAATCCACCAATTCCCGCAGACGGCCATGATCACGAGCGTTGAAGGTGAAGGACAATCGCGCCAGATGGCTGAACTGCGCTTCGTCGTGCTCCTCGCCACTGTAGGCATGCTGATGGAAATGATCGCTCAGGCACAGGTCGGCGAATGCCTCCTGCATGTGTTCAAGCGCCCGGTCGCTGAGTGTGTGGTTCATGCGAATCACGAACTGATGCTTGAGCCAGCGGCTGGAGTGGAAATTGCTGTAGAACTGGTTGATCTGCTCCACAGCATCTTCGGCGCTATAGACCAGGCTCAACAGCTTCATGTCGGTCGGCAGGATATAGCGATTTTCCTCCAGTTGATGGTGAATGAAGTCCAGCGCGCCTTGCCAGAATGTGCCGCCTGGCGCATCCAGTAGCACCACGGGCACCAGCGGGCTTTTGCCAGTCTGGATCAGGGTCAGCACCTCCAGTGCTTCATCCAGCGTACCGAAACCGCCTGGGCACAGGACCAGCGCGTCGGCTTCCTTGACGAAGAACAGCTTGCGGGTAAAGAAAAAGTGGAAGGGCAGCAGGTTGGCGGTGCCATTGACCGTGGGGTTGGCATGTTGCTCGAAGGGCAGGGTGATATTGAATCCCAGGCTGTGTTCCAGGCCGGCACCTTCATGGGCCGCCGCCATGATGCCGCCACCGGCACCGGTGATGACCATCAGGTCCGAGCGCGCCAGGGCGGCGCCCAGTTCTCGGGCCAGGCCATATAGCGGGTGTTCTATCGGCGTGCGGGCCGAGCCGAAAACGGTAACTTTACGCCGTCCCTTGAACTGCTCCAGCACACGGAAAGCGTGCTCGAGTTCACGCAGGGTTTGCAGGGTGATCTTGGCATTCCAGCGGTTGTGATCTTCCTGGGCCATGCGTAGCACGGTCAGGATCATGTCGCGGTAAATCGGGATGTTGGGGCTGTTGGGTGAAACCAGGTTGAGTTGTTCTTCGACCTTGCTGGTGAGGTCGTGGCCGCTTTCTTGAAAATGACGGCTCAGTAGGTCATTCGGTTGGTAAGGCATTCAACTTCTCCTTCTGCACAGAACCCTCGGCCCCGACAAAACAATTGTCGGCGCCGCGACACCCCTTGTGTCGCTGTCTGCCCAAGCCCATGCCTGGGCGCTCTACTTGACTCGGTTGCAATCGAGCCATCCATACGGGCTCTGCTTATCCCTTGAATGAAAGAAACGTTCGCACAATAAGACACCGTAATGGGCAGCCCCTTTTCTGCCCTTAAAAAAACAACATGAACACTTTGAATTTAGACCCTCGCAACGATTTTCGCTGGCTTGATCATTGCGCCGCAAAGTCTTTCCTGGCAACCGCTTATTGACGATTTGCAAGGTGCTTTCACCGCTCGTCTGAACGCAAGCCGCATGTCTCGCGCTCTGATTTACTAAGTTACAGGCGTGACACGACAACTTTGCGTCAACGGCAGCACGCAACATTCAAGCAATTCAGGGATTTATCGCGTGATCAACGGCGATCAATGCATGCAGGGAGGCGGGAAACCATGCCCAGAGTGACTCTGGAGATCGATGCGCAACTGTATCGATTGCTGAAAGCATCGGCCGAGACTCATCATTTGAGTCTCGAAGAAGAGTGCTGCCGACGTCTGGAGGGTGGTGAGCGACGTTCGCGTTACTTGCAGGCGCTGTTGGCAGAGCTGCGCGCCGAGGATGAACAGCGGCGCGCCAATGCCAGGTAATTATTTCTTCTTCGCGGGAGTCTCTTTCGGGCAGTCCGAGTCCTGGAAACTTGCGGAGCCGACCGGACGGTTGGTCTTCACCTCGGTGAAGTCGTAACGCATGATCGCGCCCTTGGCCATCAGCTTGCGGAACCCTGGGTTTCTGCATACGGAGGCGCCAAGCTGGAAGTACACCGCTTTGGGATCGGCGCGCATTTTTTCGGCGTGGCTGCTTTGCACGCTCAAGTGGTTGATCAGCACTTTTCCTTCGGCAGTGTAGCCCTGATCAAGAATGTCTTCGTTGATCGCCCGTGGAGTGCCAACGCTGCTTTGTACGGCGACGTTTCGCAGCTCTCTGTTGAGATTCTGCTCACTCAAGGATGCAGCCTGAGCGCTAAAGGACGACGCCAGCAAAATGGCAGCGGTGGGAACGATAAGGCGCAGCATGAAACTCTCCTGGTTCAGTGACTGGTGGTTCGACCAGGCACATGACTGTGCGTTCAGTGGCGGCGAATTATAGGGGAGGAGGTCTGAGCGGTACAGGCTTGCACCGGCTGCTCTGATAAACTGCCGCGACTTTTTGCCCTTGCGAGTGTTTTTCGTGTCGATTTTCCATCCACTACGGTGCTGCCTGCGATGAACCCTGTCACCCCGCGCTTTGCCGCAAACGCCGTCGCCCGCTTGCGCGATCAGCGAGAGGAGGAGGGCATCAAGCCGATTCAGGCCCGTGGCTGGAGAGCGCCGCGATGCCGTGATTGCCGCGTGATTGAAAGTCATTGCCTGTGTGCCTGGCGCCCGTCGGTCGAGGCCCGCTCGGGCGTGTGCCTGATCATGACCAACAAAGAAGTATTCAAGCCAAGTAACACCGGTTGGCTGATCGCTGATGTGGTGCGCGACAATCATGCATTCATCTGGTCGCGTACCGAGACTGATGAGCAACTGCTGGCGCTGTTGGCCGATCCGCAATGGCAACCGTACCTGGTGTTTCCGGGCGAATACGTCGAACCCGAGCGAGTTACCCACAGTGTCGCGGTCGATAGCACCAAGCGCCCGCTGTTCATTCTGCTGGACGCCACCTGGACCGAAGCCCGGAAGATCTTTCGCAAGAGCCCGTATTTTGATCGCTTGCCGATCTTGAGCCTGCTGCCCGAAAAACTGTCACGTTATCGACTGCGCCGCTCCACCCGTAGTGAACATTTATGCACCGCTGAAGTGGCTGCACTGTGTCTCGATCTGGCCGGTGATACCGAGGCTGCGTCAGCGCTGGACGCTTATTTTGACGTGTTCAGTCAGCATTATCTGGATGCAAAAAAACAGCTGGACATGAACCTCGCCACACCGGCCCACGCCGAGCTGATGCGGTTTGTTCATAACGACGTCCCCGCCATGTTCTGATTGTCGCCCATACTGCAAAGAACTGTACCGGTTATGTATCTTGACCACCCCGGTTTCGCTGGGCATGCTTGGCGCCGATTGGGGCGCGGCCATCGTTTGATACGCCGTATTTTTACGTGAATAGCCATGTGATTGGCGTTGAACGTGCCCTGTTGGTGCATCTGCGTGGCTGCACCTGGAGTTGTTTGAAAAACAGGATCATTTGAAAAATGGCCACATACGAAATCCTGATTGCCGATGACCACCCTCTTTTTCGTAGTGCCTTGCATCAAGCATTGACCCTGGGCCTGGGCCCGGATGTCCGGCTGGTGGAAGTGGCGAGCATTGCCGAGCTGGAAAGTCGTCTGACCGAAAAGGCCGATTGGGACCTGGTGTTGCTGGACCTGAACATGCCAGGGGCCTACGGTTTTTCCGGGCTGGTGCTGTTGCGCGGTCAGTACCCGCAGATTCCAGTGGTGATGGTGTCGGCGCAGGAAGAAGCGTCGATCATGGTGAAGTCCCGTGAATTCGGCGCCAGCGGTTTCATTCCCAAGTCCAGTGACTTGAGTGTCATTCAAAAAGCCGTACGCGCGGTGCTCGATGGTGATGTTTTCTGGCCGCCCCAGGCCTTCGAAGCCGTCAGCGTTTCCGACGAAGCCAAGGCTGCCAGTGAAGGCCTGGCCAGCCTGACGCCCCAGCAGTTCCGGGTGTTGACCATGGTCTGTGAAGGTTTGCTGAACAAGCAGATTGCTTACGAATTGAGCGTTTCCGAAGCGACGATCAAGGCCCACGTCACCGCGATTTTCCGTAAGCTGAATGTACGGACCCGGACTCAGGCGGCGCTGCTCTTGCAACAACTTGAGTCAATTTCGAGCCACTAAGGTGTTATGTATTCACGCTTTTTTGACTTTGCTTAATCTAGCTTTCCCACTCCTTTTTGGTCAGTTGCTTACTCTATGTCACCTTTCAAAGGCCAGACCGGCCTAAAACGCATCCTCAACGCCTCCGGCTATTCCTTTGACGGCCTGCGCGCGGCCTTCACTGGCGAGGCGGCCTTCCGGCAACTGGTGTTGCTCAATGCCATCCTGATTCCGCTGTCGTTCTTCCTGAATGTCAGCCGTGTCGAGCAGGCGCTGCTGATTGCAGTCTGCCTGTTGGCGCTGATCGTCGAATTGCTCAACTCGGCGGTCGAAGCGGCCATCGACCGCATTTCCCTGGAGCGGCACCCACTGTCCAAGAACGCCAAGGACATGGGCAGCGCCGCTCAACTCGTAGCGTTGAGCATGATCGCGCTGGTGTGGGCGGTGATCCTGCTTTAAGCGATGGCAGGCAGAACGATCTCGTCGCTGCGCTGAACCCCGGCGGTGAAGGCGCGGCACAGTTCGAGGAACTCGCGCATCGCCGAGGTCTGATATTTCTGTTTGTGCCAGATGAAATAGAACTGCCGCGCCAGGTCCAGATCCGGTGTTTCTACCGGCACCAGGCTGCCACGGCGGAACGCATCGCGCAGCGCCAGGCGCGAAATGCAGCCAATCCCCAAACCCGATTCCACCGCGCGCTTGATCGCTTCGGTGTGTTCCAGTTCCAGGCGAATGTTCAGCGCGCTGCGGTGGTGACGCATGGCCTGGTCAAAGGTCAGCCGCGTGCCCGAGCCTTGTTCTCGGAGAATCCACGCCTCATGACTCAGCTCCTCCATGGTGGCAATACCGCGCTGAGCCAGCGGATGCTGGGGCGCGCAGAACACCACCAGTTCATCTTCGACCCAGCTCTGCACTTCGATGTCCGGATGGCTGCAGTCGCCTTCGATTAGACCCAGATCAATTTCATAGTGAGCCACCTGTTGCACGATGTTGGCGGTGTTCTGCACATGCAGCTTCACCTGGCTTTCCGGATGGCGCTGCATGAAGCTGCCGATCAGCAGGGTGGCCAGGTAATTGCCGATGGTCAGGGTCGCGCCGACCGCCAGGGAGCCGAAACCGGACTTGCCGTTGAGCAAGTCTTCGATTTCCTTGGCCTGATCGAGCAGGGCCACCGCTTGCGGCAACAGCTGTTTGCCGAGGGCGTTGAGGCTTAGCCGTTTGCCGGCGCGATCGAACAGCTGACAGCTGCACTGGCGCTCCAGCTCGGTGATCGAGGTGCTCGCCGCCGATTGCGAGAGGTTGAGCAGGCCCGCGGCACGGGATACGCTTTCCTGCTGGGCGACGGCGACGAATACTTGAAGTTGACGGAGAGTAAATCGCATATCGATATAACCGATAACCCTTATCTTAATAATCCATTTAACAGATATTGTCGCTGCCATTAGAATGCGATGCAATTGTGCACATCATTGGCGCAGGCAAAATCTCCAGGAGTCCCACGTACATGAGCAACATGAACCACGAGCGTGTCCTCAGTGTTCATCACTGGAACGACACTCTGTTCAGCTTCAAGTGCACCCGCGATCCGGGCCTGCGCTTCGAGAACGGTCAGTTCGTGATGATCGGCCTGCAACAGCCCAACGGCCGGCCGCTCATGCGCGCTTACTCGATTGCCAGCCCGAACTGGGAAGAGCATCTCGAGTTTTTCAGCATCAAAGTGCCTGATGGCCCGCTGACTTCCCAGTTGCAGCATCTGAAGGAAGGCGACGAGATCATCATCAGCAAGAAGCCTACCGGCACCCTGGTGCTGGATGACTTGAAGCCTGGCAAGCATTTGTACCTGCTCAGCACCGGTACCGGTCTGGCGCCGTTCATGAGCGTCATCCAGGACCCGGAAACCTACGAGCGTTTCGAAAAGGTGATCCTGTGCCACGGCGTGCGTTACGTCAACGAAGTCGCTTACCGCGAATTCATCACCGAGCACCTGCCGCAGAACGAGTTCTTCGGTGAGGCCCTGCGTGACAAGTTGATCTACTACCCGACCGTGACCCGCGAGCCGTTCGAAAACGAAGGCCGCCTGACCGACTTGATGCGCAGTGGCAAGCTGTTCAGCGACATCGGCCTGCCGCCGATCAACCCGCAGGACGACCGCGCCATGCTGTGCGGCAGCCCGAGCATGCTCGACGAGACCAGCGAAGTGTTGAACAGCTTCGGCCTGACTGTTTCGCCGCGGATGCGCGAGCCGGGTGATTACCTGATCGAGCGTGCGTTCGTCGAGAAGTGACCGAAGGTCACTTGTAGGAGCCGGCTTGCTGGCGATGGCAAACTTCAAAGCGCTATCGCCAGCAAGCCGGCTCCTACATTCAATGGCGTAGTGCACAGAAAAGCCCGCATGACCTGAGAAGGTCATGCGGGCTTTTTCGTTTCCGGGGTTCAGGCTTTTGCGGGAATGACTTCCAGGACGCGGATCACGCCCGTCTCAGGATAATGCCAGCGCACATCCAGATCCCAGAACTGCGCGCCGTATTCGCGCTCAGGCGTAGGAATCTGGTACGCCGGGCGTGGGTCTTGTGCCAGGCATTGCTCGATCAACTCGACCAGAGGCTCGCCAAGCCGCTGAGCGTGGCCGTGGGCCTGTTGCAGGGCCGAGTCCGTCCACTGCACGGGAATCAGCAGCGGCGGGGCGCTGGCGATGTCGTTGGACGCCGTGTCGATGATGTCGGCGTAGGGCACGTAAGGTTTGATGTCGAGAACTGGCGTGCCGTCCAGCAAGTCGATGCCGGAGATCCACAGTCGATTGGCTTCGACCTTGTCCAGTTTGACCACCGACTGGCCGATGCCATTAGGACGATGCGTTGCGCGGGTGGCGAACACGCCCATGGATTTGTTACCGCCCAGGCGCGGCGGGCGGACTTTGAGGCGTGGCTTTTCTTCCAGCGCTTGATGGAACAGGAACAGCAGCCACACATGGCTGACCTGCTCCAGCCCCTGCACCGCATCACCCTGATCAAACGGCGCCACCAGCTCCAGTACGCCCCGAGCGGCCGGGGCCAGTTGCGGTTGACGCGGAATGGCGAACTTCTCCTTGAAGCAGGAGCGCACGAAGCCGATGGGGGAAACGCTGTAGGTCATGGTCTGGGGTCGAGGCCGGGATTAGGGCGGCATGATAACCCGAGCGGCCTCGAGATCGGTGCTGCCTATTACTCCGTCATCGCGGGCAAGCCACGCTCCCACAAGGTTCTCGAGTGAACGCAAATGTTGTGTACGGCATAAAACCTGTGGGAGCGTGGCTTGCCCGCGATAGCCGCGCCGCCGATCTAGAGACTAAACCCGCCATCCAAAGGAATGACATTCCCGGTCATATACGCCCCGGCCGTACTCGCCAGGCTAATCGCCAGCGCCGCCATTTCTTCCTCCCGGCCCCAGCGCTTCATCGGAATCAACGCCGTGTCCTCGGCCAGCGCCTGCTCATCGTTGCCGATGTGCTGAGTCATCTTGCTCGGGAAACGTCCCGGTGCGATTACGTTGACGTTGATGTGCTGGCTCACCAACTCTCGCGCCAGAATCCGCGACAGTTGATGCAGGGCGGCTTTGCTCGGGCCGTAGGCATACGCCTGTTCGCCGAAGGAAGAAATCCCGGCCACCGAGCCAATGTTGATGATCCGTGCCGGATTCGCCGCCGAACTGGCCTTGCGCAGCAGCGGTAGAAATTGCTGGATGCAGTTGAACACCGAGGTGACGTTGAGCTGCATGACTTTTTCCCAGCCCTTGACCGGGTAACTCTCCAGCGGCGCACCCCAGGTGGTACCGGCATTGTTCACCAGAATATCCAGCTGACCGATCTGTTCGCTCAATTGCGCGGCCAGTTGTTGAACGCCTTCTTCATGCGCCAGGTTGGCGGCCATGGCGTGGCAAATCCCGAAGGCACTCAGCTCATCGGCAGTTTGCTGGCAGGCTTCGGCATCCCGGGCGCACACGTACACGATGGCGCCGGCCTCGACATAAGCCTTGGCGATCATTTTGCCGATACCGCGGGTGCCGCCGGTCACCAGAGCGGTGCGGCCTTGCAGAGAGAAGTAGGGATGCATGGCGAGTCCTGAGAGCTGAGGGTCAATACACCCTAGTCTTCAGCCGCCGGAAGCGGAGCCACTATTTTTGCGCGGAATGAACATCTATACAGATTGGTCTGCGACCGCGCTTGTAGGAGCCGGCTTGCTGGCGATGGCGTTCTCAAGATCGCCATCGCCAGCTAGCCGGCTCCTACAGGGCGCGCGGCGCGATTTACTGCGGGCGCACGCGCAGGGTCAGGCCCTTGAGGAAGTTGCGCAGCAATTGATCGCCGCACGGGCGGTAGTTAGTGTGGCCGAACTTGCGGAACAGCGCGCTCAGCTCAGGCTTGGACACCGGGAACTCGGCGGCCTTGAGGATGGCGTGCATGTCGTCTTCCTTCAGTTCGAAGGCGACGCGCAACTTCTTCAGGATGATGTTGTTGGTCACCGGCACTTCGATCGGCTGCGGCGGACGGCTTTCGTCCTTGCCACGCTTGAAGATCACCAGGCCATCGAGGAAATGCGCCATGACTTCGTCCGGGCAGCGTACGAAACCTTCCTCGTCTTCTTCTTTCTTGTCGAGGTATGTCACCAGGTCTTCCAGAGTGACGTCCATGCCGCCGAGCTTGATGATCTCGATGACTTTCTTGTCGCTGATGTCGAGCATGTAGCGCACGCTGCGCAGTACGTCGTTATGAATCATGTGTGCAGTCCTGATATTTCGCTGTGGGCGCCGCATGAAGCTGCGACGCCGAAATGTATGGCGGCGGGAAAAGCCTTAGAACTTCTCTTTGCCGGACAGGTAGCGCCATTGCCCCAACGGCACTTTGCCGATGGACACACCGCCGATGCGGATGCGGCGGATGGCGACGACCTTGAGGCCGACGGCCTGGCAGAACAGGGCGATCACACCCGGTTGTGGGTTTTTCATGGCAAAGCGCAGACGGTTTTCGTTCTGCCAGCTGGCCTTGACCGGCGGCAGTTCCTTGCCCTTGTACGTCAGGCCGTGGTTCAGGCGGTTGAGGCCGTGAGCCACCATGTCGCCTTCGACCTCGACCACATATTCCTGCTCGATCTTGCTGGCATCGGCGGTGAGTTTGCGCAGAATCTTCCAGTCCTGGGTGAACACCAGCAGACCGCTGGCGTTGGCCTGCAGGTCGGCGCTGGCGGTCAGGCGCAGAAAGTGACCCTTGAGCGGACGTTTGCCGTAGCGGTGTTCTTCGCTCAGGGTCGCGGCGCTGAGGGTCGCCATGGCGCTGTCCGCGTCCATGCCCGCCGGGACGTTCATCAGGATGGTCACCGGCTCCGGCGCAGTGGCCTTGGCCTCTGGGTCGAGCTCGACTTTCTGGGTGTCCACCTTGAACTGCGGCTCGTCGATGACTTCACCGTCGACGGTGACCCAGCCGCCCTCGATGAACAGCTCAGCCTCCCGACGGGAGCAGCCGACGAGTTCGATGAGGCGTTTGGAGAGACGAATCGGGTCAGTCATGACAGGGCCGTAACAAAAAAGGGGTGGGCATTGTACCTGCCTGGCGCCGGTTAATCGCGGGTCCATTTGCCTCATGTGTTTTTAATGTGGGAGCGAGCAAGCCCGTTCCCACATGGCGCCATGGTGTGTCAGCCATTGCGCGCCAGTTGCTGGCCCTGGCGCAAACGCATGTGCAGCAACGGGTAAGGCTGGCCCATACCGTCATGCTCCGAACGACCAATCACCTCGAAGCCCTGCTTGAAGTAAAAACCCAGGGCCTGTGGGTTCTGCTCGTTGACGTCCAGCTCATCGGCGTTCAGGTGTTCCAGGGCATAGCGCAGTAATTGCTTGCCCAGGCCTTGGCCACGGTGATCCGGATCGATGAACAGCATTTCGATCTTGCCCGCCGCCACGCCGGCGAACCCGGTGATGCGCTGGCGCGAGTCTTTGGTGCAGATCAGCATGACGGCGTCGAGGTAGCGGGTCAGGACCAGGTTCTTCAGCAGTTCGATGTAGCTGTCGGGCAGAAAGTCATGGGTAGCGCGCACCGAGGCCTCCCACACGCGGGTGAGTTCTTCGTAGTCGCTCTGTTTCGGTGTGTAAATGACCGAATGTTGGCGCATGGCCGCTTGCTCCTTCTGTTAAGAGCCGTTCCCGTAAGGCTGCGAGTTTTTTCTCCCACAAAACGATAGACGTAAAAAAGCCCCGCATCTCGTCAAGAGAGCAGGGCTTTTCGTATTTTTTGCGTTTAGATCTGTTCAGCCCACAGGTCGTATTCGTCGGCGTCAGTCACTTTGCACCAGACCTTGTCGCCCGGCTTCAGGTTGCTGCCGTTGTCGATGAACACGTTGCCGTCGATTTCCGGGGCATCGAAGAAGCAGCGGCCAACCGCGCCTTGCTCGTCGACTTCGTCCACCAGCACTTCGATCTCACGGCCGATGCGCATTTGCAGGCGTGCCGAGCTGATGGCCTGCTGGTGCGCCATGAAGCGATCCCAGCGGTCTTGCTTGACGTCGTCCGGAACGATCTCCAGGTCCAGATCGTTGGCCGGTGCGCCTTCGACCGGCGAGTACTGGAAGCAGCCGACGCGGTCCAGCTGGGCTTCGGTCAGCCAGTTCAGCAGGTACTGGAAGTCTTCTTCGGTTTCGCCGGGGAAGCCGACGATGAAGGTCGAACGGATGATCAGGTCCGGGCAGATTTCGCGCCAGTTCTTGATGCGGGCCAGGGTCTTGTCTTCGAAAGCCGGGCGTTTCATGGCTTTGAGGACTTTCGGGCTGGCGTGCTGGAACGGGATGTCCAGGTACGGCAGGATTTTCCCGGCGGCCATCAGCGGGATCAGCTCGTCGACGTGCGGGTACGGGTAAACGTAGTGCAGGCGCACCCAGACACCGAGGGTGCTCAGGGCTTCGCAGAGTTCGGTCATGCGGGTTTTCACCGGCGCGCCGTTCCAGAAACCGGTGCGGTATTTCACGTCGACGCCATAGGCGCTGGTGTCCTGGGAAATCACCAGCAGCTCTTTGACGCCGGACTTGACCAGGCGCTGGGCCTCGTCGAGCACGTCACCGACCGGGCGGCTGACCAGTTTGCCGCGCATCGACGGGATGATGCAGAAGCTGCAGCTGTGGTTGCAGCCTTCGGAAATCTTCAGGTAGGCGTAGTGGCGCGGGGTCAGTTTGATCCCTTGCGGCGGCACCAGGTCGATCAGCGGGTTGTGATCCTGACGCGGCGGCACGACGTCGTGCACGGCGTTGACCACTTGCTCGTACTGCTGCGGACCGGTCACGGCCAGCACACTCGGGTGCACGTTACGGATATTGCCTTCTTCGACGCCCATGCAGCCGGTCACGATGACCTTGCCGTTTTCCTTGATGGCTTCGCCGATCACTTCCAGGGACTCAGCCTTGGCCGAGTCGATGAAGCCGCAGGTATTGACCACCACGACGTCGGCGTCCTGATAAGTGGACACAACGTCATAGCCTTCCATGCGCAGCTGGGTAAGGATGCGCTCGGAGTCGACCAGTGCTTTCGGGCAACCCAGGGATACGAAGCCAACCTTTGGATTGGCCGGCGCAGGAGTGGTGGACATGTCTAACCTCGGTATTTGTGACGCCTCCAGCCGATGACGGCAAGGCGACAGACGGGCGCTATGTTGCACCCTCTGGTCAAAAAGTGCGCAATTCTAACGATGGGCGGCGCACTTGACCAGCTTTATGCAGGGAAATACGACGAGTGCTGCGCTATGCTTCGCGCCTTTACGCTTTACCGATTTTTTACAGTCAATAAATCGTCTGTAACAACAAGTAAAACAGTGCATGCTGCACCACAAATCATAGTGCTTCTTTGAAGAAGCCCGGATCTGAGTAGTAGGAGTGATGGATGGGGCAGGCAAGTAGTCAGGCGATAGCCGGCGGACATTCGGCGGCGAAGCCGATCAGCATGCTGGTTGCGGCGGTCGGAGTGGTTTATGGCGACATCGGCACGAGCCCGTTGTACACCCTCAAAGAAGTGTTTTCCGGTGGCTATGGCGTGCCCGTCAACCATGACGGCGTGCTGGGCATTCTGGCGCTGATCTTCTGGTCGCTGATCTGGGTCGTGTCGATCAAATACATGATGTTCGTGCTGCGTGCCGACAACCAGGGCGAGGGCGGAATCATGGCCTTGACCGCGCTGGCACGACGAGCGGCGGGGGGGCATGCAAAATTGCGCACGTTGCTGGTAGTCTGCGGGCTGATCGGCACGGCGCTGTTCTACGGCGACAGCATGATCACCCCGGCGATTTCCGTTCTTTCGGCGATCGAAGGGCTGGGGCTGGCGTTCGAAGGCATTGACCATTGGGTGGTGCCGTTGTCCTTGATCGTGCTGGTGGCGCTGTTTCTGATTCAACGTCACGGCACGGCGCGGATCGGCATTCTATTCGGGCCGATCATGGTTACCTGGTTTCTGGTACTCGGCGCGCTGGGCGTGTACGGCATCAACCAACACCCGGAAGTGTTGCAGGCGATAAACCCGGTGTGGGGCGTACGCTTCTTCATGGACCATCCAGGCATGGGGATCACGATTCTTGGTGCCGTGGTGCTGGCGTTGACCGGTGCCGAGGCGCTGTACGCGGACATGGGCCACTTCGGGCGCAAGCCGATCGCTCGGGCCTGGTTCATCCTGGTGTTGCCCGCACTGGTGCTGAACTACTTCGGTCAGGGCGCATTGCTGCTCGGTGATCCGGAAGCGGCCCGCAACCCGTTCTATCTGCTGGCGCCAAGCTGGGCGCTGATCCCGTTGGTCGCGTTGTCGACCATGGCCACGGTGATTGCCTCGCAAGCGGTCATCTCCGGTGCATTCTCCCTGACCCGCCAGGCGATCCAGCTCGGCTACATTCCGCGCATGCGCATTCAGCACACCTCCAGTGCCGAACAAGGGCAGATTTATATCGGCGCGGTGAACTGGGCGCTGATGGTCGGCGTGATCCTGCTGGTACTGGGCTTCGAGTCCTCCGGCGCCCTGGCCTCGGCCTACGGCGTGGCGGTGACCGGGACCATGTTGATGACCACGATTCTGGTGTCGGCGGTGATGCTGCTGCTGTGGAAGTGGCCACCGGTTCTTGCGGTCCCGGTGTTGCTCGGCTTTCTGTTGGTGGACGGTCTGTACTTCGCCGCCAACGTGCCAAAAATCGTTCAGGGTGGCGCGTTCCCGGTGATCGCCGGTATCGCACTGTTCGTCCTGATGACCACCTGGAAACGCGGCAAGCAACTGCTGGTGGATCGCCTGGACGAAGGCGGGCTGCCGCTGCCGATCTTCATCAGCAGTATCCGTGTGCAACCGCCACATCGGGTCCAGGGCACCGCTGTGTTCCTTACCGCTCGCCCGGATGCCGTGCCCCACGCGCTGTTGCACAATCTGCTGCATAACCAGGTGCTGCACGAGCAAGTGGTGTTGCTGACAGTGGTGTACGAAGACATCCCGCGCGTCCCGCCGCAACGACGTTTCGAGGTCGATTCTTACGGCGAAGGCTTCTTCAGGGTCATCCTGCACTTCGGTTTCACCGACGAGCCGGACGTGCCGCAAGCACTGAAGCTGTGTCATCTCGATAACCTGGACTTCAGCCCGATGCGCACCACGTACTTCCTCAGCCGCGAGACGGTCATCGCCTCCAAGCTCGAAGGCATGGCCCGCTGGCGCGAGGCGTTGTTCGCCTTCATGCTGAAAAACGCCAATGGCAACCTGCGTTTCTTCAATCTGCCGCTGAACCGGGTGATTGAACTAGGTACCCAGGTCGAGATGTAAGCCCCATGAAAAAGCCCCCGTTGCCATGAAGGTAGCGGGGGCTTTTTTGTGTCTGTGCCTTTACTTGCTTTCAGGCAACTCTTCTTCAGATTCGGTCTTTGTTCGGGCGGGTCGCGGTGTCAGCACCTTCACCACATCATCAATCACCGCCTTACTCATCGCCGTCAGGTAATGCGCGGCCCAGGCGTGGCGGTCGGTGTCTTTTTGCGTAGGCTGCATCCTCGGTAAATGATCTGACGAGGAACAGCAGGTCGGAGGCTTGTGACAAGGCATCAACAATGGGGACGCCGGCGCGGACGTTGAATAGCGCCTGATCCGAGCAGTAGATGAGAGGGGTGAAGCCGAGGGTTTTTAGTTCTGAAATCGCGGAAACATCAATTTTAGTCATAGTCAAAAATCCTAGTTGAGGAGCTGACTCATTCGTTTCCAAGCGAATGGGTGACAGCTGTACGCAGGTTGGAAACCGGGAACTAGGAAACCGGCACGCCCGAGGGCGTCCCACGCACAGCTGCCATAACTCATGATCACAAAAAACGCATGCAATCATGAAGGGGCGCTGTTGCGGCTAGTATCCGACGGGTTTCCAAGCCCGATCGCTGAATGGTCAGCGACGTCCGAGAGTATCCCGTCGAAGAAAAACGCAACAAGACGGCAAAGTGCCCAAAAAGAAAGATTCGGAGTTTGCCTACAAGGTCTGCGGGCGTCATCCGATATTGTGACACCTTCTGTAAACGAGACTAAACATGTCCCCATTTATCTGAGTTCAGCGCAGCCCCCTGTGGTGCGGTTAAATTGCGTGCTAATGAAAAAGCCCCCGCAACCATAAGGTGTCGGGGGCTTTTTTGTGTACGGGGACTCAGATCACTCCTGAGCCGCCGTCTCCTTCGTTTGACGCTTCACGATCGCATCCACCAACCGCTGGGCCAACGCCGGGTAGTTCTCGTCGAAGTGATGGCCGCCAGGCAGTTTCATCGCTTCGCCCACGGCGGTCTTGTCGGTGCAGCCGCTCTCGTCGACTTCTTCCTCTCCGTAGATGCACACCACTTTAGCCGGCGGCAGCTTGGCCATTTCCGGGCCGGTGGCGGCTTCTTTGCCGGCGTTGCCGAGCCAGCCTTCGACTTCGATCTCGAAGCTGCCGGTGCGGGCGAAGGCCAGCAGGATGATTGCGTCGACCCGCTGCTGTTCGGCTTCCGGCAGACGGTTGTAGATGGCTGGCAGAACGTCGGCGCCGAATGAGTAGCCGGTCAGGATGAAGCGCTTGGTGCCCCATTTCTGCCGGTAGTGCTGCATCAGTTCGGTCAGGTCCAGGGCGCTTTGTTCCGGGCTCTTGTGCTGCCAGTAGTAGCGCAGGGTGTCGATGCCGACCACTGGGTAGCCGATCTTGGCCATCTCGCCGGCCACGTCGCGGTCCAGGTCGCGCCAGCCGCCGTCGCCGGAGAGGAACAGGGTGACGGTGTCCTTGGCCTGGCCGGCCGGCACTTCGACCACTGGAATCTGCAGGCCGCCAGCGGCTTTATCGCCACCGACGAGGGTTTTGCGCAGTTCGTTGTTCAGCACTTGCGGCAGGTTGATGTCGTAGTCGCTGATGCTGGTTTCGGCGTTGGGCTGGTCACGCACGAAGCCGGCGCTGGTGTCGTCCGGGTTGTCGTTCCAGGCCACCAGCCAGTGACCGTGGGCGGCGCTTTTTGGCAGCAGGTGCGTGCAACCGGGTTTTTCCAGGGCCAGGTCAACCGAAATGGCCTGGGCCTTGTCGTTCTTCTGCTCGGCCAGCCAGCGCCACGCCAGCACGGCGCCAGGGCCGATGCCGCTGACCAGGGTTGCCGGGCCTTTGAGTTCTCTGAGGCCTGCTTGCAGGGCCCGACTTTGCTGGATGCAGTCCTTGGGCAGGATCACCTGGACGATCTGCGCCGAGCCGCTGCGGCTCAGGGTCATCAATTGTTTATCGCTGAGCTTCTGCTCTTCATTGACCGCCACCAGCACCTGCGCGCGCGGCGTGGTGCCGGGGATGACGCGGGTCATCGCGGCGCCATCGGCTGGCGTCAGCAGTTCGAGGGTCGGTTCGGGTGCCGGGCGTTTCAGGTACCAGTAACCGCTACCGACAATCAGGGCCAGCACTACCAGTGTGGCCAGTACGTACCGCAGGGAGCGTTGAATCATCAGCGTTTCACCAATCCAGTCAAGCCGCCCGCAATCAGGGCGGCAGTGTCGGCCAGGGCCACCAGCGGATCGAGTCCGGCGGGCACGGCCATATAACGGGGTTCCCAGTCAGGCTGGAACTTGTCTTTGAAGCGGCGCAAACCTTGGAAGTTATACAGCTGCTCACCACGGCGGAACACCATCGAGCCCAAGCGCTGGGTCAGTGGTGCGCCACGCCGGGGTTGCAACCCCGACAATGGCACCATGCCCAGGCTGAAACGCGCGTATCCATGATTTTTATAATGTTGAATCAGGCCGACCATCATGAACTCCATGGTCAGCTTCGGGGCGTCCGGGTGCGCGCGCATCAGGTCGAGGCTGGCCAGTTCATGACCGTAAGTCTCGAGCAGGTTGGCGAACGCCACCGGGCGCCCTTCGAAACGAATCACCGCGACACGGAAGTGCTTGAGGTAGTCATCGCTGAAACGCCCGAGCGAGAAGCCTTTCTCGCGCACATTCTTGCCGGTCAGCCAGGCATCGGAAATCACCTTGAGCTCGTCCATTGGCGCTTGCCCCGGCTCATGGATCTCCAGCGACAGGCCGTCACGGGTGCCACGGTTCCAGGTGTAGCGCAGGTCCTTCATCTCTTTGCCTTTGGCTTCGAGATCGAAACGCTTGAGGTCGACCCGGGCTTCTTCGCCGAGCTTGATCGCAGTCAGGCCGATGTCCATGTAGTACGGCAGGTTCTCGGCACGCACTTGATAAAACACAGGGCGGGCGTGGTGGATATCGCACAGGTCACGGAACTGCCAGATCATTTCCGCCCGTTGCTGGGTCGGGCCGATCGGGTCATACAGCGCTACCAGGCTGCGGCCACGGCGGGCGTACATCAGGAACGCCTCGTCGTTGGGGTGGAACAGCAGCGCCTTGTCACCGGTCAGGGCCAGGCCGCCATCCGGTTGGGACGAGGCCATGAGGATATTAGCCGCGCGCTCCAGTTCATCGGAGGTTGGCAGGTGGATTATCGGACGCGCGGTACGCAGCAGCCACGTCAGGGATACCACCACCAGCAGCACCGCGGCACCCAGCAACGAGCGCAAGCCTCGCGGGGCGTCGGCGTCGAGGGTGAACTGCCACCAGAGTTGATGGCTGTACGGAACGTCCTGATAGGCGAACAGCAGCAACCAGATCGATGCGCCGAGTACGCAAAGACTCGACACCAGATACAGCGGCGAAAACGGCAGCTCGGTCAGGCGGCTGGGGCGGTAGAACGAACGCCGGAAAACCCCCAGCAAACTTGCTGTCAGGGTCATCAGGCTGGCTTCTTCCCAATCGAAGCCTTTGAGCAGAGAGAGCACGGCGCCGACCAACAACAGAATGGTGGTCAGCATCCACGCGGCCGACAGGCGGCGACGCAAGCCCTGAGCCAGCAGCAGGCAGAGCACGCCCACCAGGCTGGCGCCGAAGTGCGAGGCGTCGACCAGTCGATGCGGGATCAGAAAGCCGATGTGTTCAAGGCGCGTATCGATCTCCGGCGTTACGCCAGAGAACAGCAACACCACGCCGGACAGGAACACCAGCACCGCCAGAATCGGCGCGGCCAGGCCTGAGGCGGCGCGTAGCGTCTGGCGTGTCTGAAACAGGCGCTGGCCCTCGTTGATCAGCAGCAGTACGCAAGCCACCAGCAGCGGCAAGATCACGTAGATCAGGCGGTAGAGCAGCAGGGCGGCAGCCAGTGGCGCGGCACCGAGCTTGTCGGCGAAGGCCGCCAGCAAAATCGCTTCGAACACCCCGACACCGCCGGGTACATGGCTGAGCACGCCAGCGGCCAGGGCCAATAGATAGACCAGCAGGAACGCACCGAAGGGTGGCGCTTCGGGCAGCAACAGATAGAGCACTGTCGCGGCGGCGGCCACGTCCAGGGCGGTGATGACCAGTTGCAGGAAGGTCAGGCGGCGGCCCGGCAGGCGCAAGGTGCGGCGGCCGACCTTGACCAGCAGGTTGTCCGGGTAAGGCTGTTCCGGCAAGCGACGGCGGTAGATACCGATCGCCAGGACCGTGGCGAGCAGCAGCACGGCCCCTGCAATCGCACCCAGCAACGTCTCGGAGAAACCCAGGGCCAGCGAGGCGGCGGGCAGGTTGCTGAGGGTGGCGAGGGCGGCCAGGGGCGGGAGGGCGCAGCCGAGCGAGAGGCTGGCAAACAGCGTCATGTGCGCGACTTCCGAAGCCCCCACGCCATGCCGTGCATATAGACGGTAGCGAACCGAGCCCCCCGACAGCAGCGACAGACCGATGGCATTGCCGATGGCGAAGGCGGTGAAGCCCCCCAGCGCCACGACTCGCGGCGCCAGTGTCACGCCGGCATAACGGCTGGCCGACCATTCGTAACCCAGCAGAATGATGAAGCCGACGACGGTCGCGCCTAACGCTCCCAGCAAGGCCGGTCTCGGCACTTCCAGGATCGAGTCGTGCAGCGCGTACAGATCGAGTTCGCTCAGCAGGTGACGACAGGCAATCAGCGCGATGGCGAACAGCAGCAAAGTGACCGCCAGACCGATGGGTTGACGGTATTTGCTGATTCGATCCAGCAAGCGCAGACGCTCGGCTTTGATCGGTTGTGTCGCTGTGACGGTGTCTTGTGGATCAGACGAGTTGGCGCGCATCAATCACCTCTTGGATTGTGCGCGACAGGATGGGGGTATCCAGCCAAGTTACCAATCCCTGTAGAAAAAAATAATCACAAATATTAACGCGTCTCACCGGGTATAGGCGATGGCGCATCACCAGTCGTCGAGGGTTTTCCTTGCGGTTCAGCCTAGGTCTGAACTCACAGTCTGGCGACCCTGAACGGCTCACTGCACAGTGACAGATCATTGTTGCGAAAGGACTTTTTCAACAGATACAAAAAAGGCCACTCTTTCGAGTAGCCTTTTTTGATGTTTGGTTGCGGGAGCCGGATTTGAACCGACGACCTTCGGGTTATGAGCCCGACGAGCTACCAGACTGCTCCATCCCGCGTCTGTGTGGCGGCATTCTACAGGCGAACGCCGTAGTGTCAACCGTTAATCCAAGTATGGGTCAAATAAACCAGAATCAGCGCTGAACGGTCGCCGAGGAACGCTAAGTTTCGGAATCAGAAGGATTTCTCGTTTCTGCTCGGTAAAGCATGAAACGCTGATTTTTTATAAAACAGGCGCGCACAAAAAAGGCCACTCTTTCGAGTAGCCTTTTTCGATGTTTGGTTGCGGGAGCCGGATTTGAACCGACGACCTTCGGGTTATGAGCCCGACGAGCTACCAGACTGCTCCATCCCGCGTCTGTGTGTCGGCATTCTACAGAGGATCGCCGGGCTGTCAACCTTCAATCTCGGTAAAATCTGTTCCTGTTCAATCGCTTAGGTGAAAGCAGGGGGTGTGGATCGGGCTGAAACGCAGGCAGGGCAAGGCTTTTGGCTCTATCGGTAGGTGGCTTTCGATTGAGAAAATAAATTCCTCCGGTACTTTTCCTATCGCTTGAAAAGAAGATTCAGACTACTGGTGCTATATACAGGTGTCAGTGAGATACTGCCGGTACGACACGCCGATACTTCATTTCTTCGCCATGAACACCGCTTTTATATGACGCAGCGAAAAATCATCCACGTCGATTGTGACTGCTTCTATGCCGCCATCGAGATGCGTGACGACCCGCGCCTGGCCGGTAAGCCTTTGGCGGTGGGCGGCTCGGCGGATCGGCGTGGGGTGATTGCTACCTGTAACTATGAAGCGCGGGCGTATGGCGTGCGCTCGGCCATGTCTTCCGGACATGCCTTGAAACTGTGTCCGGACCTGACCATCGTCAAGCCGCGCATGGAGGCTTATAGAGAAGCGTCGAAGGAAATTCATACGATCTTTCGCGATTACACCGACCTGATCGAGCCGCTTTCCCTGGACGAGGCGTACCTCGATGTCTCGGACAGTGCGCATTTCGGCGGCAGTGCCACGCGAATTGCCCAGGATATTCGCCGCCGGGTGTCCAATCAGTTGCACATCACCGTGTCGGCCGGCGTGGCGCCGAACAAGTTTCTTGCCAAGATCGCCAGCGACTGGAAGAAGCCCAATGGCTTGTTCGTGATCACGCCCGATCAGGTGGACGACTTTGTCAGCGGCTTGCCGGTGAGCAAGTTGCACGGTGTTGGCAAAGTGACCGCTGACAAACTGGGCAAGCTCGGCATCATCGATTGCGCGCAATTACGCGAGTGGAACAAATTGGCGCTGGTGCGTGAATTCGGCAGCTTCGGCGAGCGACTCTGGAGCCTGGCCCGTGGGATCGATGAGCGGTTGGTGCACAACGACAGTCGTCGGCAGTCGATCAGCGTTGAAAACACCTATGACGTGGACCTGCCGGATCTGGTGAGTTGTCTGGATAAATTGCCGGAGCTGCTGGAGTCCCTGAATGGCCGAATGGCGCGGATCGACAGCAGCTATCGCCCGGGCAAACCGTTCGTCAAAGTGAAATTCCACGATTTTACCCAGACTACGTTGGAGCAGGCCGGGGCAGGGCGGGATCTGGGGAGTTATCAGCTGTTGTTGACCCAGGCCTTCAATCGCGGCGGGAAACCGGTGCGGTTGTTGGGGGTTGGGGTGAGGCTGGAGGATTTGCGGGGCGGGTTCGAACAGTTGGAGTTGTTTGAGCGGTGAGATTTTAAAATCAAAAGATCGCAGCCTTCGGCAGCTCCTACAGGGTGTACTCCATCCAATGTAGGAGCCGTCGAAGGCTGCGATCTTTTAATAGGCCTTAATTCGGCCCCGGATCCGCCACCAGTCGCCCGGCATCCTTGGTCAGTGACTTGAGGAACTCAGCCTGCAACTCGGGATCGTTGCGGGTCAGTTCGATCAGGCTCTGTTCCAATTCGCTGGCTTCTTCTTCCAGACCCAGTTCCGACAGGCGCTTGACCCGGTGCACCCACTGGCTCACCTCGTCGTCTTCGAGATCGTCGTAAATCAGCCCATGGGCTTCGAGCAGCTTGCCGCGCAAGTTGTTACTGATCGCCAGTGACGAGTTGGTGTGCACATCGTCCTTGTTGTCCTCGACACTGATCTGCAGCTTGCCCAGATGATTGAGGTCATGTTCGGCGAACGGGCTGTCCAGCAGGTTCAGGCGCAACACACCGTTGCGGTCGGTGCTCAGCTCGAACGTGTCCTTGCCGGCCTTGACCTGCACCGGACGCTCGCTCCAGGGCAGACTCGAGTATTCCGTGCGCTTGTCACGCTGGACTTCGTCGATGCTCGCCAGGTTCTGCTGCGCGCGACCGTGAGACTGCACGTTCATGAACGGGTTGAGCCCGGCAAAACCATAGCTGAGCCAATCCTTCGTCACGCTGTCCGGCAGATTACCGAGGGCGAACACGTTGACCACGTTCGCACCGATGCCGGCCACTACGGCCACCGCCCCCAGTGGGATCTCATAGATCTCCCTCCAGGGTTGGTAAGGCGTGTAGCGGTCATAGTGGCGTGTGACTTCGAACTCGGTGACTTCGAAGGTCTTCTGCTCGTGGATTTTCACCCGGCGTTGCGGCAGCTCCAGCACTTTGGGCTCGCCGACATCGATCTGCAGGCTGTGATCGAGCAACTTACGCTCGACCCGCTCCTCGTGCTCGCTGCGTTGTGACATGTGATTGGCACAGCCGCTGACCAGCAGGGTGCCGCACAGGGCGGCACCACCGAGGCCTAAGGTGTTTCGCTTGAACATGACGTCTCTATCTGGTGTCAGCGGCGGATACGGGCCTGGAGGAAAGACAGCACGTCAGCAACCGGCAGCGCTTGCGCCTCGGCTTCGGTACGGCTCTTGTATTCCAGATTGCCGTCGGCGAGGCCGCGGTCACTGACCACGATCCGGTGTGGAATGCCGATCAGCTCCATGTCCGCGAACTTGATGCCCGGGCTGGTTTTCTTGTCGCGGTCGTCCAGCAGCACGTCGAAGCCGGCGGCAGTCAGTTCTGCGTAGAGCTTGTCGGTGGCTTCGCGAACCTGTTCGGTTTCGTAGCGCAGCGGTACCAGAGCAATCTGGAACGGGGCCAGAGCGTCGCTCCAGATGATCCCGTTCTCGTCGTTGTTCTGTTCGATGGCGGCAGCTACTACGCGGGATACACCAATGCCGTAGCAGCCCATTTCCAGGGTGACCGGTTTGCCGTTCTCGCCCAGCACTTCGCACTTCATCGCTTTGCTGTACTTGTTGCCCAGCTGGAAGATGTGCCCGACTTCGATGCCGCGCTTGATTTCCAACGTGCCTTTGCCGTCAGGGCTTGGGTCGCCGGAGACAACGTTGCGCAGGTCGGCAACGGTCGGAACCGGCAGATCGCGCTCCCAGTTCACGCCAAAGTAGTGCTTGTCGTCGATGTTGGCACCGATGCCGAAGTCGCTCATCAGTTCGACGGAACGGTCGATGATGATCGGCAGCGGCAGGTTCAGCGGGCCGAGGGAACCGGCGCCGGCGCCAATGGCGTCGCGCAGTTCGGCTTCGGAAGCCATGACCAGTGGGCTGGCAACGCCAGGCTGGTTGGCGGCCTTGATTTCGTTCAGTTCGTGGTCGCCACGGATGATCAGGGCAATCAGCTTGCCTTTCTCTTCAGCGTGCACCACCAGGGTCTTGATGGTTTTTTCGATCGGCAGGTTGAAGCCTTCGACCAGTTGCGCAATGGTCTTGGCGTTCGGCGTGTCGACCAGACGCAGCTCTTCGGCAGGCAGTGGACGAGAGGTTTCCCGCGGTACGGCTTCGGCTTTCTCGATGTTCGCGGCGTAGTCGGAACCGTTGCTGAAGACGATGTCGTCTTCGCCGGACTCGGCCAGTACGTGGAACTCGTGGGAACCGGCGCCACCGATGGAGCCGTTGTCGGCTTCAACCGGACGGAATTTCAGGCCCAGGCGGGTGAACACGTTGCAGTACGCCTGGTGCATGCGGTCGTAGGTGACCTGCAGCGATGCCTGGTCGGCGTGGAACGAGTAGGCGTCCTTCATGATGAATTCGCGGCCACGCATCAAACCGAAGCGTGGGCGGATTTCGTCACGGAACTTGGTCTGGATCTGATACAGGTTGATCGGCAGCTGTTTGTAGCTGCTCAACTCGTTGCGCATCAGGTCGGTGATGACCTCTTCGTGAGTCGGGCCGGCGCAGAAGTCGCGACCGTGGCGATCCTTGAAACGCAGCAATTCAGGGCCGTATTCTTCCCAGCGACCCGATTCCTGCCATAGCTCAGCCGGTTGAGTGCTCGGCATCAACACTTCGAGAGAACCGGCGGCGTTCATTTCTTCACGCACGATGGCTTCGACCTTGCGCATCACTCGCAAGCCCATCGGCAGCCAGGTGTACAGGCCCGAGGCGAGTTTGCGGATCATGCCGGCGCGCAGCATCAGCTGATGGCTGATGACGACCGCGTCGGAAGGCGTTTCTTTCTGTGTGGCGAGCAAAAATTGACTGGTGCGCATGGTTGGCCGTTGTCGGTTGCTGATAACGAGAAGTAATGGGGCATTGTACGGGCGAGATCTGCTGGCGTACAGGCGTGCGGCCGGCTGTGTGGCTGGAGGGCGAGAATCTGCTCGCCCTCTGCGTCCTGTATCAAAGAGGCTGCGATTCTTCCGTGACCGGGGTCTGAGCCGGTTCAGGTGTCGGGGTCGGACCGGCACGGCGGTTTTCCTGGAACCAGTGCAAGGCGATCAACAGCAGCGTCGGAACGCCCAGCAGGGCAGTGATCAGGAAGAAGTTGTGGTAGCCGAATTTTTCCACCATGACCCCTGAATAGCCGCCGATCAGGCGAGGCAACAAGAGCATGATCGAGCTGAGCAGGGCGTACTGGGTCGCGGAGAATTTGAGGTTGGTCAGGCTCGACAGGTAAGCGACGAACGCCGAAGTCGCCAGGCCCGAGCTGAAGTTGTCCAGGGAAATGGTGACGATCAGCATCCGCAGATTGGCGCCCATGTCCGTGAGCATCAGGAACAGCAGGTTAGTGGCCGCCGATGCGGCACCGCCGATGAACAGAATGGGCAGAATGCCGAAGCGCACGATGAGCAGGCCGCCCATACCGGCGCCGACCAATGTCATGATCAGGCCGAAAATCTTGCTGACACTGGCAATCTGATCCTTGGTGAACCCTTGGTCGATGTAGAACACGTTGGCCATCACGCCCATGACCGTATCGGACATCCGGTAGGTGGCGATCAGCCCAAGCAGCAGCAGGGCTTGCCAGCGGTAACGCAGAATGAAGTCGTTGACCGGCGTCAGCACCGGCGCCAGGCCACGGCGGCCCATGGCCGACAAGCACAGGGCGGTGAGCGTGGTATAGAGGATTGCCCGCAGGAATGCGCGGTCTTCGAGCAACAGGTCGAGCAGGCTGACGCCGTTGAATAGCACGCTGGCGAAGTCGGTGTTGTAGAACTGGGTGAACATGGCCGGTACGGACACCAGCAGTACGATCAGCACGAACACCGACGCCAGCTGGTGCACGAAGCTGTAGCGTCCGGCCTGAAGCTGAGTGCGCAGTGGCACCGGCGGTTCGCGCATGAAGAAGGAGGTCAGCAGCGCCGGGATCATCAAGATGCCGAACAGCAGATAGGTGCCAGTCCACGCCGCATGTTTGTAGTTGAAACCGGTGGAGCCGAAGCCTTCGGCAAAAAACAGCGCGCCCGCCGTTGCCAGCAGGGCCGCGACCCGATAACCGGCCATGTAGCTGGCCGCCAGTGCAGCCTGGCGGGTATCGTCGACGATTTCCAGGCGATAGGCGTCGATGGCAATGTCTTGCGTTGCCGAAGCAAAGGCGACTACCACAGCGATGGCGATCAGCCAGGACAGGTGTTTTTGCGGGTCGCAGAAACCCATGCCGATCAGGCCGAGGATCACCAGTGCCTGGGCCAGCACCAGCCAGGAGCGTCGTCGGCCCAGCTTGCCGAGCAGGGGTAGGCGCCACTGGTCGAGCAGCGGGGACCAGACCCATTTAAAGGCGTAGGCCAGGCCGATCAGGCTTGCATAGCCGATGGTTTCGCGGGCAACACCGGCCTCGCGCAGCCAGACTGAAAGCGTCGAAAACACCAGCATGTAGGGCAGGCCGGCGGCGAAACCAAGCAGCAACAGCACGAGCGTCGAGGGGCTGGCATAGGCGGCGAGCGCGGCGCGCCAGGTTTTACGGGGCATGGGCTGGAGTCTGCCTCAAGAATTACGGAAACAAAGCGCGCACTCTAACCGCTGTGCTCTACCGGGCGCCAGCCATGGCGCTGAATATCAACACGATTGTTCAGAACACTGATGCCTTCCATGCGCAATCGGGCCCGCTGTTCATCCCCTGAAGGGCTGCCTGCAGGCAGGCTGATCCGACCGCCGGCACCCAGCACGCGATGCCAGGGCAATTTAGTGTCACCGGGCAGTTGGCTCAATGTTCGCCCGACCCAGCGGGCGGCGCGACCCAGTCCCGCCAGTTCGGCGAGCTGACCGTAACTCACGACTTTGCCCTCGGGCACTTGTGCCAGGGTCAGGTAGAGCGCCGTGCGTCGGATTTGCGCTGCGCTTTCGGTTTCAGCGGTTGAGTCGGTCACGTCCGGGTTCCTGAAAAAAATACGCATTGACCGTCTGTAGGGTAAATCCTGGATTGTCAGTTGAGAAATGAACTCAATAGAAATAGCCGGGTCAGTCCTTGCCAGGGCCTTATTTCCAAGAATAATGCCGATTTTTTTTCGCAAAGTTGAGCTTTTGATTCGCTTATGTTGCCCAGAACCTTACTGTGCCTCGCTGTCGTCAGTGCATCCACTCCCTTGCTCGCCGATACGGTCTGGTTGAAGAACGGTGACAAGCTGAGCGGCAAGATTACGCTCTTCGATGGCGGCAAGCTGTTGATCCAGACCCCGTATGCCGGTGCGGTTCCGATTGACTGGAAAGAGGTCAAAACCCTGGAAAGCGATCAGCAAATGTTGGTCAAACAGGATGCTTACACTGGCGAGAAGGCCAAGTCGCTGCATGCGGCGGAGGACGGCAAGGTCATCCTGGCCAACGGCGATGGCCCCAAGACTGTGGAGTTGGCCAGCATTCAGCAGATGCTCAAGCCCAAGCCGGTGGTCGAGGATTTGGTGTGGAAGGGTAATGTCGACATGGCCCTGGATTATCGGCGGGCCGAAAAAGATACCGATGATTATGACGTCGGCTTCAAAACCAGCGCGCGTCATGGTCGGTGGCGTCATACGGCGGAAGGTGAGTACAACCGCGAGTTCCAGGATAGCGTCGTTACCACTGATAACTGGCGTGCCGAGTATTCTCTGGACCGATTCCTTACCGATAAGTGGTTCTGGCAAGGTCGTTTGAATTACAAGCGCGACAAGGTCGAAGAGTTGTCCCGGCAGCGCACCATCGGTACCGGCCCCGGTTATCAGTTCTGGGATGACGAACTGGGTGCCTTCTCCCTAGGGTCGCTCTTGAATAACACCGATTATGAGTATTCCAATGGCCGCAAGGAAAATTTCTATTCCTTGGCGATGAAGTGGGACTACAACCGTTATCTGGTCGGCAAAAAGGTTGAGTTCTTCACCAAGGGTGAGGTGGGTAAGCCTTTGTCGGGTGTCGCGGATTACGCCCTCGATGCCGAGGTCGGTCTGCGCTACAAAGTCACTGATTGGGCATCGCTGAATCTGAAGGCTGAGAGAGACATTATCAGCGGCAGCGATGAGGCTGACCTGAACAAGACCCGATATACCGCAGGGTTTGGCGTGGCCTGGTAACACGCTGGAAGATCAAAAGATCGCAGCCTTCGGCAGCTCCGCACTTGTGGGTGCCGCCGAAGGCTGCGATTTTTTGTTGCCTCACAAAACACACAGGCACAAAAAAGCCCCGCTTTTAAGGGCGGGGCCTTTTACTAAAGCAAGTACAAGTTAGATAACTTGAACTTCTTCAGCTTGCATGCCTTTCTGACCGCGGGTAGCGATGAAAGAAACCTGTTGGCCTTCTTTCAGGCTTTTGAATCCGTCGGATTGGATAGCTTTGAAGTGAACGAACAGGTCGTCACCGGATTGTGGAGTGATGAAGCCGAAGCCTTTTTCATCGTTGAACCACTTAACGGTACCGGTTTGGCGATTAGACATGGTGTAACTCCTTGAACAAAGATAACTGCGACTCAGGAAGAACCCTGGCCGAGACTGAGTGCAAAGAGCAGGAAAAATTCTTGTAGATGGTTGGATCGAAATTCAACATATCGTGTAGAGATTCTCAGTGACACAAGCAGCACAGTGGCGCCACCTTAACCCTTTTTCCGGAACGTGCCAATGGTTCTTGCGAAGGTTTCTCTTTTTTAATGACTGACGGTTAATAACATGGCGGTGAGGCCCCGGAATTCACGGGGGAACGGCGAGAATTGTCTCCCAGACTTTGAACCCGGAGCGCCTGCCCGGTAAGATGCCGGACAGAATTTTTCCGCCTCGCTATTCAGGACACCCGCCATGAGCATCAAATCGGACAAGTGGATTCGCCGCATGGCGCAAGAGCACGGCATGATCGAGCCTTTCGTGGAACGTCAGGTGCGCGGCAGTGACGACAGTCGTGTGATCTCCTATGGTGTGTCGAGCTACGGCTACGATGTGCGTTGCACCAATCATTTCAAGGTGTTCACCAACATCAATTCGGCCATCGTCGATCCGAAAAACTTCGACGCTGGCAGCTTCGTCGACATCCACAGCGACGTGTGCATCATCCCGCCAAACTCTTTCGCCCTGGCCAGTACCGTCGAATACTTCCGCATTCCGCGCAACGTATTGACCATCTGTCTGGGCAAGAGCACCTACGCCCGCTGCGGCATCATCGTCAACGTGACTCCGCTCGAGCCCGAGTGGGAAGGCCATGTGACCCTGGAGTTCTCGAACACCACCAACCTGCCGGCGAAGATCTACGCCAACGAAGGCGTGGCGCAGATGCTGTTCCTCGAGTCCGACGAGGAATGTGAAGTGTCCTACAAGGACCGTGGTGGCAAGTATCAGGGCCAGCGTGGCGTGACCCTGCCGCGTACCTGAGTCAACCGTCTGACAACCCGTTGGAATTCCTGGGCGGGCGTACACTCTATGGGGTGTACTGCTCCGATTCGCGCAAGGCGGATCGGGCCATCGCTCAGGAGTGCTTCATGAAGATCGATCCGCGAATAAGTGCCGAACTGGCAAGGCTCGAGCCCAATCAGGTTGGTGTGCTGGCCTGGTCCTTGTTGGCGCATCCGCCAGTCAGTATGGCAGGGGGCATCCCCCATCAGCCTGATCCCGACACCCCCAATGAAGATCCGACAGAACCCGGAGAGCCCACCCTGCCGGATGAGCCACCTCCCGCACCTGTGGTCTGATACCCGCTTTTGTGGGAGCGAGCATCGCTCGCTCCCACGGGAAGGTGGCGTTTTACTTGAGGTTGCCGCTCAAGAACTGCTTCAAGCGCTCACTCTTCGGATTGCCCAGCACGTCTTCCGGCGCGCCTTCTTCTTCCACCAGCCCCTGATGCAGGAACAGCACCTGGCTCGACACTTTGCGGGCGAAGCTCATTTCATGGGTGACCATGATCATGGTCCGGCCTTCCTCGGCCAGGCCCTGAATTACCTTGAGCACTTCGCCCACCAGTTCCGGGTCGAGTGCTGAGGTTGGTTCGTCGAACAGCATGACTTCAGGTTCCATGGCCAGCGCACGGGCAATGGCTACCCGTTGTTGCTGACCGCCTGACAGGAACGCCGGGTACTGATCCGCCACACGCGGCGCCAGGCCAACCTTGTCGAGGTAACGTCGGGCACGGTCCTCGGCTTCTGCCTTGCTGCAACCGAGCACCCGCCGCGGGGCCATGGTGATGTTTTCCAGCACCGTCATGTGGCTCCACAGGTTGAAGTGCTGGAACACCATGGCCAGGCGGGTGCGGATCCGTTGCAGCTCATCGGGGTCGGCCACATGGATTCCGTGACGGTCCTTGGCCATGCGGATGTTCTGGCCGTCCATGCTCATGGTGCCGTCGTTGGGTTGCTCTAGAAAGTTGATGCAGCGCAAAAAGGTGCTTTTGCCCGAGCCGCTGGCGCCGATCAGGCTGATAACGTCGCCGGTTTTGGCCTTGAGCGAAACGCCTTTGAGCACCTGATGATCGCCATAGCTTTTATGCAGGCCTTCGATGGTCAGTTTGTACATGGGGCATGCATCCTCAAGGCGAAAGTAGATAGCCGCTGCGATAGGCTTCGGTGCCCGCGACGTGGGCGATTACCATGCCGGCAGTGGCCATGCGCCGCAGCGAACGGGCGTACATCAGCCCGGCGACGGTGCAATGAACAGGGGTGACGCGATCATTGATCGGGTCGATGACTTCGGCGATCAGTTGCCCGGCCTCCAGGTATTCCCCGGGCAGGACTGTAAACACCAGCAGTCCGCCCACGGGTGTCGCGACCGGTTCGACGCCGGCCAGCGGCGTGGCCGGGTAGGGCAGTTCCGGTAAGGGCGCCGGCTCACCGGCAATCGCGCCGAAGTGAATCAGATAATCGATCAGCGCTTGGCAGTCGAGGCTGGCCAACGGGTGATTAACGTCGCCCTGACCGCGCAATTCGACGGTGACCGAAAAGCTGCCCAGCGGAATATCGAAATGCTCGCCGAAGCGTTCTTTCAACTGCCACCAGAGCAGGGTGAAGCATTCATCGAATGACTGGCCACCAGAGTCGGTGGCCAACAGGCTGGCTTCGGCACCGATGTAACGCGCCAGCGGCTCGACCTGAGGCCAGGCTTCGGGCGTGGTGTAGAGGTGTGCGACGGCTTCGAAATCGCAATGCAGGTCCAGTACCATGTCCGCATCGCAAGCCAGTCGTTGCAGGGTCAGGCGTTGGGATTGTAGTTGCGTGCTGGCGGTATGGCGCGCCAATACGTCGCGCAGGCTGCTGCGGATCAGTTCGAGGTTGCGTTGTGGATCGTCGCCCAGCAGGCCTTCGATCTCGTTGCCGACTTCTTCACTCAAGTCGACGAACCAGCGATTGAAGTTCTGCCCGCTTTCCAGCTCGTAACGGCCCAATGGAACGTCCATCAACACTTGTTCCAGGCCGACCGGGTTGGCCACGGGCACCAGCACGATTTCGCTGCGCAGCCGGCCGGCGGCTTCCAGCTCCGCCAGACGCTGTTTGAGGTGCCAGGCCACCAGCATGCCGGGCAGTTCATCGGCGTGCAGGGAGGACTGGATGTAGATCTTGCCTTTGGCCGCCTGGGGGCCGAAGTGAAAGCTGTGGATCTGTCGCACGGTCCCCGGCAGTGGGGCCAGCAGGTCATGAATCTGGTGGCGCATGTACGAATTGTCCTAGTGAGTCGGCCCGAGGAAGGCCAGCCATCGGCGTTCGGCGAGGCGGAACAGGCCGACCAGCGCAAAGGTAACGGTCAGGTAGATCAGCGCGGCGATGCCGAACGACTGGAAGGTCAGGAAGGTCGCCGAGTTGGCGTCGCGCGCGACTTTCAGGACATCCGGGATGGTCGCGGTGAACGCCACGGTGGTCGAGTGCAGCATCAGGATCACTTCGTTGCTGTAGTAAGGCAGCGAGCGACGCAGCGCCGACGGCATGATCACGTAGGTGTACAGCTTCCAGCCGGTCAGCCCGTAGGCTTTGGCCGCTTCGACTTCACCGTGGTTCATGCTGCGAATCGCACCGGCGAAGATCTCCGTGGTGTAGGCGCAGGTGTTCAGGGCGAAGGCGAGGATGGTGCAGTTCATCGCATCGCGAAAGAACGCATCAAGGACGGGCTGCGCGCGCACGGCCGCCAGGCTGTAGATGCCGGTGTAACAGATCAGCAGCTGAATATAGAGCGGCGTACCCCGAAACAGATAGGTGTAGAACTGCACCGGCCAGCGCAGGTAGAGCTTGGGGGAAACCCGGGCGATGGACAGCGGGATCGACACCAGAAAGCCGATGAAGATCGACGCACTGAGCAGCCACATGGTCATGGCCAGGCCGGTGATGTTGTAGCCGTCGGTATAAAGGAAGGGTTTCCAGTATTCCTGCAAGAGTTCGATCATCGTACGGCCTCCCGGGCACCGGCGGCGTAGCGGCGTTCGAGCCAGCGCAGGACGACGTTGGAGGCACTGGTGATCAGCAAGTAGATCAATGCGGCCAGCACCAGGAAATAGAACAGTTGATAGGTGCTTTTACCGGCGTCCTGCGCCGCCTTGACCAGGTCGGCCAAGCCGATGATCGAGACCAGCGCGGTGGCCTTGAGCATCACCATCCAGTTGTTGCCGATGCCCGGCAGGGCGAAGCGCATCATTTGCGGGAACACCACGAAACGGAAACGCTGGCCACGTTTGAGGCCATAGGCGGTGGCGGCTTCGACCTGGCCCCGTGGCACGGCGAGGATTGCCCCGCGGAACGTTTCGGTGAAGTACGCGCCATAAATGAAGCCCAGGGTGATGACCCCGGCGCTGAACGGGTTGATCTCGATGTATTCCCATTCCATGAGGTCGGTTAACGAGGTCAGCCAGGTTTGCAGGCTGTAGAAGATCAGCAGCATCAACACCAGGTCTGGTACCCCGCGAATCAGCGTGGTGTAGATCTGCGCCGGCACGCGCAGCAGTTTGACTTTTGACAGCTTGGCACTGGCGCCCAGCAGGCCGAGCAACACGGCCACCAACAGCGACAACACCGATAATTTGATGGTCATCCAAGTGCCTTCCAACAGCAACGGACCGAAGCCCTGAAGGCTGAAGGCTGAGAGCCCCAGGTTTTGTAATAGGTTTTCAAACATAAATCAGCAACCTGATCGGGTGAAAAAAGCGCCCATCGCGAGATGGGCGCCGGGCATTACTTGCCGCTGTACAGATTCAGATCGCCAAAGTGTTTCTTCTGAATGGTGGCGTAGGTGCCATCGTCGTGTAACGCTTTGATACCTTTGTCCAGAAGTGCCTTGAGGTCTTTGTTACCTTTCGAGATACCGACAGCAGTTTTGGCTGGCAGCAATTCGCTGTCGACAGGCTTGCTGACTTCGTAATCGGCGCCTTTTGGCGACTTCAGGAAGCCCAGTTCGGCTTGCAGCATGTCCTGGATCGCGGCGTCGAGACGACCGGAAGTCAGGTCGGAATACACCTGATCCTGGTTGGCGTAGGCCTGGGTTTTCACGCCGGCCTTGTCCAGCACGGCTTTGGCATAGGCTTCCTGAATGGTGCCTTGCTCGTAACCGACGGTTTTACCCTTCAGCGTGGCGACGTCAGTGGTGAGGCCGGAGCCCTTCTTGAACACGTAGGCGGTAGGGCCGGAGAACAGCTCACTGGAGAAGTCGATGACTTTTTCGCGAGCCGGCGTGACGGTCATCGAAGAGATCACACCGTCGAATTTATTGGCCTTGAGGCCTGGAATCATGCCGTCGAAATCGCTTTCGACCCATTTGCACTTGACCTTCAGCTCGGCGCAGATTGCATTGCCCAGGTCGATGTCGAAGCCCACCAGGCTGCCGTCGGCTGCCTTGGATTCGAACGGCGCATAGGAAGGGTCAACACCAAAACGCAATTCTTTGTATTCCTTTGCCAGCGCGGAGCCGGCAGCCATGCACAACGCCAGTGCAGAAAGGGTCAGCAATGCTTTTTTCATTATTCAATCCCTAAGAACCAATATGAGCGCTTGTGGCGCAGAAGTACTGTTACTGAAAAGCGTAAGACCTATTAAAAGTAGCAATTTCCGAACCAGAGTCCCGAACAAGCGTTTTAAAAGGTGACACAGGAAATGGCAAAGCGCGATTTGTGCACGAAAACGGGCGCTGCCAGATTCTTGCGTCTGGATGGTGCACAGGGAAGCTGATACCCATTAAATCTTGATGCTATTTGTGTAGCAGCTGTCGAGCCTGCGAGGCTGCGTTCGGCTGCGCAGCAGTCGAAAAATCAGAACTTGCGGTGCGTCAGGCGGACCGCATCAGCTGGATGCACGACGGCTGCGCCGCCGAACGCAGGCTTCGCCAGCTGCTACAAAGGCAGGGCCACAAGAGTCGGGTCAAGCCAGTAAATCCCGCAACGTCGCCAGGCTGTCAGCTTCTTCCACCGACTTGTCCTGCCGCCAGCGCAATATCCGGGGAAACCGCACTGCAATCCCGCTCGGGTGCCGTTTCGACGGGGCAATGCTCTCGAATCCCAGCTCAAACACCAGGCTTGGTTTCACACGGATCACAGATCCGGACTTTTCCACCGTGGTCTTGCGCACGAGGCTGTCGATCTGGCGGATTTCTTCGTTGGTCAACCCGGAGTAGGCCTTGGCGAAAGGCACCAGTGTCCGCTCGCAGGCACAGGGTGGGCCGTCCCAAACGGCGAAAGTGTAATCAGTGTAGAGACTGGCCTGGCGGCCATGACCCTGCTGCGCATGGATCAGCACCGCATCGACACTGAACGGGTCGACTTTCCATTTCCACCACGCGCCCGTGTCTTTGTTCCGCCCGACGCCATACTGCGCATCGCGGGCCTTGAGCATCATGCCTTCGACCTTCAGTTTGCGAGAGGCTTCCCGTTGGCGGGCGAGGTCGAACCAGTCTTCGCCGATCAACATGGGCGAGGCAAGTAACACCGGGTTTGCGCAGGTGGTGACGAGGTGTTCCAACTGAGTGCGGCGCATGGCCTGAGTCTGGTTGCGCAAATCCTGGCCCTGCCATTCGAGCAGGTCAAAGGCCTGAATGACCACGGGCACCTCATCGAGGATTTTCTTGTCCAGCGTGTGACGGCTGCTGCGTTTTTGCAGCAGGGCGAAAGGCTGCACCGCCAGCGACGCAGGCGATTGCCGCTCGCAAGCGTTCCCAGAGCCCGAGGGCGCGGTTTTCCAGGCGACGATTTCACCGTCGATCACCGTGCCGTCGGGCAAGTCGTGAATCAGGCTGCCCAGTTCGGGGAACCGTTCGGTCACCAGTTCTTCGCCTCGCGACCAGACCCACAAGCGCCCATCGCGCTTGACCACTTGGGCGCGGATGCCGTCCCATTTCCACTCCACTTGCCATTGGCTGGCCGGGCCGAGCAGCGCTCCGAACTGCTCAACCGGTTGCGACAACGCATGGGCAAGGAAGAACGGGTAGGGTTGGCCACCCCGTTGGTCGTGTTCATCGGGTGCTTCGGGGGCAATCAGCTTCAGGTAACTGGCGGCATTCGGGCGGTGCGACGGGTCGGTGTAACCCACCAGTCGCTGGGCCACGCGTTTGCCGTCGAGCCCGGCCATTGCTGCCACGGCGCGGGTGACCAGCGATTTTGAGACACCGACACGGAAACTGCCGGTGATCAGTTTGATGCACAGCATCAGGCCCTGGCGATCCAGTTGCGCCCACAGCGCGGGCAGGCGTTCAGCGAGGACCCGCGGGGGCGCGCTGCGCAGTGGCAACAGTTTGTCCTCAATCCACACCGTCAGTCTGTCGGTAGACGTGTGAGGCGTTTCGGGCAGCACCAGCGAAATGGTTTCCGCCAGATCACCCACCGCCTGGTAGCTTTCCTCGAACAACCAGGGCGAGAGCCCGGAACACGCGATTGCCATGTCGCGCAGCACCCGTACCGGCACCCATTGCCGAAGCCGCCCGCCGGCCAGCAAATACACCGCCCAGGCGGCATCTTCGGGCGTGGCCTGGGCGAAGTAATGCTGCATCGCCGCCAGTTTGGCGTCGCTTGAGGTGGTGGCATCGAGTTCGGCATACAGCTCGGCGAAGGCTTTCATGCCTGCACCTCGGCGCTCTCGGGTTCGAAGGCTGCATTGTTCTCACCGTCGCCGTATTCGGTGCGCAACCCCATGGCATCGAGGCCCTGTTCGCGCAGATGCCGTACCAGCACTCCGATCGATCCATGGGTGACCTTCACCCGCTCGGCCCCGGACTGTTCGATGGCCCAGAGCAGGCCGGGCCAATCGGCGTGATCGGACAACACGAAACCACGATCCACGCCATGCCGCCGCTGCGTGCCGCGCAAACGCATCCAACCGCTGGCGAGGGCATCGCTGTAGTCACCGAAGCGCCGTACCCAATTGCTGGTACCCGTTGCAGGCGGCGCGAGGACCAGAGCTTTGCGCATCATCGGGTCCTGCTTTTTTACTTCGCTGGCATAAATCGTTGGCGGTAAATGAATGCCGCTCTGACGATAAAACTGATTGATCGGCTCAACCGCACCATGCACCAGGATGGGGCCCAGGCCGGCATCGAGGCCATGAAGAATCCGCTGAGCCTTGTCGAAAGCATGACAGAGCAGCACGCTGGTTTTATCGACTGCGGCGTTGGACTGCCACCACTGATTGATCTCGGCAAGGATCTGCGCCTGGGGTTGCCAACGGTAAATTGGCAGGCCGTACGTCGATTCTGTGATGAAGGTGTGACAGCGCACCGGTTCGAACGGTGCACAGGTGCCGTCGGGCTCTGTTTTGTAATCACCGGAGGCAACCCAAACCTCACCGCCGCATTCCAGCCGCACCTGGGCTGAGCCGAGCATGTGGCCTGCGGGGTGAAAACTCAGTTTTACGCCATGGTGCAGCAATGGCTCGCCATAGGGCAGCGTTTGCAGGTTGATGTCCTGGCCCAGCTGCGCGCGCAGAATGCCCGCACCCGGTGCCGCCGCCAGATAGTGTTGGTTGCCACGGCGAGCATGGTCGCTATGAGCGTGGGTGATGACTGAGCGCTCGACGGGGCGCCACGGGTCGATATAGAAATCCCCGGGTGGGCAGTACAAACCTTCAGGACGTGCGATAACAAGGTCCATATTGTTACCAGAATGGAGAGGCCTGTTAGCTAGGAGGTTTGCCCGAAACGAGAAGTTCTATTTATTTTCACAGAGATTAATAACAAAAGATCGCAGCCTGCGGCAGCGCTTACAGATGGGTGCGAATCCCCTGTAGGCGCCGCCGCAGGCTGCGATCTTTTGATGTTACTTGCCAGGCGTCAGCGTCAACCGCGTCTTGCCATACACCTTGTCAAAGTTCTGCGGCTGCATCGGCAGGCTCATGTATTGACCCTTGAGCCATGGATCGACGCTGTCGAGATAGTGCGGGCTGGCCGGGTTGCCGGATTGGCCGGTAGCGTTCTGGCCCATCAGCGGTTCGGCCTGGCCGAAGTCGACAATAAAGCGCATGGCCGGGGCCTGCGTGGTGTTGAAGTCCTGACCCCAGGCGAACGAGGCGGTGTTGAGCGTGGTGTGATCGCCGCCGGCCGCCAGCGGACCGCGCACGGTCTGGCCGCTGGCGTTTTTCCACTCGTAGCGGTGCAGTTTGCCCCACTGCCAGGCTTTGTGATCGCCGCCCAACTGGCTGTCACCCGCGCTGATCGCAGCCGCCAGGCTACGGGCCAGGATCGCCGGTTTGTCTTCTTTCTGCGCGGTGCGCACGTCATCCCAGAACGGACTGTCCTCACGCCCAAGCAGATGATCGGCCTGGGCCGCGTAGGATAATTTGCCGTTGGCGATAAAGGCTTTCCACGCCGGGCTGCTTTCCGGGCCCAGTTCGTCGAGGAAAATCTGTTTGGTGCTTTCCTGCAGGAACAGCTCGTAAATCGCCGCGTCGGCGGAGGTCGGGCTGAGTTTGCCGTCGAAGGCCATCAAGCGGGTATACGCCTCGCGAGCCTTGCCGCGATCGGCCACCGGCAACGCTTCGATGGCCTGCTTGAGTGGCTGGGCCATGCCCGGCGCTTCAAACATCTTCTTCAGCTTGGCGGCGAAGGTGGTGGTCTGGTCGTATTGCATGGCGATCAGGCTGCGGGTGTCGTGTTTGCCCACGCCCGCCAGTTCGGCCATGCGTTCGCCACGCTCCGGCGCCGCCCAGGAATTGGACAGCTGCATGCCGTAGCCATGGGGAATGACCCGCTGGTTGGCGGTGCCGAGCCAGCCCTGCGCCGGGTCCTGGTCATACGGATGGAGCATCGGGTCGGCGTAACCGTCCCAGTCGTAGCGACCTTCCCAGCCCGGCGACGGCAGCAAGCCTTCGCCTTCGCGACGGTTCGGGTAGCGACCGGTGACTTGCCAGCCGATATTGCTGGCATCGGCAAACACCAGATTCAGGGCTATGGCGCGGATTTCACGGCTAGCGTCCGACGCTCTCTCGGTACTCTGCGCTCGGGACAGGTCGAAAAAGGCGTCCAGGGTTTTGTCATCGGTGAAGTCCGGCGCCTGCAGGGCCAGGCCGAAACCATTCGCCAGCGCCGTGCCCTGAGCGCTGTTGAGCAGTGGCCCATGGCGGGTTTCGTACACCGCTTCGCGAATCGGCCGCTGGCCTTTGACGAAATAGGTTTCGTTGCGCACGATCGCCTGCTGCCATTTGCCGCCCACTTCGTAGGAAAGGCCATTGCCCTGGCGTTTGATTTTTTCCAGGAACACGTCCTGGTTGTCGCCCATGACCGAGGTCATGCTCCACGCCACTTTGCCGTTGAAACCAGCGAGCACCATCGGTAACCCGGCAATGGTTACGCCGGAGGCGTGGTATTTCGGCGCGCGAATCTGCACGTAACTGAACAGCGACGGGACGCCCAACGGTCCATGGCTGTCGCTGGCCAGCAGGCTCTTACCGCTGCGGCTGCGTTGCGGGGCGATCGCCCAGTTGTTCGAGGAGGTAGCGCTCAGCAGATTCAGATCCGACAGTTGACCGGTGGCTTTGCTGATTTCGTTCAGCCCCGGGATTTGTCCGGTGAGTTTGATGCCCTGAAGTTTATCCGCTTCAGCCACCGGCAGTTTTTCGTCGGGAGCGGACGGGGTCAGCCACGCCAGTTTGTCGGTGCTGACAGTCTGGGCCAGCATCAGCGAGGAAATTTCTTCCGGCAGGTTCGCCGACTGGCTGAAGTTCAGCAGGCAGAACATCAGCGCCGAATCTTCCGGTTTCCAGTATTCAGGTTTGTAGCCAGTGGCCGCGAGGTCCGCCGGCAGCTTGTCGCGGTAGCGGAACAGGTAGGCATTGACCCCGCGGGCATAGACTTCGAAGAAACGCTTGAGGCGTGGCGACGAGGCCTTATACAGCTCATCCGCGCTTTTCTTCAGGTTGATCGCACGCATGTAGCGGTCGGCATCGAGCAGGTCCGCGCCGGACATTTCCGCCAGACGGCCCTGGGCCAACAGGCGCAGAGTGACCATTTGGCTGATGCGGTCGCTGGCGTGCACGTAGCCGAGGGTGAACAGCGCATCGTGGAAGCTGTTGCTCTCGATCAGCGGCATGCCCATGGCATTGCGGCGAACCGAAACGTTTTGCGCCAGGCCCTTCAGCGCTTGCACGCCGGAGGTGGGCGGGAGGGTGTCCTGGGCGTTCCATGTCTGACAACCGGTCAGGCTCAAAACACCGGCCACTGCTGCGGCAACGCCGAACCGGGGAAGAAAATGTGTAAGGGCTGGCGAGGCCATGGCAAAGCTCCTGCGGGGGTAGTGACGCGACAAAGGCGCTACGTTAGTGAGCAGGAGGTGGACGCGCAAGCTGCGGCTGGGTTATTTCTTTTCGGTGATCGCCGGCATCAGGTCGTCCTGTTTGCGTTTGATGGCTTGCCGGTAGCAAGAGGCGATGCTGAAGTGCGGCAAATTCAATGGCCTCGCATGGGAAAAGTCGGCATGGAACTTAAGACAAACGCGGCGCTGATCATCATCGATCAACAAAAAGGCATCCTGCATCCCAAGTTGGGCCGTCGAAACAACCCTCAGGCCGAAGAGCGCATCCTGGAGTTATTGGGGCATTGGCGTCGCACCGGGCGGCCGGTGATTCATGTGCAGCACCTGTCCCGCTCTGTGGATTCGGTGTTCTGGCCGCAGCAATCGGGGGTGGAGTTTCAGGAGCGCTTCCAGCCATCGATCGGTGAGTGGCTGATACAGAAACAAGTGCCGGATGCGTTTTGCTCGACCGGGCTGGAAGCGAGTTTGCGCGAGGCGGGGATCGATCAGTTGATCATCGTTGGCGTGGCGACGCACAACTCGGTGGAATCCACGGCGCGAACGGCTGGGAATCTGGGGTTTGAGGCGTGGGTTGTGGAGGATGCGTGCTTTACCTTCGACAAGGCGGACTTTTTCGGCAATGCCCATTCAGCTGAAGAAGTGCATGCGATGTCGCTGGGGAATCTGCATGGGGAATATGCGACGGTCGTTAGCGCCGCGAGCATTCTCATGATCGACTGAAACCTTGAACTGACCCCAAAATTAGGATTGGTGTCCAACTTTTGGGGTGCAGATCAACTTGTAGGAGCGAGGCTTGCCCGCGAAGAACGATGACGCGGTTTTTCTGATTGATCGTGGCGCCCTTTTCGCGGGCAAGCCTCGCTCCTACAGGGATTTGCGATTCAACAGGCGAAGAAGTGATTCGCCCGAAGCCTCAAGCCCCGTGGCACTTCTTGAATTTCTTGCCGTTGCCGCAGGGGCAAGGGTCGTTGCGGCCGACGTCTTTCAGAGCATTGCGCACCGGTTCCTGGTGGGCGTGGCCGCAGTTTGGGCCGTGGACATGGCCATGGTCGTGATCATGGTGGTCGCGATGGTCATGATCGTGGTTGCAGTCAGGGCCATGGACGTGGGGTTGCTGGGTCATCGGGGTCACTCCGGAATTAAATCGGCGGCGATTATCACGCCATTGCGCGCCAGGTGCACGTAGTGTGCGATGAATAAACCGGTTTCAAGTGTGCCTTCCAGACGATAGGGAATCGGTTGCTCGGGTTTTTTCAGCAGTTTCACCACATCCCGAACCCTGGGCCACAGGTTGGTGCGGATCGGCACCTTGAAGTAGGCACTGTGCTTGGGGCCGACGGTGAACCAATGTTCGTGCTCGCCTTTGGTCAGCAGGACGTCCCCCAGATGAATGCGATATTCCAGGGCGCGCACCGTCAGGTCTTCGTCATTGGGGTTGTCGACGCGAAAATGCAGCAGGAATTTCTGCTCCAGCAACTTGGCCCGGACCACCTCGACCTTGACCAGATGCACTTGCGGGTCTGGCAAGTCGTTGCTGAACCATGAGGCGCAGCCGCCGACTCCTGAAAACAGAAGCAGCAAAGTGAACAGATAGAGCGCGAATCGTCCGGTGATCATGGTCGTGTTTCTCCCTTTGTAGCAGCTGCCTCGCTGTAGCAGCTGCTACGGCCGAACGCAGCTTTCGGCAGCTGCTACAGGGGGCATCTCAAGCGCCGAAATAACTCGCGCAGCACTTCTTGAACTTCTGCCCGCTGGCGCACGGGCACGCATCGTTGCGCCCGGCCTTGAGCGGCACCGTAGGGTCGATGAAGTACCAGCGGCCGGCGTTCTGCACGAATGACGAACGTTCGCGGTGGCTGTGTTCGCCGCTGCCGTCGTGCCAGCGAGCGGTGAAGGTGACGAAGGCGTGCTCCGGCTGGCCGCCGAAGACCTCGGCGCCTTCCACTTCCAGGCCCAGCCAGGTGCTCTGGGCGCTCCAGTCGCTTATCGACTGGCGATCCAGGCCGGCCTGTTGCACGGGCAGGGTGGTCGCTACCAGATAATCGACCAGCCCCAGCACATAGGCGCTGTAGCGCGAACGCATCAGGACTTCGGCGCTGGGGGCCGGATGGCCGGCATGGTAATGACCGCAGCAGGCATCGAGCAGCGTGCCGCTGCCGCAAGGGCAAATGGATGTACTCATTGCGTTACCACCAGTATTTCCCGAAGTTTTCCGGATTGGCCCAGAAGCGTGAGTTGAGCCAGTCGGGTACCTGTTTGTAGTCAAGCAGATCGTAGGTAAACAACGTCAACACTTGATCGTCGCGCTGGAAGCGTTCGCTGGCTTGCAGGGCCAGGGAGAAAAAATCCGTCTCCTGCCAACCGCTGGCGGGCAAGTCGGCCAACACCGCAATGCGACTGGCATTGAGGTTGCGTATCCCGCCGAGCAGATTCAGGCCGTCGCGCTTGGGCAAGTGTTCGAGGCAATCGACCACCAGCGCCAGATCAAACCGCTGCGCCGCCAGTTCGGTCGGCAATGCTCCGGGTGCGGCAAAAGCCACGATGCTGTCCGGGTGCGCGAGTTTGAATGCCTCGAGCGCGGGGAACTCACTGGCGCCAATCAGCAACAGACGCGTCGGGGCGTAACGATCAAGCAATGCGGCCAACGCCTGCTGGGGCGTGCGCGAAGAAATACTTGCAGTCATCGAAGATCCTCAATCAGAACGCCAAGATTAACGTGTCTTGTCGAGCGTGTTTAAGCAAAAAGCGCCGATCTTCCGTGAACATAAGGCAAAACAGCAATGGCCTATTGCTGGCGGAGATTAAAAGTCCGGTCTTTACTCCTTGAAATCGGTTATTAGCCGATCCCTCAGGAGAAAACTAGATGAGCATAGTTCGGACAGCATTACCTTTGGTTCTGCTAACCAGTGTGTTAACTGGTTGCGCAGGTTTGCAGAAAACCGACTGGCCGACCTGTGCGGCGGTCGGTGGTGTCGTCGGTGCAGGGCTCGGTGCGACAGAGAGCTCTTCATGGGCGGGGTATGGCGCGCTGTTGGTCGGCGGCACGGCAGCGGCTTATTGCTGGGTGCATGGCGATGGCGACGAAGACGGCGATGGTGTGCCGGACAGCCGCGACAAGTGCCCTCACACACCGAGAGGCGTGCGAGTCGATGCCGACGGCTGTCCTCCACCCGCGCCTGCACCGGTGGTCGAAGAGAAGGCGGTGGTCAAGGAAGAAGTCATCGTTATCCGTGATGTTCACTTCCAGTTCGACTCGTCCAAGCTCACTCCTTCCGATAAAGAGGTACTCAACACCGTTGCTACGCGCCTGAAACAGGAGCCCGCCAGCGCCCGGTTGACCGTGACCGGTCATACCGACAGCGTCGGCAGCGATAAATACAACCAGAAACTGTCGGACAAACGCGCCCATTCGGTGGTGGAGTACCTGATTTCCCAAGGCGTGCCACGCAGCAGTTTCGTGTCTGTGACCGGTGCCGGTGAAAGCCAGCCGGTGGCCGATAACAAAACCGCTGAAGGCCGTGCGCTGAACCGGCGTACGGAAATCAAAATCGACCGCTAACCCCCTTGTATTCCGCGGCTTGTGCAGTCGCGGATGCGGGTCTTTACTCCTGTGTGACCGGTATGGGCCGGTGACACAGGAGCATTCACAATGAGCGTTCTCACAAGGACCGTCTTGCCGGTTCTACTGCTTGGTAGTCTTCTGACCGGCTGCGCGACTCACAGCGATGGCACCGCCCCCTTGAATCAACGAACCTGGCCGATCTGCAGTGTCATTGGCGGACTGGTTGGCGGCGGTTTGGGCGCGATCGAAAGTGGCGGTTGGGCGGCAGGTGGAGCGGCGCTCGGTATCTTGACCGGTGGCTTGGTCTGTTACGCCCAGGATGGCGACGAGGACGGTGATGGTGTTTTCGATCGACGCGATCGTTGCCCCGATACGCCTGCCAATACACCTGTCGATCATCACGGTTGCCCGCTACCGCAATATCCGGCCAGCGTAAAACCTGCTGAACCGCCGGTATCCGAAGTCATCACGCTGAGCAGTAATGTGTTGTTCGCGTACAACAAATCCGACCTGACGCCCGAGGCACGCAGCGAGCTGGATTCGTTGATGCCCAAATTGCAGAGTGCCGATGTGGTGAGCGTCAAGGTCGTCGGCCATACCGACAGTCAGGGTTCGGACGCCTATAACCAGAAGCTGTCGGAACGTCGTGCCAGCAGCGTGGCGGCCTACCTGTTGAGCCGGGGGCTGGCGCCGAACAAACTCACCAGCGAAGGACGGGGTGAAACCCAGCCGGTGGCTGACAATGATACGGAAGAAGGGCGGGCAAAAAACCGTCGTGTGGAGTTGCACATCAATCGCTAGGCTCCGTGATCAAGAGGCCCGTGATAGAGCCGTCGGATGGCCGTCAAGGTTGACCCGGCGGCCATTCGATGCCTTTCGGAAGAATTTTCCGTTGCCCTCTGGCTTATCCCGCGTGTAAGCCGTTATGGTGCGTGCAAATAATAATTCTCGACGGGGGAGCGTATGAAGGTGTTTTGGGGGCTGGGGAAGTTGTTGACCCTGCTGTTCTGGTTGGTGGTGCTGGTCAATCTGCTCATACCGTTTGTTCGTCCACTGCACCTGTTGGTCGATCTGGCTGGCAGCCTGTTGGCGCTGGCTCATCTTCTGGAGCTGGTGTTCTGCAATCGCAGCCTCAAAGGTCGAGCCCACCCCTGGCGTGATCGCCTGAAGATTGTCTTTTTCGGCGTTTTCCACCTGCAAACCATTCCGGCCCCGGCCACTGCGAAGGCTTCCCATGCGTAAACTCTGTCTGCTCGCCGCACTCATCAGCCCATTGGCCTGCGCTCAGGTGGTGAGTGTTGAAACCAACTCGCTGATGCGCTTGCCCAACACCGCCAGCTCCCTGCAACTGGAACGACTGGAAGTCGCCGATTACGGCACCTTGCTGATTCCCTCGAACGTGACCGAAGTGACGGTCGGCGAGCTGCACCTGGGACGCGAAGCGCGGATCGCCATTGTGCCGAGCGAACAGGCTCTGGCGTTGAAGGTCAGCCGGGCCGAGTTGGCCGAAGGCAGCCAGATCACCGCGCGGGGCGCCCCCGGGACTTATCTCAAGGCTGCCCGCTCCGGGCGCGATCTGAATTTGCAGATCAAAGCGCTGAAGGCGCCGCAATTGTCGGTAGACGCTCGCGGTGGCGCGGGCGCCCCGGGTTTTGTCGGTCTTGACGGGGCCAACGGCCAAGCACCGGGTTGCACCTGGGGCCAGGCCGGTCGCGGCTTCGATGGCAGTGACGGCAGCGACGGCCAACCCGGTGCGCCGGGGGCGCTGGTTCGACTGGAAGTGCCGCGTGACTATCCGGCGGAGCAGATCAAGGTCGAGGTGGCGGGCGGAGTTGGTGGCGCGGCCGGACCGGGTGGCAAACCGGGGGCGGGCGGCAAGGCCAAGGGCTGCATTGTCTATAAAGCCGATGGCGGCAAGAGCGGTCGCCCCGGTGCCGATGGCCAGCCTGGGCCTGCCGGGGCGGCAGGCTCGGTGAGCATTCAGCGGTTGTAAGAACGACCGAGAACCCCGTGGCGAGGGAGCTTGCTCCCGCTGGGTCGCGAAGCGGCCCCAAAGCCGGCGACCCTGTTTTTTCAGAACGTGCGCAGTGATCGATTACGACTGCTACGCAGCCGAGCGGGAGCAAGCTCCCTCGCCACAGAGACTATGCATTGCTCAGAACATCGGCCGAGCCGCAGCAATCGCCACCAGCACCAACCCGACCATCAGGTTAATCCCCACCAACCGGCGAATCTTGCCCAGCGTCGCCGCGCCCGTCGGCCAATCCTCAGCCGCCACCGCCGTGCGCAGTTCCGGCAGCAGCAACGCCTGAATCCGGATAAACAACGCGGTCATCACCACATACAATCCCATCATCGCCTGCACATACCGCGGTGCCGCTTCAAACCCGGCGAACTGCAAATGAATCATGCCCACACCGCTGATCGGCAAAAGCACCACCGCGACCCAGACCCAGCGGAAAAAACCTTGAAACACTTCCACCCACAGCTTCAGCCGGGCAGGGCCTTCCAGCGCCTTCATCGCCGCAGGGCGAAGGACCATCCAGGCGAAAAACATGCCGCCGACCCAGACCAGGGCGGCCAGGACATGCAGGGTATAAACGATGCCAAAAGGTGTCATTGGGGTACTCCGTTCTGCGCGGGATTAATTAGCGGGGTATGATAGCGGCCGATCCGAACCACTGAAAATTTATCCAGCGTTTTTTGCGCCCGACAATCAATGATCAGCACTGAACTCAAAACCACGATCCAGGGCGCCTACTCGCGTTTTCTCGAAGCCAAGAGCCTCAAGCCGCGCTACGGCCAACGCCTGATGATCGCCGAAATCGCCAAAGTCCTCGGTGACATCGACACCGACGACGAAGGCCGGCGCAGTGGCGACCCCGCGATTGTCGCGGTGGAAGCCGGCACCGGTACCGGCAAAACCGTGGCCTACAGCCTGGCGGCGATCCCCGCCGCCAAGGCCGCTGGCAAGCGTCTGGTGATCGCCACGGCCACCGTGGCCCTGCAAGAACAGATCGTCTACAAGGATTTGCCCGACCTGATGCGCAATAGCGGGCTGAATTTCAGCTTCGCCCTGGCCAAGGGGCGGGGGCGCTACATGTGCCTGTCCAAGCTCGACATGTTGCTCCAGGAAGGTCACGCGCAAACCGCTACCGCACAGCTGTTCGAAGAAGAAGGCTTCAAGATCGAGGTCGATGAGGCCAGTCAGAAGCTGTTCACCAGCATGATCGAGAAACTTGCCGGCAATAAGTGGGACGGCGACCGCGACAGTTGGTCCACCGCGCTCGAAGACGCCGACTGGGCGCGCCTGACCACCGATCACAGCCAGTGCACCAACCGCCATTGCCCCAACTTCGGCCAGTGCGCCTTCTACAAGGCCCGCGAAGGCATGGGCAAGGTCGACGTGATCGTCACCAACCACGACATGGTCCTGGCCGACCTGGCCCTGGGCGGCGGCGCGGTTCTGCCGGACCCGCGCGACACAATCTACGTGTTCGACGAAGGTCATCACCTGCCGGACAAGGCCATCGGCCACTTCGCCCATTACACACGCTTGCGCTCCACCGCCGACTGGCTGGAGACCACCGCCAAGAACCTCACCAAATTGCTCGCCCAACACCCGCTGCCGGGGGATCTGGGCAAGTTGATCGAACAGGTGCCGGAACTGGCCCGGGAGATCAAGACCCAGCAGCAGTTCATGTTCAGTGCCTGTGAGCAAGTCGCCGACTTCAAGCCCGGCGAAGACGTCGAAGGTCGCGAGCGGCCGCGTCACCGTTTCGTCGGCGGGGTGATTCCCGAACATATGCGTGAGATGGGCATCGAGTTGAAGAAGGGCTTTGCCCGACTGACCGACCTGTTCACCCGGCTTACCGAACTGCTCAAGGAAGGCATGGACGGCGAGGTCAACATTGGCATCGCCAGCAACCAGGCCGAAGAGTGGTATCCGCTGTTCGGTAGCCTGCTGTCGCGCTCTTCGGGAAACTGGGAGTTGTGGACCGCCTTCACCGTCGAAGACCCGGAAGATAACCCGCCCATGGCCCGTTGGCTGACGCTGGCCGAAAGCGGTTCGTTGTTCGACATCGAGGTCAATGCCAGCCCGATCCTCGCGGCGGAAATGCTCCGGCGCAACTTGTGGAACGTGGCTTACGGGGCGCTGGTGACCTCGGCGACCCTGACCGCTCTCGGCACCTTCGACCGTTTCCGCATGCGCGCCGGCCTGCCGAAAACCGCCGTGACCGCCGTGGTCCCGAGCCCGTTCCATCATGCCGACGCCGGCGTATTACGGGTGCCGGACCTGAAAGCCGACCCGCGCGATGCACCGGCCCATACGGCGGCGATCATTCGCGACTTGCCGGAACTGGTCGAGGGCTCCCGTGGCACCCTGGTGCTGTTCTCCTCGCGCAAACAGATGCAGGACGTGTTCGACGGGCTGGATCGCGACTGGCGCAAGCAAGTGTTCATTCAAGGCAACCTGTCGAAGCAGGAAACCCTGAACAAGCACAAGGCGCGGGTCGATGGCGGGGATTCCAGCGTGCTGTTCGGCCTGGCGAGCTTTGCCGAAGGCGTGGATTTGCCCGGTGCCTACTGCGAGCACGTGGTGATCGCCAAGATCCCGTTCTCGGTGCCCGACGATCCGGTCGAAGCCGCGCTGGCTGAGTGGATCGAAGCCCGTGGCGGCAATCCGTTCATGGAAATCTCCGTGCCGGACGCCTCGTTGAAACTGGTCCAGGCCTGCGGTCGCCTGCTGCGAACCGAAGAAGACCGCGGCACCATCACCTTGCTTGACCGTCGTTTGGTCACACAGCGCTACGGCAAAGCTATTCTCAATGCGTTGCCGCCATTTCGTCGTGAAATTTCCTGATGCGCCGGTGGGCAAATTTGCCCACCGCGTTGTCTACCTCACTGCCACTGCCTTTCCACTGGCCCATTGATGGTCGTTAGGGAGAACCACGTTCTTATGATTCGCCGTTCGTTGCCCGCCGTTTTTGCCTTGATGTTCGCAGCCCCTTTGCTGGCGGCCCCCGCCGGCCAGCAGACGCTGTTCAACTTTGTGCGTCCCGCCGACGTGGTTCAGGTGGCGACCCAGGACGCCAGCCTGCCGCAATCCAATGCGGAGCAAACGGCCGAAGGTGAAGTGTTGCGTCGCGTGACCTTCAACCCGGCTGCCCAGCCGACCTTGCGCCTGACACCGCAGACCGGTGCCTGGGACTGGTCGCAGTCGGGCGTCATGAGCCTGCGGATCCAGAGCGCGATGAACTGGGCCGTGACCTTGTACGTGAAAATCCAGAGTAACGACGGCAAGACTCTGGTCAGCCGTGTCGATCTGCCGGCCGGCCCGGCGCAGACCTTACTGGTACCGCTGCAGCCGAGTTCACCGCTGAGCCAGGGCATGAAAGCCGGCCCGCCGATGCCGATCAATTTCGAAGGGCAGCGTGTATTGCTGGCCAGCAGTACCGGTGAGCTGGACCGTAGCCAGGTGGTGTCGGTGACCTTGTCGATGGATCAGCCGAAAGTCGCCCAAAGCATTCTGCTCGAGCGCTTCGGCGTGCAGGACGGCGAGGCCGTGACCAAAGCCGCTTATGGCGGCCTGGTGGACGCTTACGGTCAATCGACCCGGGCCAAATGGCCGGAGAAGATCAGCAGCGACGAACAACTGAAATCCGCCGCTGGCAAAGAGCAGCAACAACTGAAAACCTGGCTGGCGGAGCGCGAGAAGGCGCCTCTGGACAAGTTCGGCGGCTTGAACAAAGGCCCAGAGTTCAAGGCCAGCGGCTTTTTCCGCACTGAAAAGCGTGATGGCCGCTGGTACCTGGTGACTCCGGAAGGGCATCCGTTCTATTCCCTCGGCGTCAACACCGTGACCCCGAGCGTCAACCAGACCTACGTCGCCGGGCGCGAGTGGATGTTCGAGTCCCTGCCTAAACCCGACGAACCCTTGGCCAGTCACTATGGCGAAGGCGATAACCGTGGCGGCAACGGTGTTGATCAGGGCCGAGCCTACAACGCCGGTCGTTGGTACGATTTTTATGGCGCCAACCTGCAGCGGCTGTACGGCAAACCTTGCGCACCGGGCGGAGACATTAAGGCTGGTGTTGCCGAAGCAGCCAAGGCCGAGGCGGTAGAGGCGACGGCTGAAAAGGCCGCCGAGCAATCAGCCGCGCCTGCGCCTACCGAGTCTGGAGCCGGTGTTGCCGAGGCGGCCAAGACCGGGGCTGTTGAAGCGACGGTCGAAAAGGCGGCTGCCGAACCCTGCAAAGTAACTGTCGACGAACAACGCTGGGCCAGTCATACCCTCGATCGCCTGCAAGCCTGGGGTTTCAACACCCTCGGCAACTGGAGCGCACCGGTGTTGGGTAACGCTGACCGTGTGCCATACACCTTGCCGCTATCGATCGTCGGCGATTACGCCAGCATCAGCACTGGCACCGATTGGTGGGGCGGCATGCCTGACCCGTTCGATCCGCGTTTCGCCATGGCCACCGAACGCGCCGTGGCCATCGCCGCCCGCGACCATCGCGACGATCCGTGGCTGATCGGTTACTTCGCCGACAACGAACTGGCCTGGGCCGGTCCCGGCGATGATCCGAAGGCTCGCTATGCGCTGGCCTACGGCACCTTGAAAATGACCACCGACGTGCCGGCCAAACGCGCCTTCCTCAAGCAACTGCGCGACAAGTACCGCAACCAGGCGGGGTTGTCGAAAGCCTGGGGCATTGATCTGCCTGCCTGGGAGTTGATGGAAGACCCAGGCTTCGTGCCGCCGGAGCCGAGCGCCGAACACCCGGAAATCGAAGCCGACTTCAAATACTTCCAGAAGGTCTTCGCCGACACCTACTTCAAGACCGTTTCCGATTCGCTCAAATGGCACGCGCCGAACCAGTTGTTGCTGGGTGGTCGCTTTGCCGTCAGTTCCCCGGAGGCAGTCGAGTCCTGTGCACAATACTGCGACGTGTTGAGCTTCAACATGTACACCCTGCAACCCCAGGACGGTTACGACTTCGCCAAACTGCGCAGTCTGGACAAACCGGTGCTGATCACCGAATTCAACTTCGGCTCGGCAGATCGGGGCCCGTTCTGGGGTGGCGTGACGCAATTGGCGAAGGAGGAAGACCGCGGCACGGCTTACGCTCACTTCCTCAAACAGGCGATGAGCGAACCGTCGATTGTCGGGGTGCACTGGTTCCAGTACCTCGACCAGCCGGTGACCGGTCGTCTGCTGGATGGCGAGAACGGGCACTTCGGTCTGGTGGGCATTACTGATTTGCCGTTCCAGGGCTTTGTCGACAGTGTGCGTAAAAGCAATGTGCAGATCATCGATCAGCTTGGCAAAGAGGCGGAGAAGGCCAGCGCTGAGGCGGATAAAGCCAGTCACGATGTCGAGGGTGGCAGGAAGGGCGAGGCAGGCAAAGGCCCGGGCAAGGGCGCTGGGCATGCGGGTGGGCATTCGGGCAATGGCCATTGATTCCTGATACACCTGTGGCGAGGGGGCTTGCCCCCGTTCGACTGCAAAGCGGTCGCAAAAACCTGTATTCGCGGTGCATCTGTAAGCATGGGGGCCGCTTCGCGGCCCAACGGGGGCAAGCCCCCTCGCCACAGGGATCGCATCGTTGATGTCTGCGGCATTTCCATAACCGGGCGACCATCCGACCCGATCCTGTTCCCAAATCCCTCAAGGGCTGGAACAATGCGGGCCACTTTGTAGAGCGTTTATCCGGGAGAGTTGCGGGTGCAGATTCAGGGTCATTACGAGCTTAAGTTCGAAGCGGTGCGTGAAGCGTTTGCAGCGCTGTTCGACGATCCTCAGGAACGCGGCGCGGCGTTATGCATCCGGATCGGTGGTGAAACCGTCCTCGACCTTTGGGCCGGTACCGCCGACAAGGACGGCCATGAGGCTTGGCACAGCGATACCATCGCCAACCTGTTCTCCTGCACCAAAACCTTCACCGCCGTGACGGCGCTGCAATTGGTGGCTGAAGGCAAGCTGCAACTCGATGCCCCGGTCGCCCGCTACTGGCCCGAATTTGCCGCCGCCGGTAAAGAATCCGTGACGCTGCGCCACTTGCTCTGCCATCAGGCGGGTCTGCCGGCCTTGCGCGAGTTGCTGTCTCCTGAGGCACTTTACGACTGGCAGACCATGGTCAATGCTTTGGCCGCCGAAGCACCCTGGTGGACGCCGGGCCAAGGTCACGGTTATGCGGCAATCACCTATGGCTGGCTGGTCGGTGAATTGCTGCGGCGCGCCGACGGTCGTGGGCCGGGCGAGTCCATCGTGGCGCGGGTTGCCAAGCCCTTGGGGCTGGATTTCCACGTCGGCCTGGCCGATTCAGAGTTCCATCGCGTGGCGCACATCGCCCGCAGCAAGGGCAACGTCGGCGATGTCGCGGCCCAGCGCTTGCTGCAGGTGACCATGCGCGAACCGACGGCCATGACCACTCGGGCCTTCACCAACCCGCCGTCGATCATGACCAGCACCAACAAACCGGAATGGCGGCGCATGCAGCAGCCGGCCGCCAATGGCCACGGCAACGCCCGCAGCCTGGCCGGTTTCTACGCCGGACTGCTCGATGGCAGCCTGCTGGAAAGCGAAATGCTCGACGAGCTGACCCGCGAACACAGCGTTGGCGAAGACAAGACTTTATTGACCCGGACCCGCTTCGGTCTGGGTTGCATGCTCGATCAACCGGACGTACCCAACGCCACCTACGGCCTCGGCCCACGGGCGTTCGGTCACCCGGGTGCTGGCGGCTCCATCGGTTTTGCTGATCCGGAACATGATGTGGCCTTCGGTTTTGTGACAAATACGCTGGGGCCGTACGTCTTGATGGATCCACGAGCGCAAAAGCTTGTGCGAGTACTGGCCACTTGTCTGTAAATCACGCTTAAGGGGGCCAGGGCTGGAACCCGAAAGCCTTTGTGGTTTCAAAGCGTCTGTTTAGCCGGGGGCGCCCCGGCTGACTTTTCATTACCTCATTTTGTGGATACCCAATGTCGTCCAATAAAACCCTCGCCCTGGCCCTGTGCTTCGCTATCACCGGTTGTGCACAAACCCCACAAAATGATGCCGCAGGTGGCAGCAGTTGGTGGCCGTTCGGTTCATCCGACAAGGTCGCGACTAAAGAACCCGCCCCGTCCCCGGCACCCCTGAAACCTGCTGCCGCAGTACCCGTCGCCAAGGCTGAAGCCGATGCCGGAGGCAAATGGTGGTGGCCGTTCGGCGGTAAGGAGCAGAGCACCAGCACTGCCAAAGCAGCCGTGCCGATGCCCGATCCGAAAATCACCCAAGCCTGGCTTGACGACTATGAGCCGCGCCTGCGCGAGGCGGTCAAGGGCAGCAACCTGCAACTCGAGCGCCGTGAAAATGTGCTGGTCGTCACGGCTCCGGTGGAAGGCTCGTTCAATCCGGACCGCCCGGCCATGCTGCTGCCGGTGACCCTCGCTCCGTTCACCCGTGTCGCGAAAATCCTCGAAGCCGATCCAAAGACTGCCGTGCTGGTACTCGGCCACAGTGATACGTCGGGTGCCGCACCGGCCAACGTGAAACTGAGCCAGGAACGCGCCCAGGCGGTGGCAGCGATCTTCCGTCTCAGCGGTCTGCAGCGTGATCGCCTGATGTTGCGCGGCATGGGCGGTGACGCACCGCGCGCCGCCAACGACAGTGCTGAAGGTCGCGCCTTGAACCGTCGCGTCGAGCTGTTGTTGACGCCGCAAGACACCATGGCCGCGCTGCTGAGCAAGTACAATATGCCGGCTCCGGCACCGGTAACCAAAGTCGTCGCGCAAGACGTCAAGCCAGTGGCCAAGCCTGTGACCCCGGAACCGGCTGCGAAAAAAACCGCTGCCTCGTCGAAGAAAAAGGCACCGGCCAAGAAAGCGGCCGCCAAGGCTCCAGCCAAAAAGGCACCCGCGAAAAAGACCGCACCGGCTAAAACCGCTGTCGATTCGAAGAGCGCCACCGCCACCGATGCCACAAAGCAGTGATTCATTAACCAAAAGGAATGCGCCATGACCCGGCCCTTGGCAGATATGCGTCGCGATTACACCCGAGATGGCTTGACCGAGGCGCAAGCCCCGGCCGAGCCGTTCGCACTGTTCCATCAGTGGTTTGCCGATGCGGTGAAAACCGAGCAGGTACCGGTGGAGGCGAATGCCATGACGTTGGCCACCGTCGATCAGGACGGTCGGCCGCATTGCCGCATTCTGCTGCTCAAGGGCCTGGACGAGCAGGGCTTCACCTTCTTCACCAACTACGAGAGCGACAAGGGGCAGCAATTGGCAGCCAATCCATTTGCAGCCATGACGTTCTTCTGGCCGGCCCTGGAGCGCCAGGTGCGCATCGAAGGGCGGGTGGTGAAGGTCACGCCTGAAGAGTCCGACGCCTACTACCAGGTTCGCCCTCTGGGCAGTCGTCTCGGTGCCTGGGCGTCGCCCCAGAGCCGGGTGATCGCCGATCGCGGCGAACTGGAGGCGCTGCTCAAGGACACGGAGCAGCGTTTCAGCGATAGCCAGCCGCACTGCCCCGAGCATTGGGGGGGGTATCGCTTGCTACCCGAGCGCATCGAATTCTGGCAGGGCCGTCCGAGCCGTCTGCACGATCGCCTCAACTACCGCTTGCAGGGTGCTGACTGGGTTCGTGAGCGCCTGGCCCCGTAAACGGTCTACCGATCGGGATACCCTGCCGCAGCGGCCTCTAGCCACTGTGGCAGGTCCCGACGCTTGATCTTCTGCGCTTGAGCGTTCGCCAGTTGCTGGAGCATGAAGGCTCTTTTTTGTTCGTCTTTACCCGCCAGTGACAACGCCAGATCGCGGTCCCCCCAGCGTTTTATCCGCACGTACAACCACCAATGGAAGTACAAACCGGCGATGGTCGTGACGACAATGATGAAGTAATCCATGATATTCCTTGGGTCAGCGGCGCAGATTTCGTAATGTGACGCTACTGTATGGTGAGTTCGCAAAGTGCCTGTACCAGGCCTGAATGAAACCAATTTTATCCGGGCGATGCCGTGACAGGCGTCAAGCTGCGGGTTTTAATGGATACCTGTCCTATGGAGTTTGATGCTATGCGTAAGTCTGTTTTGCTGGTTGCTTCCTTTTCCACGATGGCGATGTTGCTCTCCGGTTGCCAATCGAGCCTGACCGGTGACTCCTACTCCCGTGACGAAGCGCGTCGCGTGCAGACGATTCGCATGGGCACCATCGAATCCCTGCGTCCGGTGAAAATCGAAGGCACCAAGACCCCGATCGGCAGCGCTGCGGGCGCAGTCGTGGGTGGCGTCGGCGGTAGCGCCGTCGGCGGCGGTCGCGGCAGCATCGTTGCAGCGGTCATCGGCGCTGTAGCGGGTGGCCTGGTGGGGTCGGCTGCCGAAGAAGGCCTGACCCGCACTCAAGGCGTTGAAATCACCGTACGCGAAGACGATGGCAGCATGCGCGCCTACGTGCAGGAAGTTCAGCCAAACGAAGTGTTCCGTGTGGGTGAGCGTGTGCGGATCTCCACTGTGGGTGGGACCAGCCGCGTTTCGCACTAAGCGGGAATGTAGGGTAAAAGAAAACCCCGATCAGGTGAGCTGGTCGGGGTTTTCTTTTGGGCTGTGGAGTTGAACCAGAGCATTTACTTGCTTGCATAACAACCGAGCTGAAAATCGTATTGTGGATCGTAAAATGATCGACCGACTAATGTTTCCAGTTTTGTTATCTGCTGGGAATCAAGGTCATAGCCATAGATTTCTTCTTCAGCCTCAGTCCAACTCATTATCGCCCTCAGCTGTGCAATGCCGTCTGCCGGGACAGGCACTTCGAATACCAGCGCTTCTGTTTCTTTATCAAAAGCATAAATTACGTGGTTCACGGTTCTATCCTTCTTTTCGGATCCGCCGGCTTGTTTTGATTACCTGTTTCAGCGTCAAACTCACCCAGATGGCGACCTCGTTTGTCATACAATTCTACTGCTCCATGCTGATAATCCCATTCTAGAATTCGCCCTTCAGCCGTTCTCCAGCGCATTCGGGTGCCTCTACCTTTGACCCGAGTCTTCTGTTTTGCCGGTGTGGCATCAGGAAAAGCGGTAAGCCCGTTTGGCGCCGGATGATATTTGTGGTCCGCAACACTCCCCACAATATAAACCGGCAACACCCCCGAATCCGCCGGAAACACAAGAATGAAATCCTTGTACTCCGGCGGATAAACCGGATTCACGATGATGCTGTCAGCCGCCTTCGTCGGCGGGTAAACCCAGATGTGCGGCGCTTGTGGCGCAGCTTCCAAAGCGGGGATGCCGAGGGTGCTTGAACCGTTCTCGGCCGGCATCCAGATCAGCTCAATGCCGTCCCCGAGATCAGCCACCTGCTGACTGCCGCGCAAGGTGAACTGCACGACATCGACCATTTCCCAATCGCGGTTTTTGCCAGTGTAAAAACCGTATCCCTTGAGACGGCCATCAGCCTGTTGCTCTACCCGCAGACGCACGCGAGTGCGCGCCTGTTTGAGGGATCGCAGTTGGTCTTCGGTGTAGAGCGAGCTGTCGCCAAGGCTCGACGGCATGACCAGGGCCACCAGACCTGCCAGGGTGGCCGCAGCGGTGCTGGCGGCGACGCCGGGTAATGCGGCGAACGCTGGGCCACTCAGGGCGAAGCTGCCGAAACCCACCGGAATGGCCGTACCACTGATTTTCTTCAGCGGCACGACACCGCTTTCATCGGCCTCGCGAGCGCCGAGCAGAACCAGTTCGCCGTAGTCTTTCAGGCTGTCGGTCGGAACAACGCCGGAGGGATTCGTGTAGTCGATGATTGCATCGGGCAGTTTGCAGGACTTGGCGAACACGCATCCCGCGCGGACAACGTCGTCTTTTTTCGTCGGGACCAGAACGCTGTCTTCGAAGGCCTGCTGCCTTGCGAGCATGGCGTCGTAGGCGTTTTGTCTGGCATCACGCTCGGCCAATTCGGTGGCCGTCATGAATCGGTGAGTGACGTGATGCCCGTCACCTGACGGTGGGTTTTGTACCCGGGGGATGTCCTTGTGGCCAGCCACTGATTGTCCTTTCGCTCGTCCATCGGCAACCCCCAAAGAGGGGCTGCACGACGTTAACGAACGTGGCTAATCGTGACTGTAGGACGAATCCTCAATGCTGCTAAGAGTGTTCTCTATCGTTCAGGAAGGCAGCGCAGCACTCTTGCGGCTCGCCGCCGCCGTCACCGCATAACCGATCAATGCCGCCAGGATCGAGCCGGTCAAAATCCCCATCCGATCCATCCCGGCGAATTCACTGGCGCCGGGCACGAAGGCCAGGGAACCGACGAACAGGCTCATGGTGAAGCCGATGCCGCAAAGGATCGCCACCCCCAAAATCTGGCCCCAGTTGGCGCCTTGGGGCAGGGCGGCGATGCCGATTTTTACCGCCAGCCAGGTCAGGCCGAAGACACCGACGGTCTTGCCCAACAGCAGGCCGACGGCGATGCCCATCGGTACATGATGGGTGAAGCTTTCGACGGTCACACCGCTCAGGGACAAGCCAGCGTTGGCGAAGGCAAACAGCGGCAGGATACCGTAGGCCACCCACGGGTGCAGGGCATGCTCCAGGGTCAGCAGCGGCGAAGGCTCGGCGTTTTTCGTGCGCAGTGGAATGCAGAAGGCCAGGGTCACACCCGCCAGCGTCGCATGCACGCCGCTCTTGAGTACGCAGACCCAAAGGATCAGCCCGATGATCATGTACGGCCCGAGTTTCACCACACCAAGTCGGTTCATTCCGATCAAGGCCGCGATGCAGGCTGCGGCCAGCGCCAGGGACAGGGTCGACAATGCGCCGGAGTAGAAGATCGCAATGATGATGATTGCGCCAAGGTCATCGATGATCGCCAGGGTCATCAGGAACAGTTTCAGCGACACTGGCACGCGTTTACCCAGCAGGGCCAGCACGCCAAGGGCGAAGGCAATGTCGGTAGCCGTCGGGATGGCCCAGCCGCTCAGGGCGGACGGGTTATCGCGGTTGAGGAACCAGTAGATCAGCGCCGGCACCACCATGCCGCCAATTGCGGCCGCGCCGGGCAGGACGATCTGCGACGGTTTCGACAGTTGGCCGTCGAGGACTTCGCGCTTCACTTCCAGGCCGATCAACAGAAAGAACAGGGCCATCAGGCCGTCGTTGATCCACAGCAGCAATGGCTTGGCGATTTTCAGCGCGCCGATCTGAGCCACCACGGGGGTGTCCAGCAGGCCGTTATAGAGCCACGACAGCGATGAATTGTTGATGATCAGGGCCAGGACAGCTGCGGCGATCAATAGCAGACCGCTGGCAGCTTCCAACTGAAAGAAACGCGTGAACGTGCTACGCAGAGGCAAGGTCGCTCTCCATCGATGAATTCAAAAGGTGGCACACCCTAACCCGTACCGTTGGTTGTTAAAACAAAAGTTATATTCTTTTTTGTTATATACCGTTACAACGTGTCCGGTCAGCAAAGGCCTGAGCCTAGCAGTTGCCGGACGTATTGAACCCCAGCTGTATCTGTGCGTGATGTAGGTTTTTTCCTAAGCTTGTGGACTGAGCCTTGCGACAAGGCCGACTCTTGCCTGATTCAACGAGAAAACCATCATGAGCGACAACCGACAGTGGGCCCGCGAAGCCATCCGGATCATCGAAGCCGATTTCCAGCGCAGCGCCGACACCCACCTGATCCCCTTGCCGCTGCCGGGGTTGCCGGGCATCGAGTTGTACTTCAAGGATGAGTCGAGCCATCCCACCGGCAGCCTGAAACATCGGTTGGCGCGCTCGTTGTTCCTCTATGCGCTGTGTAACGGCTGGCTCAAACCCGGTGCGCCGGTGATTGAAGCGTCCAGCGGTTCGACGGCGATTTCCGAGGCGTACTTCGCCCGGCTGCTGGGTTTGCCGTTCATTGCGGTGATGCCCGCGAGCACGTCCAAGGAAAAGATCGCGCAAATCGCGTTCTACGGTGGCAAGAGCCATCTGGTGGACGATCCGACGCAGATTTACGCTGAGTCCGAACGCCTGGCTCACGAACACGACGGGCATTTCATCGACCAGTTCACCTACGCCGAACGCGCCACCGACTGGCGAGCGAACAACAACATTGCCGAATCGATCTTCCATCAGATGCGCTTCGAGCAGCACCCGGAACCGAGCTGGCTGATTTCCAGCCCTGGCACCGGCGGCACCACCGCGACGCTGGGCCGTTACGTGCGCTATCGCCAGCATTGCACCCGTGTGCTGTGCGCCGATGCCGAGCGTTCGGTGTTTTTCGATTACTACAAGACCGGCGACGCCAGCCTGCGCCTCGATCACGGGTCACGGATTGAAGGTATTGGCCGGCCGCGTGTCGAGGCGTCGTTCCTGCCCAAAGTCATCGACGCGATGGTCAAGGTGCCGGACGCCTTGTCACTGGCAGCCATGCATTACCTGGCACAACGTTTGGGGCGACGGGTGGGTGGTTCGAGCGGGACCAACCTGATCGGCGCCTTGATGGCGGCCCAGCAGATGGCGACGGCGGGGGAGTCGGGGTCGATCGTGGCGATTCTGTGCGATGGCGGCGAGCGCTATGCCGACACCTATTACGATCAGGCCTGGCTCAAGGCCCAGGGGTATGAGTTGAGTGGTCTGATGGATGCCGTGGCGGCCAGCGTTGAGCGCGGAGAGCCGCTGCCGGCCAGCGTGTTGCGCGCCAATATCTGAGATATTTGATCGTTCCCACGCTCTGCGTGGGAACGATCATCTGGGTCAGGCTTCTAGGCCAAGGATATCCCGGGCAACCGCTTCAGCAATCCGAATCCCGTCGACACCCGCCGACAGAATCCCGCCCGCATAACCCGCGCCTTCACCCGCCGGGAACAAACCCTTCACGTTCAGGCTCTGCATCGACTCGTTACGGGTAATGCGCAGCGGCGAAGAGGTGCGCGTCTCGATCCCGGTCAACACCGCGTCGTGCAGCGAGTAACCACGAATCTGCTTCTCGAATGCCGGCAAGGCTTCGCGAATCGCTTCGATGGCGAACGCCGGCAGGGCCAGGGCCAAATCACCCAAGGCAACGCCCGGTTTGTAGGACGGCTCGACGCTGCCCAATTCGGTGGACGGCTTGCCGGCAATGAAGTCGCCGACCAGTTGCGCCGGTGCTTCGTAGTTGCTGCCGCCCAGCACAAAGGCGTGGGATTCCAGGCGTTCCTGCAACTCGATGCCGGCCAGCGGGCCGCCCGGATAATCGACTTCCGGGGTGATGCCGACGACGATCCCGGAGTTGGCGTTGCGCTCGTTACGCGAGTATTGGCTCATGCCGTTGGTGACCACGCGGTTCGGCTCGGAGGTCGCCGCCACTACGGTGCCGCCCGGGCACATGCAGAAGCTGTAGACCGATCGACCGTTCTTGGCGTGGTGCACCAGTTTGTAGTCGGCAGCGCCGAGTTTCGGGTGGCCGGCGTATTTGCCAAGGCGCGCGCGGTCGATCAGCGACTGCGGGTGTTCGATGCGGAAACCCACCGAGAACGGCTTGGCTTCCATGTACACGCCACGGCCGTGCAGCATGCGGAAGGTGTCCCGGGCGCTGTGGCCGAGGGCCAGAATCACGTGCTTCGAATGGATCTGTTCGCCGCCATGGAGTTCGACGCCCACCAGTTGGCCGTCGTCGATCAGCACATCGGTAACCCGCTGCTGGAAGCGCACTTCGCCGCCCAGGGCGCGAATCTGCTCACGCATGTTTTCCACCACACCGGTCAGACGGAACGTCCCGATGTGCGGCTTGCTGACGTAGAGGATTTCTTCCGGCGCACCGGCCTTGACGAACTCATGCAGAACCTTGCGACCGAGGAATTTCGGGTCTTTGATCTGGCTGTAGAGCTTGCCGTCGGAGAACGTTCCCGCGCCGCCTTCACCGAATTGCACGTTGGATTCGGGGTTGAGCACACTTTTACGCCACAGGCCCCAGGTGTCTTTGGTGCGCTGGCGCACTTCGGTACCGCGTTCGAGGATGATCGGCTTGAAGCCCATCTGCGCCAGCACCAGGCCGGCGAAGATCCCGCACGGGCCGAAGCCGACCACGATCGGACGCTGGCTCAGGTCGGCCGGCGCCTGGCCGATCACTTTGTAGCTGACATCCGGCGCCACGTTGACGTTACGGTCATCGGCGAACGTGCGCAGCACCGCCGCCTCATCGCGAACGTTGAGGTCGATGGTGTAGATGAAACACAGTTCGGAGGACTTTTTGCGCGCATCGTAGCTGCGCTTGAACAAGGTGAAGTCGAGCAGGTCATCACTGGCGATGCCCAGGCGCTGCACGATGGCAGGGCGCAGGTCTTCTTCGGGATGGTCGATCGGCAACTTGAGTTCGGTGATTCGTAACATGGCGGGATCCGGTTCGCGGGGCGCACAACTGCGCCAAGGCGTTTGAAGCCCGCGATTATAAGCCTCAAAGGATGATTCCCGTGAGGCTAAAACGATCAGTCGTTACGCGATCCGCCAAAATACCCGCAGCCGCGTTGCACCTGGCCGTCGATACGCAACTCGGCGCTCATGTGCTGCACGCTGCCGGTGCTGCTGTCGACGCAACGTTGCGGCGCGACCCAGAGCTCGATGCGCTGATTATTGGCTTCGGTACTGAGGTTGAAGCGGCCATCGCCCAGTTGTTCTTCAACGTACGGCAGGGCCAGGGGCGGCTGACCAGCGCGGTCGACGATCATGCCCTTGCCACTGACCTTGACGTTCCACTCCGGGCCATGGCCGGCGGCGCGCAGGATCAGCTGCTTGAAATTGGGATCGTCGCACGCCGTGCCCGAACGCTCGACGCGGTACAGCTGCGTAAGGTCGAGTTGGCTGTCAGCACCACTGGCAACGATCCGGCCGCGCACATCGGCGAACAGCTTGCCCTGATCATCGGCCAGGGTCGCGGCCTCTTGCAGGATGCTGGTGCCACCGATGTCATTGACTACGAAACTGCGCTGCTCATTACATGGCTGGAACAGCAGCTTGCCGTCGGCCGCCGTCAATTGGCCCTGCATGCGGGTCTGGCCCACATGGGAAGCACTTTGCCGTGGGCCATCGAGCAGTTGGCAAGCGGCGAACAACGGAAGCAGGGCAACAAGTACCAGGGAACGGGCAACACGCATCTTTGAGTCTCCAGACAAGTGTCGCCACGTTACTCAGCCTGACCGTTCATCACAACCCTGCGATGTTCTCGATTGCCTCTACGGGGGGTGGTTTAGCCGACGCGATAGGTCTGGCCGGTCTGCAGGCCTTCCACGCTTTTGGCGTAGGCCAGCGCCACCTCGGCGGCGGGAACCGGTTTGAAACCACGGAAGTACGGCGCATAGCTGCCCATGGCTTCGACCAGCACGTTCGGGCTGACCGAGTTGATGCGCAGACCGCGTGGCAGTTCGATCGCTGCCGCTCGGACGAAGGCGTCAAGGGCGCCGTTGACCAGGGACGCGGAGCTGCCGGTACGAATCGGATCGTGGCTGAGGATGCCGGTGGTAAAGGTGAAAGACGCACCGTCATTGGCGAATTCCCGGCCGATCAGCAGCAGATTGACCTGGCCCATCAGCTTGTCCCGCAAGCCGAGTTCGAAGTCTTGTGCGGTCATGGTGGCCAGCGGCACGAAGTTGACACTGCCGGCGGCGCAGATCAGTGCATCGAAGTTGCCGGTCTGTTCGAACAGTTTGCGGATCGAGGCGCTGTCACTGATGTCGACCTGGAAATCACCGCTTTTACGGCCGATACGGACGATTTTGTGGCGCTGGGACAGTTCATGGTCAATGGCCGAACCGACGGTGCCGGAGGCGCCAATCAACAGAATTTTCATCGTGCAGTTCCTCAAGTGGGTTGGATTTAAAGTTAAGTCTAGTGTGGTTTTTTTTATAAATAAGCGTGCTAATGGGCAACCTTTGGTTTTCAAATGGAAACAATCCATGAGTGAAATGGACGATCTGGCGGCGTTCGCGGTATTGATCGAGGCGGGCAGTTTCACCCTGGCCGCCCAACAACTGGGTTGCAGCAAGGGGCAACTCTCCAAGCGCATCAGCCTGCTGGAAACGCGCTTTGGCGTGGTGTTGCTGCAACGCACCACACGTCGCTTGAGCCTGACGGCGGCGGGTGCGGCGTTGTTGCCGCAAGCCCAGGCGCTGGTGGTGCAAGTGGAGCGTGCGCGTCAGGCGTTGGCGCGGCTGAAAGACGACATGGCCGGCCCGGTGCGGATGACGGTGCCGGTTTCACTGGGGGAAACGTTCTTTGATGGCGCACTGCTGGAATTTTCCCGGCAGTACCCCGAGGTGCAGATCGAGCTGGAGCTCAACAACAACTACCGCGACTTGTCCCGGGACGGGTTTGACTTGGCGATCCGCTCGGAAGTGGCCAACGACGAACGCCTGGTCGCCCGACCGCTGCTGGCCTGGCACGAAATGACCTGTGCCAGCCCCGCATATCTTGAGCGATTCGGTGAGCCGCTGACGCCTCAGGCACTGGCCGAACACCGCTGCCTGCTCAACAGCCATTACAGCGGTCGCGAAGAATGGCTCTATCACCAACAGCACGAATTAACGCGGGTGCGTGTGTCGGGTCCGTTCGCCAGCAACCATTACAACCTCTTGAAGAAAGCTGCACTGACCGGTGCGGGCATTGCGCGTTTGCCGTCGTATCTGTTGCAAGAGGAATTGGCTGATGGACGTTTACGCTGGCTCCTGCGTGATTATCAAACCCGCAGCATGCCGATGTATCTGGTGCATCCGTATCAGGGCGGGTTGCCGAAGCGTACCCAAGTGCTGGCGGACTATTTGATCGGTTGGTTCAAGCGCAGTGGTGAGGCGTTGGATCGGCTTCAACGATAACGTCTCACCACACAACCTTTATGGGAGTTCTGAGGTTGGTATCAGCGGGCGTAACGCCGGGCAAGCAGGTGATCGATCGACAACTTGCCAGGTCCAGTCGCCATCAAGTACAGCAACACCGCCGCCCAGGTGCCGTGGGTCGGATACGCATCGGGGTACACGAACAGTTGAATGGTCAGGGTCATGCCCAGCAGCGCCAGGGCCGAAAAGCGCGTGGCGAAGCCGATCAGGATCAGTATCGGAAAGAAATGCTCGGCGAAGGCCGCCAGGTGCGCCGCCAGTTCCGGGGAGAGCAACGGCAGGTGATATTCGCTCTGGAATAACGGAATGGTCGAGTCCGCCAGCCTTGGCACACCGAGTTCAAAGGTGCCGTCGATCAAGTCGATGGCCAAGCCTTCCACCTTGGTTTGCCCGGACTTCCAGAACACCGCGGCAATGGAAAAACGCGCGATAAAGGCGATCAGGCTGTGGGGGATTTTTTCCAGCAGCGTGATGGCGCGGGTAATGGGGTTTGTGTTCATGGCGATACCTGGTTGTGGTGTAAATGAGTGATGGCGTTGTGGCTGATCAGCAGCGCCAGGGTTTGGCTGAGATCGAAGGCCGGCGCGTTTTCCAGCGCTTGGCTCAGGGGCTGGCCGAGTCGCAGGCTCTGAATGAAGATTCTGGCGCCGTGGTCGATGGCGAAGACCTCAACCTCCAGTTCGTTACGCAGCACCAGCGCGTTTTGCCCGTGGCCGAGGTCGATCCCGGCCAGCGTCGCGTCCTGTTGATGCGCCGCCCAGATTGCGACCACGGCGAAGGCTGAAGTCAGCAGATTGAGGGAGGGATGAAGCCCAAGCGTCAGCTCGCTCAATGCCTGTGGGTCCGACAGCACGGCGGCGATTTGCTCATGGCCCAAAGGCTGCGCATCAGCGGCGTGATAGGCCTGAACGCGCAAGCGCTCCAGCCGCGCCACATCGGCCAGATAAGGCACGCTGGCTGCCGGTTCAAAATTGTCGATGAACTCGGCGAAGTCCTTGCCGTAGTCGTTGATGAGCGGGCTTTGCGGTGGGCAACTTTGCACATACAACCCTGCCATCGCCCGGAAAAATTCATCACCGACCAACTGCATAACCACCGGATAGCTGTCGGCCAAGGCGTTGATCAGCGAGCTCTGCACATTGTTGCGATACACCGCGAAACGGCTGGCCGGATCGGCACCGTTGGCACTGAACACGCCCTCGGGGCAGGGCCGTTGCGGATCGAGCAGGGCGGCGGAAAAAGCGGCTTGAGTGCTCATGGCCGGCTCCCTGCGCGGTGCAGCAACTCATCGGCATGACGGGCTTCGGCGTGCAACACACTGAAGGCCGGTAACCGGTTGTCGCGTTCGATCAACGTGGCGATCGGGCCGACCCGCTCCAGCACCTGCGAGTACAGCGCCCACACCGCGTTATCGACGGGCGCACCGTGATCGTCGATCAGTAGTCGGTCACCAAGGCTGTCGGTGTCTTCGGCAAACCCCGCCAGATGAATCTCTCCCACCGCGTGCAGCGGCAGGGCGTCGATGTAGGCCAGCGGATCTTTTTGGTGATTGGTGCAGGAAACGTAAACGTTGTTGACGTCCAGCAGCAGGCCGCAGCCGGTGCGGTGAATGACTTCACCGATGAAGTCGGCTTCATCGATTGTCGAGTTCTGGAACGCCAGGTATGTCGCCGGGTTTTCCAGCAGCATCGGGCGTTTGAGGGTGTTCTGTACCTGATCGATGTGCTCGCAGACACGGTTCAGCGTCGGCGCATCGTAGGCCAGGGGCAGCAGGTCATTGAGAAACACCGGGCCATGGCTGGACCAGGCCAGGTGTTCGGAAAAGGAGTGGGGTTGATAGCGCTCGATCAGCGCGGCCAGCCTTTGCAGGTGCTGGCCATCCAGCGGACCTTCGGCACCGATGGACAGGCCAACACCGTGCAGCGACAGCGGATACTGCTCACGGATCAATCCCAGAAAATGATGAAACGGGCCGCCGGCCACCATGTAGTTTTCGGCGTGGACTTCGAAGAAACCGATGTCCGGTTGTGCACCGAGCACTTCACGAAAGTGCTCGGTCTTGAGCCCCAGCCCGGAGCGGGGCGGGAGCCCGGAGAATGAATGGTTCATGGTCGACACTCTGGCTGGGGGACTGATTACGACTTGGCTTTGTAGGCTTCCATCTGGCCGAAACCGGTTGGCGAGGTCTTGCTCATTGTGGTGGCGCAGGTGCCCTTGGGGACGAGCTTCCAGGCGTTGGCCTGGTAGTCGGTTTTGGCGGTGCCAGCGCAAGTGGTACCAGCACCAGCGGCGCAATCGTTATGACCTTTCATGGCCACGCCGAAGCATTTTTCCATGTTGGCGTCAGCGGCATGGGCCGTGGAGACAGCGGCGATGCTCAGGGCAGAACCAAGTGCCAGAACCAGGGCGGTGGCGGACAGGGTGCGGGTGGTAGCAGTCATGATGTTTCTCCGAAATTGAGCTTGGTATGGCAAGCGTTTGTGCTTGCTTACCGCTCTAGAGAAACGACAGGGCGGGGTGTTACAGCTGACTGCAGATTTTTTTCAAAAATCCTCAAAACACCATCAATCCCCTGTGGGAGGGCGCGCGATAGCGTCATGACATTTAGCATTGATGCTGACTGACAACGGATTCGTGCTATCGCGCCGATAAGACAGTCATGCAATGCTGATTTTATTAACGCTAGTGATCTGACCGTTCCAGATCATCTCGTAGTGGGCTGTTTGAATGACTGATGAGACTGGTCTGGGAGTCATCAGCGCCCAGCAGTAGTTGCCATGCATACGCACGGAGTTGTATCGCAGGCCAAGGCCCCCTGCATCCTTGACTGCCTTACCCAAGCGATGTGAGTGCGTGTAGTCGACGGGATCGTAGATAGGATCGTGCATCGGAATGGATACGGCATCCCTCATTGCTTCGTCAACGAAAGTGCAGGATAACCCCCGGAAAACAAACCTCTCGTAATTGAGACTCTGGACATTCGACCAATACTGATTTTGGTGATGCTGTACCTCAGCCAGAGCAGTTTCCATCGAGGCAGCCAAGTACAACACGCCGAAACTGCCATCGCTGAAACGCGAGCCAGTTGGGTTGACGTGGGTGAAAGGGGCTGTCGCATAAGAGCATCCAGGGATGCCAAAGGGAATTTCCGCACGCGGTATCAGCTCAAGCCGACCTACCTCATTTTGCAGCCTCGGATTTGTGAGGGCCTGTATCTGATACAGAACATCAAATTCGTTCGCGTCCGCCACGTCGTCAAACAACGCAATGGGCGGAAACTTTGAATTGATCAACCGGTAGGCCTGCAACTGCTCACCGGCCAATACTGGCAACTGGCTCACCATTACCATTGTGCGCCTCGCAGCACGTCGATCCGCCGAAACGTCTCGTACAAGGAAATCATATCCCCCTGGGACATGATTTCGAGCGGGGTACGCCCGTTGAAGAACTCGTTTTCGTTCGCCATCGTCGGAAAACCATAGACGTTCTCAGGGTTATCAAAGACAAGACGCAGAACGGCATGGATGTTGAGAATAAAACTGATGCGCTGCATCTGGTCTGAATCCAGGTTTACGGACCAATCGGGATCGCGCTGCTTTGCCCGTGAGTACGTACTGCGGGAAATGCGCAGTATACGACAGGCCTGATCGCCCGATGCCTGCCACTTTTCGAGTATGCCTACAGCTGCTCGCAAACCAGTCACGCACTGGTCTTTGGTGAATCCTTGTGCCTGGGAGGTTGCTGTCATGTTGATCACTTCTTGTTTGTCTGTAGATACAAATATATGCAAGATGACTCTATAGATCAATGACGTTTATGAGGCGGGGCTCCTCCGACAGGGCTTCTTCTTTATCATTCAGGTTGTGCTAAAGCTACACAGCCCCATAGGAGCGGCCTTCGGTGAGGTTTGTGCCAGGCACAAAAAAACGGCCCGAAGGCCGTTTTTTGTTTACCGCAAAGGCTTAACCGCCGAGGTACGCTTCGCGTACTTTCGGGTCGGTCAACAGCGCTTCACCGGTCCCGCTCATCACCACCCGGCCGTTTTCCAGCACGTAGGCACGGTCGGCGATTTTCAGGGCCTGGTTGGCGTTCTGCTCCACCAGGAACACCGTCACACCGTCCTTACGCAGTTGTTCGATGATGTCGAAGATCTGCTGGATGATGATCGGTGCCAGGCCCAGCGATGGCTCGTCGAGCAGCAGCAGCTTGGGCTTGCTCATCAGCGCGCGGCCGATGGCGAGCATTTGCTGTTCGCCGCCGGACATGGTGCCGCCGCGTTGGGCAAAGCGTTCTTTCAGGCGTGGGAAAAGTCCCAGAACCTTGTCCATCTGTTCCTGATAATCGCCCTTGTCGGTGAAGAACCCGCCCATGGCGAGGTTTTCTTCCACGGTCAGGCGGGCAAACACCCGACGGCCTTCCGGAACCACGGCGATGCTTTTACGCATGATCTGCGACGAGTCCTGGCCGACGAGCTCTTCGCCCATGTAGCGGATGCTGCCGCTGTGGGCTTGCGGCGAACCGCAGAGGGTCATCAGCAGGGTCGACTTGCCGGCACCGTTGGCGCCGATCAGGGTCACGATCTCGCCCTGGCGGACTTCGACGTTGACGCTGTGCAGCGCCTGGATCTTGCCGTAGAAGGTGGAAACGTTTTCGAACTGCAGCATTTACGCTTCCCCCAGGTAGGCTTTGATCACTTCAGGATTGTCGCGGATCTGCTCCGGCGTGCCGTTGGCCAACGGTGTGCCCTGGTTGATCACGAAGATATGGTCGGAAATGCTCATGACCAGTTTCATGTCGTGTTCGATCAATAGCACCGTCACATTATGCTCTTCACGCAGGGTGCCGATCAGCGCCTTGAGGTCGTCGGTTTCCCGCGGGTTGAGGCCGGCGGCCGGTTCGTCGAGCATGAGGATGCTTGGACGGGTCATCATGCAGCGGGCGATTTCCAGGCGGCGCTGCTGACCATAAGCCAGGGTGCCGGCCGGGCGGTTGGCGAACTCCTTGAGGTTGACCTTTTCCAGCCAGAACTCGGCGTATTCCATCGCCTCGCGTTCGCTGCGGCGAAACGCCGGGGTCTTGAACAGGCCTGCCAGGAAGTTGGTGTTCAGGTGCCGGTGCTGAGCAATCAGCAGGTTTTCCACGGCGGTCATGTCCTTGAACAGCCGCACGTTCTGGAACGTCCGCACCACGCCTTTGCCAGCGATCTTGTGGCCGGGCAGGCCTTCGATCGCTTCACCGTTGAGCTGGATAGTGCCGGCGGTGGGTTTGTAGAACCCGGTCAGGCAGTTGAATACAGTGGTCTTGCCGGCGCCGTTGGGGCCGATCATCGAGACCACTTGTTTCTCTTTGACGCTCAAGGCTACGCCGTTGACCGCCAACAGGCCGCCGAAGCGCATGCTCAGGCCATCTACTTTCAGGATCTCTCTGCTCATTTACGCAGCTCCATGTGAGGACGTTGCATGGGCAGCAGACCTTGAGGACGCCAGATCATCATCAGCACCATCAAGGCGCCGAACATCAACATGCGGTATTCGCTGAAGTCACGCATCAGTTCGGGCAACAGGATCATCACGACAGCCGCGAGAACCACGCCCAACTGCGAGCCCATGCCGCCCAACACCACGATGGCGAGGATGGTGGCCGACTCGATGAAGGTGAACGACTCCGGCGTGACCAGCCCTTGGCGCGCGGCGAAGAAGCTACCGGCGAAACCAGCGAAGCAGGCACCCAGAGTGAAGGCCGACAGCTTGATCACGGTCGGGTTCAGGCCCAGGGCACGGCAGGCGATTTCGTCTTCGCGCAAGGCTTCCCAGGCACGGCCGATCGGCATGCGCAGCAGGCGGTTGATCACGAACAGCGCGAACAGTGCCAGCAACAGCGCCACCAGGTAGAGGAAAACCACCTTGCTGACCGGGTTGTACGTCAGGCCGAAGAACTCGTGGAAGGTCTGCATGCCTTCGGCGGCCGTTCTTTCGAAGGTCAGGCCGAACAGCGACGGTTTGGGAATGTTGCTGATGCCGTTCGGTCCGCCGGTGAGGCCCGTCAGGTTACGCAGGAACAGACGGATGATCTCACCGAAGCCCAGGGTCACGATCGCCAGATAGTCACCGCGCAGGCGCAGCACCGGGAAACCGAGCAGGAAGCCGAAAGTGGCCGCCATCAGCCCGGCAATCGGCAGGCAGATCCAGAAGCTCAGGCCGTAGTAGTGCGACAACAGCGCATAGCTGTAGGCGCCCACGGCGTAGAAGCCGACGTAACCGAGGTCGAGCAGGCCGGCCAGACCGACCACGATGTTCAGGCCCAGGCCGAGCAGCACGTAGATCAGGATCAGCGTGGCGATGTCCACCGCACCGCGTGAACCGAAGAACGGCCACACCAGTGCCGCGACGATCAACGCCATGATGATCCAGCGCTGGGTGGTCGGCAGGGTCAGGAAGTGGCTCGCGCTGGCCGGGATCAGTTTGCCCTTGGGCACGGAGCTCATGGCCGCCGAGTATTCGCGGTCGAACAGCACACGCAGGAACATCAGCACCGAGCAGGTGGCGATGATGATCAGCGTGGAGGTGCTGGCGCCTTCCACTTCGAGGTTGATCCCGGCGATGGACAGTTTCAGGCCGAGTACCGGATAGGCCACGGCCCATACCAGCAGGGCGCTGAACAGCGCCTGTTTAAGATTCCTAGTCATACTTTCTCAACCTCCGGACGACCCAGCAGGCCGGTTGGCCGGAATAACAGCACCAGGACCAGAAGGCCGAAAGCCACCACGTCCTTGTACTGGTCACCGAATATATCGGCGCCGAATGCTTCGGCTACCCCCAGCACCAGACCACCGAGCATGGCGCCCGGAATGCTGCCGATGCCACCCAGCACCGCCGCGGTAAAGGCTTTGAGACCTACCAGGAATCCGGCGTTAGGGTTGATCACGCCGTACTGCATGCTCAGCAGTACTGCCGCCACGGCCGCCAGGGCGGCACCGATGACGAAGGTCAGGGCGATGATGTTGTTGGTGTTGATGCCCAGCAGGTTGGCCATCTTGATGTCTTCGGCACAGGCCCGACAGGCGCGTCCCAGACGTGAACGCGAGATGAACTGGGTGAGACAGAGCATCACCACCAGGGTCACCACGAACACCAGGATCTGCATGTAGGAGATCAGCACTTCCTGTGCGCCGCCTGGACCGAAGCTGAAGCTGCCCGGAATCAGGTTGGGGATCGATTTGTCCTTGGAGTCCTGCGAGAGCAGTACGGAGTTCTGCAGGAAGATCGACATGCCGATGGCGGAGATCAGCGGGATCAGACGGTTACTGCCCCGCAGAGGGCGGTAGGCGATCCGTTCGATACTGTAGCCGTAGGCACTGGTCACTACGATGGTCGCCAGGAAAGCGGCGGTCATCAACAACGGCAGAGAATGGATACCCAGCATGGCCAGTCCGGCAAGGACGATGAAGGCCACGTAGGAACCGATCATGTAGACCTCGCCATGGGCGAAGTTAATCATTCCAATAATGCCGTAAACCATTGTGTAGCCAATGGCTATAAGGGCATAGGTGCTGCCAATGGTCATCCCATTAACCAGCTGTTGGAAGAAGTGATAGATCTCAGGCATTACAGCGCTCCTAAAAACCTGATACGCATTTCACTGGTGGAGTCATGTTCCGGCCCGGGCTGTGTGGTCTGTGGCCACCTTCGCACGAGCGTTTGCCAGCGAACCGCTGGTGACGGTTTTAAGATTTTCAGGTAAGCCAACTCCCGGATCGCGGGACTCTGACTCATTAATCTCGTAAAACAAAGCCCACTGCTTGCGCAGTGGGCTTTATTAATCATGGCGCTAGCTTACTGAGGGGAAACTTCGGTTTTTGGTTTGCCGAAGTGCCACTCATAGACCACGAATTTGAAGTCTTTCAGGTCGCCCTTGCTGTCGAACGACAGATCACCGGTCGGGGTCTTGAAGGTGCCTTTGTGAATGGCTTCAGCCACCTTGGCGGTGTCTTCGCTCTTGGCAGCCTTGATACCTTCGGCAATCACTTCGACAGCCGAGTAGGCCGGGAACACGAACGGACCGCTTGGGTCCTGCTTCTTGTCGGCAAAGGCTTGTACCAGGGCTTTGTTAGCTGGGTCCTGGTCGAAGGATTTCGGCAGGGTGACCAACAGGCCTTCGGAAGCATTCTGGGCAATTTGCGAGATGGAGTCGTTGCCGACGCCTTCAGGCCCCATGAACTTGGCTTTCAGGCCTTTTTCCTGGGACTGACGCAGGATCAGGCCCAGCTCCGGGTGGTAGCCGCCGTAGTAGACGAAGTCGACGTTGGCTTGCTTGAGCTTCTGGATGATCGAGGAGAAGTCCTTGTCACCGGCGTTGAGGCCTTCGAACACGGCAACCTTGACGCCTTTCTTCTCAAGGGTCTGTTTCACGGCGGTGGCGATGCCTTCACCGTATTGCTGTTTGTCGTGCAGCACGGCAACGATTTTCGGTTTTACGTGATCGGCAATGTAGTTACCGGCGGCAGGGCCCTGGGCGCTGTCCAGGCCGATGGTGCGGAACACCAGCTTGTAACCACGGGTAGTGATGTCCGGGTTGGTGGCGGCCGGGGTGATCATGATCACGCCTTCGTCTTCGTAGATGTCCGAAGCTGGCTGGGTGGAGCTGGAGCACAGGTGGCCGACCACGAATTTCACACCATCGTTGACCACTTTGTTGGCGACGGCCACGGCTTGTTTAGGGTCGCACGCGTCGTCGTATTCCTTGGCTTCGAGCATCTTGCCGTCGACGCCGCCCTTCGCGTTGATCTGCTCGATGGCCATCTTGGCGCCGATGAACTGCATGTCGCCGTATTGAGTGACCGGGCCGGTTTTAGGGCCGGCGATGCCGATCTTGATGGTGTCGGCGGCGAACGAATGGCTGGCAACCCCGGCCAGAACCATAGCGGCAAACAGTTTTGAAATCTGCTTAGTAGCCTTAGTCATAGTGCTCCACTCTTACTGTTGTAGTTTTTATAGTCCTGGCGCCGTAGCAGCAGAACCGGGTCAGATATCGTCGATATCCTCCGGAAAATGCCCCCGGCAACTGTACCGGTACAGTGTAGAGCGCCGATTGTTAGCCTGGGAAGCTGGCGCCAGGGGGCAAAACCTGAGGGTGTCGCTTTGTTGAAAGAAAAAGACAGAATCGCGGCAGGATGTTAGCTGGCTAATACTTGAAGCAGCAGCATTCCCTGGCTTTCCCGGGTTTTTCAATCGGTAACGCAATTGCATCCGGGTTTTTCTGGCGCAACACCGACGTTATCATTCACATCGATTTCTTTTGCGGACAGGAACCCATGACTCAAGAACCTAGCACCCTCTATGCCAAGCTGCTTGGTGAAACCGCATCTATTACCTGGAAAGAGTTGGAGCCGTTCTTCGCCAAGGGTGCCCTATTGTGGGTCGACCCAGGCCTGGATTTGATTGCTGCGGCGGAGGCGGTGGCGACCGATGAAGGCGAGAAAGTCGCTGCCTGGCTGGCCGCCGACAAGGTTGCCAAGCTGTCTGAAACGCGGGCGCTGGATCTTTTCGAGCGTGATCCGGAGCTGTGGGCCGTGGTTGTTTCGCCGTGGATTATGATCCAGGAAAGGGCGAAGGCTTGAATGCTTGCACCGATTTGGTGCTTGGTTTTGTCGGGCAAAAGTGTGTAGCCGAGTAGCGTGATGGCACGTTGCCGTGGAGAAAGGCCACAGAAAGGCCGGTATAACGGTGACGTAAACGTAACGGGAACAGTTTATTGAGCAGCCGATGGGCTGCTTAATTGTTTCTGGGTGTTGTGATCGTTCCCACGCTCTGCGTGGGAATGCAGCCCGGGACGCTCTGCGTCCAAAAGCGGACGCGGAGCGTCCATTGAGGCGTTCCCACGCGGAGCGTGGAAACGATCATCACAAGGCTGCGATCGTTAAAGGCTCGACCTCAATAAGCCGTCTTGCCCGTATGGTTATTCAGCGAAATAACCTTGGTCTTGCCAATCCGGTGACGGTAGATCTCGCGCAGGTACTTGATCGCCTTCTTCACGCAATCGCGCGACAAACGAATGTCATTGATCGAGACGAACTTGTCCTTGTCGTTGATCAGCTCGCGGTACTTCTTCTCGTACATCGGTTTGATCGCGTACCAGTTGGTGTCGAGGATCTTCGCCGGGTTTTCGAATTCGTTGAGCAGGTCGTCGATCCGGTCTTCGTCGAAGTCTTCATGGATGATGAAGTCCAGGATCGAGTTATCCAGCGTTTCGTCGAAGCGATACGGATTTTTTGCGAAGCAACGCTTGATGAACGCCACGATCAGCGTCAGGAAGTCGTCCGACAGGCACGGGCTCTTGGCGATCAGGGTGGTCAGCGACAGGTTGGCCGAGGCGCCGATCACCAGTGCATAACGCTTGAGCGTGGTGTTGGGGAACAGGCTGTTGAGGTGAGTCTTCAACCGGTTCAGGTCCATGTAGGACAGTTTGTAGTCTTTAGGCAGGGACACGATCGACACCACCGACGAGCAGTTCTTGAAGAAGTGCAGGTCGTGCAAGGCGGCCGCGTCATAGCCCGAATTCTTGTACTGCTCGAGCGAGGCGCGGTAGCGCTTGGACTCGATTGGCAACAGGCTGATGCCTTCAATCGCCTGAGTGACTTTGTTGAAGTGCGGCAGGTCGATGGAACGGAAGAACAGATCGTCGATGTTCAAGCGCTGCGGCTCTTTGTCGAACACCTTGAATTTGTCACTGCTCGGTGGCGGGGTTTCCGGCACCACGGACTCGGCGTAGGCAATTGCCACCGGGCCGGCCAGGCTCATGAACAGATCGTTGGCGTCCAGGCGAATGGTTTCGCCGATGTCGATGCCTGCGCGACGGAAATAGTTCTGGTCGTAGTCGGTGGTGACCGCCTGCGCCGTCAGAATGTTGAAGATCTGCTGTGAGATGTACTGGTTGGCGTGCTTTTCCATCGCGTTGACGTCGATGTTCTGGATGTTGCCGTCATCGCTTTCTTCGGCATAACGCATGATGTCGTTGGAGATCAGCATCATCGCGTTCCATGGACGGATACGGCCCATGACGCTGGCTTCGCTGCTGTCTTCGTTGGCGAAGTTGTAGGAGAAGTCCCACTCTTCCGACAGGTATTTGCACAGCAGGCGACCGGCGTTGATGTGCAGCGCTTCGGACATTTCACTGCGGTGATCGGAAATGTTCGGCAGTACGCAGATGCCGCTGGTGAAGATCGGCTCGAAGACGAAGGAATGGCCGCTCTTGCCGTCGTGTTCGTCCATCGGCTTGGTATCGAACGTCTTGTTCATGTACGAGTGCTGCTGGGCCAGGCCGAATTCCGAGGCCATGCCCGAACCGGTACCGCCACCGGCACTGAAGATCGAGAAGTACAGGCGCGACTGGTTGGCCTTGATCCCGCAGCTGTCGATCAGGTACGAGTGAATCATCTTCCAGTCGGGGCTGGAGAAGCGCTGGGTGTCCTTGTTCAGGATGATCTTGGCCAGGTACTGGCCGAGGATCGGCGCGTTACCGGCGCCACCGGCGTGGACTTCCGACAAGTCCATGATTTTCATTTTGCTGTAGTCGCGCAAAAAGCCGCTTTTTTCGCCCTTGCGCGAGAAACGGATGCGACCGGCGATGTCCTTGTCCAGGTCGCCGAGCATCACCAGCGGTTCCACCAGGAATACCGGTTTGGTGGCCTTGTTCGGCCCCAGGCGCAGGTTGTTGCGAATCCACTGCGCCGGGCTGTAGCCCTTTTCGGCGTAGCGTTTATCCGGCGACGGACGGTCTTCGTTGTTGAATTCGTTGAGGTAGAACTTGCGGGCGTTGTACACCAGCTCCGCCACGTCCAGCGCGATGTTCGAACCGCAGCGGCCCAGGCCGATCAGGCACACCGAGGGGAATTCCTGGTCGTTGTGCTGTTCGTTGTCGCCTTCCAGATGGGGCGGGCGCGGGAACACCAGGTCGCGCAGGCCGTCGAGGTTGTCGAGGATGCGGTCGGTATTGGTTTCGGTGAAGTACAGGTATTGCTGAGTCGACAGCGGACGCGACGGGGGCAATGGCTTCGACGATGAGGGGCTGTTCGCCGCGGGGCTCAGGGTCAGGTCGGATACCGCGGTGGCCGGATTGTTTTTAGAAGTCATTGTGCGCCATATACCTGGACTGGTCGGCTCGTCGACAAGTGTCATCGAGTCATCACGGAATGGGATCTCGCGTCTTTTTTTAGCGCGAATGTGGCCCAAGCGTCAGGGCCTTGGCCTGAACATCGCTCGGGGGAATCCTTTCCTTAACCATGATGAATCGGCCAATATTCGATGATCTTTAATCAAGGGGAGGCTAAATGATGGCAACGTTGCCTGCGCTGGGGTTCGCCGGAATCGGCCTCATGGGTTTGCCGATGTGCCGACGCCTGTTGGCGGCCGGTTACCCGCTGACGGTGTGGAACCGCAACCCGGCCAAGTGTGCAGCGCTGGTCGAGGCTGGTGCGCGGCACGTGGCGACACCGGCCGAGCTGTGTCAGCACGCCGACGTGGTGATGTTGTGCCTGGCCGATACCGCGGTGGTTCGTGAGGTGGTGTTTGGCGCGGCTGGCGTTGCCGAGGGGGCGAAAAGCGGCCAGTTGCTGGTGGATTTTTCCAGCCTGGAGCCCACCGCAACGCGGGAAATGGCCACAGCACTGGCCAATAAAACCGGGATGGGTTGGCTCGATGCGCCAGTGTCCGGCGGGGTGGTCGGCGCCGAGGCCGGCAGCCTGGCGATCATGGTTGGTGGCGAGGCGGCAGACCTGGCGCGCGTGCGGCCGGTGTTGCTGACCCTTGGCCAGCGCGTGACCCACATGGGCGCGGTCGGCGCGGGGCAGGTGACCAAGGCCTGCAATCAGATGATCGTCGCCTGCAATGCCTTGGTCATTGCTGAAGTGGTGGCCCTGGCCGAGCGCTCCGGGGTCGATGCCAGCCTGATTGCCGAGGCGCTGGCCGGTGGTTTCGCCGATTCAAAACCGTTGCAGATTCTCGCGCCGCAAATGGCCGAAAGCCGTTTCGAGCCCGTGAAATGGCACGTACGCACGCTGCTCAAGGATCTCGACACCGCCGTGAAGTTTTCCCGCGAACAGGGTTCGGCCACGCCGATCAGCGGATTGGCCGCACAACTGATGCGCCTCCATGGGGGGCAGGGGTTCCTGGAAAAGGATCCCTCGACGTTGGTGCAGTTGTATCGTGAGCCAGACTCAACGGATTGACGGCACGCGTGTGCTGGTTGATTTCGGCCAGTACCGGCCGCAACTCAGCCAGCGGCACCGGATGGCTAAGCAGGTAGCCCTGGACGAAATCGCAGCCGTGGCGTTGGAGAAAGTCGTATTGCTCGAGGGTCTCGACGCCTTCGGTGACGACCTGCAAATGCAGGGTGTGGGCCATGACGATAATGGCCTGGACGATTTCCATGTCCTGGGTGGCCTTGGGGATGTCCTGAATGAACGAGCGGTCGATCTTCAGCGTGTTTAATGGCAGGCGCCTGAGGTAGGCCAGGGATGAATAGCCGGTGCCGAAGTCGTCGATCGACAACGAAACGCCAAGGGCGCGAATCTGCCGCAGCAACACCAGGGTGTTGGAAATATTTCCCATCAGCGCATTCTCGGTCACCTCCAGCTCCAGTCGCTGGGGCGTCACCCCGTAGATGCGCAGGGCGTGTTCGATTTCATCGGCCAGTTCTTCTCGCGCCAGGTTCAGGGGCGAGCAATTCACTGCGATCTTGAGGTCTTCGCAATCGTGGCGGGACAGTTCGCCCAGGTCTGCGCAGGCCTTGCGCAATACCCAGTTGTCCAGTTCGGCGATCAGGCCGTTGGCCTCGGCGATGGCGATGAACCGGTCCGGCGTCAGCAATCCGTGAACCGGGTGTTGCCAGCGGACCAGCGCTTCCAGTTTGGTGACTCGGCCGATTCTCAGGTCATAGATTGGCTGGTAATGCAGCATCAACCCGGAGTCTTCGCGCAGGGCGTGACGCAGTTCTTCTTCGAGTTGCAACTCCAGGGTGGCGCGGGCTTTCAGGTTGGAACTGAAAAAGTGCAACCCGTTACGACCGCTGCCCTTGGACTGATACAGCGCCAGGTCGGCGTTCTTCAGCAGTTCTTCGCAGGTCTTGCCGTCTTCCGGAAACAGGCTGATGCCGATGCTGGTGGTCATGACCATGCGCCGTCCGGACAACTCGATGGGGTCCTTCATTTTCAGCATGATGCGCTGGGCCATATGCCGCGCTTCTTCACGGTCGTACAGGTTGATGAGGAGGCAGAATTCGTCGCCTCCGAAACGCGCCACCACGTCTTCGTGGCTGCGCACTGAGGCCTTGATGTGGCTGGCGAGGACTTTGAGCAGTTCGTCGCCAGCGTCATGGCCAAGGCTGTCGTTGATTCGCTTGAAGTGGTCGATGTCGAGGAATATCACCGCGAGCATGCCGCCTTCGTTGGTTTTTTCGATGAGTTTTTCGGCGAAGAGCTGGTTGAAGCCCCGGCGGTTGAGCAGGTTGGTCAAGGGGTCGTAATGCGCCACCTGTTGCAGCGACATGCGTGCCTGATCCAGTTGACCGAGCAGGGCGTTGACCCGCTGCAGGTCGGACTCCTTATGTTGCAGCTTCTTGTCCGCCAGTGCGGCACTGATGCTGCTGCCGATGATCAACAGCGCCATCACTGCCACTGTCAGCCCCAGTTGCAGGTGATTGTTGTCACCGGGCAGCGGTTGAAGGCTGTCGTCGGGCAGCACCAGGTTGAGCGATGCCATGCCGGTGAAGTGCATGCTGACAATGCCGGCCCCGAGCACCAGGCTGGCGGTGTATTTGAGCAGTAGATGATACGCACCGGTGTCATCGCGCAAGTGACTGGAAATCAACAGGGCAGCCAGGCTGGCACCGATGGCGATCACCACGGAGAGCACGAACAGGGCGGGTTGATAATAGACCAGCGCATTCGATCGCAGTGCGGCCATGCCCACGTAGTGCATGGTCGCGATGCCCAGGCCGATCCACACCGCTGCCCGCAGGTATTGCCAGAAATTCAGTTGGGGATGGCTCAGGGTGTACATGGCCAGCCACGAGGCGGTCAGGGCGAACAACAGCGAGATCAGGGTAGTGGGCAGGTGGTAATGGATTTCGATCGGCACCTGGAACGCCAGCATGCTGATGAAGTGCATGGACCAGATACCGCCCGCCAGACACCCGGCGCCGACCCAGCGCCAGAGTCGTTGAGAGGCGGACTTTTCCACATGACCCACCCGCTCGGTCATGTCCAGCGTGGCGAAACCGGCCGTGCAGGCGACCAGATAGGCCAGCAACACCAGAAACGGGTTATGGGTGCAATTGAGTATGACCTGCCCGCTTTCCGGCAGCCCGCTCATGAAATGCAAACCAAGCCACTCCATAGCATGTCCCGTCTGTGAGTCATCTTGGCCTGCGTCATGCGCGCTGGCGAATGCTGGCAGTATAGAGGGCTTACACGGAGCGCAAGGGATGATAGCGCAATGATGTCAAATATTTTTCGAATGGCTTGATTGCGGTCGCTGCCAAGCCTTAGGCGATCTGCTCAAAAGGCGTTTCGAATTCAGGTTGCAGGGCGGGCAGCCCGAACGCGGCCCGTGCCGCATCGCAATCCACGTTCGCCTCGCCATTGGCCCAAGAGGCGTCGAACTCCCGACAAGTGCTGGAGCGCTGATCGTAAATCGAGCACTGCACGGTGCTGCCCACTTCACCCACCAGACCGACACAGCGAACAGGTTTGCAGTCTGTGCCCAGCATGGCCACCCGGCTGGGGCTGATGGACGTGACCAGTTCGTCAGGCACCGTGCCCCCGGCCGAGGTGCATTCACCCCAGAAAAAAGACACGCGGAAATGAGAACAGCAGGCACCGCAATTCAGACACGGACTGGCTTCGGACATGGGCAATGATCAAAGGAGGAATGGGAACGGGGTGGGCAGACAAGGCCGCTATTCTAGGCTTCGCCATGCCGTTGGGAAGGGGGGCGCAGAGGTATTTTTCCAGCCTGCGACTGATGGTGAAAAACCTGGCTTCCTGACAGCACTGATCCCACAGGTTATGTGTGGCGCCATGGGCTGATATCAGCCTTGCGAATAATGACAGACAGCCCTGACGGGCCTGACTAGATTGGAGGTTCCGGGGACAGTGACGGCCCCAACAACAATAAAAAGAGACGGACCCATGCAGAACTCGACCCAAGCGGCGAATGCCTGGCGCATTCTGTTCCTGTTGTTCCTGGCCAACCTGTTCAACTTCTTCGATCGCACCATTCCGGCGATCATCATCGAGCCGATCCGCATGGAGTGGCACCTCAGCGACTTTCAGCTGGGGATCATCGGGACTGCATTCACCATCGTTTACGCCATTGCCGGCCTGCCTCTGGGGCGATTGGCCGATACTGGCTCGCGCAGCAAACTGATGGGCTGGGGCCTGGCGGCATGGAGCGGGCTGACCGCGGTCAACGGGTTGGTGGGCAGTTTCTGGAGTTTCCTGATCGTGCGGATGGGCATCGGCATCGGTGAAGCCAGTTACGCGCCGGCTGCCAACTCGCTGATCGGCGACTTGTTCCCGGCGCATCGTCGGGCGCGGGCCATGGGCATTTTCATGCTCGGCTTGCCGCTGGGCCTGCTGCTGGCGTTCTTCACCATTGGTGCGATGGTGAAGGCGTTCGACAGCTGGCGTGCGCCGTTCTTTATCGCGGCGGTGCCGGGGTTGATCCTGGCGGTCTTCATGTTCTTCATCAAAGAGCCGAAACGTGGCGCGGCGGAAAGCGTGCAGGTTTCACAGGAGCGTGTGGATCGGCCGATCCGTCGAGTGCTGGCGGTGCCGACTTTTCTGTGGCTGGTGATGGCGGGGCTTTGTTTCAACTTCGCCACCTATGCCTGCAACTCGTTTCTGGTGCCGATGCTGCAGCGTTATTTTCTGATGCCGTTACAGGACGCGGCGGTGGCGACCGGAGTGATCGTCGGAGTGACCGGGTTGTTCGGCCTGACATTAGGCGGATGGATTGCCGACAAGATTCACCAGCGGGTGGCCAACGGGCGACTGCTGTTCGCCGCGTTCAGCCTGATCATTTCGACGTTGTGCACGGCTTGGGCGCTGCATGCCGGGCGGATCGAGATCGGGGTATTTGTCGCGGTGTTCAGCCTGGGGTGGTTATTCGCCTACAACTTCTACACCTGCGTGTACACGGCGATTCAGGACGTGGTCGAACCACGCCTGCGGGCGACGGCGATGGCGTTGTTCTTTGCCGGGTTGTATCTGTTGGGCGGTGGTTTGGGGCCGGTGGTGGTGGGCGGTCTGTCCGATCACTTCGCCCATACCGCGATGCTCTCGGCGGGTGCCGAGCAGATGACCGAGGCATTCAAGGCTGTCGGCCTGCATGACGCGATGTACCTGATCCCGGTGGCGCTGTTTTTCACCATGGTGTTTCTGTTTTTGGCATCGCGGTGTTTTGTGCGGGATGCGAAGCGGATGAAGGAAGGGCTGGTGGCAGTGGTTGAGCCAAAGGGTGCTGCGGTCACGGCCTGAGGATTGATCGTTCCCACGCTCTGCGTGGGAATGATCGGCGGGCGGGACAAGGCAAACAAAAAGGCCCGCATCGCTGCGGGCCTTTTCATTTTTGGCGATGGAGCAGGGCGGTTTAGCCCGCTACCAACACCCGAATCGCTTCCAGTCGCAATGCCGCTTTGTCGAGCATGGCCAGGCCTTGCTCGCGCTGCTTGCGCAGGGCAACCAGTTCGCTGTCGCGCACGGTCGGGTTGACCGCTTGCAAGGCGGTCAGGCGCGCCAGTTCTTCGTCGGTATCGGCCGCCAGGCGACGTTGTGCCTCGGCCACGCGCTCGGCGTGACGCGGGGTGATCTTCTCTTCGCCGGCGTTGATCCGTGGCGTCAGCTGGTCGCGCTGGGCCTGGATGAACTTGTTGGCGCTGGCGCGGGGCACGCTTTCCAGTTGATCGTTCAGGGTTTCGAACGACACCCGGGCCGACAGGTCATTGCCATTGGCGTCGAGCAGGCAGCGCAGGGCGGCCGGCGGCAGGTAACGGCCCAGTTGCAGCGAACGCGGGGCAACCACTTCGCTGACGTAGAGCAGTTCCAGCAACACGGTGCCCGGTTTCAGCGCCTTGTTCTTGATCAGCGCCACGGCGGTGTTGCCCATCGAGCCGGACAACACCAGGTCCATGCCACCCTGAACCATCGGGTGTTCCCAGGTGATGAACTGCATGTCTTCACGAGACAGCGCCTGGTTGCGGTCGTAGGTGATGGTCACGCCTTCGTCGTCGCCCAGCGGGAAGCTGGCGTCGAGCATTTTTTCGCTGGGCTTGAGGATCAGCGCGTTTTCCGAATGGTCTTCGCTGTCGATGCCGAAGGCGTCGAACAGGGTTTCCATGTAGATCGGCAGGGCGAACTGATCGTCCTGTTCGAGAATCGCTTCGACCAGCGCATCGCCTTCACCCGCGCCGCCGGAGTTGAGTTCCAGCAAGCGGTCGCGACCGGTGTGCAGTTCGTCTTCCAGACGCTCACGCTCGGCGCGGGCCTCGTCGATCAGTGCTTTCCACTCGCCATCGTCGGTCTCTTCCAGCAGCGGCAGCAGGCGCGGGCCGAACTGATGCTGCAAGGCGTTGCCGGTCGGGCAGGTGTTGAGGAATGCGTTCAGCGCTTCGTGGTACCACTGGAACAGCCGCTCTTGCGGGCTGGTTTCCAGGTACGGCACGTGCAGTTCGATGACGTGCTTCTGGCCGATCCGGTCGAGACGACCGATGCGTTGCTCCAGCAGGTCCGGGTGCGACGGCAGGTCGAACAGCACCAGATGGTGCGAGAACTGGAAGTTACGGCCTTCACTGCCGATTTCCGAGCAGATCAGCACCTGGGCGCCGAATTCTTCGTCGGCGAAGTAGGCGGCGGCGCGGTCACGCTCAAGGATGTTCATGCCTTCGTGGAACACCGTGGCCGGAATGCCGGAACGCACGCGCAGGGCGTCTTCCAGGTCCATGGCGGTTTCGGCGTGGGCACAGATCACCAGCACTTTGGTGCGCTTGAGCATTTTCAGGGTGTCGATCAGCCACTCGACGCGCGGATCGAATTTCCACCAGCGTTCTTCTTCGTTGGCGTCCGGCTGGGACTGGAAGCTGACTTCCGGGTACAGCTCGATGTGATCGCCCAACGGCAGTTCGAGGTACTCGGCCGGGCACGGCAGCGGGTACGGGTGCAGCTTACGCTCCGGGAAACCCTGCACGGCGGCGCGGGTATTACGGAACAGCACGCGGCCAGTGCCATGGCGGTCCAGCAGTTCACGGACCAGACGGGCGCTGGCTTCGGTATCGCCATCGTTGACTGCGCTCAGCAGGGCTTCGCCTTCGTTGCCGAGGAAGCCGTGAATGGTCTTGTGCGCTTCAGGCGACAGGCGTCCTTTGTCCAGCAACTCCTGAACGGCTTCGGCCACCGGGCGATAGTTTTCGCTCTCGGCGCGGAAGGCATGCAGGTCATGGAAACGATTCGGGTCGAGCAGGCGCAGACGGGCGAAGTGGCTGTCCTGGCCCAGTTGTTCCGGGGTTGCGGTCAGCAGCAATACGCCCGGGATCGTTTCAGCAAGCTGCTCCACCAGGGAGTACTCAGGGCTGACCTGGTCTTCGTGCCACACCAGGTGGTGCGCTTCGTCGACCACCATCAAATCCCAGCCAGCGGCGAACAGCGCGTCCTGGGCTTTCTCGTCTTCCACCAGCCATTCGAGCGCCACCAGGGCAAGCTGGGTGTCTTCGAATGGGTTGGTGGCATCGCTTTCGATGAAGCGTTCTTCATCGAACAGTGCAACTTGCAGGTTGAAGCGGCGGCGCATCTCCACCAGCCACTGGTGCTGGAGGTTTTCCGGCACCAGGATCAGCACGCGGTTGGCGCGGCCCGAGAGCAGTTGGCGATGGATCACCAGACCGGCTTCGATGGTCTTGCCCAGGCCCACTTCATCGGCCAGCAGAACCCGCGGCGCAATGCGGTCGGCGACTTCACGGGCGATGTGCAACTGGTGCGCGATCGGTTGCGCGCGCACACCGCCCAGGCCCCAGAGCGACGATTGCAACTGGCGGCTGGTGTGTTCCAGGGTGTGATAACGCAGGGAGAACCAGGCCAGCGGGTCGATCTGGCCGGCGAACAGACGGTCGCTCGCCAGTCGGAACTGAATGAAGTTCGACAGTTGGGTTTCCGGCAGGGTGACCACTTCGTTCTGCCCGTTGAGGCCGTGGTAGACCAGCAGGCCGTCAATGTCGTCGACTTCCTGTACGGTCAGTTTCCAGCCCTCGAAGTGAGTAATCGAGTCACCCGGCGAAAACCGCACGCGGGTGAGGGGCGCATTCCGTAGCGCATACTGGCGAGTGTCGCCAGTGGCCGGGTAGAGCACGGTCAACAAGCGGCCGTCCTGTGCCAGAACGGTGCCTAAACCCAGCTCGGCTTCGCTGTCACTGATCCAGCGTTGCCCCGGTTGATACTGCTGCGCCATGCTGCCTGACTCCCACCTTGAAAAAGCGGGCTATCTTAACGGAATGAGCCTTCAGGGCCAAAGGATTACTCAATAGGAGCTACCGAAGGTTGCAATCTTTTGATCTTCAAGTCCTGAAAAGATCGCAGCCTTCGGCAGCTCCTGTCTGTGCGTTGGGTCACAAGTTTTCGACCGATGGCTCAAGTCGCCATCCCCGCAGCCGACAGCCTGCTGACAGGAGACCAAAAATATGCTGCCACCGATGCTCCCCTTGAGCGCCGTGCCGATCACTTCACAGCAGGATCCGATCCGCCAGCGCCCGGATATTCCCCCCGTGGTGTCGGTGCAGGAAAGCTCCAATGAAAGCACCATCGACCTGCAAAACCGCGACCCGGAAGAGGCGGGCCTGCAGCTGCGCGAGGAGCAGCGTCGGCAACAGGAACGGGAGCGGCGCCGTCGCGAGGCCGATGAGGATCCTGAAGAGCATTTGGCGATCCCCGGTAATGAGCTCAATGCCGACAATACCGTGCCGGTGGTGCCGTTGATGGAGAGTCAGCCACGTCAGGGGTTGTGGGTCGATATCGAGATCTGAAGTGTCGGAGACTGGTCAGCGCCCGCGCCAGACCGCATTATTGGCGCAATCCTGTCGCCTTTAGCCGGCAGCTGAATTCATTTCCAAGCGATGCACTGAACGCCATGAGCCAAGATGACAAGCTGATCGACCTCAATTCTGAACGTGCCAAACGGGTTCATGACCTAAATGAAAAGCGCCTGAACGAAGTGCGCCAGGCATTTGAGCAGGCCATGCCGTTGGGTAAAGCGAAGAAAAAGCCGAAGAACAAACCGAAAAAGCGTTGAAACACCCTGCATCCGTTGATGCAGGTCAGTTATTTCCCTTCCTTTACGCCCAGTCTCGGGCGGCATTGATCCCGGTCAATTTTCTCTCCTGCCCGATTGGTTAACTTAGCCCCATTGCAACAGGGCATGTGCAGGAGGCCAGTCATGTTTTTCGATAACGTGGTGATCGCCGGAGTGCTGACAGTCGGCCTCATGGTTCTGTTTTTTGCAGGGTTTGGTTTTTTTATCTGGAAGGATTCGCATAAGCGGAGAAAACCGTAGTTCTTTCTGGAGCAATGAGCACGCAAGGCATTTTGGGCGACTTCGGTCGCCCTTTTTTTTTGTGCGATCGAAAGGGACGCGGAGCGTCCCGGGCTGCATTCCCACGCAGAGTGTGGGAACGATCTAATACCGAAATGCGGGCAATAAAAAAGGCGCGAACCTCATGGAACGCGCCTTTTTCAGTAGCGGTGTATCAGCTACCCAGTGCCTTGGAGGCTAGCCAGAACAGGCCGGCCGACAGGGCTACGGTGGCTGGCAGGGTCAGGACCCAGGCCAGCAGAATGGTTCTGACAGTACCGCCTTGCAGGCCGCTTTTGTTCGCGACCATGGTGCCGGCCACGCCTGAGGACAGGACGTGGGTAGTGGAGACGGGCAGGCTGAAGATGTTGGCCAGGCCGATCATGCTCGCGGTGGTGATCTGCGCCGACATGCCTTGGGCATAGGTCATGCCTTGCTTGCCGATTTTCTCGCCGATGGTCAGTACCACGCGCTTCCAGCCGACCATGGTACCCAGGCCGAGGGCCAGTGCGACCGCCAGAATCACCCAGAACGGAGCGTATTCAGTGGTGGTGGTCAGGTCCTTGCGCAGTTTGTCCAGGTCAGCCTTTTCACGGGCAGCGAGGCCAGGCAGCTTGCTGACTTTCTTCGCCGTGTCGTCCAGGCAGAGCAGGTAACGACGCACTTCGATGCGGCTTTCCGCCGGCAGCGAGTGGTAGTCAGCTACACCCTTGAGGGTGTCGAGCAGGGCGGCGATGGTCGGTTCGGTCTGTTGCGGGTTGCAACGGAATTTCTCCGGCAGATCACCTTCCACGCTTTTGCCCAGGGCCAGGAATTCACCCAGCGTATCGGCATTGCGCTTGTAGAACTGGCTCAGGTGCAGGGTCGCATCGCGCGTCCGTTCGATCTGGTAGGTGGTGCTGCCCAGGTCGAGTACGAACTGCGCCGGGACGATACCGATCAGCACCAGCATGATCAGGCCGATACCTTTCTGGCCATCGTTCGAGCCGTGCACGAAGCTGACCGCCATGGCCGAAATCACCAGTACCAGACGGTTCCAGAACGGCGGGTGTTTCTTGTCGTCGATCTTGCGGCGCTGTTCCGGTGTCTTGTGCATCTTGGACAGCGGACGCCACCATTTAAGGCCGATCAGCACCAGGGCGGCAACGAGGAAGCCGGCCATCGGCGAGAACACCAGGGACGCGCCGATGTCGATCGCTTTCTGCCAGTTCACGCCGTCGGCCAACGGAATGTCGTTGATCAGGGCATTGGCCAGGCCGACACCGAGGATCGAACCGATTAGCGTATGGGAACTGGAGGCCGGGATACCGAAGTACCAGGTGCCCAAGTTCCAGGTGATGGCCGCGGCGAGTAACGAGAACACCATGGCCAGCCCGTGACCGGTGTTCACATTGATCAACAGTTCTACCGGCAGCAGATGGACGATGGCATACGCCACTCCCACACCGCCCAGCAGCACGCCGAGGAAGTTGAACACACCGGAAAAGAACACCGCCAGATGAGGCGGCATGGCTTTGGTGTAGATAACAGTGGCCACCGCGTTTGCGGTGTCATGAAAGCCGTTGATGAACTCGAAGGCGAGGACAAAGGCCAGGGCGAGCAAGAGGCTCACAAGCACCCAAGCATCCAGTCCGCTGAATAAATCGATCATGAAGGTTTTCTGACCCGTTCGTAAGGGGGCGCGATTATGCCAGAAAAGACTGATAATCGATGCACTTGCTGCTCATCGGTTACATTCTTCAATGAATTAGTGGGTGGCAATCCCCTGAATCCCAGGGTTTTTCAGGGGCCTACAAGTCATTGAATTCGCTTGGAAAGGCAGCTGCCACAAGGGTTTCTCTCGTTGGGACGAGAGGCTTGAACGCTTGTGTGAAATATCTGAGAAGAAGGTCAGGCAAGAGCCGTTTGCCTCATCGAATGGATGAGGAAGCCGCTGCCCGCTTGTAGCGGGCGCGAAAAGCACCATCGATACAACCCGTTTTTAACGGGTGCAGACGCAGGCTCTTGAAAGGATTCAAGTCGAGGCGGTCATGGCTCTTCGGCTTTGAGTTCCTTTTCCATCTTCTGCAATTCCTGGGTGAAGGCCTGATCCTGAACGGTGGCGCGTTTACGCCAGGGTTTGCGTTCGGGTTCGGGCTGAGCGGCGTAGGTGGTGATTTCCCCGCCGTAAACTTCCTTGTAACGTTGTTCCTGGCGCTCAAGTTCCGCGCGCAGTTCGTCTTTCGTCACAGTGCTACCTAATTGAGTTGAGATTAATTCTGGTGAAACGCGCTGCATCGATCTATTGACCATGCTCGTCGAAAGGACAATGCCTGATACGACATCGTTCCCACGGCACAATCAATACTTCAATGTTGCAGGCGGCCACGGCACCAGAGAAAAACAGCTGACGCAGCATCAGTCTCCTGTTTCAGCGAGCGCGTTGGCGGAACATATTAAATGAGCGTCAAGCGCTTGCTGCGGACAGCGGCGATGGATATCGCGCTGCCGGCGGGCGGAATCGGTACAAAAAAACCGGTCGCCTCTGAAATGCATTATAGCGGTCGATTCGAAGAACACTATCTCTTGGCAGTTAAAAGTAGTTCCTCATGTGTGATTGTTCTGTTGCTCGCAACTTGCCGGTAACTACGGTGGACTGATGCCAGTTGCAGTGGTGACTTTCTGGCGCCATTAAGCCGGACAAATTATTACATCGTTCTCCTTTAAACCAGTGACCGAAAATAACAACCGTATTGTGGGTGAGTGAAAGCAGGATGGCTGAATGTACGCAGCACGATTGCGATTATCGGCCTGTGGTTCGATAATCGCCCAATCCTGGCAGCCGCTGGCTTGTGTGTCAGACCGGGGCCGCTTGTAATAGTCGCTGATCCGTGTGGGGAACCTGATATGAACGATCAAATGCGCAATTCCTTCGCTTCAGTGGCGCCGCCGATCGTCGCCTCGCCCGCCAAGCGAATCCAGGCCCTGACCGGTGACCCGGATTTCATGACTTCCCTGGCCCGTGGCCTGGCGGTGGTGCAAGCGTTCCAGGAGCGCAAGCGGCACCTGACCATTGCACAGATCAGCCACCGCACGGAAATTCCCCGCGCCGCTGTGCGACGTTGCCTGCATACGCTGATCAAGCTCGGCTACGCCACCACCGACGGGCGCACCTATTCGCTGCTGCCCAAAGTCTTGACCCTGGGCCATGCCTATCTGTCGTCGACTCCACTGGCGGTGTCTGCCCAGCCGTACCTGGACCGCATGAGCGAGCAACTGCACGAGGCCTGCAACATGGCCACGCTGGAGGGTGATGACATTTTGTACATTGCGCGCTCGGCGACTACCCAGCGGCTGATTTCCGTCGACCTCTCGGTGGGTGGGCGCTTGCCGGCCTATTGCACCTCCATGGGCCGGATTCTGCTCGCCGCGCTGGACGACACGTCGCTGCGCGAATACCTCGACCATGCAGACTTGCAAGCCAAGACCAGTCGCACCCTGCATACCCCCGAAGCCTTGCTCGAATGCCTTCAAGAAGTACGGCGACAAGGCTGGTGCATCGTCGATCAGGAACTGGAGCAAGGCCTGCGCTCGATTGCCGTGCCGGTGTATGACGCTTCTGGCCAGGTAGTGGCGGCGCTGAACGTCAGCACCCATGCCGGCCGGGTCAGCCGCAGCGAGCTGGAGCAACGTTTCCTGCCCGGTTTGTTGAGTGCCAGCCGCGACTTGAGTGCGCAGCTGTTCGCCTAAGCTGTTCGATAAACGCACAGAGTCGCGTTTATCGAATTGACGCTGTTTCTCTCGGATCATTAATGTCGCGGCAGCGTCATCCGGCGCTGCTGGCCCTCGGCCGGTTGCCGGACGACGACCCAATAATAATGAGAAGAGGCATCGTCATGTGCACGTTTCCCCACTGTCGCTGTTCCCACCGGCTTAGCTGCCGAAACCGGATCGCCTGATCCCGACCTTCTTTTCTTGTGACAGCGTCAGCCTCGGCTGGCACTTGTTCGACTGCGTTCTTTGCGTGGAATAAAAATAATGAACCAGCCTCAGTCTGCTGTAGGGAACTGCCTCGACGTGCAGTCCTTCATCAACGCTCAACCCATTTCGCGCTACCAATGGCGGGTGGTGATCCTGTGTTTCCTGATTGTCTTCCTCGATGGCCTCGACACCGCGGCCATGGGGTTTATCGCGCCGGCATTGTCCCAGGACTGGGGCATCGATCGCGCCAGCCTCGGCCCGGTGATGAGTGCGGCACTGATCGGCATGGTCTTTGGCGCCTTGGGTTCCGGGCCGTTGGCTGACCGCTTCGGGCGAAAAGTCGTACTGGTAGGCGCGGTGTTGTTGTTCGGTGCGTTCAGCCTGGCATCGGCTTACAGTACCAATGTCGATCAACTGCTGGTGCTGCGTTTCCTCACCGGCCTGGGCCTGGGCGCCGGCATGCCGAACGCGACCACGCTGCTGTCCGAATACACCCCGGAACGCAAGAAGTCCCTGCTGGTGACCAGCATGTTCTGCGGCTTCAACCTCGGCATGGCCGGGGGCGGTTTCATCTCGGCCAAACTGATCCCGGCCTTCGGCTGGCACAGCCTGTTGATGATCGGCGGGATTCTGCCGCTGATACTCACCGTCGTTTTGCTGTTGTGGTTGCCAGAATCGGCGCGCTATCTGGTGGTGCGCAATCGCGGTACCGACAAAGTGCGCAAGGCCCTGGCACCGATCGACCCAGCGCTGGTGGCCCAGGCTTCGAGCTTCAGCGTGCCGGAACAGAAAACCGTGAAGGCACGCAATGTGTTCGCGGTGATCTTCTCCGGCACGTACAGCACCGGCACGTTGTTGCTGTGGCTGACGTACTTCATGGGCCTGGTAATTGTTTATCTGCTGACCAGTTGGTTGCCGACGCTGATGCGTGACAGCGGCGCGAGCATGGAGCAGGCGGCATTCATTGGTGCGCTGTTCCAGCTGGGTGGGGTGTTGAGCGCAGTGGGCGTGGGTTGGGCGATGGACCGGTTCAATCCGCACAAGGTCATCGGTACTTTCTATCTATTGGCCGGGGTGTTTGCCTACGCGGTAGGGCAGAGCCTGGGCAACATCGCCGTGCTGGCGACCCTGGTGCTGGTGGCCGGGATGTGTGTCAACGGTGCGCAATCGGCAATGCCGTCGCTGGCGGCGCGTTTTTACCCGACTCAAGGGCGGGCGACCGGTGTGTCGTGGATGCTCGGGATTGGCCGCTTCGGCGCGATCCTCGGGGCGTGGATGGGCGCGACGTTGCTGGGCCTGGGCTGGAACTTCGAGCAGGTGCTGACGGCGCTGGTGATTCCGGCCGCGTTGGCGACCACGGCGGTGGTGATCAAGGGCATGGTCAGCCATGCGGATGCGACCTGATCCGGCTTGAGAGTGATCGTTCCCACGCCGAGCGTGGGAACGATCTGAAATGCTTTTTTGGGATCGGTAGTGAGGTAACAATCTGTTCGATAAACGAACACTCAGTCGATTATCGGATTGTTTGGGTTGTTCCAGGGGCTTAATCTTCAGTCATTCCGGCGCTGCGCATCGGCGCCTTTTTCCCACACTGTCGGTTCATAACAACACGGGAGCCTGCCCCATGGCTGAAATCCTTTCGCTGCATGACGCGGTGAAGCAGTTCGTCAACGACGGCGATACCGTCGCGCTCGAAGGCTTCACTCACCTGATTCCTACGGCGGCCGGTCACGAAATCATTCGCCAGGGCAAGAAAGATCTGACCCTGGTACGGATGACGCCTGACCTGATCTACGACCAGTTGATCGGTGCCGGTTGTGCTCGCAAACTGATTTTCTCCTGGGGCGGCAACCCTGGCGTCGGTTCGCTGCACCGTCTGCGCGACGCAGTCGAGCGGCAGTGGCCGCATGCGCTGGAAATCGAAGAGCACAGTCACGCCGACCTGGCCAATGCCTATGTCGCGGGCGCTTCCGGCTTACCGTTCGCGGTGCTGCGAGCCTACGCCGGTTCCGACCTGCCGAAGGTCAACCCGCTGATCAAGACCGTCACGTGCCCGTTCACCGGCGAAGTGCTGGCGGCGGTGCCGTCGGTGCGCCCGGACATCACCGTGATTCACGCGCAGAAGGCTGACCGTCAAGGCAACGTGCTGCTCTGGGGCATTCTCGGGGTGCAGAAAGAAGCGGCGCTGGCGGCCAAGCGTTGCATCGTCACCGTCGAAGAAGTCGTCGATGACCTCAACGCACCGATGAACGCTTGCGTGCTGCCGACCTGGGCTCTGAGCGCGGTCTGCCACGTACCGGGCGGCGCGCATCCGTCCTACGCCCACGGTTACACCGAGCGTGACAACCGCTTCTACCAGGCCTGGGACCCGATTGCCCGCGACCGTGAAACCTTCACCGCGTGGATCAACGAGTACATCCACGGCTGCGCTGACTTCAGCGAGTTCCAGGCCAAGCTGGCCGCTGCTTCGGAGGCCAAGTAATGACTTACACCACCAATGAAATGATGACCGTCGCCGCCGCCCGCCGCCTGAAAAACGGTTCGGTGTGCTTCGTTGGTATCGGCCTGCCGTCGAAAGCCGCCAACCTGGCGCGACTGACGTCCTCGCCCGATGTAGTCCTGATCTACGAATCGGGTCCGATCGGTGCCAAGCCAAGCGTACTGCCATTGTCGATCGGTGACGGTGAGCTGGCGGAAACCGCCGACACCGTCGTCCCGACCGGCGAGATTTTTCGCTACTGGCTGCAGGGCGGGCGTATTGACGTCGGCTTCCTCGGCGCCGCGCAAGTCGATCGCTTCGGCAACATCAACACCACGGTAGTCGGCGACTACCATCAGCCAAAAGTTCGCCTGCCGGGTGCAGGTGGCGCGCCGGAGATCGCCGGTTCCGCCAAGAGCGTGCTGATCATCCTCAAGCAGTCGGCGCGTTCGTTCGTCGACAAGCTCGACTTCATTACCTCGGTTGGTCATGGCGAGGGCGGTGATTCGCGCAAACGTCTCGGCCTGCCGGGCGCCGGTCCTGTCGGCATTATTACCGACCTGTGCATCATGGAACCCGAAGCCGGCACCCATGAATTCGTGGTCACCGCGTTGCACCCAGGGGTGACCCGCGAGCAAGTGATCGCGGCCACCGGTTGGCCGATTCGTTTTGCCGACACCGTTGAAAACACTGCCGAGCCAACCGAAGTCGAGTTGACCGCGCTGCGTGATCTGGAAGCCCGCACTGCGGCGGCCCACGGCCAAGCACCCGGAGAAGCCTGATGCGTGACGTTTATATCTGTGACGCGATTCGTACCCCCATCGGCCGTTTCGGCGGTGGCCTGTCGGCGGTTCGCGCCGATGACCTGGCCGCGGTGCCGATCAAGGCGCTGATGGCGCGCAACCCGTCGGTGGACTGGAACGCGGTGGACGAGGTGTTCCTCGGTTGCGCCAACCAGGCCGGCGAAGACAACCGCAACGTGGCTCGAATGGCGTTGCTGCTGGCGGGGCTGCCGGAAACCATTCCTGGCGTCACCCTCAATCGCCTCTGCGCTTCGGGCATGGACGCTATCGGCACTGCGTTTCGGGCCATCGCCAGCGGTGAGATGGAGCTGGCGATTGCCGGTGGCGTCGAATCGATGTCCCGCGCGCCATTCGTGATGGGCAAGGCGGACGCGGCGTTTTCGCGCAACATGAAGCTGGAAGACACCACCATCGGCTGGCGATTCATCAACCCGCTGATGAAAGCCCAGTACGGCGTCGATGCAATGCCGCAAACCGCCGATAACGTGGCCGACGATTACCAGGTTTCCCGCGAGGATCAGGACGCTTTCGCACTGCGCAGTCAGCAACGGACAGCCGTCGCGCAAGCCGCAGGATTTTTCGCCGAAGAAATCGTTGAAGTGCGCATTGCCCACAAGAAGGGTGAAACAGTGGTCAGCCAGGACGAACATCCTCGTGCCGACACTACACTCGAAACCCTGGCCAAACTCAAACCGGTCAACGGCCCCGACAAAACCGTCACCGCCGGCAATGCCTCCGGTGTGAACGACGGTGCTGCAGCGCTGATCCTGGCTTCGGCCGAAGCCGTGAAAAAACACGGCCTGACCGCCCGCGCCAAAGTGCTCGGCATGGCCAGCGCCGGTGTCGCACCACGGGTGATGGGTATCGGCCCGGTGCCGGCGGTGCGTAAATTGACTGAGCGCCTGGGCCTGGCGGTCAGCGATTTCGACGTGATCGAACTCAACGAAGCCTTCGCCAGCCAGGGTCTGGCGGTGCTGCGTGAACTGGGACTGGCGGATGACGCGGCCCAGGTCAACCCGAACGGTGGCGCCATTGCCTTGGGCCATCCGCTGGGCATGAGCGGTGCGCGTCTGGTACTGACTGCACTGCATCAACTGGAAAAGACGGGCGGCAAGAAAGGCTTGGCGACCATGTGTGTCGGTGTCGGTCAGGGCCTGGCCCTGGCGATCGAACGGGTCTGACGCACAGAAGCGACTAATAAGAATTGAGGAAAGCGCAATGACTGACAAACCAGGTTACCGTCGCCCGCAGGAGGGCACTCAGCCGGAATACCTGCACCCTCCTTATCAATCCACCAACCTTCGCTCGCCGTCCAAGCCGTTGGTGTTTTTGCCTCATTCGCTGTCGGAAATCACCGGCCCGACCATCGGCGCCGAGCGTATTCAGGAGCGGGACAACGACCTGACCGCCCAGCACTCGGGCGAGCCATTGGGTGAACGGATCATCATCCACGGCCGTGTGCTGGATGAAGACGGTCTGCCGGTGCCGGGCATTCTGGTGGAGATCTGGCAGGCCAACGCCGCTGGTCGTTACAACCATGCCCGCGATCTGCACGACGCACCGATGGACCCGAACTTCACCGGTACCGGCCGCACCGTGACCGACGCCGATGGCTGGTATCAATTCCAGACCATCAAGCCTGGCGCCTACCCGTGGGGTAACCACCACAATGCCTGGCGTCCGGCGCACGTCCATTTCTCCCTGTTCGGGCCGAGCATTCTGACGCGCCTGGTGACCCAGATGTATTTCCCGGGTGACCCGTTGCTGGCCTACGACCCGATCTACAACTGCGTGCCCGATACCGGCGCCAAAGAGCGTCTGATCGCCAGTTTCGATCTGGAAAAAACCATCCCTTCCTATGCCCTCGCTTATCGTTGGGACATCGTTTTGCGCGGCCGCGACGCCACGCCGATGGAGAAATAAGATGACGCTGAACGCGACCACGTCCCACACCGTCGGACCGTACTACCACATCGGCCTGACCTGGCTGAACCGTGAAGACTTGACCGTTGAACAGACCCTCGGCGAGCGTGTGGCGATCACCGGGCAAGTCGTCGACGGCAATGGCGACTTCGTCAACGACGCCATGCTCGAAGTCTGGCAAGCCAACGCCGCTGGCAAGTACGACCACCCCGAAGACGATCAGGACAAGCCCCTGGACCCGAACTTCGAAGGGTTTGGTCGGGTGCCGGTGGATGCGCAAGGGCGCTTTCGTTTTACCACGATCAAGCCGGGCACTGTGGAAGGCCTGAAGGGCACGACCCAGGCGCCGCACCTGGTGGTGCTGGTGTTTGCTCGCGGGTTGGTGAAGCACTTGCTGACGCGGATTTACTTCGATGGTGAGCCAGCCAACGTGGCGGACCCGCTGCTCGAATGCGTGCCTGCCGAACGTCGTGGCACCTTGTTGGCGAAGCAGGATGCTGCGGGTGTTTATCAGTGGAATGTGATTCTGCAGGGGACGGATGCGGAAACGGTGTTCTTCGACTATTGAGTGGCGAGGGCTCTGTTGACCAAGGAGCTTTTTTGTGGCGAGGGGGCTTGCCCCCGTGCGGCTGCGAAGCAGTCGTAAACCGGTTGGCGCGATCTACCTAACAGGTCGCGCCAACCGGTCTAGGGCTTGCTTCGCAAGCCAACGGGGGCAAGCCCCCTCGCCACAGCTGTTGCGAAATATGTCTAGACTCTCACGGTCCCCACAGAGTGAAAAAACAATGACAACCTCCACAGCTGTCTACACCGGTGAAGAACGCAGCAAAAGAATCTTTGCGATTGTCGGCGCCTCGTCCGGCAACCTGGTCGAGTGGTTCGATTTTTACGTCTATGCCTTCTGTGCGATCTACTTTGCCCCGGCCTTTTTTCCGTCCGATAACCCCACGGTGCAGTTGGTCAATACCGCGGGCGTGTTTGCCGCCGGGTTTCTGATGCGCCCCATCGGCGGCTGGATTTTCGGCCGGCTGGCGGACAAGCACGGGCGCAAGAATTCGATGCTGATCTCGATTCTGATGATGTGCTTCGGTTCGTTGCTCATCGCTTGCCTGCCGACCTACAACAGTATCGGTGTCTGGGCGCCGATCCTGCTGCTGTTCGCGCGCTTGCTGCAGGGTTTGTCGGTGGGCGGCGAATACGGCACCACCGCGACTTACATGAGCGAAGTCGCCCTCAAGGGCCAGCGCGGGTTCTTCGCGTCGTTCCAGTACGTGACGCTGATTGGCGGACAGTTGCTGGCGGTGTCGCTGGTGGTGATCCTGCAGCAGTTCCTCAATGAGGATGAGTTGCGTGCCTACGGCTGGCGGATTCCGTTCGTGGTCGGTGCAGTGGCTGCGTTGATTTCATTGTTCCTGCGTCGTGCGCTCAAGGAAACCAGCAGTAAGGAAATGCGCGAAAGCAAGGATGCCGGCAGCATCGGTGCGCTGTTCCGCGATCACAAGGCAGCCTTCATCACCGTGCTGGGTTACACCGCCGGCGGTTCGCTGATTTTCTACACCTTCACCACGTACATGCAGAAGTACCTGGTGAACACCGCTGGCATGCACGCCAAGACCGCCAGCTACATCATGACCGGTGCACTGTTCCTTTATATGTGCATGCAGCCGCTGTTCGGCATGCTCGCCGACAAGATTGGCCGGCGCAATTCGATGCTCTGGTTCGGCGCCCTCGGGACGTTGTTCACCGTACCGATCCTGTTGAGCCTGAAAAGTGTCAGCAGTCCGTTCCTGGCGTTTGTGCTGATTACCGTGGCGCTGGCGATCGTCAGTTTCTACACCTCGATCAGCGGTCTGGTGAAAGCCGAAATGTTCCCGCCAGAAGTGCGCGCCTTGGGTGTAGGCCTGGCGTATGCGGTGGCCAACGCGATCTTCGGCGGCTCGGCGGAATATGTAGCCCTGAGCCTTAAAGCCGCAGGCATGGAAAACTCGTTCTACTGGTACGTGACGGTGATGATGGCGGTGGCGTTCCTGTTCAGCCTGCGTCTGCCGAAACAGCCGAAGTATCTGGAAAACGACCTTTGATCTTTCCGCGGGGGCCGTACTGGCCCTCGCCTGCAAGGACTGTTTATGAATCAGCGACCGGGCAATCAATTGTTCGATGTCTACTTCACCGCACGCGACATGCGTGAGGTGTTCTGCGATCAGGGCCGGGTTCAGGCCATGCTGGATTTCGAAGCCGCATTGGCCCGGGCCGAAGCGCGGGTTGGCCTGATTCCGCAAGCGGCTGTCGCGTCTATTGAAGCGGCCTGTAAAGCCGAGCATTACGATTTCGCCGCCCTCGGCGAGGCGATTGCCACGGCGGGCAATTCGGCGATCCCTTTGGTCAAGGCCCTGGGCAAGCAGATCGCCAAAAGCGATGCCGAAGCCGAGCGCTACGTGCATCTGGGCGCGACCAGCCAGGACGTGATGGACACGGGCCTGGTGTTGCAATTGCGCCGCGCGCTGCAACTGATCGAAGCTGATCTGGCGCAGCTGGGGGAAACCCTTGCGACCCAGGCCAAGCGATACGTCGTCACGCCGCTGGCCGGGCGCACCTGGTTGCAACACGCGACACCGGTCACCCTCGGCATGAAGATCGCCGGTTGGCTGGGCGCGGTAACCCGCAGCCGCCAGCGTCTGCTGGAACTCAAGCCGCGCCTGCTGGTGCTGCAATTCGGTGGCGCCTCCGGCACCCTCGCAGCCCTTGGCGATCAGGCGATGCCGATTGCCGAAGTCTTGGCCGCGGAACTGCAACTGACCTTGCCGGAACAACCCTGGCACACCCAGCGTGATCGTCTGGTGGAGTTCGGCGCGGTGCTTGGCTTGATCGCCGGCAGCCTCGGCAAACTCGGCCGCGACATCAGCCTGTTGATGCAGACCGAAGCCGGCGAAGTGTTCGAACCGTCGGCGCCGGGCAAGGGCGGTTCCTCGACCATGCCGCACAAACGCAACCCGGTGGGCGCGGCGGTGCTGATCGGTGCGGCGACGCGGGTGCCGGGTTTGCTTTCGACTTTGTTCAGCGCGATGCCCCAGGAACACGAGCGCAGCCTGGGCCTGTGGCATGCCGAATGGGAAACCCTGCCGGAGATCTGCTGCTTGGTGTCGGGCAGCCTGCAGCAAGCGCTGTTGGTGGCCGACGGACTGGAAGTGGACGCGATGCGCATGACCCGCAACCTCGACCTGACCCAGGGCCTGGTGCTCGCCGAAGCCGTGAGCATCGTCCTGGCGCAACGGGTCGGTCGCGACACCGCGCATCATCTGCTGGAGCAATGCTGCAAGCGTGCTGTGGCCGAGCAACGTCATCTGCGCGCGGTACTCGGCGATGAGCCGCAAGTGACCGCCGAGTTGTCGGACGCTGAACTCGATCATCTGCTGGACCCCGCCCATTACCTCGGTCAGGCCCATACCTGGGTCGAGCGAGCGGTGGCTGAACATTTTGCGTTGACTGCCTGAAGGAGACTGCTGTGGCATTCGTACAACTCGCCGATGGCGAACTGCACTACCAAATTCAAGGGCCGCAACTCGATGGACCGGTGGATGCGCCGGTACTGGTGCTGTCCAACTCACTGGGCACCGACCTGCACATGTGGGACGCGCAGATCCCGGCGTTCACCGAGCATTTTCGGGTGCTGCGTTTTGACACCCGTGGTCACGGCAAGTCATTGGTGACGCCAGGGCCGTACAGCATCGAGCAACTGGGCCGCGACGTGCTGGCGCTGCTGGATGCGTTGCACATCGAGCGCGCGCATTTCTGCGGTCTGTCCATGGGCGGGTTGATCGGCCAATGGCTGGGGATCAATGCCGGTCAGCGTTTGAACAAACTGATCGTGTGCAACACCGCGGCGAAAATCGGCGATCCATCGGTGTGGAACCCACGGATCGAAACCGTGCTGCGTGACGGCGCGGCGGCAATGGTGGCATTGCGTGATGCGTCGATTGCGCGCTGGTTTACCCCGGATTTTTCCGCCGCCAATCCGGCAGCGGCGAAGCAGATCACCGACATGCTCGCGGCTACCTCGCCTGAAGGTTACGCGGCCAATTGCGCGGCGGTGCGCGATGCCGATTTCCGTGATCAGTTGTCCTCGATCAAGGTGCCGCTACTGGTGATCGCCGGTACTGAAGACGCGGTAACGCCACCGTCCGGCGGGCATTTCATTCAGGAACATGTGCGGGGCGCCGAGTACGCCGAGTTCTACGCCGCGCACCTGTCCAACGTCCAGGCCGGCGCTGCGTTCAGCGAGCGGGTGCTGGCGTTTCTTTCAGGTCATTGAGGAATTTTTTGTGGACGAGAAACAACGTTACGACGAGGGCATGAAAGTCCGTCGCGCAGTGCTCGGTGACGCCCACGTCGACCGCAGCCTGAGCGCGCTGACCGAGTTCAACTCGGAGTTCCAGGAGATGATCACCCGCCACGCCTGGGGCGACATCTGGACCCGTCCGGGCCTGCCGCGCCACACCCGCAGCCTGATCACCATCGCCATGCTGATCGGCATGAACCGCAACGAAGAACTCAAACTGCACCTGCGCGCCGCCGCCAACAATGGCGTAACCCGTGGCGAGATCAAGGAAGTGATCATGCAGAGCGCGATCTATTGCGGCATTCCGGCGGCCAACGCGACGTTCCACCTGGCCGAGTCGGTGTGGGATGAGTTGGGGGTTGAGTCGCGGGAGTAACTGTCCACGACAATCCCCGTGGGAGCTGGCTTCTGTGGCGAGGGGGCTTGCCCCCGTTCGGCAGCGAAGCAGTCGTAAAGCTTTTGGGGCCGCTTCGCGCCCCAACGGGGGCAAGCCCCCTCGCCACAGAAGCTCGCTCCCACGTTGGGTCTGGGTTTACAGCAGGCTGATCGGATAGCTGACGATCAGCCGGTTCTCGTCGAACTCGTTGTTGCTGAAGTCACGGCGGATGGTGGAGTTGCGCCATTTGACGTTGAGGTCTTTGAGTGCGCCGCTTTGCACGGTGTAACCCAGTTCGCTTTCGCGGCCCCATTCCTTGCCGTCGCTGGTGGTGGCGGTGTGGACGTTGTCGCCGCTGATGTAGCGGTTCATCAGGGTCAGGCCCGGCACGCCCAGAGCGGCGAAGTTGTAGTCGTGGCGCACTTGCCAGGATTTTTCCCTGGCGTTGTCATAGCTGGAGTTGTAGCTGTCGTTGGCCAGGGTGCCGCCGCTGGTTCCGTTGACTCGCATCCAGGCGTTGTCGCCGGTGAGTTTTTGCAGGCCGACGTAAAAGGTGTTGCCACCGTATTTGGCCGAGAACAGACCCGACCAGGTCTTGTTGTCCAGCTCGCCCGCCCGGGCGCTGCCGTCATCCTTGCCGTAGAAGAACCCGAGATTGGCGCCCAGCGTCCAGTCGCCCAGCGGTTGGGTGTGGATCAGGTTGACGTATTGCTGGCTGTAGATGTCCTTGAGTTCAGCATTCCACAGGCCGATCTGAGTACGCTTGTCGTTGAAGACGTATTCACCGCCCTGGAAGTTGAAGCGGTCTGAGGTGAACGCCGCTTTGCCGGTCATCGACATGTCATTCATGCTGCTGTCGTCGCGCGGGCTGTTGGCGCGGAACTGGCCGCCGTAGAGCGTCAGGCCGTTGATTTCCTTCGAGGTGATCTGGCCGCCACGGAAGGTTTGCGGCAGCGAGCGACCGTCGTCCGAACGCAGGATCGGCAGCACCGGCATCCATTCGCCGACCTTCACTTCGGTCTGGGACAGCTTCGCCTTGAATGCCACGTTGGTGCGACCGAAGTTGTCCGCCGGGCGGCCATCGTGATCCAGCGGCAGCAACTGCGTCCCACCGGTGCCTTTACCGCCGTCGAGCTTGACCGAATACAACCCCAGCACGTCCATGCCGAACCCGACGGTGCCCTGGGTGAACCCGGATTTGGCGTCGAGGATAAAGCTTTGCGTCCACTCTTCAGCCTTGCCCTGGCTCTTGGTCGGATTGGTGAAGTTACGGTTGATGTAGAAGTTACGCAGGTTCAGGTTGACCTTGGCACCTTCGACAAAGCCTGCTTCCTCGGCCAAGGCGGGCAGGGCCGCGCCGGCCAGTGCGATGGCGATCAGACTGGGGAACAAATACTGCGTGGTGGAGGAAGTCATGGACTCGGGTCTCTCTAATTGTCAGGGATAAGGCAGTACACAGCCGCAACCAAGGGGTCGCAGACAAAAAATCGAATTCGGATAAGGGGGCGGGCGAGATCAGCCGGAGCGCAGAGGGCGCGTAGTCATGGTGTCGGACCTTGTTGTTATTGATTTTTGCAGGTGCGGACAATGGTGCGAGGGATGGGCGGGGGGATTCAATTGGGGGGGATGGGGTTTTGGGCGATTAACGAACACTAATCGACGTCAGCGTGGGCGCGGACGGTATGAGGCATTCCTAATAAAATCCCATAGTTATTCGGGTTGATAAGGGGCGTCCGCAGGTGTGTTCTATTAATGGCGCCTTGTTGTTTTGTTGATGTTAGATGGAAGTGTTTATTACTTTAGTTGTAAGACGTTTCCTACAGTGTTGGCTGTTATTAAAGGTAGATCAATAATCGCCGGTTAAACTTAAGAATTGGTGTTGTCGGTTATCGTAAAAAGATTTAAAGAGAGCCATGGGCTTGGCTGGAAAAGAAAAGAGGCCTTGCTATATTCAAAATCCTCAGGCGGGCAAAAGACACTCTCATGCTTCGTCAGGGGATATTTTTCGTCATGCCGAAATAACAAGGAGAAGTACCATGGGTAATAAAGTCAATCAGGAACGTTTGGCCTCGGTTCTGGGACGGGCCGTGCTGGACGAAAAATTTGCCACCGCCTTACACAGTGATCCGGCAGGGGCGGCTAGAAATATTGGCGTGCACTTAAGTACTGACGAGATCGCAGCGGTTAAAGGTATTGATGCTGCAAAACTGACGGCAGCTTCCTCCAGCATTCGGAGCAACCTGGGGATACGCGCGGTATTTGATACACAGAACCAGCAGCAACAAGCGCGCATGGATTAACGGTGGGTGATGCCATTTGGCGTGCCACGAAAGGTGGGCTTTATGGTGGTACGCCGAATGGCCTTATCAGACCCATGACCTGAAGCGCTCGGGCACGGAGTGAATGACGCATGTCTGTCACCTTGGCTCCAATGAATGACGCGGACTTTGTTACGTTCGCCGACAGAGCCCTTGCTGAATATGGCGACGGGATGGTCGCCGCCGGCGAGTGGGGCCAGGAGGAGGCGTCGCAAAGGGCACGGAGCGTCTTCGAGCAATTGTTGCCGCAAGGGCGATTGACTGAAAAGAATCAACTATGGGTAATCCAGGATCAAGCGCGGCGCATCGGTGAATTATGGGTTGCCGAACGACACGCTGGAGCCGGTCGGATCGCCTTCATTCTGGATATTTACATTGACCCCGGCGAGCGCCGCCAGGGGTATGCAAAACAATCGCTGCTGGCCCTGGAATCATGGGCGAGCCAGGCGGGATGCAAGGAAGTGCGGTTGCATGTCTTTGGTCGCAACGATGCGGCGCGTCGTCTTTATGAACAACTGGGTTATGGCATTGCCAGTCTGACAATGGCGAAGCCGTTGCCGCCAACCTAAGGGAAGGTTGAGAAATGGACATCGGTAACAGTGGTCAACGTGAGCTCTCGGTCGAGGATTTATTTCAGGGCACGACCTTCCTTGCGGATTCGGAGCCTTCGCGATTTGAAGTCTTGCTGGAGCGTGTCAGTCGAAATCGATACACCAGCTTTGTTGCGCTGTACACCGAACTTTTTCAGTTGTTTCCCAACGCGCCACATCTGGCAGAGTTTTTTGAACAGGCGTTTAATCTTATCGTTCCTCCGAGCCGTGAACAGCGCTTGATTATTAATGATCCGGTGTTTCAAGTGTGGAATGTACTGACCGCTCATTATGCCAATCTGGTCATCACGAAAAAGACCGAGGACAGGAGTGAGCTGGAAAAAATGCTGTTTGAATTTCCAGAGATGTTAGTGCGTGTCAAAGCATCCGATAGTTCCCGCGTGAATCATTATTGCCCCCCTGTGCATCGGTTTGATGTCGATCCGCTGGTAGCGATAGTGATGCCGCCCAGCTATGAGTTTCCGGAGGATGAAGCCGTCCGCAAACAGTTGGAGCGTAGCGGTTACTCCGTACGGTTTTTTTGCGATGTGGTGAATATTGCCCTGTTGCGCATAGAGCACACATGGCCCGCCTGCCGTGAGCAAATCAAAAAACTGGTCAAGTCGATTTTTTATTTACCCGATGGTTCATTTCGAAGCTGTTCAGCGTCCCGTTTCACCGGAATCATCCTGTTGTCGAGCCGGGATGATTCGATACTCGATCTGGAAGAGTCCCTGGTGCATGAGGCCACTCATCAGTTGCTCTATCACATTGTCGAGGCGTGCCCGGTCGTTAAGGAAGAGACCTCGCGGGAGCCTTTGTACACCTTGCCGTGGTCGGGGCAGAAGCGTGACTTTTATGGCTACTTCCACGCGTTTTACGTGTACATCGCGTTGGTCAAATACCTGGGGCGGGTTCGTTCGCGTTCGACCGATGAGCTGCAACGGGCGCAAAACCGTCTTCTGTACATTCTGCGAGGCTTGATCAAGGCATTGCCGGACTTTGAGGCCAGCACTGAATTCACCCCACAAGGACGTCAACTTCTGGAAAACCTCGCCAAAGAGGTCAGAGCGCAGGAAAACCAATATGCCGGGCTGTTGGCGATATCGGGGACTGATACTGAGCAACAACGCTTGCTGGGTCTGACCGCCTGAAGCCGGGGAGGCTCACATGGGGATGTTTGATGCCTCGTCCTATCCCGAGGCCGGAGTAGGGCTGGAATACCATTTGCCACGGCGCAGGGCACAGGATGACCGGTCGGAGGATGGACTTGACCCGACTGTCGAGCGAATTCTCGCTGAGGGTTTGCCGCATTTCGATTACGTCGAGTTTCAGCCGACCCACTGCATCCTGCAGCCTCGTTTACTTGACGTCAGCGCTCGAGTACCGAGCCTGCTGCACTCGTCCAGTTTGTCCCTGGGCAGCGTGGGCATCGCGATGGATCGCGAGTTTCTGCACATGACGCGGCGACTGTGCGACAAAACCCGCTCGCCGTGGCTGGCCGAGCATATTTCCTGGTCGCGTTTCCACGGTGGCGACACGCAGCATTTCATTTTGCCGACCCTGGCCCAAGAGGTGGCTGACACGGTGGTGGCCAATGCCATCGAATTGCGCGAGCTCACGGCCACACTGCTGGTGCTGGAAAACGCGCCGCGGTTGTTTTCATTGCCGGGTGGAGAAGAACTGCCCGAAGGTGAATTCATCTCCAGTGTGGTGGAGCGCAGCGGGGCGGGTTTCCTGCTGGATCTGGACAGCGCGATGGCGACCGCCAGAACCCAGGGGTATGACCTGAACGACTATTTGCGTTCGTTGCCGCTGGACCGATTGATTGAGGTTCACACCGGCCATCCGCAGCGGGATTGGGAGATCTTGCGCCAACTGTTCGCCTCATCCCCGGTGAAAGCGATCACCCTGGAGTGGGATATTTCCCGCAGAACCGATGACGCGGAGCTGCTGACGTTGATCAAAGCCATCAAATCCTTGAAGCCCAAGGCCCTGTTCTGGCGGGGCCGTGATCAACAGGGCGCGCAAGAGGCCCTGGCGGAGGATGCGCAGACTCCTTTGCGACTCAGGGAGAGCACCTGGCTCAGCATCGGGACGGAGTCGTTTTTTATCCGAGACCGGCAGCAGGACTTGAGCCTGGAGTTTGACGTGACGTTGCTGCCGTTACTGCGCCATTTCCTGAGCCCGCAAACGCTGGAAAGTGCCTTGTTGCTGCCGGGTGTTTTGCAAAGTCCTGCACAGGACGACAACCTGGCGTTTCTGAGAACACTGGTCAGCCATGGTGTTTTGCTGCCCGTGGTGAATCAATCGGGTTCGGTCACGTATAACCAGGGTAAGCATTCGCTCAACCTTTGGACCCGTTGGGACGCCGCGCTGGAGTTTTACCTGAGTACCCGGACCGGCTCGCACACGCCCTACATCAGCGTTGCCGAGCTGGAAACGGAGCTGGAGCAAAAGGCCTCGGCGCAACCTCAGCCGTCGGCGTTCAAGGACTACTGGTCCCATCCGTTCATCGCCCTGGAAAACCCGCTGCTGCCTGCCTGTGCGATTGCTCAGCCGACGCTGCTGGACTCGCTGTGCAATCGCCGCACGTCGCGAACATTCAGTGATCAGCCGTTGAGTTCGGAACAACTGTCTTTGTTGCTCTACTACACCTGGGGCGCGACCGTCGTGCAGCACAACCGCATGGGTGACTATTTCCTGAAGAAAACCTCGCCGGCCGGCGGTTCGCTGCAGGGCACCGAGGTGTATGCGGTGCTGATGAACGTGCAGGGTTTCGAGCGGGGGCTTTACCACTATTCGGTACGCCGTCATGGGCTTGAGCTGCTTTCCCTGGAAGATCCGCGAGCCTGGATCAGCGAGGCTTGTGGTGGACAGGCGTGGATCAAGGATGCGGCAGCGGTGTTCGTTTCCACGGCGCGGGTCGAGCGAATGGCCTGGAAATACGAATTCAGCCGCGCACTGCGGGTGGCGCTGATGGATGCCGGGCATCTGAGTCAGACCTTTTCCCTGCTGGCCACCGCGCTGGGCCTGGGCAGTTTCACGACCGCAGCGTTACGCGACGAAATGTTCGAAAACCGCTTGGGGCTCGATTATCTGGAAGAGCCGGTGTTTCTGGTCAATGGAGTCGGAGGGTGAAGCGAACAGGCTGGTTTTTTTCACGACCAACAAAAAGCCCACCAAACGGTGGGCTTCGTGTTTACGGCGCTATCAGAACAACTTCATCTTCGGCGCTTCTTCTTTCAACGGCTCGTTCTTCGCCGTCTGTTCATTCCAGCCACCGCCCAACGCCTTGTACAGGTTGACCGCGCTGGTCAGCTGCGCCAGGCGGTCGGTGATCAGCGCCTGTTGGGCACTGAACAGCTGGCGCTGGGCGTCGAGGAAGGTCAGGTTGCTGTCGACCCCGATGCGATAACGACGCTCGGCCAGACGGTAGTAGTCCTGGTTGGCGCTGACGAAATCACGCTGAGCCTGCAACTGCTCGGTGTAGGTCTGGCGTGCGGCCAAGCCATCGGCGACTTCCTGGAAGGCCGTTTGAATGGACTTCTCGTAGTTCGCCACGCTGATGTCTTTCTGGATCTTGGAGTAATCCAGGCTGGCACGCAGGCTGCCGGCGTTGAAGATCGGCAGGTTGATTTGCGGCTGGAACAACCAGGTGCCCGAACCACCCTTGAACAGACCGGACAAGTCCGGGCTCAGGGAGCCGGCATTGGCGGTCAGGCTGATGCTCGGGAAGAACGCCGCCCGCGCCGCGCCGATGTTGGCGTTGGCGGCCTTGAGGTTGTATTCGGCCTGGAGGATGTCCGGGCGACGTTGCAGCAAGTCCGACGGCAGGCCGGCCGGCACGTCGCTCAGCAGGTCGTCCGACAGTGGCCTGGCTGCTTGCAGATTGGCCGGGATGCCGGTGCCGAGCAGCAACACCAGGCTGTTTTCATCCTGGGCGACCTGACGGGTGTACTTGGCCTGTTGCGCACGGGCGTTTTCCACCGAGGTACGTGACTGGGCCAGATCCAGCGCCGAGGCTACGCCCACTTCGTTGCTGCGCGAGGTGAGCTTGTAGCTCTCCTCGAAGGCACCGAGGGTTTCCTGGGTCAGTTTCAGCAGTTCCTTGTCGGCCTGCCAGGTCAGATAGGCATTGGCCACGCTGGCCACCAGACTGATCTGCGTGCTGCGCCGTGCTTCTTCAGTGGCGAAGTACTTCTGCAGGGCCTCTTCGCTCAGGCTGCGCACCCGACCGAACAGGTCGAGTTCGTAGGCGCTGATGCCGACGGTGGCCGAGTAGGAACTGTTGATGTTCGCTTCGCCGGTTTGCGAGGCCCGTGCCGGAACCCGCTGACGACTGCCGCTGCCGGTGGCCGAAACCGCCGGGAACAGGTCGGTGCGCTGGATGCGGTATTGAGCCGCATAAGCGTCGATGTTCAGCGCCGCGACGCGCAGGTCACGGTTGTTCTCCAGCGCGGTCTGAATCACCTGTTGCAGCGCCGGGTCGTGGAAAAACTGCTTCCAGCCCTGTTCGGCGGCGGCCTGGTTGGGCGCCTGGGCCGGCGAATACGCCGGGCCTTGCGGGTATTGGCCCGCCACCGGTGCTTCAGGCCGCTGATAATCGGGTATCAGCGAGCAGCCACTCAGCACGAAAGCGGTGACTGCCAGGGAGAGTAGCGACTTGCTCATTAGCCAGCCTCTTGAGGAGTTTCAATGGCGTCATCCTGGTCGGCGACTTTGCGCTGGCCCATGGACGACACGGTGACGAAGAACAACGGAACCCAGAAGATCGCCAGGATCGTGGCCGTGAGCATACCGCCAATCACCCCGGTACCGATCGCATGTTGGCTACCCGAACCTGCGCCCGTGGAAATGGCCAGCGGTACCACGCCGAGCACGAATGCGAGCGAGGTCATGATGATCGGTCGCAGACGCATCCGGCAGGCTTCGATCGCTGCATCGCGCAGGCTACGCCCTTGCTCATGCAGTTCCTTGGCGAACTCGACGATCAGAATGGCGTTTTTCGCCGCCAGACCGATGGTGGTCAACAGCCCCACCTGGAAATACACGTCGTTGGACAGGCCGCGCAGGCTGGTCGCCATCAGCGCACCGATGATCCCCAGCGGCACGACCAGCATGACCGCGATCGGGATCGACCAGCTTTCATACAACGCCGCCAGACACAGGAACACCATCAGCAGCGACAAGGCGTACAGCGCTGGTGCTTGCGAGCCGGACAGACGTTCCTCGTACGACAGACCGGTCCAGGAAATACCGACACCGGCCGGCAGTTTCTTGGCCAGGGCTTCGACTTCGGCCATGGCCTCACCGGTGGAATAGCCGGGCGCCGGGGCACCGAGGATTTCTATCGCTTCCACGCCGTTGTAACGGGCCAGTTTCGGTGAACCGTAGATCCATTCACCCCTGGCGAACGCCGAGAACGGAACCATGGTGCCGGCGCTGTTGCGCACGTACCACTTCTTCAGGTCTTCAGGACTCATGCGAGCGCCGGGCAGGCCTTGCACGTAAACCTTCTTCACACGACCGCGGTCGATGAAGTCGTTCACATAGCTACTGCCCAGGGCAATCGACAGGGTGTTGTTGATGTCGGTGAGGGTCACGCCCAGGGCGCTGGCCTTCTCATCGTCGATTTCCAGCTGGTACTGCGGCTCGTCATTCAGGCCGTTCGGACGGACTTGCGACAGGACCTTGCTTTGCGCCGCCATGCCGAGGAACTGGTTACGGGCTTCCATCAGCTTGTTGTGACCGATGCCGGCACGGTCCTGAAGGAATACGTCGAAACCGGTGGCGTTACCCAGTTCCAGTACCGCTGGTGGCGCAAAGGCAAACACCATGGCGTCGCGGAAGGTAAAGAAGTGCTGTTGGGCACGGGCCGCCAGTTTGAACACGCTGTTGTCGGCGTTACGTTCGTCCCATGGTTTGAGCATGATGAACGCCATGCCCGAACTCTGGCCACGGCCGGCGAAGTTGAAGCCGGTCACGGTAAACACCGAGGCCACTGCATCGCCTTCGCCGCCATCCTTGCTCGGACGCAGCAGGAACTCGCGCATTTCATCCACGACCACTTGCGTGCGCTGGGAGCTGGAACCGGCCGGGGTTTGCACCTGGGCAAACAGTACGCCCTGGTCTTCTTCCGGCAGGAACGCCGTTGGAATGCGGGTGAACAGCCAGATCATGCCGACCACGATAATCAGGTACGCCAGCAGGTACGGAGCCTTGTAAGCGAGCATGTTGCCGACGCCGCGCTCGTAGCTTTTGACGCCACGGTCGAAGTTGCGGTTGAACCAGCCGAAGAAGCCGCGTTTCGGCGTGCCGTGCTCGCCTTTCGGAATCGCTTTGAGCATGGTGGCGCAAAGCGCCGGGGTGAAGATCAATGCAACCAGCACCGACAAGGCCATGGCCGAAACGATGGTGATCGAGAACTGCTTGTAGATCACACCGGTGGAGCCACTGAAGAACGCCATCGGCAGCAGTACCGCGGACAGCACCAGAGCAATACCGACCAGCGCACCCTGGATCTGCCCCATGGATTTCTTGGTGGCCTCCTTGGGTGACAGGCCTTCTTCGCTCATGACCCGTTCGACGTTTTCCACCACGACGATGGCATCGTCCACCAACAAGCCGATGGCCAGCACCATGCCGAACATGGTCAGGGTGTTGATGCTGAAGCCGAATGCCGCGAGGATCCCGAATGTACCCAGCAATACCACCGGCACGGTCATCGTGGTGATGACGGTGGCGCGGAAGTTCTGCAGGAACAGGAACATCACCAGGAACACCAGCACGATCGCTTCGACCAGGGTTTCAACCACTCCTTTGATCGACTCGGTCACCACCGGGGTGGTGTCGTACGGGAACACCACTTCCATCCCTTGCGGGAAGAACGGCTTCAGGTCATCGATGGTTTTGCGCAGGGCCTTGGCGGTGTCGAGGGCGTTGGCACCGTTGGCCAGCTTCACCGCCAGACCGGAAGCCGGGCTGCCGTTGAACTGGGCGCTGACGCTATAGTTCTCGCCACCCAGGCCTACTTCGGCGACGTCTTTGAGGCGAACCTGCGAGCCGTCCTTGTTGACCTTGAGCAGGATTTCCTTGAACTGCTCGGCAGTCTGCAGGCGGGTCTTGCCGATGATCGTAGCGTTCAGTTGCTGGCCGGGCAGGGCGGGCAAGCCGCCGAGTTGACCGGACGAGATCTGGACGTTCTGCGCCGCGATGGCGGTTTTCACGTCCACCGGGGTCAGGTTGAAGTTGTTCAACTTGGCCGGGTCGAGCCAGATCCGCATCGCGTACTGGGCACCGAAGACCTGGAAGTCACCGACACCGGCGGTCCGCGAGATCGGATCCTGCATGTTCGACACGATGTAGTTGGACAGGTCGTCCTTGGTCATGCTGCCGTCACGCGACACCACACCGATGACCATCAGGAAGTTTTTCACCGACTTGGTCACGCGGATACCCTGCTGCTGCACTTCTTGCGGCAGCAGCGGGGTGGCCAGGTTCAGTTTGTTCTGGACCTGAACCTGCGCGGTATCGGAGCTGGTGCCCTGCTCGAAGGTCGCGGTAATGGTCATGCTGCCGTCGGAGTTACTTTCCGACGAGACATAACGCAGGTTGTCGATACCGTTGAGCTGTTGCTCGATCACCTGCACCACGGTGTCCTGCACGGTTTGTGCAGACGCGCCCGGGTAAGTCACGGAGATCGCAATGGCCGGAGGCGCAATGCTCGGGTATTGGTTGATGGGCAGCTTGAGGATCGATAAAGCCCCGACCAGCATGATCACCAGGGCAATTACCCAGGCGAAAATCGGACGGTCGATAAAAAATTTCGACATGGTTTACTCCCCTTTGCCGCCGACAGCGACTTTGGCTGCCTGTGCGGGGACCGGGCTCTTGGCGTTGACGTTGGTGGCTTCAGTGGCCTTGACTTCAACACCAGGTCTGACGAATTGCAGCCCTTCAGTGATCAGGCGATCGCCTGCCTTCAGGCCGTCTTCAATCAACCATTGGTTGCCGACAGTACGGCTGGCCTTGAGCTGACGCAGTTCGACCTTGTTGTCCGGACCCACGACCAGCGCGGTCGGGGTGCCTTTGAGGTCGCGGGTCACGCCTTGTTGCGGCGCCAGAATCGCCGCGCTGTTCACGCCGGATTGCAACTGAGCGTGAACGAACATGCCCGGCAGCAGGGTGTGATCAGGGTTCGGGAACACCGCGCGCAAAGTCACGGAACCGGTGGTCTGGTCAACCGAGACTTCGGAAAACTCGAGCTTGCCGTCCACTGCGTACTGGCTGCCGTCTTCCAGGGTCAGCTTGACCGCGGCGGCATTGTCGCCCGCCTTTTGCAGACGACCGCTTTCCAGTTCGCGGCGCAGCTCAAGCAGCTCCACCGAGGACTGGGTCACGTCGACATAGATCGGGTCCAGTTGTTGGATGACCGCCATGGCGTCGCTCTGGCCGCTGCTGACCAGCGCGCCTTCCGTCACCGACGAACGGCCGATTCGACCGGAGATCGGTGCGTAGACCTTGGTGTAGCGCACGTTGATCTGGGCGGTCTGCAGGGAGGCTTCCGATTGCAGGCGGTTGGCCAGTGCCGTGTCGTATTCCTGACGGCTGACGGCCTGTTCGTCGACCAGTTGCTTGTAGCGATCGGAGATCGACTTGGTCGAACGCAGGTTGGCTTCGGCGCTTTTCAGGGTCGCGTCATAGACCGACGGGTCGATCTGATACAGCTGCTGACCGGCCTTGACGTCGCCGCCTTCCTTGAACAGTCGTTTGAGAATGATGCCGTTGACCTGTGGGCGAACTTCGGCAATACGGAACGCACTGGTGCGCCCTGGAAGTTCGGACGTCAGGGTGAAGGCTTGTGGTTGCAGGGTTACGACGCCGACCTGAGGGGTGGGTGCGGCAGGTGCCGCCTCTTCCTTTTTACATCCACTGAGCAGCGATGCCAGGGCGAGGGCAGTAACCAGAGCGGTAACAGCTGGCTTGAATTGCATGAAGATCCTCGGGTCAGGCGCGCAAGTTGCGCACAAGAAAGGTGGAAGGTTAAAAAATTTTACCGGGTGGATAAGTAGCTTGCTAAGGAATATACTTACATTCATGCTTGTTTGTAAATACCTTGGCGGCGTACCCACACCGTTACAAAAGCCGTCCAAAGATTTGAATTGTAGGCCTGAGACGAAGCCCGAAAGCGCTCGCCTCACTTCTATTCAGCGGATGCTCAGACATCGCTGAGGCACCCTGATTGAGGTTTTACTGCCATGGTCCGTCGCACCAAAGAGGAAGCTCAAGAAACCCGAAGCCAGATACTCGAAGCGGCAGAAAAAGCCTTTTTCGAGCGGGGCGTGGCACGCACGACGCTGGCGGATATCGCTACCCTGGCCGGGGTGACTCGCGGGGCTATCTACTGGCATTTCAGTAACAAGGCGGATCTGCTGCAGGCGATGCTCGATACCCTGCACGAGCCGCTGAATGAAATGGCCAAGGCCAGTGAAAGCCAAGACGAACTCGACCCGCTGGGCTGCATGCGCAAACTGCTGATTCATTTGTTTCATCAAGTTGCCATGGACCCGAAAACCCGACGCATCAACGAGATTCTGTTTCATAAGTGCGAATTCACCGATGAAATGTGCGACCTGCGCCAGCAGCGCCGAACGGTCAGCCTCGATTGCAATGTGCGAATCGCGCTGGCCCTGAGTAATGCGGTGAATCGCGGGCAGTTACCGGAAAACCTCGACGCTGCCCGCGCGGCCATCAGCTTGCATGCCTACATCGATGGCATCCTGTATCAGTGGCTGTTGGCTCCCGACAGTTTTCAACTGCACATCGAAGCCGAGCGTTGGGTCGACACAGGTTTGGATATGCTGCGCTTGAGTCCCAGCCTGCGCAATTGAAACAAAATGCGTAATTGGATCCGTTTTTGTCAAGGCATGACGCGGGGAACGTCCCTGCTTCGCGCGCCTTTTTGCAATGGGATGCTTTTATATACGTACGTTCGCCAGGTTGATAGGTAGCGAGCTACGTATTTTGTAGGGATTTTGTGTCGAGTATGTGAATGAGTGTGAACGCCCCGGCTACAAGGGCGCCGAATAGCCGACCAAAGGCATCGCATTTGCCTCAGTGACCTTTGATCTTCCATACGCAAAAGCCCCGGCTCTTTCGAGTCGGGGCTTTTGCATTTCAACGGTCGAGGCTTACAGTGTCGGATAGTCGATATAACCGACCGGGCCCTTGCCGTAGAACAGTTCCGGACGCGGCTCGTTCAGCGGTGCATCGGCCTTCAAGCGCGCTGGCAGGTCCGGGTTGGCGATGAACGGCACCCCAAACGCCACCGCGTCGGCCTTGCCGCTGGCCAGCCACTCGTTGGCGCTGTCCTTGGTAAAACGCTCGTTGGCGATGTACGGGCCGCCGAAGGCTTCTTTCAATTGCGGGCCGAGGCTGTCGGCGCCTTCTTTTTCGCGCGAGCAGATGAACGCGATGCCGCGTTTTCCCAGTTCGCGAGCGACGTAGGTGAAGGTCTCGGACAGGTTGTCGTCGCCCATGTCATGGGAGTCGGCGCGCGGTGCCAGGTGCATGCCGACGCGGCCAGCGCCCCAGACTTCGATCACGGCGTCAGTCACTTCCAGCAACAGGCGTGCACGGTTTTCCAGGGAGCCACCATAGTTGTCGGTGCGCTGGTTGGTGCTGCTTTGCAGGAACTGGTCGAGCAGGTAACCGTTGGCACCGTGGATTTCCACGCCGTCGAAACCGGCGGCCTTGGCATTCTCGGCCCCCACGCGGTAAGCGTCGACGATGTCGGCGATTTCAGCGGTTTCCAGGGCGCGCGGAGTTGGGTAGTCGGCCAATGGACGAACCAGGCTGACATGGCCTTTAGGCTGGATGGCACTCGGTGCGACCGGTGCTTCGCCGTTCAGGTACGAAGGGTGGGAAACCCGACCCACGTGCCACAGTTGCAGGAAGATCTTGCCGCCCGCGCCGTGGATCGCTTTGGTCACGTTGCTCCAGCCGCGCACCTGGTCGTTGGACCAGATGCCGGGAGTGTCCGGGTAACCGACGCCCATCGGCGTGACCGACGTGGCCTCGCTGAGGATCAGGCCGGCAGAGGCGCGCTGCACGTAATACTCGGCCATCAGCGCGTTCGGCACACGGCCTTCGTCGGCGCGGCAGCGGGTCAACGGTGCCATGATGATGCGGTTGGCCAACTCGAGGTCGCCCAGTTTGATCGGATCGAAAATTGTCGTCATTTAATAGCTCTCTTTTAGCGATTAATGGGTAGCGCGGGCCAGCTCGGCATCGCCGCTCTGACGGAAAGTAATCAGGGTCACCAGCAGGGCGAGCACCGCCAGTGCGGCTGCCGCGAGTGGCACGCGGGTCAGGCCGAAGCCGTGGGCGATGACGCTGCCGCCGACCCAGGCACCGAGTGCGTTGCCGACGTTGAAGGCGCCGATGTTCAGGGTCGACACCAGGTTCGGTGCAGCCTTGCCGAAGGTCACCACGTTGACTTGCAGTGCCGGCACGGCGGCAAAGCACGCGGTGGCCCAGAGGAACAGGGTGATTTCGGTCGGGATCAGGGCCACGCTGGTCCAGGTCAGCACGGTGGAGACCACCGCCATGGTGATGAACACGCCGATCAGCGTCGCCGCCATGCCTTTGTCAGCCAGCTTGCCGCCGATGATGTTGCCGACTGTCAGGCCCAGGCCGATGAGCACCAGGGTCCAGGTCACGCCACGCGGGGAAACACCGGTGACTTCGCCCAACAGCGGCGCGACATAGGTGAACAAGGTGAAGACCGACGCGGCGAACAAGGCGGTCATGCTCAGGGATAACCAGATACCGGCCCCCTTGAGGGCGCGCAGTTCGGCGCGCATGTCGAGTTTCTCTTCATCGCGCTTGGCCGGCAGAAAGCGGATCAAACCGATCAGCGCAATCACACCGATCACGGTCACTGCCCAGAAGGTCGAACGCCAGCCGGCTTCCTGGCCGAGCGCGGTGCCCAGCGGTACGCCGAGGACGTTGGCCAGGGTCAGGCCGGTGAACATCAGGGCCACGGCCGACGCACGTTTGTTGGCCGGCACCAGGCCTGCCGCCACCACTGAACCGATGCCGAAGAACGCGCCATGGCACAAGGCGGTGACCACACGGGCAAACATCAGGACGTTGTAGTCACTGGCCAGGGCGCAGAGCAGGTTGCCGATGATGAAAATCCCCATCAACGCTACCAATGCGGCCTTGCGCGGCAGCCTGGCGGTGGCCAGTGCCATGAACGGCGCGCCGATGGCCACGCCCAGGGCGTAACCGGTCACCAGCCAGCCGGCGCCGGGGATCGACACGCCGAGGTCCGCCGCCACATCGGGCAGCAAGCCCATGATGACGAACTCGGTGGTGCCGATGGCGAAGGCGCTCAAGGCCAGAATGAGTAGCGAGAGGGGCATGATTGATTCCTTATCGGCCAAAGGGTCAGAGCTCTTTGCTGAAGGTGCGAAGGAACTCCTGGATGGTTTCCTCGTTGCGTTTGAAAAAATGCCACTGGCCGACTTTGCGGCTGCTGATCAGGCCGGCGCGTTGCAGGGTCGCCAGGTGTGCGGACACCGTGGACTGCGACAAACCGCAACGTTGATCGATCTGCCCGGCGCAGACGCCGTGCTCGTTGCTGTGGGTCTGGTCGGGAAATTCGACGGCCGGGTCTTTGAGCCAGTGCAGGATTTCTCGCCGTACCGGATGTGCCAGGGCTTTTATTATTTCGTCGAGGTCGAGGTTCATGGCTTGGGACTCGTGATGAGTAAAACGTTATATCGCGATGGGGCGAACTTTAAATCGGTATTTCGCGATATACCAATATGATTTCGGTCTGATGACTGCGTAAATCGGTATATCGGGTTATAACGATATTGGTGAGGCAGTGCTAAGCTGCGTCCATGAACTATCTCGCACATCTGCACCTCGGTGGCCAACGCCCCGGTCAAATGCTCGGCAGTCTGTATGGCGACTTCGTCAAGGGACGGCTGCAGGGGCAGTTCGATCCGGAGGTCGAGGCGGCCATCCAGTTGCATCGCAGCATCGATGTCTTCACCGACCGTCATCCGTTGGTGGATGTCTCGTTGTCACGGTTTTCCATCACGCGCAGGCGTTACGCCGGGATCGTGCTCGATGTGTTTTTCGACCATTGCCTGGCGCGGGACTGGGCGCTGTACGCCGACCGTCCGCTGGGGCAATTCACCTCGGATGTTTACCGGGTGCTGCTGGCCGAGCCGCAGTTGCCGGAGCGCCTGGCGAAGATTGCGCCGCACATGGTGGCCAATGACTGGTTGGGGGCTTATCAGGAATTCGAAGTGCTTGAGCAGGTGCTGCGGGGGATTTCACGCAGACTGACGCGGCCCGAGGAACTGGCCGCGGCAATGCAGGAGTTGCGGCGGTGGTATGAACCGTTGAGCGAGGATTTCCGGTTGTTCTATCCGCAGCTTCAGGATTTTGTGCAGAGTCAGCCGGCGACATAAAACCACTGTGGGAGAGAGCAAGCCCGCTCCCACAGAAAAGTGTGTTTAAGCGGCGATGGCGGGGCGAATCGGGACTTGCCGGGGTTCCGGAATCGTCCCAAACAAGGCCTTCTGCACCGCCTGCTGTGCCTCGAACGCCAGCGCCGCGCGTTCCCGATCCTGGCACTCGATCGGCTTGAGCAGATGAATCTCCACCTCACCCCGATCATTGGCGAACAAGCGCATCAGGTGTGACAGCAAATCATCATCGCCAATGAACGGTGCCAGGGTATCCAGCTCGCCGTTGCGCAGATAACGAATCGCCACCGGTTGCAGCGCCACTTCGGAGTCGATCGCCGCAGACAGCAAACGACCGTGGAAGGTGCGCAGCGAACGGCCATCGGTGGTGGTGCCTTCCGGGAACATCAGCAGCGGGTGTTCCTGTTCCAGATGGCGAGTCATCTGTTTGCGGATCAACTGACTGTCGCCTGAACCACGGCGAATGAACAGGCTGCCAGCCTTGGCCGCCAACCAGCCCGCCACCGGCCAGGTGCGCACTTCAGCCTTGGACAGGAACGACAGCGGCGTGAGCATGCCCAGCAGCGGAATGTCGGTCCAGGACACATGGTTGCTGACCCAGAGCATCGGCGCCTTCGGCAATTGACCATGGACGGTGACATGAAAGGGCAGGGCATTGCTCAGCCGCGCCATGAAAAACCGCGACCAGCGCTGGCGACGGACCATCGAATGGGCAATCCCCAGTCGTTCGAACGCGCCGAACACACTGGCCATGGTCAAGCCCAGCGCCACCACCATCAGCACTCGCGCAATTCGCGCGTACACCCGCAAGCGGCTCATTACACAGCCGCCTTGAAGTGCTTGGCGTAACGCGGGCAGAGCTCGTCGCGCTTGAGCAGGATGAACACGTCGGCCACCTGGAAGTCTTCGTCCCAGCACGGCTCGCCGCAGATCTTTGCGCCCAGGCGCATGTAGGCCTTGAGCAGCGGCGGCATTTCGGCGATGACGTTCGATGGAATGTCCAGCGTCGGCAATGGCTTCTTCGGCTCGGCCCGCAGGTGTTCGGTGCACAGGTAACGTTCGCGCAGGCGTTGCATGATCGCGTGGGCCTGGATGCCGCCGTCCTGCATCGGAATGCTCGCGCAACCCATCAGATAGCTGTAGCCGCCCTGGTTCAGCACTTCGGCCAGTTCACCCCAGAGCACGGCGATGGTGCCGCCGTTGCGGTAGGCCGGGTCGACGCAGGTGCGACCGATTTCCAGGATCGGGCCTTTCAGATGAACCAGGCCATGCAGGCTGAATTCTTCTTCGCTGTAGAACTTGCCCAGGCTGCTGGCGGCCGTGTGGTCGAGCAAACGAGTGGTCGCCACCAGGCGCCCGGTGTTCAAGTCACGTACGCCGATGTGGGCGCAGTGAACATCATAGTCATCCATGTCCAGACCCAATTCCGCGCCTTTGAGCCTGGCGTTGAATTCGCCGCTGAACACGTTGAAGCGCAAGGCCTGGGCTTCCTGCAGTGCCTCGGCGCCCACCAGGCGTTCGGCTTGCAGGCGGCGTTCATTGCCGGTGTCGCTGATGCGGGCGATCTGAGTCATTGCGAATCTCCGTACGGGCTGGCCACCCGTCTTGGGTTGCAGCCGATCGACTTTCTTTATGCAGCCGTGTTGTGCAAAGTCAGGCTATGTAGCCCCGGTGTCATCGCCATGAAGCTTTGGTGATGCTTATATGACAGCCCACAAGGAGCCTCTTATGCCCTGGCAAACCCTGTTGAACCGCAGCGATCGCCTGCCCGCCGACCCCGATCTTGGCGAAGGCTTCGCGACCTTGTTGCACCGCTTGGGCACGGTCACCCCGTTTGAATTGGCGGTGAACGGCGGACGGCTGATGGCGACTCCGGGGTTGGCGTTTCTGGTGGGGTATCAAGCGGCGCTGCGGATGCTCTGGCCGAGCGCGCCGCTGAGCCTCGGTGCGTTGTGCGCGACCGAGCAACGCAGCTTGCGGGTGGCGGACATGCAGACCCGGCTGCGGGATCTGCGTCTGAGCGGACGCAAGGATTTCGTCACCGCCGGCGATGCCGCCGACTGGCTGCTGGTCGCCGCTCGCAGCGAAGAGCCAGGCAGCGATCCGCGCCTGAGTCTGGCGGTGGTTTACCCCGGCGAACCGGGCGTGCGTCTGGAGAAACTCGCGCCGTTGCCGTTGATGCCCGAGATTAGCCACGGTCGGCTGTTTCTCGACAACGCGCTGTGCGAATTGTTGGCGGGGGACGGCTGGGATGCTTACGTCAAACCGTTCCGCACCCTGGAAGACATTTATGTGCTGAGCGCCATGACCGCGTGGCTGTTCGGCATTGGCCAGGACAACGACTGGCCGCCCACCTTGCAACTGCGTTTACTGGCGCTGCTGGCCGGGTGCGCGGAAGTCAGCCGCCAGGCGCCGAACAATCCGGCCGGGCATGTGTTGCTGAGTGGGTTGTTTGCGCAATTCGACGGGCTCAAGGCTGAAGTGAATCAGGCCATGACCGACGGCCCGCCGCAGTGGGCGGCGATGTGGCAGCGCGATCAGGCCGTGATGGATCTGGCGGCAGGGGCGCGGGGCAAGCGGTTGGCCAAGGCGTTGGCGGGATCTTCGTTAGGGTGACGGGCCTCCCAAAACTGTCATCAACCTCGACTAGGCTCAGCAGGTTCATCCTCCGAGCGTCCTCCATGTTCAAAGGCTTGTCGCTGATTTCCATCCTGCTGTTCAGCTTCACGGCCCAGGCCGAAAACTGGCCGGCCGAGCAATGGTTGCCCGGCCCGACAGTCACCGGTCCGGCCGTTCAAGCCCTGGAAAACTACGCTTTCCCACTCCGCAACGACACCACCCGCGAGGGCATCCGCACCGATGCCTTGGTGGTGATCCATGACGGCCAACTCGTCTACGAGCGCTACGCCGGCCCGACCCGTGCCGACACCCCGCACCTGACCTGGTCGATCAGCAAAAGCCTGATGGCCACGGTGCTCGGCGTGGCCTATGGCGAAGGTCTGTTCAACTTGCAGGACCCGGTGGTGCAGTTCTATCCAGCGCTGGAAAAACACCCCGCCATGACCATGGCCGACTTGCTGCATTGGGCCTCGGGCCTGGATTGGCAGGAAGACTATGAGTACGCACCGTTGAAGTCCTCGGTGGTAGCGATGCTCTACACCCGAGGTCATCGCGACATGGCTGCGTTTACCGCCGACCATGACGCGTACGCCAGGCCCGGTCAGGCCTTCCGCTACTCCAGCGGCGACAGCAATCTGCTTTCCACCGCGTTGAAAGCCATTGTTGGCCCGGCCCGATATCCGGATTATCCGTGGACCGCATTGTTCGAACCCTTGGGCATTCGCGGCGCGGTTTGGGAAGCGGATGCCACGGGGACATTTGTCGCCTCGTCCTATGCCTACCTCACCGCCCGGGACCTGGCACGGGTCGGCCTGTTGATGGCGCGTGACGGTCGCTGGCGCGAGAAGCAGCTACTGCCCAAGGCGTGGGTCGACTTCAGCCGCGAGCCGTTCGCCCGCTACCGAGCCAACCAGGATGAAGCGGTGCCCGGCGGGCATTGGTGGCTCAATCGAGCGGTGGATGGTGCGGCACAACCCTGGCCCGATGCGCCCGTCGACACCTTCGCCGCGCTGGGCCATTGGGGCCAGGCGATGTACGTGATTCCCAGCGAAAAACTGGTGATCGTCCGCTACGGCGATGATCGCGATGGAAGTTACCGGCATAACGAACTGCTCAAACTCGCGCTCAAGGCGTTTGCCATGAAGGTGCAGCCATGAGCCGTCGCAGTTTCATTCGCCGTCGGCCGTTCAGCACATTGTTGCTGGTGCTGCTGACCGCTTTGCTCGGCTGGGGCTGGCAGGAACGCGTGGCGCTGTGGGCTTTTCCCGACATCATCAGCGCTTACACCGCCAAGGAATACTGCTCGTGCCGGTATGTGATGAACAATCCGGCGGCGTATTGCCAGGGTTATGTGAAGCAGTATTTACCCACCAGCGGTTTCGTCGATGATGCCGCGAGCAAGCGGGTGACGGTCGGCGGATTGGGGCGCAGCAACAGCGCACAGTGGATCGGCGAGCGCCAGGGCTGCCGGCTGCAACCCTGACGTGGTCGTGCTCGTTGTGGTGAGGGAGCTTGCTCCCGCTCGGCTGCGAAGCAGTCGTAATGCCAGCGGCGGAGACCTGATTGGAGGAACTCATTGTCTGATTTCGGGAGCGCTTCGCACTCCAGCGGGAGCAAGCTCCCTCGCCACAAAGATTGGGGCGAAGTCACAGAAAGTTTGCAACCTGCCTCAAGCCAGTTAAGGTTCGCTCAGGTTTATCTGCCCCCGAGTTTCTATGTTCAAGCGGTTCATCTGCAAAACCCTCGCTTCCCTGCTGCTGGCCGGTGTCACCGTGTCGGCCCAGGCCAATTGGTACCTGGACGGCGAGTCCTCGCGGCTATCGTTCGTCAGCACCAAAAACGCCAACATCTCCGAAGTGCAGCGCTTTCTGGTGCTGCACGGCAAGGTCGACCCCAAGGGGCTGGCCGAGGTAGAAGTCGAGCTGGAGTCGGTTAATAGTGGCATTCCGCTGCGTGACGAACGCATGCGCAAGGAACTGTTCCAGATCCAGACGTTTCCCGAAGCGCTGATTACCACGCAAATCGATTTGCGGCCAATCAACGACCTGGCGCCCGGTGCGCAACTGGAACTGCGCTTGCCGGTGACCGTCAACCTGCATGGCAAGCAACACCAATACAACGCCGAACTGCTGGCGACCCGTCTCGATGACCGGCGCTTTCAAGTAGTGACCCTCGAGCCTTTGGTGATCAGCGCCGAAGATTTCGACCTGGCCCCAGGCCTGGAAAGCTTGCGCAAGCTCGCCGGTTTGTCGGCCATCAGTCTGTCGGTACCGGTGGGTGCGGTGCTGATTTTCACGGCGCGCTGAAATGCGTGGTGCAATTTTTCCGTGGCGCGAAGGCAATCGCTTCGAACTGCTGATCGACGGCCCGCAGTTTTTCCCGCGCATGCTGGTGGCGATTGCCCGCGCCGAAGAACAAGTCGAGCTGGAGCTGTACCTGGTGGAGGCAGGGGCCTGCGCCGAGGCGATGGTTCAGGCGCTGGTCCAGGCGGCCGAGCGTGGCGTGCGGGTACGCTGTCTGTTCGATGACTATGGCAGCCTGGCCTTCACACTGACTTTGCGTCAGCGCCTGATGGCCGCCGGGGTCGAGTTGCGTTTTTACAATCGGCTGAGCTGGCGACGCTGGGTGGGCAACTTCTATCGCGATCACCGCAAGTTGCTGCTGGTGGATCAATCCCTGGCGGTCGTCGGTGGCACCGGGGTCACCGATGAGTTCTGGTCACCGGGCGAAGACACCTGCGAATGGCACGAAGTGATGGTGGAAATCACCGGTCCCCTGGTCATCGACTGGCAATTGCTGTTCGACCGCCAATGGATCGCCAACCGCTATCGGCGTGCCTGGAAACCCGTTTCACACTTCGGTCTACCGCGCCTGCCGCGAGTGCCGGTGATGGGCGAGGGCATGGGCCGGGTCGCTTATGCCGACGCCCGCCAGCACCGGGACATTCTGCAATCGCTGATTCGCGCGCTGAACAGCGGCAAGCAGCGAATCTGGCTGGCCACGCCCTATTTCCTGCCAACCTGGAAAGTCCGCCGCTCGCTGCGCCGGGCGGCGAATCGTGGCGTCGATGTGCGTCTGCTGCTGACCGGGCCGCGTACCGATCACCCGTCGGTGCGCTACGCCGGGCATCGCTACTACCCGCGACTGCTCAGGGCCGGGGTGAAGATCTTCGAATTCCAGCCGTGTTTCCTGCACCTGAAAATGGTGTTGATCGACGATTGGGTGAGTATCGGCTCATGTAATTTCGATCACTGGAATCTGCGCTTCAATCTGGAGGCCAACCTCGAAGCCCTGGACCCAGGGCTGACCCGAGCGGTGGCGGCGAGTTTCGAGAATGACTTTGCCTTGAGCCAGGAAGTCAGTCTTGAGGCGTGGAAGCGCCGACCGTTGTGGCGGCGGGTCAAGCAAAGGGTTTGGGGATGGGTGGATCGGGTGGTGGTGAATCTGCTGGATCGGCGGGGCTGAACACTTTTTCAGATCGTTCCCACGCAGAGCGTGGGAACGATCATCTTTTGCTTTCAGGCGGGGTTACAGCAACTCAAAGCTCTGCTGCGTCACGTCCTGTGAGTCCAGGCCGATCTCCACGTTGAACTTGCCCGGTTCCGCAGCGTACTTGAGCTGGGCGTTGTAGAACTTCAGGTCATCCTCGGTGATGGTGAAGTGCACGACTTTCTGTTCGCCGGCCTTGAGCAGTACTTTCTGGAAGTTCTTCAGTTCCTTGACCGGGCGGATCATCGAGCCGGTCACGTCCTGGATGTACAACTGCACCACGGTTTCGCCGTCACGCTTACCGGTGTTCTTCACCACGACGCTGGCGTCGAGCTTGCCGGTCTTGTTCAGCGTGGTCGACGACAATGCCATGTCGGTCAGGCTGAACTGGGTGTAGCTCAGGCCGAAGCCGAACGGGAACAGTGGCCCGGTGGTGTCTTCGAAATACTGCGAGGTGTAGTTGCCCGGTTTGCCGGGAGTGAACGGCCGGCCAATGCTCAGGTGGTTGTAGTAGGTCGGAATCTGACCCACCGAGCGCGGAACGGTGATCGGCAGCTTGCCCGACGGGTTGTAGTCGCCGAACAGCACGTCAGCGATGGCGTTACCGCCTTCGGTGCCGCTGAACCAAGTTTCCAGAATCGCGTCAGCCTGCTCTTTCTCTTCGAGAATCGACAGCGGACGGCCATTCATCAACACCAGCACCAGCGGTTTGCCGGTGGCTTTCAACGCCCTGATCAGCTCGCGCTGGTTGCCCGGGATGTTCAGGTCGGTGCGGCTCGACGATTCGTGGGACATGCCACGGGATTCGCCCACTGCAGCCACTACCACATCAGCATCCTTGGCGGCTTTTACCGCTTCGTCGATCAACACGTTGGCCGGGCGCGGATCGTCCACTACTTCCGGGGCATCGAAGTTGAGGAAGTTCAGGTAATCGAGGATTTTCTTGTCGTCGGTGATGTTCGCGCCACGGGCGTAGATCAGCGTCGACTGCGCGCCGAGGGCATTTGTCATGCCGTCGAACAGGGTGACCGATTGCGCAGGTTTACCGGCGGCAGCCCAACTGCCCATCATGTCGATCGGTGCTTTCGCCAAAGGGCCGACCAGGGCGATTTTCGCGGTTTTCTTCAGGGGCAGGGTATCGCCCTGGTTCTTCAGCAACACCAGGCTGCGGCGCGCGACATCACGGGCCTCGGCGCGGTGCAGGCGGCTTTCGGCGTAGGTGTCGGCCGGGTCATCCTCGGCCTTGCCGATGCGCAGGTACGGGTCTTTGAACAGACCCATGTCGTACTTGGCGGCGAGCACTTCGCGCACGGCGTTGTCGATGTCTTTCTGTTCGATCTCGCCGGATTTGAGCAGTCCCGGCAGCTCTTTGCCGTAGAGCGTGTCATTCATGCTCATGTCGATGCCGGCCTTGATCGCCAGCTTCGCCGCTTCACGACCGTCGCGGGCGACGCCGTGTTTGATCAGTTCGAAAATCGCCCCGTGGTCGCTGACTGCCAGGCCCTTGAAGCCCCATTCCTTGCGCAGCAGGTCGTTCATCAGCCAGGTGTTGGCGGTGGCCGGTACGCCGTTGATCGAGTTCAGCGCAACCATCACCCCGCCGGCACCGGCGTCGATGGCGGCGCGGTAGGGCGGCAGGTAATCCTGGTACATCTTGACCGGGCTCATGTCGACGACGTTGTAGTCACGACCGCCCTCGACCGCGCCGTACAAGGCAAAATGCTTGACGCTGGCCATGATGCTGTCGGCTGCGTTCGCACCGCTGCCCTGCAAGGCCTTGACCATCACACCGGCAATTCGCGAAACCAGGTAAGTGTCTTCGCCGAAGCCTTCGGAGGTGCGGCCCCAGCGTGGGTCGCGGGAGATGTCGACCATCGGCGCGAAAGTGATGTCGAGGCTGTCAGCCGCGGCTTCCTGGGCGGCGATGCGCCCGGACCGGCCAATGGCGTCCATGTCCCAGCTCGAGGCCAGGGCCAGGGGAATCGGGAAAATGGTGCGGTGGCCGTGGATCACGTCATAGGCGAAGAACATCGGGATCTTCAACCGGCTGCGCATGGCCGCGTCCTGCATCGGACGGTTTTCGGCGCGGGTGATCGAGTTGAAGGTGCCACCGATATTACCGGCCGCGATTTCCTTGCGGATCAGCTCCCGAGGCATTTCCGGGCCGATGCTGATCAGGCGCAACTGGCCGATCTTTTCATCGAGGGTCATTTGTTTCATCAGATGGCTGATGAAGGCGTCCTTGTTCTCTATCGGTGCGGGCGTCGTGGCGGCCAATACGGTATGACTGGCCAGGCTGACGAACAGGCCCAGCAAACACAGCTTCTTCATGAATATTCTTCTCAAAAGGCCCAAGCGGCAGTGAATACGCGCCGGTCAGCCAAAATTTTGGGAGCGACTATTGTTGTTTGGGTGTTGCTTAGAAAAATGCAGCACACTTCTTACTGTTTTTTCGCTGGGCATCTTTTAGCCCATTGGCTCGATGCAATCCAGTAGCGGCGCAGATTATGCCCCAAGAGCCGGGGTCAAAGTTCGCCGGTTGTTTTATCAACGCAATGTGCAAGGGAGCATCAACCAGATGAATGTACGACACCCCTATCGGTCGAGCCTGCAGGTTGCAGCCTTGATGTTGCTGACCGCTCTGCTGGCCGGTTGCGGCATCAACACTATCCCGACCCTCGACGAACAGGCCAAGGCCGCGTGGGGCCAGGTGCAGAACCAGTACCAGCGCCGCGCCGACCTGATCCCCAACCTGGTGGAAACCGTCAAGGGCTACGCCAAACACGAGGAAGAAACCCTGACCGCAGTGGTTGAAGCCCGGGCCAAGGCGACGTCGATCCAGGTGGATGCGAGCACGCTGGATAATCCGGAAAAACTCAAACAGTTCCAGCAGGCGCAGGATCAGCTGACCGGCGCGCTGAGTCGGTTGATGGTGGTGTCCGAGCGTTATCCTGACCTCAAGGCCAACCAGAACTTCCTGGCGCTGCAATCGCAACTTGAAGGCACCGAGAACCGCATCGCCGTGGCGCGTCGCGACTTCATCCTCGCGGTGCAGAAGTACAATACCGAGCTTCGTACCTTCCCCGGTCGCTTGTGGCACTCCGTGTTGTACAGCGACTTGCCGATCCGCGAAACTTTCGAGGCCACCAGCCCCGGTGCCGAAAAAGCGCCTGAAGTGAAGTTCCAGTAGGCGCCGGACCGGGTTTGAAGTGCCACCAAGGAAGAGGTTGCCAATGCGCGTGATGAAAGTGGGCCTGATGCTGTTGTTCTGGGTCTTTGCCCTGACGGCCCAGGCCGGATTGAAGTTTCCGGAACTGACCGGACGGGTGGTGGACAACGCCCAAATGATCGAGCCAGCGGTGCGCGAGCAGCTGGTTCAGCAGCTTAATGCCCACGAGAAGTCCACCGGCGAGCAGTTGGTGGTGGTCACGTTGCCGGACCTGCAGGGCGCCGACATCGCGGATTTCGGTTATCAGCTGGGACGCTACTGGGGCATTGGCCAGAAGGACAAGAACAACGGCGCGCTGCTGATTGTCGCGCGTGCCGAGCGAAAATTGCGGATCGAAGTCGGTTATGGCCTGGAAGATCGCCTGACCGATGCGCAGAGTTCGGTGATCATCAATCAGGTGATCACGCCGGCGTTCAAGGCCGGCAATTTCAGCAAGGGCATCAGCGATGGGGTTTCGGCGATGCTGGTGGTGCTGGGGGGCAATCCGCTGAACGAGCCGTCGACGGTGTATGAGCCGCGTGGCAATCAGGAGAGCGATTTCATTGCGCGGCATCCGGGGGTATTCGTGTTCCTGGTGCTGCTGTTTATCCTGACGATCTTCGTCGGCCAGATGTTCGGTATTGTGCCAAGTGGAGGGGGTAGAGGCCGGGGTGGTTTTGGTGGCGGAGGTTTTGGCGGCGGTGGCGGGGGCTTCAGTGGCGGCGGGGGCAGTTTCGGCGGCGGTGGTTCGTCGGGCGGCTGGTGATGACACGGCGGGAAACACAACAACAATAGCGAGCAGGCATTCATAAACATGGCATTACTGACTGAACACGAACAACGCAAAGTCGCCGAGGCGATTGCCCGGGTCGAGCGCGACACCGACGCCGAACTGGTGACAGTGCTCGCGGCCCGCGCCGACGACTATGCGTATATCCCGCTGCTCTGGGCCAGCCTGTTGGCGCTGGTGGTGCCGGGTATCGTGCATTACCTGACCGGTTGGCTGACCATGCACAGTCTGTTGCTGGTGCAATGGGTCAGCTTCATCGTGTTGTGCCTGGTGTTCCGGATTCCGAAAGTCACCACGCGCCTGATCCCGCGCTCGGTCCGTCACTGGCGTGCGTCGAACCTGGCGCGTCGGCAGTTCCTGGAGCAGAACCTGCACCACACCGTGGGCGGCACCGGCATGCTGATTTTTGTCTCCGAGGCCGAGCGTTACGTGGAAATTCTGGTGGATGAAGGGATTTCCAAACGGCTGGACAACAAGAATTGGGACGCGATTGTGGCGACGTTTACCCAGCAGGTGAAGCAGGGGCAGACGTTGCAGGGGTTTGTGACGTGCATCGAGGCGTGCGGCGAGTTGCTCAAGGTGCACGTGCCGGTGACCCAAGTGCGCAATGAATTGCCGAATCGGTTGGTGGTGTTGAGCTAAAAAGATCGCAGCCTTCGGTAGCTTTTGTGGCGAGGGGGCTTGCTCCCGTTCGGCTGCGAAGCAGTCGTAAAACCAGAGAACTCGGTGTGACTGAAGAAACTAGGGGGCCGCTGCGCAGCCCAACGGGGGCAAGCCCCCTCGCCACAGGAAACTTACTTGCCTCGGGATTCGCACCGTTTGGTAAATAACTGCGTGTCCCGAACGGCCATCCCCCCTAAAATACCCGCCATTCCCCGATTCGCACCGCCCGAGGCCGTTTTTTCCATGTCTGTCACCGCCACTCCCGCCAGCCTCGCGCCGGATCACCACGCCCAGTTCATCGACCTGCTGCAAACCAGCCTGGACGCCAATGCCTTCATCAAACTGGTGCTGGCCAAGTACGTTGGTGGCGAAGCGGACTTGCAGCGGCTGATCATCAAACAGCTGACGGTCAAGGATCAGCCGTGCCTGTCCTTCGTCTACCGCTACAAGACCCGCGACATCACCAAGAACCTGCCGATTGCCGAAGGTGTGGCGACCATTGCCGCGCTGTTGCCGGCATCGTTCAAAAATGCGCATTTACTGTCATTGACCGATGAAGCCCAGCTCGAATACAGCAAAAAGGGCAAATCTTCGCTGTTCAAGAGCAAACCTCAGCAATTGCGCGAAGTGCCGTCCGCCGAGCACAACCGCGAGAAGAACCGCTTCCTCGACCTGAACCGGCCGTTCCTCAAAGACCTCGGCGTGACCAACGCCCAGCATGAGCTGATCCCGGCGATGTCGCGCAAGTGGAAGCAGATCAACAAGTTCATCGAAGTCTTCAGCCATGCGCTGACCTCCTCGCCGCTGGCGCTGGACAAACCGGTGCGGGTGGCGGATTTCGGCTCGGGCAAGGGTTACCTGACGTTCGCGATCCATGACTACCTGCGCAACACCCTGAAAGCCGAGGGTGAGGTGACTGGCGTCGAGCTGCGTGAAGACATGGTCAAGCTGTGCAACAGCGCGGCGGAGAAGCTGGAACATCCGGGGCTGGTGTTCAAATGCGGTGACGTGCGCAGCGTGGCGCCGAGCGAGCTGGACGTGATGATCGCGTTGCATGCCTGCGACATCGCCACCGACTATGCGATTCACACCGGCATCCGTTCCGGCGCTGCGATCATCATGTGCTCGCCGTGCTGCCACAAGCAGATACGCCTGCAGATCCAGAGCCCGGCATTGCTCAAGCCGATGCTGCAATACGGCTTGCACCTGGGCCAGCAGGCGGAAATGGTCACCGACAGTTTACGTGCGTTGTTTCTGGAAGCCTGCGGCTACGAGACCAAGGTGTTCGAGTTCATCTCACTGGACCACACCAACAAGAACAAGATGATTCTGGCGGTCAAACGCGCCGAGCCGGTGGACCCGGCTCAGCTGTTGGTGAAGATTCAGGAGCTGAAGGATTTCTACCACATCAGCGAGCATTGCCTGGAAACCCTGCTGCGGGCTGACGGGTTCCTGGTCGCTAAGGCTTGAGCTGAACTCCCGCCGGTAACGTGCCCGGTTGCGCCGGGCGCACTGCGGTCTTGCGCCCGAGCATCACCGTCACGATCACCCCGGCCGCAAACAGCCAGGTAATCGGCTCGACGTGCTCACCGAAGAACAACGCCGAAAACGCGATGGTGAAGAAGATCTGCAGCAACTGGATCTGACTGACCCGGGCGATGCCGCCCATGGCCAGCCCGGCGTACCAGGCAAAGAAGCCGATGAACTGCGAAAACAGCGAGACATAACCGAAGGCCCACCAGGTCCTGGCCGAAATCTCGCCCTGATGTTGCAGCGCCAGGTACAACACCGGCCCAATCAGCAACGGCGTCGACAGCACCAACGCCCAGCAGATCACCTGCCAGCCGCCCATCTCCCTGGCCAACCGGCCGCCTTCGGCATAGCCCAACCCACCCACGGCAATCGCCCCGAGCATCAGCAAGTCACCGGCCTGAATACTGCCGGCTCCGCTGATCAGCGCATAGCCGAGCACCAGCGCACTGCCCAGCGCGGCGCAGGCCCAGAAGGCTTTCGACGGACGCTCATGGGACAGCCACGCGGCATACAGCGCCACGCACAGCGGTTGCAAACCGTTGACCAGTGCGCCGTGGGAGGCGGGCAGTGTCTGCATGGCCCAGGCCGACAGCACCGGGAAGCCGAGGATGACCCCGGCGATAACCAGTGTCAGGCCTTTGACCTGTTTCCAGGTGGGCCATTTTTCCCGGCGCCACAGCAATAACAGCGCAGCCGGAATTGCCGCGAACAGCGCCCGGCCAAGGCCGTTGAGCAGCGGATGGAGTTCCTGCACGACGATCCGTGTGAAGGGCAGGGTCAGGCTGAAGATAACGACGCCGAGCAGGCCGAGGGCCATGCCGGTGTTTTCGCGCGAGGACATGATGGCAACCAGAGTCGAGGGTGGCGGGAAGAGTCATCATCTAGCCATAAACCGGGGGCGTTGCTCTGTTACAGCTAGGCGCAGAGTTATGCGTACAGTTGGGGGTAATGCCTGTGGCGAGGGGGCTTGTCGGAACGCCGCACCGCCCCGTTCGACTGCGCAGCAGTCGCAAAACCAGAGAGCCTGGTTGACCGGATTAGGGCCGCTTCGCGACCCAACGGGGGCAAGCCCCCTCGCCACAAAAACCATTGCGTCCGTAGTAACTGGTTATTACCCGACCCGCCGGATAAGGACTACCTTGAATACTCCTGCAGGCCCACGCATTTTCCAGAGGAGTCCTCCCCATGGCTGCTAAAAAAATCCTGATGCTGGTTGGCGATTACGTCGAAGACTACGAAGTGATGGTGCCCTTCCAGGCGCTGCTGATGGTCGGCCACACGGTGCATGCCGTTTGCCCGGACAAAACCGCCGGCCAGACCGTGCGCACGGCGATCCATGACTTCGAAGGCGACCAGACCTACAGCGAAAAACCCGGTCATCTGTTTGCCCTGAACTTTGATTTCACCAAGGTCGATGCGGCGGACTACGACGCGCTGCTGATCCCGGGCGGTCGTGCGCCGGAGTACCTGCGGCTGAACGAAAAAGTCCTGGCGTTGGTGCAAGCGTTCGACAAGGCTGGCAAACCGATCGCGGCCGTGTGTCACGGCGCGCAATTGCTGGCCGCCGCCGGTATTCTTGAAGGTCGCGAGTGCAGCGCCTACCCGGCCTGTGCCCCGGAAGTGCGCCTGGCTGGCGGCACGTACATCGATATCCCGGTGACGGAAGGCCACGTTCAAGGCAATCTGGCCACAGCCCCGGCCTGGCCGGCGCACCCGAGCTGGCTGGCCGGTTTCCTCGGGTTGCTGGGCACCAAAATCACGCTGTAACGAGGGACCTGTTCATGTGCGAGCTCTACGTCAAGGCCGATCCGATTCTCTACGAATCGCGCTCCCGCTCGCTGCGCATCTGCGGGGTGGTGACCACCCTGCGGCTGGAGAACCAGTTCTGGGACATCCTCAGCGAAATCGCCGAGGTCGACGGCATGACCACCAATCAGTTGATCGCCAAACTGTATGAAGAGGTGATGGACTACCGCGGCGAGGTGGTGAATTTCGCCTCGTTCTTGCGGGTCAGTTGCATGCGCTATTTGAGCCAGCGCCGGGTGCAGGCACCTGAGTTGTCGGTGGTGCGGACGGTGGTGAAGTAGGGCGGTTTTGTTTGGACCTTACCGGCGACAGAAAACCTGGCTTGGTCTTTACTCTGAAGCGCGAAACCTCTCAATCGCCAAGGAGAACAAGCATGTCTGGATGGTACGAAGTGAGCAAAACCAGCAATGGTCAGTTCAAGTTTGTGTTGAAAGCGGCCAACGCCGAAACCATTCTGGTCAGTGAGCTGTACACCACGCGCGGTGCGGTCGATAGCGGAATCGCCTCGGTTCAGGCCAATAGCCCGCTGGACGAACGCTACGAGAAAAAAGCCACCAAGGATGGCCATCCTTACTTCAACCTCAAGGCCGCCAACCATCAAATCATCGGCAGCAGCGAGTCTTATTCATCCGATGCCGCGAGGGAAAAAGGCATCGCCAGCGTCAAGGCCAACGGCCCGACCACGGTGATCAAGGACAAGACCTTGCCGGTGTTCTAAACACACCGCATACCCACTGCGGGAGCGAGCCTGACGGCTCTCTCCCGCAGTGGTTTTGTGTGTTCCCGACGATCAGCGCAACGCGTTCAACAAACCCTGCAACTGACTGCGGCCAGTCTCGCCGAGTGCAAACACCGGCAACCGCGGGTCGCCCGCTTCCAGCCCGACCAGGCGCAAACCAGCCTTGATGGTCGCCGGCAGGCCGCCCTTGAGGATGAAGTCCAACAACGGCAACTGGCGATAGAACAGTTCGCGAGCCTTGCTCAGATCATTGGCCAATACCGCTTCGTACAAGTCGAGATTGAGCTGCGGGATCAGGTTCGGCGCCGCTGTGCACCAGCCTTTGGCGCCGGCCGCGAACGCTTCCAGTGCCAAGGGATTGCAGCCGTTATAGAACGGCACCCGGCCTTCGCCCAGCAGTTGCAGTTTGTGCATGCGCTGAATATCGCCGGTGCTTTCCTTGACCATAGTGACGTTGTCGACCGCGTTGAAAATCCGCAGGATCAACTCCACCGACATGTCGGTGCCGCTGGTGGCCGGGTTGTTGTAGAGCATGATCGGCACGCCGATGCTCTCGCCGATGGCGCGGTAGTGGGCGAGGATTTCCGCCTCGCTGAGTTTCCAGTACGAAGCCGGCAGCACCATCACCACGTCGGCGCCGTGGGCCTCGGCAAAACGCGCGCGGCGCACGGCTTTGGCGGTGGTCAGGTCGGACACGCTGACGATGGTCGGGACGCGTTTGGCGACGTGGCGGAGGCTGAATTCGCTGACTTGATCCCATTCCGCGTCGCTCAGGTAAGCGCCTTCGCCGGTGCTGCCCAATGGGGCGATGGCGTGGACACCGCTGTCGATCAGGCGGTCGATGGAACGCCCGAGCGCGTCGAGATCAACACCTTCGCCCTGGGCGGTGAACGGGGTGATGGTGTAGCCGATGATGCCGTGAATGTTTACGGTCGACATGGCGTCTCTCCTTTCAAGAATGAGTGGGGTCAGTTCAGGCAATCGGCGTGTTGGCGCAGGTTCTGCCGGGAGTAGTAATTGAACGCGGCGGCGTGGCGCTTGGGCTTGGATATCCAGTCGTGGGCTTCACGGCCCAGCTCGGGAAGAATCGGTTTGATGACACCGGCGGCCATGGCCAGCAACTGCAACTTCGCTGCGCGTTCGATCAGTTGCGCAATGACACAGGCCTCTTCGATGGTCGCGCCGGTGGACAACTGGCCATGGTGGGAAAGCAGGATCGCCCGCTTGTCGCCCAAGGCCCCGGCAATCAGTTCGCCTTCTTCATTGCCCACGGGCACCCCCGGCCAGCCTTCGAGAAACGCGCAGTCGTCGTAGAGCGGGCAGAGGTCCATGTGGGAAATCTGCAGCGGTACTTCCAGCATCGACAGCGCTGCGACGTGAGTCGGGTGCGTGTGAATGATGCAGTTCACGTCCGGCCGGGCGCGGTACACCCAGCTATGGAATCGGTTGGCCGGATTGGGCATGCCGTGGCCTTCAAGCACTTCCAGGTCTTCGTTGACCAGCAACAGATTGCCTGAAGTGATCTCGTCGAAACCCAGGCCCAGTTGCTGGGTGTAATAGGTGCCCGGTTGCGGGCCGCGAGCGGTGATTTGCCCGGCCAGGCCGGAGTCGTGGCCGTTTTCGAACAGAATGCGACAGGTCAGGGCCAGCTTTTGCCGGTCGGTCCACGTATTATCCGCCAGGGTGTTTTGCATCTGTGTCAGCGCTTGCTTGACCAGTTGCTCTTTGGGTAGTGCTAATGTCTTGGCCATATCGGTGTCCTTTGGGTGGGGCATGCAAATGACACTAAAGAGGCTATATGACACTTTGTGTCATTGGCAAGGACAAATCGTTGCCTCCTTGATGGGTTAATCGCTCTACATGTCTATCCGTTTGAAATTACTGAGAAAAAAACTTGGCGTGACGCTGGAGGCCCTGGCCGAAAAATCCGGCATGACCAAGAGCTATCTGTCGAAGGTCGAGCGCGGGTTGAATACCCCCTCGATCGCCGCTGCGCTGAAACTGGCCAGGGCGCTGAACGTGAAGGTCGAGGAATTGTTTTCCGAAGACAACGTCAGCCTCGACAGCTACAGCCTGGTGCGCAACGACGAACGCCAGTCCCTGGCCGCCAACGACCAGAGCCCGGGTTATGCGGTGTTGGCCCATCAGATCAGTGAGCGCAGCCTGTTGCCGTTCATCATTTACCCGCCGAGCGAGTTCACCGACAAAACCTTCAAGGAACACCTGGGGGAAGAGTTTCTGTTCGTCCATGAAGGGCAGGTGGAAGTGGACTTCATGAACGAGCGGGTGCTGCTCAATCGTGGGGATGCGCTGCACTTCAACGCGCAGAAACCGCATCGCCTCAGGTCAGTGGGCGAGGTGCAGGCGCAGTTGTTGGTGGTGGTGCATAGCAGCGAGGAATGAAGTTATCGGGCTTTTGTGGCGAGGGGGCTTGTCGGAACGCCGCACCGCCCCGTTCGGCTGCGCAGCACTCGTAAAACCAGAGAACTCGGTGTGACTGAAGATACTAGGGGGCTGCTTCGCAACCCAACGGGGGCAAGCCCCCTCGCCACAGGTCAGACCTCGACCGGCACGGTCAGCTTAGGGTTACCGAGCGCATGCGTCTTCGAATCAAAAAAACGCAACGCCACGCCCGTCCCCTCGAACACCTTCGCGTAATGCCGCTTTTGATGCTGGATGAACGCCTTGCTGCGCGGGTAAATCGAGATCGCTACCACCTTCGGCTTCGCCTGTCGCAGTGCATGAACGATGTGACTGTCCTGCTCGCCAAGGGCATGCCCGAAGATGCACAACCCGTCGCCGTGGCCGAGTAACTGGTCGTAGCAGAACGACAGATAATCCGAACTGCGAATCGTCTTGAGCTTGTCTTGCGCTGGGCCTTCGTTGACGAACAGCGGCACGTCGTCGAGGGTCTTGATCGTATTGTTGATCGCGAAATTGCCGAGCAACGTCCCTTCGGTCGACATCAGTTTGCGCGCCGTGCCGTCCTGATTGCGCACCAGATGCAGGCCGCCGTGCAGGTACAGCAAACGTGGTTTGTCGGTGGCGCTGGCGCTCAGATCGAAGCCGGGTTCGGCACCCTGGAACAGGTCGGTCACGACGTCCGGCCGATGCTGGATCGCCCAATAGCTGAGCAAGTCGTAGTTGGTGGTGAACACCGTCCGATAGCTGCCCAGTTCCTGATTGATCGTCGCCAGCGTCGAAGGCTTCACCAGCCGCCAGGGGATGTGCACCGCGTGCACGGTGTTGATCAGCGCTTCCTTGATCGCGTAGTAGCGATTGCGCGGTGCCGCAGAGCTGACGGCCAGGGCCTTGTTGACCCGGCTGGTGGTTTTCAACGCCCCAAGCACTTGTTCAAAACTGCGCGTCTGCATCGCGTCGAACACGCTCAGCTCGGACTGGCTCAGCGGTTTTTCTTCGACGGTGCGGGCATTTTCGAACAGCGAGTCGTAGCCGAAGTCGTCCCACACGGCGCGGCTGGCGCCGTTACCCACCAGCAGGCCGCCGAATGAGGCGGTGGTGCGCAAGGCGTTCCAGTCTTCAAGTTGGGCATCGACATCCTGGAAATCGGTCATTGCGTTTGTCGTCTCGAAGCAAAAGGTCTGATGGACGGCGACTTTATCACGCCCGGGCGTTGAGCCAGATCAACATACCGCGTGACTGATCGGTCGACCCTGTGCGCACCCGCCGAATCGGCATTGCCGATTCGGTTTCAGCCAGGAGACTCGCGCATGAGCAGTACGTTTTTCATCCCCGCCGTGAACATCATGGGCACCGGTTGCCTCGACGAAGCCATGGACGCCATTGGCAAGTATGGTTTTCGCAAGGCGCTGATCGTCACTGACGCCGGGCTGGCCAAGGCTGGCGTGGCATCGAGGATTGCCGAGAAACTGGCGTTGCAGGACATCGACTCGGTGATCTTCGACGGCGCCAAGCCGAATCCGAGCATCGCCAACGTCGAGCGCGGCCTGGGCCTGCTCAAGGAAAGTCGCTGTGATTTCGTGGTGTCTCTGGGCGGCGGTTCGCCTCACGACTGCGCCAAGGGCATCGCCTTGTGCGCCACCAACGGTGGGACGATCCGTGACTACGAAGGTGTCGATCGGTCGGCCAAACCCCAGCTACCGTTGATCGCGATCAACACCACCGCCGGCACTGCCAGCGAGATGACCCGTTTTTGCATCATCACGGATGAATCGCGCCACGTAAAAATGGCCATCGTCGACCGCAACGTTACGCCGCTGCTGTCAGTCAACGATCCGGAGCTGATGGTCGCCATGCCCAAGGGCCTGACCGCCGCCACCGGCATGGACGCGTTGACCCATGCCGTCGAAGCCTACGTCTCCACGGCAGCCAACCCGATTACCGATGCCTGTGCGCTGAAAGCCATCACATTGATCAGCGACAACCTGCGCCAAGCCGTGCAGGACGGCAGTGACATGATCGCGCGGGAAAACATGGCCTACGCGCAATTTATGGCGGGCATGGCGTTCAACAATGCGTCCCTTGGCTACGTTCACGCGATGGCCCATCAGTTAGGCGGGTTCTACGACCTGCCCCATGGTGTGTGTAACGCGGTGCTGCTACCTCACGTGCAGAGCTTCAACGCGCTGGTGTGCGCCCCTCGCCTGACCGACGTTGCCCACGCGATGGGGGCCGACATTCGCGGGCTCAGTCCGGAAGAGGGCGCGCAGGCGGCGATCGCGGCGATCCGCAGCCTGGCCAGGGATGTGGACATTCCCGCCGGTTTGCGTGAGCTCGGTGCCAGGCTCAATGACATCCCGGTCCTTGCCAGCAATGCCCTGAAAGACGCCTGTGGACTGACCAACCCACGGGCGGCGGATCAGCGGCAGATCGAGGAGATTTTCCGCAGCGCGTTCTAAGCGGTTCGACGGCCGGGCGCGAGCACTACGCAAAGCAGCGCGCCCAAGGCCAGCAAGGTGCATAACAGCGACAAAGGCCATGCCTGCTGGCTGGCTATCAGGCTGGCGATACCGCCGATAACGGCGGCCATCAGTTGATGAATGAAACCGCTCAACGCCATCGCATAAGCACCGCCGACCGGGGAACCGTGGTTGGCCAGGGACAAGCTGATTGGGTAAATCAGCGATTGGCCGAATACTGCAAAACAATAGGGCAACCAGAACAGCAGAGCGATAGACGTGCCTGCGAGGCTACCCAGCAACATGACTGCGCTGCCGGCCAGTATCAGCCCGACGCCCGCCGTCATCAGCCATTGCTGACCGGTATGCAGTACGAAGCGATTGACCGCCACGGCCCCGAGAAAGTACGCCGCGCTGATGGGCCAGCCCAACAAGCCGTATTCCACTGCCGACCACTTGAAGGCGCCTTGCAGAATCAGCGGTGCAGCGGTGTTGAACGCGACAATCACCCCATACCCCAAGCCACCGGCGAGGGCCGGTAACAGGAAGGCCCGATGCCGCAGAATGTGCCCGTAGCTCGTCCAGGCGGATGATGATGTGTTCTCTTCTGCCAGCATCGGGAACGTGACCCGCGCCACCACCAGCGCCATCAACAGGCTCACACCACCCAATAAGTAGAAAATCGCTGACCAGCCCAGTGTCACCTGGATGATCGACCCCAGGTATTGACCGATACCCAGCGCCACCACAAAGGAAATCGATATCCAGGACAACGCCTTGGCCAGCAGATCGCCGCGAAAACTGTCGCGGATCAGCACCCGGGCCATGACTGAAATCCCGCTGGCGCCAATCCCCTGAATCAGGCGAAAAACCAGGAACGATTCAAGTGTCTGGCCCAGAGGCAGGGCCAGGTTGCCCAGCCCATAGAGGCCGAGCGCCGCGAGCAATACCGGCTTGCGGCCAATGCGTTGGCCCAGGCTGCCCCAGAACAGCATCGGCAGCGCCATGCCGATCAGATACACCGCCAACCCCCATGAAACCTGTGAGCCATCTGCGGACAGATCCCGGGCAATATCCGGCAGCGCCGACAGATAAATGCTCATGCCCAATTGGGCGAGAAAAACCGTACAGCAGGTGATCAGGAGGGTGGTGCTGCTCTTCATTTAATCTTCCCTGTTTTTTCAGCCGCCGATGTCCCGGCCGTGAGCACGTAAAAGCTCGGTGATGAGTCCACAGAAATGGCGGATCAGCGTCGTCCCCATGTCGGCGCGCAGGGTGATTCTGATGGCTGCCTTGCCTTGTGCAACCACCGGGAAAAAGACTGCCGAGGTGAAGAATCCGTGATTGGCCAGTTCAATGGCGATGTGGTTGGCCAGCGATGCCTCACCGCAATTGACCAGTCGAATCGCCATGTTGCTGTTGTGTTGTGCGGTTCGTATGAGGCTGTCAAAGAGGCGGATATTAACCTGAAGCTTTTCCTGCAGTTCGGCGAATTCCAGGGTGTGGTGTAGCTGGATGGATGCCCGGCCCGCGCCAATGGCTGCACTGTTCAGGCTTTGCGACCAGTTGCTGGGGCCGCCGTAACGCGCAATGAGCTTCTTCTGCCGTTCACTGCCCAGCATCACCAGACCGCCGCTGGCGCCGAACGACTTGGCCAGCGAGGCGACGATGAGGCAGTCATCATCCAGGGTATGCAGCCTGGGACGCACAAGACCGGCGCCGAATGTTCCTACAGAGGAAAGCGCGTGGGAGTCGTCCAGATAGAGAAACAGCCCATAGCGGTCCTTCAGATACAAAAGGCTGTCCATGTCCGCAACCCCGCCCATGCTGTAGGCACCGTCGGCGACATACGCGACCCTGGTGTGCTGTTGACACAGCGTCTCGAGGAAGTCCATGTCGTTATGCGGGCACGTCACGACCTTCGTTTCATCGGCACAGGCGGCTTTGAGGTGGCTCATCGAGTAATGCGCCAACCGGTCGAAAGCCATCACCGGAGGGCTATTTTCCGTGAATACGCCGCTGGCCAGCAGTGGCAGGATCCCGGCACTCGCCGCGCTGCACGACAGAGTGCTCAGGCAACTGGCGCCGAACAACTCGGACAGTTCGGTTTCGTATTGGTCCAGAATCGCCAGCTTGCAGCGGTTCCTGGAATTGGCGATGCGAAGTGTGCCGGTTTCCCACAGCGTGGTCATGGCGCCGTCGAGAATATCGGGATGGTGATCCAGCCCCAGGTATGACGTCGTACAGAAATCATGAAACGCTCTCCCGTACTGATCCAGCATGCGGTTGGCACTTTTTATCTCAACGTTGAGCCCCGCGATTTTTCCGGTTTCGGCGGCCTCCCAATCATGGTCAGCCAATGAAACGAGTTTGCGGTAGTTGGTGAAGGTGTGCGCCGTGTACGGTATCTGGCTCATGTGTAAGTGACATTCCTTGAATGAATCTATCCGTGGGTTTGTTGCAGTTTGTGTGTGTTGCCAGACTTTACAGAGAGTCCCGATGGGCTTTGAATCGGCTGTTTCCGGTAGTACTGAGAGTTGTAAGAGAATTAGTTGTAGGGCGATGCCCTGGGGTGCTGTGGGTAATTGGATGGCGGGCACGAATCGAATCCGGGCTATCCTGCCGACTCAGTCGAACCGAAATCATCGAGCCCTGCCATGCTGCAAAAAAGCCTGATCCGCCGTCTCGACCTGATCACTCTCCAGCTGTTTGTGGCCGTTCACGAAGAGGGCACCTTGACCCGTGCCGCCGCCCGCGAAGCGATCGCGGTGTCGGCGGCCAGCAAGCGGTTGATGGAGCTGGAGGAGGCGCTGGGCATCAGCCTGTTCGTACGCCAGGCCAAGGGCATGACGCTGACACCGGCCGGTGAAACCCTGCTGCACCATGCCCGGCAGATGCTGTTCAACGTCGAGAAAATGGGCCTCGAACTGGGCGAACACAGCCATGGTGTGCGCGGTTATGTGCGGATGCTCGCCAACCTGTCGGCGATCATTCAATTCCTGCCCGAAGACCTGCGGGACTTTTCCGCGCGCCATCCGCAGGTCAAGACCGACCTCGAAGAGCGCCCCAGCAGCGGGGTGATTCAAGGCGTGCTCGATGGCGTGGCGGACCTCGGGATCTGCTCCAGCGACAGCGACGTCAAGGGGCTGCACAGCGTTGTTTATCGCCAGGACAAACTGGTCGTGCTGATGCCGGCCGATCATCCGCTGGCGAGTCGTTCGGCCTTGGCTTTTGCCGACACGCTGGACAGCGATTACGTCGGTCTGCATTCGGCCAGTTCCATCAACATGCGCACCCATGCGGCCGCGCGCAAGGCCGGCAAGGTGCTGAGGTTGCGGATCCATGTGCCGGGGTTCGACGCCATGTGCCGGATGGTCCAGGCCAACATGGGCATCGGCATCCTGCCGCTAAAGGCCTACGAACTGTTTGGCCGGGCGCTGGGGTTGCACGCGGTGCCGCTGACGGATGACTGGTCGGATCGTGCGTTGATTCTGGTGGTGCGCGATGAAGTGGCGCTGTCGCCGGTGAGCCGGATGTTGTTTGAGCATTTGCGCGGCCAGACCTGACAGTTCTCGATTGCATGGACGGGCATTCGCGTTTCGCGAACGGTCGTTGCCAACAGAAGGTTGGATTCCATGCCACTCGGTCCTCTAGCCTTGGCGCATATTCCAAGAACAAGAGGTACCCCCGCGATGACTGCCCCCTTGAGTGCAATCAAAGTGATCGAGATCGGCACGCTGATCGCCGCGCCGTTTGCCGCGCGCATGCTGGCCGAGTTCGGCGCCGAAGTGATCAAGATCGAAGCCATGGGCCAGGGCGATCCCCTGCGTAAATGGCGCAAGCTGCACGAAGGCACTTCGTTGTGGTGGTACCTGCAATCGCGAAACAAGAAGTCCCTGGCGCTGAATCTGAAATCCCCTGAAGGCATCGAACTGGTCAAGCAACTGGCGAGCGACGCCGATGTGCTGATCGAAAACCTGCGCCCCGGCGCCCTGGAGAAACTCGGCCTGGGCTGGGACGTGTTGCATGCCCTCAATCCCAACCTGACGCTGGTGCGCATTTCCGGTTACGGCCAGACCGGCCCGTACCGTGATCGTCCGGGTTTCGGGGCGATCGGCGAGGCGATGGGCGGGATTCGCTATACCACCGGTACTCCCGGTTCGCCGCCGGCCCGAGTGGGGGTGAGTCTGGGGGATTCCCTGGCTTCGCTGCACGCGGTCATCGGTGCCTTGATGTCGCTGCTGCGGGTCAAGACCGGGCAGGGCGGCGGGCAAGTGGTCGATGTGTCGTTGGCCGAAAGCGTGTTCAACGTCATGGAAAGCCTGGTGCCGGAATACGACATGCTCGGTCATGTGCGTGAGCGCAGCGGCGGGGCGTTACCGGGTATTGCGCCGTCCAACACCTACCTGACTGCCGACGGTGCCTACGTGGTGATCGCCGGCAACAGCGACCCGATCTACAAGCGTCTGATGGCGGTGATTGGCCGGGCCGACCTGGCCGAAGCGCCGGAGTTCGCGCATAACGATGGCCGCGCCGCCAAAAGTAACGTGCTCGACGCAGCCATTACTCACTGGACCAGCAGCCTGCCCATCGATGAGGTGTTGGCGGCTCTGGAAGCTGCCGAAGTCCCGGCCGGGCGCATCTATTCGGTGGCCGACATCGTTGCCGATCCTCACTATCAGGCGCGGGGCATGCTGCTCAACGCCGAACTGCCGGGCGGTGCCACGGTGAAGATGCCGGGCATCGTACCGAAAATGTCCGAGACCCCCGGCGGCGTGAACTGGTCGGGACCGAGTCTGGGGCAGCACACCGACGGCATCCTCGCGGGGCTGGGCCTGACTGACCAGGACATCGAACGGTTGAAAGCTGAAGGGGTGGTGCAATGATCACTGATTATTCCCAGACCCTGATCGTTCAGGAGGTTTCCCCGCGTGACGGCTTGCAGATCGAGCCTACCTGGGTCGAAACCGCCGACAAGATTGCGTTGATCGATCAGTTGTCGCTGGCGGGTTTCAGCCGCATCGAAGCCGGTTCGTTCGTGTCGCCCAAGGCGATTCCGGCGCTGCGCGATGGCGAGCCAGTGTTCAAGGGCATCGCCCGACAGCCGGGCGTGATCTATGTCGCGTTGATCCCTAACCTCAAAGGCGCACAACGGGCACTGGACTCGGGGGCTGACGAGCTGAACCTGGTGATGTCCGCCAGCCAGACCCATAACCTGGCAAACATGCGGATGCGTTGCGAGGCGTCATTGGCCGCGTTTGGCGAGATCGTCGAGTTCGTTCGCGGCACGCCGGTGCGGCTCAACGGCAGCATCGCCACGACCTTCGGATGCCCGTTTGAAGGCACGATCGATGAGGATCGCGTGCTGCAGATTGTCGAGGCTTATCAGGAGCTCGGCATTACGGGCATTACCCTGGCCGACACCACCGGCATGGCCAATCCACGTCAGGTCGACCGCTTGGTGCGACGGGTGTTGCAACGGGTTTCACCGGCTGATCTGACCCTGCATTTCCACAACACGCGCGGCCTCGGTCTGTGCAACGTACTGGCAGCTTACGAGGCCGGAGCCCGGCGCTTTGACGCAGCCCTCGGTGGTCTTGGCGGTTGCCCGTTTGCACCGGGTGCCTCGGGCAATATCTGCACCGAAGATTTGGTCAACCTGTGCGATGAAGTCGGCATTCACACCGGCATCGACTTGCCGTTGTTGCTGCGATTGTCGCGAGGCTTACCCGCATTGCTGGGCCATGAAGTGCCCGGGCAGCTCGCCAAGGCCGGACGTAACTGCGACCTGCACCCGACACCGTCCTGAACCCACCGAACAAACTCCTGAAAAAGCCGCAACGAACCAGACAACAAAAACAATCGGACGCCCACGGGACGTCTGCCTGGAGAAAACACGATGAGCCTCAATGTTCTGGAGGCGGGCGTGAGCCCGTCCGTTAGTCACGACGCCGAAAAAGCCCTGGTCCGCAAAGTCGCCTGGCGACTGATGCCGCTGATCATGGTCTGCTACCTGTTCGCATTTTTCGACCGCATCAACATCAGCTTCGCCAAGTTCCAGTTGCAGGCCGACCTGAGCCTGAGCGATACCGCTTACGGCCTCGGCGCCGGGCTGTTTGTAGTCGGTTATGTGATCTTTGAAGTGCCGAGCAACATGATGCTTTACAAGGTGGGTGCCCGGCGCTGGATCGCCCGGATCATGATGTCGTGGGGGCTCGCGACGGCGGCCATGGTCTTCGTCAACAGCGAATGGCAGTTCTACGCCCTGCGTTTCGTGATCGGTGCGATGGAGGCGGGTTTTGCTCCGGGCGTGTTGTATTACCTGACGCTGTGGTTCCCGCAGCACTATCGGGGGCGCATCACCTCGATGCTGTTTCTCGCGTCGGCGTTTGCCGGGCTGGTTGGCGCACCGTTCTCCGGGTTGGTGCTGCAACACCTTGATGGCTTCCTCGATATGCGCGGCTGGCATTGGCTGTTTCTGCTCGGTGGCGTTCCTTGCATCGGCCTTGGCTTGTTGGTGCTGACCGTGCTCAAGGACCGCATCGAAGATGCCCATTGGTTGACCCCGTCGGAGAAGACACTGCTCGCCAGCCGTATCGCGCACCACGAACCCCACAAGAGCGGCGGCTCCTTGCTGGCCGCACTCCGGATTCCGGGTTTCCTGATGCTGGGGCTGATCTACTTTCTGATTCAGGTGGCGTCTTACGGCTTGAATTTCTGGGCGCCGCAACTGATCCGCAGTGCCGGCACCGAGAGCCCGGTGATGATCGGCTTGCTGACCGCCATTCCCTACATCTGCGGCGCCATCAGCATGGTGGTGATCGGGCGGTTATCAGACGCCACCGGTGAGCGGCGCAAGTTTGTCGCGGGTCTGGTGGCGGCAGGTGCGGTGGGTTTCTTCTGCGCAGGAATTTTCGCCAACCACACGACTTTCCTGATTGTTGCCCTGGGCTTGCTCGGTGCCGGGATCATCGCGTCCATCCCGAGCTTCTGGACCCTGCCACCGAAACTCCTGGCCGGTGCCGGGGCAGGCGCCGCTGGCGGGATCGCGGTGATCAATACCCTTGGCCAGTTCGGTGGGATCGTCAGCCCGGTCATGGTCGGGCGGATCAAAGACCTGACCGGCAGCACCACCCCCGCGTTGTACGTCATCGGTGTCGCCGCGCTGATCGCCGCTGCGTTGTTGCTGTGGGGGTTGCCGCAGAAGCTGCGCACGCTCGACAAGTTCTGAAGTTCGCGGCGTCAGAAATACCGCTTTCGCGAGCAAGCCCGCTCCCACATTGACCGCGTCGGGCACAGGATTCGTGCCCGCCGCCACTCCCTGTGGGAGCGGGCTTGCTCGCGAAGACTGACTCTCAGCCAACAAAGCCCCCGTCGGCTGTACGCTCAAGGATGTTTAAGCTTTACTCTCCGCTCGCGACCACCCAGAGAGACTCAAGGTTACCCAACCCATGCTAACCGGCCTCAACCACCTGACCCTCGCCGTCACTGACCTGAACCGCAGCGTGGCGTTCTATCGCGATCTGCTGCAACTTCAGCTTTCAGCCACTTGGGACACCGGTGCCTATCTCTCGCTACCCGGTCTGTGGCTGTGCCTTTCTTTCGATCCACGGCGCGAATCCACGCCCGCCGCCGACTACACCCATTGCGCCTTCAGCCTCGAAGCTGTGGACTTCCTGCCGTTCGTCGAACGCCTGCGATCCGCCAACGTGCGGGAATGGCGGGATAACCGCAGCGAAGGTGCGTCGTTCTATTTTCTCGACCCGGACGGGCACAAGCTCGAGGCGCATGTCGGGTCTCTGGCGTCGCGGCTGGCGGCTTGTCGGCAGCGACCCTATGCGGGGATGAAGTTCTTCGACGATCAGTGAGTCGATGTTCGGCGTCCTGAGATAGAATTGCGCCCCTTCACCCGGCGTCCTCAGGAATTTCCATGACTCCATCGCTGCTAATGGCCGTTCTCGCCTCGGGCTTCATTTATGGCATTACTCCGGGGCCCGGTGTGCTGGCGGTGTTCGGCATCGGCGCGGCACGCGGACGGCGGGCCGGGGCGGGGTTTCTGTGCGGGCATTTGCTGGGCGACGTGGTCTGGTGCAGCACTGCACTGATCGCGATTGTCGGTGCGCGGGAAATCGGCAGCACTGCCTTCGATGTGCTGGGTGTGCTCAGCGGGCTTTATTTGTTCTGGCTGGGCCTGCGCGCGGTTCGCGCTCGTCGCGCCAGTGCCGAGGCGCCTCAGGGCCCGGCGCGGCAGCCATTCTGGCACGGCATCCTGTTCGGTCTGACCAACCCCAAGGCATACCCGGTGGCGGTGGCGACCTTTACTGCGCTGTTGTCCAGCCGTGCAGAGTTGCTGCATTGGTCCATGTTGCCCTGGTTGATCATCTTGAGCTTCATTGGTGGCCTTTTGGCCTACGCTATTCTCATTGGCATCGTCGGTGCGCGTCAGGTGCGCACGTTGTATCAGCGTCATGAACTGGCGATCACCCGCTTGTGCGGGGTCATGTTCATCGGTTTCGCCATCAATGCCCTGGTGCATGCGCTGCCGGGGCTGGTGACGAACAAGGCTTGAGGCTGAACGCAGGGAAGCGTCGGCTGCACAGTCATCGCTCGGGCGTATGACCGGTCAGGGAGGGTTGTTCAATGTTGCATTGTCCGGACATGCTCTCTGCATCATGGAAACCAGAAATTCCGCGCCAATGGCGAGTTACATCGATCTCTTGCTGGACGCCGTCTGTGCGGTGGACAAACAAGGTCGCTTCGTATTTGTCAGCGCGGCCTGCGAGCGCATTTTCGGTTACACCCCCGACGAGCTGATCGGCCAGTCGATGATCGACCTGGTTCACCCTGCCGACCGACAGCGTACCCTCGACGCCGCGCGCGAGATCATGGGGGGCGAACCCAAGCTCAACTTTGAAAATCGTTACCTGCGCAAGGACGGCCGGGTGGTGCACATTCTCTGGTCGGCACGTTGGTCGGAGGTCGATCAGTTGCGTATCGCCGTGGCGCGCGACATCACCGAGCGCAAACAGGCCGAGTCCCGACAAGCGGCGCTGTATGCGATCTCCGAAGCAGCCCACGCGGCGGAAGATTTGCTGGCGCTGTTCAAACGCATCCATTCGATCATCGGCGAATGGCTGCCGGCGTTGAATTTCTCCGTGGCACTGTATGACGAGCACTGCGCGCGGCTGAATTTCCCCTATCACGTCGACGACCATGAGCTGCAACCCGAGGATCCCGGGACTGTTACCGGGCGTTTGTGCGCAGAAGTGATTCGCAGTGGCTTGCCGATTCTGCTGACCCCGGATCAGGACAATCTGCCGGAAGGGTTTGCGGCATTGGTCAAGGGCCAGGACTCACCCTGCTGGCTGGGCGTGCCGTTGAGTTCGCAAAACGGCACCATCGGCGCTCTGATCGTCAAAAGCGTGCCGGGCGGCGAGCGCTACACCGAGCAAGACAAGGAGTTGCTGCAGTATGTTTGCGCTCAGGTCGCGACCGCGATCGAGCGTAAGCAATTGCACGCCCGGCTCCAGCGCATGGCCCAGTACGATCAACTGACTCAGCTGCCCAATCGCGAATTGCTGCGCGAACGCCTGAAAGCTTCGCTGGCGCTGGCCCGGGCAGACTCCGGTCGAATGGCGTTGCTCTATGTCGACCTTGACCGCTTCAAGCAAGTCAACGACACCCTCGGTCATGCGGTCGGCGACATGTTGCTGCAAGCGGTCGCCAATCGGCTCAAAGGCTGCGTGCGCGAAACCGACACGGTGGCGCGCATTGGTGGTGATGAATTTGTCGTGTTGTTGCACAACATCCACGCCGCCGAAGATGCCGAGAATGTGGCGGGGAAAATCCGCCAGGTGCTGGTTCAGCCCCTGCGTCTGGACGGGCACAACCTGACGATCCAGCCGAGCATCGGCGTCGCGCGATACCCCGAACATGGCACCGAAGAAAAGCAGCTGTTCAGGCATGCCGATGAGGCAATGTACGCCGCCAAGCGCCAGCACCATTCACGTCTCGGGGTCTGAAAATCCGTCACCGTTCGTCGCGATGCTGCCAGGTTTTCTAAACCTTTTCAGGTATGGAAATTCATATCCTATGCGGGCGTCTGCTCGCTGTGATCATCACCAAGAGGATGAGAACCATGCCTACTTCAAAAAATCCGAGCCCGGGTAGCGCCATCGATCGAACGAAGGCGTCTGAAGCCGTTCGCAAAGGTGGGAAAACTACCACGACGACTGTTGATAAAGACCCTGCCAAAGGCGGCATGGGCCGCAAAGGCGGTCAGAAAACTCCGTAATAGGTGAAGGTAGTTTTGTTTAATAGACGGGGGCGCAAGCTCCCGTTTGAATTTTCAGGAAGGAGGGCGCGACCATGAGCCGGATGGCCACCCGTTTACGCAATGCCGGTTTTGCCACGTTACTGGGCCTGTGCGCCAGCAGTGCCTTTGCCCAGTCTCCCGCCGAATTCGTCAATGAGGCGTCGGCCCAAGGCATGGCCGACATCGAAGCCAGCCGCCTGGCGCACCAGAAAACCGCATCCAAAGAGGTCAAGGATTACACCATCGTGGTGATCAACGATCGCACCACCGCCAACCAGCATCTGGCGAAAATTGCCAAGCAACTCGATTTACCGGTCGCACCACGCGAAGAGGTGGTCGACAAGGCCAAAGCCTTGATACCGGAGATTAAGGACGATACCTCTTTCGATCAGGCGTACGTCGACAGTCAGGTAAAAACCACCCAGGAAGCCATCGAGCAACTTCAACAACAAGCGCAGACCACGGACGTGCCGCAAATCAAAGCGTTCGCCGAAGAAACCCTGCCCAAGCTGCAAAACCATCTGCAAATGGCCAGGGCGCTGCAAGCCAGTCGTTAGTCAGTCTGTTGCGCGGGTGACGTCGGTCACCCGCTGCCGGGATCAATCCTGATTCGAATCCTTCTTGGTTTCCTCGACGACCGTGCCGTCCAGGGAAATCGTTTCCCCCTCGCCGAGGGTGCGATATTTCTTTCTCAACGCTTCCAGCTGTTTGAGGTCCAGGGACTCGAGCCCCAGCATCGCGTTCTGCGCGTCCTTGGTCACCCGCAATAACTCATCGATCTTCAGGTGCAAAATGTCCGTGTCACGGTTCTGGGTGTTCTGGATCAGGAACACCATCAGGAAGGTGATGATCGTGGTCGAGGTGTTGATGATCAGTTGCCAGGTATCGTTGAAATGAAAAATCGGCCCACTCAGGCCCCAAAGGACAATCAGAATGATCGCCCCCATAAATGTCCGGGGTTGGCCCGCCCATAGGGAGAGTTTCTGTGCGATTTTCGCGAATTTCATTGCCGTGCTCCTTACAGGGATGCGCCTGATTTTCAGACCGCACGGGTGTCATGAAAATTCTGCTGGAAAGTCCCACTGTCGATGAACAGCCAAGGGCTTTGAAGGGAAATTGCTGCATTTGGAATCTTTGATTGGAATCTTTCTTTGTGCCGGTTTGTGTCTAGTATCAATAGAGGTCAATTCGCCAGCACGCAAACACACGGATCGACATCAAGTAAGAGGTCACTCATGGAATTCTTTGAGAAGTTAGCAAGTCTAGCCGCCAAGGTTCGATTGCAAAGCGCTGCAATTCAGACAGAGGAGGCCACCAAGAATGCTTTCGTCATGCCCTTTATCAGTACAGTGCTGGGCTACGATGTTTTTGATCCGAGTGAGGTGACTCCGGAATTCGTTTGCGATATCGGAACGAAAAAAGGAGAAAAAATTGACTACGCGATCATGAAAGAAGGGGAGGTACAGATCCTCATCGAGTGCAAAAAAATTGGCGAGCCGCTGCACATCAATCATGCCTCCCAGCTGTTTCGCTATTTCCATGTCACCAGCGCTCGAATCTCCATCCTCACCAACGGTCAGGTCTACAAATTCTTCACCGACCTGGATGCGCCCAACAAGATGGATGAAAAACCGTTTCTTGAACTCGATCTTCTGGATATCGACGAGTACTCCGTGCCCGAATTGATCAAGCTCACCAAGTCTGCATTCGATGTGGATTCGATCATCAACGCCGCGGGTGAGTTGAAATACGTCAGTCAGATCAAGAAGGTCATTGCTTCGCAGGTCCTCAAGCCTGATGACGACTTTGTAAAAGTCTTTGCCTCTCGAGTGTATGACGGGGTCATCACCCAGAAAGTCCGTGAGCAGTTTCAAGAGCTGACGAGAAAAGCGGTCGTGCAGTTTCTCAATGATCAGATCAATGACCGACTCAAATCAGCTATGAGTGGTGCTATTCAACCTGCGCTGGCATCGGTACCGGTTCCTGCTGGCGGCAGTGATCAGACAGGTCAACGTGATGAATCAGAGGATAAAGTACTGACGACTCTGGAGGAGTTGGAGGGGTATCACATTGTCCGGGCAGTGGTTCGTTCGGTTGTGGATGCTAAACGGATAGTGCAACGCGACACGCAAAGCTACTTTGGCATTTTGCTGGATGACAACAATCGCAAACCGATTTGTCGCCTTCACTTCAATCGTTCACAAAAGTACATTGGGATTTTTGACGAAGAAAAAAACGAGACGCGGCATCCGATTGGATCGGTTGATGAGATTTACGATTATTCGGACCACTTGAAGAAGACTGTTGGCTATTACGACTAGCACTGTTGGATACGTACCATAAAAAGAACCGGCCTTTGAGGCCGGTTTTTTGTGGTGCGCCGTAGAGATATTGAATGAATCTTAGAGGCCTGACGTTTGACATGAGTGTAGTGGCAGGCTTGCCAGAACAGCCTTTCGATAGAAGGGTTAGACCTCAGGGGGGCGCACAGAGCTCTCAGCCTTAGGGACAGGTAGCCAGAGGCCAACCGACGCGCGCGGCACGGAGGAGGCTGGCCTTAACAACCAAGCGGTGAAATGGGGCAATAACGAAGATGTAGGCCCGGCCTAGACGGTTGTGGCACTGGACCACGGTTGAAAAAACGAGTTGGCGACTGCCTTCTGGCTCTGCCTCTCCAGAACATAGGATCGATATCCGGAAGTCGAGGTGTTTGTCGTCCTCTCCCAACACGATTTCAGTCTGGTTCGTGCTGTAGACCTTGAAGATTCCAATCCGATTAGCAAGTGATGCCAAATGTTTGGTTGTCTTGAGACCAAAACAGGCAACGATAGTGTCTCGGACTTTCATGAGCCATCCGATCCAGGATGGCTGGTGGGAAAGGATGAATCGAGCTAGCAAATCTGGATTGCTGGATGTGCCCGCAGGGAGCCGAATCGCAAAAGCGTCCGCTAGGTTCATTGACTTGTAAAGGTGGGTGATGCCGGACCTCGAGGGGACTGGCACGGACATAATGAGCTCAAATTCTCGGGGCATCGGGGATCTCTCCTGAGTTCTAACTACCAATTAGACGACATGCCATGTCGCGTTTCTTGTTGCGATGGTTTGTCGTATAACGCTCCTTGTCGCCCTGTAAGTGCTTGTCGGATGCTGAACCCGATCAAGGCATCATAGAGCTCTTGCTGCCCAGCTGGCAGAACAGGGAGCAACGTCGCACGGCGTTTGTCGACATCGAACCAGGATTCAACCAACCATCCCACCAGATAGAGCGCCGAAAGGCATCCGCCAGCGGTTGCAACGTTCCCCTGGCATACAAGAGGCTGGTCCATGGACTCAAGTCCCAGAGCTTGCAAGCTCGATCGTGCATCCGGGTGTGTAGTTGCTTGGCCGCTGAGCAGCCCAAGCCGTTCGAGAATGAAAGCTCCGGCGCATATTGAGCCGATTCGCTGGCGTCTGGAGTCAAGTTCAAACGACGGCAGGAAATCTGGGGCGGCAAGTGCAGCGGGTATCCCTTCCTTGCCGCTGACGAACAATACCGCGTCGGCACTATTGGCCTCGGAAAGCGGACCGTGCACCGAAACAGGCAGGCCGTGCGCCGATCTCACGATAGAGCTGGAACCCAATATTCGGATGTGCCAGTCCTCGGTGTTGCGGCCTAAGATGTCCCACATCAGGAATAGGTCGATATCAGTGAATTGGTCGAAAGCAACCAGAACGATTTTCTTCAAGGCGAGCTCCATGAAAAGTGCTGGCGTGCAAAACGCAACGGCCATCTTTGCTGGTGTTCGCAGCGTATCAATCGGTTGCGCACCATACACAGTCTGTATGGCGCTAAACATGGAGCGAAATAACGGGTGAGAAAACTAACTCGTAACCATTGGATCGCGGCTGGTTTTGAGGCCCTCGACCAAATAGGGCATATCGGCGTTTCGGCCGAGAGTCTATCGCGCCGATTGAATGTGACCCGCGGATCGTTCTATCACCATTTCCGCAATCGCGAAGACTTTGTCCGCACCTTGCTGGCCGCTTGGGAAGAAGACTACACGGAGCGCATGCTCGCTTATGCGGCGCAGGGTCGTAGCGCGGGCGAAACCTTGAAACGCTACTTGAGTATTGCCGCTGAGAAACAACCTGGGCGGGAAATTTCCATCCGAGCCTGGTCGCTGCATGATCCGTTGGTAGGCGAGTTTCAGCAGCGTGTTGACACAAGACGACTGGATTTCGCGATACGCACGTGCCGCCGCTTGGTCCATATGCCAGGCCAAGCAGAAGTGATTGCTCAGGTGGCCCATCTGTGCCTGATTGGAGGTCAACAGGCAGGGCTGCGACGTGATGCCGCTCGCTTCAACAGTTTCCTGCATCGAGCCTTTTCACTTTTCGAAGGGGCTCTTCCACCGTGGCGGGCCTAGGTCATGAGCTAAATGGGGTAACTGAATAAATAGAGTTCGCGTGCCACTGCAAATGCGCGCCACTGCTCTCCTGGGTCTAAAAACAGGACAAATGAGGTGAGGGTTGACTGGCGAATGCAATCAGGTGCGCAACTGGAATGCAGTTTCGCACCTGAAAACTATTGGAGGTTGATTGACACTCCAAAGAGACCTGACGAAATGCTGGATTAATGCAATAACGAGCGGCGTCTCGCATAGGCGAAGTAGATCACCAGGCCAATTGCCAACCACGCCCCAAATGCCAGCCAGGTTGTCTGCTTGAGGAAGGTCATCAAGGTTACGCAGAACGCGATGGCGAGCAATGGAACAATGGGCACGCCCGGGCATCTGAATGCGCGAGGGAGATCAGGTCGGGTCTTGCGCAATACGATCACTGCCACCGAGATCAGACTGAATGCGGCCAACGTACCGATGTTGATCAGCTCGGCGAGGACGTTCAGCGGAATCAGTGCCGAGATCAGCCCGAAGACTATTCCGACCATCCAGGTGGCGAAAAATGGGGTGCCGAATCGTGTATGAACCCTGGAAAGGCGCTGGGGAAGCAGTCCGTCGCGCGACATCGCGTAGATGATCCTGGTTTGACCGTAAGCCATCACCAGAATGACAGTCGTCATGCCAACGATTGCGCCTAAATCAACGAACCCGGCAACCCAGCTTTCACCGGCATGTTGCAACGCCAATGAAACCGGATGATCAACGCCAAGGAATTGGGCATAGGGCACGATGCCGGTCATGATCATTGAAACGGCAACGTATAACACCGCACAAACGGCCAAGGAACCGATAATACCGATGGGGAGATCACGCGCCGGTTTTTTCACTTCTTCGGCGGCAGAGGAAACCGCATCGAAACCAATGAAAGCAAAAAAAACCAAGGCCGAAGCACTCAAAATGCCATGGCCACCGAAGGGCGCGAATGGTTGCCAGTTAGCCGGCTGAACATGTCGCACACCAACGGCGATGAAGAGCAGCACCACGGCGATTTTGATGATTACCATCACGTTGTTTACGCGCGCGGATTCCTTGATGCCCATGGAAAGCATCCAGGTAATTGCCAGCATAATCACCAGCGCGGGTAGGTTGAACCAGGTTTCCACGCCGGGCAAAGAGCCTGGAGCTGCCGTAAGCACAACCGGAAGATTCAGCCCAAATCCGCTCAGCAGGGACTGGAAGTAACCCGACCACCCAACAGACACAGCCGAACTGGCCAGTCCGTATTCGAGCATCAGATCCCAGCCGATCATCCAGGCCACCAACTCTCCCAGCGTCGCGTAGCTGTAGGTGTAAATCGAGCCTGCTACCGGTACAGATGAGGCGAACTCGGCATAACAGAGTGCTGCAAATGCACAGGCCAACGCCGCTATCAGGAATGAAACCATGAGGGCCGGTCCCGCAGTCAATGCGCCGGTTCCGGTCAATACGAAGATGCCCGTCCCCACGATTGCACCGATACCAATCAGGACCAAATCCATCGGCCCCAGCACTTTTTTCAACCCTGCAGGCGCTCGGGCAGCAGCAATCATTGCGTCCAGGTCTTTTGTTCTGAAAATGCTCAATATTGCCTCCGTTGTTACTTATTTTTATTGTCAGAGCCAGTGGCTTGGGTGTCGGAAATGACAAGAAATTGTATTTCAGTGCCTCGAAAATTAGTTTTCGAAACGGGTCTGTATTTAGTTATTTTTCAGTCGTTAATTATCCAAAATGTGTTCTTTACGTAATTTTCTTTCTAGTATTTGTAGTTTCTAGAAATGGATGCTTGATCAAGGACCTGCGGGATGGGGCCAATCGCCCTACCGCGTACGCATTGTTAAAGGGAGAGAACACATGGCGGAAATGGATAAGGTTGATCGTTCAATTCTGGAAATTCTGCAAATGAATGGTCGCCTGACGAACGCCGAGATCGCCGCTCGTGTTTGCCTGTCAGCGCCAGCCTGCTGGAAGCGCCTGAAGCGCCTGGAAGAGGAGGTGATTGTCGGGTATCACGCGCACTTGAACCCGAAGACCATAGGGCTGGGACTTTTCGCTTTCATCAGCGTCACCCTCGATAGTCACTCCGAGCAAGCCATGGAACATTTCGAAGCGGGCGTTCTGGCGCTGCCCAACATTATTGCCTGTCACAAAGTGTCGGGGAAATACGACTACCTCCTGCAGGTAGTCGTCAAAGACATGGAGGCATTCCATGAAGTCGCCATGCATCGCATACGTACGCTCGGCAATATCAAGGAAATGTACACCGGTTTTTCGCTCAAGGAGATCAAGCACTGCAATACCTTGCCACTGTAAATGCCTGGACTTGCTTGTTTCTGTACCTACGGTGGTGTGAGAGGACGACGGCTGTGAAGCCGCCTCCTACTCGATAATCTTTATTCACGCCGACAGCGTCACCTCAGTCTTCCACCTGAAATACCCGAGCGCTTCGCAGCGCTGGTTGATCAGCATGAAGCTCAGTTCGCAAGTTGCCACGCCCGTGCTCAGTTGCGAGCACTCCCAATAATGATCATCGGCCTTGTGGCTGCCCGGCTGGTTCGGGTTGGCGGGGTCGGGCGCGGGGACGGTCTGGTCGCCGTGGACGATCAGCTTGGGCGGAGAAAGGATCCCGGTATCGTCCACCGTGATGTTGTGGAATACCACGCTGTGTTCGGCCAGCAAACTGACGGTCCTGCCGCGAATATGAAAGACTTTTCCGTTGTGGGTGGTCAGTGTAATTTTACTGTCATTTTTAACATTTTTCGTTTTTGGTGTAGCGCTGATGCCGAAGATGAAACCATCTTCAATCACAGTCGGCTTTTGCGGGTCAAGGCTGGGTTGCGCATAGCGCGAAAGCAGCGATTCGGCATCGACGACCAGCAGCACGCTATTGGCGGTCAGGGTACTCGCTGAAGGGGGGGTAATCGGTTCGGAAGTCATCATGGATTCCTTTCATGATGTTGACGCAAAACGGTAACCGCTTCGGTTTCAAGCAAGACATCCTGTTCCAGCCGAGGCGGCAACGGACTGGAGGTGACCCCTCGTTGCCAAGGGGTCGATTCCATCATCAGTTATGGATGGAAATGAACGGGTCCCACGAGCAGCAGCCGACAATCTGACAGTTGCGGTCGACGATCAGGAAGTTGAAATGGTAGGTCACGCGACCACACGCCAGGGTCTCCGAGGACCAGTAGTGGTTGGCAACTTTCTGACAGCTAGGCACCGAGGGATTGCTGGGGTTGGGTACCGCAACGCTAGCGGTAGCCGTGCGTGGCGAAGGCGGGGAGATCAGATCGTTGCCTTGGTTGCCGATGAATTTGTAGAAGATCACGGCCTGTTCGAAGCTCTGGGACAGGCTGGTTTCACGCCAGCGAATCAGATCGCCAACCTGGGCCTTGAGGTCCAGCTCGCCACCGGCCTGGCCACTGATCACGTTATCCTGGTTGGTGACCATGTAGACGTGCTTCCAGTCGATCAGCGTCGGTGAAGCAGGGTTTTTGCTGATGTTCGGGTAGTTTTTCAGAATGGTTTCAGTGTCGATGGAAACAAGTACATCCGTGACTCGAGACATAGTGAAGCTCCTTTTAACATAGTGATTGTCTGGCTACTTACCAGGCACGACAACGCTTGCTTGCCTTGTGGCCGTTGCGAACACACTACTGGGGAACCCACTCGATCACGGGGACGAGCTGGCCTTGCTCCTTGCCTTGAAATGACGGGTTGGGTTCCTTCCAACAGGCCGCGATAGGACTATAGATGCCATTTTTATACTGTCAAAACTGCTTTGCTGGTCGGTCGACGAACGGTCATTTAGGTTATGACTTCCTACGATTTGGCGATAAAAAAGGCTCATCCAGATCCTCTGTGTTTTCCGATCGTCAAGTGATCCGGGTTCAGGCAATAGACAGACAAGACCTGTTAAAAAAGCAGTGAGCCAGGCAGGAGCATGGCGGAAAAGGGGGCGTTTTTTTGCTGGTTCACTCAACTTGGCTTTCAAGCCAGAGGAGGCGGCATGTTGTTACGTTACATGGTGTTGCTGGCAGTGGTGGTTATCGCAGCGGGTTGTGTGCAGGAACGGGTCGTTCATGACCGGCGTCCGGTGCAGCGTGAATATGTTGAGGTCATCGCACCGCAGCCGCCGCCGGAACGCGTTATCGAGGTAGAGCCCGCGGGGCGACCGGGTTACCTCTGGTCCAGGGGGTACTGGCGTTGGGAAGGCGGGCGTTATGTCGCGGTTCATGGCCATTGGGTCCCAGAGCGACCGGGGTATCGTTATGTGCATCCGCACTGGGAGCAACGTAACGATGGCTGGCATTGGCGGGTGGGGGCGTGGGTTAACTGACGCGGACGATGTATCGTAGCCAACCGGTTGTCTGCCTCTGGCGACAACAATGCACCCGACAGGAGAGCGATATGAGTTGGTCCGCCAAACAATACGTAGCTTTCGAAGATGAGCGCACGCGCCCGGCGCGTGACTTGCTGGCCGCCATCCCAGCGGTGGACGTCCGTTCGGCCATCGACATCGGTTGCGGCCCCGGCAATTCGACCGAGTTGCTGGTGCAGCGTTTTCCCGATGCCGCGGTGCGTGGGTTGGACAGTTCGACCGATATGATCGAGGCCGCCCGCAAGCGTTTACCTCAGGTACGTTTCGACGTCGCTGACATTGATACCTGGAGCGACACCGGCCCGTTTGACGTGATCTTCGCCAATGCGGTGCTGCAGTGGGTGCCGGATCACGCCAGGCTGCTGCCGTCGCTGGTAAACAGGCTCACGCCCGGCGGCAGCCTGGCGATCCAGATGCCCGATAACCTCAACGAACCGTCGCACCGGTTGATGCGCGAGGTCGCAGCGAACGGACCTTGGGCTGACAAGCTGGCAAGGGCTGCCGGCCTGCGAACGGAAATGGAGGGTGCAAGCGGCTACTACTCAATGCTGCGTGGCCACTGCACTCGCGTCGATGTATGGCGCACCACTTACTATCATCCGCTCGCGGACGGCGCATCGGGCGTGGTCGAGTGGTTCAAAGGCTCCGGTTTGCGGCCTTTTCTCGAACCATTGGATGACGTGGAACGGGCGCACTATCTCAAGCAGTATCAGGCGGCAATCGAGCAGGCCTATCCGGCGCTGAGTGATGGTTCGGTGCTGCTGCCGTTTCCGCGGTTGTTCATGGTGGCAACGCGCTGACGAATCAAAGGGGACACATTCGTCCCCTTGATTGATCCGATTTTCAGGCTATCAAGTTTGCTGCAAGACCTTGAGCGCCGCCGAGGCCAGAAACCCGGAGCGACTTTTCTCTTCCGGATGGTGCAATACGTACTCATCGATGCGGTTGAGCAGATAGCCGGGCAGGGTGATGTTGAGTTTCTGCGCCTTGCCCAGGTATTTGGTGACATCGATATCCACCACGGCCCACGTGCACCCTGCGTACTGTGGATTAGCCGCATGCAGGGTCACTTTGTTGGCGGGCGGAATCGGTGATCCGTCTTCGGCCAGAATCTCGAAATGACCTTCGATGGCTTCGCGAGCCATGGCCATGGCGTCATCCAGATCTTCACCGGCGGAGAAGCAACCCGGAATATCCGGAACTTCTACGCCCCAGGCGTGTTCGTCATCACCCATGGAAATCGCGATGGGGTAAAGCATGTTCGTTATCCTCCGAGGGCGCAGTCCATCGGTTCGTCAGAGCAGCGCCTGTTGCAAAATACTAATGGCCGTTTTCTTGAGCAGGTCCTTTTTCGGGTGAGGAACCGTCACCAGTCCAGGCTTGGTCGGATGCTTGAAGTGGTGATGACTCCCCCTGATTCGTACCAGATACCAGCCGTCCGCGACGATTTGGCTTATCAAAAACCGGCTATTCACATCACCTCCCTGTGGTGTGCTTATGGTTACTATACCTACTGAAAATCACTAATCAACACTATAACCACCAACGCACCCTGGATACGGATGGAAGAGCTGCATGAAACGAGTCTAGGAGGGCATGTCGCGATGGTTTGGGTAGAACCCGTTTTCTGTATTGCAGGGTTTTACCGCGAGGCTTAAGGGGGAGGGGCGCTAAAATTTCACGTACAAAAAACCGGCCATTTCGGACCGGTTCTTGTGTTCTCGAGAATCACGCAGTAACTGCTAAAGCAACTGATCAATCAAAACCGCGTTGGTGTAGATCATGCTTCCATCGCTCGCTCGATGCCCCACCAAATGGAACTGACCGCGCCCGTGCTGCAAGTAGACGCGCATCTGGCAATCGGACAAGGGGGCATATCCCTCAGGCAAGACCAACTCCATTGTGCTCATGTCGACATCGACCATGGCTTCGGGCTCATGGTTTTTCTGCAGGCGTTCTTCAGCTTCCTCCAGACGCAGGTGGAGGGGGCCGTCGACGTAAAAATGGATCTCACCGATCGGGATGGACTTCTGGTCGGGGCTGGGCTTGCACCAGCCTTCGATCGTCAGGGCACTCATGACGAAACCTCCGTCGTGGACTGCTGGATTTTGTGGCTGTTGTTCTCAATACCATCACTTATCTGACCGCTACGCACAGGCAGGGTTCGTCTTTTCGGCCGCTGCTGGCCGATCCCTGCCGTCCGTAATCTGAAATTGAGTATAGCTGGCAACCGGGCCTCGCTTGCCCGCCTCACGGTACAGCCCGATGGCTCTATACTTCTTACTGGCTTTGCCACCGGGATGGGTGGTAGTTGTCTGCCCTGCTTGGACGTCAGTGGCGATGCTTTGGCATAACCAATGAGCAACAGGAACAGGATGAAGAGAACATGGCAATAGCAATTATCTTGATACTAATCGTTATTGCATCAGTACTCTTCCATATACTCGCGCCTTGGCATGCAACACCGGCAGCTTCCAACTGGGGATCCATAGACACCACCCTGTTTATCACCCTGATCATTAGCGGAATATTCTTCATCGCCATCACGGTTTTTATGGCGGTGGCGGTGATGCGTTATCGTCACAAGGAGGGATCCAGGGCGCACTACCAACCAGAAAGTAAAAAACTGGAACTATGGTTAATTATCGTTACTTCGGTAGGTATTGTCGCCATGCTGGCGCCAGGCCTGGTTGTTTACGATGATTTTATCCGGGTGCCGAAAAATGCCTATGAACTTGAAGTGATCGCCCAGCAGTGGCAGTGGGCCTTTCGCTTCCCTGGCCAAGACGGGAAGTTGGGTAAGTCAGATATCAAATTTGTTGATTCCACCAACCCCCTCGGCCTTGATCCCAATGATCCTGCCGGGCAGGACGATGTACTGATAAAAAGCAATGAAGTTCGTCTTCCGCTCGATAAACCGGTGAAAGTTTTACTGCGATCCAAAGATGTACTGCACGATTTCTATGTTCCGCAAATCCGCAGCAAGATGGACATGGTGCCGGGGATGGTGTCGTACTTTTGGTTTACTCCGACCAAAACCGGAAAGTATGAAATTCTTTGCGCTGAATATTGTGGTGTCGGTCATTACAACATGCGCGGCCAGATGATCGTGGAAGAGCAGGGTGCCTTCGATCAATGGCTGAAAAGCCAACCGACGTTTGCACAGACATTAGCCACGGCTGCCAAGCCCAGTCAGGACAGCGTGCTGGAAAAAGGCCGCCAGTTGGTCGAAAAATACGGTTGCGGGACCTGCCATAGCCAGGATGGCAGTGCCAGTCTCGGCCCGGGATGGAAGGGCTTGTATGGCCGCACTGAACAGCTTGCCGATGGCAGCAGTGTGCAGGTCGATGAGGCTTACCTGAAAGAGTCGATCCTCGATCCGAAGGCCCGCCTGGTACAAGGCTACCCGCCGGTCATGGTGACCTATACTCTCAATGACGATGAACTGGGTGCACTCATCGCCCTGATCAAATCACTGGGTGCTGCGCGACAAGGCGACGAATCTGCTGCCGGCCAAGCGCCGGGCCCAGGTGAGGACCTGGCGGCGCAGGGACAGCAGTTGGCTGAATCGCTCGGCTGCCTGGCCTGCCACAGTGTCGATGGCAGCAAGGGCATCGGTCCCAGCTGGCAGGGTCTGTACGGCAAGACCGAAACCCTTGCCGACGGTACGAGCATCAAGGTCGATGAGGGCTATATAAAAGACTCGGTTCTAAATCCCGCTGCCAAAATCGTCAAGGGGTATGCACCCGTCATGCCGGTCTTTGCTCCCAGCGATAAGGAGTTGAATGCACTGATCGCCTTTATCAAATCCAAAGCGAATGCCGACGCTGATACGAGCAAGGCGCAGCCAGGGAAATAGCCGTAAGCAGCCAGCAGTACACCGAAACTTCGACAGGAGGATGACGTGATGGCCTATGCGGAGCAAGCCGAAACAGAAGCGCTGCACGAGCCTAAAAGTTTCCTGACCAAATACATCTGGAGTCAGGACCACAAGGTCATAGCCATTCAATATTCCTTGACGGCTCTGTTCGTGGGGCTTATCGCCGTGGTGTTGTCCGACTTGATGCGCTTACAGATAGGCTTCCCCGGCAGTTTGGCGTTCATGGACGCCAATACTTACTATCAGGCGATGACCATGCACGGCATGATCATGGTCATTTATTTGCTGACGGCCCTGTTTCTGGGTGGCTTCGGTAACTATCTGATCCCACTGATGGTGGGCGCCCGCGACATGGTCTTTCCCTACGTCAACATGCTGAGCTACTGGTTCTACCTGGTGGCGGTACTGGTATTGCTCGCCGGTTTCTTTGTGCCGGGCGGTCCCACCGGTTCGGGCTGGACGCTCTATCCGCCGCAGTCCATCACCAAGGGGACACCCGGGGTCGAATGGGGCATTGTCCTGATGCTCGTCTCTCTGGCGATTTTTATTGTCGCCGCCACCATGGGCGGGCTGAACTACGTCACCACGGTGTTGCAGGCGCGCACGCACGGCATGACATTGTTTCGCATGCCGCTCTCCGTATGGGGAATATTCATGGCCTCGATCATGGCCTTGCTGGCCTTCCCGGCGTTGTTTGTCAGTGCGGTCATGATGCTGTTCGACAAACTATTGGGCACCAGCTTCTTTATGCCGGCGATCATCTCGCTGGGGCAGCAGCTCAATCATCAGGGCGGCAGCCCGATATTATTCCAGCACCTGTTCTGGTTCTTCGGCCACCCGGAAGTCTACATCGTGGCTCTTCCTGCATTTGGTCTGGTCTCCGACTTGATCAGCACCCATGCGCGTAAAAATATCTTCGGCTACCGAATGATGGTGTGGGCGATTATTGCGATTGGCGTGCTCAGCTTTGTGGTCTGGGCGCACCATATGTATGTCAGCGGGATGAACCCGTACTTTGGCTTTTTCTTCGCCGTCACCACCTTGATCATCGCAGTGCCGACTGCACTGAAAGTCTATAACTGGGTGTTGACCCTGTGGCGGGGCGACATTCATCTGACCGTGCCGATGCTGTTTGCCCTGGCCTTTATTGTCACCTTCCTGGTGGGCGGTCTGACCGGGTTGTTTCTCGGCAATGTGATCGTGGACATTCCGCTCTCGGACACCTATTTCGTCGTCGCCCATTTCCATATGGTCATGGGGGTCGCACCGGTACTGGTGGTGTTCGGCGGCATCTATCATTGGTTCCCGAAAGTCACCGGGCGCATGTTTAACGACACCCTGGGCAAGCTGCATTTCTGGATTACCTTTCTGGGTACCTACGCCATTTTCTTCCCCATGCACTACTTGGGTTTCCAGGGTATGCCGCGCCGTTACTACGCCTATGAAAACTACGCGTTCATCCCGCAGTCGGCGCAAGAGTTGAATGCCTTCATTACGGTGGTCGCATTGACCGTCGGCGTTTCCCAGTTGCTGTTCGTGTTCAACATGGCCTGGAGTGTATTTAAAGGCAAACCCGCGGGCAGTAACCCTTGGGGGGCGGCCAGTCTGGAATGGCAAACGCCGAACACCCCACCGGTACATGGTAACTGGGGAGCGAAACTGCCGGTGGTGCATCGCTGGGCCTATGACTACAGCGTGCCGGGGATAGAGCAGGATTTCGTGCCGCAAACGGTCTCTGCCGAGGAGCTGGAGCAAATGCGGCAACTCAGTGCCGGAACCAAGATAGCGGACGTTAAAACATGAACAGACTGCTATTGAGAAATGCCGACGACGCTGACCCCGGCGGCAGCTGGAATCGCGATCCTGAAGGTATTCAGACCGCCGCCGATAGAAGCCAAACCGCAAAGGTAGGCCTGCGCTTGTTTCTGGCTGTGGTGAGTTCGTTATTCTTTCTCTTCCTGCTCGCCTTCATTGCCCGCTCACAAATGGCCGACTGGCTCCCCCTGACAGACCCCTTGGCGCCTTTAGCCAACCCATGGCCGTTGTGGGTGAATTCGGCTTTTCTGGTACTGAGTTGCATCGCACTGCAGTGGTCGCGCATGGCCGCCCGACAGGCTCGACTGGACGCAACGGTCATGGGCTTTGTGGTGGGGGGGGTATTTGCAATTGCTTTTCTGACGGGACAAGTCTGGGTCTGGCAGCAGTTTGTCGCCTGGGGCTACTTTGTCGCCAGCAATCCGGCCAACAGTTTTTTCTACCTGTTGACCGGTGTGCATGGCCTTCACCTGCTGGGCGGGTTGATTGCCTGGGGCATAACCGTCGTTAAATTCCTGCGTCACGTGCCGTTGCCGCAACTGCGCGTCAGCGTAGAGCTCTGTACCACCTATTGGCACTACTTATTGGGTCTTTGGTTCGTGCTCTTCGCACTGCTGACCAGCACGCCGCAAACCTATGAAGCCATCGCCAGATTCTGCGGCCTGAGGTGAAAAGCCATGGCATCGCACCCATTAGCACCGGCCGAGTCAAGTTCATCCAATCCACCAAGCCCGCCGCCTGCCCCGGGATGGCAGGGTATCGCCAGCGACTGGGCCTCGGATAGGGAGGCTTTCAGGCAGGTCCCCTGGGGCAAGGCGATGATGTGGATATTCCTGCTCAGCGACACGTTTATATTCACCTGTTTTTTAACCGGCTACATGTCGGTCCGCATGACCATCACCGCCCCTTGGCCGAACCCCAGTGAAGTGTTCGCATTGACGATCGGCGGCAGAGAAATCCCGCTTATTCTGATTGCCATCATGACCTTTGTGCTGATCAGCAGCAGCGGCACCATGGCCATGGCCGTTAACTTCGCCTATCGCCGTGATCGCGCGAAAACCACGGCCCTGATGCTGGCGACCGCGGCCTTGGGCGTGACCTTCGTCAGCATGCAGGCATTTGAATGGAGCAAGCTTATCGCCGAAGGCGTGCGTCCCTGGGGGAACCCCATGGGCGCGGCGCAATTTGGGGCCAGCTTCTTCATGATTACCGGTTTTCACGGACTGCATGTGTCAATCGGCGCCATCTACCTCAGCATTGTGGCGATGAAAGTCATGCGAGGAGATTATGAGCGCTCCGGAAACTATCAGAACGTCGAAATAGCCGGGCTTTACTGGCACTTCGTGGACTTGGTGTGGGTGTTTATTTTTGCTTTCTTCTATTTATGGTAGAGGAGCACGGGTGATGGCGCATGCTCAGGGTCAGCAACATCCAATCAGTTTGTACCTGAAAATCTGGGGGCTGTTATTCGTCCTCAGCACGATGTCGTATCTGGTCGACTATTTTCACTTCCATGGCTACCTTCGGTGGGCCCTGATTATCACGTTCATGTTGTTGAAGGCAGGTTTAATTGTCTCCATCTTCATGCACATGGCCTGGGAACGGTTGGCCATGGTCTACGCCATATTGGTGCCACCGTTGTGTTTGCTGGTGCTCGTCGGGCTGATGGCCACCGAGGCGGATTATGTTTTCCTCAGTCGGGTCGTTTTCTTCGGTCAATAAGCAGCCAACGGACGGCTTTGAGCCTCCGGGGTCAACCCGCAATAAATGGCGTTATATCGTTCGCTTGAACTGATGCCATTTGTGCAGCCAGGCGACTGTCCAGTGAGGGGATGCCGTACCCGTGCCGGCGATCTTCAGTTTTGGATGATGTTCAATGACCCGATCCAATACCGGCTCCTGATTCGGATCAACATCCACGAAGAAGATATGTTTGCCGTCTTCCACCATCTGTTTAAAGTTGCGGAAGTGCGCGTTAGGTACCTGAATACCAAAAAAGCCGCCTTCCCAGATGCAGAAGCCAAATATAACAATGGCAAGGAAGATAAAAGGTACCCAGCCTGCGGCGGTTTCGGTCCAGCCCAGCCAATAGGCACCGCCAAGGATCAGCGCTGCGAGTGGCACACCAACCACTGCACCAATCTCGCCAGAGTGAACAACATCCTGTTTCATCAACGAGTTGACCTCGTGGAGATGATGTTCTTCAACATCAGCCACTTGTTCGCTGAGCACATGAATTTGTTCGGTATTGATGCCGTTGGCTTCCAGTTCGGTTTCAAGGGCTTCGAGATCGTCGAGATTGTCACTGATGTAATAGTGTCGGTTCATGCCACACCTCCCATCTCGTGTTGGCCGTAGGCCTCCTCTGTCCCGCAGCCGTAAACTGAGATTTGCAGTCGGTATCTGCGCCCGTGGGGAACGTTGCACACTTCATGCAATCCGTAGGAAGTATAGCATTCGCTAGTATGCGGGGCCGGAGGTGTCAAGGACTGGAGGGCCCCCAAATCCCAGGCACAAAAAAACCGGCCATCAAGGCCGGTTTTTTCTTTACTTGCATCCCCCGTCAAGAAACGACGTGAGACTGAAATCTGATTGGAGCGGGTGAAGGGAATCGAACCCTCGTTATCAGCTTGGGAAGCTGGAGTAATGCCATTATACGACACCCGCTCAGAGCGGCTGACTTTGTACCAGATGTGAGCGCGGATTTGAAGTTTTTCTTTATGCGCGATGGCTTTAGCGCCGGGTGAAACACAAACAGGGACCGCTTGGCGGTCATTCGCGGGCAAGCCTCGCGCCTACGGGAGTGCGTTCAACACAGTAGGGCGGGACTTGCTCGCGATGACTCTGTTTCAGATTGCAAATGCATGGTGGTCCTGGACGTACTGGTAACGCGGTCGGCTTTCGAGTTGCGTCGGTTTCAGGAAGCCCAGCAGTGCGTTACGGCTGTCTTGGCAAGCGGTTTTGTGTTCCATGTCGAGGAAGTGGCCGGTGGCCTGAAGGGTGCTGAAGGTGCTGTGTTGTACATGGCCGGCGAACAGCCTGGCATCGGCGGGGGCGGTGTACTCGTCCCATTCGCCGTTCATGAACAGCACTGGCACATTGATTTTCTTTGCCGCGTTCAGGTAGCAGTTGCGGTCGCTGTTGAGCACGTCGCTGATGTGGAAGTGCATCTGCCCGTATTCGTGTTCGGCCAACGAACTGACGTGACGGTGGTTGAAGCGCTTGAACAGCGAAGGCAGGTGTTTGCCGATGGTGCTGTTCACCAGATGGCCGACGCGGTCACCGTCCCGGTTGCCGAGGTAATCGACACCGCGCTGAAGGTAGTCGAGCATGTGCTCGTTGACCACTGGCGAGAACGAACTGATCACAGCCTTTTCGATGCGCCGTGGCCGGTGGGCGAGGGCGACGAGCGTGGCGGCGCCACCAAAGGAGAACGACAGCACGTGTTCGGCGGCGAAGTGGTCGATCAGCTCCAGGAGGATCTGCCCTTCGATTTCCTTGGTCAGCATTTTCTCATGCAGGTTGTGAGCCTTGGACTTGCCCGCGTAGGGCTGGTCGTAGCACACCACATTGAACTGCGGATAAAGGTTTTTCACGGTTTGGGCAAACGACGCAGTCGTGGACATCGAGCCGTTGACCAGAATGATGGTCTTTTCTGCGGCGTCTGCGCGATAGAACTCCGTGTAAACCCGATACTGACCCTGTATATCCAGCACAGCGATTTCTGGCCTCATGACATAAGACTCCTGGCAAGCGGGTATGCGCGCAAATCAGATTGCACGAGCTTTGTGACAGGTAGGCATACGCCTGGAATTTTTGAAGGCCCATGTCGATCCATTGCACGCCGGTCGACGGGTATTGTTATAAGCGGGCAGTTTGCCGGGGGAAGGCGGAACCTGAGGGTTCTCTGCCGGCAAAAAGTTTCTTAGAGTAGTTTTGGTGACTCGTCGGTCACATTTTGCGCCGACGTCCTGATTCAAGCAGGGGTCACGTCATCGCGCAAGTATCTTTCGAAAAATGTTCGACAACTTCTGCTGAGCGGTCGTCGGCTTAGATCAATCGGATCTCTTCGATGCTCAACGGCCGGTATTCGCCGGGCTTCAGCGCGTCGTCGAGCAGCAGCGGCCCCATGCGTTCGCGGTGCAGGCGCAATACCTTGTTGTCGAAGTGGCCGAACATCCGTTTTACCTGATGATAACGGCCCTCGACGATGCTCAGGCGCGCCGATTTTGCCCCGAGCAAGACCAGTTCGGCAGGTTGGGTTGTGAGGTCTTCGAAGGCGAAGTACAGGCCTTTGGCGAACGTGATCGCGTAGTCGGCAGTGATCTCCTGCTCCGTCTCGACGTAGTACACCTTGGGCAGTTTGGTCTGTGGCTGGGTCAGGCGTCGCGACCAGGTGCCGTCGTTGGTGATCAGCATCAGGCCGGTGGTGTTGAAGTCCAGGCGACCGGCGATGTGCAGGTCATCCTTGTCCGCTTCATGGATCAGGTCGAGCACCGTCGGGTGTTGCGGGTCGCGGGTCGCACTGACGCAGCCGGGCGGTTTGTACAGCATGAAGTAGCGGGCCGGTTTACCGACCTGCAGCACTTCGTCGTCGACTTCCACGCGGCTGAACTCGAGAACCTCGGCGTGAGGGTCGCTGACGATAGTTCCGTCGACCCTGACGCGCTTTTCCACCAGCAACAGGCGTACCTGCTTGCGGTTGAAGCGGGGCAGGTTGCTGAGGAAACGGTCAACGCGCATGGCCAGGGATCGGTGGGAAAAGGGCTGCGTATGTTACGTGATCGGCCAGGCGGCTGCTTGCAACTGCGCCTCGACCCGGGCGCAGGCCGGGCACAGGCAGGACTTGTCGCGCAGCTCGGCCGGCAGCGTTTCGAACACCGCCGGGTCGATGCTGACGCCGTAGCACCAGCAGGCACGATCGACGGTTCGAGGGTCGGCCAGGCTGCAGTCGTTGGAAGCGCCACAGGCCGGGCAGAGGTCTGGCTTATTCATGAAAGGGTCATTTGGTAATGGCCGGTTTGCTTGGCCCGAGCTGCGCATGATCGTCCCGCAAGCCGCCATGTGCAAGCTAACGCTCGCACATTCCTGAAGGAGTCTTGCCGGTGATCAGGCGATCAACCCAGGCTTTTCAAATACGCCCGCCACCCGCCCAAATGACTGATTTCCACCGCCCCGTCCAGCCCATACGGCTCACAGATAAACCCGCTCTCCCAACGCCCATCCGCCAGTTGCACCTTGCCCAGTCCCAGTGGAGCAGGAATCCCGGTGAGGAACGACCCCAGCTCACTGCTAGGCAATTCCCATACTTCCACCGCAATCGCCACGCCGCCCTCTTTAACGCGGACCATGCCGGGGCGATACGGTGGGCCGCCGGCCAAGGCATACAGCTGATAATCGGGAGAACTCTGAGTTGTTTCTACCAGCCGCGCTCCACGCTGTTTGAGTTGCCAGTTCAGCGCCAGCCCCTCCAGGTGCGCGCCGCAGACCACCAGTCGTGCCCGGTCATTGCGCGCGATGGCGGCCGGTGCGGGTGACGCCAGGCCCTGCTGACGTTGCAGGGCATCTGCCACGCTCAACAGATACTGATCGGTAAACGCGCGACCAAACAAGGTCACGCCCCATGGCAAACCATTGCCCATCAATCCGCTGGGCACGGCGACGGCAGCGTAATCGAGCAGGTTCATGAAGTTGGTGTAGTAGCCCAGTTCCGAGTTGCGCAGTACCGGTTCGGCGGCAAGTTCCGCCAATGTCACCGGACGGCCAATGGTTGGCGTCAGCACGCAGTCGAGGCCCACCAATGCTCTGTCGCACAGCGCCTTCAAGGCTTGCAGTCGGTAGTGGGCGCGGAAGGTTTGCACGCCGGTCACCGCCGGGGCCTTGGCCAGCACGGCACGAATCACTGGCAACACGGCTTGAGGATTTTGCTCCATCAATTTGCCGGCCACGCTGTAACGCTCGGCCACCCATGGCCCTTCGTAGAGCAACCGCGCCGCTTCCAGGAAGGGCGACAAATCCAGTTCGACCGCTTCACCGCCCAGGGCTTTGAGTTGGTCGATGGCGTCGCCAAACAACAACGGGCCTTCAGGGCAGCCGAAGAACGCCAGGTCCTGCGCACGGGGCACACCGAAACGAAACGCGCGCGGCGTGCCGAAGGCCGAGCCGTCATTCCACAGCGGATTGCTGCGACTGTATTCATCCCGTGGGTCGAGATGAGCGGTCAGTGCCAACAACTGACTGGCTTCCCGAGCCGTGGCCGTAAAGGTCGTGACGCAATCGAGCGTGCGACAGGCCGGAACCACCCCGGCCGTTGAGATCAGCCCTTTGGTGGCTTTCAAACCGACCAGATTGTTCAGCGCCGCCGGTACGCGCCCGGAACCTGCGGTGTCGGTGCCCAAGGCAAAACTCGCCACGCCGAGCGCCACCGCCAGTGAAGAGCCGGCGCTGGAACCGCCCGACGGATATTCCGGCAACACGCTGTTCGGGCAAGCGCCATACGGGGAGCGGCTGCCGTTGAGGCCGGTGGCGAACTGGTCGAGATTGGTCTTGCCCAGCGGGATCGCGCCCAGCGCCAGCAGTTGCTCGACGATGGTCGCCGAACGCTCCGGCACGTAGGCAAACACCGGGCACGCCGCCGTGGTCGGAATGCCCGCCAGATCGATATTGTCCTTGATCGCGAACGGCACGCCGTACAGCGGCAGGCTGCCTGGGTCACGACCATCGAGGGCGGCGAGGTACGGTTCCAGTTCCTCGGCGCTGAGTAAATGGATGAACAAGTGATAGTCCGGGTTCAGCGCCGCGGCTTTTTCCCGCAGGCTCGGCAGCAGTTGCCGAGGCGTGATGTGGCCATCACGGTAAGCGTTGCGCAGGGCGTCGAGTTGCAGATTGATGTTCATGGTTCAGATCCTTGTTGAAATGGCTTCAGTCGAGTTCCAGCACCACGACGCGCTGTCCGGCGCGCACTGGCGAGCCCGGTTGCACACGAATCTCGCGCACCACACCGGCCATGGGCGCGAGCAGCGGGATTTCCATCTTCATCGACTCCAGAATCACCAGCACATCACCGGCGACCACTTGGCTGCCGACCTCCACCTGAACCTGCCAGAGGTTGCCGGCGATGTGGCTGTCGATGCTCTGCAGACCGTCGGCCAACAGCGCCTCTTCGGTCACTTGCGGCGTCGGTTCTTCACTGTCGAAATGCGCCTGACCGCTGGCGATCCAGCGCTCGCGCTCGGCGTTGAACGCACCTTTTTGCTGATCTCGAAACGCCGCAATGCTGTTGGCTTCCTTCGCCAGAAACGCCTGGTAATCCGCCAGGTTCAACTGACTGTGCTCGATGTTCAGCGCGAAGCGCCCGAGCGGGAAATCCCGTCGAATGCGCAGCAGTTCATCGGCGCTTACCGGGTAGAAGCGGATTTGATCGAAGAACCGCAGCAGCCACGGTTTGCCATCGAACGCGGCGACCTCGCGGTAGCGATTCCACATCTGCAAGGTCCGGCCGACGAATTGATAACCACCGGGGCCTTCCATGCCGTATACGCACATATAGGCGCCACCAATGCCCACCGAGTTTTCAGCGGTCCAGGTGCGGGCCGGGTTGTATTTGGTGGTGACCAGACGATGCCGTGGGTCGAGCGGGGTGGCGACCGGAGCGCCGAGGTAGACATCGCCGAGCCCCATCACCAGATAGCTGGCGTCGAACACCGTGCGCTGCACTTCGTCGAGGTTCGGCAGGTCGTTGATGCGGCGGATGAACTCCAGGTTGCTCGGGCACCATGGGGCGTCCTTGCGCACGGTGGTCATGTATTTCTCGATGGCCAACTGGCAGGCCGGGTCATCCCACGACAGCGGCAGGTGCACGATGCGTGAGGGAACCTGCAAGTCTTTGGCGGCGCACACGGCGTCCCACTCACCGGCGACGATGCCCAGCAGATCGGCAAGCGGCAGTTGCTCCGGTTGGTAATGCACCTGCAGCGAACGGATGCCCGGCGTCAGGTCGATCACCCCATGCAGCTGTTTGCTTTCCAATGCCTGCATCAGCGCGTGGGCGCGGAAGCGCAGTACCAGGTCCAGTTCCGGTGCGCCGATTTCCAGCAGCAAATGCGTGTCGCCCGAAAGGCGTGCAACCAGCCGCGTATCGTCCTGCCCGATATCCAGCACCACAGGCGACACAATCCCCTGTGGGAACACATTACCTGTGGCGAGGGGGCTTGCCCCCGTTGGGTCGCGAAGCGCCCCCAATACCTGCAATCGCGCAGCATCAGATGTATCGAGTTGACTGATTGGCGACTGCTTCGCAGTCGAACGGGGCGATGCGGCGTTCCGACAAGCCCCCTCGCCACAATGGTTCTGCATTGCCAGAGAGCGAGCGGTTTTCAGATCGACCGGCAAAAACTGCACCTTGTCTCCAGCCTTGAGCTGCCCGAGCTGCCAAAGATCCGCTTCGATCACCGTCACCGGGCAGACGAACCCACCGAGGCTCGGACCATCGGGACCGAGGATTACCGGCATATCACCGGTGAAATCCACCGCGCCAATGGCGTACGGATTGTCGTGAATATTCGAGGGATGCAACCCGGCTTCGCCACCGTCGGCCCGTACCCATTCCGGCTTCGGCCCGATCAGCCGCACACCGGTGCGGCTGGAGTTGAAATGCACTTCCCATTGAGTGGCGAAGAAGGTGCCGATGTAGTGTTCGGTGAAGTATTCCGGCGCGCCATGGGGGCCGTAGATCACCCGAATTTGCCGCACGGCCGGCAACTCGGTGACCTGCTCATCAGGCAATTGAACACCCGCGCTACGGTCGATCAAGGCTGGCACATGCAACACGTCCCCGGCACGCAACGCACGACCGCCATGGCCACCGAACTGACCGAGGGTGAAGGTACTTTTGCTGCCCAGGTAATCCGGTACTTGCAGGCCGCCGCGCAGGCACAGATAGCTGCGAGCGCCTGCACCGGCGATTGTGCCGAGATGTACTGTGGCCCCGGCCGGAATCAGCAGCGCAGTGTTCATCGGTGCCGCTTCGCCGTTCAGCGTCAATGGAATCTGCGCACCGATCACCGCCACAACCGCATCACAATTGAAGCGCAGCATCGGCCCGCTCATGGTGATTTCCAGGGCCGCTGCGCCTTCATCGTTACCCAGTAAAAGATTACCCAAACGCAATGCACGACTGTCCATCGGCCCCGACGGCGGCACGCCCACCGCCCAGTAACCAAGACGCCCCGGATAGTCCTGAACGCTGGTCTGGGTGCCGGCGCTGATCACCTCGAAGGTGTTGGCCTGGTAGACCAGCGCTTCCAGACAACGGGTCCATGGCTGGCCGCTGGCAAAGGGCGCATCGAGCAGAATCTGTCGCAGGTAATCGCGGTTGGTTTCCAGGCCGTACAACAGGCTGTCGCCCAAGGTTTGGAGCAGGTCAGCGCGGGCTTCTTCGCGAGTCGGCGCCCAGCGGATGACCTTGGCAATCATCGGGTCGAAGTACGGCGGGATCTCGCAACCGGCCTCGACCCACGTGTCGATGCGCAGGTGTTTGCCATCGGCGACGGGGAAACTTACCGCCGTCAGCAGGCCGGGGCTCGGTTGAAAATCGCGCCCCGGATCTTCGGCGTAGAGCCTTGCCTGGATCGCGTGGCCGTTGGCTTTCAAGCCTTGGCTCAATGCGTTCAATGGCGGTAAATCTCCGGCCGCCAGTTCCACCATCCAGCGCACCAGATCCACGCCCCACACTTGCTCGGTGACACCGTGCTCCACCTGCAAACGGGTGTTCACTTCAAGAAAATAGAAACGCTGGGCGTCACTGTCGAAGACGAACTCCACGGTGCCGGCGCTGCGGTAATTCACTGCCTTGGCGAGTTTGATCGCGGCAAGGCAGAGCGCTTCGGCCATGCCGTCGGGCAGGTTGGGTGCCGGGGTTTCTTCAAGGACTTTCTGGTTGCGCCGCTGCACCGAACAGTCGCGCACGCCGAGGGCAATCACCTCGCCCTGGCCGTCGCCGAACACCTGCACTTCCAGATGTCGCGCGCGCTGGATGTACTTCTCGATGAACACACCGGCGTCGCTGAAGTTATTCTGCCCGAGGCGTTTGACCGCTTCGAAGGATTCGCCCAATTCGGCGGCGCTGCGGCACACGCGCATACCGATGCCGCCACCGCCGGCGGTGCTTTTGAGCATCACCGGGTAGCCGACCTGTTCGCCGGCGATCAATGCCGCGTCAAGGCTGTCGAGCAGTTCGGTGCCTTCGAGCATCGGCACACCGTGTTGTTTGGCCAGGGCGCGGGCGGTGTGTTTGAGGCCAAACACGCGCAGTTGCTCAGGCGTGGGGCCGATGAAGGCGATATCGGCTGCTTCGCAGGCCTCGGCGAACGCGGCGTTTTCCGAGAGGAATCCGTAGCCGGGATGGATCGCCGTAGCGCCGGTGGATTTGGCGATGGCGAGGATTTTGTCCACGGCAAGGTAAGTGCCGGTCGCCGCGCCTTCGCCCAGGCTGTGAGCTTCATCGGCGTGCAGGATATGCAGGCTGGCGGCGTCGGCTTCGGAGTAAACGGCGACGCCCTTGACCTGCAACTCTCGCAGGGTCCGCAGAATGCGGCAGGCAATGGCGCCACGGTTGGCGATGAGGACTTTTTCGAACATGGCATAACCCCTGGAGGCGATAGCGCATCAGCCTCGACCTGGGATGCGGGCCGTCCCGCAGTTTTTCGATGAGCGCCGGGGTCGTCCCCGACGGCAGAATCAGTTCACTTCAAAACACCACCGCTCCCACATTGGTATTTGTGGTGTTTTTACTTTTTGAGGCACTGTCCGGAGCGGGCCTGACACAGGGCAAACAACCACCGCCGCAAACGCGCAAGTTTCAGTTCCATACCAAAAGCTCCGCAGGCGTGGGGTTGTAGGCGTTGCACGGGTTGTTCAGTTGCGGGCAGTTGGAGATCAGCACGATCACGTCCATCTCGGCGCGCAGGTCGACGTATTTGCCGGGCGCTGAAATCCCGTCTTCAAACGTCAGCCCGCCATCGGCCGTCACCGGCACATTCATGAAAAAATTGATGTTCGGCCCGATGTCGCCCTTGCCCAGGCGCCCGTCGTGGGCGCAGGCGCGCAGGTAGTTGTCGCGGCAGCTGTGCATGTAGCGTTTTTCCAGGGCGTAACGCACGGTGTTGCTCTCTTGCGCGCAGGCACCGCCGAGGGTGTCGTGACGCCCGCAGGTGTCTTCGACGATGGTCAGCATTGGCTTGCCGAGGTTGGAATAGAGCACGCTGCCGGTGCTCAGGTAGACGCTGTTCTGCCGACGCAACGTGCGTTGCACGTCATAGCGTTCCTTGGGATTGGCAAGGCTGTAGAACAAGGTGTCGACCGCCTGATTGCCTTCCAGGTCGAGGATACGCAGGGTCTGGCCGGCCTTGACCTCCATCAGCCAGGGTTCACCGGCGGCGATGGTGGCGCGGTAGACCGCTGTTTCCGGTTGCTTGTGGGCGGTGGCGATAGCGAGTGACATGGCAGCGATCCTCAGGCGAACAGACGGTCGGTGTTGATGAAGCCGCGCTCGTTTTCCGGGCGCGAGGTGCGGCAGTGTTCGGCGACGCTGGCATCGGCGTTCATCCAGCTCAGCTTCAGCGGTTTCGGTGCGTATTCCGGCGACGGATCCATCGGGTGTTGCAGGGCAGTGAGCACCACCAGAGTGTCCATCGGTGCGTACAGTTCGATGTAATCGCCAGCCTTGGAATTGCCTTCGACGAAGTGGAAACGGCCGGCCTCATCGACGTTCACACGGCTGAATAGATTGAGCGTCATCAGCAGGTCGGACAGGCCCAGTCCCCACTTGCCCAGCTCCACCAACAAGTTGTCGGTGCCGTTGCGGAAGAAACCGTTGCGCAGTTCCTGATAGCGGCCCTGGCCATATTTTTGTGCGACTTCTTCAGCGCAGAGCACGCCGCCGAGGCTGTCGCTCCAGCCACAGGTGTCGGCGGTGATGGCCGCCAGCACGCGGCCCATGTCCGAGTACAGGCAATGGCCGGTGGTGAGCTTGGCGGTGTGTTGGCATTTGAGGCTGTCGGGCAGATTCAGGCGTTCGGTTTTTTCGTTGGCGTTGAGCAACGTCAGGCTGACGTTGGCACCGCCGCGCAGGTCGGTCAGGCGCAGCAATTGGCCGCGTCTGAGGACGAATGAACGATGGCCGCCGCCGGGGAGCATTTCTTCGGCGAACGGCGGGAACAGTTGGGTCGAATCGGTCATGTGCAGATTCCTCTAAGCGATACGAAGCGTGCCTGCCAGTGTTGCCGGCAGGGCGTCGACGGCGGCGCGGTTGGCGCGGCGGTCGCTGTTCAAAGGGATGTCGTAGGTGATGCGTGCGCCATAGGCGCCGGGGGCGTGCGGGTCGACACGGACCTTGTCGAACACCAGCAAGCGGGTGCCGAGACTGAAACCTTCGGACAGGTCGTGGGTGACCATGAACACCGTCAGTTGCGTCTCGCGCCACAGCTCCAGCAGCAGGCTGTGCATGTCTTTGCGGATGCCCGGATCGAGGGCGCCGAACGGTTCGTCGAGGAGCAACACGCGGGGTTTCATGATCAGCGCCTGGGCAATCGCCAGTCGTTGCTGCATACCACCTGAGAGCTGCGCCGGGTACTTGTCCAGTGAATGGCCAAGGCCGACTTTGTGCAGCAACACCGAGGCGTGATCGCGTGCCTCTTGCTTAGTGCTGCCGAACAACCGCCCCAGTAATGGCGAGCGCGGCAGTTCGAGGCCGAGGGCGACGTTGTCCAGCACGGTCAGGTGCGGGAACACCGAATAGCGCTGGAACACCACGCCACGGCTCGAATCCGGTTCGCCAGCCAATGCCTGACCGTCCAACAGAATCTCGCCACGACTGGCGCGTTCCTGGCCGAGCAATAGCCGCAGGAAGGTCGATTTGCCGCAACCCGACGCGCCGACCAAGGTGCAGAACTCACCTTCGTTGACGCTCAGGTTCAGCCCTTCAAGCACCACCTGATCGGCGTATTGCTGCCAGACGTTTTTCACTGTGATGAAGCTCATGCCCGCGCCCCTTCATAACTCATTTGGAGGCACCTTGGTGCCAGGGAAAGGCCCGTTGGGTCAGGTGCTTGAGGCCCCAGTCCATCAGCCAGGCGAGCAGGGTGATCCACGCCACGTAGGGCAGAATCACGTCCATCGCCAAGTAGCGGCGCACCAGGAAGATCCGGTAACCCAAACCGTCCGTGGAGGCGATGGCTTCGGCGGCGATCAAAAACAACCACGCCGAGCCGAGCATCAGTCGCAACGAGATCAGCAGGCGCGGCAGCAATTGCGGCAGCACCACGCGCAGCATCAGAGTCCAGGTTGAAGCACCGAGGGTCTGCGCCTTGATCAGCAATTCCAGCGGAATTTCCCGGGCGCGCTGTTCCAGATCACGGGCCAGGCATGGGGTGATGCCGATCACGATCAGCATCACTTTCGACAACTCCCCCAACCCGAACACGATGAACAGAATCGGCAGGATCGCCAGCGGCGGCACCATCGACAGCACTGTCAGCACGGGCGATAACGGTGTGCCAAACAGCGGTAGCGTACCGGCGGCGATGCCCAGGCACAGCCCGGCCAACGCACTGATGCCGAGGCCGATGGTCAACCGCCGCAGGCTGGAGGTGGTGTCTTGCCAGAGCAGGTATTCACCAGTGCGGGCGTCGGCGGTGAAGGCCAGGCGTTTCACCGCGTCGGTCATCTGCACGGCACTGGGCAGCAGTTTGTCGTTGGGGTTGTCCATCAGCCGTTCGGCCGAGCCCATGAAGTAGGCGAACAGCACCAGGGCGAACGGCAGGATCACCAACAGCAGGCGACTCGGGCGATCCGGGTGGCGATTGATCAGGCGCATGGCCAGCTCCTCCTGTCTTACAGCTTGGCGTCGGCGGCCATCTGCACGTAAGTCGGGTCGAAGCGCAGCTTGAGGTTGCCTTTGTCGCCGCTGGTCACGCCATTGGCGAAGGCCATGCCGATGGCGCTGGTGTCTTTGGCGCCTTCACCCAGCAAGCCGTGCTGGAACGAGAACTCGGCGACCTTGCGCATGGTGTCGGGCAGTTGCTTGCTGGTGGAGAACGCCAGGGCTTCTTTGGGCGTGGCGAACAGTTTGGTGGTGTCGAGTTGCGCCTGGAAACCGGCCAGGTCGGTGCCCGAAGCTTTGGCCATATGTTCGAGGGCGGCCTGGCTGGTGGCGTTTTTCGCGTTCATCAACGCGACCACTTCGAACCAGGCGCCGGTCAGGGCTTTGCCCAGGGCCGGGTTGTCTTTGAGGGTGGCGCTGTTGACCACCATCATGTCCATGATTTCGCCGGGGATCTGGCTGGAATTGAACACTTCGGTCACCGCAGGCTTGGCCTTGATGTCCGAGAGCATCGGGTTCCAGGTGGTGACGGCGTGAACCTGTTCGGTGTTGAAGGCAGCCGAGATATCGGCATCGGAGGTGTTGATTACTTTCAGGTCTTTCTCGGTAAGGTCTACCGAGTCCAGAGCACGGGCCAACAGATAATGGGAGACGGACAGCTCCACCAGATTGACGTCCATGCCCTTGAGGTCGGTGACTTTCTTGCCTTCGCCTTTGAGCACGATGCCGTCGTTGCCGTTGGAGAAGTCGCTGACGATCAGCGCTGTGCTGTCGACGCCACCGGCAGCCGGAATGGTCAGCGCGTCCATGTTGGTCATGGTGCAGCCGTCGAACTGGCCGGCGGTGTATTGGTTGATGGATTCGACGTAGTCGTTGAGCTGCACCACATCGATCTTGATGCCGTACTTTTTCGCCCATTTGTCGACGATGCCCTGGCTGCCGGCATATTCCCAGGGCATCCAGCCGGCGTAGATAGTCCAGCAGACGCTGAAATGGTCTTTCTGTGCGGCGTGGGACGAGACGCTCACGAGGGCTGCAAAAGCAGCGGCGAGCAGGGCGGGTAAACGAAGTCGGGACATGGGATGGTTCTCCAGTTGATCAAGGGCGGACAGGAAGGCAGCGGCACCGCGAACGGTGGCTTGTCTCCCGGGCTTTTGTCCCGCCGTGTAACCTCAACTGGAGGTCGCCAACTCTCGGACCAGTCACTCGCGATTGCGAGCCGGAACCCTAGTCAGCCATTGCAAATTGTGGTGCCGCGAACCTGTGATGACTCCTGCACGTCTTTGGTTAAGCGAGAGCCGTGCCAAGTTGACTTGAGCGCTCTGGCTGGGGGCATGGAAGGGAGGGCGAGACAAACAGGGGAGGGCGCTTTGCCTTGTCATGGTGCGCAGCGCATGGGTATGCACCGTAGAAGGACAGCTAGCCGCTGATCTGAAGGTCGATGCGATCAGGCACTCGGTGCCTGTTTTAAAGTCAAAACAGGTGTGACTCGACTGCCGTTGCAGGTCTTTCAGGAGGCCTCCATGTTCTGTCAGAAAAAGCTCCGCCAAATACTGCTCAGTGTGTTTTTTGGTTTGGGTCTGTCCGGGTGTTACTACTATGTAGGGGGCGCCGATGTTTATCCGGCACCTTATTACTACCCCGGCTATTACTACTCACCTTACTACTACGGTGGCCCACGCTTTTACGGGGGTTATCGTTACTACTATTTCAGTGGGCCTCGCTATTACCATGGTGATCACGATCGCGGGCATCGCTAAACGGCTCATGAGCACAACGGCGCCTGCGGCTTACGCAGGCGCCGTTTTCTTTTGCGCAGGATGAAAAACCTTTCATCGGCTACTTGTTTCGGCGTGTTACAGAAACGCACCAGATCCCGATTTCACTGTCTGATCTTTCGACAGTCGCCGAACAATTGACTGTCGCCTGCCAGCGTCGCTGGCGTGGCTCACTCGCGGTCCAGGAGGCCGCCATGCTCTGTCGAAAACAGCTCCGCCATATTCTGCTGATCGTTCTATCGGGATTGTTTCTTGGTGCGTGCGTGCCCTATTCCGATGGCGACAGCTACTACCGCTCGGATGTCTACACGTCCCCAGCGCCGTATTACTCCGATGGTGGTTACTACACAGCTCCGCGCAGGTATTACTCGCCGCCTGCACGGTATTACCAGCCATCGCCACGTTATTACTACCAGCCGCGGGTTTATCAACCGGCACCGCGCTATTACGACTACCGCGGCAACCAGAGTCGCGGATGGGACCGTCATGACCGCGGTGGTTGGGATGGTCGTCGCGACGGTTGGGATGGTCGTAGTCGCGGCAACTGGAACGACGATTCCCGGGGCCACAGTGGACGGGATCACCATGGCGGAAGAGGCGATCATGGCGACAACGATGGCCGAGGCGGCCGTCGCTAACTCCTCAATCAAAAGCGGCGCATGAAGCGCCGCTTTTTTTTGCCTGGATTTCAGTATTCCGACAGATCGGCCAACGGATGCCGACCTTCCCAGACCTTGTGAAAATGCGCTTCCACCGCCGCCTCCGGCACCGTGTTGATATCCGGCCAGTGCCAGTGAGGTTTCTGGTCCTTGTCGATCAACCGCGCGCGCACGCCCTCGCTGAGTTCCGGATGACGGCAGCAATTGAGGCTCATGGTGTATTCCATCTGAAAGACTTGAGCCAGCGACAGGTGCCGGGCGCGGGCGATCTGTTCCCACACCAGATGAGCGGTCAGGGGCGAGCCTTCAATCATGGTGCAGGCCGCACGACTGAGCAGCGGGTCTTTATGAACGCGTAGCGCACTGATGGCCTTCCAGGCACAACGAACGTCGCTGACATCCAGCAACTCGTCGATCTGCTGGCGTCGCGGCAGCCACTGCGCTTCGGGCATTTTTACGAGCGCTTCTTGTTGCAAGGCCTTGAGCAGACTGTTGAGCTGCATGGCGGTCTGTTCCTGCCAGTTCAATTGCAGCAAACCTTCGATCAGCTCCGGCTGTTGTTGATCGAGCAAAAAGCGGTCCGCGAGGTCCAGATCGATAGCATCGCGACCGTTCATCCGGGCGCCGGTCAGGCCGAGAAACAACCCGAGCTTGCCGGGCAACCGCGACAGAAACCAGCTGGCGCCGACGTCCGGGTACAAACCGATACTGATCTCCGGCATCGCCAATCGGCTGCTCGGCGTGACAACCCGAATGCTCGCCCCTTGCAGCAGCCCCATGCCGCCACCCAACACGTAACCATGACCCCAGCAGATCAACGGTTTCGGGTAGGTGTGCAACTTGAAGTCGAGGCGATATTCTGCCGCGAAGAAGTGCGCAGCCAAGGGCGGTACTTCTCCGGGATGGGCGCGACACGCTTCCACCAGACTGCGCACTTCACCGCCGGCGCAAAAGGCCTTGTCGCCATTGCCGCGCAGCAGTACACAAACGATCTGTGGTTCCTTGGCCCAGGCGTCCAGTTGATCGCGCAAGGCGTTGATCATCGGCAAGGAGAGGGCGTTGAGGGACTTTTCGGCATCCAGGCTGGCGATGCCGATGCGTGCGCCGTCGGTGCCGGTGAGTTCTTCGAAGTGCAGATTCATCATGACCTCGATCGGGAATTTGAGCGTTCAGTATGATCGCTCTATAGGAAAATGCCGGATCTGCGTCAGATCAATTGACAAGCGTGATGGGCTTTCCTAGGGTTCGCCCCATTGTTTTTGCCGGATGTAACCATGACTGCTGACGACCGTATCAAACTCGAACCGAGCTGGAAGGAGGCCCTCCGTGCCGAATTCGACCAGCCTTACATGGCAGAGTTGCGCACATTCCTGCAACAGGAGCGCGCGGCGGGCAAGGAGATCTATCCGCCGGGACCGTTGATTTTCAACGCGCTCAACTCCACGCCGCTGGACAAGGTCAAGGTGGTTATCCTCGGTCAGGACCCTTACCACGGTCCGGGCCAGGCCCATGGGTTGTGCTTCTCGGTGCAGCCGGGTGTACCGGCGCCGCCGTCGCTGGTGAACATCTATAAAGAGTTGAAACGCGACCTGAACATCGACATCCCCAACCATGGCTACCTGCAGAGTTGGGCGGAGCAGGGCGTGTTGATGCTCAATACCACCATGACCGTGGAGCGGGCGAATGCCAACGCCCACGCGGGCAAGGGCTGGCAGCACTTTACCGACCGGATTATCGAAGTGGTCAGCGAGCACCAGCCGCATCTGGTGTTCCTGCTGTGGGGTGCGCATGCCCAGAGCAAGCAGAAACTCATCGACGCCACCAAGCATTTGGTATTGACGTCGGTTCACCCGTCGCCGCTGTCGGCTTATCGCGGCTTCCTCGGGTGCGGGCATTTCAGTCGGGCGAACAAGTTTCTGGAACAGAATGGCGAGACGCCGATCGAGTGGCGGTTGCCGCCGGTGTGAAGATTGTGGCGAGGGGGCTTGCCCCCGTTGGGTCGCGCAGCGGCCCCAAAACCAACCACACCGAAGTCCTCAGATTTTACGACAGCTTCGCAGCCGAACGGGGCGATGCGGCGTTCCGACAGGCCCCCTCGCCACAGGACTCATATCAGGGAGAATCCGGCTCCCGGTTCCAATACCTGAACAACGGCTCCGCCAAAAACAACACGAACAACAGCCGCATCACCTGCATCGCCGTCACCAGCGGTACCGATAGTTGCAGGGTTTCAGCCGTCAAACTCATCTCGGCAATCCCGCCGGGCATCATGCCCAGCGTCAGCGAACGCAGATCCAGATGGGTCAATACACTCAACCCCAGTGCCGCCAGCGTGGCGATCAACATGGTCAACACCGTGCCGATCAGGGTCCGGCCCATGAAGGACGGTGCCCGTCGGAAGAACTGTCGATTGAAGTGGCAGCCCAACCCGCTGCCGATCAGCCACTGGCCGATCTGACTGCCGCCGTTGGGCAAGCCGATGTGCAGGTCCCAACCAATGCTCACTGCCGCACTCACCAGTAACGGCCCGAACAGCCAGGGGTTGGGTTGCCGCAGGCGCTCCCAGATCCAGGCGGCCAGGGCGCCCGCCGGGAACAGAAGGGCCAGCCACCACCAGTTGACGGTCGCAGCATGCAAGGCCGGCGCACCATCGCCCAACAGATACTTGAACGCCGCTGGCACACACAGCACCACCACCAGCACCCGCAAGCTTTGTCCCGCCGCGACACGGCTGAGCACCGCGCCATTGCGGGCGCCGAGGTTGACCATCTCCCCGGAGCCACCGGGCATGCTGGAAAAGAACGCCGTGGCGCGATCTTCGCCGGTACGCCGCATCAACCAGACCCCGACCACCGCGGACAGGCTGGTGACCAACGCACCGAAGAAGATCAGACCGAAGTGGCTCAGCACCTGCTCCATCACCACCGGGGTGAAGTGCAGGCCGATGCCGATGCCGACAACCCACTGGCCGCACTTGCGCCCGCCAGGGATTTCCGCCAGTTGCCAGGGTGTCAGGCAGCGCACGAGGATGATCGCCAGTAACGAGCCGACCATCCACGGTAGAGGCCAGCCGATCTGGCTGGCGAGGTAACCGCCCAGCAGACCGACCAGCGGTGTACCCCACCAGGCTTTGAAGGGTGTTCGATCAGGCATCGGCGATAGCGCGCCGGGCGACCGAACGTTTGCGCCAGATGCGCAGCAGCGGCATCAGCAACATGATGGCAGTCAGCACCCAGCAACCGAACGTGATCGGGCTCGACCAGAGGATTTCCAGTGCACCGTTGGAAATCGACAGCGCGCGACGCAGGTTCTGTTCCATCAGACCACCGAGGATGAAGCCCAGCAGTACCGGCGACAACGGGAAGTCCAGCTTGCGCAGGATGTAGCCGAAGATGCCGATGCCGATCATCAGGAACAGGTCGAAGGTGGTGGCGTGTACGGCGTAGACGCCGATCCCGGTGATGATCGCGATCACCGGCACCAGTGCCCAGTTCGGCACGGCGAGGATGCGGGTGAAGATGCGGATCATCGGGATGTTGAGGATCACCAGCATCACGTTGGCGACGAACAACGACGCGATCAGGCCCCAGACGATGTCTGGCTGCTGCTGGAATAACAGCGGGCCCGGGGTGATGTTGTACAGCGACAGTGCGCCGATCATCACCGCCGTGGTCCCCGAGCCCGGAACACCGAGGGTCAGCATCGGCACCAGGGCACCGCAGGCTGCGCCACCGATGGCGGTTTCCGGAGCCGCGAGGCCACGCATGTCGCCTTGGCCGAAAGTGCCCTTGGCACCGGCGATACGTTTCTCGGTCATGTAGGCCACCGCGCTGGCCAGCGTCGCGCCGGCACCCGGCAACACGCCCATGATGAAGCCCAGCAAACCGCAACGGACGTTCACCACGAACACCGCCGAAGCTTCCTTGAAGTTGAACATCATGCGCCCGGTGGCTTTCACCGCTTCCTGGCCACGGTGGGTTTTTTCCAGCAGCAAGAGGATTTCGCTGATGGAGAACAGGCCCAATACCAGCACGACGAACTGAATGCCGTCTGTCAGATGAATGTTGTCCCCGGTGAAGCGGTATACGCCGCTGTTGGCATCGATGCCGACGCTCGACAGAAACAGACCGATCAGCGCTGCAATGAAGGTCTTGAGCGGTCGATCACCGGCCATGCCGCCGAGACAGACAATCGCAAACACCATCAGCACGAAATACTCCGCCGGCCCGAAGGCAATCGCCCATTTCGCCAGCAACGGGGCGAACAGCACCATGCCGCAAGTCGCGATGAAGGCACCGATGAACGAACTCCACGCCGACAGCGACAGCGCTACACCGGCCAGACCCTTGCGGGCCATCGGGTAACCGTCGAGGGTGGTCATGACGGTAGAGGCTTCGCCCGGAATGTTCAGCAGGATGGAGCTGATCCGGCCGCCGTATTCGCAACCCAGGTACACCGCCGCCAGCAGGATCAACGCCGACTCCGGTGGCAGGCCGAGGGCGAACGCGATCGGAATCAGCAACGCCACGCCGTTGATCGGCCCCAGCCCCGGCAGCAGCCCGACGACGGTCCCGATCAAGGTGCCGCACAGTGCGGTCACCAGGTTGTACGGGCTCAGCGCAACGCCGAAGCCCTGACCCAAATAGCCAAGAGTATCCATATCAGTTCTCCAGAACGTCGAGCACGCCCAACGGCAGTGGCACGTCCATCAACTTGTCGAACAGCAGATAAAGACCGATGGCCATCAGGCTGATGATCACCGCGCTGGGCAGCCAGCGGCCGCCATACAGGCGTGCCATCGGAACCCCGATCAGAATGCTGGCGACGATGAAACCAAGGGGTTCGAAGGCCCCGGCGAACACCAGCAACAGCGCCACGCAGATGCCGATCTTGATCAGGGTTTCGCGGTCCAGTTTCGGGTCGTCATCGCTGTGCACGATCGGCGCCGGCCGAAACACCATGTACAGCAAAGCCAGGCCCATCAGGCCGAGCATCAGCAGGGGGAAGGCGCGAGGCCCGACCGGTTCGTAGGAAAAAGCCGCTTGATACGGCCACGCCATCAGCGCCAGGCCGACACAGGCCAGCAACAGCACCGAAGCAAAAATGCGTTGTATGAGCATGGGGAACTCCTGGGCCACGACCCCGAGAACCGGGGCCGCAGCCGCTAGACAGAGGCGATCACTGGATCAGGCCGAACTCTTTGGCCAGCACTTTGTAGTCCGCGACCTGCTTCTTCACGTAGGTGTCCAGCTCCGGGCCGGTCATGGCGAACGGGAACAGTTCACGCTGATCGCGCAGCTTGGCGAAATCCTCGGAGGCCAGCAGTTTGTCGAAGGCGTTTTTCCACCAGGCGTAGTCTTCGTCGCTGACTTTTGGCCCGAGGTAGAAGCCGCGAACCACCGGCCAGACGATGTTGTAGCCTTGCTCTTTAGCGGTCGGAATGTCTTTCATTTCCGGCTCGTCCAGACGCTTCTCGGAGAACACCGCCAGCAGACGCATGTCACCGCTCAGGATGTGTGGCATGGAGTCGGAGATGTCGGTGCTGCCAACCTGGATGTGGCCGCCGAGCAGGGCGGTGGCGATTTCACCGCCGCCTTCGAGGGCGACGTAACGCAGGTCGCGCGGGTTGATCCCGGCTGCCTTGGCGATCAGGGCGGTTTGCATCCAGTCCTGGCTGCCGACGGTGCCGCCGGAACCGATCACCACCGAGCTTGGGTCTTTCTTCAGGGCTTTGACCAGATCGTCCAGGGTCTTGTAGGGCGAATCGCTTTTCACCGCGATGGCGCCATAACTGGTGCCAACCGCCGCCAACCAGCGCACGGCGCTTTCATCGAAACGCCCGAATTTGCCTTGCGCCAGATTCAGCAGCGAACCGCTGGACCAGGCCACCAGCGTACCGGCATCGGCCGGGCGCTGAGCGACCACAGCGTTGTACGCCACCGCGCCGACACCGCCGGGCATGTAGGTCACGCGCATTGGTTTGGTCAGCAGTTTTTCGTTGACCAGCGCGCTTTGCGCCAGTTTGCAGGTGAGGTCGAAACCGCCGCCCGGCGAGGCCGGGGCGATGCATTCCGGGCGTTTGGGTTCGGCCAGCAATTGGCCGGCGAACAGCATGATGCCGGTGGCCAGAGCAACTTTACGCAGTGACAGGTTCATTCAAGTCTCCTTAAGAGTTTTTGTTATGGACGTACTGAATTACCAAAGGGCAACGCTATAGCTCACCAGCAGACGCACTTCATCGGCATCGCGAGCGGAGTAGTTGGAACGGTAGGTGGCATTGCGCAGGCGTACGGCAACGTCCTTGAGGGCGCCGCTTTGTACGACGTATTTGATCTCGGTGTTGCGTTCCCACTCTTTGCCTTCATCACCGTTCTTGAGCTTGATGTTGTCGCCGCTCACGTAACGGCTCATGAAGCTCAGGCCGGGAACGCCGAGTTTGGCGAAATCATAGTCGTAACGTGCCTGCCAGGAGTGTTCTTCGGCGCCGGCAAAGTCATTGATCTGCACGAAGTTGACCAGGTACGGATCGCTGCCATCGACGTAGGGGAAGGCGCTGTCACCGGACATGCGCTGATAGCCGGCGCTGAGTTTATGCCCGCTCAAGGCGTAGCTCACCAGCCCGTTCAGGGATTTGTTGTCGATCTTGCCGCCACGGGCCGCGCCCTCATCGTCACTGATGGCAAACCGCAGGTCGGTACCGAACGTGCCGGGGCCGACCGGTTGCGAAGCGACAACGCCGAGGAAGTGCTGGTTGTAGACTTCGTCGAGTTGAGCGAAGTGGTAGCTGCCGGTGATCTTGTCGGTGAACTTGTAGTCCACGCCGCCAAAATCAAAATGCTTGCCGGCCACGGTGCCGGCGAAGCGGCTGTTCTTGTTGTTGAGGGCGATGTCTTCGAAGTCGGTGCTGTCGCGGTCCTTGGCTTTCTCCAGACGCCCGCCGGTGAAGGTCAGGTTCTTGATCTCTTTGGAGGTCAGCATCCCGCCTTCAAAGGTCTGCGGCAGAATGCGGCCGTCGTTGGGCTTGAGGATCGGCAGTTCCGGAATCAGGCTGCCGATTTTCAGTTCCGTGGCGGAGATCTTCACTTTGCCGGTCAGGCCGAGCTTGGAATACTCGTTCGCCGCGCGCCCGTCGTCATGGGTTGGCAGCAGGCCGGTACCGGTGCGGTCCGGACTCGAATCGAGTTTTACCCCCAGCATGCCCAGCGCATCGACACCAAACCCCACGGTGCCGTCGGTGTAACCCGATTGCAGATTGAGCATGAACCCCTGGGCCCATTCGTCCCGCTTGGATTGCTGGGCGCTGGTGCCATCGCGAAAGTCGCGGTTGAAATACATGTTGCGGGTTTCGAAGGTTGCCTTACTGTCTTCGAAGAAGGCAGCCTGGCTCAACGGCGAAAAGCCGGCGAGGGCGGCGGCGCTGACAAGGGCGGTGTGGTTGAGGCGGGAAAAACGAACAGGCGGGCGAGCCTGAAGCTGCATGGACAGCATGGTGACATACTCCGTTTATTATTCTTATTGGCGAAAACGCTTCGGGGCGTTTTTCGTATCGCTATGTGCTCTGACTACGGCAGTGAAAGCTGTCCGTAGCGGGACTCTAACCGGCCAACCTTTCGCTAACCTTTCAGCTGACTTTCACGGTTTTCGGGCTTCACAGCGACGGATGCGGCTGTAAACTCCGCGCCAAAGAATGGCGTCGACCATCCCTGAATGAGGTAAAGATCCATGCGTGTTCTGCTCGTCGAAGACCATCTGCAGCTTGCCGAAAGTGTCGCCCAGGCGCTCAAGAGCACCGGGCTGACCGTGGATGTGCTCCACGACGGTGTGGCGGCCGACCTGGCCTTGAGCAGCGAGGAATACGCCATGGCGATCCTCGATGTCGGCCTGCCGCGCATGGACGGTTTCGAAGTGCTGGCGCGCTTGCGGGCCCGGGGCAAGAACCTGCCGGTGCTGATGCTGACCGCCCGCAGCGACGTCAAGGACCGGGTCCATGGCCTGAACCTGGGGGCTGACGATTACCTGGCCAAACCTTTCGAACTGACCGAACTCGAAGCCCGGGTCAAAGCCTTGCTGCGCCGCAGTGTGCTCGGCGGTGAACGCCAGCAACGCTGTGGCGTGCTGGCTTACGATCTGGACACCCGGCGCTTCACCCTCGGCGAAGAATTGCTGACCCTGACCTCCCGCGAGCAGGCAGTGCTCGAAGCCCTGATCGCCCGTCCCGGCCGGGTGATGAGCAAGGAGCAATTGGCGGCTCAGGTCTTCGGCCTGGATGAGGAGGCCAGTCCCGATGCCATCGAGATCTACGTCCACCGCTTGCGCAAAAAACTCGACGGCCAACCGGTGGCCATCGTGACCTTCCGTGGCCTTGGCTATTTGCTGGAAAGCCGCGATGCATAAGCTCAGCAGCCTGCGTTGGCGGTTGCTGTGGAACCTCGCGCTGCTGCTGGTGGTGTTGATGCTCGCCAGTGGTTTGAGTGCGTACTGGAACGGTCGCGAAGCCGCCGACACCGCGTATGACCGGACCTTGCTGGCCTCGGCGCGGACCATCGCCGCCGGCCTGTCCCAGCGCGACGGCAGCCTCAGCGCCAACGTGCCTTACGTGGCCCTCGACACGTTCGCCTACGACAGCGCCGGGCGGATTTTTTACCTGGTCAACGACATCAATCAGAAGCTGATTTCGGGCTACGAAAACCTGCCGCCACCACCACCGGGAACGCCGCGCACTGATGACTATCCGGCGCTGGCGCGTTTCTACAATGCTACCTATCAAGGGCAGAACGTGCGGGTGGTCAGCCTGCTCAAAGCGGTCAGCGAACCGAACATGAACGGCATGGCGGAGATCCGCGTGGCGGAAACCGATGAGGCGCGGGTCCGCATGGCGCGCAGCCTGATGGCCGACACCTTGTTGCGGCTGGGCATGCTGGCGATCGGTGCGTTGTTGCTGGTGTGGTTTGCGGTCAGTGCGGCGCTGCGTCCACTGGAGCGCTTGCGCACGGCGGTGGAAGAGCGGCAGCCCGATGACTTGCGCCCCTTGCCACTGGTGGAAGTGCAGCACGAGCTGGGGCCGCTGGTGCGAGCGCTCAATCACTTTACCGAGCGGTTGCGCGGGCAGTTCGAGCGCCAGGCGCAATTCATCGCCGATGCCGCCCATGAACTGCGCACGCCGCTGGCGGCGCTCAAGGCACGACTCGAACTGGGCTTGCGCTCGAACGAACCCGAAATCTGGCGCAGCACCCTGGAAGCTGCCGCCCAGGGTACGGATCGCCTGACCCATCTGGCCAATCAATTGCTCTCGCTGGCACGGGTCGAGAATGGCGCCCGGGCCATCGCCGAGGGCGGTGCGCAATTGCTCGACCTCAGTCAGTTGGCCCGTGAACTGGGCATGGCCATGGCGCCGCTGGCCCATGCACGTGGCGTGGCACTGGCGCTGGAAGCTGACGAGCCGGTGTGGATGCGTGGTGAGCCGACGCTGCTGAACGAGCTGTTGAGCAATCTGGTGGACAACGCACTGGCCCACACGCCACCGGGCGGCAATGTGATTCTGCGGGTCACGGCGCCGGCGGTGCTGGAGGTCGAGGACGATGGTCCGGGAATTCCCCTTGAAGAGCGGGAGCGGGTGTTCGAGCGTTTTTACCGGCGCAACCAGCAGGTGGCGGGATCGGGATTGGGGCTGGCGATTGTCGGCGAGATCTGCCGCGCCCATCTGGCGCAGATCAGCCTGCACGATGGCGAGTTGGCGGGGCTGAAAGTGCGGGTAAGTTTTATTGCGGGGGAGTGAACACACTCATACCTGCGGAGAGAGGCTTTTTGTGGCGAGGGAGCAAGCTCCCTCGCCACAAAAATCAGTAAAACATCGACCGCGACTCTTCCAGATCCTTGCACATCGCTTCGTTCTCCGGATCGATCCCCAGCTTCTCGAAGGCAGGCACACTGACCGGGTCGATGCGAGCCAGAGGATGGTCGGTGTCCTTGTGGCAATACAGGCTGGCCACTTGCACCAGATCGACATAGTCGACCCGCGCCGATTGCCGCTTGAAATCCAGATACAGCCCCGGCAATTGCACCAGCATTTCCGGAAAATCCCAGACCCTGAGCAATTTATCGCCGAGCAGCGGATGGATGCGTTCGATCACATGGTTGAGGCTGACCGGGTCTGACAGCAATTCATAGTGATCTTCGGCGTAGGTCAGGATCGGCAACACGCCAATCTGATGCACCAGCCCGCCGAGCGCCGCTTGATCAGGCTTGAGTTGTGTGTAGCTGCGGCACAACGCATAGCTGACGCCGGCGATTTCCAGGCTTTTGCGCCAGACCTCGCGCATTTTCTGTTCCACCACTTCGGAACGGGCATTGAAAATCTGTTCCATCACCAGGCCGATGGCCAGGTTGCTGCTGTAATTGACGCCCAGCCGGGTGATGGCCGTGTGCAAGTCAGTCACTTCCTGGGTCGCGCGCAGCAACGGGCTATTGACCACTTTGATCAGGCGCGCCGACAGCGCGGTGTCACGGCCGATCACTTTGCTCAGGGTGCTGACACTGATTTCCGGGTCTTCGGCGGCCTTGCGAATCTGCAGGGCCACTTCCGGTAATGTTGGCAGAACCAGGTCATCATTATCGATGGCCTCAACCAAATCCTGTTGGACCTTATCCGCCAGCTCACTCATTTCTTTTCTCTAGGGTATTGCGACAAGTGCTGCTGTTAACGCTGGATTTCGCGATCACGATCCAGTTGGTAAGGCAGGTCGAGCAAATGCAGGCCGGGACCTTCGAGTGCGCCAAGGTGCAGGTTGCCATCTTCTGCAGCTTCGGCTTGCAGCACGGCCAGGAGTTCAATGTTTTGCTCGGTGCGAGCAGCGATCACCACTTCACCAATCGAACTGCCGTGAGTCGGGGAGAACAGTGGGGTGCCGGGTTCAGGCAGTTCACTACCCTCCAGTTGCAAGCGATACAGACGACGCTTGAGTTTGCCCAGGTATTGCATGCGCGCAACGATTTCCTGGCCAGTGTAGCAACCCTTCTTGAAGCTCACGCCGCCGACGGCTTGCAAATTGAGCATCTGCGGGATGAACAGCTCGCGGGTGCTGGGCATGACCTGGCCGATCCCAGCGCGGATCTGGCCCAGCAACCATTGATTCAGATCGCCTTCGGCCAGCAGGGCGGACAGCTTGCCCTTGATGGTGTCGGCTTGATCGGCGTTCACCCAGAGTTCAGCGCGCTCAGGCGAGACGCGAAGGGCGATCAGGCCGTCATTACGCACGACGCTGTCGGTGTCGACCGGTAGCGCCAGGCCCAGGCTGGCCAGTGCCGCATCGCCATGCTCAAGGCCAAAACGAACCCAGCCGGCACTTTCGTCGGTCAGTTTCGATTTGGAGAACACCGCGTACTTTTTCAGGTCCGCCAATTGCGGCTCCAGCAGCTCGCTGGCCATCGCCATGAGCACTCCGTCGCCTTCCAGCAGAATGCGGAAACTCGACTGCATCCGGCCTTTCTGCGTGCAACGCGCGCCAAGGCTGGCCTGGGTTTCGCTCAGGTAATTGAGGTTGCAAGTCAATTGGCCTTGCAGGAATTTGCTGGCATCCGAGCCGCGTACCGCGAGAACGCCTTCGTGAGACAGGGTGCAGAAAAAAGCAGAATCGGCCATGGGTCATCGCAGGGTAAAGAGTCTGAGGGACATCATAAGGGGGCGCCCTTGAAATGGGTAGTTCACAAAGGATCGTCAGTGCCGACCAAAGCCGACTGTTCGGCTCGCCTCGGGGCTGTATACTTGCGGCCTATTTGAGGAGCGCTCCATGGTCGATAACGTTGAACTGAACCGCCTCTTTTGGCACAGCCGTCGCGGCATGCTGGAACTTGACGTGCTTCTGGTGCCGTTCGTGAAAGAGGTTTACGCGAATCTGAACGAGGTAGATCGCGCGCTGTATGTCCGCCTGCTGGAGTGCGAGGATCAGGACATGTTCGGCTGGTTCATGGAACGCGCCGAATCGGAAGATCCGGAGCTGCAGCGCATGGTTCGCATGATCCTGGATCGTGTCCAGCCCAAGTAACGCGTTCGAATGCCGCTGGCATGCCTCACGGCAGTTGCTGGCGGCCTATCTTCTCGCCCAGCTGTTCGCGTTGGGTTCGCTGTTTCTTCTCTCGATACCGCTCTGGGCCGACCTGCTCGGCGTAGCGTTGTGCGTGGCTCACAGCATTTGGGTATTGCCGCGACAGATTCTGCTGACACACCCACAGGCTTTTCGCGGCTTGCGTCGCGATGCCGATGGCTGGCAGTTGTGGAATCAGGCAGAGGGCTGGCAACCGGTGCAGCTAAAACCGGATAGCTTGGCGCTGCCGTTGGTTGTGGTGCTGCGCTTTCGTCTGCGGGGCGAGCGAGGTGTCAGGGCGATATGCGTGCCGCGGGATTCGCAGGCGGCGGATGTGCACCGACGCCTGCGGGTTCGGCTCAAGTTCAGTCGGCGTAGGTGGGCGGCACCAGAATAGTGTCCAGGGCGACCGGCAGCAGGTTCGGGTAGTCGAGGGTGTAATGCAGGCCGCGACTTTCCTTGCGTTCCATGGCCGACCGGATCATCAGGTCTGCTACCTGAGCCAGGTTCCTCAGCTCGATCAGGTCTCGGCTCACTTTATAGTTGCTGTAGAACTCGTCGATTTCGTCCAGCAATAATTGCACTCGGTGCTGGGCTCGTTGCAGGCGCTTGTTGGTGCGCACGATGCCCACATAGTCCCACATGAATCGCCGCAGTTCGTCCCAGTTGTGCGCGATGATCACGTCTTCGTCGGAGTCGGTGACCTGGCTGGCATCCCAGACGGGCAGGGCGGTCGGAATCGACACCTCTGGCAACTGCTCAAGAATGTCCGTCGCCGCCGAACGGGCATAAACGAAACATTCCAGCAGCGAGTTGCTGGCCATGCGGTTGGCGCCATGCAGGCCGGTGAAGCTGGTTTCACCAATCGCATACAGGCCCGGCACGTCGGTGCGGCCCCGCTGATCGACCATCACGCCGCCGCAGGTGTAGTGCGCCGCCGGCACCACCGGAATCGGTTGTTTGGTGATGTCGATCGAGAATTCCAGGCAGCGTTCATAGACCGTCGGGAAGTGCGTCTTGATGAAGTCTTCAGGCTTGTGGCTGATGTCCAGGTAAACGCAGTCGATACCCAGGCGCTTCATCTCATGGTCGATGGCGCGGGCGACGATGTCCCGTGGTGCCAGTTCGGCCCGTGGATCGAAGCGCTGCATGAAGCGTTCGCCGTTAGGCAGCTTCAAGTGTCCGCCTTCGCCGCGCAGGGCTTCGGTTATCAGGAAACTCTTGGCTTGCGGGTGATAAAGGCAGGTCGGGTGGAACTGGTTGAACTCCAGGTTCGCCACCCGGCAGCCCGAACGCCAGGCCATGGCGATGCCATCACCGCAGGCGCCATCAGGGTTGCTGGTATAGAGGTAGACCTTCGCTGCGCCGCCCGACGCAAGGATCACGAAGCGCGCACCGTAAGTGTCGACTTCACCCGTGCTGCGGTTGAGGACGTAGGCACCGAGGCAGCGGTCGCCTTCAAGGCCCAGGCGCTTTTCGGTGATCAGATCGATTGCGACCCGCTGTTCCAGCAGCTCGATGTTGGGCCGCTGTATGGCCTGGTCGAGCAGGGTTCTGAAGATCGCCGCACCCGTCGCATCGGCGGCGTGGATGATGCGTCGATGGCTGTGACCGCCTTCGCGGGTCAGGTGAAACTCGAAACCGCCGTCTTCGGTGCCGGACTGTTCGTCACGGGTAAAGGGTACGCCTTGGTCGATCAGCCATTGAATCGCTTCTCTGCTGTGCTCGACGGTAAAGCGCACGGCGTCTTCATGGCACAGGCCACCCCCGGCGTTGAGGGTATCGTCGACGTGGGACTCGACAGTATCGGTGTCATCCAGGACGGCGGCGACACCGCCCTGGGCCCAGAAGGTCGAGCCATTGGCGAGGTCGCCTTTGCTCAATACGGCGATGCGCAAATGACCGGGCAAGGTCAGCGCAAGACTCAAGCCGGCAGCACCGCTGCCAATTACCAGAACATCGTGTTGAAACTGTTGGCTCATTTCAGGATTCCGCTCAAAGCGACCCGGGTCGGGGGTGGCGCAAGACAGCTGGATCGGCGAGTCAGGACAGCCACACAGCCCACTAGTATATAGAGGGGGGGAGCGGCACAATAGCCGGGCCCACATGGCATTGTGAAACTACTGTGACGGAAAAGACTGGACTCTTCGTCGGAAGTTTTTTTGACTGTGTTGGCGATAAGGCGACTGTATCGTGGATTTAACAGTCTTTTTCGTTTCACGGTTGCACAATGTCGGTTTCAGGCGGCTATAAATATGGAACTTTTGCCAAAGGCTCAAGATCAATAGACGGTTGCCTGGAACAAAGGACAGTGTCGGTTTCGGTGCGGGACTTGCGGTTAGGTCCCTGCTGACGAATCCGATGACAAGATTATTCGCGCAGCCTGGGTTTCCCGCGCTGCGCTTTTCGTGCGTGCCAAATCAGAGCCCGCAGGAAACTTGCTTGGAGGGGGAGAACTTTTGCGAAAAGCCCGAGTCTATGTTTGCAAGTCTGGTCGTTCAGTAATGCAAGCCTCCTTCGAGCTTATCGAGGAGTGTTCATGCTAACCCAGGAAGAGGATCAGCAGCTGGTCGAGCGCGTTCAACGCGGCGACAAGCGAGCTTTCGATCTGCTAGTGCTGAAATACCAGCACAAAATTCTCGGGTTGATCGTGCGTTTCGTGCACGACACCCATGAAGCCCAGGATGTCGCACAGGAAGCCTTTATAAAGGCGTACCGTGCACTTGGTAATTTTCGCGGAGACAGCGCGTTTTATACGTGGCTTTACCGTATCGCCATCAACACGGCGAAAAACTATCTGGTTTCACGCGGCCGTCGGCCGCCGGATAGCGATGTCAGTTCCGAGGATGCAGAGTTCTATGATGGCGATCATGGCCTCAAGGATCTCGAGTCGCCAGAACGTGCATTGCTGCGGGATGAGATCGAAGGCACCGTCCATCGAACCATTCAGCAACTGCCAGAAGATTTGCGTACGGCTTTAACTTTACGTGAATTCGATGGTCTGAGTTACGAGGACATTGCCAGCGTCATGCAGTGTCCGGTGGGTACCGTGCGCTCCCGGATCTTCCGCGCCCGGGAGGCCATCGATAAAGCCCTGCAGCCGTTGTTGCAGGAAAACTGAGACAGCGGCGACAGCCAAGAGAGGAACGCCATGAGTCGTGAAGCCCTGCAGGAATCGCTGTCCGCAGTGATGGATAACGAAGCGGACGAACTGGAATTGCGTCGGGTGTTGAATGCCTTCGACGATGTTGAAACCCGCGAAACCTGGGCTCGTTACCAGATCGCTCGGGCAGTCATGCACAAGGACCTGCTGCTCCCTCGTCTGGACATCGCTGCAGCAGTTTCTGCTGCGCTGGCTGACGAAGCCGTACCGGCAAAAACCTCTCGTGGTCCATGGCGCAGCCTGGGTCGTCTGGCAGTCGCTGCTTCGGTGACCATTGCCGTGCTGGCAGGTGTACGTCTGTACAACCAGGACGAGATCGCAGGTGTCGAACTGGCTCAGCATTCTAATCAGCCAAGTCTGACCACTCCTCAGGTCAAGGGTCCCGCTGTATTGGCAGGCTACAATGAGAGTTCGGACGCCACTGGCCCTATGGCCAACGGTGTATTGCAAGGTCAGCCAGGCTGGCACGATCAGCGTCTGCCAGGTTACTTGCGCCAACATGCTCAACAGGCTGCACTGAAAGGTACTGAGAGCGCTCTGCCTTACGCTCGTGCAGCAAGCCTGGAAAACCGTTAAGGAGGATCATGCGCGCCATACCTCTACTTACGCTTCTGCTCAGTGGCTGGTTTATTGTTCCAGCCCATGCCGATGAAGCCCAGGACTGGCTGAAGCGTCTGGGACAGGCGGAGCAAACGCAGAGCTTTCACGGTACTTTCGTCTACGAGCGTAACGGTAGTTTTTCTACCCATAACATCTGGCATCGCGTCCAGGATGGCAAAGTCCAAGAGCGTTTACTTCAGCTCGACGGTTCGGCCCAGGAAGTCGTGCGCATTGATGGGCATACTCAATGCGTCAGCGGCACCCTGATGGCAGGGCTGGGGGACTCACCCAACTCCGCTGCTCGTGCACTCGATCCACAAAAGCTAAAGAATTGGTATGACCTTGCCGTCATCGGCAAGTCGCGCGTGGCCGGGCGTTCGGCGGTGATCGTCTCGTTGACACCTCGCGATCAGCACCGCTATGGTTTTGAACTGCATCTGGACAAGGAAACAGGCTTGCCGTTGAAGTCATTGTTGCTCAATGACAAAGGGCAACTGCTGGAACGGTTCCAGTTCACCCGGCTGGATACTGCCGAGGTGCCTTCCGACAGCGATTTGCAGGCAGGTTCCGAGTGCAAGCCCATTAACCTGGACAGTGACAAGGCGTCCGCCGTCAAGACTGCGCAGGTCTGGCATTCTGACTGGTTGCCGCCAGGTTTCGAACTGACCAGCAGTAACTCTCACAAGGATCCGGATACCAAAGTCCAGGTCAACAGTCTGATGTTCGACGACGGTCTGGCCCGATTCTCGGTGTTCCTTGAGCCATTGAATGGGGCAACAGTCACCGACACCCGTACCCAGCTGGGGCCAACAGTCGCTGTGTCCCGTCGCTTGACCACTCCGCAAGGCGAAATAATGGTGACCGTGGTCGGTGAAATACCGATTGGTACCGCCGAACGGATTGCGCTGTCCATGCGCAACGATGCCGCGGCTACCAACAAGCAGTGAGCTGATCAGTCATGCTCATCAATCGGGGCTGTAGGGTGCGGGAGGTTGGCAATGGCTACCCCGTCGTTGAGGCCTCGAAATGTTTTGCCGAGCATTTTCATTTGCAAATATCCCGAAAATTTTTTATAGGTCAGAGCCCCTCGGCTCTGGCCTTGTTTGTTGTTCCCGGAACAAAAATACCGGCGTATCGTTTCCGGTGTTCCTTGCTCCATATCGCTTAACCATGCTCGTCGTAACGGGAGCCGTATGTCGATACCACGCTTGAAGTCTTATCTCTCCATTTTTGCCACCGTGCTGGTGCTCGGTCAGGCGGTCACTGCGCAAGCGGCCGACTTGCCTGACTTCACGCAACTGGTCGAGCAGGCCTCGCCCGCGGTGGTGAATATCAGTACTACCCAGAAGTTGCCGGAACGCAAAGTGTCCAGCGAGCAAATGCCTGATCTTGAAGGCTTGCCGCCGATGCTGCGCGAGTTCTTTGAACGTGGTATGCCGCAGCAGCCACGCTCACCTCGTGGCGATCGCCAGCGCGAAGCGCAGTCCCTGGGATCGGGTTTCATCATTTCGCCTGACGGCTACATCCTGACAAACAACCATGTGATCGCCGATGCCGACGAGATTCTCGTGCGCCTCGCCGATCGCAGTGAGTTGAAAGCCAAGCTGATCGGTACCGATCCGCGTTCCGACGTCGCCTTGCTGAAAATCGAAGGCAAGAACCTGCCGGTTCTGAAGCTCGGCAAATCGCAGGACCTGAAGGCCGGTCAGTGGGTCGTGGCCATCGGCTCGCCGTTCGGCTTTGATCACACAGTGACCCAAGGCATCGTCAGTGCCATTGGTCGCAGCCTGCCGAACGAAAACTATGTGCCGTTCATCCAGACCGACGTGCCGATCAACCCGGGTAACTCCGGTGGTCCGCTGTTCAACCTGGCCGGTGAAGTGGTCGGCATCAACTCGCAGATCTACACCCGTTCCGGCGGCTTCATGGGCGTGTCGTTCGCGATCCCTATCGATGTGGCGATGGACGTTTCCAATCAGCTGAAAAGCGGCGGTAAAGTCAGCCGTGGCTGGTTGGGTGTGGTGATCCAGGAAGTGAGCAAAGATCTGGCCGAGTCGTTCGGTCTTGAGAAACCGGCCGGTGCGCTGGTGGCTCAGATCCAGGATGACGGTCCGGCTGCCAAGGGTGGCCTGCAAGTGGGCGACGTGATCCTGAGCATGAACGGTCAACCGATCGTCATGTCCGCCGATCTGCCGCACTTGGTGGGTGCGCTGAAGGCAGGCTCGAAAGCCAATCTTGAGGTGATCCGCGAAGGCAAACGCAAGAATGTCGAGCTGACCGTCGGCGCTATCCCTGAAGAAGGCAAAGAGCTGGACGCCCAGCCTAAATCTGGCGCGGAGCGCAGCAGCAATCGCCTGGGTGTTTCCGTGGCCGAATTGACCGATGAGCAGAAGAAAGCCTACGACCTTAAAGGTGGTGTGGTAATCAAGGACGTGCAGGACGGTCCTGCTGCCCTGATCGGCTTGCAGCCTGGTGATGTGATCACTCACCTGAACAACCAGGCGATCGGCTCCACCAAGGAGTTCACCGAGATTGCCAAGGCGTTGCCGAAGAACCGCTCGGTGTCGATGCGGGTTCTGCGCCAGGGTCGCGCCAGCTTCATCACCTTCAAGCTGGCTGAATAAACCGGTTGTCGGCTGAATAAAAAACCGCCTCGAAAGAGGCGGTTTTTTGTACCTGAATTTTGACCTCGAAGCGGTCAGCCCATCATGTCCTTGACCATGCGTTCCTGCTCCATCAGCTCGCGTTGCCGTGCGTCGATCCGCGATGACAGCGGGAAGTTGCTGCCCGCCTTGCGTTTGGCGAAGTCCAGTTGCTGGATCGCCTGGCGATAATCGCCGATCAGTGCGAAGTACTCTGCACGAGCTTGATGCAGGCCGATGATGTTGCCCGACAGGCCGCGAGTCTCGGCCACCAGGTACCAGACGTCCGGATCTTCGGGGCGGGTCTTGAGCAGGTTCTCCAGCGCTTTTTCCGCATCGGCTGCTCGATTCTGCTTGAGCAGCAGATCGACACGCACCTGATTCAGTGGGTAGTTGCCCGGATACTGAGTCAGCATCCGGTCAACCCGTGACTGAGCATCGGGCAGACGATTATTGGTGATGTCCAGATCGACCTGCGCCAGGTTGTAGATGATCTCGTTCGGCGACTTGGTCAGCAGCTGCTTGAGGTTCTCGCGAGCTTCATTCAGCTGGCCGCCCTTGATCTGGGCGATTGCCAGGCCATAGCGCGCGACGTCGTTTTTCGGGTTTTCATCGAGTTGGGCGCGGAAGCGCTTGGCACCCAAGCCTGGGGTTTCTTCATAGATCAGCTGCACGCGTGCACGAATCAGCTGATAACGCATGCTGTCTTCGATACCGCCCGGTTTGGCCTGTTCGGCACGGTTGCGGGTGTCGGCGATACGCGATTCGGTCACCGGGTGAGTCAGCAGGAATTCCGGCGGCTTGGCATCGTAGCGGTACTGGCGCATCAGCCGTTCGAACATGGTCGGCATCGAGCGCGGATCGTAACCGGCCTTCTCCAGATTCATGATGCCGATACGGTCGGCTTCCTGTTCGTTCTGGCGCGAGAACCGTCGTTGTTCCTGCATCGCCGCCGCCTGGGTGCCGGCAATGGTTGCGATCCCGGCATCGCCTGCGCCGGCAGCGGCAATCACGATCCCGGCCAGCAATGCAGCCATCATAGGAACTTGCATGCGTTGCGAGGCTTCGACACCACGGGCGAAGTGACGCTGCGACAAGTGGGCCAGTTCGTGGGCCAGGACCGAGGCATATTCGCCTTCGGTCTGGGCGTTGAGGAACAAGCCCCCGTTGACGCCGACGATCCCACCCGGCGCGGCGAAAGCGTTGAGCAGTGGGCTGTTGATCAGGATGAACTCCAGGCGCCGGTCATTGACCTGGCTGGTCTCCACAAGCCGGTAGACGCTGGACTCGACGTAATCCTTGAGTTGCGGATCGTTGAGTTGCGACACCTGGCTGCGCAGCATCGCCAGCCACGCACGGCCCAGTTGGTATTCCTGTTGCGGCGAGACGATGGCAGAACTGGCGTCACCGAGTGACGGCAAGTCGTCGGCGAAGCCCGGTGAGGCGAGCAGGCAAGCGAGCGTCAGCAGGGTAGGGCGCAAAAAAGTCATGCACAAAGCCTTAGTCGACAAAGACGTTACTGTAGCCGGACACTACGCTTGGGACCAGATATTCTAAGCGACTCAACCCCTGCCCCGGAGTGATTCGATGACTGACGCTGTAACCCACGACGCCGAGCTGGACGCCAGCGGTCTGAATTGTCCGCTGCCGTTGCTCAAGGCCAAGATGGAACTCAACCGACTGGCCAGCGGGGCGGTGCTCAAGGTGATTGCCACCGATGCGGGCTCTCAGCGCGATTTTCGCACCTTTGCCCGATTGGCCGGTCATACGCTGCTTCGTGAAGAAGATGAGGCGGGCGTTTACCGCTATTGGTTGAAAAAAGCCTGAAACCTGCGGCGTTCGTTCCTAAGGATTATTGATGTTCAAAGTGTTACGCGACTGGATTCAGCGCTATTTCTCGGATGAAGAGGCCGTGGTGCTGGCGGTGCTGCTGTTTCTGGCATTTACCGCCGTACTCACCCTGGGTGGAATGCTTGCGCCAGTGCTGGCCGGGATGGTGCTGGCGTATCTGATGCAGGGGTTGGTGGTGATCCTCGAGCGCCTGCGTCTGCCGGGGGCCGCGGCGGTGGGGCTGGTCTTCGCGTTGTTCATGGGGGGGCTGCTGGTATTCATCCTCGTCGTGGTGCCATTGCTTTGGCATCAGTTGATCACGCTGTTCAACGAATTGCCCGGCATGCTCGCCAAGTGGCAATCACTGCTATTGCTGCTGCCCGAGCGTTATCCGCATCTGGTGTCGGATGAGCAAGTGCTACAGGCAATCGAAGTGGCGCGGGGCGAGATCGGCAAATTCGGCCAGTGGGCGCTGACGTTCTCGTTGTCGAGCTTGCCGCTGCTGGTGAACATCATGATCTACCTGGTGCTGGTGCCGATCCTGGTGTTCTTCTTCCTCAAGGACCGGGAGATGATCGGCCAGTGGGTGCGTGGTTACCTGCCGCGGGAGCGAGCGCTGATCACTCGAGTCGCCCAGGAAATGAACCGGCAGATTGCCAATTACATTCGTGGTAAGGTCATCGAAATCTTCATTTGTGGGGGCGTGACCTACATCGCTTTCGTGGCGCTGGGGCTCAACTATGCGGCGCTGCTGGCGTTGTTGGTGGGTGTGTCGGTAGTGGTGCCCTATGTCGGGGCGGTGGTGGTGACCGTGCCGGTGCTGCTGATTGCGCTGTTCCAATGGGGCTGGAGCGATCAGTTCATCTATTTGATGGCGGTCTACGGGATCATCCAGACGCTGGACGGTAACGTGCTGGTGCCGCTGCTGTTCTCGGAGGCGGTCAACCTGCACCCGGTGGCGATCATCTGCGCGGTGCTGCTGTTTGGCGGGTTGTGGGGCTTTTGGGGCGTGTTCTTTGCGATTCCCCTGGCGACGTTGTTCAAAGCCGTGCTGGATGCCTGGCCGCGCAAGGAGCCGGAGGTGTCGCCGCTGCTTTGATCGTCGATTTGAGGGCCTCTTTGCGGGCAAGCCCGCTCCCACAGGGTTCATACCATCCCTATGGGAGCGGGCTTGCCCGCGAAGGCGTCCGAATAGACGCCCAAAAAATCAGGCCTTGTTCAGCGCCTGAGCAGCCGCCAAAACCGCATCCACATGCCCCGGCACCTTCACGCCGCGCCATTCCTGACGCAGCACGCCATCCTTGTCGATCAGGAACGTGCTGCGATCAACACCCATATATTCCTTGCCGTAGAGCTTTTTAAGCTTGATCACGTCGAACAGCTGACAGATGGCTTCGTCCTTGTCGCTGATCAGCTCGAAGGGGAACTCCTGCTTGCACTTGAAGTTTTCGTGAGACTTCAGGCTGTCGCGAGATAGGCCGAACACCTCGGTGTTGGCCGCCTTGAACGCCGCGTACTGGTCGCGAAAACCCTGGCCTTCGGTGGTGCAGCCCGGCGTGCTGTCCTTCGGGTAGAAGTAAATCACCACTTGCTTGCCTTTGAGGGCCGCGAGGCTGACGGTCTGCCCGCTGGTGGCGGGTGCTTCGAAGTCGGCAACCGGTTGGTCGATGGCTACGGCCATGAAAGCTTCCTTACATTGGGTTTTGTGGGCGCCACGGTTCAATCAGTGCGTCCAGGTTCATGGCGTCGGCGAAATCCAGGAACTGGTCGCGCAGCCAGCTGATCTGGGTGCCGGCCGGCAAGGTCACGGTAAACGTGGCGTTGAGCATGGTGCCGCCGGTCTGCGGAGCCTGATAGGTGTCGCAGGTCAGATTCTCCAGCTCGACGTTGTGGTCCATGAAGAACTGGCACAGCTCGTTGATGATGTCCGGGCGGTAGGCCGAGCTGACGTAGGCGACGTACGGCAAGGCCTGGGGACGGTTCTCCAGGGCTGCGCTGCGCACCACGTTGACAGTGAAAGCGTGTCGTTTGGCCAGTACTGGCAGACTGCCTTCGAGGCGCGCCAGGGCGTCCCAGCTGCCGGAGATCTCAAGGATCAGCGCGCTGCATTCGCCATGACGCGTCAGGCGAGAGGTGACCACGGCGCAGCGGTTTTCATGGCTGGCGCGGCACAGGACGTTAGTCAGCTCCATGGGGTTGGCGCCGAGGGCACTGATGACAAGGAATTGTTCGCGAACTGTGGGGGTGGACATGCAGCATTCCTAAAGCGATGAGCGGTCGATACTGTTTATGGGCTTTTTTGCCGGGACGAGCCTGCGGATGCGAATTCACAAACCCCCAGCCGAAGGTTGCAACGTGCTCCAGTATGGCAAGAGCGAGGGGTGGCAACGCTGGATCGGGGCTTGTGATGCCGAAAATGGAGGCTGGAAACCGGCGTACGAGCTTATCAGTACCGATCAAAGTCTGAAGGGTAGCGAAAAGCAGCGCCAAGGGGAATGGCGGCAGCGCAGTACTTCGCTTGTACAAGCATCTTGGCGCCAGTACCATTACCGCTCTCTTTTTCCGGCAGGAGCGGTTGCATGATTGCGGGCAGTATGGTGGCACTGGTCACACCCATGGATGCACAGGGTCGTCTCGACTGGGACAGCCTGAGCAAACTGGTGGACTTCCACCTGCAAGAGGGCACCAACGCCATCGTGGCGGTCGGCACTACGGGTGAGTCGGCCACGCTTGACGTGAACGAGCACATCGAAGTGATTCGTCGCGTGGTTGCCCAGGTTGCAGGGCGTATTCCGGTGATCGCCGGTACGGGCGCCAATTCGACGCGTGAAGCGATCGAACTGACGACCAACGCGAAGAACGCTGGCGCCGATGCGTGCCTGCTGGTAACCCCTTATTACAACAAGCCGACGCAAGAAGGCCTGTACCTGCACTTCCGCGCCATCGCCGAAGCGGTCGATATCCCGCAGATTCTTTACAATGTGCCGGGTCGTACCGCGTGCGACATGCAGGCCGAGACGGTAATCCGCCTGTCGACCGTGAAGAACATCATCGGCATCAAGGAAGCCACGGGCGACCTGCAGCGCGCCAAGGACATCCTGGCCGGCGTGAGCAGCGACTTCCTGGTCTATTCCGGTGACGATGCGACCGCGGTCGAGCTGATGCTGCTCGGTGGCAAGGGCAACATTTCGGTGACCGCCAACGTTGCGCCGCGCGCCATGAGCGAGCTGTGCGCCGCTGCGATGGCCGGTGATGCCGTCAAAGCCCGGGCGATCCACGAAAAGCTGATGCCACTCAATAAAACCCTGTTTATCGAATCCAACCCTATCCCCGTGAAATGGGCGCTGCATGAAATGGGCCTGATGCCGGACGGTATCCGTCTGCCGCTCACCTGGCTCAGTGCTGCCTGTCACGAACCGCTGCGGCAGGCCATGCGCCAGTCCGGCGTCCTGGTTTAATTGAGGAAGTACTACGCATGAAGCGAATGGCCGGACTTTCCGCACTTGCCTTGATTATCTCCAGCACCAGTGGCTGCGGATGGATCTGGGGCCCGGAAGGTTACTTCCGTGACCGTGGTAGCGATTACCTGGAAGCGCAACAGACTGCACCGATGCAACTGCCACCGAACGTCAGCACCTCCAAGCGTCTGGATCCACTGTTGCCGATCCCGCGCAATGTGGCCGACGATACCGCCAAGGGCGAATATGTCGTGCCTCGTCCGCAGCCGCTGTCGGCAGCGGCTGATATCAGCGCCTACTCCTTGCAGAAGAGCGGCGATTCGCGTTGGATCATGGCTCAGAACCCACCGGCCGAAGTCTGGCCAGTGGCCGTGCAGTTCTTCCAGGACAACGGTTTCCGTCTGGACGAACAGCGCCCGCAAACCGGTGAGTTCACTACCACTTGGCAGCATTCCGACGAACTGTCCGCAGCCATGGCCAAGCGCCTGAGCGCGGCCGGTGTCGGCGCCGACAGCGAAACCCGCGTACGGGTGCGTATCGAGCCAGGCGTGCAGCGCAACACCAGTGAAGTCTATGTGGTCAGCGCCGAGCGTCCTGCCGGCAGCACCGCCAACGTCGACTTCACCAATCGTTCGGTCAATACCGGCCTGGACGCAGCATTGGTCGACGACATGCTCGCGAGCATGAGCCGTACTTCGGAGAAGGGCGGTTCGGTCTCCATGCTGGCCTCGCGTGATTTCGATACGCCAAGCCGTGTCAGCCTGACCGAGGATGGCAGTGGCAACCCGGTGCTCAACGTCGGTACCGACCTGGATCGTGCCTGGTCGAGCGTCGGTCGTGCGCTGGAACAGGGCGAATGGCGTGTTGAAGACATCAACCGCAGCCTGGGCCTGTACTACATCAACCTCGCCGAAAAGGCCGAGAAGAAGGATGAGCAGCCAGGTTTCTTCGGCAGCCTGTTCGGCAGCAAGCCGAACAAGGAAGAAGTTGAAGCCCGTGCCGAGCGTTATCAGGTTCGCCTGAGCAAGGTCGGCGAGAACGTACAAGTTACCGTCGAGAAAAACATCAACACCGTGGCGCCAGCAGACGTGGCGCGCAAAGTGTTGACCGTGATTCAGGACAACCTGGGCTGATCGCATGCGTTTTGCCGTTCTCGGCAGCGGTAGCCAAGGGAACGGCACGCTGGTAGCCAGCGATGACACGTATGTGCTGGTGGATTGTGGTTTCTCCTTGCGGGAAACCGAAAAACGCCTGCTGCGCCTTGGGGTGAACCCTGCGCAGTTGAGCGCGATACTTGTGACCCACGAACATGCCGATCACGTGCATGGCGTGGGTTTACTGTCTCGGCGTTACAATCTGCCTGTCTACCTCAGTCGCGGGACCCTGCGCGGGATGCGCAAACCGATTGAACCCGCAGGCTTTCTGGCTGGCGGCGAGCAACTGCAAATCGGCCCTCTGAGCATCGGCGTCATTGCCGTGGCCCATGATGCACAGGAGCCGACGCAGTATGTTTTCAGCGACGGTCAGCGGCGTTTCGGCCTGTTGACCGACCTGGGCTCATACTGCAACAAGGTGCTGGACGGCTATCGGGACCTCGATGCGTTGATGATCGAGGCCAACCATTGCCGTGACATGCTGGCTCGCGGTCACTACCCGTACTTTCTCAAGCAGCGGGTGGGCGGTGAATTGGGACATTTGAACAACCATCAGGCGGCATTCCTGGTGGCCGAGTTGGGCTGGCAAGGCCTGCAACACCTGGTCCTGGCCCATCTGAGCAGCAAGAACAACCTGCCGCAGCTGGCCCGGCAATGTTTTGTCGACACCCTCGGGTGCGACCCGGACTGGCTGCAACTGGCCGATCAAGATTCAGGGCTCGACTGGCGACACATCGCCTAGCCCACCTACTTAGCAAGCGGAGCCCATCATGGAAAAACGTGAAGAACTCTACCGCGGCAAAGCCAAATCGGTTTACAAGACCGACGACGCTGACCGCTTGATCCTGCTGTTTCGCAACGACACCTCGGCGTTCGACGGCAAGCGTATCGAGCAGCTCGACCGCAAAGGCATGGTGAACAACAAGTTCAACGCCTTCATCATGCAGAAACTCGAAGCAGCCGGCGTGCCGACTCAATTCGACAAACTGCTGGGCGACAACGAATGCCTGGTGAAAAAACTCGACATGATCCCGGTCGAATGCGTTGTGCGTAACTACGCCGCCGGCAGCCTGGTCAAGCGCCTGGGTGTTGAAGAGGGTATGAAGCTCAACCCTTACACCTTCGAACTGTTCCTGAAGGACGACGCCAAAGGCGACCCGTTCATCAACGAATCCCACGTCGTGGCATTCGGTTGGGGCACCGCCGAGCAACTGGTTCGCATGAAAGAACTGTCGCTCAAGGTCAACGAAGTACTGAGCAAACTGTTCGACGACGCCGGCCTGCTGCTGGTCGACTTCAAACTCGAATTTGGCGTGTCCTCCGACGGCTCCATCGTTCTGGGCGACGAATTCAGCCCGGACGGCTGCCGTCTGTGGGACAAGGCCACCAAGAAGAAAATGGACAAGGACCGCTTCCGTCAGGGCCTCGGTGACGTCATCGAAGCCTACGAAGAAGTCGCCAACCGTCTGGGCGTACCGCTTTAATCGACGCAAGCATCTGATAGCACGGAAAAAAATCGCTAAAGGGGGTTCGCTTCCGGCGATTGTGCTGTTATGATGCGCGCCGTTGGAGAGATGCCAGAGTGGCCGAATGGGACGGATTCGAAATCCGTTGTACCTTCACCGGTACCTAGGGTTCGAATCCCTATCTCTCCGCCATACATAGAAAAGCCCCGTAATTCAATGAGTTACGGGGCTTTTTTGTTTTTCGATTGTACTACTCGATTGTACTACCATCTGATGCCTCTGTGCGGCGCTATGGGCGTTCTTCCTGAGGTTGGTGCCAGCGACCACTTTATCCCTTCGAGCGGCCTGCCAGCTGGGTTTCGGTGGCTCCAATACCCTCATGCCCTGATAAGGGGCTGAAGCGGTTCGAGCGATGCGTTACATCCGCAAGTATGCATCAATGCTGCGGCGTTGCAGCCTACGCATGGCAGGTGATAGGATCCAATCTTCCTGGCGACAGGCTGCCTCGCGGCGTGTCCCTCATCGCGTCACTATGTGATCTCTGGGAAATCCTTGACGACTCGTTACGTGTTTTCATTGGTCTCCTCGTTGGTTGTAAAGCCATGCGCTTTGCGCTCGGTCAGCCAGGAATTTAGATGAGGTACGTGATCATGAAGAAATTTGATTACGGCCAAGCTCAGAAGCGTATTGAGTTTGCTACCAAGGTCATCGAACTGGTTACGGCCATTTTGATCCTTGTGTCAGTAGCTCTCCCGCTTTTGAGCGTGGCTTTTAACTATTTCGAGCATCCATCCGATGCAGAACTCTCATAAATGGACCAGCAGGTTCCGGTTGAAATCTGATACTTGGGTTTACATCCCAACTTCAGAAACTGTTGCTGAGGGTAAACTTTTCAAAGGTCTAATTGAATTCAAGTGGCGCCCTCCTGAGAACTACTATCATTTAAGGAGTGGTGGTCATGTTGATGCCATAAAGTATCATCTTGGAGGTAGGTTTTTTATTCATGCCGATCTTCGAAAGTTTTTCAATAGTATTAATCGAAGCAGAATAACTCGTGAATTAAAGCCGTATTTTGGATACGATAAAGCAAGAAGTATCGCAATGGAATCAACTGTTTCAATACCGGTGGATTCAGGTCAGGTCTTTGCATTGCCCTTTGGCTTTGTTCAATCTACGATCATAGCTTCGTTGTGTCTTCATAAAAGCAGGCTTGGAAAAGTAATACAAAATTTAGATAATACTGACGGTATAAAGGTTAGTGTTTATGTGGATAATATTATTATTTCAACGCAAAGTTTAGAGAAGGCAGATTTTGCGCTTTCCATGATACAAGAGAGTGCGGATAGATCGGGGCTTGTACTTAATAAGAATAAGCTTAAAGGTCCGGCCGAAAGTATCACGGCATTCAATATTGATCTATCATCTAATTTAGTTTTGATTAGTGATTCGCGATTCAGTGAGTTTTTAGTGAATTATAAAAATGCGACTAGCGAAAATAAGAAGGATGGGATTTTTGGCTATGTCTATTCGGTCAATCCTACCCAGGCTTCTATTTTAATTAAATCTTAGTGTTCGTTTTTATTGCACTCAAGTCTAATCCCTCGTGCCGCAGAGCAGGGCTAGCGGTGCTTCTTTCAGACCTAGAGCTGAGCGGTTCTTGGAAGGGTGGCCTGCGAAGACAGTTGAATGATGGTAGGGAGTATTCCGGGTTAAATTTCCAAATCCCGCGAAAATAGGGATAGCACTTCTGACTGAATTTCCCAAAATCCCGCCAAAAATAATGGCTCCGAGTTTGGAAGGTACCCCCCCTGCATTCTGGAAAGCGGTCGGCATGGCCCAGGCGCTTAACAAAACGCACAGAGTCGATATAGAAACCTGATAAATCTCAAAATAAAGCTAGCCCGCTTGAAGTTCCCACAGCTTCAGAGCGAGACGTTGAAGGCAAGCATGAGGCGACGCACTGCCGTAGGTGTGAACTCGCTACCACGAGCGGTACGCAAGCCTTTGGAGTTAAGGCAATCAGCTACTGACTGGAAGGTATTCAGTTTGTTGTAGAGGCAAGCCAGCAGGTGGGGCTGTATGGCCGCTTGATGTGGGTTCACATTCTTCATGCGTTGATCATTAACCCCGAGCGACGTTCGCGTTTCGGTGATGCTATCAAGCCGAATTCGATTTCTATAGTGTTGAGGTGTGCGGCCATTTGCCATCATTCAACGCCCGGCTCCAACCCGATATCCTCCACACCCCAGCAAATGAAATGGATCAGGGAATTTTCGGTATGGCTTTTGGGATTTGCCCTACAGCCAGCGCTTGAGCTTCCCGGTAAGGTCGATGCTGCCCAGCTACAGGCTGGAATTCCCCAAGGACGAAAGGAAGCTGCATGTCCGGTTATGTGCCCAAACCAGCTTTGCCCAATGCGACTAGCCCCAACAACGGCGTAGAGCCTGTTGATATTAATGCCCAGCGTTGGGCTGAATACAAAGACCTCCCTCCGAAGCTAGAAGACAAGCCCAACGCCGTAGGCTGTGTGTTCGCAAAGAGCTGTGACCTTCCAGACGGCGTGATTGACCACAAGAAACCAGCAGGGTTTATCCCTGTCGAGAAGGTGGCCAACTATGGTGAGTTCGCCATTCTTGGTGGTCGTGAAACGGATGCAGACGGGAACATCCCCCTCAAGAAAGTTAGCGGTGCGATACCGGCAACACTCGGAACGCTTCTCTTGGGCGGAGCTGCTACGGCTGCTGGCGTGTCTTGCGGTGGCTTGTGTACTGCTGGCGCTGCTGTAGCTGGTGGAAGTGCTGCAACGGGTGCGAGCGCTGGTGCTGGTGCTGGTGCTGCTGGCGGGGTTCTCACTACCGGCGTTGCTGCTGGTGCGTTGGCTGGTTTTGTTGCACTGCTGTGGCCGTCCAGCTTGGGTGATAGCAGCCTGTACACAGAGGAACAACTTCAATCCCTCAAGAAAGGCCGCACACGGGTTCGGATACATGTCGAACAGCAGGCGGATGGCACCTTGAAGGGCTACGGGTACAACACCCAGAAGCGCACCGACTGGGAGATGATTCCGGTGGTGCAATTCAACGAGCAAGGCTCACAGCGAGTGGCGGACTTTGGCGATGGTGTAACACTTATATGGACGCCAGCCATTGACCCGTCCAGCACGTCGGGGATTCCTCCGCTAGAAGGTGCACCCCAAGCACCTCAGATTTGGATTTATCCGCCTACAGAACAGGCAGATAACATCATCGTCAGCCCTATATACCCCGACACTTACAAGGATTTTATTCTCGTTTTCCCTGATGGCTCTGGCATTCAGCCCCTGTATATCGTGATGAATGTCCGGCTTGATCCCGGCACCGTTACGGGACAAGGAAAGGATGTGACAGGCATCTGGCTTGCTGGAGCTACCTCTGGACTCGGTGCACCGATACCAACTGAAATTGCTAACCAACTACGAGGCAAAAGCTTCGGCACCTTCGACAGTTTCAGGCAGGCACTCTGGAAGGCGGTAGCCAGCACTGGACTAGTGGAACAATTCACAGACAATAACGTTGACCGTATGCGGGAAGGCAAAGCACCGAAGGCACGTTACAGAGACCGAGCGGGAAAGCGTGGATCATTCGAGCTGCACCATGCAGACGAAGTAGCCAAGGGTGGGAAAGTCTACGATGTCGATAACCTGAACGTCGTGACCCCCAAGCACCACATCGACATTCATAGAAACGGATGACACTGGTAATGAAAAACGATATCACCGACTACACCGAAGACGAATTCATCAGCTTCATGCACAAGCTGCTGGCTGAAAACAAAGCAGAAACTGATGACGTGTTAGATGTCCTGCTAGACCAATTCTGCGAAATGACTGGTCACCCAGACGGCACCGATCTCATCTACTACCCAGAGGACGGGTCAAGCGGATCAGCAGAAGACGTTACGCGTGTAGTGAGGGAATGGCGTGCTGCTCAAGGCTTGCCGGGATTCAAGGAGGATTGATTTCCAGCTCCTGGGGAAGGTGTGACGTGATGGCAAGCAAGGGAATCCGACGCTCTTGTAGCCGTGCAATCTCGGTATCCACCGCTGGCTGGTCACTCAGAGACTCCAACCCAAGGCGCTGCATGTCCATCCAAAACAGCACCACGGCGTTAACCAAATCTCGAAGAAGTGAAACCGGAATTCGAATGCCAGTCACCGGGGCACGGTAGATCAACGGTATTTCTGGGTGCTTGCTGGTATCTGCCCAATGCGGCCACAGTTCGGTGTATTCCTTACGCAGCTTCATCGCCGACTTGCCTTCGCCGTGACGGCATACGTTGCCAAGCGTCTGGAGAAGGTCAAGGCGCTTGTAGGAATCGAAGCGTTGAAAGTCGAGGCCGCGTATGTCGAGGAACAAGCTGTTCATGGAGACGCCCCATGTGACCTTTTCTAAGCGCTCTTGAATGTCATCGCCTAACTCCAAGGATTGGGCACAGTTCCTCAAGTACCTAGACAATTGCTGTTCCCACACGGACTGAATACCCAGGCAGAGCGCCATCGTCGTTTTGACAATCAGATTGGCGTGGTCGAATCCTTGGAACGCGGCAACTGCTGAGTCTGGATCGTTGGCAAGTTCGACAGCCTTCTTATCTAAGGCGGCTAGTGCTGGCTCAACCACTAGTGTCAGGAAATCCTGTGCCACGTCTCCGTATCGATTGGCGTAGGCATCCGCTATCGAAAGCTTCCATGCGTGAGGCGTTGTCATGTCTTCATCCTGATAGTGGTTAGAGTCGCTTTCCACAGAATCCCATGCCCCGTCAGTCCAATACAAATCCATCAGGAAGCATCTTCAGGGTGAATGAGTGAAGACAGGACACGCTGAAGGAGTAGGATCGGGTGACGCACAAGGAGGCTCACCATCATGAAGATGTTATTTGCAAAGACGCTACTGGTATCAGTACTGGGCAGCACAACAGCTACCGCTGCTACGTTCGATGGCTATCAATGCAAGGGCGACTGTTCAGGGCATCAAGCGGGGTATGACTGGGCTGAGCAGAACGATGTAGACGATGAGTCGTCTTGCAGCACTCCATCTGCCTCTTTCAACGAAGGGTGCCAGTCGTACATCGATGAAAACAGCGGGACAACTTCAGGGACCGCTTCATCAAATGATGACGACGATGATGAAGACGAAGAGTAAGGTCGAAGTCATATTCAAGGGAAAGACGTATCAGGCGAGCTATAGCGTCAGCCGAGGAATGGTCACCGCTCGATCAATATGTGGCGATAGCTCGGTGCATATCGGTGGGCTGACAGAGGCGTGGGCAGCGAAAGAGGCGCTTCACGCTCTTCTGTTAGGGGCCGAAGCCAGCGACTGTCTAGATACATGGCCTACAAACGACGCCTCATGAATACATGAAACTGGCAGCGGTCGTACTGACTAGGGTGCTGGTGAGTGGCGGCGCCATGTTGAGTGGGAATGAGCTTCTGAACCATCGCCTAGAAGGTATAAGACTTCTCGATAACGCCAGCACGCAAACGTTCACATTCGACTCTTATAGGCAATGGGCAGCACTATCGAAGCTGCCAACCCCAGGTGACTAAAGTAGGTCGACGCATCGGTGAACTACTTCGTAAGCAACGCTTGAATGCCACCAAACGGAAGGAAGCAACCTCCCATCGACTTCATCAAGAATCGAACTTTCATCACGCTGCCCTTCGCAAGATCGTAGCCATCTCCTTTACGCATGAAGGAAACGCTGACGTCTTGGGTTCCAATACCGTCGACGTTTAGAGCGACTTTATCGGCCTCAAGGATCACTGCTTCTCCCTGCCAAGTCATCCAGTGGTTCTTGTATTTGGCATCGAAGATATCGTCTTTCTTCTCGTCGCTAAATTTGCTCTTGCAACCTACATCGGCATTCACTTGCGCGTACGTGGCGGTACTGATTGGGTAATCAGGTTCTGCTGTAGGCTTGCTAGGGACGGACGATGGACTGTTAGCAATGCCCTTAATGACAAGGAATGCGAGCCCGAGAGCGAGGATGATTCCTATAGGACGTTTTACTGACATGATGAGCTTCCCTGCATTCTGAGAGCTACATGATGTCAGGACGACAGCATGCCCGTCCAGATGCGATCGTTCACCTTGCCACCTGCCGAAAAACGTCACTTAAACCCTCATTGATACAACCGGTATTGAACTCTGCATCACTTCAACGATGCCCTTGATAACAGAACACCCCCCTCCGCCAGCCCTCTCACCTTGAGCTGCTGAAGCATCAGTTTGATCTGCTGTGTGCTGAGTTGGACACGACACGTCAGGATTTACGAAGGGCTCATCGCAATATTGCAGACATAGTCGTCATGTACCGAGACTGCACGAAGGAGCTGGCCGCTCTGAAGATTGAGCATGAGCGTCTGTGATAGACGCTGAGTGACATGTACCGGAGAGAAGCTGAACGGGAGACGGCACGCATGGGCTATGCCTACGGAGATACGAAAAGAAGTGAGCATTTATGCCCACGAAATCGACCACTTACCACCTTCTATATATAGAGGGATTTTGCGATAGCGCTCGTTTTCGCAAAAAAGCGCTCTAATTGGCGAAAACAGCGATGCACGATCTACACCAGCGAATTCGCGACCTACACGCAGACTCCCTCTTTCACACACAATTTACGCATAGGTTTATCCACAGGTAGTACGTTGCAACACCCCGCCAAAACGCATTATCTTGTGGTCGCCTTCCTACAAAACCCTACATGTTGGGGTTTACGCACCCTGCAACGCCCACTCTCGCGAAGAAAGCTCTTTAATCGGAGGCGCCAACTACGTCTCGAAGCACCCTTTAGAGGGCCTCATTAGGGACTCCTGAGGGGCTATATGGGCGATTTTGACGTCAAAGGCGAAAGATGAGGCGGTCAGATCGAGAAAATTGCTCTGAATGCACCAGAGAGGCTTGCAGGGGTGCATTGAAGTCGATATAGTTCCCGCACAAACGCAGAAACCGCCAATGAAGGCGGTCTCGGCTGAAGATGTCTACGAGCAGTCGCGTCTTAGTTTTGACGGACAGAAACGCAACTACTCGCATCCTCCGACGCATGCGTTTGAGCACGTATCAAGAGAAGGACGCCATTTAATCCAATTGACGCCATTGCGTCAATTGGTGATTGATCGGTGGTCGCCTCTGGGTACGTGCGAACAACTCCCACGTAAATTAGAGGCTAACGCCATGCAAAACCAAAATAGCTTTACTCGCAGTGTAACTCGTGAAAAGACCGTTCACGTCCGTCAGTACCAACGCTTTCGCAATGGAGCGTGGGAGGATGTGTGCCAACATCACCGTAGTCTACCTCGGTAAGACCTAGTGACAAGCCACCAAGCTTTCGCTGATTTGGTGGTTCCCCCCCCCCCCGAAATGCGTGAGACGCCGATCACTCCAGCCGTGGGGGTTCACTGTCATGGCCTAGCATCGGATTTTCCGCACTGCTTGGTAATTGTTCCGCACGGGCTTGGGCTTTCCATGCGAATTTAAGCAACTCACCGATTCGATCAGTGAATGGCTTAGCGTCTTTGCCCAGTTTACCTGTGGCAATACCGAAATCGCCCATCAAGCTGTAGAAATGACTCAGATCAGAGACCTTCTTGTGCAGCTCTTTCTGCAACTCTTCCAATCGCTTCAACAGGCGTCGCTTATGGCCATCATCAAGTGCGGAATCACTCGCTAACAAACCACGCAATTCGTTGATCAGGTCTTGGATTCTGTTGAGGTCGCCGTCAGTGAACTCATAAGCAAATCCGTTCGCAAGCGTGATACCGAAACTCTTCTTCAGAGCCTCCAGTTTCTTCGCAGAAGACTGCCCAACAAAATCAGCCAGACTGTCAAAAAGGTAACGCTGCATGTTGTTGCAGACATAACCCATATGTCCTTCAACATCGGGATGGCCATTGCCGTTCTCAACGAGGCCGTGTTCCTCGAGACTCATAAGTGCGGCAGTAGCCTCCAAAAGAACGCCGTGAACATCTTCGGTCCAGTCGCCTGAGTCACTGCGAAAGTTAATAGCGAAGCGACAAATGCCGATTGCCCCCTCAATCGGGTCATCCCCGACCACCTTCAAAACTTCCTGCGGGATTCTCATAAACGCTCCTTGCTGATAGTGATGCACTGGCCCAGATACTAATCGACGCAGGGGAAAACCGCTTTCCACAGATCCTTTGCCCGCCGCCGGAAAAAGGGTGCAACTCATGAGGCGATCCAGATTCAGGCTGGATAAAAAATGATGGGGCTCCCCCGGCGTGACGTACTGCATCCAGCGAAGAGGGGCACTGTCCACACCGGGAGAGCGGAACAGATTGTAGTGGTTCTACAGAGAATCCGCCGAAGCGCTAAGCGGTGTGCAAAGAGGGGTGAATGAAAAGCTACGGAAAAGCAAAATAACATTGCCGCCCCTTTGGATCAGTCTGAGAGGCTCTACAACAGCTCTGGACTAGATACCCAAGGAGCCTGTCCAGGTTCAACAGCGAGACGTGGACCACCATTGCGAGCCTGTAGGACAATACAGGACTAGGTCAATCCTGAATTACGAGCGGCAACGTCAGACGCTCCATCAGACGCTTAACGGTCATAGGCTGGAAAGCGCTACCACGCTCGGTGGTGACACCCTTTGCGTTGAGGCACTTAGCGATAGCGCTATAGGTGGTGTGCTTATCGAAGAGGCAAGCCTTGATGTGATGCTCCAACATCTTTGCACGATTACCAGCGTTCACAGCTTTGGCTTCTAGGGCGGCGCCGTTGCCTACTGCCCATGCAGCTTCACGTCCTGCATCACGTCGTGAAATCTTGGCCTGCGCCTCAGCATCACCACGATCAGCGAGCACCTTCAATTCAGCCAAGCCATCCTTGGTCCTCTGGCGAATCTTCAACAGCTCTTCTTCAGCGAGCAGACTCTTTATGCTCCGCACCAGACTACTGCCGTGTACATCCTCGGCTTCTATAAACGTGTAGCGCTTTTGCAGCGTGACGAAGTGGGCATGGTCACGACTAAGACGATCTAGGCGGTGCACGACCACCGGACAAGACAATCCTTTAGCCATGGCGAGAGCCAGACGACACTGAGGACGTTCCAGAGGATCGACGCTACCTGATACTCCCTCATCTATGAACTGAGCAACGATGTCCCAATCGTTTGCCTCGGCGGCGATCTTGATAGCAGCAAACTGACCAGCTACAGACAGACACTGATCATCTGTAGACATCCGTGCATAAGCCACCACCTGTTTCATCGCTTCGTTCTCTCATCCATCCAATGAAAGGCTATCTTAACATATTGTTGACGGTCATCAACGATATGTTAAGACTATTCCTGACGTAGCAGGCGGATGACAGAAGTGATTCCTTCGGCGTTGAGGTCGAGGACTTGTAAAGCTGTGACTGCGTTGTCAGTAATGACGGTTGAACCTCGTTCGGCAACCCATTTGGCGAGTTCTTCAATAGCAGCACCGATACCGTTCTGATTGATCATCAGCAGCTCTAGGGCATTGGCTATGACTTCGTTCTTGTCTGTCATTGGGTGTCATCCTTGAGGGTGTGAGGGAATTCGAGCCAGTCCCGGCTGGTTACAGGAACACATTCCTACGCGAGTTTGATTTCAGGGCTTTAACAGTAATCCGCTATCAAAAGAAGCCCCATCATCACCGACGGGGCTGCTGGTAGCTACTACAAAACCTGATGCTCCTTTGGTCCATCCATATGCGAGTACCAGTAACGCACAGTAGAGATGTCAGCAGATTCCATTGCTGCACTCAGAATATGGCGAAGCTGCTTAGCCCCGCTGACACCATCCATTTTTGAAGGGATAGGGATGATCCAAGTACCTTGAAGACAGCGGCATCTGAAACTGTAAATTATGCGTTCGAACTGCTTGGCCTGAAAGCGGGTTGTTGCGGGACTCAGTGTAATGCCGAAGCGAATGTAATTTTTCATCTTGAACCTCTAATAAATTGGGCAGAACGAATGTCCTGTTCAATGTATTTAGTGAGGTCGATTTTCAAATCACGGCTTTTCAAGCAAAAAACTCAAATATTTTTCTCGAGACTGCCAACCGGCAGCGTTCCAGTCGCGTCTACACCCCTTCCAGCAGCTCCGATAACGACATCCCCAGACCGTCTGCAAGCACCTTGGCAGCGTCGAGGGATGGATTCGCGGTCCCAGTCTCAATCCGAGACATGTACGTCCTTACGAAGCCGCAGCGGTCGGCAAATGCCTCTTGGCTGAGCCCCCTGACTGCTACGCAGTTCGCGTACTCGTTGACCGAAGTTGTTCTGAGATTCTGATTTGGCTGCATTCCCGGATGATGGGGTGTTGTGCTCTAATTGTGAACACACCAACTGATGACACAGTCCACTAGCCTAATTAAAGGAATATAAATTGAAGGCTAAAATACATCAATTAATTCAAATAAAATCAATTTCATTGCTAGCCTTGGTTATTGCTGCATCTGGCTTTTCATTTTGCTCATTTGCGGAAACCAGCGAAGCGACTGTAAAAAAACTAATTAGCAATGCAGATGTTCTAAACTCAAGATGTCGCGGCGGATCAGGCGACGATCCAAATACTCATGTGGCTTGTTACGATCGAGACAAAGCATATTCCGAGCTAGTGAAAATTGGGTGGTGCTGGGGCAAGCCAGGGCAATACGGATATGAAAAAAAGTGGAACAAGTGCGAGCCAGCGCCAAATACTGCAATAGGCACGCCACGAAAAAGACCAGACGGGACCATAGACCCAAACTGGCACAGACTCACAAGCACTGCGTATTTCATAAAGCCAGAAGCTCAGGAAAGCCCGGTTCTGCTGGCATCAATTCGCGAAGGAAAAATATCAATCAACCTGATGGATACATCAGAAAGAATATGCAAGAGAAATGAAACAAGCGGACCAAACCCATCAGACCCTTATAAAATAAATGGGAAATACATACAGTTTTATTATTTCTGCTTAAATGGCAATAGAGTTTTCGGACCATCTACCACGGAAGGTAAAAAATACCTATTGGATTCTATTTCAAATGGAAGTACTAAAATTGAACTCGAGTCGGGTCCGGCACTGATTTTCTACGAAACCGATTTCGATTCGGTGCGAGAAGAGCTTTTAAAAACAGAGTCAGCTCTTTGAAAGCAAAAGCCCCAGCAAAGGGGCTAGTTTGCTGTACGGGTAGTTTGTTGTCGAGGTGCTCTTGCAGGACCAACTAAGCTATGATGCTGTGTTGGCTTGTGCGTCCTCACTGGTTGGTTGTGGGTTTTTACTTCTATCTGCGGTAGCTGTTGCACGCGTAAAGCGGAGCTTTGAGCGAGATACTCCCCCAGCTCCGCTGGAGTGTTTGCACCGAAAGCGATAAGCTTTCAATCGTTCACCCTGTAAAGGCGAATTACCACTGACCTACGGTCAAAGCTTTAGCACGGTCGAACGGCGTAGCCGTAGGGTTAGCACGTGTTCACAATAGTAGGACGTTCACAATAGTAGTGAGCACCACAGGCTAGCCTGTGGATAGTAATCCTCTTTGAATGCTGATGGATTTATTAATCCATTCCATCAGCCTACCTCTTCAATAGGGTCAAGTTTCAACTGTGCTAAATGTCAGGCATAGCCTGTCCTGTGCCAACCCTACGGCTTCGCTGTTCCACCGTGCTCAAGTCGAGAGGTTCCCTCTCCACGTGCAAAGCCCGCCGTTCGCTTCGCTCTCTTATTATATCCTGCCGTAATTAACCAACAGAGCCAAACGGGTCTTCGACAAAGTCCGCTTCATCCAGATCGAACTCTTCCCCCCATGCTTTGGTTTCTAAAATCTTCATCTCCAGACGCTGCTTCTCTGCTGGGTGAGTATCCAGATACCGTTCGATGTTACGGAGGGCAACACGACCAGCCGCAGCAAGGTATCGACCATACCGCTCACTGACCGGCTCCAGATCATGGTTGCGGAAGACAGGGTTGCCTGCAATCGCGTCAGTTGAAATCACCACCATTGTGATGACCTTCCGTACGTAGCCCGGCCTGATGTTCAGTTTGCCATTGCTGCTTTCAACTGAGATGTACATGCCTGCCATAACGGCATCTTCGATCCAGTGAGCATTCTCAGTAATCGCCAGCTGGATGATCGCAGCAAACGGATTTAAGCATACCTTCGGTTTGGGGCCGCGCTTTGATTTGGAGCTGGGAACATCGCCAGCGGTTGTTGGTTTAGCTGGCGCTGGCCCACCGAAATCTACGTACACCACATTATCGTTTTTCCTGACATCCATCGGATGCAGGTACTGGCTCGGGCTGGCTGGTGGTCGTGGAATTCCACATCGGTACTGTTCGATGGTGGCCTGGAGTGATGAAACGACAAACTGCCCATAGATTTCGCCAGTGTGCTTATCGATTCTGAAACCATCAATAATACTGGTTCGGCAATTTTGGAATTGAGGCAGGTAAACGGAGGTGGTTTTAGGATTGACTACGTCGGTTACCAAATCTGAGGCGAAAGCGTGCTGCATTATGATTCTCCTGTTCAATTTCATTTCATAGGCATGAGCCTCGTTGGGTAGTGGCCGCAAGCGAGTGCCTGCGGCAGTACATCTTTACAGCTCTTTAATCATGAATGTGGCGCGTATAACTGCGTAGTCGCTCAATCACACGAGCATCAATCGACCCTTCATACGTATCTGCCAACTCATTGCAATAGATCTGATGAGCTGTCTTGTACGCCTCGAAAGCTTCGAGAATGTTGTGGCATTTCCCTAGGTACTCTGACTTCCCATACATCGAAAGACGAGATATAAAACCTTCGCCTCTCGCCGCAACAGTTACGCCAATGGGAAGCACCCCTCGCTGACTTCGAGTATCTCGAAATATCTGATTGATCACCCTCGGAACAAGCGAGCAGAACTCCGGCGAGTACACGGTATTGAGTGGATCAAGAATATCCTTGTCCAGCTCCATGTCCGCCTCAGATGCGTAAGGCTGATCCACAAACCAATCTGCAAACTCTTGAAAGTCATGCCATTTTGGGCAAACCGTACAGCCGGCATATGCAGTAGCTCCCGACTTGTAGCACCGATTAAGCATGTCTTTCCATCGCTGAAATGAACGACATGTAGTCTCGTGATAAGGCATACCCAAAGCTTTGCGTCTTACCGCCGAATTGTAGCCAACTCCACAGAGCAGCTTGGCGTCTCGTGGTGGAGCAAAGAGGGGAGCCTCTTCACCCAATGAGTAGTCGAGATGGATGCCGAAGAATTCCGGGTATACGTAAACGGTTTTGATGCTGAACTGTTCATTGCTGTGCTTCATGAGTTCCTCCTAGATAGTAAAAAAAAGACGTAAAAAAACCGACTCAAAGGTCGGCATCGTCGTCATCGTTCTATCTTCAAGGAAGGAATGAACTCTGTTAGCGTCGGTGCTCGGCCTCGTTTCTGAGTTGGATCATTTGTAGATGATTCATGGTTAGTCTCACGTTGTAACTATAACCGTCGCTGGTGGTCAGCCAATATATAGACAGCACAATACCGATCATCTAGCACTGTATGGGTGCGGGACGTGTTCGGCATGTTTGTCTGAGATGGTCATAGTATCAGATCGAAACTTTTTGTCAAGAACTAGTTGACGCTGGTTGATAACTCTGAATCTCACTGCGGCATCTAAGCACCCCATCCCCACACGCCTCCAATGGCTTAAATCAGCACAAAACCGGTTTCAGCAAGGGAGAACGCCTCCTGCTTAGTCCAGACAGCCATGTAAGCCCGTAAACACTGGGCGGAGCGGAAGTGGGTACTCTGAAGTTGACGAATCTGGTGTAGGTTTTGCTGGGGTTACCGAGGGTATACGATGGGGGTCCGATGCTGGTTAAAGCGGCCTCGAAACTCCCAACGGTTGATAGGAGCCTCAAGGGAGAGTGGGAAGTTTGGATATCGCCTCCAGTTTCTGTGCTGCACTTGCACCCTGGCTGTACACATCGAATGTCACGGTTCCCGTTTCATGCCCTACCAACTCAGCGATCAACGTACCTTGCACGGATGCCCTTACGAGCTGAGTGATGACGGTTTTACGGATGGAGTGGAACACGTGCTGGGGTCCGAAACCTTGTGTCTCCTTGAGCCTGCCAAATGCCTTGGACAGTGCGTCCGACCTGATGCCGTACTTATTCTTACAGTCAGACGGCACCAGATACTCACCCTTGGAGTTCTCAACCAGACGATCAACGAGAGTTGATAGGGCAGGGTGTACAGGTACGACGCGGATACCGGCAGCAGTCTTGCTATCCACAATATCGAAGCTTTGGACGCCATCAGGCTTTATGACATGTTCGGCTTTCAGTTGGCATAGCTCTTCGATCCGGGCACCGGTATAGGTGCCAAGAAGGATCAGGTCTGCTAATACGTTGTGACCCTCTGCAAGCGCAGCATTATGCAGCTTGCTGATGTCATCCAATTTGAAGTCCTTCCTCTGGCCATCGGCCTTGGCTTTGCCCCTTACCTGCGGTAGTTCGTGATTCTCGAAGGGGTTTGCCCGATCCTTAAAATCCTCTCGCCAGCGAGGGTCGTGCCTCATTGCCCACTTCCAGAACACGTTACCGGCCAACAGGTATTGTGTGAGTGTTTTACTCGCCAACTTGAGGGAGTCCAACCATGCAGAGACGGCATCAAAGTCGAGACCTCGTTCCTCCTTTTTCAAGAACGTGGAAAGCTTCTCCAGCTTTGATTCCTGTTGGTCGATAGTCTTAGGAGCGACACTGCGAGCTTCCCGGTACTCACGGAATATTGTCAGTCGGGCTTTCGTGATTGGTGATTTCGGTTTGTGGGCTTTTGGATCGATCAAGATATTTTGCATTTCTGTTGCTTCGGCTGGCGACAGTTCCTGCACTGATGCGACTACTTCGCCAAACGTTTCGAGTAGCATCCTGTGGGCGAAGTCATGCAAAGCGATTTCACCTTCGAGACCTTGCATAGAGTAAACGCGGTCTGCTTCTGCACGTCGCCGTCTTCCATTTTCGGAGTCGTCGAAAACGAACTGGTAAAGCCCTTGAATATCCGCTGGGTCGTACGGAGGTACATCCTTCACTTCACCAAGCACCACATCTGTCTTGAGTTGGCGAAAAATCTGGGCAAATGATTGAGTAGATGTCGAAATTTGCTCTTTCCATCCGTCACCACGACTCGTTCGATTATCCCGTGCAGCTTGAATTTGTGCTTTCCAAGCCGCAAGGACGGGAAGCCGTCGATTCATGGCCTCAGACCGCAGTCCGGTTTTCAAGGAGTGAATCAAAACCTTTTTCCCGCCAATTGCTTTCTGTACATCGGCAGGGACTGCAAGTCGCACGTACCAAGTGGATTCACCTTTTTTCTGGATCAGATTGTCAGCCATTGGCACGCCGTGGGGTAGGGTAGTGATACAGTCGATTGTACTACTCAATTGTACTACTAATCGAGCTGTAGCCCCTTATGTGCGGCGTTTGTTGGGTGTTTTTGTCGTTTCTGGTGAGTCCCTATCTCTCCGCCATACATAGAAAAGCCCCGTAGATGAGAATCTACGGGGCTTTTTCGTTTCTGGTTTTTTGGTTTAGGGCATTTTTAGGGCAAGAGCGAAGGTTGGTTGGCTCGGTTACATCGCCGATAAAATAGAAGGCCCAAACATGATCCTAAACGGGTCAGCATCAGAGGATTGGGCGCATTTAAGATCGCATAAGCTAGTTGTGGATTACGGGTGGTTTGCCCGTCTCATAAGCAGCCGGAAGACTTTTCGGCTCTCTCTAAGCGCTCACCGCACATTTCATGGATCGCGCGTTTAAGTGCCCTTCTGCTCGCTTGGGGAGGAGGGCTCCGCATCCATACGTCGTGCGATGACATCAAACAAGTCGCAGTCATCACGCAGCGGAATGAAGCAGTGCGAAGTCGCCGCGAGCGACGTGATACTCCGGGCATTCCACCAATCCCAGCAACTCGCTAGAGAAAGTGAGCTACAGTTTGTGTAACCACGAAGTGGCGCTTTCAATTGGAGAGAATCATGCTCGCAAGCATTACCGATGGAGTCTCACCAATGAGAGCATTCATCGCGCTGGTAATGCTGTTGTTGGGCAGCGCGATGGCTTACGCAGCCACATTCGATGGCTATCAATGCCAGGGTGACTGCTCAGGGCATCAGGCTGGGTATAACTGGGCAGAGCAGAATGATATTGATGACGAGAACTCATGCAGCACGCCTTCTCAGTCATTCAACGAAGGTTGTCAGTCGTACGTTGAAGACGGCAGCGGAGTGGCCTCATCGGATGACGACGAAGAGGAATGAGTGACTTGATGACAGCATCGTTGAGCTCTCATTGATCTGAAACGGGAGGTTGTATGAGAAAGGCATTGTTTTTGGCGGCTGTGGTGGCGGCAGTAGCGCTTTCAGGGGATGCTTATGCTCGTGGTAGCAGTTACGGCGGGCATTCTTCGTACAAGTCTAGTTATTCTTACGGAAGTCGTTCTGATCATACCATCAGTGGGTATACGCGAAGTAACGGAACGTATGTCGGACCTTCCCACGCTACAAATCCAGATACCACTAGGAATAATAACTACAGTACGAAAGGGAATGTGAACCCGTACACTGGAAAATACGGCACCAAACCTCGTGGTAGTAAGTAGTTGGGCGAGATGGACTCTTGACTATGAGCGCGTCAGGTGACGGCTAACAGCTAAGCTGCTAGCGTAGAGGTGGTGACGCGCCTTAATGATTATGCCGACGCAGCAGGCTAGTGAGATTACCGAACTGCTACTGCATAAATGGGCGTGCCGTACAGGTGGCAATTGAGTGTCAATTCTCCATTGGCGCTTTAGCGAGACTAAGTCTTATAAATCCCAACGCATCTTTGTAAATCTGATGCCACGCTTCTGAGGGCTCACTCATTAATGGATGCCAAAAAAAAATGAACTCATGTCCTCCATCATCTTCAGTATGATGAACCCAGGTATCAGGCAGGTCTTGCGCAACATGACACTCATGGAATGCCCACATGTGTCCTGTTATATGCGAGCGCAACGTACCCAAATCTCGTATCACCTTGCCTTGAATCCCGGCTTCTTCGACCAGCTCTCGTGCAGAGGCCACTTCAGTTGACTCTCCGGATTCCACGCTACCTTTGACCAATTGCAGACCTGCCAGCGGATGCTCAAAAGCCAAAATTTCTAGCGTTTCACTTCTCCGTAGCACTACCGGGCAGGCTTTATCTACCGTCATGCCATCTTCTCCTTGGCTTGTAATTTCAGCTGTTGATCAGTTGGAAAGCCTAGGTGATATCAGCTAACAAGAAAACCCAATTGATATGTGGACATCGTTAAGGTGCATTAGCCATCCGCTTTTGAGCCTAGGGTGAACGAGTGATGTGATGGCAAGGTGCCCAGAGAGCAGCTAAGATCAGCCAATCTTTCCTAAGGATATCGACATGAAAGCAGGGATAGCGGCAACGGTTGTACTTATCGGTATTGCCATTTCATCTACTGCCAGCGCTCAATGGGATACAACCATTCAGGACGACATCTTCTCAGGCGACAAGAAAGCAATGCTTCTCGGCAACATCAGTCCGAGCCAAGCGGTTGCATTCGACTGCGATTCGGATGGCCTCTCCCTCGCACTCTTGCAAGAAGAAAAATGGGCTGATGGGCGGACCAGCTCAGAGTGGAAACTTCTCATCAAAGTAGAGAGATCCATCGCTTCACAGTAGAGAGCGCGAAACGCAATAACCAATACACCCAGTACGTCACTCGTGAGAAAGAGGAAATCCTCAAGGTTTTAGCTGATCTTCGTGAGGCGAAGTCAGTGATCCAACTTGGGCTCCAGTCGGAAGAGTTTGACTCTAAATGGTCTGGGACCGTGTCCGTAGGTGGATCTACACGAGAAACGGATAAATTCACACAAGCATGCAAATTGAAGTGAATGGACAACAGCGGCTGTGCGATCCGAGACCGCTTTTCACAACACCAAGAAAACTATCATGAAGGCGGGTATAGCGGCAGCAGTTGCACTGATTGGGACTCTATTAAGTAGTGGTGCCATGGAGTCAGACGGGAACCGGCTACTGCTAGCCTGTAAAGCCGGGATCAAAAGTGGCAATGGGTGGCGAGACCTAAATAGGTAGACGTCAGTCATTCTGCTTCTGATCATTTCTTGGCCAGCGCCAATTTTTTCGATGTACTTCAATTGCGTTCGGTTTTCGGGCTGAGAAAATAAATCTTGCTGTTTTTTGGGTGGTGCTAAAGCACGGCGTTTGTTGGAGGGGGATGTCGTTTAGGTGAGTCTCCATCTCTCCGCCATACATAGAAAGCCCCGTAGATGAAAATCTACGGGGTTTTTTCGTTTACGCAGTTTTTTTCGTCGGGCTATTTTCGCATTCGTCCTGCTTTCCCCCGAGTTTTTGGTGTCGGAAAAATCAGCACAACAGCGTAAGAAAGATATGTCCGTCCACAGGAAAAGTAACTCCACCAAGTCGTTCTGATTACCGTCCCCCGTATTCATTGATCGTTTCGACAATCAAGGTTTTTCCTTCGAAATATCCCCTGACATTGAAAGACGTTGCCGCAAAAATTCCTCATCTACTCTGGTTTCGCAGGTCTCTGATCTGTCGTAATCAGCCATCGCAAGGAGCGATCAATGTACTTTGAGATTTACAGGCAAACCCGTGGCACCTCACAGACCGGCAAGGGCCAATGGCGCTGGCGTTTGCGAGCAGGGAATCATGAAACGATTGCCAGTGGGGAGGCTTATGTCAACAAGTCTGATTGCGTGCATGCCATCGATTTGATCAAAGGGACTCAAGAGCAGACACCGGTCAAGGAGATATAGGTTCCAGGCGGTGAAGCTGCTCAATCAGAGCAGCTTCGTTTCAGTCGGGCGCTCCTGAGTGGTAAGTGCCCCCGGATTTTATGGATCGGGTCGTTTGCCAACCTGCATAGACGCCGATCGCGACACCTCCCTAAACTGTCATCCAGTCTTGGGGACCGGGGTGCAACGGATGAATCGCAACGAACTACGCAAGGCCGACATCAACCTGATGGTGGTGTTCGAGACATTGATGCTCGAACGCAACGTCACGCGGGTGGCGGAGAAGCTGTTCCTCGGTCAGCCGACCATCAGTGCGGCGCTGAACCGCTTGCGGACGATGTTCAACGATCCGCTGTTCATTCGGGTCGGCCATCGCATGGAGCCGACAGCGCGGGCCGAGGAGATTATTCAGCACCTGTCGCCGGCACTGGATTCGCTGTCGGTGGCCTTGAGCCTGACCCACGATTTCGATCCGCTCAGCAGCACCATGACGTTTCGCATCGGTCTGTCGGACGATGTCGAGTTCGGTCTGTTACCGCCACTGCTGCGTTCTTTGCGCCAGGAAGCGCCGAAGGTGGTGTTCGTGGTCCAGCATGTCGACTACTGGCGCATTCCCGACTTGCTGGCGTCTGGCGATATCACCGTTGGTATCAGCCAGACCCGCGGCCTGCCGGCCAACGCCAAACGCAAGTTGTTGCGACATATCCAGCCCAGTATCTTGCGTGCAGATGCGTCGGACACGCCGTTGACCCTCGATGAGTATTGCGCGCGGCCGCACGTGCTGGTGTCCCACACCGCCAATGTCAGTGGCTACGCCGATGAATGGCTGGCGGAGATTGGCCGAACACGCCACGTCGTGCTGTCCGTTCCGCAATACAGCTCATTGCCGGCGTTGCTCGCCGGCACCGATCTGATCGCCAGCCTGCCTGACTACACGGCGGAGGCGATGGCTGCGTCAGGCCAACTGTTCAAGGAGCCGTTTCCGTTCAAGACGCCGACCCTGGACCTGTCCATGGTCTGGCTCAGCCATGTCGACAGCGACCCGGCTGAACGCTGGCTGCGCTCGCGCCTGGAGGCGTTCATGAGTGAACGTCCGATCCTTCCGCTGACAGAGTGAGCAGGGCGGTGTTATATCTACGATCTTTCTGCCAATCCTCAGGAACCCCGTCATGCCCCACCTGCACATGGAATACACCGCCAACCTGTCCGAACTGAATGCCGATGTGGCGTTGATGCGACTCAACAACGCGCTGGTCGCTTCGGGGCAGTTTGAAGAGTTCGACATCAAGGCCCGTGCGGTGAAGGTCGAGACTTTCAGGGTGGGTACCGCACCGGGCGAGCGGGCGTTCATGCATGTAAAGCTGTCGTTGTTGAGCGGTCGCTCGCCGCAGATCAAGAAGCAGTTGTCTGACAGCCTGCTGGCGGTGGTGCAGGATGTGTGCGAATGGCCGGTAGGGGTTGAGGTTCAACTCTGTGTGGAAATCATCGACATCGATCGAGAGTCCTACACCAAGACTGCCATCGGCCTCTGAGTTTCAGGCCATTTCCTGCTCGGCGCAGGCCTTGATCACTTGCTCGCGCAGCCAGGTGTTGGCGCTGTCCTGGTCGACGCTTTGACTCCACTGCATGTCCAGGGTGAAGCCCGGTAAACCATTGGGCGCTTCGCAGTGATTGAAGATCGCCTCATTGGCCAGCAATTGCTGGATGCGCCGGGGCAAGGTCAGGATGAAGTCGGTGCCGGTGATCATCTTCAGTGCCGCGCTGTAGCTGTTGGAGCGCGCGACAATCTGGCGTTTGTGGGCCTGTTGAGCCAGCCAGCCGTCAACCATGTTGGTGGTGGACGTCCAGGGCGTCGGGAACACATGCCGACGTTCAGTGAACGCTTGCAGGCTCAAGCGCGGCTCCAGCGGCGTGGCGCGTTTGTCGAAGACGCAGACCAGATCGTCCTCCAGTAGTCGTCTGGAGTTGAAGTCGGTGTGGCTTCGATGAAAGTTCGGGCCGAAACAGACCACCAGGTCGAGGCTGCCGTCGCGCAGTTCTTCGGCCGGGATGTCGGTTTCGAACTTGTGCATGTTGACCATCACCGGCAGGTCGGCGAAATCGAAGCTCTTCAACAGGCGCGGCAGGATCAGTTGCTCGAAGTATTCCGGCGCACAGATATTGAAGGTGACTGGTTGCAAGGTCGGATCGAACGTTGGTGTCCCGGCGTGACACAGGTTGATGCTTTCGAGAATCTTCAGCACATGGGCATACATGGTGCTGGCTTTGTAGGTGGGGCGCATACCCGTGCGGGTATTGATGAATAACTCGTCTTCGAAACTGGTGCGCAGTTTTTTCAGGCAGTAGCTCACGGTGGACTGGCTGACGCAAAGTGCCTCCGACACACCGGTGACGCTGCTTTGCTCATACACGGCAACAAACACCATGAGGTCTTGCATATCGAGCTTTCTAAGCAAGTTACTGTTCAGCATCCGTTCTGTCTCGCTGTGCTCCTTGCGCTGACCGTGCGCAAACGTGTGCGAATGATCTTAGCGGAACGATAGTACCAAGAGAATGCCTTGTAGGATGTTTCATGGTCAGTTGTGGGACAGATAGTGTTATGAACACGACTTGTGAGTTCAATCACCCGAAACATGGCCAGAGGCCTTTAGCGCTGATTGCTGTGCAGGCATCGCATCGCGGCTGGATATTAACAGCGCCAACATGCCGACGCCCACCAGCAACGCGCCGATGATTTCCAGGGCGCGTGGCGACTGACGTAGCCACAACCAGTGGAACAATGTGATGAACAGGGTGCTCAGGTAGATGTAGGAAATGACCGAGGAAGGGGCAATCACACCAATGGCTCGATGCAGCAGCCAGAAAGTCGCCAGGGTGGCAAACAGGGCCAGGTAGATCAACCACCAGAGATCGCTCGCGCTCAGCAACGACGCCGAACGCCAGCCGCCGCTGAATCCACAAAACGCCAATAGAAACAGTGCGCCGAACAGCATGTTCCAGAAAGTCATGCCCACCGGGCCGCGCCCCTTGAGGCTGTTGGCCTTGAGCCGTTGACTCAGGGGCGAGTAGAGCGCCATTGCCAGGCAACCGACCACATACACCGATACCGCGTACAGCGACGGCAGTTCGCCGGGGCCTGCGCCTTTCAATACCAGTAGTACGGCGCCGGCCGCGGCAACCAGCATGGGCAACACGCGCTGTTTCAGGCGGCTGTCGGGTGTCAGGATGGCTTCGAACAGCAGCGTCAGCAACGGCACCAGAGTAAACATCGTCCCGGTGTTCACCGCCGAGGTGTAACGCAGTGCTTCGAACAACGAGCCGAAGTACAGTGCCAACAACATGCCGAGCACGGCATGACCGAGCAGGCCGCGGGCGGTCATGGCGGTATCGCCCTTGAACAGCAGCAGGGGTAAAAACACCAGAGCGCAACACAACAAGCGCAACCCGGTCAGCAGAATCGGGTCTATGGCCTGGCTGACCTGGGCTGCCGCGGAAAACGAGACGGCAATCAACAGTGCCCAGAGCAACATGCCAACGTGAGCGGCAGCAAAACCTGTGCGTTTCATGGTGGGGGTTCCGGGTTAATGAATGTGTTTGGCGTAATGCCGCGGATCGAAGCGCAGAACCATCAGAATCATCAGTGCCATGACGCCCATCAATGACCACCAGGCCCATTCGAAACTGCCCAGTTGATCGCGAATCATCCCGGCGATCAGCGGCGAGAGGCCGGCGATCAGGTAACCGATGCCTTGCACGAAGGCGGTCAACCCGCCCGCGCGTTGGGGATTGTCCAGATGATCCAGCGACACGATCAGGCTCATCGGGAACAGCCCGCCGATGCCCAGTCCCAGCAGGCACGGCCACAGCAGGCTCAGGTGTTGCGGGCTCAGAATCAGCCCGCAAAAACCGGCCATGATCAGTGCCAGTAACACCACCAGCACCGGGCGCCGGTCACGGCTGCGGTTGGCGATGGCGGGCGTCAGTAGCCCCGACAACACTTCCATGGCCGTCAAAAAGCCCAGTAACAAGCCGGCCTGTTGTTCGCTCCAGCCTTTTTCCACGTAGTACGGTGCCAGCCAGGCCAGGACACAGGTGTAGGACGCCGTGCCCAGGCCGAAGAAGATTGCGAGTAACCAGGCGCGGGAATTGCGGAAAAAGGATTCTTTGCGGGACGACTTTTCCCCTAATGTCGGCATTCCCGTGCGTTGAACCCACCAGAACAGCAACGCCGCCAGCGCCAGTGCCGCCCAGATCGCCAACCCCACTCGCCAACTGCCGGTGCGGGTCATCACCAACGGCGCGAATGACGCCGCAATTGCCGCGCCGGCCATGATCGACGTCACGTAGAGACCCATGCACACGGAAACGTTGTCGCTGAAACGGGACTTGATCAGGGCGGGCATCAGCGCCTGAATCAGCGCAATGCCGACGCCGGCCAGCACGGCGCTCAGGATCAGTTCCGTCGCCGAATCAAGGAACAACCGCGACACCGTGGCCAGGCCGATGATCAGCAGCGACAGCACTACGGTGCGCTGCTCGCCCAAGCGCTGACTGATACCGATACCAAAGAACATTGCCAGTCCCATGGCCATGACTGGCAGCATGGTCAACAGCGAGGCCAGGCTGAAACTCAGCGGGATATCACCGCGAATGGCTGACAGCAACGGGCCGACAGCGGCCATGGACGGACGCAGATTCAGGGCGACAAGAATGATGCTGAACATCAGCCAGGGGGCAGGGCGGGAGGTTGCGCGAACGTTTTCCATAATCGGACCTTCAGGAACAAGGAGCCGATTAGGCGCGCGAGCCCTGGAGGCGGCAAATCAGAAAGTCTGGAGCAGTATTTAGAAATTAAATAACTGTACCGCTCGGCTAATCCCCTTTAGCGAATAATCGATTGTTTAGCCAATCCACACCCAAGGTTCTTCAAATCCCGATTTAACGGCTTAACCGCCCGTGTGACGCTGCTGCTCATCTGTTTATCGCGGTCTTCCCTATGGACGGTTGTCCAGTCGCACTCCCTTCCGAACTGGCCTTCTGGGCGCTGTGGCACTGCCGTCACGCGCGCCCGCCGGATTCCTGCATCTCCCGCTGATTGTTCTGACAGGTCCCGCGCTGTGCGCCGGGATCAAACCGGCGGCGCCTGTGCGTTTGCCTGACGCGGAAAGACGAGGACTCCCATGAGCTGTGCCACGACATCCTTCGCTACGAAAGAACAAGCCCTGACGTTTCTTGAACAGAACCCGGATATCGAGATGTTCGAGCTGTTCATCCTCGACAATAACGGAGTGCCACGCGGCAAATTACTGCATCGCGATGAGTTGCTGGCGGTGTACGAAAGCGGTCGACCGCTGCCGAGTACCATCCTGGGCCTGACCATCAATGGCGATGACGTGGAAAACTCCGGTCTGGTCTGGGACGTCGGTGATATCGATTGCCGCGCTTATCCCGTCAGCGGCAGTTTGCAGCGCATGCCGTGGCGATTGATTCCCACGGCGGCGGTGCAGGTCAGCATGCATCCGCAAGAGGGCATGCCCGCGACCATCGCCGACCCACGGCACCTGCTGGCCAAGGTCATCGAAGGCTTGCAGGCCGACGGTTATTACCCGGTGATGGCGGCGGAGCTGGAGTTCTATCTGCTGGATCAGCAGCGCGACGGCAACGGTCGGCCGCAACCGGCGCGGGATGTCGATGGCGGGCGGCCACGCGGGACTCAGGTCTACGGCTTGCGTGAACTGGAACAGATCGAGCCATTTCTGGCCGACCTCTACAGCGCCTGCAAGCTCCAGGGCATTCCGGCGCGCACGGCGATTTCCGAATACGCGCCGGGGCAAGTGGAAATCACCCTCGAACACCGCACCGACGCTTTGCAGGCGATGGACGAAGCCGTGCGCTACAAGCGGCTGGTCAAGGGCGTGGCGCACAAGCACGGGATGACGGCTTGTTTCATGGCCAAGCCGTTCGATGACCTGGCCGGCACCGGCATGCACATGCATGTCAGCCTGGCGGACAAGGACGGCAATAACCTGTTCGCCAGCGAGGCCCCGGTCGGCACGCCGCTGCTCAAACACGCGGTCGGCGGGATGCTCGCCACATTGCTCGATGCGTTGCTGTTGTTCTGTCCGAACGCCAACTCGTACCGTCGTTTCCAGACCAACAGCTACGCACCCCTGGCGGCCACTTGGGGCGTGGACAACCGCACCGTGAGTTTGCGAGTGCCCGGCGGGCCGGCATTCTCCCGGCATATCGAGCACCGTATTTGTGGTGCCGACGCCAACCCGTATCTGGCGGCGGCGGCGATCCTGGCCGGTATTCATCGCGGCATCCGCGAGCAACTTGACCCCGGGGCGCCGGTGGAGGGCAACGGTTACGCCCAGGCCGCGCAATTGTTGCCGACCGACTGGTTGACCACGTTGCGAGCGCTGGAAGGCTCGAATTGGGCCGGGGAAGCATTCGGCAGTGAGTTTCTAGGTGTCTATCTGGCAGTGAAACGCGCCGAATACCGGCAATTCATGGGCGAAGTCGGTGAGCAGGACTGGCGCTGGTATCTGCATCAGGCTTGAAACGGGTCGCCAGTGTTGGAAGTTTTGGCCTAATACCAGAAGCCAACTATTCGTTGGCTTCTTTTTCACGAAATATTGATGGTTGACTGATTAAGATTTGTGGCGTCTCGGTCAATGAAATTTTCACATTTGCCGCGGGCACTTCTTTTCAGGAACAGCCGATCACATGTTGAAGTTCAAAGCCGTGCGCCCCGAATGGGTGACGTTGGTTTCCAGTGCCTTTCTATTGGCAGGGTTCAATTTAGTTCTCTGGCAACACCTCTTCGATATCACCGCAGCAGACGGTCAAGGCATCGTCATGCGTGTCGCGTTCGGGCTGATGATCCTGGCGGCCTTCAACATTGTGCTGACCTTGCTGGCATTCCGACCCGTGATGAAACCCGTGTTGACGCTGATCTTTCTGATCAGTGCCGGTGTGGCGTACTTCATGAGCCAATATGGCGTGCTGATCGACGCCGGTATGTTGCGTAACTTCGCCGAAACCAATGCCACGGAAGTACGCGACTTACTCTCGCTAAAACTGTTTGTTTATATCGTGCTGCTCGGCGTCTTGCCGTCGTGGTTGTTGTGGAAAATCCCGGTTAATTATCGTCGCTGGCACCGTGAGTTATTAAGTAAAGTGCTGGTGAGTGTCGCGTCGGTTGCGGTGATCGGCGGTGTCGCATTGGTCAATTATCAAGGCCTGTCGTCGTTGTTTCGCAATCACCATGAATTGCGTCTGATGGTGGTGCCGAGCAACTACATCGGTGCCTCGTTCGGTTATCTGCGTGAGCAAGTGGTGTCTGCACGGCAACCTTTCGCCAAACTGGGTGAAGATGCCCAGAAAAAACCGGCCTGGCAGGCCCACGACCGTAAATCCCTGACGGTACTGGTGGTGGGCGAAAGTGCCCGGGCCGAGAACTTCGGCATCCTGGGTTATGACCGCGACACCACGCCGAAACTGAGTAAGGAATCCGGCCTGATTGCCTTCACCGATGTGCATTCGTGCGGCACGGAAACGGCGGTGTCGGTGCCCTGCATGTTCTCCAACATGGGTCGCAAGGATTACGACGCCAGCAAGGCGAAGAACCAGGAAGGCCTGCTGGACGTGCTCAAGCGTGCCGGTCTCGAGGTCATCTGGCGCGATAACCAGTCGGGCTGCAAAGGCACCTGCGATCGGGTCACTGTCGATGACGTGAGTGACCTGAAAGACCCTGTGCTGTGCGCCAACAGCGAGTGCCGCGATGAAATTCTCCTGCAAGGCATGCAGCACTTCATCGACACGCTGAATAAAGACACCGTGCTGGTCCTGCACCAAATGGGCAGTCACGGTCCGGAATACTTCAAGCGCTACCCGAAAGAATACGAACACTTCACACCTGTGTGTGAAAGCAATGCGCTGAACAATTGCAGCCGCGAAAGCATCGTCAATGGCTACGACAATACGCTGGTGTATACCGACCACGTGCTGTCGACCCTGATCGATCTGTTGCGCAGCAACCAGGGCAAAGTCGATACCGCGATGCTGTATCTGTCGGACCACGGCGAGTCGCTGGGCGAATACAACCTGTTCCTGCATGGCACGCCTTACATGCTCGCACCGGAACAACAGAAACATGTAGCGATGCTGGCGTGGTTCTCCGACAGCTATCAAAAGTCGTTCTCGGTGGACACCCATTGCCTGCAACTGAATCGTGAAAAACCCTTGAGCCAGGACAACCTGTTCCATTCGATGCTCGGTCTGCTGGAGGTCAACAGCACGGTCTACAACCCGGGTCTGGATATGTTCGCCGGATGCCGCGGCGCAATGGGCGACGGTGTGCTGGCCAAAAAATGAGCGACTCGAGCTTTTTTTCACGTAACGACCGCTAATCTGCGGCGCCTGGAACATCCAACAAGAGCCATTACACATGTCCGCGCAGCCCCCATCCGCCTTCGAGCTTGAGTTCGCCCGGCGCTACGATCAGGAACACGCCCGCGTCTGTAAACAGCCGCGACCGCGTGGCCTGGCGGGGCGTTTGACGTTCTGGCGCGAAGAGCAATTGGTGCGTAACGCGCTTCAGGTCGCTGGCGAACCGGGATTGATTCTTGATGTGGCCTGCGGGGTCGGGCGTTTCTGGCCAGTTCTGGCCGAGCATGCGAACCGGGTGATTCTCGCGACCGATCCGTCTCAGGACATGCTCGATCACGCCAGCACCCACCATCCGCAGAACCTGCTGAAACGGATCAAGACCTTTCAGAGTTCTGCCTTCACCATCGGCTTGTCGGCGAATGCGGTTGACTGCATTTTTTGCCTGCAACTGTTTCAACGCATCGCCTGTCCCGAGCATCGATTGGCCATGCTGGGCGAGTTCCACCGGGTCAGTCGCGATACCGTGATTGTGGCGGTGCGGGTTGATGGGCGTTTCAAGCTCGAGCGTTCGGACGTGGAGGGCGCACAGGCCCAGCCACAGGCCAGCAAGGCCGAGCTTGAGGCCGAGTTCAGGCAAGCGGGTTTCTGCTTGCTCAGTCATCAGGACTTGGTACCGGGTTGCACGCGGATGCGGGTCTACGTGTTGCGTAAGGACAGCTAGCCTTTCAGACAATTCTTGCTGTCCGGCAGGTATTTTCGCTAAAGCTCTTGTTCAGTGGATGCGCGGAAATCGCCGGGGGCGATATATACTGCGCGCCATTCTTCAAGGGAGAGCCGTGTGGCCATCGATATTCACTGGATTCGCGACAACGATAGCCTCGGTCAGTTTTGCACCGAGTGGCAGCAGCTGCCATTCGTTGCCCTCGATACCGAATTCATGCGGGTCGACACCTTTTACCCGATCGCAGGCCTGCTGCAGATCGGCGATGGCGTACGCGCTTACCTGATTGACCCACTGACCATCGACAACTGGCAGCCCCTGGCCGCGTTGCTGGAAAACCAGGCCGTAGTCAAGGTCGTGCATGCGTGCAGCGAAGACCTCGAAGTCCTGCTGCGCCTGACCGGCAGCCTGCCGGTGCCGCTGTTCGACACCCAACTGGCCGCTGCTTACCTGAACCTGGGTTTCTCCATGGGCTATTCGCGGCTGGTGCAGGACGTGCTCGGCATCGACCTGCCGAAGGGCGAGACCCGTTCCGACTGGCTGCAACGTCCACTGTCCGAGACTCAGATCAGCTACGCCGCCGAAGATGCCGTGCATCTGGCGGAGGTTTTCGTACAGCTGCGTCCGAAGCTTTCTGACGAAAAATACGCGTGGGTCCTGGAAGACGGTGCCGAGCTGGTCGCCAATCTGCGGCGCGAGGTCGACCCGTACGAGGTCTATCGCGACGCCAAACTGGCCTGGAAGCTGTCCCGCGCCCAACTCGCCGTGTTGCGTGAACTCTGCGCCTGGCGCGAGCGTGAAGCCCGCGCCCGTGATCTGCCGCGCAACCGCATTATCCGTGAACATTCACTGTGGCCGTTGGCACGCACCCAACCGGACAACCTCGGCGCACTGGCGAAAATCGAAGACATGCACCCGCGCACCGTGCGTCAGGACGGCGAATTTCTGCTTGATCTGATCAAGCGCTCTGGCAGTGTGTCGCCTGATCAGTGGCCGCCAGCGGTGCCGGAGCCATTGCCGGTGGAAGCCGCCGCGCTGGTCAAACAGCTGCGCGCCATCGGCCAGGCCGAAGCCGAGCGCCTGAACATCGCGCCGGAGCTGATGCTGCGCAAGAAAACCCTGGAAGCGCTGCTCAAGAGCGGCTTCCCCAATGGTCCTTACCAATTGCCTGATTCGCTGCGTGGCTGGCGCCGCGAATTGATGGGCCAGGCGCTGCTCGACAGCCTGGCCACCGCCGGAGAACAGCCTTGAAACGTATTTGCTCGATTTATCGAAGCTCGAAGAAAAGCGGGATGTACCTCTATGTGCTCAAAAGCGATGCACTGGAGCGCGTGCCTGAACCCCTGATGGCGGCTTTCGGCAAAGCCATCCACGCTTTCGACCTGGTGTTGACCCCCGAGCGCAAGCTGTCGCGCGAAGACATTGCTGTAGTACTGGAGAACCTCGACAAGCAGGGCTACCACCTGCAAATGCCACCGGCCGAGGATGAATACATCGAACACTTGCCGGAAGAATTGCTACGCCGCAACGACCCGATGTAATCGGCAGACAGGCTCTATTCAGAGCCTTATGAAACACTGGAATGATTTTGGCGATGGCCGTGACGATGGAGTGATCCTCTGTCGGCGGTCGTCTGCACTGCTTTTGAAAGGTTTGAAACATGCGCGTTCTGATTGCTGAACACGACCACCCTGTGTATGCCCAACTGTTGCGTCAGGCAGCGCCTGATCTGGAAGTATTGACCAGCGGCGACTCCGCCGAACTGGCCCGTCAGGCCGCCGACTGTCAGGTTTGGCTCGGTCAGCCGGACCTGCTGGCGACGCTGTTGCGTCAGGGCCACACGCCTGCATGGTTGCAGTCGACCTGGGCCGGTATCACGCCGCTGCTGGCCGATGGCTTGCCACGGCACTATCGGCTGACTCGCGCGGTAGGGATTTTTGGTCAGGTCATGGCTGAATACGTGCTGACTTACATGCTCGGCCACGAGCGCGAAGTGTTGGCGCGGCTGGTCAGCCAGGTCGAGCGCAAATGGGACAATCGCCAGGGGCAAAGCCTGGCTGGACGAAAGGTGCTGATTGTCGGCACCGGTGATATCGGTCAGACAGTGGCGCAGTTTCTGCTGCCGTTTGGCGTCGAGTTATACGGCATCGCCAGCACTGCCCGGGAGCAGGCGCCCTTTGTCGAAGTCGGCGCGCTGAGCGATTTGCCGCGCCTGGTCGGTGAGGTGGATTACGTGATCAATCTGCTGCCGAATACCCCCAATACGCACGACCTGTATGACGCTGCCCTGTTCAAGCAGTTCAAGGCGACGGGGTTGTTCATCAACGTCGGACGCGGCGTTGCGGTGGTCGATGCGGATCTGGTGGAAGCCTTGAAGGAAGGGCATCTGGCCGGGGCTGTGATCGACGTCTGCCGTCAGGAACCACTGCCGCAACGTCATCCGTTCTGGACCGCGTGGGGCCTGCTGCTGACCGGCCACAGCTCGGCACCGACCTCGCCACCGGCGATGGTGAAGCTGTTTGTCGAGAACCTGCGGGCGTATCAGGCGGGTGAAGCGTTGCGTGGGGAAGTGGATTTCGCGCGCGGGTATTGAGGCGCAGCTGAAAAGGTCGCAGCCTGCGGCAGCTCCTACAGGGCTTTGTGAACACCTGTAGGGAGCTGCCGCAGGCTGCGATCTTTTGTTTTTACAGGGTGAAATTACCTTCAGCCGCCAACTCGCTCAGCGGACGACGCGGGCTTGGCTCTTCACGTGCTTGCAGGTACTCGGCCAGTGTCGCCTTGTCGCCCAGCTTGCCGATCGCCACGGCGGCGTGCAGCGCGTAGCCTTCAGGAATGTTCAGCTCCTTGCGGGTCAGCTCCTGATCGAAACCGGCCATGCCGTGGGTGTGCCAGCCGCTGATGCTCGCTTGCAACGCCAGGTGGCCCCAGGCGGAACCTGTGTCGAAGGTGTGCCACAGCGCCGGGGTTTCTTCGCTGGCGCCAGGTGCCACGAAGGTGGTTTTCGAGATCACGATCACCAGTGCCGAGGCGTGCTGCGCCCAGCTGCGGTTGAACTCGTTCAGCAGGCCCAGGTAACGCTCCCAGTTCGGCGTGTCGCGACGCGCATAGAGAAACCGCCAAGGCTGCGAGTTGTACGCCGATGGTGCCCAGCGGGCGGCTTCGAAGAAGCTCAGCAGGGTCTCTTCGGGAATGGTTTCACCGGTGAAGGCGCGGGGCGACCAGCGATCGGTGAACTGAGGGTGAATGGCGTAATCGGCAACGCGTGGATTAGCACTCATCAAGAGATTCCTTTACGTTTGAAAGTGGGGGGCGTCGAAAAACCGGCGGGTACAGTTGAGCTGAGCGCCAGTTTTTTTGAGCCAGCAGTTCACCTGAATGCAACGCGGTTGAGCGTTAATGGCACTTGGGGAGGGCTCCTTGCGACTGGCAAAGCTACTGGGTGGCGCAAAAACTGACAAGTGCCGTCGTACCGGCAGTCGCCAATGCTTGGCCCGCCGATGCCTTGGCACTAGACTGGCGGCCTTTTCACCACCTGATGTTGATGCTTGAGCCATGGCCGCCAAAGTCGAACCGTTCTGGATACGCAAAACCCTCGATCAACTGGATCAAGAGGAATGGGAATCGCTGTGCGACGGCTGTGGCCTGTGCTGCCTGCAAAAGCTCGAGGATGAAGACGACAACGCCGTCTACTACACGCGTATCGCCTGCAAACTGCTGGACCTCAAAACCTGTCAGTGCACCGATTACCCCAACCGTCGCGACTTTGTCCCCGATTGCATCCAGCTCACGCCGGGCAAGGCCGATGAGTTCAAATGGTTGCCGCCGACCTGCGGTTATCGACTGGTCAGCGAAGGCAAGGACCTGCCGCTCTGGCATCACCTGGTATGCGGTGATCGTGATGCGGTGCATCACGAACGTATTTCCCAGTCCGGGCGCATGCTCGCCGAAGGCAGCGTGGCCGAAGACGATTGGGAAGATCATCTGATTTTTCGCGCGGGTTAATTCCCGATGCCATTTAGTCTGTGGCGAGGGAGCTTGCCCCCGCTTGACCGGGCTGGCGCTCCAGTGCGCAGCACTCACAAAATCGGCGGTGATCACAAGAATTTTGGGCCGCTACGCAGCCCGGCGCGAGCAAGCTCGCTCGCCACAATAGGAGTGTGTATGGCGGTGGGAGTGCTCCGGGCGTTGGCTGTCGGGCTGCTGGCCCTGAGTTCGCCCGTGTGGGCGGCGAAGAAAGTCGATCTGGATTATCACGTGCGCCTGTTGCCGCAAAGCGATCAGGCCGAAGTGCGCCTGACCCTGGCCCAAGGCTCGGCAGTGCGCAGTCTGGATTTCGACTTGGGCGACGGCAGTCACTACAGTGATTTCAAGGCCGACGGCCAATGGCAGCTCACACCGGGCACGCAGGCCCGTGGTGTCTGGCGCCCGGCCGCCGACAAGGCCAGCCTGACCTACCGCGTGCGCATCAGCCACGGGCGCAAGAGCGGCAGCTTCGATACACGCATGACGCCAACGTGGGCGCTGATGCGTGGCGATGACCTGGTGCCCGCGGCGAAACTCGATCAGCAGGACGGTATCGAGTTGGTGTCACGCCTGGAATTCGAATTGCCCACCGGTTGGAAAAGCGTCGAAACCGCCTGGCCGCGGATCGGCAAAAACAAGTTCCGCATCGATAACGTCTCGCGCCTGTTCGACCGTCCCACTGGCTGGATGCTCGCCGGTAACCTCGGCAGCCGTCGCACGCGGTTGGGGGAAACCGAAGTCACCGTGGCCTCGCCCCAAGGCCAGGGGATGCGCCGCATGGATGTGCTGACGCTGCTGACGTTCGTGTGGCCGCAAGTGCAGGAAGTTTTTCCGCGTCACCCCAGCAAATTGCTGATCGTCGGCGCCAATGACCCGATGTGGCGTGGCAGCCTGGCCGCGCGGGAATCGATCTATCTCAATAGCCGCCTGCCGCTGGTCAGCGAAAGCGGCACCAGTGCCTTGATGCGTGAATTGGCTCAGGTGTTCGGGCGGATCAACGACAGCCAGCGCAGCGGCTGGATCAGCGAAGGGTTTGCCGAGTATTACGCCATCGAACTGGTGCGCCGTGCGGGCGGCATGAGTGATGAGCGGTATGAGAGCCTGCAGGGCAAGTTGGCCAAGGACAGCCAGAAGGTCACCACCTTGCGCGGGGAGCAGATCAACCCGGCGCAGGTGGCCAAAGCGGTGGTGTTGCTGCAGGAACTGGATCGCGAGATTCGCCTGAAGACTCGCAACAAGCGTTCGCTGGATGATGTATTGCGTGGGGCGATGCGTTTGGAGAGTGTCGATACCAAGGAATTCGTTCAGCTCAGTGAGAGCGTTATTGGCGAGTCTTCCAAGGTGCTTGATACCGGATTGCTTCAGTAATACCGCCTTCGCGGACAAGTCGGGTCGCGAAGAGGCCCTGAGCCTCACCGCAAATGCCGGATCAAACCCCGGCTTTCGGCGACTTCAAAGAATCATTCCCGGTCACGGTGGCGGTTTTGGTCGCCGCCTCGGCATTGGCCTTCAACCGACTCAACTCTTCCCCGGCACGCTCAATCCTGGCCCGAGCGTTAACCATGTCCTGACGGCTCTTTTCCAGAAAGCTTTTCGCCGAACTGTGCCCGGTAATACCCCGCGCCATCGCTACGCCGCCAATGGCCACTTGAATCAACCCGAACACACCACCGCGCCGCAGGCCTTTGCCGACCATCACCACGCCGCCGGCCAGGGAACCGATGCGCTCCCAACCCTGGACGTTCTGCGCGGGCTGAGTCTGGAACGGGGTGGATTCGATGCGCTCTACGCGTTTGAGGTCGCTCATGATCTGTCTCCAGGCTTCAAGAATGGATAATTAAGCTGACTGCCGAGGCGGTCGGCTCGTTCCATCGGATGTGCGGTGATTCAGCGGAATTTCGGGCCTGAGCGGGTGTTGTTGCCCTTGGCCATGCGGTCGTACAGCACCACGTTGACCGTGGCCGCCAGGTTCATGCAGCCGGTGGTCGGGATATAGACCACGTCTTCGCACCAGTCGCGGATCTCTTTATCCAGTGAACCGTCTTCGGGGCCGAAGATGTAGAGGGCGCGATCCGGGTGCGTGTATTCCGGCAGCGAGCGGGCGCCGTCGACCAGTTCTACCGCGACCGGTACACAGCCCAGCGGCAGGATTTTCTTCAGGTCATCGATGCCGATCAGCGGAATGTCGTAGTGGACTTTCTTGGTGTCGGTGACGAAGTCGGCGGCGCGCTCATAGCGCTTGCCGGTGTAAAACACCGACGCCACGCCATAGCAACCGGCGGCGCGCATCACCGAACCGACGTTCTCCGGTGATTTGGGGTTATACAAACCAATGCAGCTGTACCGTTTGTCTGCCACGAGCGGGGTGCCTTCGGGAAAAAAGCGCGATTATACGGGGATTGGGGGAGGGGTGTTCAGTTTGGAGATGATCGTACCCACGGAGCGTGGGAACGATCAGCAGACCTTCAGTCTTCTTTCTTCATCAGTCCGGCCAACGCCGCAAACGGGTTATGCGTCGCCTTGGCAATCTTTGGCGTACTCAGCGAGCCTTCGTCGAAATACTGCTGATCGGTGTAACGCGAATGCTCGTTGTCATGGCAATAACAGCACAACAGCTCCCAGTTCGAGCCGTCCTGCGGGTTGTTGTCGTGGTTGTGGTCGCGGTGGTGCACGGTCAGTTCGCTCAGGCGTTTGCCGGAGAACTCACGGGCGCAGCGGCCGCACACGTGCGGGTACATCTTCAGGGCCTTGTCGCGGTAACCCATTTCCTTGTCGCGCTGGTTGTCGGCGAGGATGCGGTCCAACTTTGAGGTGTTGGTTGGAGGCGTTGACGAACTCATGGGTTCACCTTTGTAAAAGACTAATGACGGTTATGTGTTGAAGTTTAGCCTAGCCCTTGAGCTTCTCGGCAATCCAGATGGTGTGGCGGGTGCCTTTGTTGCCGTGGGCGAAGACCTGCACTTCTTCGGCCTTGAAGCCGGCCTTTTTCAGCTTGTCGGAAAACTGCCGGTCAGCGCTGGCCGACCATACCGCCAGCACGCCCTTGGGTCGCAGGGCCTTGGCGCAGGCGCTCAGGCCACCGGCGGAGTACAGCCAGCTATTGGCTTTCTGGGTCAGGCCTTCGGGACCGTTGTCGACGTCGAGCATGATTGCGTCGAAACCCTGCGGCTCGGCTTGCAGCACCTTGGCCACGTCTTCCATGCGGATCACCGTACGCGGGTCGAGCAATGGGTTGCCGGCTTTTTCCCCCAACGGCCCACGGTTCCACTCCACCACGCCGGGCACCAGTTCGGCGACCACCACTTCAGCGGTCTTGCCCAAATGCTTGAGCGCCGAGGCGAGGGTGAAGCCCATGCCCAGGCCGCCGATCAATACCCGCGAATTCGGCCGGCCGGCGACCTTGCGGCAGGGGATTTGCGCCAGGGCATCTTCGGAGCCGTGCATGCGGGTGTTCATCAACTGCCCGCCATCGCCGCCCTGAATCTTGATGACGAAGTCCTCGCCGTATTCGAACAGGCACAGGGCACCGCCGTTTTCAGGAATGGGGGTGGTGTCGAGCAGAACGAAACGTTTCATGGGGCTCTCTTGAGGAGAAAATGACAGGCGGAAGAAGGCAAACGAGCGCAGTTGGGAGTAGCCTGCAATAGACCACAAGGCCAACGGAGCCATTGATGAAGCGCATCATTCTAACGGCCATTGCCTTGGCCGCGCTCTCGATAACTGCAGTGCAGGCCCAGGAGCAGCAAACCATCCCCACCGGCCCTACGCCGATACCCGGTTCGCCCGGCACTGCTACGCCGACGCCGTACCCGCAGATTACCCCGACCACTGTGCCCAAGACCGGCAACGGTGGGCCAACATTGTTGCCGCCGATCGAAATGCCCAACCCGCCCAAGGACCAGACCTTGCCGGGCCTTGAGCCGAGCACGACGAAAATCAAAACGCCGGGCGGATAGTGTCTAGATCTGCTGCGAGAGCAGTTGCCCGTCGGCCATGCGCAAGCGTTTGGAGAGGGAGACGGCGAGGGCGCGGATGATCTTGGCGGCGATTTTCGGCGCCTCGTTGAGCATCTTTTCCAGGGAGTCCTTGCCCAGGTTGAGCAACTGGCAGTTGCTCGCGGCCACACAACTGGCTGAGCGCCGTTCGCCGTCGAGCACGGCCATTTCGCCGAACGCCCGACCGCTGCGCAAGGTGGCCATGGTCACCCGTTGCCCTTCGCTGTTGGTCTTCTGCACCGCAACCTGGCCGGTGTGGATGATGCACATGAAACTGCCGGCATCGCCCTCATGGAAGATCTCTTCACCTTCGGCGATGGTGCTGATGCTGAAGTAACCCGAAGCCGCCACGAAGTCGGCCGGCAGCAGTTGATCGAACAGGCCGCAGTCCATCAGCCAGTCGCGAATTTCTTTGTTCAGTAAGGTCGGTTCTGACATGTCGTCACGGTCTTTTTCTTGTGTCTGTTGCTGTTCCAGGCGCGCCCGGCGTCTGGTGTTAAGACCGGGACGCCGGGCCAAGTTCCTCAGGCAATGCCCAAAACCTTCAAAACAAATGCGTATTCGAGGGCTACGTCACGTAATCCCTGGTAGCGACCGCTCATCCCGCCATGCCCGGCGCCCAATTCAGTCTTGAGCAGCAGGGGATTGGTGTCGGTTTTGGTCGCGCGCAATTTCGCCACCCACTTGGCCGCTTCCCAGTACTGCACGCGACTGTCGTTGTAGCCGGCGATCACCAGCGTTGCCGGATAGGCTTGCGCGGTGACGTTTTCATACGGGGCGTAGGCCTTGATCCGATCATAGACGTCTGGCTCTTGCGGGTTGCCCCATTCGTCGTATTCGGTGACGGTCAGCGGCAACTCTGGGTCGAGCATGGTGTTGAGCACGTCGACGAACGGCACTTCGGCTATTGCCGCACCGAACAGCTCCGGCCGCTGATTGAGCACCGCGCCGATCAGCAGGCCACCGGCGCTGCCGCCACTGATTGCCAGCTGCGATGAGGTGGTGAAACCGTTGGCGATCAGGTGTTCGGCGCAGGCGATGAAGTCGCTGAAAGTGTTGTGCTTGTGTTCCTGCTTGCCGGCGCGATACCAGGCTTCACCCAATTCACCGCCGCCGCGAACATGCGCGATGGCAAACGCCATGCCGCGATCCAGCAGGCTCAGGCGGGCGTGGGAGAACCACGGGTCGAGGCTTTCGCCGTAAGCGCCATATCCGTACAGATAAAGTGGCGTCGGTTTACCGAGGAATTCGCGTTTGACCACCAGGCTGATCGGCACTTGTGTACCGTCCGTCGCCGTGGCCCAAAGCCGCTGGCTGACGTACGCGTCGGCGTCGAACGGGCCGAGCACCGGGGTTTCCTTGAGGACTTTCTGCTCGCCGGTGGCCAGGATCAGTTGACGGATTTGCGCCGGACGGTTCAAGGCCTCGTAGCGCAGACGGATTCTGTCGCTGACAAATTCCAGGCTGTTCTGCACATGCAGGCTGTAGGCCGCATCCGGTAATTGCACGCGATACGGCGCCAGGCCTTGTGGGCGGACTTCAATGATCGGCAGGCCGCCTTCACGCAGGCTTAAGGTCATGGCCTCGGCGTTCAGGCTCATGCCATCGATCATCACCGCGTCGCTGTGGGGGATCAGGTTCTGCCAGTCGGCTTCGGTCGGCGCGACGCCGGTGTCGGCGGCCTGGTACAGGGCAAAGTTGATGCCGTCGCGGTTGGTGCGGATCAGCCATGTCCACTCGCCATCGAGTTTGCCGTGGTCGACATCGTACTCATGGTCTTCGACCCGTGGTGCCAGGCAGGTAAAGGCCTGATGGGGCAGTGAGGCGTCGAGCACCCAGACTTCGCTGGTGGTCTTGCTGCCCAGCGACAGCAGCAATTGCCGTTCGGAACTTGAGCGGTAGCAATGCAGGAAGAATCGGCCGTCCGGTTCATGGAACACTTCTTCGGCGGCGGTGCCGTCCAGCCGATAGCGGAACAGCTTGTGTGGGCGATGGGTGTCGTCGAGTTCACCGAAGAACAGCGTCAGGCTGTCATTGGCCCAGGTCATGCTGCCGTCGCAGTCCTGGAATTCCAGTTCGCTGACGCGGCCGCTGGACAACTCCTTCACGAACAGCGTGTAAACCTCCTCGCCACTGGAATCGATGCTGTAGGCCAGGCGCTGGTGGTCCGGGCTGACGCTGAACGCGCCCAGGGAAAAGAAACCGCCCTTGGCCAGCACGTTCGGATCGAGCAGCAGGAGTTCCTGGCTTTCGTCGATGTGCAGGCTGCCATCGGTCGGACGTGGGCAGCGGTAATGACGGGCGTATTCGTCGCCGGCCGTGGTGCGGGTGTAATACAGGTACGGGCCCCAGGGCGAGGGCAGCGACAGATCGGTTTCGAGAATCCGCCCCTTGATCTCTTCGAACAGGATTTCGCGCAGCCCGGCCTGATCGGCGGTTTGCGCCTCCTGATAGCGGTTTTCAGCTTTCAAGTAATCGAGCACTGCGTCGGTGTCGCGCTCCTGCAGCCAGGCATACGGGTCATCGCCGTCGGCCTTGTGGGCAATGGGCGCGTCGGAAACGTTGGCGGATAGGGGCATGAAGGACTCTCGAACGTTGTACGAAATTGGGGGATCGCAGACGGCGGGGCAGCCTGAAGTGCGAAAAGTCGTTACTATAAGCGCCTCTTTGCCTGCCTTGCCATGGACACCATGACCGAGAACGACTATCTGATCGCTTGGGGCCTCTACGCCTTTGCCGCTTTAGGCTGCCTGTTGGTGTGGATGCGCATCACCCGCTGGATGTGGCGTTGGCTGCGTGAGCCGCTGCGGCTGCTGATGGCAGTGTTGCTGTTCAGCCCGACCATCATTGACCCGGTGAAGGAAAAGGTCGCCCCGGCCATTGCCATTACTGTGCTGGATCTGCTGTTCAAGGTCGGCAACAACGCCTGGCGGGCGATTTCCGACCTGTTCATGTACAGCATGATTGCCTTCGGCCTTTACCTGGTTCTCGTGGCGATCCGTTTCCCCATCGAGCGCGCGTCCAAGGCTCGCAAGGAGCGGGCAGAGGCGGCCAAGGCTGCAGCGCGCACCGACGAACCCGAAGGCGATCAACCGTTCGGCGGTGCCGGCGATGATCGTTACGGTCGGCCACCGGTGCCGAGCAACCCGCAGCGACTGCGGGTCGAGCCGCGTCTGTAACTGTGCCCCTGCCTTTCATCGAGAGTCCGAGCATGTGTGAGTTATTGGGCATGAGCGCCAATGTCCCGACCGATATCGTGTTCAGCTTCACCGGGCTGATGCAGCGCGGCGGCCGCACCGGACCGCACCGTGACGGTTGGGGCATCGCTTTCTATGAAGGCCGTGGCTTACGCCTGTTCCAGGACCCGGCGGCGAGCAGCGAGTCGGAAGTGGCGAACCTGGTGCAGCGCTATCCGATCAAGAGCGAAGTGGTGATCGGCCACATCCGCCAGGCCAATGTCGGCAAGGTCTGCCTGTCCAACACCCATCCGTTTGTGCGCGAGTTGTGGGGGCGCAACTGGTGTTTCGCCCACAATGGCCAGTTGGCCGACTTCAACCCGACCGCCAGTTTCTACCGCCCCGTCGGCGATACCGACAGCGAAGCGGCATTCTGCGATTTGCTCAACCGGGTGCGTGCTGCGTTCCCTGAGCCGGTAGAGATCGAAGAACTGCTGCCGGACCTGGTGGCCGCTTGCGCCGAGTACCGCAGCAAAGGCGTGTTCAACTGCTTGCTCAGCGACGGCGACTGGCTGTTCTGCTACTGCTCGACCAAACTGGCGCAAATCACTCGCCGTGCCCCGTTCGGCCCGGCACGCTTGAAGGACGTCGATGTGATCGTCGACTTCCAGGCCGAAACCACGCCCAACGACGTGGTCACGGTGATCGCGACCGAACCCTTGACCGAAAACGAAACCTGGACCCGCTACGAACCGGGCCAATGGAGCCTCTGGCGACGCGGTGAATGCGTCAGCCAGGGCAATACCGAATAAGGATCTCTCCCCCCATGTTGCTCAGTTATCTACGGCTGGTGTTGTTTGCGGCAGGCCTGTTGATCGGCGTCCAGGTGCCTGGGTTCATCAGTGACTATGCCAAGCGGGTCGAGGCGCATCTGATCGAGGCGCAGAGCGGTTTGAGCGGTTTTCAGGGCACTGCCAATCAGTTTTTCAAGGGCGACATGCAGGCGTTGGTGGCCCATTACCGTGCCAGCGAAGACCCGATCTTTCGCAGCGATGCCGACAGCCTGAGCGCCTTGCTCACCCGTCAACTGGCCCTCGACAAGCAATTCCAGGCCATGCAGGGCCCGTGGTACATCCGCTTCCTGCAAGTGGTGCTGGCGGCCGACCCGGATATTCGCAAGGAAACCTGGAACGGCTACAGCTACCAGATCCTGCTGACGCCGGAAGCGATGATCTGGGGCATGAGCGGCGCGTTGCTGCTGTCGTTCGGCATTGAATGCCTGTTCCGACTGATCGACTGGGTGGTGCTGGGCGGCAAGCGCCTGCGCCAGAGCCGGCCGATCGAAGAGCGGGATTTGCGCGGGTTGTAACACTGGAGCCGACTTGCTGGCGATTGCCGCGAGATCGCATCGCTGGCAAGCCGGCTCCTGTTTTTACCAATCGACCGAGTAGCTCATGCTCAGCGTGCGGCCTTCGGCATTGGCGTACGGCGCTCTGGCGTTGGCTTGGGTGAACAGGTTCTGGTACGTGCGATTGGTCAGGTTGTACACGCCGCCTTCAAGACGACCGACCGGCAGTTGCACGGAGCCGAGCAGGTCCACCAGCGTATAACCTTCGATGTCGCGTCCATTGTCGTCCTTGGCGGCGGCATCGTAATTGGCCAAACGCATGCCTTGCAGGCGCAGGCTGTAGTCGTCTTCGGTGTAGCCGACGAACAGTGTGGTCTTGGCGGGTGAGATGCGTGTGGCCGGCAGATCGATCCATTTGCCGTTCTGCTCGGTCTCGCCTTTGGCCCAGGCATAAGTGCCACCCACCGACCAGTGATCGGTCGCGCGGTAGGTCAGGCTGTTTTCGATGCCGCGAACTCGCTCTTTCTGGTTGATCAGGCGCAATACTCGATCATTGGCATCGTAGAACTGGGTCACGTCCGAGGTGTTTTCGTACACGGTGACGTCGGCTTGCCACTGGTCCCAATTGCCACGCCAGCCCAACTCGTAACTGTCGACCTTGATGGCCTGGGCGTTAAGACTCTGGATGTCGAAGGTGCTGCTGACGTCACGCATGAAGCGCTGGATATCCGGCAGCGAAAACCCCTGGCTGTAATTGGCGAAGACGTCCTGGTTTTCACTCAGGTGGTAGACCGCCCCCAGGTTGTACAGCGTGGCGTCGTATTTGAGGGTGTCACCGGGCAGCGTTGCGCGTATGCCGGTCTGGACGATCTGACCGTAGGCGATGCTGTCGGAGACGTCGCTTTCGATCCATTCACGGCGCACTCCGCCACGCAAGGTCCAGTCTCCGATGTCCCAGGACATCTGCCCGAACAGCGATTTGGTGGTGGTTTCGATGTCCGGGCCCAGCTCGTAGGTGGTGCCGGTCTTGGTGTAGTTCAGGCCATTGAGCGTGTATTGATCACCTCGTTGACGGGAGCGCTCATTGTCATAGTCGGCGCCCCAGACCAGATTGCCCGTGGCGCTTCCGATCGCCGGCAGCGGCGTGTCGATGGCCGCGCGCAGGCCGTAGACGTCCTGCACACTGTTGTTGTTGGAGATCCCGGCTCTGCCTCGCGACAGGTCCGGAAAGAACAGTGCATCGGCGCGGCGCCAGTAGCTTTCCAGTTGCAGGCCCTGACCGTAGAAGTCCTTGTCGGTGTAGTTGAGATTGACCGCCTGGTTATGGGTATAGGGTTGGTCGTCGAGTTTCAGCCCTTTGACGGCCACCGCTTGCTGCGAGTTTTTCGGGTCTTTGGTGTAGCCGGTGTCCTGCTGGTCCTTGTAGTCCTGCAGCGACAGGCTGATTTTCTTGTCGGCATCCAGTTCGTAACCGAAACGACCTTGCAGGTCATAGGTTTCGGTATCCATGTTGCTGCCCTGGGAGGTGTCCTGGGGGATGCGGTTGCCGTTGCCGTCGAACTGGTCGTTGCGCTGGGTCAGGTCGGCGGACACATACCAGTCCAACGCATCCTTGCGCCCGGTGGCACTCTGGAAAGCTTCGTAGGCGAAGCCTTTTCTATTGAGGTTGTTACCGCTGGTCAGGCCCAGTTTGCTGCTGTAGGCAATGTCCTGGCCCTGATTGCGCTTGGTGATGATGTTGATGATGCCGCCTGAAGCACCGGCCCCGTAAATGCTGCTGGCGCCGGAGATCACTTCGATGCGTTCGATGCTGGCCGGGGCGATGCTGTTGAGCTGGCGGAAGTTGTCACGGGTGGCGTTCTGCGACACGCCGTCGATCAACACCAGCATGTTGCGCCCGCGCAGGGTCTGGCCGAAGTTGCTCATCCCGCCGCTGGATGGCGCAATACCCGGGACCAATTGCCCGAGGATGTCGGAGACCCGGCGACCCGCGCCGCTCTGCTCACGGACTTGCTGCTCGTCGATCACCTGGACCGAGCCCGGAATCGAAGCGATGCTCGCTTCGCTGCGAGTCGCGGAGACGACGGTGGCTTGCATGTTCAAGGTGCCGGGCTGCTGTTCGGTGTCCTCGGCCCAGGCCTGGGCGCTGAAGGTGCCAAGTAGCGGGATCAGCAGGGAGAGTTTGGTTCGGGTCATGACGTGGTCTTTTTTAGTTGTGATAAGTGTGGGGCGATAAGGTCGAGCGGTCAGGCGTGGCGTTGAACGACCGCACCCAGCGGATGCCGATGGCGGCTATGGCGTAGGTCAGTGCCACCAGCCAGAAACTGTGGGCCAGGCCCACCAGGCCCATGCCGATACCGCCAAGGACGACACCGAGCAGAGCACCAGCCTTTGCCGCACTGTTACCGAGGCCGAGCGCGAAGCCCTGCTGGGTGATGGAAACGGTGTTGGCGATCAGGGCATAGGCGACGGGCAGCAGGGCGCCTTGCCAGATGCCCCAGACGAGTCGGCTGACGAGAAAGCCCAGCCATTCATTGGCCAATGCCGTGGCCGCCAGCGTCAGGGCACATAACCAGGCCACGCCTTCGATGACGCGCAGGGTGTAGGCCGGCTGCCAGCGGTCGAACAGGCGTCCCCACAGCGGGGCGGAAATGGCCAGGGTCGCGGCGCTCGCCGCGTAGGTGGCGCCGATCAGCCAGCTTGGGGCATGCAGAATGTTCGCGACATATAGGGCGTAGAACGACTGCGGCATCATCTTCGCCGCCTGAATCAACACGATCACCAACAGGATTCCACTGAGCCAGCCTTTGGGCAGGGCCACCGGCTCAACAGGTTTTTTCTTCGCGGTTCGCGCCTTGTCGGCCGGCAGGAAAAAACTCCCCAGTGCGCACAGCAGGCAAATCACCGTCGCGCCATAACACAGCAAGGCAAACCCCGAGACGTCCATCAGCCAGCCACCCAGCACCGGGCCGATCAACGAGCCGACGGCGGTTGCCGATTGCAGGCGGGCCAGGGTGTGACCCCGTCTGGCACCGTCGCAGCAGGCCAAGGCATAGGCTTGCGCGGCCGCGAGAAAACCGGCCAACGCGCCTTGCATCACGCGAATACCCACCAGCAGCCACGGGTCGAGAGTGATGGCCGCCAAGCCTTGGCACAGCGCGAGGGCCAGCAACGCCCGAACAATCATCGGTTTGTGCCCGGTGCGATCCCCCAGCCGACCCCACAGGGGGGTCAGCAGCATGGCCGCCAGCATCGGGCCGGCATAGACCATCGCCGATAACAGCGCGGTGTAGCCGGCGCCTTCGGGCCCGAGCAGATGCTGGATCTGCAAGGGCCAGAACGGGCCGCTCATCTCCATGGCGCCCATGGAGACAAACTGGATGACGATCAGCAGTCGCAAGGCGCGACCGTCAGCGAGCATGGGTGTTGGGTCGCAGCGGGTTACTCAGGCGTCCGACGATGTCGGCATGACTGTCGAGCAAGCGCATGCGCATGAACGATTTGGCGGGCCAATCCTGTTCCAGCAAGGCCTGGCGTTCGCTTTCCCAGCGTGCCGGTTCAACGCGCTCGCGCAAGGTCTCGAAGCACTGTGCAACGCGCGCTGCCAATCGCTCCCACAGGATATTTTCCGGCACATTCCAGTGGCGGGCACAAAGCAACGTCAGCTCACCGAGGTGGCACATGAAGGTGGTGTGCAGGAGTTTGTCGCGGACAAAGCCTGCGTCGTCATACAGGGTCATTTTCGGATCGTGCAGCTGGATATCCAGACCCTTGGCGTGCAGGGTTTTGCGATCGATACGAACGTCGCCGAAATCACGCAACAGCAGCCGATTCAGCTGCCCGTCAGCGCCCATCACCATGAAACTGTTTTGCTGGTGCGCTTCGAACGCCACGCCGTACATCAGATAGATGCCCAGCAGACTTGGTACGGCAATCGACAGGTAATCATCGAAGAACGTCAGCATGGCCTCGCTGTCGTCCCGGCCTTGAGCCAGTCTGACCCAATCACGCAGCAACGGTTGTTCGAATTCGTTGACGGCGAACAGGCTGCCGACCGGCACCGCCAACTCGCCTGCTTGCAGCAGGGTCAGCGGGTTGTCGCGATACAGCACGCCAGCATGCCGGGAGCGTTCGTCATCGGCCGGCAGTGGTGCGTAATGCACACCGATGCGCTCTGGAACGATGTTCAGCAGGCGTTGAATCTGCGGTTCCTGATCGAGGATATCCAATACCAGTTGGCTGATGCGCGGACCCATCCGGGCCGAGCGCGGCGACACGGTGCGCTGCACGCTGGTCAGGCGCAAAGCCACCGGCAGTTTGACCATCGGTGCCGTGCGACTGGCCTGCGGCAGGACCGTGCGGAAGGACATGGTCGGGTGGCCGGTAAACGCCACGATGTCAGTGACGATCAGCAGGTTGTCGGCGATCTCGTTGGCGAATGAATGTGGCAGCTCTTCATGGGCTTGCCATGGGTGCGACGGCAGCGGGAGGTAGTCCTTTGCGTCCAGGCCCAGCTGCTGCAAATGGCGTTGCAATTGCTCGGCGGCTTGTGGGAAGTGACCTTGCCACCAATCCCAGTAGTCCGTGGTGCCAGCCAGCGCTTCAACATGTGCGTACTGGCGGTGCAGGGCGCACAGCACGATCGGAAAACTCGCTTCGAATTCTGGCGAGAAAGCGATGACCTGAGCGGCGCTCAAGCCCAGTTTGGTCTTGTAGTTCGGGTGCCACGGATGGCCGAGAGTCCCCCACTGTTCGAGCAGCGATGTAGGGTTCTGGTGGCAGGGGCTGGCTTTGAGCCAGGCGAGCAGATTGTCATCGTATCCGGTGTCGATCTGCTCTCTCAGGCGCTCGGTCCATCCGTGGTGAAACGCCAGGCACAGGGTGTCGTTGCTGAAGCTGTCATCCAGCTCCCGGGCCAGACGTTCCAGTACCTGCGGGGAGGCTGGCGGATTGAGCTGAGTGCTGAGGTGAGCGAGCAGTTCGCTGGGCAACTGGATTTTGTGCGGCAGTTTGTCGGGGGTGTGCAGGACGATGCTGCCGCGTACGTCCCAGCTGTTCATTCTGCTGCTGGACAAATGCTCGAAGCAAAGGTGCGCGCCATCGCCAAGCGGCAGCCAGCAGCGGCTAGTGTCGTCGTATTCGCAGGTGTCGGGATCAATCAGCTCTTCACGGAACAGCGCCTGGATCAGGCGTTGGAAACAGCGCTGGGCGGCGGGCTCCAGGGCATTGCTCAAATGATCGAGCGTGATGCGGTGGGACTGGAAAGCCTGAGTACCGAGAGCTTCGCTCCAGTGAGCGAGCAATTGCTGCTGTTGTTGCGTGTAATCGCGCATCAGGTCCGACTCCTTCTGGACAATTGATTCTGAAAGCGCGCAAAGAATACCGTTTTGAAAAATTAATGCAAATGATAGTGGTTCATATTTACACTTAGGAAAATGCCTTTCAGGCTCTGGCCTGCGGTTTGCTCAAGACGATGTAGTGCTCGCCCACTTTCTGCGCATAACACTCCACGACTTGCTGACACAGCGCCACGATTTCTTCGACCCACTCCACACCCACCCGCCACGACACCACCACCGGCAAATTCGCTGGTCGCTGATCGATGGCCAGCAAGGTCAACTCTCCCCGGGCCAATTCCTCGGCCACCAGCACGGGCGACAGTGCGCCTATACCGAAACCGTCCCGCAGCAATCGGGTAATCGCCGACACCGAGTTCACGCAGTTCAGCCGTGGCGCCATGACCCCGTTGGCCTGCATCAGGCTCAAGATGTCCTGGTGCGGACGGGAGTTTTTCGAATAGGTGATGATCCGCTCCCGTGCCAGGTCGGCGACACCTGAATACTCACGGTTGTAGATGGAATTGCTGGCCACGATCCAGCCCATCGGATGACTGGCCAGCTCCAGGCTGCGCACGCTTTCCTGGCGCAGCAGGTCGGTTTGCAGGATCAGATCGAGAAAGCCTTTTTGCAGCTGATCGCAGAGGTTGAGCGCGGTATCGGCCACCAGCTCGATTTCCACCAGCGGATAGTGATCCATCATCTGTGCCACCAACGGGCTGAGCCAGGTGTGGATCACCGTGTCCATGACGCCGATCCGCACCCGCCCGGCCTTGCTCGAACGCGTTTCGATCGACTGCTTGAGCGACTGCATCGTCTCCATCATCTGCTCGGCATATTCGAGCACTTTCAGGCCTTCGGGGGTCAGGCTCACGCCGCGGGAGTCGCGCAGAAACAGCTTCACCCCAAGCTCGCTTTCGAGCACGGCGATGCGGCTGGAAATCGACGCCTGGGTGGTGAAGAGCTTGTCCGCCGTCAGGCGAAAACTCTTGAGTCGGGCGACCCAGACAAACGTCTCGAGAAACTTCAGGTTCATGGGGTCAGCTCGTGAATAAAGTTTTTCTTATGTCTAGGGCGGGGTTTTATTAGTTGGACGCAGCGGGGCCAACCGCCCAAAAATCAGGCCATCCGGTTCCCACGATAGGCGTCGTCGGGGCTCAGAACAATACCAATAAAATATGCACGGAGATTTTGCCATGAGTGCGCCCGACACCCTCGACATCCCCAAAACCACGGCTCGCCCGGGACCTTTCGACTGGTACCGCAACATCAACAAACAGGAGCGTCGCACGTTCTGGAGCTGCAAGATCGGCTATGGCCTGGACGGCATGGACACCCAGATGCTCAGCTTCGTGGTACCGACCCTGATTGCCATGTGGGGCATCACCACCGGCCAGGCCGGGCTGATCCACACCAGCACCCTGATCGCCTCGGCCATCGGTGGTTGGGTGGCGGGGATTCTCTCCGACCGCATCGGTCGGGTGCGTACCTTGCAACTGACGGTGCTGTGGTTTGCGTTCTTCACTTTCCTCTGCGGCTTCGCCCAGAACTACGAGCAACTGTTGATCAGCCGCACGTTGATGGGCTTCGGTTTCGGTGGTGAATGGACCGCTGGCGCGGTGCTGATGGGCGAAGTAATTCGCGCCAAGGACCGTGGCAAAGCCGTCGGCATGGTGCAATCGGGTTGGGCATTGGGTTGGGGGCTGACAGCCATTCTGTATGCGCTGCTGTTCTCGGTGTTGCCGCCAGAAGACGCCTGGCGTGCGCTGTTCATTCTTGGCATCGTGCCGGCGATTTTCGTGATCTTCGTCCGTCGCCTGGTCAAGGACCCGGAAATCTACCGCGAAGCCAAAGCCAGGCAAGAGCCAAGCAACCCGGCGAAGTTCTACGAGATTTTCGCCCCCGGCATCCTCTTCACCACGATTCGCGCGTCGATACTGACCACCGGCGCACTCGGCGGTTACTACGCGATCACCTCCTGGCTGCCGACGTTTCTGAAGAACGAGCGGGGCTTGAGCGTACTCGGCACGGGCGGTTATCTGGCGATGGTGATCATCGGGTCTTACGTCGGTTATGTAATCAGCGCGTATCTGACTGACATCCTTGGTCGTAAAAAGAACTTCATTCTGTTTGCCGTCGGCTCGTTCACCATTGTTTTGCTGTACACCCAATTGCCGGTCAGCAACGGCGTGATGCTCTGGCTGGGCTTCCCCTTGGGCTTCTTCGCTTCGGGGATTTTCAGCGGCATGGGTTCGTTTCTGACCGAGTTGTTTCCAACGCGGATTCGCGGCTCGGGCCAGGGTTTTTGCTACAACATCGGTCGGGCACTGGCGGCGTTGTTTCCGCTGCTGATCGGCTTGCTCAGTCAGAAGGTGCCATTGAGCGTGGGAATCGGGGCTTTCGCGGCGGTGTCCTACGGGGTGGTGATCCTGGCGGCGCTCAGCTTGCCGGAAACCTGTGGTAAACAACTCGACGCCGAATAACCGAATGTCCGGTAACTGATAATCTGAGGGGCAGATGCCCTTCAGCTAAAAAGACAAAAGCCTACAGGAGTGTTCACCGTGAACCGCCTGCTATTGAACTGCGACATCGGCGAGAGTTTCGGCAACTGGACCATGGGTCTGGACGCCGAGGTCATGCCCTTCATCGACTGCGCCAACATCGCCTGCGGTTTCCATGCCGGCGACCCGAGCATCATGCGCAAGACCGTCAGCCTGGCCCTGAGCAACGGCGTGCAGATCGGCGCGCATCCGGCCTATCAGGATCTGGTCGGTTTCGGCCGCCGCTCCATGGCGTATACCGCCCAGGAACTGCAGGACCTGTTGCACTACCAGATCGGTGCCCTCGACGGCATTTGCCGGGCTCAGGGCGGGCGGGTGAGTTACGTCAAACCTCACGGCGCGATGTACAACGACATGATGGCCAACCCGGCGCAATTGCGCGCGGTGATCCAGGCCGTGGCGGCCTATGACCGGACGCTGCCGCTGATGCTGATGGCCACTCGCGACAACAGTGCCGCCCAGCAGTTGGGCGACGAATACGGCGTGACCCTGTGGTTTGAAGCCTTCGCCGATCGCGCTTACGACAGCGTCGGAATGCTGGTCTCGCGGCAACTGCCGGGGGCGGTGCATCACGATCCCGAGAAAATCATCGAACAGGCGCTGATCATTGCCCGCGGTGACAACCTCACGGCCAACGATGGCAGCGCCTTGCACTTGCAGGCCAATACCTTGTGCGTACACGGTGACAACGCCAGTTCGGTGGCCGCCGTGCGGCGCATTCGCGAGGCCTTGAATCAGCAGAGCGCATCATGAAACCACGGGTGGAAGTGGTGGCGCTCGATTGCCTGATGGTGCGCCTGTTCGATGAAATTGCCGAGGCCAACATGCCGTGGATGCTGGCTGCCAGTGAGCGTTTGCGAGAAGCATTCGCCAGCCATTTGATCGATCTGGTGCCGTCCTACACAACGTTGATGGTGCATTACGATCTGATGGCATTGAACCCGGCCCAGGCCCGGGAGTTGATCGCTCAAGCCCTGATCGATCTGACGCCCAACGCTCGGGCCAAGGGTAAATGCCATGTGCTGCCGGTCTGGTATGACTTGAGCGTTGGGCCGGAGTTGAACCTGTTGTCCCAGCGTAGCGGCTTGGCGGTGAATGAAGTGATCCGCCGTCACAGCGAACACGAGTATCAGGTGTTCGCGTTGGGCTTCGCGCCGGGGTTCGCGTTCATGGGGTTGGTGGAAGAAGTGTTGGCCGCACCGCGTCTGAGTACCCCGCGCAAAAAAGTCGCCGCCGGCAGTGTCGGCATCGCCGAACGCCAGACGGCGGCTTATCCGGTAGTGTCCCCCGGCGGCTGGAACCTGATCGGTCGCACACCGGCCAAATTGTTCGACCGTGAACGCGACGGCTACAGCTTGATGCAACCGGGCGACACGGTGCGCTTCGAGGCGGTCAGTCATGCCGAGTTCATCAACCTGGGCGGTGACGACACGCCGTTGGAGACCTTGGCATGAGCCGACTGACGATTGAAGCAAGTACACCGCTTTGCCTGTTGCAGGACGCCGGGCGATTTGGTGTGCGGCATCTGGGCGTGACCCAGGGCGGCGGGCTGGATTGGCGGTCGATGTCGTGGGCCAACTGGTTGCTGGGCAATGGGCTGGATGCATCGGTGATCGAAATCACCCTCGGCGGGTTCAGTGTGGTGGCCGAGGACGATTGCTTGCTGGCATTGGCTGGTGCCGATCTTGGGGCGCAGATTGATGGCCAGCCCCTGGCGCCGTGGCGCAGTTTCAAACTGGGCAAAGGTCAACGATTGCAATTCACGCAACCGTTGCTTGGCGCTCGGGCGTACCTCGCGGCACCAGGCGGGTTTGATGCGCCGAAGGTGCTGGGCAGCACTGCGACTGTGGTGCGTGAGGAACTCGGCGGCCTCGACGGCATGGGCCGGGCGTTGGCCAAGGGATCGTCGTTGAAGTACTCCACCGAGGCGCCGCTGCTGGTACGGGAACTGCCTCGCGAGCACGTTCCGGATTTCAACCTCGATACGCCGCTGGACCTGGTGCTTGGTGCGCAAATCGGTGAATTCAGCGGGCAGAGTCTGTTTGACGCATTCAACAGCGCCTGGACCCTCGACAGTCGCGCCGATCGCATGGGCATTCGTCTGTTGGGAGCGGCATTGCAGTATCAGGGCAAGCCGATGATTTCCGAAGGCATCCCGCTGGGGGCGGTCCAGGTGCCGCCGGATGGGCAGCCGATTGTGCTGCTCAATGACCGGCAGACCATTGGCGGTTATCCGCGGTTGGGGGCGTTGACACCGTTGGCGTTGGCGCGGCTGGCGCAGTGTCTGCCGGGGGCGACGGTGCGGTTGAAACCGGTGGTGCAGGACGTCGCGCATCGCGAACAAGTCGAGTATTTGCGCCGGTTTGTTAACCGTTAAAAGCTTCGCGGGCAAGCCTCGCTCCTACAGGTTCAATGCATGACGCACGAACACCGAAACCTGTAGGAGCGAGGCTTGCCCGCGAAGGCGGCATCACAGACAACAACAATCTTTATTTGGAAAGAAACCGCATCCCTTCCTCCAACCCCCGCAACGTCAGCGGATACATTTGATCATCGATCAAATCCCGCACGATGTTGGTCGACGAGGTGTAGCCCCAGGTGTCTTTCGGGTACGGGTTGATCCAGATGAGCTTCTTGTACTTTTCCTTGAAGCGCTGCATCCACACGTAACCGGCTTCTTCGTTCCAGTGCTCGACGCTGCCGCCGGCCTGGGTGATTTCATAGGGCGCCATGGCGGCGTCGCCGATGAAGATCACTTTGTAGTCGGCGCCGTACTTGTGCAGCAAGTCCTGGGTGGCGGTGCGCTCGGAGGTGCGGCGCATGTTGTTCTTCCACACCGATTCATAAATGAAGTTGTGGAAGTAGAAGTACTCCAGATGCTTGAACTCGGTCTTGCAGGCCGAGAACAGCTCTTCGCAGATCTTCACGTGGGCATCCATCGAGCCGCCGATGTCGAACAGCAGCAGCAACTTGACGGTGTTGCGCCGCTCCGGACGCATCTGGATGTTCAACAACCCGGCATCGCGCGCGGTGTGGTCGATGGTGCCGTCGATGTCCAGTTCTTCCGCCGCGCCCTGACGGGCGAATTTACGCAAGCGACGCAGGGCGACCTTGATGTTGCGCGTGCCCAGTTCCACCGAATCGTCGAGGTTCTTGTACTCGCGCTGATCCCAGACTTTCACCGCTTTGCCCTGACGCTTACCGGCATCGCCGACCCGAATGCCTTCCGGGTTGAAACCGCCGGAACCGAACGGGCTGGTGCCGCCGGTGCCGATCCATTTGTTGCCGCCGGCATGGCGTTCTTTCTGTTCTTCCAGGCGCTTCTTGAACTCTTCGATCAGCTTGTCCAGGCCGCCGAGGGACTGGATCGCGGCCCGCTCTTCGTCGGTCAGGGAGCGTTCGAATTCCTTGCGCAGCCAGTCTTCGGGGATCAACGCCTGAAGGTGATCGTCGAGTTTTTCCAGACCATTGAAGTAGGCACCGAACGCCCGGTCGAACTTGTCGAAATGCCGTTCGTCCTTCACCAGGATCGCCCGCGACAAGTAATAAAACTCGTCCATGTCGGCGAAGGTCACGCGCTGTTTCAGCGCGTTGATCAGGTCCAGCAGCTCACGCACCGAGACCGGCACCTTGGCTGCGCGCATTTCGTTGAACAGATTGAGCAGCATGGCGATCGCCCTTATTGGTACTTAGCGAGTGCCGCGACGGCTCATGAACGCCAGACGTTCAAGCAATTGCACGTCCTGTTCGTTCTTCACCAGGGCGCCTGCCAGCGGCGGAATGGCCTTGGTCGGATCGCGTTCGCGCAATACCGCTTCGCCGATGTTGTCGGCCATCAGCAGTTTCAGCCAGTCCACCAGTTCGGAGGTCGAGGGCTTCTTCTTCAGGCCCGGCACCTTGCGCACGTCGAAGAACACGTCCAGCGCTTCGCTGACCAGGTCTTTCTTGATGTCCGGGTAGTGCACGTCGACGATCTTCTGCAGCGTCACGCGATCCGGGAACGCGATGTAGTGGAAGAAGCAGCGGCGCAGGAAGGCGTCCGGCAGTTCTTTTTCGTTGTTGGAGGTAATGATGATGATCGGACGTTTCTTGGCCTTGATGGTCTCGTCGATCTCGTAAACGTAGAACTCCATCCTGTCGAGTTCTTGCAGCAAGTCGTTGGGGAACTCGATGTCGGCCTTGTCGATTTCGTCGATCAGCAGAATCACCCGCTCTTCGGACTCGAACGCCTCCCAGAGCTTGCCCTTTTTCAGGTAGTTGCGAACGTCGTGGACCTTGTCCACGCCCAGTTGCGAATCCCGCAGACGGCTGACCGCGTCGTACTCGTACAGGCCTTGATGCGCCTTGGTGGTGGACTTGATGTGCCAGGTAATCAACTTGGCGCCGAAGGACTCGGCCAGTTGCTCGGCGAGCATGGTCTTGCCGGTGCCTGGCTCACCCTTGACCAGCAGTGGCCGCTCCAGGGTGATAGCGGCGTTGACCGCCAGCTTCAGGTCATCGGTGGCGACGTAGGCCTGGGTGCCTTCGAACTTCATCTGCTAATCCTCGAACGGTAACGCCGACCTGAGCGAGGCAGGGCGGGGCGCAATAAATGGTCAGGCTCGACTATAACGCGCAGGTCGGTCGACTGTGAACGCAGACGGGTTATTCAGTCTCTGAATGGGGCGTCACTTCGTGACTCATCCCGCATCCGGTTTGGGTCGTTCGTACTGGGCATTGAACGCCTGGATGAAACCGTTGCGTAAAATCTGCAAAAACGCCTCGAACGCGCTGATATTCCGCTGATGCACGTTGCCCTTGAGTTCGACGCGAGTGGCGAATTGGTTTTTCGCCTGGTTCTTCAATACATTCTGGGTGCCGCCGACGAGCGCTTCCCAAATGGAGCGGAAAATCCCTTTGTCTTTGTTCTCCACGTCCTGTTGCCAATTGAACACTTCGACGTCCCGCAACAGTGGCTTGATGTATCCGGTGAGTTGACCCTTATTGGCTTTGGCCTCGATGACCAGGTCGCCATGGCCGGCATTGAAGTCGAACTTGCCGTAGGCCGACGCGAAGTCGTTCAGGCGTTTGAGTTCAAGGTCCCTGGCGCGCAGGCGGAACTCGAAGTCTTCGAAATTGCTCAGCGGATCGAAGGTTGCCGTTGTTTCCAGCGGTGCATTCCCCGGTAACAGCGCCTTGCCATCGAAACGGGCATCGCGTTTGCCTTTGGTGTCGACTACGTTGGTCAGGTTGTAAATGTTGGCATTGACCTGAGTAGCGCTCAGGTTCACGGGTGGTTTTGAATTGAAGTTGTGAAAGGTGACCCGGCCATCGTTGATCCGCACTTCGTTCAGGGTAATCGGCAGCAATTTTTCCAACTGTGCCCGCCAGTCGGTGCCCTGACCGGTCTGGGAGTTTTTCTTGTTGGCGCCGCCATCGACGAAGTTCACCTCGGGTTTGTCGAACTGCGCCTTGGCCACCACGGCGTGGTCGTACCAGAGCGAGTGCCAGCTGACGGAGAGGTCGATCAATGGCGCGTTGACGAACGGCACCGGGACCTTGCCCTCGACCTTGACGATTTTCAGCCCGTTGATTTTGTAGGCGCCACGCCACAAGGCCAGGTCCACGTCAGTAATCTGTCCCCGGTAATCGCCCATGTCCGCCAGTTTCTCATTCAGGTAGTCGCGTACCAGATAGGGCAGGGTGATGTGCAGGGCAACCAGCAATAAAAAGAGGCCGGCGAGGGTCCACAGAGGCCAACTGTATCGACGCTTCATGGCAGCAAATCTCTGGCGGTATAAAGCGATTGACTGCTGTGCTAACCGGACGTTCGATTGACTGGACGACCTCGAGCAACAGGCATACCTTGGTGGGCTAATTCAACGCGGTATAAGGACCCAGCCATGAGCCGTATCTATGCTGACAACGCCCACTCCATCGGCAATACGCCGCTGGTGCAGATCAACCGTATCGCCCCGCGCGGTGTCACCATTCTGGCCAAGATCGAAGGGCGCAACCCTGGATATTCGGTCAAGTGCCGAATCGGCGCGAACATGATCTGGGATGCTGAAAGCAGCGGTAAACTCAAGCCCGGCATGACCATCATCGAACCGACCTCGGGCAATACCGGTATCGGCCTGGCATTCGTTGCCGCCGCCCGTGGTTATCGGTTGATGTTGACCATGCCCGCGTCCATGAGCATCGAACGACGCAAGGTGCTCAAGGCCCTTGGCGCCGAACTGGTGTTGACGGAGCCGGCCAAGGGCATGAAAGGCGCGATCGAGAAAGCTGCCGAAATCCTCGCCAGTGATCCGTCCACCTACTTCATGCCGGGGCAGTTCGAAAACCCGGCCAACCCGGCCATCCACGAAAAAACCACCGGCCCGGAAATCTGGAACGACACCGACGGTGCGGTCGACGTGCTGGTGGCGGGCGTCGGAACGGGTGGAACCATTACCGGGGTTTCGCGGTATATCAAGAATACCCAGGGCAAACCGATTCTCTCGGTGGCGGTGGAGCCAATGGTGTCCCCGGTGATCACCCAGGCGATCGCCGGGGAAGAGATCAAACCGAGCCCCCACAAGATCCAGGGCATCGGCGCTGGTTTTGTGCCCAAGAACCTGGACCTGTCGATGGTCGACCGAGTGGAATTGGTCAGCGACGACGAATCCAAGGCGATGGCCCTGCGCCTGATGCAAGAAGAAGGGATTTTGAGTGGCATCTCTTGCGGCGCCGCCATGGCGGTGGCTGTACGCCTGGCCGAAACCCCGGAAATGCAGGGCAAAACCATCGTGGTGATCCTGCCCGACTCTGGCGAACGCTACCTGTCGAGCATGCTGTTCAGTGACTTGTTTACCGAACAGGAAAATCAGCAATAAGATTTTATGGCTGTTTTGAAGCCGATCAGGGGGTTGATTCAGGTCAGCCCCCGTTCAGGAACCCTATGTTAAGAAGTGCTTTATTGCACAATCCTTAACACTGAATGTTGAGTAATACGGGTTTTTCCCGAGGCCGGTAGTGTTTATCATGGCCGACTGCCACGTCGGGTAAAAGGCGTTGTGCGGAGTTTCCTATTCTCAAGGAGTCGTAGATGAGCTTTTCCTTTGTCGCGAAGGCGTCGGTGTTGCTGCTGTTCCTCGGCAGCACGCTCTATGTGCATTTGCGTGGCAAGGCGCGTTTGCCGGTCCTGCGTCAGTTCGTCAATCACTCGGCCCTGTTCGCGCCCTATAACGCCTTGATGTACCTGTTCTCCGGTGTGCCGTCCAAGCCCTATCTGGACCGCAGCAAGTTCCCGGAGCTCGACGTGCTCAGGGACAACTGGGAAGTTATCCGCGACGAAGCCATGCACCTGTTCGACGAGGGCTACATTCGCGCCGCCGAAAAGAACAACGACGCCGGTTTCGGTTCGTTCTTCAAGAAGGGCTGGAAGCGTTTCTACCTCAAGTGGTACGACAAACCGCTGCCATCGGCTGAATTGCTCTGCCCGAAAACCGTCGAGCTGGTCAGCCGCATCCCCAATGTGAAAGGCGCGATGTTTGCCCTGTTGCCGGGCGGTAGCCACCTCAACCCGCACCGTGACCCGTTCGCCGGTTCCCTGCGTTATCACCTGGGGTTGTCGACGCCGAACTCCGACGATTGCCGCATCTTCGTCGACGGTCAGGTCTACGCCTGGCGTGATGGCGAAGACGTGATGTTCGATGAAACCTACGTGCACTGGGTCAAGAACGAAACCGAGCAAACCCGCGTCATCCTGTTCTGCGACATCGAACGCCCCTTGAGCAACCGCCTGATGACCCGCATCAACCGCTGGATCAGCGGCTGGCTGGGGCGTGCTACTGCGCCGCAGAACCTTGACGATGAGCGCGTTGGCGGGATTAACCAGGCTTATGCCTGGAGCAAGACTTTCAGCGACAAATTCAGCGGTATGGTCAAGCAGTGGAAGCGCCGCAACCCCAAAGCCTATCGCGTGCTGCGACCGGTGCTGGCGGTGGTGGTGTTGACGTTGTTGGGGTATTGGTTGTTCGGTTGAGGCCGACCATGGAATGAAAAAACCGCTCCTTGGGAGCGGTTTTTTTATGCGCGCTTGCTCATGAGCTCCGGGCCTTGTAAGTGATCCGACTTGCCTGCGAAGGCGTTTTATCGGGCAACCACCTCAACCGGCTTCACCACGGCTGGCTTCAACACCAGCCACAACGCCGCCGCAATCAACACTCCGCCATAGAGGTGCGCCATCGACAGCGGCTCATCCAGCAACAGCGCGCCCCACAACACCCCGAACGGTGGAATCATGAAGGTCACGGTCATCGACTTCACCGGGCCGATCGAGCTGAGCAAACGGAAGTAAACGATGTAGGCAAACGCGGTGCAGCCCAAGCCCAATCCCAGCAACGACAACCAGACACTCCAGCCGCCCCAGCTCGCCGGTGGCTGGCTGATCACGCTGTAGCCGAACAGCGGCAGCAAAAACAAGGTGGCGCCGAGCATGCTGCCCAGGGCCGACAGGCGACTGTCGAGGCCGCCGGCCTGGTCGAGCCAGCGGCGGGCGAGGAAGCCGGCAAAGCCATAACAGGTGGTAGCCATCAGGCACGCCAGTGCGCCCATCAGCAGTTGCATATCGAACGCCACCGGACCTGCACGGGTGAGGATGCCGACGCCAAACAGTCCGAGAAACACCCCGCAGACCTTCGCTCCGGTGAGTTTTTCACTGAAGAACAACCCGCCGATCAACACGCCCATCAACGGCGTGGTGGCGTTGAAAATCGCCGAATAGCCGGCCGGCAGCACTTGCGCGGCCACGGAATAGAGCGTCGCCGGAACCCCGGAGTTGATCACTCCGAGCAGCATCACCGTCTTGAGTTTGCCTTTGAAATCCCAGCTGATACCCAGCAGCCCGACGATCACCAGCAGCCCGACAGCGGCAATCGATACACGGAAAAAGGCAGTGGGGATTGTGCCAATCACTGGGGCGATAATGCGCATGAACAGAAAGCTCGCCCCCCAAATGGCGGCAAGTGACAACAAACGCAGGATATCGACGGGGTTCACAGCACTTTCCTTCCTTGATTGGCGCGCAAGTGTCGCGCCAGTCGGGGTACAAGGCAATGGTTGCGTTGCGTCACACGGGGCCACTAAGCTCAAGCTCCAACGATAAGAACAGCCGCAGAGGTTTCACCATGCCGCAGCAATGGCCAGCCGCCGACATCGCCCGAATGATCCTCGATGGCTTTGACGATTACCGCGAGCATTTCCGTCAGATCACCGACGGTGCCCGAGGCCGCTTCGAGCAAGCCCAGTGGCAGGCGACACAAGTCGCGTCGGCGGCGCGGATCAACCTCTACGAAGAGAAAGTCGGCGAAACGGTCGGGCGCCTGCATCAGTCGTTCGCCGCCGATGTGCTGATGGACGTCAGCAGCTGGCCGTTGGTCAAAAGCGCCTATATCAGCCTGATCGACCTGCGCTTCGACGATGAACTGTCCGAGACCTGGTACAACTCGATTTTCTGCGGGCTGTTCAGCCACGACCTGATCAGCGACGGCTGCATGTTCATCCACACTACACGGCCAAGCTTGCGCCGCGCCCGGGCGGCGCAAACCCGCACCTACAAGCCCCATGGCCAGTTGTCCGGCATGCTCGCGAGTATTTTTACCGACTATCGCTTCAGCGAGGACTACGCCGATTTGCCCGGCGACCTGCGCCGTCTCGAAGTGCAATTGCGCGAGAACCTGCCGGACTGGGTCTGCAAGGACCCGGAACTGAGTGTCGAGCTGTTTTCCTCGGTGCTTTACCGCAACAAGGGCGCCTATCTGGTGGGGCGCATCTTCACCCAGGACGATCAATGGCCACTGGTGATTCCGCTGCTGCACCGCGAAGGGCGGGGCATCCAGATCGATGCACTGATCACCGACGAGGCGGAGGTGTCGATCATCTTCTCCTTCACCCGTTCGTACTTCATGGTCGATGTGCCGGTACCGGCGGAGTTCATCGGCTTTCTCAAACGCATCCTGCCAGGCAAACACATCGCCGAGCTGTACACCTCGATCGGCTTCTACAAGCATGGCAAGTCCGAGTTCTACCGGGCGCTGATCAATCACCTGGCCAACACCGACGACCAGTTCATCATGGCCCCCGGCGTGCGCGGGATGGTCATGAGCGTGTTTACGCTGCCGGGCTTCAACACCGTATTCAAAATCATCAAGGACCGCTTCTCACCCTCGAAAAACGTCGACCGTGCCACGGTGATCGAAAAGTATCGCCTGGTAAAAAGCGTCGACCGGGTCGGTCGCATGGCCGACACGCAGGAGTTCGCCGACTTCCGTTTCCCGTTGAGCAAGTTCGAGCCGGCATGCCTGGAGGAGTTGCTTGAAGTGGCGCCGTCCACGGTGTCGGTGGAGGGCGATACGGTGCTGATCCGTCACTGCTGGACCGAACGCCGGATGACACCGTTGAACCTTTATCTGGAACACGCCAACGAGGCGCAGGTGCGCGAGGCGCTGGAAGATTATGGCCTGGCGATCAAGCAACTGGCGGCGGCGAACATATTCCCCGGCGACATGCTGCTGAAAAACTTTGGCGTCACCCGTCACGGTCGCGTGGTGTTCTATGACTACGACGAAATTTGCTTCCTGACCGAAGCCAACTTCCGCCACATCCCGCAACCGCGCACGCCGGAAGACGAAATGGCCTCCGAACCGTGGTACTCGATCGGGCCACTGGACGTGTTCCCCGAGGAGTTTCCACCGTTCCTGTTTGCCGATTCCGGGCAGCGAAAGTTGTTCGATCAGTTGCACGGCGAGCTGTACAACGCCGATTACTGGAAGGGGCTGCAGGAAGCGATTCGGGCGGGGAAGGTGATTGATGTGTTTCCGTATCGGCGCAAGGGCCTGGATAACGAATAGACCGCCTGAGTGAACACACTGTGGCGAGGGGGCTTGCCCCCGTTGGGTGGCGAAGCCGCCCCAAAAAACAGCCAGCGCGGTGATTCAGAAAAACCGCGAGTGCCAGGTTACGGCTGCTTCGCAGCCGAACGGGGGCAAGCCCCCTCGCCACAAAAGCAGGTTGCATTCGTCGACATGTGCCCAAATCTGCGACAATCCGCCTCCTGCGCCACTAGACGACTTTTGCGTACCTGATGACTGACGAATCGCCTTCCATCGACAAACTGCTGAAAAACCTCGATCACGCCATGCTCGCCGACCGCCACCGGCTGCGGCGGCAGTTGCTTGAGCTGCGCAAGAAACCTGACGAGGCCAAGCTGGCCCAGTGGGTGACGCGCACACAGGCGTCCTGTGATCAGGTGTTGGCGCGGCGCGCCAGCCTGCCGGTGATTCGCTACGACGACAGCCTGCCGATCGCCGCCAAGCGCGACGAAATCAAAGCGGCGTTGCTCAAACATCAGGTGCTGATCATTGCCGGCGAAACCGGTTCGGGTAAAACCACCCAGTTGCCGAAGATCTGCCTGGAAATCGGCCGCGGCCAGCACGGCCTGATCGGCCATACCCAGCCGCGTCGAATCGCCGCCCGCAGCGTGGCGAGCCGGGTCGCTGAAGAGTTGGCGACACCGTTGGGTGCGCTGGTGGGCTATCAGGTGCGGTTCGAGGACCAGAGCGATGCCAACACCCTGATCAAACTGATGACCGACGGCATCCTGCTGGCGGAAACCCAGAACGACCGCTACCTCGAGCGCTACGACACGATCATCGTCGACGAAGCCCACGAACGCAGCCTGAACATCGATTTCCTGCTCGGTTACCTGAAAACCCTGCTGCCCCGTCGTCCGGACCTGAAAGTCATCATCACCTCGGCCACCATCGACCTGGAGCGTTTCTCCAAACACTTCGATGACGCGCCGATTGTCGAGGTCTCCGGTCGCACCTTCCCGGTGGAAACCTGGTATCGCCCGCTGACCCTGGAGCAGGACGAGGAGGGCAACCGTGTCGAGGATGACCTGACCGTGGATCAGGCGATCCTAGCCACCCTCGACGAAATCGCCGCGTTCGAACGCAGTGAGCGCAAGAGCCCCGGCGACGTGCTGGTGTTCCTGCCCGGCGAGCGCGAGATTCGCGACGCGGCGGACATGCTGCGCAAGGCACAGCTCAAGCACACCGAGATTCTGCCGTTGTATGCGCGGTTGTCGCCGGCCGAACAGCAGCGGATTTTCCAGTCGCATCCGGGGCGTCGAGTGGTTCTGGCGACCAACGTTGCGGAAACCTCTCTGACGGTGCCGGGCATTCGTTACGTGATCGACAGCGGCACCGCGCGCATCAGTCGTTACAGCTACCGCGCCAAGGTCCAGCGTTTGCCGATCGAAGCGATTTCCCAGGCCAGTGCCAACCAGCGTAAAGGTCGCTGCGGGCGGGTCGAGCCGGGTATTTGCGTGCGCTTGTACAGCGAAGAAGATTTCATCGGCCGGCCGGAATTCACCGACCCGGAAATCCTGCGGACCAACCTCGCGGCGGTGATTTTGCAGATGCTCCATCTGCGCCTCGGCGAGATCACTGATTTCCCGTTTATCGAACCGCCGGATGGCAAGGCCATCAGCGACGGTTTCAACCTGCTGCAAGAACTCTCGGCGGTGGATCGTAACAGCCAGCTGACCCCGCTCGGCCGGCAACTGGCGCGGCTGCCGGTGGACCCGCGTATGGGCCGCATGCTGCTGGAAGCGGCCAAACTCGGCAGCTTGCAGGAAGTGCTGATTGTCGCCAGCGCCATGTCGATCCAGGACCCGCGCGAGCGTCCGCCGGAGCGTCAGCAAGCCGCCGATCAGGCCCACGCCCAGTGGAAAGACGTGGACTCGGATTTCGCCGGGCTGGTCAATCTGTGGCGGGGTTTTGAAGAACAGCGCCAGGCCCTGACGGCCAGTCCGCTGCGTAACTGGTGCCGCAAGAACTTCCTCAATTACCTGCGCCTGCGCGAGTGGCGCGATTCCCATCGCCAGTTGAGCCTGATCTGCCGCGACATGCAGCTGAGCCTCAACAAAGAGCCGGCGGATTACCCGAAGCTGCACAAAGCCGTGCTGTCGGGTTTGCTCAGCCAGATCGGCCAGAAAACCGAAGACGGCGATTACCTCGGCGCCCGTCAGCGACGCTTCTGGATTCACCCGTCGTCGGGACTGGGCAAGAAACGCCCGCAATGGCTGATGACCGCCGAACTGGTGGAGACCACCAAGCTTTACGCGCGGATGGTCGCCAAGATCGACGCCGACTGGATCGAGCCGCTGGCCGGGCACCTGATCAAGAAAAATCACTTCGAACCCCATTGGGAGAAGAGGCGTGGGCAGGTCGTGGCCTTCGAGCAAATCACCCTGTTCGGGCTGATCGTAGTCGGACGCCGGCCGGTGCATTACGGCCCGGTCGACCCGGTGGTGTCCCGCGAATTGTTTATTCGCGAAGCCTTGGTGCGTGGCGAGATTCAATCCAAAGCCAAGTGCCTGACGGCCAACAAGCAACTGCTGGAACAGCTCGACGAACTGGAAGCCAAGGCGCGTCGCCGAGACATTCTGGCCGATGAAGAAACCCTGTTCGCCTTCTACGATGCGCGCCTGCCGGCGGAGATCCATCAGACCGCGACCTTCGACAGTTGGTACCGGATCAACAGCCAGAAAGACCCGCAGCTGCTGATCATGCGCGAAGAAGACGTGCTGGCCCGCGAAGCCAGTGAAGTCACCGCCGCGCATTACCCCGACACCCTGCACATCGGCGACCTGGAACTGGCGCTGAGTTATCACTTCGAGCCCAACCATCCGCGTGACGGCGTGACCTTGCGCGTGCCCGCACCGCTGTTGCCGATGCTGCCGCCGGAACGCCTGGAATGGCTGGTGCCAGGCGTGATCGAGGCCAAGTGCATTGCGCTGGTGCGCAACCTGCCCAAGGCCCTGCGCAAGAATTTCGTGCCGGTGCCGGATTTCGTCAAAGCCGCGATGCAGCGCATGACTTTCGGCGAGGGCTCATTGCCTCTGGCGCTGGGTCGCGAGTTATTGCGCATGACCGGCGCACGGGTCAGCGATGAGGCCTGGGCCGAAGCGTCGCAGCAGGTCGAAAGCCATTTGCGGATGAACCTGGAAATCGTCGACGGCCAGGGCAAGTTCCTTGGCGAAGGGCGTGATCTGGCGGAGTTGACCGCACGCTTTGCCGAGGCCAGCCAGGCCGCCTTGGCCGTGCCGCAAACCGCGAAAAGCCAGCAACCGGTGGAGGCGAAAGTCTTTGCCGCCGTCGCCGAGAAAACCCAGCAGAAGATCGCCGGACTGTCGATGACGGTGTATCCGGCGCTGGTGGAAGAGGCCGGGACGGTCAAGGAAGGACGTTTCTCGACCCCGGCCGAAGCCGAGTTCCAGCATCGCCGGGCCTTGCAGCGCTTGCTGATGCAACAACTGGCGGAGCCGGCGAAGTTCTTGCGCGGCAAGTTGCCGGGGCTGACCGAGTTGGGCCTGATGTACCGCGAGCTGGGGCGCATCGACAGCCTGGTGGAAGACATTCTGCTGGCCAGTCTGGACAGTTGCATCCTCGACGGCGAAGACCCGTTGCCACGCGATGGTGCCGCACTGGCGTCCCTGGCCGAACGTAAACGCGGTGCCTGGACCGAGCACGCCGAGCGTCTGGCCAGGCTGACCCTGGAGATTCTCAAGCACTGGCACGGCCTGCAAAAACGCTTCAAGGGCAAGATCGACCTGGCGCAAGCCGTGGCCTTGAACGACATCAAGCAGCAGCTCAGCCATCTGGTGTACCCGGGGTTCGTGCGGGAAACGCCGATGCCGTGGCTCAAGGAACTGCCGCGTTACCTGAAAGCAGTCGAGCAGCGTTTCGAGAAACTCGGTGCTCAGGTGCAGAAGGACCGGGTCTGGAGTGGAGAATTGTCTGGCCTCTGGACCCAATACCAGACCCGAGCCAACAAACACGCCCAGGAAGGCAAGCGCGATCCGCAGCTGGAGCTTTATCGCTGGTGGCTGGAGGAATACCGGGTTTCGCTGTTCGCACAGCAATTGGGAACCAAGGTGCCGATCTCCGACAAGCGCTTGAGCAAGCAATGGACACAAGTCGAGCCCTGAACCCTGTGGGAGCGGGTATGAGTTCGACTCAGCAAAAGGCGCCAAAAGCCAGCGTTTATGGCAAACTTCGCGCCTATAAACGCCGGCCCCGCGGTTTTCAGCCTCCACGGGCCCAGGCGGATCGGAATAAAGCGATGCCAGGTTTGCGTCCGGAACCTGGAATAGACCCTTTGTGTGTTGGTACGTCGGTGCCAGCGCTTTCTGCCTGAACGGATTAGAGAAACGACCATGCATAACGTCGTCATCAGCGGCACCGGCTTGTACACCCCGGCCAACAGCATCTCCAACGAAGAGCTGGTGCAGTCTTTCAACGCTTACGTCGCGCAGTTCAACGCCGACAACGCCGAGGCCATTGAGCGCGGCGAAATCCAGGCATTGACCGAATCCAGCGCAGCGTTTATCGAAAAAGCCTCCGGCATCAAAAGCCGCTTTGTCATGGACAAAGAGGGTATCCTCGACCCGCAACGCATGACGCCACGCTTGCCCGAGCGCTCCAACGACGAGTGGTCGGTGCTGTGCCAGATGGCCATTGGCGCGGCCGAGCAAGCCTTGCAGCGTGCCGGCAAGACCGCCGCTGACATCGACGGTGTAATCGTCGCCTGCTCCAACCTGCAACGCGCCTACCCGGCCATCGCCATCGAAGTTCAGGAAGCGCTGGGTATCCAGGGTTTCGGTTACGACATGAACGTGGCGTGCTCCTCGGCAACCTTCGGTATCCAGGCCGCCGCCAACAGTGTGCAACTGGGCCAGGCCCGGGCGATCCTGATGGTCAACCCGGAAGTCTGCACCGGTCACCTGAATTTCCGTGACCGCGACAGCCACTTCATCTTCGGCGACGCCGCCACTGCGGTGATCATCGAGCGCGCCGATCTGGCGACCTCCAAGTACCAGTTCGACGTGGTCAGCACCAAACTGCTGACCAAGTTCTCCAACAACATCCGCAACAACTTCGGCTTTCTCAACCGCGCCGCGGAAGAGGGCATCGGTGCCCCCGACAAGCTGTTCGTCCAGGAAGGCCGCAAGGTGTTCCGCGATGTCTGCCCGATGGTTGCCGAGCTGATCGCCACGCACCTGGAAGAAAACCAGCTCAACGTCAGTGACGTGAAGCGTTTCTGGCTGCACCAGGCCAACCTCAGCATGAACCACCTGATCGTCAAGAAGCTGCTGGGCCGCGAAGCCACTGAAGCAGAAGCCCCGGTGATTCTCGACACCTACGCCAACACCAGCTCCGCCGGTTCGGTGATTTCGTTCCACAAGAATCAGGACGATCTGGTCAGCGGTTCGCTGGCTGTGCTCAGTTCGTTCGGCGCCGGTTATTCGATTGGCAGCGTGATATTGCGCAAACGTTGATCGAAGGGGTTGTTGTTCTTTCCTCTGGCTTGTGATGACTTTTCCTACATTCGAAATAGTCGGAAGGCTGTAATTTTCGGAAATTCCAGCAGGACGATGCCTACAGGCGAAGTCCTGCTGTTTTCATTTTCGAGGTCAGAACAAGGGGGTTGTTAATGGCGGCTGACGACGCGCAACTGCTTGAGCGCTTGCTGGCAGGTGAACAAAAGGCTTTCAAAGAGTTGGTCAGCACTTATCAGAGCGCCATGCGTGCGGTGGCCTACGCTATTGTGGGCAACCGGCATGCCGACGAAATCGTTCAGGATGCCTGGCTATCGGTTGTGCGTAACCTGAGCGGATTCGAGGGGCGTTCGAGCCTCAAGACCTGGCTGCTGACTATCACCGCCAACTCGGCCAAGAGCCGCTACAAGCAAAATCGCCGGGAAGTGTTGCTCGATGACCTACCGTCGCCCCATGGCACGATCGATGATGATCGTTTTTCATCGAGCGATGGTCATTGGCTGGTGGCGCCGTTTGCCTGGCATCAGGACACGCCAGAGGCGCTGTTGACTGAAAACGAACTGCGCGAATGCCTGGAGCACACGCTGCTCAGCCTGTCGGAACTGCAAAGCAGTGTTTTACTGTTGCGCGAGCGACAGGGGCTGGAGTTGGAGGAGATCTGTAATCTTCTGGAAATCTCGCTCTCCAATGTTCGTGTGCTGCTGCATCGGGCACGGTTGAAGGTCTTTGCGACCGTAGAACATTTTGAGGAAACCGGCGAATGCTGACCTGTAAGGAACAAGTGGCGCGCTCCAGTGATTATCTCGATGGCCAGTTGAGTTTTCGCGAGCGTCTGATGATGCGGCATCACTTGATGTTTTGCCCCAATTGTCGGCGATTCATTCGGCAGATGCGGTTGATGCAGGCGACCTTGCGGGTGATGCCGCAGAAGCCGGTCGAGGATGTGGAGGCGCTGGCCGAGCGGCTGGCGGCGCAGCGGCGTAAAGATCGTTCCTGAAGGAAAGCACAGGCCGGCGCGGGTGAAACGAACGGATGATGGGGATCGTTGCCCCGCGCCAGACTGTTGAACCTCTTCAAACGACACGACCGTATGTAAACCGCATCGTTTGAAGTGTGTGGCTTCGCAGCTTAGAACTTCGCTTCCGCGTCCAGTTGCAGCGTGTTGGTGTTGGCATCACGCTGGGTACGGCTGGAGAAGTCGGCTTTAGTCAGGAAGTAAGTGGCACCGAGGGCGAAGTTCTTGTCGATGTCGTAACCGACTTTGAACTTGTGACCGCGAGAACCGGTGGTGCCGTTGGCGAAGTCCGAGTCGGTGAAGGCGCCGACCACGGCGTTACGCTGCACGTCGCGGTAGTTGTAGTCGAGGTTGAAACCGAAGACTTTCGACTTGGCACCGACCAGCCAGGCAGTGTCCTGATCGGTCACGGCATCGTTGTTCTTCACGTATTGGCCGTAGAACGACAGCGGCATCGGCAGGCCGCCGATATCGATCTGGCTGAAGCCTTCGTACAGGCGGAACTCGTTGTTGGCCGAGTTGCCGTTGACGGCCAGGGCGCACGGTGTGGAGGTGCCGGTGCAACGGCTGTCTTCGTCGTTCTGGTAGGCATAGACGCTGCCGCCGACGGTCAGTTTCAGGTTGTCGGTGATGGCGAAACGGCTGCCCAACTGGCCGGCGGTCAGACGCAGGTCGTGACGAAATTGCACGCCTTCGCCGTCGACGTTGTCCTTGAGGTTGTAGTTGCCCAGGCTACCGAACAGTTCGGCACTGCTGCCCAGCGGGTATTTGTAGGTCACTGCCAGACCTTCCGGATTGATATCACTGTCCCAGATCACATCACCCATGCTGACCCACGGTTGCAGCATCTTGCCGCCGATCACATGCAGGTTTTTGATGGCGTCCGGGTGGTAGTCGATGTAGCCCAGATCCAGCCAGATCTGCTTCTTGTCGAAGTAGTTGTCCATGTCCTGGTTGGTCGAGCGAGCATCGTCACCGCCGCCGGTGGCAATGCGGATGCCGGTGTCCACTTGCGGGTTGATTTCGCTGTAGGCACCCAGACGGGCGCGGATGCGTTGACGATCCTTGTCACGGCCACCGTTGTTGGGTTCGCCGTCGATCTTGACCGTTTCCTGGCGTACGCGAACGTCGCCCTTGAACTGGGTCTTGGCGGCCCAGGCCAGCTTCTGGTCGAAGGCGCTCAACTCGTTGGCTTTCTTCGCGGCGACCGCTATCTGTTCGTTGGTCTCTTGCTGCGCCTGCTGCGCGATTTGCTGGGCCTTCTGATCCTTGGCCAGTTCGGTTTGCAGTTCAACGTACTGCGCCTGGGAAATAGAACCGTTAGCCTTGAGCATGTCGAGCAGTTTGGCGTCGACTGCGGCACTGGCCGGAACACTCATGGCCAGCAGCAGGCCACCACACAAGGCCGCCGCAGTTTTCGTGGAAGCAAGACGCATAGCAATCTCCGAAGATGAGAGGGATGGCTGAACCATCCTGGACACAACCGACAGTTGAAGGTCGGAAAACAGTGGCCGGGTAGAACCCGACGCTCTAAAAACAGGCGCCAGTATCGCGATGGTTTATGACAGGTCAGTGGCGAAGTGATGGCAGGTCGATGACGATACAAACGTTTCCGAAATGCCCGATTCAGAGCCTTGTATCGGATTGACGCGTGTGGATCGCCCTGCGATCGGCGATACTCGCGGAGCTGTCACGCCAAGATGTGGAGAGGAAAATGCCGCTGCAACGTCTGCATACACTGTCGCAAATCGCAGCCCGTACCTGGGATGCCCTGGTGCCGGAGAATCAGCCGTTTCTGCGCCACGCGTTCCTCGGTTCACTGGAAGACAGCGGCAGCCTGGGCCCGCATTCCGGCTGGCAGCCCGAGCATCTGCTGCATGTCGAAGGCGAGCGCCTGATCGCCGCGCTGCCCAGTTACCGCAAATGGCACTCCTACGGCGAATACGTGTTCGACCATGCCTGGGCCGATGCCTGTGAGCGTGCGGGCATCGACTACTACCCCAAACTGTTGACGGCGGTGCCGTTCAGTCCGGTCAGCGGGCCGCGATTGCTGGCTGCGACGATCGAGGACGGTTTCGAACTCTTGCAGAGCCTGCCGGGTTATCTGGAGATAGAAAAACTTTCCAGCGCCCACATCAATTTCACCGATCCGTTCACCGACGCTGCATTGGCCGAACAGCCAGGCTGGTTGCAGCGCATTGGCTGTCAGTACCACTGGCAGAATCGTGGTTATCGGGATTTTCAGGACTTCCTCGACGCCCTCAGTTCGCGTAAGCGCAAGCAAATGCGCAAGGAGCGTGAGCAAGTGGCGGGGCAGGGCATCGACTTCGAATGGCTGGAAGGCCGGCAGCTGACCCAGGCGCAGTGGGACTTTGTGTACGCCTGCTACGCCAATACCTACGCGGTGCGTCGGCAGACGCCTTACCTGACGCGGGAATTTTTCAGTCTGCTGGCCGAGCGCATGCCAGAGTCGATTCGCGTGGTGCTGGCCAAACAAGGTTCACGGCCGGTGGCCATGGCCTTCAGCCTGGTCGGCGGCGACAGCTTTTATGGCCGTTACTGGGGTTGCCTGGCGGAGTTCGATCGCCTGCACTTCGAGACCTGTTTCTATCAGGGTATGGATTACGCCATTGCCAACGGCTTTCAGCGTTTCGACGCCGGCGCCCAGGGCGAACACAAACTGATTCGTGGCTTTGAACCGGTGATCACCCATTCCTGGCATTACCTGCGCCATCCGGGCTTGAAGTCGGCGGTGAAAGACTTCCTCGAACGCGAACGCGTCGGGGTGCTGGGGTATGCAGAAGAGGCGAAGACCGCCTTGCCTTATCGACAAGGCTGATCTTCGCCGTTGATTGCAGGCTCAGTCGCGCAGATTAACTGTCTTCTTTGCCCAGCCAGCGGTACATCACACCACCGATGACCGCCCCCAGAATCGGCGCCAGCCAGAACAGCCACAGTTGTTGAATCGCCCAACCACCGACAATCAGCGCCGGACCCGTACTGCGGGCCGGGTTGACCGAGGTGTTGGTGACCGGAATCGAGATCAGATGGATCAGGGTCAGCGCCAGGCCGATGGCGATGGGCGCCAGCCCGGCCGGGGCGCGTTTATCGGTGGCGCCGAGAATGATCAGGATGAACATGGCGGTCATCACCAGTTCACTGACAAACCCCGCCGCCATCGAGTAGCCGCCTGGCGAGTGTTCACCATAGCCATTGGACGCCAGGCCGCTGGCCAGTTCGAAGCCGGGTTTGCCACTGGCGATGAAGTACAGCAAGGCCGCTGCGATGATCCCGCCAATCACCTGGGCGATGATGTAGGCGGGCAGTTCTTTGGCTGGGAAGCGTCCGCCGACGACCAGTCCGACTGAAACCGCAGGGTTGAGATGACAACCCGAGATGTGGCCGATGGCGAAGGCCATCGTCAGTACCGTCAAACCGAATGCCAGGGACACCCCCAGTAAACCGATCCCCACGTTTGGAAACGCTGCCGCCAGGACCGCACTGCCGCACCCTCCCAATACCAGCCAGAACGTACCTACCAATTCTGTAGCCGAACGTTTGAACAAAGACATAGCGAGTTTCCCTATCGAGATAACACTGTCGTTGTGCATCCAGCAGATGGACTACGGAACCTCCAGTACCTTGGCTGAGTACAGCAGGATTTTTACGGAATTCCAGTGACCATAAAAAAACCGCCAGAGCCCGTGGTTAGCGGGCTCTGGCGGTTTCTGGTGTTCTTCTGTATGGCTGATGGCGCCAAGATCGTGGCTCAATCGATCCCGACAAACCCGCCGGTCTGGTGTTGCCATAACCGTGCATACAAACCGCCATGGGCCAGCAGTTCGGCGTGGCTGCCGGTTTCGGCGATCTTGCCGTTTTCCAGCACCACCAACCGGTCCATCCGGGCAATGGTCGAGAGACGGTGAGCGATGGCGATCACGGTTTTGCCCTGCATCAGGGTTTCGAGGCTTTCCTGGATTGCTGCTTCGACTTCCGAGTCCAGTGCCGAGGTCGCTTCGTCCATGATCAGGATCGGCGCGTCCTTGAGCAGCACCCGGGCGATGGCAATCCGCTGACGCTGGCCACCGGAGAGTTTCACCCCGCGCTCACCGACATGGGCATCGAAACCGGTGCGGCCTTCGGAGTCCGACAGCAGCGGGATGAACTCGTCGGCACGGGCCTTGCGCACCGCTTCCCAGAGTTCGGCGTCGGTGGCGTCGGGTTTGCCATACAGCAAATTGTCGCGGATCGAGCGGTGCAGCAGTGAGGTGTCCTGGGTGATCATGCCGATGCGTTCGCGCAGGCTTTCTTGCCCGACTTCGGCGATGTTCTGGCCGTCGATGAGGATCCGCCCGCCCTGCACGTCATACAGGCGCAGCAGCAGGTTGACCAACGTCGATTTGCCGGCGCCGGAGGGGCCGATCAGGCCGATTTTTTCGCCGGGCTTAATGGTCAGGTTGAGGCCGCCGATGATCCCGCTCTTCTTGCCGTAGTGGAAATCGACGTGTTCGAAACGCACCTCGCCACGGGCCACTGCCAAGGGTTTTGCCTGTTCGCGGTCGGTGACGCTGACCGGTTGGGCGATGGTCTGCAAACCGTCCTGGACCATGCCGATGTTTTCGAAAATGCCGTTGACCACCCACATGATCCAGCCGGACATGTTGACGATGCGGATCACCAGCCCGGTGGCCAAGGCAATCGCGCCCACGCTGATCAGTGACTGCGTCCACAGCCACAGGGCCAGCCCGGTGGTGCCGACGATCAAGAGGCCGTTCATGCTGGTGATGACCACGTCCATGCTGGTGACCACACGGCCGGCCAGTTGGGCTTTTTCGGTCTGTTCCGCAATGGCTTCGCGGGCGTACTGCTGTTCGAAGTTGGTGTGGGCGAACAGCTTGAGGGTAGTGATGTTGGTGTAGCCGTCGACGATCCGCCCCATGAGTTTGGAGCGCGCATCGGAGGACACCACCGAACGCTCTTTCACCCGCGGCACGAAGTAGTAGAGCGCGCCGATGTAGGCGGCGATCCAGATCAGCAGCGGGATCATCAGTCGCCAGTCGGCTTCGGCGAACAGCACCAGCGAGCTGATCGCATAGATCAGCACGTGCCACAGCGCATCCACCGCTTGCACGGCAGAGTCGCGCAGGGAGTTGCCGGTTTGCATGATGCGTTGGGCGATGCGCCCGGCGAAGTCGTTCTGGAAGAAATTCAGGCTCTGTTTGAGCACGTAACTGTGGTTCTGCCAGCGGATCAGGCTGGTCATGCCGGGACTCAAGGTCTGGTGCACCAGCATGTCATGCAGGGCGAGGAACAAGGGGCGCAGAATCAGCGCCACCGCTGCCATCCAGGCCAATTCCACGCCGTGGACCTTGAAGAAGTCAACGTTGGATGTGCTCTGGGTCAGGTCGATGATGCGACTCAGGTAGCTGAACAGCGCCACTTCGATCAACGCGCCGAACAGGCCGACGACCAACAAAACGGCGAAGATTGGCCAGACCTGCTTGAGGTAGTAGGTATAGAAGGAGAGAACCCGACTCGGTGGAGCCGCCGTCGGGGCGTCGCGGAAAATGTCGATCAGTTTTTCGAAACGGCGATAAAGCATCGGTTCTCCGCCCGTGTACGGGCTCTCCTTTAAACGATATGAGCGGCGCCGGATATCGACCGGCCACCGCTCAAGACTGCCGGTGTACTCAGTCGATGCGCTTGGCCGACTTGATCAGCACCGGGTCGACAGGCACGTTCTGCATGCCTTGTTTGGTGGTGGTCTGAGAGTTGACGATGATGTCCACCACGTCCATGCCCTTGACCACTTTGGCGAAGACGGCGTAACCGGCGTCGCGACCCGGATCGAGGAAGGCGTTGTCGGCCACGTTGATGAAGAACTGGCTGGTGGCCGAATCCGGGTTCGAAGTACGCGCCATCGACAGTGTGCCACGCACGTTATGCAGGCCGTTGCTGGCTTCGTTTTTGATCGGTGCCTTGGTTTCCTTCTGTTGCATCTGTGCAGTGAAACCACCGCCCTGAGCCATGAAGCCCGGGATCACACGGTGGAAGATCGTGTTGTTGTAGAAGCCACTGTCGACGTACTCAAGGAAGTTCTTGGTACTGATCGGCGCCTTGACCGGGTCCAGTTCGATTTCGATCTGGCCGTTGGTGGTCTCCAGCAGCACGTGCGGTGCCTTGGCCGGCGTGGCGGCCATCAGGTTGGCGGCAAACAGAACGGAGCCGGCGACGAGGGCGATTTTTTTCAGCATGGGTCAGTGATCCTGAGTGGTGGTGTCGACTGCGGTGAGAAACTCGAGCAGCGTTTGGTTGAAGCGTTCGGGTTGATCCAGCGGGGTGGCGTGGCGCGAATCGGCGATCACCACCAGCCGCGCATCGGGCAGCAGTTTTACATAGGTTTCTTTCAGCGCGACCGGGGTGTAGTCACGGTCGGCGCTGACGACGAGGGTTGGACACGAAACCCTGGAAAGTCGTTCCTGAACCCCCCAGCCAACGATGGCATCGAAGCTGGCGAGATAAGCATGTTTGTCGTTTTTTGCCCAGCGCGCCGCTATTTTTTGTCGTAACGAAGCTTGTTCCGGCTTGGGAAACAGTTTGGCGCCCAGGGCCTTGCCGATGGTGCCCATGCTCAGCACGCGCATCAGGCTCCAGCGTTTGAACCACTGCCAATAATCGTTGCGGCTGCGCCGTTTGACCTCGGGCGCGCTGTTGACGATGCACAGGCTCTTGAGCAGTTGCGGCTGGTCCACCGCCAGTTGAAAAGCGATCATGCCACCCATCGAAAGCCCCACAAGATGTGCAGGGCCAAGGTTCAAGTGTTCGATCAGCGCGATCAGGTCGGCGCTGAACCCGGCGATGCTGTAGCGCTCGCGGGGTTTGTCGGAGCGCCCGTGGCCGCGCACATCCGGCACGATCACCCGATGGTGGGCGGCGAGCGCCGGGATCTGCATTTCCCAGTCCTGGGTGCTGGAGCCCAACCCGTGAACCAGCAGCAACGGAGTGCCGTGGCCATATTCCTCATAGTGCAGGTTGCAACCTTCATGTTCGAAATAGGCCATGGGTACACTCCGTGTCAGGCTTGTTCGGGCGCGGCGAAGGGCGCATCCAGCGGCGCGGTGTCAAAGGTGCGCAGCAGTTCGATGAGAATCTGCGTGGCCGGGCCCAAGGGTTTGTCCTTGTTCGAATACAGATAGAAACTCGGGTTGCGGCTTCCGCCCTGATCCAACGGTAGCACTTTGAGCGTGCCTTCCTTGAGTTCGCGCTCGATCATGTGCCGGGGTAGCCAGGCGAAGCCCAGACCGCTGCTGACGAAGGTCGCGGCAGTGGCCAGGCTGCCAACGGTCCAGCGCTGTTCGGCACCGAGCCAGCCGACATCTCGCGGTTGCTGACGGCCGGAGTCGCGGATCACCACTTGCATCTGGCTTTCCAGGTCCTGGAAGCTCAGCTCGCGATTCAGACGATGCAGGGCATGTTCGGGGTGGGCGACCGCGATGAATTCGACATCGCTCAGCTCCGCGCCCAGGTAGCCGGGAATACTGAAACTGGTAATGGCCAGATCAGCCACGCCTTCGAGCAATACTTCTTCCACCCCCGATAACACTTCTTCACGCAGCCGCACCCGGCAACCGCGACTTTGCGGCATGAACGCGGTCAAGGCGCGGACGAGGCGGGCGCTCGGGTACGCGGCGTCGACCACCAGCCTTACCTCCGCTTCCCAGCCTTGTTCCATGTGGTGGGCCAGGTCTTCAAGTTGGCTGGCCTGTTTCACCAGTTGCCGGGAGCGGCGCAGCAGCACGCCGCCGGCCTCGGTGAGCACCGCTTTGCGGCCATCGATGCGCAACAGCGGTACGCCGAGTTGGTCCTGCATGCGCGCTACGGTATAGCTGACCGACGATTGCGAACGGTGCAGCACTTCGGCGGCCTGGGCGAAACCGCCGTGATCGACCACGGCCTGCAACGTTCGCCATTGATCAAGGGTCACGCGGGGCGCTTTCATGTTGAGCTCCTCTTGTCCTAAGCTGGCAGTTCTTATTGGAGACTGCCGAATGAAAAAAATCTGTTGTGTGATGGCGGGGTGTGCGGTGTTGGCGATGTTGCCTCTGACTGCGTTTGCCTATCCGATCGATGTCAATAAACAGCTCAACGGTTTGAAGGTCGACTACAACGCCTACGACACGGACGCTGACATCGGTTCCATTCAGGTCAACAATTACGGCGACACCGACGTCACTTGCAAAGTGGTTTTCAATAACGGCCCGGAAGCGCCACGCACCCGCAAGATCGACGTACCCGCCGGCAAACACAAAAACGCCACGGCCAAGTTCACCCGCACCATCATCAAGCTTCGTATCGACCTGACTTGCACCCCGAAATGACCTCAAGCGGAGCATGTCGCCTGGGCATGCTTCGCTTATAAACGAATTTATCGATGCTTTATAGCAGTTATTTGCGCTTTTTCATCGATATGACTCTGTTTAACCTTCACTCCATCGACCTACAGCATTCTCAGATGGAGGCTACATCCCATGTCCCGCGTTCTGATCATCGAAAGCAGCGCCCGTCAGCAAGACTCGGTTTCCCGCCAGCTGACCCAGACCTTCATCAGCCAGTGGAAAGCCGCACACCCGGCCGACCAGATCACCGTCCGTGACCTGGCCGTCAACCCGGTGCCGCACCTGGACATCAACCTGCTGGGCGGCTGGATGAAACCTGTCGATCAACGCAACGAGATCGAACAGGCCTCGCTGGAACGCTCCAACCAATTGACCGACGAACTGCTGGCCGCCGACGTGCTGGTGATGGCAGCGCCCATGTACAACTTCGCGATTCCGAGCACCCTGAAAGCCTGGCTTGACCACGTGCTGCGTGCCGGCGTGACTTTCAAATACACCGAGACCGGCCCGCAAGGCTTGCTCAGCGGCAAGCGTGCCTACGTGCTGACCGCTCGCGGCGGGATCTACGCCGGCAGCACCGCGGATCACCAGGAACCCTACCTGCGTCAGGTCATGGGCTTCATCGGCATCCACGACGTCACGTTCATTCACGCCGAAGGCATGAACCTGGGCGGCGACTTCCAGGAGAAAGGCCTGAACCAGGCCAACGCCAAACTGGCCCAGGTCGCCTGAGTCGTTAATCGCCAGATAATCGCTGGATGGTCTAGTGACCTGGCGCGACCCTTCAAGCCTGCACGCGCATCGAACCTCCCTTTGCACTTATTGCTCCTGAGTGCTCTAGCCCGATTGAACGCTTTAGCGAGATCGGGCTTTTTTTTGCCTGGGATTTAGTGGGCGCTGATGATTCTGTGGGACCGGGCTTGTTGTTGGCTGAGCGTTCGCGATAACGGGCAAAAACCGCTATCGTCGCCGCCATTCAAAACGAGGCGAGCATGGGCTATCTACTTTTTGTCACGCTGATCCAGGCGTTTTCCTTCAGTTTGATCGGCGAGTACCTGGCCGGTCATGTCGACAGCTACTTCGCGGTGCTGGTGCGAGTGCTGCTGGCGGGGCTGGTGTTCATTCCGCTGACACGCTGGCGTTCGGTCGAGCCGGCATTCATGCGCGGGATGTTGTTGATCGGCGCGCTGCAGTTCGGTGTGACCTATGTCTGTTTGTATTTGAGCTTCCGCGTGCTGACGGTGCCGGAAGTGCTGCTGTTCACCATCCTCACGCCGCTGCACGTGACTCTGATCGAAGACGCACTGAACCGGCGCTTCAATCCGTGGGCCTTGATCGCGGCATTGGTGGCCGTGGCGGGTGCGGCAGTGATTCGCTACGACCGGATCAATCCGGACTTCTTCATGGGCTTTTTGTTGCTGCAACTGGCCAACTTCACCTATGCCGCCGGGCAGGTGCTCTATAAACATCTGGTGGCCCGCCATCCGAGCGATCTGCCGCATTATCGGCGTTTCGGCTACTTCTATCTGGGCGCATTGGCGGTGGCATTGCCGGCATTTCTGCTGTTCGGCAAACAGAACTTCCTGCCCGAAGCGCCGCTGCAATGGGGCGTGCTGCTGTTCCTCGGTCTGGTCTCGACCGCGCTGGGCTTGTACTGGTGGAACAAGGGCGCGTGCCTGGTGAATGGCGGGACGCTGGCGGTGATGAATAATCTGCATGTGCCGGTGGGGTTGCTGATCAATTTGCTGATCTGGAATCAGCATGAAGAGTTGGGGCGGTTGTTGTTGGGTGGATCGGTCATTCTGGCGGCGGTGTGGATCAGCCGGTTGGGTGTACGCCAACCCGTCATTGCACACTAAACCGGGTTAATTCGGCGCCAACTGCGCCACCAGAAACTCAATAAACGCCCGGGTCTTTTGTGGTACGCGACGCGAGGAAGGGTAAACCGCGTTGATGGTAATCGCTGGTGCCTGCCACTCGCACAGCACCGGCACCAGGCGGCCTGCCGCCAACGCGCCTTCCACAATGAAATCAGGCAACAGGGCGATGCCCATCCCGGCTTCGGCGGCCTGAGCGAGCAAGTCGCCGTTGTTGGCGTGCAACGGGCCGGAAACGTTGACCCGTTGCGTCTCCTTGCCATTGCACAACTGCAGGCTCACGCCGCTTTGCAGATACCCGTAATTCAGGCATTGATGCGCGCGCAAGTCTTGCGGGGTCCGCGGTATGCCTGCACGCGCCAGATAGGCGGGGGAGGCCACCATGATCCGCGGTGCCGGTGCCAGTTGCCGGGCGATCATGGTCGAGTCTGGCATGCTGGCGATGCGAATCGTCACATCGAAGCCGCCACGCACTGGATCGACCTGTTGATCGCTGAGCACCAGTTGAAGCTCGATGTTCGGATGCTGCTCATGGAACAGCGGAATCAACCGTCCAAGGCGATGCAGGCCGAACGACATCGGCGCATTCACCCGCAACACCCCACGTAGCTCGCCGATGCCGTCTCGAGCGCGCTGCTCGGCCTCGTCCAGCGCGGACAACACCTCCCGCGCCGCCTCGAAATACTCGGCGCCAGCCTCGGTCAAGTGCAGGCTGCGCGTAGTGCGCTGCAGCAATTGCACGCCGATTGCTTCCTCCAACGCCTGAATCTGTTTACTCACCTTTGATCGCGGCACGTCCATCGCGCGAGCGGCAGCTGCGAAGCCGTTCTCGCCAACCGTCACGACAAAGGCGCGCATGCATTCGATCCGATCCACGATTGTCCCTTTTTTAGAATCAATTATTCTCGATTTTAGGGAATTGTCCCTTTTTTATCTAGCCCGTAAAGTTACTTCCAAGCCAGCAAGCAAACAGCTTGAGGCAAGTGACTCACCCAATACTCATTAAACAAATCGACATCAAAAGGAACGCGCCATGTCTAACCGTGAATTGCTCAACCCAACCAACTCCGCCCTGATCCTGATCGACCACCAGCCGCAAATGGCGTTCGGCGTGCAGTCGATCGACCGTCAGACCCTGAAGAACAACACCGTGGGTCTGGCGAAGGCCGCGAAGATTTTCAACGTGCCGACGATCTACACCTCAGTTGAAACCGAAAGCTTCAGCGGCTTCATCTGGCCGGAGTTGCTGGCTGTTCACCCAGAGCAGAAGCCGATCGAGCGCACCTCGATGAACTCCTGGGAAGACAAGGCGCTGGTTGACGCGGTGAAAGCCACCGGCCGCAAGAAGCTGATCATTGCCGCGCTCTGGACTGAAGTCTGCCTGACCTTCCCGGCGCTGGAAGCCCTGGCTGAAGGCTACGAGGTGTACATCGTGACCGACGCGTCTGGCGGCACCACCAAAGAAGCTCACGACATGTCGGTGCAGCGGATGATTCAGGCAGGCGCGGTGCCGGTCACCTGGCAACAAGTGCTGCTGGAATACCAGCGTGACTGGGCACACAAAGACACTTACGAGGCGGTGATGGAACTGGTGCTGGAGCACAGCGGCGCGTATGGCATGGGCGTGGATTACGCCTACACCATGGTGCACAAGGCGCCGCAGCGTCAGGTCAAATAACACCGTTACCCTTGTAGGCGCATGGCTTGCCCGCGAAGGCGGAGTATCAGTCGATAACTATGTTGACTGACACTCCGCCTTCGCGGGCAAGTCGGATCGCCGCACCGCTCGCTCCTATAGGGGCGGTGTTTACATGATGTGTTTTTCCGGCTCCGGAATGTGGCTCGCGCCTAACATGGCCGGAAGCAATCCGGCCCTTAAATCCCCGCCACTCGGCTGCTGATAAAGACTCAATCCGAACTCCGGCAGTACCGCCAGCAGATAATCGAAAATATCCCCCTGAATCCGCTCGTAATCCGCCCACGCCGTGGTGCGGGTGAAACAATAGATTTCCAGCGGAATCCCCTGCGCCGTCGTCTGCATCTGCCGCACCATGCAGGTCATGTTCTGCTGAACCTCCGGGTGACTTTTCAGATACGCCAGCGCATAGGCGCGGAAGGTGCCGATGTTGGTCATCCGCCGACGGTTGGCCGCCATCGCCGCGACGTTGCCCTGGGCTTCGTTCCAGGCCTTGAGCTCGGCTGTCTTGCGGCTCATGTAGTCGGTCAGCAAATGCACCTGGGACAGTTTCTGCTCTTCATCATCGCGAATGAAGCGTACGCCGCTGGCGTCGATGAACAGGCTGCGCTTGATCCGGCGCCCGCCGGACTGCTGCATGCCGCGCCAGTTCTTGAACGACTCGGACATCAGGCGCCAGGTCGGGATCGACACAATCGTCTTGTCGAAATTCTGCACCTTGACCGTGTGCAAAGTGATGTCCACCACGTCACCGTCGGCACCGACTTGCGGCATCTCGATCCAGTCGCCGACCCGCAGCATGTCGTTGCTGGTCAGTTGCACGCTGGCGACGAATGACAACAGGGTGTCCTTGTAGACCAACAGAATCACCGCCGACATGGCGCCCAGACCCGACAGCAGCAACAGTGGCGAACGGTCGATCAACGTGGCGACGATGATGATCGCGCCAAACACGAACAACACCATTTTCGCCAGTTGCACATAGCCTTTGATCGAGCGGGTGCGGGCGTGTTCGGTGCGGGCATAGATGTCCAGCAGGGCATTGAGCAACGCGCTGATGGACAGCACCAGGAACAGGATGGTGAACGCCAGCGCCACGTTGCCGAGGAAGTTCATGCTGGTCTTGCCCAACTCCGGCACCAGGTGCAGGCCGAACTGGATGACCAGCGATGGCGTCATTTGCGCCAGGCGATGAAACACTTTGTTGTGGCGAAAATCGTTGACCCAGTGCAACGCCGGCTGGCGGCCGAGCATTTTGGTCGCATGAAGAATGAGGTAACGCGCCACTCGTCCGAGCACCAGCGCCACCACCAGCAGCAACATCAGCGCGAGTGTGGAATGCAGGAGCGGGTGCTGATCAAGGGCACCCCAGAGGTCTTGGGCGTTGAGCCAGAGCTGTTTGATATCCATGAGTGAAAACGCTTCTTCTGTAGGGCGCGACGGGGCGATTAGAGCATTTAAGAGGTTGCGGATGACGTTTTGAGACAAATCAGGCAACAAAAAAGCCACTGTTTGCAGCCGTTTGTATAAAGAAACTCGGCCTTAGCGCTCGAAACCGTTACCCTATGCAGCTGTTTTTTTGTATTTCTTCGAGGTAGCACCCGTGTTTTCCCAATTCGCCCTGCACGAACGTCTGCTCAAAGCCGTGGCCGAGCTTAAATTTGTCGAGCCAACGCCTGTGCAAGCAGCGGCTATTCCGCTGGCGCTCCAAGGGCGTGATCTGCGGGTGACAGCGCAAACCGGCAGCGGCAAAACCGCAGCCTTCGTTTTGCCGATCCTCAACCGCTTGATCGGCCCGGCCAAAGTCCGCGTCAGCATCAAGACCCTGATCCTGCTGCCGACCCGCGAGCTGGCCCAGCAAACCATCAAGGAAGTCGAGCGCTTCGCGCAGTTCACTTTCATCAAGTCCGGTTTGATTACCGGCGGTGAAGACTTCAAGGTCCAGGCCGCCATGCTGCGCAAGGTGCCGGACATCCTGATCGGTACACCGGGCCGGATGATCGAGCAACTGAACGCCGGCAACCTCGACCTCAAGGAAGTCGAAGTGCTGGTGCTCGACGAAGCCGACCGCATGCTCGACATGGGTTTTGCCGAAGATGTGCAGCGTCTGGTGGATGAGTGCACCAACCGCCAGCAGACCATGCTGTTCTCCGCCACCACCGGCGGTTCGGGCCTGCGCGAGATGATCGCCAAGGTCCTGAACAACCCTGAGCACTTGCAGCTCAACGCGGTCAGCCAGCTGAACGACACCACGCGTCAGCAAATCATTACCGCTGACCACAACCAGCACAAAGAACAGATCGTGAACTGGCTGCTGGCCAACGAGACCTATCAGAAGGCCATCGTGTTCACCAACACCCGGGCCATGGCCGACCGTATCTACGGCCGCCTGGTGGCACAGGAATACAAAGCGTTCGTCCTGCACGGCGAGAAAGACCAGAAAGACCGCAAACTGGCCATCGACCGCCTGAAGCAGGGCGGGGTGAAAATCCTCGTCGCCACCGACGTCGCCGCCCGCGGTCTGGACGTGGAAGGCCTGGACCTGGTGATCAACTTCGACATGCCGCGCAGCGGCGACGAATACGTTCACCGCATCGGTCGCACCGGCCGCGCCGGCAACGATGGCCTGGCCATCTCGCTGATCTGCCACGGCGACTGGAACCTGATGTCGAGCATCGAGCGCTACCTCAAGCAGAGCTTCGAGCGCCGCACCATCAAGGAAGTCAAAGGCACCTACGGCGGACCGAAAAAGGTCAAGGCCTCGGGCAAAGCCGTTGGTGTGAAGAAGAAAAAGGTCGACGCCAAGGGCGACAAGAAGAAAACCGGCGCCAAGGCCCCGACCAAGCGCAAGATCGCCAACCGCCCGAAGACCGACGCCCTGTCGCTGGTCAGCAAGGACGGCATGGCGCCTTTGAAACGTCGCAAGCCGGAAGCGCCGGCGGCTGAATAAAGCGTCGTAGCGATCCAATAAAAACCCGGACAGTGTCCGGGTTTTTTTACGTCAAAAGATCTTGCCATCTAACCCCCGGCTTTGTTCTTCGCCGATTCCAACTCCTTCAAACGCTGATCGATCACCTGGCACTTGTCCGGCAAATCCTTGCTGGCCATCTCCAGGTCCATCTTCTGCAACTCGTCATTGATCTCCTTGGCCTTGGCCGGGTTCTGCTCAGTGATCTTGGCGACTTCCTTGGCCAGTTGTTCACGCTTGGCGGTGGCTTCCTCGGGAGGGCACGCCCAGACGGGGAGGGAGCAGGTGAGGGTGGCGGCGAGGGTGATTTTTAGCAGAGTTTTCATAGGTTGTGCCTCAGTTTCCGGTTAAGGCGGGTTATCCGGTTGAGGGGCGAGGGGTGTGAAAAGTTCAGCTTCCGAGAGCTACAGGCATGTTTGCGGGGTTGGCATAGGAGATTTACTAATGCTTATCGCCACCCCTACCGTTCGTCGGCCTCCCCACCAGAATGGATCCATTTATTGACGTCAAAATAGTGGCCATCTAATATCGCGCCACTATTGTGCTATCACTCTCCATTCGAGGGATCGAACATGTATCCACCCGCCCTCGTGGCGAGGTTGTGCCTGGCTTTGCTGTGCCTTTCTCCGCTGAATCTTGCTCACGCTGCCCCCACCCCCGGTGAAACCGATCTGATCCGCGAACGTCAGGACCGCTTGCTCGACGAGCAGCGTCGGCGTCTCGAGGAGCTCAAGGAATTRCCCGGCAAGGCAGCCMAACCCGCGCCCGCGACGGCCCCGGCCGACGCCCGTTGTTTCCCCATCAAGGACATCGAACTCAAAGGCGCCGACAGTCTTTCGGACGGCGAGAAAAATCGCCTGCTCAAGCCTTACATCGGTCAGTGCCTGGGCGTCACGCAGCTCAACGAGTTGCTGAAAGTCATCACCGATCACTACATCGAAAAAGGCCTGGTCACCAGCCGTGCCTACTTGCCGCAGCAGGATTTGTCCGGCGGGCATTTGAAGGTGCTGGTGGTCGAGGGCCGGCTCGAAGGGTTGAAGGGCGCGGAGGGCAGCCAGCTGTCGGAGCGCGAACTGGGGATGGCTTTCCCCGGCCAGAGCGGTGAGCTGGTCAATCTGCGGGAAATCGAGCAGATGGTGGATCAGCTCAACCGCTTGCCGTCGAATCAGGCGCAGATGGAGTTGTCGCCGGGCAAGAACGTCGGTGGCAGCGAGGTGCTGGTCAAGAACACCCCGCAGAAGCCGTGGCGTGTCGGGTTGTCGCGCAGTAACGACGGCCAGCGCAGCACCGGCGAGCAGCAGTGGGGCACGACGTTTGACTGGGACAGCCCGCTGGGCCTGGCCGATCAGTTGATGCTGCGCGGCGGTCATGATGCGGTGAGCGATCACCTGCACACCTCCAACAACGCGCTGCTCAATTACAGCGTGCCGTGGGGCTGGTGGAACTTCAGTTACACCTACAGCCAGAGCGAGTACCGCTCGCAAGCCCAGGCCAACGGTTTCAATTTCAAGCAGACCGGCGACAGCGAAAACCATCAGTTGCGCGCCGAGCGGGTGATCCATCGCGACGCCCTGAGCAAGACCTCCCTCAGCACCGGYCTSTCGTACCTGCGCACCAACAACTTCATCGAAGACAGCAAGCTCAAGCTGAGCAGCAACCGCATCAGCGAAGCGCAGTTCGGCATCAACCACGGTCGGCGGGTCGGCAGTGCCTTCGTCAACCTCGACCTGGGCATGCAACAAGGCATCGGCGCGTTCGACGCCCAGGGTAACGGYGATCCGGGCCCCGGCGAGCCGAACGCGCGTTACCGCAAATACACCGCCACCGCGAGTTATCTGCAGCCGTTCAAGCTGTGGGGCGAGTCCTTCAGTTTCAGCAGCCTGATGACCGGCCAGCGCAGTGAAGACGTGCTGTTCAGCCCGCAGCGCACCAGCCTYGGCGGGCAGTCGTCGATCCGTGGCTATAAGGACCAGTCGTTGTCCGGTGACAGCGGCGGCTACTGGCGCAACGAACTGCGCTGGAGCCATCCGATCACTTTGGAATGGCTGCGCCCGGTGTTCGCCGAGTACGGCACCAGCCTCGGTTACGACCAGGGTGTGATCCGTGGCGACCGCTATAACGGCGATCAGCACGGGCGCATGTCCAGCGATTCCGTGGAGTTGTTCGCCCGTCGCTAGCCAGCCCTCGGCTGCGGTCAAAAATCGCGAGCACTTCTGGGGCATGCCCAAGCGCGGGTTGGCGTTCCTGTTGGCCAACGTCATGTTCTGGCAACCGATGTGGGCTCAGGCCGACGGGATCGTGGTGGCCACGCCCGGCACCAGCCTCGGCCAGGCGGGCAACGGCGTGCCGATCATCCAGATCGCCACGCCCAACGGCACGGGCCTGTCGCATAACCAGTTCCACGATTACAACGTCGGCAGCCAGGGGGTGATCCTCAACAACGTCGCCGCGCAGACCGGCGCGACGCAACTGGGCGGGATCATTGTCGGCAACCCGAACCTGACCAACGGGATCGCGGCGCAAACCATCCTCAACGAAGTGGTCGGCGGCAGTCCCAGCCAGTTGCGCGGCTACACCGAAGTGGCGGGGCAGTCGGCACGGGTCATCGTCGCCAACCCATACGGCATCAGCTGCAACGGCTGCGGCTTCATCAACACCCCGCGCGTGACGTTGACCACCGGCAAGCCGGTGCTCGACGGTAGCGGTCGCCTCGATCGCTTCCAGGTCGATCAGGGCAGCGTCACCATCGACGGCGCCGGGCTGAACGCCAACAACGTCGACCAGTTTGAAATCATCACCCGCAGCGCGAAGATCAACGCCGAGATCCAGGCGAAAAACCTGACCATCGTTGCCGGTCGCAACGACGTCAACGCCGACAGCCTCAACGCCACTGCTCGCGCCGATGACGGCAGCGCCAAACCACAACTGGCGATCGACTCCTCTGCGTTGGGCGGCATGTACGCCGGGGCGATCAAACTGGTCGGCACCGAAGCCGGGGTCGGGGTGAAACTCGACGGCAACCTGGCCGCCAGCGGTGGTGATATCCAGCTCGACGCCAACGGTCATCTCAGTCTCGCGCAAACGTCGGCCACGGGCGCCGTGAACGTCAAAGCGGCCAGCCTTGATGCGCGCGGTCCGGTTTATGCCGGTACGGCGCTGAACGTGCAAACCCAGGGCAACCTGACCAACCAGCAAACCCTCGCGGCCCGGGACAGCATCGCGCTGACGGCCGGCGGTGTGCTGACCAACAACGGCATCATCGAAGCCGGGGTCAACGCCGACACCAGCCGCAATGCCAGCGGCGATGTGAATCTGAATGCGCAGAATTTCACCAACACCGGCAAGAGCGTGGTGGCTAGCCGCAACCTGACGGTCAATACCGCGCAGACGTTGAATAACCAGGGCGGCACTTTAAGCGGGCAGAAAAAAACCAGCATCACTGCTACTACGCTGGATAACCAGAACAAGGGCCGAGTATTGGGCAGCGGCACTCTGGAGCTGAAAGCCACGCAGGTTCTCAACACCCAGGGCGTCATTACCAGCAACGGCAACCTCACGGCCAATCTCGGCCACCTGAACAACCACAATGGTGAAGTTTCCAGCGCCGGCACCACCACCGTCACCGCCACAACACTGGACAACAGTGACGGCCAGGTCACGGGCGACGTAGCCCTGAACATTGGCTTGATCGGCGCCCTGAATAACCAGAACGGTGTGCTGGGCTCCGGCCAAAGCGTGAGCATCAGCGCCGCCAGCCTGGATAACAGTCATGGCGGCAGCCTGGTTAGCGACGGCAGCTTCACCGCACGCATCAATGGCTTGTTCGATAACCAAAATGGCGACCTGAGTGCCAAAGGCGTGGTCGACCTGCAAACCGGCAGCCTCGACAATCGCAATGGCAGCCTGACCGGCAAGGATCGCCTGACCCTGCGCAGCGATTCACTGGATAACCGCACCGGCAAAGTACGCGCTGGCAAAGACCTGCAACTGACCGTCGGACAACTCGATAACCGCCAGCAAGGTCTGCTCAACAGCCAGGCGGCCATCAACTTCAACGGCACTCATCTGGATAACCGCGACGGTTTGCTCAGTGCAGCGGGGGCGGTGCAACTGGAGTCGGCCAGCGTCGACAACAGCGGCGGCCGTATCTCCAGCAAAACCGATCTGACGGCCAAGGTTGCACAGTTCACCAACCAGGGCGGTGAGCTTGTCGCTCAAGGAATGTTGACCCTCAATGGCAAGGGGCTCGATAACCGCAGTGGCGGGCTGGTAGGCGCGACAAAAGCGCTGAAACTCAATGTCGATGAGGTGGACAACCGCGGCGGCGAAATCTCCAGTGCCGTTGATGTGGCCATCGAAGGCCAAAGCCTGAACAACAGTGACAACGGCAAGATTCTGGCTGGCACCGAGCTGGGCCTGAAAGTGGCGCAGATCATCAACCAGAACAAGGGGCTGTTGTTCGGCAAGGGCGCCACGACAGTGACGGGGCAGAATCTGGACAACAGCGGTGGCAGCCTGGTCACTCAGCTTGGGCTGGATATCCGCCTCGACAACGCGCTAAGCAACATCGAAGGCCTGATCAGCAGCGAAGGCACCCTGACAGTTAACGCGGTCAGCCTCGACAATACCCGCGGCAGCGTGTCGAGCGCCGGTGCGTTGGCGCTAACGACGACGGGAGTGTTGAACAATCAGGGCGGGTCGATCACCACCGACAGCGGCCTGACCCTCAACAGTCAAAGCCTGAACAACAGCCAGAACGGCCTGCTCAGTGGCAAGAACGCGACCGCTGTCACCACAGGTACGTTCGACAACACTCAGGGCGGTCAATTGATCAGCGGCGATACGCTCGACCTGACCGCGACCCAGGTCAGTAATGGCGTTGCCAGCCGAATCGCCAGCGATAAGGCCCTGACCGCCAGTGTCACCGGTTTCGATCAACAGGGCGGTCAGCTGTTCAGCAAAACCGCCCTGAGCCTGGACTTGAATCACGGCCAACTGAACAACCAGAACGGGTTGATCAATGCACCGTTGCTGATGTTGAAAAACCTCACGGACGTCAACAACCGCAACGGTGAAATCTCCAGCGCCCAGGCCTTCACACTGGCCGCCCGGAACCTGGATAACGGTAACGGCAAGCTGATCAGTAATCAGGGGCTGACGCTGCACATCGATCAACTGCTCGCCAGCATCAAGGGCCTGATTTCCGCACAGACCCTGGAGGTGCACAGCGCGCGCCTGGACAACACCGGCGGCTTGATCAGCAGTCATGGCACCCTCGGGATGACGGTGGACGGTCAGATCGTCAATCAGGACGGCACGTTCATCGCTGACGGTGACGTGAACCTCAGCGCCGATAGCCTGGACAACACCCGTGGCCAGATCGCCGGTAAAACCGATGTCACGGCCAACGTTGCGACTTTGAACAACCAGGGTGGGCAACTGATTGCCACCGGTGGCCTGACACTGACCGGTACCAGCCTCGACAATCGCAACAGCGGACTAGTCGGCGCGACCAATGCGCTGCAACTGAACGTCGGATCGGTCGACAACCGTGGTGGCGAGTTGTCGAGCAAGTCGAACGTGACCCTGATCGGTAACCGTCTGGACAACAGCGATGGCGGCCAGGTATTCGCTGAAGGTGCACTGTCCCTGACAGTCGAAAACATCATCAACCGCGCCAAAGGCCTGCTCTCGGGCAAGGCCGACCTGACATTGACCGGACGCGATCTCGACAACAGTGGCGGCTCGCTGTTAAGTCAGAAAAACCTGACGCTCAATCTCACGGGGGACCTGAACAACAGCCAGGGTCTGCTCAGCGCTGAAGGCTCACTCGGGGTCACGGCCGCCAGCCTGACCAACACCCTGGGCAGTGTTTCCGCGGCAGGGCCGCTGACGTTGACCACCACCGGCGCCATTCTCAACCAGGGCGGCGAGATCGTCACGGATGCTGGCATCACACTCAACAGTGCCAGCCTCGACAACCGCAATAACGGCAGCATCAGTGGCAAGGGGGCGGTGATCGTCAACACCGGCGCACTGGATAACAGCCACGCCGGTCGCTTGAACAGCGGCGCCAGTCTGGACCTGACCACCACCCAACTGACCAACCAGGATGGCGGTCGTATCGCCAGCGTTGGTGCCCTGACTGCCAGCGTCACCGGCCTGGATCAGCAAGGCGGGCAACTGTTCAGCAACACGTCTCTGACACTGGATCTGAACCAGGGTCAGCTGAACAACCAGAATGGTCTGATCAGCGCGCCGTTGTTGATGCTCAAAAACCTCACCGACGTTAATAACAACGGCGGCGAAATCTCCAGCGCCGAGGCTTTCACCATCGCTGCTCGCAGCCTGGACAACAGCAACGGCAAACTGCTGAGCAATCAGCCCCTGACCCTGCGCATCGATCAGGCACTGACCAACCTCAAAGGCCTGATCGCCGCCGCAGCACTCGACGTCAAAGCCGCCAGCCTGGACAACAGCGGCGGCACGCTGACCAGCCGCGCCAACCTCGACCTGAGCCTCGACGGGCTGCTGACGAACCAGAACCAGGGGCTGATCAACGCCACCACGGAGCTGACAATCAACAGCAGCGGTCTGAATAACCAGAACGGTTCTTTGCTGGGCAGCGCCATTGCCATCGACTTCGGGGCGGCTACCGGCGACCTGAACAACGGTGCCGGCCTGATCACCACCACGGGTTTGCTGAGTCTCAAGCACCTGCGTGACCTGAACAATCGGAACGGCGAAATCTCCAGCAGCCAGAGCCTCGATCTGACGGCCCGCGCACTGGCTAACAACAACGGCAAATTGATCAGCAATAACCTGCTGACGGTCAACGCCGACACGGTACTCAACCAGGGCGGTCTGATCTCCGGCTGGCAAGGCCTGAGCCTCACCAGCAACAGCCTGGACAACCGCAACAAAGGCACGCTGTCGAGTCATGACAGCGATGTGGCCGTCACCGTAAGTGGTGCCATTCTCAACAGCGGCGAAGGTGCACTGGTCAGCCGGAAAACCCTGAGCGTCAACGCGTCGAGCCTGGACAACAGCAACGGCGGCATTCTCTCCAGCGGCGGCAATCAGACCCTGACCCTCAGCGGCCTGCTGAACAATGCTCAGGGCGGCTTGATCGACAGCGGCGCAACCCTGGCGATGCAGGCGATGACCCTGGGTAATGCCGGCGGCACCGTCAACGCAAAACAGGACCTCAGTTTCACCGGCACCACACTGGATAACACCGGCGGCAATCTGATCGGCAACGGTGCCGTGACCCTCGACCTGCTCGGCGCCCTGACCAACACCAACGGCAAACTGGCCAGCGCCGGCCCACTGCTGGTGCAACGCGCCACGCAAATCAATAACCAGGGCGGTCAAATCGCCAGCCAAGGCTTGATGACGCTGCTCACCGGTGGCCTGGACAACCGCAATCTCGGCACCATCGCGGCCAATGATCTACTGACCATCACCACGGGCGGCACGCTACAGAACAGCGCCGACGGCCAGATCTACAGCCAGAATGGCGACCTGCAAATCCAGGCCGCCAGCCTCGTCAACGCCAAGGGCACTCTGCAAAGCCAGGGGGCTTTGAACCTCACCATCGGCGGCGATATCGACAACCAGAGCGGCCGCATTGTCGCCAAGGACGGTGACCTGTCGATCAAGGCCGGCAATCTCGATAACCGCGGCGGCGTGCTCGCCAGCCTGCAAGCTGCGTTCACGGCCAACCTGACGGGTGTGTTGAAAAACGGCTATGACCTGAACAACAACCGCCGCAGCGGCGTCACCCAGGCCCAGCGGCTGAACCTGACTGCGCTGGCCGGTATCGACAACTACGGCGGGCGTATCGCTGCGCAAAGCGGCGACGCGATCATTGCCACCGGTAACTTCGACAACCGCAATGGCGGCCTCTATGCCAAAGGCAAGGTCAGCGTCACCGGCAACAACTTTGACAACAGCGGCGACAATGACGGCCAGATTGCCGGTCAACAGATCGACCTCACCCTCAGCGGTGCCCTGAACAACCGACTGGGCATCATCGAGAGCGACAGCACCCTGTCGATCAAGGCTGCCAGCCTCGACAACCAGACCGGTCAACTGCGCGCCCTCGGCGACAAAGGCAAAACCAGCTTCCAGATCGGTGGCCTGTTCGACAACCGTAACGGCACCCTGGAAAGCGCCAACACTGACCTGACCATGGCAGTGGGCAGTTTCCTCAACGGTGGCGGCAGTCTGCTGCACGTGGGCAACGGTACTTTCGACATTTCCACCGCCAACGTCACCGGCGCCGGCGGCACCATCGTTACTCGCGGCGGCCTGACCCTCAACGCCGACAGCTGGACCAACAGCAACGTCATCCAGGCTGGGCGCCTGACCGTTAACGTCAATAGTTTCACCCAGACGGCGAGTGGTCAGTTGCTGGCCTCGGATAGCCTCGTCGGTACCGGTGTCAACTGGTTCAACGAAGGATTGATTGCCAGTGACGGCAGCATGAACGTGGGGCTGAGTGGTGCTTACTGGGGGGCTGGTCGTCTTAGCAGCCAAGGGGCCCTTGGCCTGAATGCCGCGCAAGTGAGCCTCAATAGCGTCACCTCCAGCATCGCTGGCGGTGGCAACACCACGCTCAATGTCAGTGGTCAACTGGATAACGCCGGTCGCCTCACTTCGGGCGCCAACCTGACGGTTAACGCCGGCGGGATCAACAACTTCGGGACGCTGGCCAGCGCTCAACAACTGACCGTCACCACCGGTTCGCTGGTCAACAGTAACGGGCTGATCTTCAGTGGCGGCAACATGGGCCTGCGGGTCAATGCGCTGAACAACAGCTACGCCAACATCTACAGCCTGGGCAACCTGACGATCGACCGTAACGGTCAAGGCGCCCAGGCCGCCAGCATCGTCAACAGTTCGGCGTCGATTCAAAGCGACGGCAGCATGAGCCTGGCGGCGAGCACGATTCAGAACATCCGCGCGGTGCTGACCACCAATAACCAGGGTATCTACACCGCCCGAATCGGCGAAATCACCTGTATCGAAGGGGTGAACGCGGGCGACTGCAGCGGCAAGCAAAACCATGTTTGGGAGATCGTGCAGCGCGACAAATTTGAAGTCACTGATGCCAGTGCCGCGTCCAGCATCACGGCGGGCGGGGACCTTACCCTGACCGGTGGTGACCTGCTGAACCAGAGCAGCACCATCGCCACCGGCGGCAATCTGAGCGCCTCGCTGGTCAACCTGACCAACAGCGGCATCGAGACCGGCGAAACCGAGACCACCCGGGTATTTCGCTCCGAACGAACTCGCAACGCAGGCGGATGGTACAACGCGGCCAGTAATTTCACCGACAAGTACTGGTTCGAAAGCGCGGGCTACACCCCCAACGACCTGGGCGGTCTTGAGGCCGGAATAGCCAACTTTATCGGCATGACCGAAGTGGAGTATCCGAACTTAGGCAGCACCACGAAAATCTCGTCCAGCGACCAAAGTTACGCCGCCGTGATCCAGGCTGCTGGCGCGGTCAACATCAACGCCCAGAACAATATCGATAACAGTGTCGTACGCCCTGGCTACACCTATGTGGGCAGTGGTCCGCGCACGGGCACCGGTGCTGCGGGCAGCCAGTTCTCCACGCGCATCACCCTCAATCAACAATTGCCGCCCAACCTGGCCCAACAGCAAGTCAACCCGCTGGCCTTGCCCGGCTTCGCTCTGCCCACCGGGCAAAACGGCCTGTTCCGCCTGAGCGGCCAAGACAGCAGCACTCCAGTGGCCAGCGGTCCGCAAAGCTGGACCATGGGCGGCGGCAGCGTCAGCACGACCCAGCGTCAGCAACCGCTGCAAAGCGTCCAGCCACGGAACATTCTACCGGTCAGCAACACTCAGGCCTCCGCCAGCAGCGTTGACCTGAAGCCTGTTGATTATGTGGCGTCGAACGTGGGCGTCGGTGCCAGCGCGATCGACGTCAGCGCACCGGCTGCCAATTCAACCGGCTCGACACTGCCTGGTCGTTCCACGGCCTTTACCATCAATCGCGTCCAAGGGTTGCCGGCCAGCAGCGGCCAGTCCAAACCCCAGAAATACCTGATCGAAACCAACCCGGTACTCACCGACCTCAAGCAATTCATGAGCTCGGACTACCTGTTGTCGAACCTCGGCTACGACCCCGACCAAAGTGCCAAGCGCCTGGGCGATGGCCTTTATGAACAACGCCTGATCCAGCAAGCAGTAGTGGCGCGTACCGGTCAGCGCTTTATCGATGGCCAGACCAGCGACGAAGGCTTGTTCAAATACTTGATGAACAACGCCGTCGCCAGCAAAACAGAACTCAACCTGTCGCTGGGCGTCAGCCTGACCTCCGAACAAGTCGCGGCCCTGACCCACGACATTGTGTGGATGGAAAATGCCGAGGTGAACGGCGAGCAAGTGCTGGTGCCGGTGTTGTACCTGGCCAACGCCAACAATCGCCTGGCCGCCAACGGTGCCCTGATCCAGGGCAGCGACGTGACCCTGATCGCCGGCAAAGACCTGAACAACGCCGGCACCTTGCGCGCCTCCAACAACCTGTCGGCCACCGCCACCAACGATCTGGTCAACAGCGGCCTGGTGGAAGCCGGCAATCGCCTCGACCTGAAAGCCGGCAACAACATAGTCAACAAGGCCGGCGGCATCATCGCCGGCCGTGACGTCACGTTGACCACCACCCGGGGCGACGTGATCAACGAACGCACCGTCACCACTCATGAAAGTGGCAGCGGTTATCGCGACGAGCGGACTGACTTCGCCGACAGCGCCGCGCGCATCGAGGCCGCCAACGACCTCACCGTGAAGGCGGGGCAAGACATCAACATTGTCGGTGGTGTCATGCAAAGTGGTCGGGACATGAGCCTGAATGCAGGTCGAGACCTCAATGTGGTCTCGACGCAGGTCACCAACAGTGTGTTCAAGGATAGCAATCACAACAGCAGCGACATCACTCAACTGGGCGCCAGCATCAGCGCCGGACGTGACCTGTCGGCGGATGCCAAGCGTGATATCAACGTCATCGCCAGCCAGATCGATGCCAAGCGCAACATCGCCATGACGGCGACCGACAACCTGACCATCAGCTCGGCAGCGGATGAAGAGCACTCCCTGTCCAAGAGCAAAAAACTCACAGTCCAGGAAGACCACGTCAGCCAGGTCATGTCGGGTGTCACGGCGGGCGGCAATGTGAAGTTGGATGCCGGTAAGGATCTCGCGGTTATCTCCAGCCGCATTACCGCAGGCGATGAGGCTTACCTGGTGGCGGGTGACAACCTCGATATTCTTGCGGCGAAAGACAGCGACTACTCGCTGTATGACATGAAGAAAAAGGGCTCCTTCGGCGCGAAGAAAACCAAACGCGATGAAGTTACCGATGTGAAATACATCGGCAGTGAAATCACCACAGGCGGCAACTTGACGCTGACCAGCGGCGGGGATCAGCGCTATCAGGTGGCGAAGTTGGAGAGTGGCAAGGACATCACGCTGGACAGTGGTGGCTCCATCACGTTTGAAGCGGTCAAGGACCTGCATGACGAGAGCCACACCAAGAGCGACAGCAACGCTGCCTGGAACTCGATGAAGGGCAAAGGCAACACGGATGAAACCTTGCGTCAAAGTGAGTTGGTGGCCAACGGCGCGTTGGTGATCAAGGCGGTGAATGGTCTCAAAATCGATATCAAGCAAATCGATCAGAAGAGCGTCAGCCAGACCATCGATTCCATGGTGGCGGCCGATCCTAAGTTGGCCTGGTTGAAAGAGGCCGAACAGCGAGGCGATGTTGATTGGCACCGTGTGGAAGAAATCCACAAGAGCTTCAAATACTCAAGTTCGGGACTCGGCGTCGCCGCACAACTGGCCTTGGCAATCTTGTTGGCAGCGGTCACGGGCGGGGCAGGAGCCGGGTTGATAGGTGCCACAGCGGGTACCTTTTCAGCAGGCTTTGCCAACGCGGTATTGATCGCGGTGGAAACTACGGCAGCCAACAGCGCCATCAGTAACAAGGGCAACTTGGGGGCAGTCTTAAAAGACACCTTCAGCAGCGAAAGCCTCAAAGGTTACGTGCTCTCCGGGGTGTTGGGTGGAATTGGCAGCAGCACCAGCCTGGGTTATGACCCAAGCAAAATTGGGTTCGACTTGGACAGTCTTGGCCAAGTCGTTCTCAAGGCCAGTGCAGACACCGTGGCCCAAACCGTCCTCCAGGGCGGCAGTCTGAGCGACAACTTTGTCGACAACCTGCTGGGTGCCATCGTTAATATTGGTGGTGCCATTGCGGCCAATAAAGTCGGCAACCTGAATCTAGTCGACGGCAGCCCGACAAAGATCGCGGCGCATGCGCTGGTCGGTGGTTTGAAGTCGATGGCCATGGGGGGCGACTTCAAGACGGGCGCGTTGGCCGGCGGCGCCAACGAAGCGATGGTGCAGTACCTGGCGGATTTGATCCTTCCGGACAACTATGACCCGAACATGCCGGGTGCCGATCAGGCCAAAGCCAACTTGTTGGCGATGTCGCAGTTGCTGGCGGTACTCACGGCAGTCGTTTCAGGCACTGATCCAAACATTGCGGCGAACATCGCTGCCACGGCCACCCAATACAACTACCTGTCTCACTCGGATCTGGAGAGGGCGGCAAACGAGTTGAAGGGCTGCGGGAGTGACTCCGCATGTATAAACAAGGCGTATGCCGACTATCACGAACTGAGCCGCCAGCAGGATATTGATGCGGTCGCGCAATGTGCAGCGAATCCTGCCAACTGTGCTTCCATCTCCAAGCGTGTCGCCGAGGCTGAGAAGCAAACCCAAAGTCTCAAAGACATGGCCGCTTCGGCATCGCCTGAAGCCGTCAAGATCTTTGATCGGTTGATCACGGAGAACAACGGCTTCCAGAACATGCTCGCGGGAGTTACCGCCGGGCATTCGGTCGATGCGATTGCCGATACCCTTGTTCAAAAGTTTGGCTTCAGCCACGAGGCCGCTGTTGCTGCCGTCGAGAATGTTGCGACATTCGTGGCCGGGTGGAATCCGATCGTCAAGCCTGTGGGGGTGGGTGGTGGTAAGGGCCCGACCAAAGAAGGCGGATCGGGGACGAAAGGTGGGACGGATGCTTCCGGGAATGGCACTGGTGGTGTAAAAGGCGGGGTACGGGAGCCAGTAGCCAACCCGACACCTGCGCAGGTTGCCACTGCTGATAAGTTGGGTGTTGATCCTCGGTGGGTGAAACCTGACGGAAGTCCCGATTGGCCAACAAAAGCAAATAATGGTTTTGACGGAGGGTTCAATGGGCCTCCGACGATTACTGCGCTTCAGCCGGGCCATACGTTTGACAGGTATGGTGGCCGTTTTGATGAGAAAGGTAACTTTACTGATCAGGGTAAATTTGTGGCCCCGATAGACGTGCCGTTTGATCAGCGCGCCTTGCCTGACTCAAGTCTGAAATCACCCTATAGGCAGTATGAGGTCTTAAAGCCTATCCCAGAGGTAAACTCTGGAAGCGCGGCTCCTTGGTTTGGAAAGCCTGGCATGGGGACTCAGTATCAATTACCTATGAGCATTGATGAGTTGGTGAAGGAAGGTTTCATCAGACCGATAAAATAACCTGAGGGTAGCAACAATGGATCTTGAGCAGTTAGCCGATTATTTTTTCAAATATGCGCGTGAGCAGGGAAATCCATATGAGAAATTTCCTTTAGGAACTGAAGTGGATGAGTTTGGTGCTCCCTATATTGAGATTTCTGAAGCTGGGAAGCTGTCCATTGTTGCGAAAGATCGCGGTGAAGAATGTCTAAGAAAAGAAACGACGTCACCGGAAGTGTTGGCCAAATGGGTGTATGAGATTTTCAATAGGGAATAATAAAGCGACTTAAAGGTAAGAAATGGGGGCGGATTTGAATGGCACTTACCTAACATGTTTAGCGTGCCCATTTTTCCTGACATCCACCCTTGCTGACCGACGTGATTTGGTCAGCAAGGGGTAGGCTTGAGGTCTTCGTTTTATGGCTCGCGGCTCGATACGACCGGGTTGGTTTCCAACGCGCCTTTGAGCGATCAGCGTCAATAAATTTGACAGGCCATCCTCTTCGTCAGAGCCGCCATATTGTCGCAGCGCCAGCCATAGCTGAAGGCTGTGTTTGAAGCTCAGTTCGCGAGGTAAGCAGTCAGCTAATAGAGCCGATTGAGAAAAACGGGGACAGACCCTGAGAAATCCCCGCTTTTTCCTACGAGAAATCAAGAAGTTGGGAATTGTAGAGACCTGCATGGGGCGGCAGCTTGTATTGCACCACACAAAAACAAGATCCGAACCCATGCAGGCCATCCGATTCTTACACAGCGCGCTCGCTCAAGCACTTCCCACTGTCCATTCTCGTCGTCTGAAAACATTGATGTGTTGTGTCAGCGCATTACTCCAAGGGAGAAACGGGGACAGACCACGTTTATCCTGCAAGAGATCCTGACGCACCCAAAAGAGTAGATCCGGGTCAGCCAGGTTACTCGTTGGAGTTACCTAAGGTTTGGGAATCGCTGCTCGAAAAAAACTCGAGTAACGCGCGCGTTTATACCCAAGATGAATTTCTCAAGGAGTTCGGGAAATGACATTGAATCAATCGGTTTTTGATGATCTCTGGAATGGCGAAAAAAGTGTCTGCTTTTTTGTTCATTTGGGGAGATGCTTTTGGGTTGTTGATGAAAAATACAATTTTTGTCTTGATGCGGAGAAAGATTATCGTGCCTACCTCGAGGGTGGAGATATTACCCAAGAGCAGTATGATCTTGCTTGTAAAGAATTTAGAGGGGGTATTCTGAGAATGACTGCGGATAATTTTCCGCAGTATTTACAGAGTTCAAATGAAAAAATCCTGTCTTCGTTTGAGCTTGAGAACTTTATTGGGGTTGATGGCGATATATTTAAGAAGGTTGAGGCGTACTATTTAACGGGTGAGGTGTTAAGTATGGCTGACTTTAAGCATGCAAATGTCATTTCTTCACGTTTTCCGAAGTTTTATATAAATTTTGATAGAAAAATATATATGCATCTGGATTATGGGCGCGCTCATGAAGACCTTGCCTATTCAGATTGGACCGCCGAGTGTGCGGATTTCAGCTTTCTGATTCCTGATAATGAACGATACTGGGTAAAGGCAGGTAATGATTATTGGAAACTTCGGTTTTTGTAAAGATGATAAACGGGGACAGACCCTGAGAGATCCCCCACAAATCTACTCCAGCGCCTGCGCCTGTTGATGTACCTCGGCTCGCAATGCGTGCTCAAGTCTCTCCAAGGTTTTTCGAGAGTTCGAGCCGCGTCCGCAGCGCCAGTATTCCAAGCCCAGTCGCCATAGCGACAACACCCGCCGGCGTTTCAGGCTATTGCTTTGAAAGCGATGTTCATGACCTGCTTCACGGTCCTGCAACCCCGTTATACAAATGATGTAATTGGCCAAAGCCGAGATCAGTAAAAGCACTTCGATTCGGCGCGGACAGCGACTCCGGTGGCGAGTCACGCCGACGCCAAAGTAATAAACGGGGACAGACCACGTTTATCGAGGGAGGGATACTGCTCCTTCAATTTAATCGTGTTCTGTCCCCGTTTTCCGCTTGGTGGTTCGCGATTTGCAGCCGAAATTGAAGCTATGATTGGGCGACGAGCTCGGCGGGGATGCCCGGGCAGACCGAAAAGCATTAGATTTTTTTAGATGGAAAACGTGGTCTGTCACCGTGTTCATTACCCGTTTTCACAAAGGTAGTAATAATGGTGTTGAAGGGGTTTTCGAATGGATTGTTGATGAAGGAGATGTCACTCATCGACGTTTTATTCCGGGTGGAAAAGTCACTGGATTTCCTAACCAAATTCCGAAGAAGTAGGAGGGGAAAATGAGTCCATTAAAGTGCTTGATCAGTTTAGGTTTGATGGAGTGGTCAACCATTTTGTTAGGGTTTGGTAAAGGTTGGGTAGGGCGAGAAGGTATTATTGAATATGCTTCCAGTCAGCTTCTGAACGGTAGTGAGAGTGAGGATGTTGCTGTTCTCGCAGGAGGGAGGTATCTAAGTGATGATGAGTTGCTTGGGGTTGTCTCAAAACAAATAAAAATATCAGATGATGTCGCTGATATGGATAAGTGGCGTTTGGCTTTTTTACTGTGTATTGATTTGTCAGGCGATAGTGATGAGCGCAAGATTGATAGACTTCAGGAGGTCTATGCGGATTTTGGTTATCCAGAAGATATGGCTTTATGTAGCATTTATTCTCAAGGTAGTGCTTGTCCGCTTGTCGTTATGCGTGAAGTCGTAGGGAAGTTGAAGGCGGAATTTTTTATTGATTAGTTTGCAGAGGTTGTAAAAAAAAGGGGGCGGATTTGAATGGCACTTACTTAATATGTTTAGAATAAACGGGGCAGGCCACATTTATCGAGGGCTGGATAATGCTCTTTCAATTTAATCGTGGTCTGTCCCCGTTTTTCCTTCTCAGTACCCATCGCTTGGGGACACAGATGTATCGACTGCTGAAGTCTATCAAGCGAGTTGGAGATAGGATTGGTTGACCAGATTCGGGCTGCCACCAATGGCAACTATGTACTTGGTGATTCGCGATTTGCAGCCGAAATTGAAGCTATGATTGGGCGACGAGCTCGGCGGGGATGCCCGGGCAGACCGAAAAAGCATTCGATTTTTTAGATGGAAAACGTGGTCTGTCCCGTTTTCCGCCCGTTTTCCCTCCCGAGCAATATGGCGCACGACGACGTAGTACTGATTTTCAACTGGGGAAATCATTGGGGCCGGAAGATCATTTGGTTGAATTGAAAAAGCCCAGGCAGCGGCCTTCCTGGATGAGCCAGACCTATTACGACGACGCACCAGAGACACTGACGATACGTGAACTGAAAACCGGCGGAAAAATCCTGGTGACGACCTTGAGTTGCCCGCAGCAAGTCCCGAAAGCAGCGCTCAAATCGCTGTATAAGGACCGATGGCATGTTGAGCTGGATCTACGCAATCTCAAGACAACGCTGGGACTTGAAACGCTGAGCTGCAAGACACCTGGCATGGCCATCAAAGAGCTATGGATTTATCTGCTGGCGCACAATCTGATTCGGATGATCATGGCCCAATCCGCTCTGTTAGTGGATTGTTTACCACGAGAACTGAGCTTCAAGCATAGTCTTCAGCTGTGCCTTGCGTTGAGGCAGTACGGGGGTGGCGAATACGGCGATGAGTTGTTGAGCCTACTCGAGTTGATTGCCTGCAAACGTGTCGGAAACCGGCCTGGCCGGATAGAACCCCGCGCTTTAAAACGAAGACCCAAGCCTTACCCCATGCTGATGCAAACACGTCGATCGGCAAGGGCTGAGGTACGGAGGAATGGGCACCCGAAGAAGGTTAAGTAAGTGCCATTCGGGACAGACCACATTTTTAAACGTGGTCTGTCCCCGATTTCTGTCCCCGATTTCTCTTAACGTGGTCTGTCCCCGATTTCTCTTGGTGCTGGATATAAAATTGCTAGTGACGGGAAAACTCTAGTTAGTCAGGATGGCTTAAGGCAGTATAGGCCACCAACCTATAAGCCAAATCAGCAGGGGATCCAAGCTAACTTCGAGCAAAGGTATCCTGGGCAAGAGACAAAGAAATGGCAGTCAAATGGTCATCTGGATATTACGGATTAAACTATGGAAGCAAAGCTAAAGCGGCTGCATAGCCCTGATGTTTATAATCTGGAAGATTATCAGCCGGATCTTCAGGATGAATTCGGTTTTCTCCTTCAAGCCATGATTGGGCCCGCAGGGGAGGAGGGTGAAGAGTCATTTGATATAGAGGTTTGTACTCCGAAGTGGATCGAGAAAAGACATAGGGTAGATGAGGTGGTTATTGGGCTGCATTACCTGATTGTCCGTGAATACAATTACCAGAGAATTGTTAAAGCTATTGAGAGGTTTTTGCAGGGTTGTTCGGGAAAAGATTGGAGTGAGGTTTCAAAAAAAGTATCAAGATTAGGTTTTTGGGAGTTCGAAGGGTACGAAGAGGGAGCATAAAAGAGGACTGTCATAAATTTTGTGTTCGGGCATAACATGTTGAAAAGGAGCATGTATGCCGACCAAGAAAAACGGGGACAGACCACGTTTATCCTGAGAATGGCAAAAAATGGGGCGGTGCCTTGTTCTTACTCTATATGCGATTGGACCTTAAAGGTCTGCATACGGAGAATTCAGAATTTATGATACGCCGCTTTGACAAATGTTTTCTCATCAGCCGAACATACGCTTTAAAGGACATTCAGACGTGAAAAGAACCACACTACTAGCACTCACCCTGATTCTGGCATTACCGGGCTGCCATTCCAACGTCCGGGACTCTTCCCCCAGCCTGTTGAAGGACGGTATTCAGCTGCACCAGAACAAGGTGGCTGTCGATGCGCAACACGCCAAGATCATCATGAAAGCATCAGGTAGCACTACCCCGGTAGAGTTCTCGATCCTTCGCGCAACGGATCCTGACAAGCGTATGGAGGTGCTTGGAACTGTGGTGGATTCAGGTCAGGGAAAGGTCTTCGGCTGGATCGCCAAACTCAACGAAGCGGCCAACAGCGCCACGCTTAAACGCTTCCCGAAGTTGGAAGTGCAGGCGGATGCCGATCAGCCATTCCAGGTGTCGGGTTATTCGAATGGCGCGGGTGTTGGGAGTATCTATAGCTGCGGTCCGCTAAAAACCACTTTCACACCAGAAAGGAGCAAGGTCTATTTGGTGGAGTTTCAGTTTGTTGATAGCCGCTGTGAGCAGCATGTTTACGATATAACTAAGGCTCAGGAGCGCATTCCCGTGACGAGCATGCCTTCTGCGTAAAGGACGCTCATTTGTTTGTTCTCATTATGTAAAACGGGCGACCCATAGGTCGCCCGTTTTACATTTACTCCGCAGCCTGCGCCCGCAATCGCCTGCCAATCACATCCATCAAATCACAACCATCCCGCAACGGTATGGCCAGCAGTTTTGAAAAGTCGGACAGCACCACCGTATCGCAACCAATCTCGGCGCGAAAGGCGATGTTTTCCAGCACCTGGGTGACGGTGCGAATGCGGTAGTCGGCCATGGCGTGCAGGACGTCGAGTGGGGCTTGGGTGTCGATGAGCAGGGAGGCCGGGATCAGGTCGATTCCGGTGAGGGGCATGTATCGATTCATTTGAAGATCTCTGTTTGATGGGCTAATGCCGTCACTCAGTCGTCGCCAAACGAGAGGGTGGCAGCTGTACGCAGGTTGGCGAACCGGTACAGAGAAACCGGCAGATCCGAAGATCTCCCGCGCACAGCCGCCATAAATAGCGGCTTTGCGGGTGCGTTGGCGCCTGCAATTAAGCTGATAGCCTTCGCATTCTCTATAATCAGGTCGCCAAACCTGAATCGCCATTTGGGCGACGGGCGGACTATAAGCTTCATCGTTCCAGCGGTGCAAGACGACTGTTTCCGAGGTTGTTGTAGGGCGTTTGCCTGGCGGCAGTTGGGCAACTGGACGCGGCCTACAGAACACTGCATAACCTTGTGGGAGTGAGCTTGCTCGCGATAGCGGTGCATCAGTCGACATCCATGTTGAATGTTAGTCAATCATCGCGGGCAAGCCCGCTCCCACAGGGGATTTGTGGTGTTAACTGCCGGACCAAGCAGTCTACCCCCCATGGCAGCAACTAGCTGACACCTTGTCTTCATACCGATCGTGATGCCTCACCCAATCCATGATCTCCTCTTCATTACGCCCCTTAGGCGTGAGGTCCAGATAGTTGTAGGCGCCGACCAGCAAATCCAGACCGCGGGCATACGTTGAATAGGTATGGAAAATCTCCCCCGCTTCATTGCGATAAAACACGCTGAGCCCTGGGAGTTCTTCCTCAACACCGTCAGTTTTTTCGTAGTTGTAAGTCGCTTTCCCGGCGGCGACGTCTTCGGCCCGGGCGCAGACACCAAAGTCATAGTTGAAGTCGCAGCCTTCCGACGACACCCAATCGAATTTCCAGCCCATGCGCTGTTTGAACGCTTGGAATTCGGCGAACGGTGCGTGGGAAACCGCGACCACGGCGACGTCGTGGTGGGCCAGGTGTTGGTTGGCGCCGTCGATGTGGTCGGAGAGGAACGAGCAGCCTGGGCAGCCTTCGTCCCAGCCAGCGGCGAACATGAAGTGGTAGACGATCAACTGGCTGCGGCCGCCGAACAGGTCGGTCAGGCTCAGTTCGCCGTTGGTGCCCTGAAAGCGGTAGGGTTTGTCGATTTTTACCCAGGGCAGGGCGCGGCGTTCGGCGCTGAGTTTGTCTCGTTCTTTGGTGAAGGCTTTTTCGTGGGCCAAGTGTTGTTTGCGGGCGGCGAGCCATTCTTCCCGGGACACGACCGGATGATTCTGTATGTTCATGCTGATTTCTCCTGCTTGCTGTGGCGAAAGTCGATCCGCGCAGAGGGGTAAACCGTCTTACACAGCCTAGTCGTTTGGCCTGCGCTCAAATCGACAGGCCGCCGGTCGGTTGGGGGAAAGAACTCGGCTGAACGGCTGCACTCCCTATCGGTCACAACCTATGAAGGCCATTTCACTCGTGGGCACTGGAGGTTGATCAGGATGACGACTTATAACTGGGATTTGATCGAGCATTTACTGCACGAAGTGCAGAACAGTGCTGGCCGCAGTTTCACTCCACGGCCTTATGCCGAGCAGTATGCGGCGGCGAAAGCCTCCGCGGGCGAGCCGTTCGAGAATCTGGATCGCCTGAAAACGATGGCCGGTGAGTACGAAAAAATACTGCTGTTGCGGGGGTATATCGAGCCTCGGCCGGAGGATCAGGGTGGCAATGGCGAGAATTACATTTTGACACCCCGGGGCTCGAGTTTGTTGAGCCTGATCGACAGCAGCATCCCGGGAAATGAGCATCCGCGCCAGGTGCTGGATGAGCAGGAAGATGCGCTGGATGAATTGACGTTTGATGAAGTGGCGTCGAAGGCTCAGATTGCATGAAGCTTGCAGCTTTAGAACCTATCCTCGCTGCGCCGCTTTCAGACACTTCAAATCAGTGAAATCCTTGCGCATGTCTTCAATCTTTTGCAGCAACCGTTGACGTTGAAACGGCGTGCTCTCGGCCATCAAGTCCACCAGCAACGCCCGAGCCTGGGCTTCGGTGTTGGCATAGGCCACACGGTAAGCGGGGGTCCATAAACTCTCGCGATCAACCAGAAGTGTCTCGATTTGCTGTGGGAATTGCGGACTCTGACGTTGCGCGACCGCCGCGCTGAATTGCTGTTGCCAATGGACGCGGTTGGCAATCCATTCTTTGTTCTGATCCCCCAGGGCGCTCGACCAAGCCATCACCCGTTGCTGTTGGGTTGGGCTGAGTGGTCCGAGCCAGGCATTCAGGCGTTTTTCCATGCGCTTGCTTCGCTCTTTGATCTGTTGCTCTAGAGGTGGCTTGAGGTATTCCTCCTGGCGTTTGCGCAGGTCCCTGGCGAAAGCGTCGTTCATTTCCGCGACTTGCTTGTCATCCAGCCCTTGCAACAGTTCGATGGCCGATGGGGTAATTTCCCGGGCGGTTTCGGCGATGGCTTGTTTGGCTTCCTGGGTACGGGCTTGCAGCTCGGCGTCGGTGATCTGGTTGGTCTCGATCATGGTCTGTAAACGATTCAGCCAGTCGAGGTAGCCGGGTAGTTGCGTGGTGCAGTGCCAGCGCAGGTGTTCCTTGAGCCGCTCGTTCAACCAGTCTTTTTGCTGGCGGTTCATGTCCAGGTAGTCGCTGAGCGTCCAGGGAATGATCACGTCGAGGTTGCGGTAAGCCAGGCCCACGCGGGTGCAGGCGGCGATGGTGAGGCTGAGCGTGAGGATGACGGTGATCTGTTTCAACCAATGCGACATGGCAAGCCCTTGCGAAGACCTGGTTTTTATTGGGTTCTTTAATGTGAACGCAGGACGAGCCCGGCAGTTCAGCCGATTAATAGAAGGCGCGTGCGGCCTTGAGGGTGACCAGGCCGTCACACTCGCTATTGTGGCCGGAATAGGCGGAGCAATCGCTGCCGCTCAGGCTTGAGTCACTGTAGATCAAGTCCAGGTCGATACCCATGAACGGCCGGGACAATTTCACCGACCAGTCGGTAAAACTGCCTACATATCCACCGTCAACGGATACCGGCGTATTGAGCTGGTGAGTGGTGTATTTCAGGCTGACCCCGATGCCGAACGGCTGATTGCCACTGAGGTCGGCGAACAGGGTGCTGTTCTGTTTGTCCGGGTCGTTGCTGAAGGCAGCGCCGAAACGGCTATCCAGTAGGGTCAGGCCGCCGAAAAGCTCCTGGCTGTCGAGGGTATCCGCTTTGGGGTAACTGTAACGAATCATGCCCACTTCGTAGCCGAGGGAGTGATCGAAGGGCTGTTTAAAGCCCATGTAGGAGTCGACTTCAAGGTTGCTCGAAGGACTAAGCCCCATGCTGGGGGACCATTGGCCCACGTAGAAGCCGCTGTCGTGGCTCAGGTCGAGGCCACCGTGGAACGAGCCGGTCGTCGAGGGTTTGACCAGCCCTTGGGCCATGCTGCGGCTGGGGGTGGTGGCGAGCTTGAGATCGAAATCGCCCAATTCGCGCTGGAAGACTTGCGCATGGGCGACGGAACACCACAACAGGCTGGCGAGCAGGAGAAAAGGGGGCTTGAGCATGCGTCACTCCATGAGCTGCGAGGAGCAGGTGGTGAAAACCTGCTGAAACGCTTGATCCAGACACGTGCAAGCATACCGGCGAATGTTCGGCATCGAGGGCCGTTCGTCGATTGTTGAAATATTGATTTGTTTTATGGGGTGTTGCTGGAGGGTTCCAGTCCAAGCGCTTCGAAGCTCAAAGCGCTTAGGGACCAGTTAAAGCGGGGGAATTACTTTTTGCCCAGCGTGATCTGCTTGGACGGGCCGAACGTCTGGCCGCTGACGCCTTTGGCAATTTGCTGGATCTCGCCACCGGACTTGAGGAACGCAGCGATCTGATTGTTGATCGATTCGCTGGTTTCAACGGCTGGAGCTGGCTTTGCTTTGCTGTTGGATGCTTTTACACGCATGGCGGCCATTAACCTGTAGAAATTAACTTGGCCAGGCATCGTACAGGAAATACTTGACAATTGCTTGGTAAATATCCTCCCGAAATAGACACGGCAGGTGCGCGAATAATCGCAAGTTATTATTTGGAATAGTCCCCTAAGCTGCTGTTTTAACTAAAAACCTCAGTGGAAAAATAGTGCTTTTCGGATGGGCTGGCCACCGTCCAGACCACCCGAACGGCCTGACGAGCGGCCAAACACGCCCGCCAAACCCAGGGAAATTAGCGCCTTGCGCGGATTTTCTCGCGCCACCGAGCCGGCCCGCCGAACGTAGCCCGCAAAACCGGGTAGAATGCCGCCCACGCAATGAGGGTATTGGACATGGCTTTAGTCGGGCGTTACAACAGTTTGCAAGTGGTTAAACACACTAACTTCGGTTTATATCTGGACGGTGGCGCGGACGGCGAAATCCTTCTGCCTAATCGTTATATTCCCAAAGATATTCCCAGCGAAGATGAAGATTGGCTCAACGTTTTTATTTATCTGGATAGCGATGACAAACTTATCGCCACCACCGAAAAGCCGAAAGTTCAGGTCGGTGAATTCGCCAGTTTGAAAGTCGTTGAAGTCAACAGCATCGGCGTGTTCCTGGATTGGGGGTTGCCGAAGGATCTGCTGCTGCCGTATTCCGAAGAAAAGCGCCAGATGACTGCCGGCGAGTATGTCGTGGTGCACGTCTACCTCGACAAACACACCCGGCGCATCACCGCGACGGCACGTCTGGACCGTTATCTGGACAAGACCCCGGCCAACTACACCCCGGGCCAGGAAGTTGATTTGCTGGTAGCCGAAGCGACCGATATGGGCTTCAAGGCAATCATCAACAACAAGCACTGGGGCTTGATCCACAAGAACGAAATCTTCAAGTTCATGCGCGCCGGTAAAGAAGAGAAGGGCTTTATCAAAGAAGTCCGTGCCGACGGCAAGATCAGCTTGAGCCTGCAGCCGGTGGGCGAAGCCGCTGCCACCAGTCTGAACTCGAAGATTCTCGCCAAGTTGCGCGACAACAACGGCACCCTGCCAGTCAGCGACAAGAGCGACCCGACACTGATCAGCAGTATGTTCGGCGTCAGCAAGGGCAACTTCAAAAAGGCCATCGGTGCGTTGTACAAGAACGGCCAGATCGTCATTCACGCTGATCGTATCGAACTCAGCTGACCTGCACCGGCCCCGGTAGGCGCTACCGCAGGTTGTGATCAAAAAAGGATCCAGCCTACGGTAGCCTTCTGCGCAGCAGTCACCCATCTCTTTGTATACATAACACCCTGCACCGTTTGTAGGCGCGGACGCCCTGTTCGTGGGCGTTATAACCCCCTACACGTCTTGGAAGCTTTGCTCTGAACAGGGTTTAAAGCCAGGTTTGTCACACATTTTGATCGTATGGCACGCATTCTGCGTAGCAACTCGTATACAAACCATGCCGGATCCCGTACGCAGTGTGGTTGCTGCATCAATCCCGGGGGCCGCGCCTGTACTTTCGAGGAGCCCCGCGATGACCGAACGATTGCCCAATGGCTACAGCCCGCGCCTGTATAACCAGGATCTGGGGCCACTGCCGCAGACATGGAATTGGTACAACATCTTTGCCTTCTGGATGAGCGACGTGCACAGCGTCGGCGGCTATGTGTTCGCCGCCAGCTTGTTTGCGCTTGGGCTGGCCAGTTGGCAGGTGTTGATTGCCTTGCTCGGCGGGATTTGCATCGTGCAGTTGATCGCCAACCTGGTGGCCAGGCCGAGTCAGCAAGCCGCGGTGCCTTACCCGGTGATCTGCCGACTGGCGTTCGGGGTGTTCGGGGCGAATATTCCTGCGGTCATTCGCGGCCTGATTGCGGTGGCCTGGTACGGGATTCAGACGTACCTGGCGTCCAGTGCACTCATCATCGTTGTGCTGCGGTTTTTTCCTGCGATGGCGGCCTACGCCGAACCGCACTTTGCCGGTTTGTCCTACCTCGGCTGGTTCGGTTTCCTCAGCCTGTGGTTCGTCCAGGCGCTGGTGTTCTGGACCGGCATGGAGTCGATCCGCCGCTTCATCGACTGGGCCGGCCCCGTGGTGTACGGCGTGATGTTCCTGCTCGCCGGCTGGATCGTCTGGCAGGCCGGCTGGAGCAACATCAGCTTCACCCTGGCGGAAAAGTCCTTGTCTGGCTGGGAAGCCTTTGGCCAGGTGATCGTGGCAACGGCATTGGTGGTGTCGTATTTTTCCGGTCCGACCCTGAATTTCGGCGATTTCAGTCGCTACTGCCGCAGCATGAATGACGTGCGTCGCGGCAATTTCTGGGGGCTGCCGGTAAACTTTCTGGCGTTCTCGCTGGTGACCGTGGTGATCGTTTCCGGCACCTTGCCAGTGTTCGGTGAAATGCTTCACGACCCGATCGCCACCGTGGCGCGCATCGACAACAGCGTGGCGGTGCTGCTCGGCGCCTTTGCCTTCGTCACCGCGACCATCGGCATCAACATCGTCGCCAACTTCGTGTCCCCGGCATTCGACTTCGCCAACGTCGCCCCAAGCAAAATCAGTTGGCGTGCGGGTGGCATGATCGCCGCCATGGCGTCGATCTTCATCACCCCGTGGAACCTCTTCAACAACCCCGAAGTGATCCACTACACCCTCGATGTGCTGGCGGCGTTCATTGGCCCGCTGTTCGGGATTCTGCTGGTGGATTACTACCTGATCAAAAAACAGCAGATCGACGTCGATGCGCTGTTCAATGACGGCCCGAGCGGGCGCTATTACTACAGCGGCGGGATCAACTGGACGGCGGTCAAGGCGTTGATTCCTGCCACCCTGATGGGCGTTGCGATCACTTTCATCCCGGTGTTGCAGCCGATGGCCAACTTCGCCTGGTTCACCGGCTGCTTCCTCGGCGGCGTCCTGTACTTCGCACTGGCCAGGCGCGAGCAGGCACAGCAATCGGCGGCGCTGGTCATCGCTGGATGACGTACGTGGCGATTTAAAGGTCTTTTGCAGACACCTTTTTCTGTCCATCTGGTTAATAATCGACAGCATAATTTTTCGCCCCGGCACCCTCTGTTCAGCAGGAAGGCCGGGGCTTTGCTTTTACTGTCGAGTCACTGCCATGGATTGTGTTGTCGAGGTGTTCCGGTGAGCGCCACCCGGCGTAGCGCCGATGGGTTTGCCCTGCAAGTGATGGTCGGGCTGTGCCTGATCTGGGGTGTGCAACAGGTGATGATCAAATGGGCGGCGCCCGACATCGCGCCGGTCATGCAGGCGGCGGGGCGGTCGGGTATTTCCGCGTTGCTTGTAGGATTATTGATCTGCTGGAAGGGCGGTTGGGATCAGGTCGGGACTACCTGGCGCGGCGGCTTGCTGGCCGGCGCGTTGTTTGGCCTGGAGTTCTTCTTCATTGCCGAAGGTCTGCAACTGACCACGGCGGCGCATATGTCGGTATTTCTCTACACCGCGCCGATCTTTACCGCGTTGGGCGTGCATTGGTTGCTGCCGAGTGAGCGTTTAAGGCCGGTGCAGTGGCTGGGGATTTTTCTGGCGTTCATTGGCATTGCCATTGCGTTTGCCGGTGGTGTGTCCTGGGACAATCTTGACCACCGCATGTTGATGGGCGATGCCCTGGGTGTGCTGGCCGGCGCGTCGTGGGGCGCGACCACCGTGGTGGTGCGCGCCTCGCGCCTGTCGGAAGCGCCGGTGACCCTGACGCTGTTTTATCAACTGATCGTCGGCTTCGTCGGCCTGCTGCTGATTGCGATCCTCAGTGGTCAGGTCACCCATGTCAGCCTGACCACGGTGGCGGTGGCCAGCGTGCTGTTTCAGGGATTGGTGGTGTCGTTCTTCAGCTACCTGACGTGGTTCTGGCTACTGCGCCGTTACCTGGCGGCGAACCTCGCGGTGTTTTCGTTCATGACGCCGTTGTTCGGCGTCACGTTCGGCGTGGTGCTGCTGGGTGAAGAGCTGAGCCTGAACTTTGTGATCGGCGCGGTACTGGTTTTGCTCGGGATCACTTTTGTGAGCGCAGAGCAGTGGGTGCGCCGTCGTTTGCGCAAAGCACTTGGGCAACCCTGATCGGGCGCAGCAGCAAACCTGCGGCAATGATAAAACCGCCGCCGGCGATCACCAGCGCGGGTTGCAAGCCACCGCTGAAATGGCTGCTCAACGCGGCTAGCAACGGCCCGCTGAGCTGACCCACGGCGAAGCACGCGGTCAGCAGCCCGGCGTTGCGCTGGGTGGCGTGGGGCGCCAGTTCCCGGGAGCGCTGCATCACCAGTTGCATGCAGGCCAGAAACGGCCCGCCACACAGGATCACCCCCAGCGCCAGGCCGGCACCGCTGCCCAACAGGCAAGCAAACACCCCGGCGGCCTGTAGCCATAGCGTCGCCATCAGCCAATGACGAGTTGCGTTCGGGTTGTGCCGACGCAGGCTCACCAACACGACCCCGACCGCCGCCGCCAGACCAAAGCACGGCCAGAACAGATCGGCTTGCCATTGCCCATGGAACTGCGCGCTGGCCATTTGTGAGAGGAAAGTGGCCGGGATGATGTAGCCCAGACCGTACAACCCATAGATTACCGGTAAGCGTCCGACGCCTTGGGCAGCCGACTTGGTGGCAAGCGGTGTCTCCGTTGAAGTGGCGGCCGGCTGCGGCAGGAACGGCAGAATCGCCAGCAGCATCACCAGCCCGACAGCGGCATACACCAGCCACAAGGTTGCGGACGTCTGCCCCAGCAGGTTCGAGCCCAAGGCCAACAACCCTGTCAGAAAAATCCCCAGACCCGGTCCGGCAAACACCAAGGCGCCGAGTCGCGGACGACCGGCCGCCGCTGCCAGCGGTTGGCTCAACGCGGTAATCATCACCAGCACCCAGGCACTGGCCACGCCCGTGCCGAAACGCAGCGCCAGATGCGCCCAGAACCCGTTGGCCCAGAACGAGGCCAGGGTCAGCAATACACACAACCACAAACCGCCGAGCAGGCGCCTGCGAACCTGATCGGGGCGACGGGCGAACATCGCATCCACCGCGCCGACGAAGTAACCAAGGTAGTTGGCGGCGGCAATCAGACCAGCGGCAGTCAGGTCGATCTGACCTTCGTTGAGCAAGTGCGGCAGTTGTGGGGTGAGGGCGAAACGCCCGATGCCCATGGCCATCATCAGGGCGACAAAGCTGGCGGTTAAGCGAATCAGAGGGGACATGGTCTGAGTTCCGTTTCGAGGATCAATGACCGTCAGGCTAGGACTGATTGACTTTCTTTAAAAATGAATAATAGTGAGAAACTTGTTCTGATTTGGAGAATGGCGTGGAATTCAGCCAATTGCGGATTTTCCAAGCGGTGGCGGAAGAGGGCTCCATTACGCGAGCCGCCGAACGCCTGCATCGCGTGCCCTCCAACCTGTCGACCCGGCTTAAACAGCTCGAAGAGCAACTGGGTGTCGAACTGTTCGTGCGTGAGCGTCAGCGTTTGCAGTTATCACCTGCGGGAAAAGTCCTGCTGGACTACACCACCAAGCTGTTCGCCTTGCATGACGAAGCTCACGCGGCGGTGCAGGGCGGGCAACCGGCCGGGGATTTCGTACTGGGCACCATGTACAGCACCGCCGCGATTCACTTGCCAGAGCTGTTGGCGCGTTATCACCGCCGCTACCCGGCGGTGAACCTGCAAGTGCAGTCGGGGCCCAGCGGTGAATTGCTCGAAGGGCTGCTCACCGGGCGTCTCGATGCGGCGCTGGTGGACGGCCCGCTGGAACTGGCCGGGCTCGACGGCGTGCCGTTGTGCGACGAACGGCTGGTGTTGATCAGCGAGGCCGATCATCCGCCGGTGCGCAGTGCTCTGGATGTCGAAGGGCGTTCGGTGTTCACGTTTCGCCAGGGCTGCTCCTACCGGATGCGCCTGGAAGCCTGGTTTGCCCATGACCATGCGGCTATGGGCCGACCCATGGAGATCGAGTCTTATCCGGGAATGCTGGCCTGCGTGATTGCCGGCTCTGGCGTGGCGCTGATGTCGGAGTCGATGCTCGCCAGTCTGCCGGGGCGTGAAAGCGTGGCGGTGCACCCGTTGGCCGAGCCGTTTGCCAGCGCGACCACCTGGCTGATGTGGCGCAAAGGCATGGTCGGGGCCAACCTGAATGCATGGATCGAGCAGCAGCAGGCGGTGTATCCGTCGACCATGGTCCAGGCCCAGTCAATTTCTTGAACTAACGTCCAAGGATTTGGATCAATTCAGTAACAGATCATTGCGATCTTGAGCGAGCATTGCGTAGGACTTCGGACTATTATCAGTGCGAAGGGGCTACAGAACTTCGGCCGCTCGGCACGACCCTGAAGGGGGGCATCATGAAAGAGAAAATCCAAAACTGGCTGCATGACCTGGGTGTCGCACTCGGTTTGATTGAACCGCCTCTGCAACCGGTGCCAATTCGCACTGATGACGAACAACGTCGCCGCCAGCAGCGCCGTCGGTAAGTCTGGCAAATCACCTGTGGCGAGGGAGCTTGCTCCCGCTGGGGCGCGCAGCGGCCCCATTCATCGCCACTCAGGTGGGTCAGGTTGAGCGCGAGTACAGCTTGCGATTGCTGCGCAATCGAGCGGGAGCAAGCTCCATCGCCACAGAGATTCGTTCGGCCCATCGGATGTATTTAGCAATCCGTTTCAATACCGCCCAATTTCAATCAAAAACCGGGTCAAGTCATTCGCCGTCCTGGCAGTCTTGAGAATCCGGTCTTCTTCGGCGGTAAACGCCGTCAACCCCAACTGATCCTCCAGGCGGAAGATCAGCTCTTCAATATCCTCTTTGTCCAATCCCAACTGCATCAGGTTGGTGTTGTCGTCGAAGTCATCCTGGTTTTCCAGCAGGCGGCGGATGCGACGATGCACGGCGGCACGAACGGCGGCTCTTGTCATGAGGTCCTTCTTCGAGAACGTTATGAGGTCCCTGACGCTGAGTACAGCAGGCTTCAGGCGTGTCGGCGCTGCCACTCGTCAATCATCGAGCGCAGATACTCTCCGGAAGGCTACCGAAATGCGTTCGATCTTGAACCACTGATCGCGGCTGACGATCTTCATGGGCAAATTCCTTCAGGCGAAAAAAAACGGGTGTGGCAACCGACGCCACACCCGCCGAAGAAAGCATCAGGTCGTTATAGAAATCTTAGGCAGCGCTCGCCACTACGGCCGGGCGACGGGATAGCAGGCTGACCACCACGAAACTCACCAGGCCCACGCCGAGGCTGTAGTAGATCGGAGTATTGGCGTCCATACCGTCCTTGATCATGAACAGCAGCGCAGTGGCAAAGCCCAGGCCCATGCTGGCGATGGCGCCGGCGGTGTTTGCGCGTTTCCAGAAGATCGCGCCGATCAGTGGGATCAGCATGCCACCCACCAACAGGTTGTAAGCCAGGGTCAGCGCGCTGATCACGTCATGTACGACCAGAGCGATGCCGAGTACGACGATGCCGGTCAACAGGGTGAACAGGCGGTTCATGCCCAGGCTCGACTGTTTGCCTCCACGCAGTTTCGGCAGCAGGTCTTCGGTCAGTGTGGTGGCAGCGGCGAGCAGGCCGGCGCTGGCGGTGGACATCATGGCCGCCAGGGCCGCGGCGATCACCAGACCACGGATACCGTCCGGCAGGGACAGTTTGACGATGGCGGCGAAAGCGTTGTTGACGTTGTCCAGGTCCGGGATCAGCACGTGAGCGGCCATGCCGATCAGGGCGCAGGCCAGGCCGTAAAGGATGCAGTAGAAGCCTGCGAAGGTACCGGCGACCTGAGCCACTTTGGCGCTCTTGACGGTGAACACACGCTGCCAGATGTCTTGGCCAATCAGGATCCCGAAGAAGTAGATCATGAAGTAGGTGATGATGGTGTCCCAGCCAATCGTGGTGAAGCTGAAGGCAGTGGCCGGCAGTTTCAACACCAATTCATCCCAGCCGCCAACGCGGTACAGGCAGATCGGCAACAGGATGAACATCAGGCCGACGGTCTTGATCACGAACTGGACGATGTCGGTCAAGGTCAGGGACCACATGCCGCCGATGGCCGAGTAGATCACCACCACGCCACCGCCGAGCAATACCGAGACCCAGAACGGCAGGCCGAACAGCACTTGCAGCACGGTGCCGATTGCCAGGATCGAAACTACGCCGATCATCAGCGCATACGCCAGCATGATCACCGCGCTCGCGGAGCGGGCCATCGGGTTGTAGCGTTTTTCCAGCACTTGGGTAACGGTGTAGATTTTCAGTTTCAGCAGCGGTTTGGCGAGGAGCAGGTTCAGCGCCACGATCCCGCAGCCGAGTGCCGCGCACAGCCAGAAACCGGAGATGCCATGGACGTAGCCCAGGCGCACGGTGCCGACGGTGGACGCGCCGCCCAGAACGGTGGCGGCCATGGTGCCCATGTACATGCTCGGGCCTAGGTTGCGACCGGCGACCAAAAAGTCTTCGTTGGTCTTGGCCTTGCGCATGCCGTAATAGCCGAGCATCAGCATCGCGGCGGCGTAGATGAGTACGACGAATAAATCCAAAGCCATGATGGCGTGTCTCCGATTGTCTTTTTTATGGTGAGGCTGAATAGCAGTGATGCGATGGAACACTTAATTGTGGCGAGGGGGCTTGCCCCCGTTGGGTCGCGAAGCGGCCCCAAAACCTGATAGCGCGGTTCTTCAGTCAGAACCGGTTGTTTGTATTGCGACTGCTGCGCAGTCGAACGGGGCGATGCGGCGTTCCGACAAGCCCCCTCGCCACAAAAGCTCCTCGACACAATTTCTGCGAGTTGAATCAGGCGGCTTGTCGCATCGCCGGTTTACCGAGCGAATCCGTGCCCTTGCTGCGTGCATCGTTGGGGCCGAACACCGCAGCCGACTCCGGGAACAGGCTCAGCAGCGTCAGGTACACCAGCGAAGCCAGGCCGAGGGTTACCGGCAGGCTGATGTCGATCCCGCCGACCAGATTGCCGAGCGGCCCGACAAACTGCCCCGGCAGGTTCACGAAGCACAAACCGACCGCGGCACTCGGGATCCAGGCGCCCAGGCCACGCCAGTTCCAGCCGTGGGTGAACCAGTAGCGGCCACCTTTTTCGCCACGGGTGAACACTTGCAGGTCATCCGGGCAGTAAAAGCCGCGACGCACCAGCAGGCCGATGATCATGATCACCATCCATGGGGTGGTGCAGGTGATGATCAGCACGGCGAAGGTCGACACGCTCTGCACCAGGTTCGCTGCAAAGCGCCCGATGAAGATGAAGGCAATCGACATCACGCCGATCAGCAGCGTCGCTTTAACCCGCGACAGGACCCGTGGAAACACACTGGACATGTCCAGCCCGGTGCCATACAGCGACGTGGTGCCGGTGGACATGCCGCCAATCACCGCAATCAGGCACACCGGCAGGAAGAACCAGCTCGGCGATACCGCCAGCAGGCCGCCGACGTAGTTGTTGGCCGCGATGTAGTCCGGTGCCTTGATCGCTACGATGGTGGCGGTGGCCAGGCCGAACAGGAACGGGATGAAGGTCGCGATCTGCGAGATCACCACGGCAGCCATGATCCGGCGCTTGGAGGTGTCACGCGGGATGTAGCGCGACCAGTCGCCGAGGAACGCCCCGAAGGAAATCGGGTTACTCATCGCCACCAGCGCAGCGCCGATGAAAGCCGCCCAGAAACCCGGTTGACCGAGGCTGACACTGCCGGCGTAGTTCACATCGAAAGGGCCGGCGAAGGCGAAGACGCCCAGCAGAAACAGCAGGCTGGCGCTCCACACGGCGATCTTGTTGACCCACAGCAGGAAGCGGAAGCCGTAGATGCACACCGTCAGCACCAGGATCGCGAACAGACCGTAGGCCAGGCCCAGGGTCAGGTCGGTTTCCGGCAGGCCGATCAGGCGTTTCGCACCACCGATCAACGCATCACCCGAACTCCATACCGAGAGCGAGAAGAAGGCGATAGCGGTCAACAGCGACAGGAACGAACCGACGATCCGCCCGTGCACGCCGAAGTGCGCACCGGACGACACGGCGTTGTTGGTGCCATTGAGTGGACCGAACAGGCCCATCGGCGCGAGGATCAGCGAGCCCAGCAACACGCCCAGCACAATCGCCCAGACGCCCGCCTGAAAAGACAGGCCGAACAGTACCGGGAAACTGCCGAGCACGGCGGTGGCGAAGGTGTTGGAACCGCCGAAGATCATCCGGAACAAGTCCGTCGGGCCTGCGGTGCGTTCGTTGTCCGGGATCTGCTCGACCCCGTAGGTTTCAATTTGCGTAAGGCTTTGGTCTTTGTTGTTGTTATTCATGATCTGCTCCGATCATAAAGGCGCGCTCATCGTGCGTGAGCGTCACCTGTTTGGCTAAGGGGGTGGCAGCCCTTCCGGCATTGCGGACAAATGTTCGTGGCAGGCCAGCCATAGGCCTTGTTGTTCTTGGCCAGACGCCTGTTTCTTGAAAACAATCGTCTCGCGTTCCTGGCTGAAGTGTTGCTCCCCTTGCATGCGCAGCTCGGTGGCCACGTCATGGATGAAAATCGCCACGTCACCCTGCAGGCTGACGAAGGCGTTGCTCGAGGTGCACGACAGCACCTCGAAGCCGTCCTCGGCACGCCAGCTGTCCCACAACGCCTGGTAGGCATCGCGCGACAGCAGGGGCTGTTCGAGGGTGTAGAACACGAAGCTGGCGTCGATGCTGAATGCGCCGAAGTAGGCTTCGCGATCGTTTCGGGCAAAGGCCGACACCAGTTCGGCGGCGGCATTGAGTACCTGATCACGTTCGTTCATGACCGATCCTCAGCGATGGACCACGCCTGGCAGTACGCAGAGCATTTCGTACAACAGGTTGGCGCCCAGCAGCGAGGTGTTGCCGGTGGTGTCGTACGCTGGCGAGACTTCTACCAAATCGCAGCCGACCAGGTCGAGGCCTTGGCAACCGCGCACGATTTCAATCGCCTGAATGGTCGTCAGACCGCCGATTTCCGGGGTGCCGGTGCCAGGTGCCCAGGCCGGATCGATGCCGTCGATATCGAAACTCAGGTACACCGGACCGTCGCCGACTTTCTCGCGAACTTCGGCCATCAGCGGCGCCAGGGATTTGTGCCAGCATTCTTCAGCCTGAACCACACGGAAGCCTTGATTGCGGCTCCAGTTGAAGTCATCAGCGGTGTAGCCCTGAGCCCGCAGGCCAATTTGCACTACACGGTCGCAATCCAGAAGACCTTCTTCTACCGCGCGACGGAAGGTGGTGCCGTGGGCGATTTTCTCGCCGAACATGTGATCGTTCACATCCGCGTGAGCGTCGATGTGCACCAGGCCGACCTTGCCGTGCTTTTTATGGATGGCACGCAGGATCGGCAGGGTGATGGTGTGGTCGCCGCCCAGCGTCAGGGGGATCACATCGTGTTCGAGGATATTGTCGTAGGCCTCTTCGATGATCCGCACGGCGTCCAGCAGGTTGAAGGTGTTGATCGCCACGTCACCGATGTCGGCAACCGACAGCGAGTCGAACGGCGCAGCGCCGGTGGCCATGTTGTACGGACGGATCATCACCGATTCAGCGCGGATTTCACGCGGCCCGAAGCGGGTGCCGGGGCGCAGGGACGTGCCGATGTCCAGCGGGATGCCGATAAAGGCAGCGTCCAGGCCGGCAGCGGATGGCAAATGGGGGAGTCGCAGCATGGTGGCGATGCCGCCGAAGCGCGGCATTTCATTGCCGCCCAGTGGTTGGTGAAGAATCTTGTCCACGGGTAAGGCCTCATCGTCGTTGTTTTATTTATGCAGGTAAGCCGCTCGGGGAGAGACGGGCACCGCTGTGGGCCGATTCTGCGAAATGCAGTGGCCGGGAAGAATCGCTACGGGCAAATACTTAGTTCAGATTTTTCTAAACTAATGGCGGGCGGGAAGATAGACTCCCCACCATGCACCGAATCCTTGTGGCGAGGGAGATCACTGTGGCGAGGGGGCTTGCCCCCGTTGGGCTGCGCAGCAGTCGTAAACCTGCCAACTCGGTCTGTCTGATTGCACCGGGGTGAATGGTTTTGGGGCTGCTGCGCAACCCAACGGGGGCAAGCCCCCTCGCCACAAAAGCCCCCTCGCCACAAAAGCAACATGCACTACCTTGCAATGGAGCCCCCCCATGGCCAACGCTTTACCCGACCTGAAACTATTGCGCATCTTCGTCAGCGTGGTCCGCCATCAGGGGTTCGCCAACGCCCAGCACGAGCTCAATCTCTCGACGTCGGCCATCAGCACCTATATGAGCCAGCTCGAAGCGGCCCTCGGCCTGGTGCTGTGCCATCGTGGTCGCGGCGGTTTCAGCCTGACCAGCAAGGGCGAGCTGTTCCATCAGGAAACCCTGCGTCTGTTGGCCGAACTCGAAGGTTTCGAACAATACGCCGCCGCCCTCAAAGGCGAATTGCGCGGCACGTTGAACCTGGGGGTGATCGATTCCACCGTCAGCGACAAGGCCTTGCCGTTCGCCGAAGCCATCGGCGCCTACAGCCAGGAACACCCGGCGGTGCACTTGCATCTCTCGGTCATGAGCCCATACGAACTGCAACTCGGCGTGCAGGACAACCGCCTCGACCTGGCCATCGGTGCCTTTTCCACGCGCATGAGCGGTCTGGTCTACATGCCGCTCTACCGCGAACAGCACTGGCTGTATTGCAGCAGCCGTCATCCGCTGTTCAACGAGCGGCGCATCCCCGAACAGGTCATCACCCAGCAACGCATGGTCGGTCGCGGCTATTGGAGCCAGGCCGAACTGGCGCGTCATGGTTTCAAGCACAGCGCGGCGACCGTGGAAAGTATGGAGGCCCAATTGATTCTGGTGCTGTCCGGCGCCTACATCGGTTACCTGCCGGAGCACTACGCCCAGGCCTGGGCCGACAAGGGGGATTTGCGCGTGCTGCTGCCGGCGACGTTCGGTTATCAGGCGCCATTCTCGATGATCGTGCGCCGTGGCCGTAGCCGCGAGCCGCTGATCCAGACCTTCCGTGATTTGCTCAAAGCACAGCTCAATCAGGCTTAAGAAAATGTCCAGAATCCAGTGCCCGCGCTGCCTGCGCCCGCAAACCCATTGTCTGTGCCCACTGATCCCAAGCCTGGATAGCCGCACGCGGGTGTTGCTGTTGCAGCATCCGAGTGAAGTGAACCATGCATTGAATACCGCACGATTGGCTGCGTTGGGACTCAAGAATGCCGAGTTGATCGTGGGCGAGGTGTTCGAGGATTTGCCGGCGTTGTTGAATCAACCGGGCTATCAGGCGCGGCTGTTGTTTCCCGGTGAAGATGCGCAGCCGATGCAGGCGTACACCGCGAGTGATAAGCCGCTGCTGCTGGTGGTTCCGGACGGTACCTGGCGCAAGGCGCGCAAGATGCTGCACCTCAATCCATTGCTGGCGGCGTTGCCGAGAGTGACATTGGCCGAGGGCGGGGTGTCCCGTTATCGCTTGCGCAAGGCACCGGGGCCGGGGGCATTGTCGACGGTGGAGGCGATTGTGCAGGCGTTGCAGACCCTCGAAGCACCGAGCAGTTTCGAGCCGTTATTAAAGCCGTTCGAGGCGCTGATCGAGGGGCAGATCGCGGCGATGGGGGAGGAGACCTATCAGAAGAATCACGGCCGGTGATGACTTGTGGCGAGGGAGCTTGCTCCCGCTGGGCTGCGCAGCAGCCCCAAAACCATTCAGCCTGTGTGTCAGGGAAATCATGCTGACAGGTTTTGGGAGCGCTTCGCACTCCAGCGGGAGCAAGCTCCCTCGCCACAGGGACAGCGTGAGACTTAGCGTTCGCGCATCGCCTCGGTCCGTGCCTTCAACACCGGTTTAAGCAGGTAATCCAGCACGCTTTTCTCCCCGGTAATAATGTCCACCGTCGCCACCATCCCCGGAATGATCAGCAGCGGTTTCACATCCCCGCCCAAGTGATTCTTGTCGGTCCTGACCTGAATCAGATAAAAGCTGTTGCCCTTGTCATCGGTAATGGTGTCCGCCCCGATCAACTCAAGCCTGGCACTCAACCCGCCATAAATCGTGTAGTCATAAGCGCTGAACTTGACCATGGCTTTCTGGCCCGGGTGCAGGAACGCCACGTCTTGAGGGCGGACCTTGGCTTCGATCAGCAGGTTGTCCTCCACGGGCACGATTTCCACCATGTCGCTGCCCGGCTGGACCACGCCGCCGATGGTATTGACCTTCAGCACTTTGATGATGCCGTGAACCGGCGACACCACGGTGGTGCGCGTTACCCGGTCGTCGATGGCAATGCTCGTGGCGGTGATTTTCGACAGGTCGGTGCGTTTCTCGTTCAGCTCTTTCGCCGCGTCCGAGCGGAAGGATTGTTCGGACTCGTCGATCTTGCTTTTGATCTCATTGATCGCCGATTCCGCCCGGGGAATCGCCAGGGTCGTGGCGTTCAACGAGCCGCGGATTTCCACCGCGCTACGTTTGAGCCGCAGGATTTCCACCGGTGACACCGCCCCGGTGCCCACCAGCGGCGCCGACATGTTCATCTCTTGTTGCAGCAGCGCCAGGCTGGAGCTGAACTGCCCCTGTTTGGAACGGAATTCCGCCAGTTCCTGGGTTTTTTGCCGAAGTTGTTCAGTCAGCGTGCGCTGTTCGCTGGCCAGTCGGCGCTGGCGTTGTTCATACAGCGAGCGTTCGTCCTCGGCCACTTGCGGCGCCTTGGCGATCACTTCCTGCGACAGTGTGAATGGCCGGCCTTCCGCTTCGGCGGACAATCGTTCGACCTGCGCGATCAAGGCATAGCGGTCCGCTTCGCTTTCGCCCTTATTCGACAGGAATCGCGTGTCATCCAGGCGCAGCAAGGTGTCGCCCTTGTTCACCATTTGCCCTTCGCGAACGAAAATCTCGGTGACGATGCCGCCTTCCAGGTTCTGGATCACCTGTATCTTGCTCGACGGAATCGCCTTGCCTTCGCCCATGGTGACTTCCTGCAACACGGCGAATTTGGCCCAGACCAGCGCGCTGATCAGCAGCGCCGCCGCCAGCCACACGGTGATCCGCGACCAGCGCGGTGAATCCTGCAACGAGGCGCCGGCGGTTTCCGGCATGAACTCGCTCTCGGCACTTTTGCTGAAACTGCCGAAGTAGCTTCGGGCCGCTGAATCCGGTGTTTGAGCAGACATGAGGCGATACCCGTCAGTTAAGAGAAATAAGGCCGATCACAAACTTGTGGCGAGGGAGCTCCTGTGGCGAGGGGGCTTGCCCCCGTTCGGCTGCGAAGCAGTCGTAAACCTGCCAGCTCGATCTGTCTGATACAACGGGGTGAATGGCTTTGGGGTCGCTTCGCGATCCAACGGGGGCAAGCCCCCTCGCCACAGGAGCCCCCTCGCCACAAGTATGTATTGGCATCGAGTGGGCGCTCCTAAACCGTCGCAGAGCCGACACGGCCCTTGCGCAATGCATCGATCACCGCTTCTTTCGGGCCGTCGGCGACGATCCGCCCGTTGTCCAGCACCACCAGCCGATCCACCAGGCTGAGCATCGAACTGCGATGGGTGACCAGCAGCACGGTTTTGCCCTGGACCCAGCCGTGGAGTTTCTGCCGTAGAAGGTCTTCGCTGCTGTTGTCCATGGCGCTGGTCGGTTCGTCGAGCAGCATGATTGGCGGATCGAGCAACAAGGCCCGCGCCAGCAACACCGCTTGCCGTTGCCCACCCGACAGCAATTGACCACGCTCGCCCACTGGCCGATCAAACCCTTGTGGATGCTGACGCGCCAGTTCAGTCACGCCGGTCAGCTCAGCGACTTCAAGCATCCGGGCATCGCTGACATAACGGGCGCCGAGGGTCAGGTTGTCGCGCAGGCTGCCGGCCAACAAGGGCAGGTCGTGGGCGACATAGCCGATCTGTTGACGCAGGTCGGCGACGTCCAGTTGCCGCAGGTCCAGGCCATCGAGCAGCAACTGGCCTTCTTCCGGCGCGTAGAAACCCATCACCAGCCGCGCCAAGGTGCTTTTGCCCGAGCCGCTACGGCCGATGATGCCGATCCGCTCGCCCGGTTTCATGCTGAAGCTGACGTTGGCCAGGGCCGGCGCGTTCTGGCCGTTGTAGTGGAACGTCACGCCGCTGACGTCCAGGGCGCCTTGCAGTTGCGTGCGCTCCAGCGGCCGCTGCCTGGCATCGCGCTCTTGCGGCAACGACATCAGCGAATCGGTGCTTTTCATGGTCAGTTGCGCTTGCTGGTAACGGGTAATCAACCCGGCGATCTGCCCCAGCGGCGCGAGCACGCGGCTGCCGAGCATGTAGCTTGCCACCAGCGCACCGACGCTGAGGTTGCCGGCGATGATGCTATAGACCCCGGCGACGATGGTCGCCATGCCGGAAAACTGCTGAATGAACAGCGTGCCGTTGGTGGCCAGCGCGGAGAGGTTGCGCGCATGGCTGTCGAGGCGGGTGAGGGCGCCGTGGGTGCTTTCCCATTTGTGCTGGCGCTCGCTTTCAGCGCTGCAGGCCTTGAGGGTTTCCAGGCCACCGAGGGTTTCGATCAGCAGAGCCTGGCGTTCGGCACCGAGGCTCAGACTCTTCTGCACGGTGTCGCGCAGGCGCGCCTGAATCACCATGGCGAAGAGGATCGTGATGGGGAAGGCCAGCAGTGGAATCACCACCAGCCAGCCGCCGAGCAGGCCGATGACTACCAGCATCAGCACAGCGAAGGGCATGTCGATCAGGCTGGTCAGCGTGACGGCGGTGAGAAACTCCCGCAGGCCCTGGAAGTCATGAATGCTCTGGGCGAAACCACCGATGGTTGCGGGTCGCGCTTTCATCGCCATGCCGGTGATGCGTTCGAACAGGGTCGCTGAAAGAATCACGTCGGTTTTCTTCCCGGCAGTGTCCAGCAAGTGTGCACGAACCACCCGCAGCACCAGTTCGAAACCGGTGCCGATCAGCAAGCCGATCGACAACACCCACAAGGTTGAAGTGGCCTGGTTCGGCACCACCCGGTCGTAGGTCTGCATTACGAACAGCGGCACCATCAGGCCCAGCAGGTTGATCAGGAAACTTGCCAGAATCGCATCGCTGTACAGCCATTTCGACAGCTTCAGCGTGTCGCGAAACCACGCCTCGACCCGCGGCACCAGCGGCGCGCGCAAGTCTTCGAGTTCATGCCGTGGCCGGGCGAACAAGGCCTGGCCGCTGTAGTTGGCGGCCAGCTCGTCCGTACTGACCCACTGTTCTCCGCCGTCGGCTTCGCTGGGCAGAATCAGCGCCTGACCATCGTCGCCCCAACGGCGCAAGACCGCGCAGCGGCCATGGTTGAGGATCAGCATCACCGGCAGGTTGAGCGCAGAAATATCCGCCAGTTCACGGCGCAGCACCCGCGCCTGCAAACTGGCCCGGGCCGCTGCGCGGGGCAGCAGGTCCAGGCTCAAGCGTTGGTGTGCCATTGGCAGCCCGGCACTCAGGCTGGCGCGACTGACCGTCGCGCCGTGGAGTTTGCAGAGAATCAACAGGCCGTCCAGAAGCGGATCATCGAAACTAAGACGCGGATCGACACCCGTGTTGCCGGTTTCCATGCTGGTCACATTGATCGCTCCTACACGGCGTTACTTCATTTGAGTTCAGGCAAGCGCGCTTCGTTTTTCACTTCGGTGGCGGCGATCGCATCGGCGGGCAGCACCACCCGTTGCTTGCTCAACAACTGGCCCATGTTCGCCAGCACGCGGTACATCGAGAACTCCTCGGTGTAGCGCACTTCGGTGTAGCGGCGGTTGGCGTTGTAGAGCTCGTTTTCACTGTCGAGCAAGTCGAGCAGAGTCCGTTGGCCGAGACCGAACTGATCCTGATACGCCGCCCGTACACGGGTGGTGGTTTCGGCGTATTCACGGGCGGTCGGGGTTTGTTTCTTGGCGTTCTGCATGGCGTTCCAGGCCAGGTGGATGTTCTCGTTGAGCTGGCGCAATGCGTTGTTGCGGATGTCCATCGCCTGGTTGATCTGATGCGCATCGGAGGCCAACCGGGCCTTGTCGCTGCCGCCACGGAACAGGTTGTAGTTCATCACCACGCCCACTCGCCATTCGTTGTCGTGGCCTTGATCGCCCTGCACATTGTTATTGGCGCCCACCGCTGCTTCGGCGTCGAAGCGTGGGTAGAACGGCGACTTGGCGACTTCGTACTGGCTCTCGGCCGATTGCACATCAGCCTGGGCGGATTTCAGGTACGGGTTGTTTTCCACCATGCTCTGCTGGGCTTCGGGCAGGGTGGCGGGCAGTTCGCCGCGGGTCGACGGCGGCGCTTCGAGTTCATCGGGCATGCGCCCCACGACGCTGTAGAAATTCGCTTCGGCATCGGCCAGATCGACTTCGGCGGTGTCGAGGTTGTTTTGCGCCAGTGCCCGGCGAGCGGTGGACTGGTCGGCGTCGGCGTTGCTGCCGATCCCACGCTGGGTACGCAGGCCGATCTGATCGTTGACCCGCATGTGCGCTTGTAGATTGTTCTTGGCCAGGGTCACCAGTTCGCGGCGCTTGAGCACTTCGAGGTACACCTCGATGGTGCGCAGGGCCAGGTCCTGGGCGGTGCCTTGAGCGTAATAGGCCCGCGAGTTGGACACGCCTTTGGTGCGCGCGACCTCGTTGGCGGTGTTGAAACCATCAAACAGCATTTGCCGCAGGCGCAGTTCCGACTGGGTGTAGGTGAGGATTTCGGTGTTGTGATTGCCACGCGACCGGGTGGTGGTGTTATCGCTGTAGCCGCGCCCATAGGCGGCGTTCAAATCCACCGATGGATAAAAGCCCCCTTTAGCGACTTTAATCTGCTCGTCGGCCGAGAGCCGGGCATCGACCCGAGACGCCAGTTCCGGGTGGGTCGCAATGGTGCTCTGGATCGCCTCGGTCAATGACATCGCCTGAGCCTGAGAAGCGCAGGCCATGGCCAGCAGAATCGCACTGCAAAGGGGGGTTAAAACGCGCATGGGTGCATCTCCCTGATTCCTGATGGTGCTTAGCGGTCGCCATTTTTTTGACGATATTTTTAGATGAAACCGTTTCATGCCTGTAACAACAGAGCTAAGAACATCCTGAAGCGTAGCTAAGAAAAATTTTTCATAAGGGCTATGCCAAAAAAAACTTATGCGGCCTGAAAAAACCAGCACATTGTTCAATGCGAAAGCCTTTGTTTTATTGGCTTTCTGGAGCATCAACAGGGTTTTGGAAAGTTCCATTCACTTTTCGACACAGGGCGAAGAAGTGCTGGAGGGGAGGAGAGCGAGACGGTTTAGAGGCGACATTTTTTTGTCACTCGAGTGATTCAGAACCGTTACGCATGCGTTTGCAGGCCGGTCGTTTTGGAAGTGGGTCCCGATGCCATTGATTGCAGAGGGTTTTATCCCGATCCCAAGACACCCCCCTCGCGAACGACACGCCTGGCGAGAGTGTCGGGAGGCAGCGGTTTACTTCAGGTAAACGCTTTCCGGCACGCGGGTCTCGGGCAACCTGCTTGAACCATGAGCACGTTTCTTCGCGCAAACAGGATGCCGACAGCAGTTGGCAGCGGAGGAATGCACATGGCAACGCTCATCGGTATCGTCAGTAAGGTCATCGGTCAGGTGTATGTAGTGGCGGGTGATGGCACTCGACGGGCACTGATCGAGGGCGATCGGCTGTTTGCCGGCGAGCAGCTGGTCACCGGGGCCGAAGGGGCGGTGGCGGTGCATATGCAAAATGGCCAGGAGCTGACGCTGGGGCGTGACAGCAGCCTGCAAATGAATGCCCAGTTACTGGCGCACCAGGTGCCGCATGTGGAGACCACTGATGCGGTAACGCCGAGCCAGGCGCAACTGACCGATGTCGAGCAACTGCAAAAAGCCATTGCCGCCGGTGCCGACCCGACCCAGACCGCTGAGGCCACCGCCGCCGGACCGGGCGCAACGGGCGCGCCCGGTGGTGCGCTGGGTGGTGGCCACAGTTTTGTGCTGTTGGAGGAAGTGGGCGGGCGGGTCGATCCCACGATTGGTTTCCCCACCGCCGGCTTCAACGGTATTCCCGAATTCCCCCTGGAGCGCCGGGACGCTGCGACGGACAACGGCGATAAAGGCATCGTTACGCCGTTTGCCGCGAACGTGCCGAATCACCCGGTCATCCTCACCGGCCTGTCGGTGGCGGGCGGTGAACTGACCCTCAATGAAGCCAACCTGGCGGACGGGTCGGCCAGCAACCCGGGGGCGCTGACTCAGCACAGCACGTTCACCGTGTCTGCGCCCGACGGGCTGAGCAGCCTGAGCATCGGCGGGATCAGCGTGATCAGTGGCGGGGTGCCCATCGGTTTTCCTCAGTCGATCACCACTCAACTGGGCAACACCCTGACGATCACCGGCTACAACCCGGCCACCGGCGTGGTCAGTTACAGCTACACCCTGGTCGGCAACGAAACCCATTCAGCCGGTGACGGCACCAACAATCTCAGTGAACAATTCACTGTGGTTGCGAACGACAGTAACGGCGATACCGCCACCGGTTCGTTGGACGTCAATATCACCGACGATGTGCCCAAGGCCATCGACGACAGCAACGCCCATACCGCATCGGAAACCCTGCTGACCCTGACCGGCAGCGTGCTGCCCAACGACGTCCAGGGCGCCGACCGCATTGCCACCGGCCCCGACAGCGGGCCGATCATCGGCGGTACTTTCACCGGGACGTTCGGTACCTTGGTACTCAATGCCAACGGCACGTACACCTACACCCTTAACACCAGCGACGCCGATTTCAAAGCCCTGCACGGCGGTGGCAACGGCACCGAAAACTTCGTCTACACCCTTACCGATTCCGATGGCGATACCAGCACCGCGACGCTGGTGCTGAACATCCATAACAACGACGACCTGGTGACGCTCGATGGCCTGAACGTCAACGGCGGCGAACTGACCGTCTACGAAAAAAACCTCAGCGACGGCAGCAGCCCCAACACACCGGCGCTGACCCAGAGCGGCACCTTCACCGTCACCGCGCTCGACGGTTTGCAAACCCTGACGGTGGGCGGCATCGCGGTGGTCACCGGTGGCGTGGCCGCAGGCTTCCCGCAGTCGATCGTCACTCCGCTTGGCAGCACGCTGACCGTCACCGGTTACGACAGTGCGACTGGCGTGGTCAGCTACAGCTATACCCTGGTGGATAACGAAACCCACCCGAACGCCAACGGCGCCAACAGCATCACCGAGAACCTCAATGTCGTCGCCACTGACGTCGACGGCAGCACGGCTTTGGGCCAGATCAACGTCAACATCGTCGATGACTTGCCCACCGCCAACCCTGATCACGCCTCAGTGGCCGAAGGCGCGACGGTCTCGGGCAACGTGCTGGGCAACGATATCGGCGGCGCCGACGGGCCGGCACTCGGTGGCGCGGTGGTCGGCGTACGCGCCGGCAGCGACACCTCGACTTCAGCCATCGGTGGCTTGAACAGTCAAATCAACGGCACCTATGGCTACCTGACCCTGGATGCCAACGGCGATGCGGTCTATCACAGCAATCCAAATGCCGTGAACGGCCCTGGCGCGACCGATGTGTTCACTTACACCGTGCGCGATGCCGACGGCGATGAAAGCACCACCACCATTACCATCGATGTGGCCAACTGCACCCTCGTAGCTGCCACTGACACCGACGTGACGGTTAATGAAAAAGCGCTGGACCTGACCAAGGACGGGCAGGACCTGGCAGCGGGCACGGTCATCGGCAGCGAGCCTGGCAGCACCGGCGAAACCGCCTCCGGCACGCTGGTGGGTTCAGTCACCGGCACCAGCGACACCATCACGTACAGCCTGGTCGGCAGCGCCAACGGAACCTACGGGCAAATCCTGCTCAATCCGGACGGCAGCTACACCTACACCCTGACCTCGCCTCCGACGACTACACCTCACGCCAACGATGGCGCGAACACCCTCAGCGAAAGTTTCACCTATCAGGCCACCGACTCCCTGGGCAACAGCGTCACCAGCACCATCGTGATCAACATCGTCGATGACGTGCCAACCGCTCATGCCGATGTCGTCTCAGTGGCGGAAGGCGGCACGGTTAGTGGCAATGTGTTGGGCAATGATGTGCTCGGTGCTGACGGCCCGGCCTTGGGTGGCGCGGTGGTTGGCGTGCGCGCCGGCGGCGATACCTCGACTTCGGCTATCGGTGGCTTGAACACGCACATTACCGGCACTTACGGCTATCTCACCCTGGATGCCAACGGCAACGCCGTGTACCACAGCAATCCGAACTCGGTCGGTGAACCGGGCGCCACGGACGTGTTCACCTACACCGTGCGCGATGGCGACGGCGATGAAAGCACCACGACCATCACCATCGACATCTCCAACTGTTCCCTCGTGGTGGCCCCCGATAACGACGTGACCGTTTACGAAAAGGCGTTGGATCTGACCAAGGACGGCCAGGACCTGGCGGCGGGCACCGTCATCGGCAGCGAGCCTGACAACACCGGTGAAACCGCCTCCGGCACATTAGTCGGTTCAATCACTGGCGCCACGGGTGCAATTACTTACGCCCTGGTCGGCAGCGCCACCGGCACCTATGGGCAAATCCTGGTCAACCCGGACGGTTCCTACACTTACACCCTGATTTCTGCGCCCACGACCACGCCGCATGCCAACGACGGCGCGAATACCCTGAGCGAAAGTTTCACCTATCAGGCCACCGATTCTCTGGGCAACAGCGTCACCAGTACCATCGTGATCAACATCGTCGATGACGTGCCGACGGCCCATTGCGATTCGGTTTCGGTGGTGGAGGGCGGCACGGTCAGCGGCAATGTGCTGGACAACGATGTGCTCGGCGCTGATGGCCCGGCCTTGGGTGGGGCAGTGGTCGGCGTGCGTGCCGGCAGCGACACCTCGACTTCGGCCATCGGCGGCTTGAACACGCAAATCAACGGCGCTTACGGCTACCTGACCCTGGATGCCAGCGGCAATGCGGTGTACCACAGCAACCCGAATTCGGTCGGCGAAGCGGGCGCCACGGACACCTTCACCTACACCGTGCGCGATGCCGACGGCGATGAAAGCACCGCCACGATCACTGTTGACGTCTCCAACAACTGCCTCGTAGCCGCCACCGATACCGATGTGACCGTCTACGAAAAAGCGTTGGATCTGACCAAGGACGGCCAGGACCTGGCGGCGGGCAGCGTCACCGGCAGCGAGCCCGGCAACACCGGTGAAACCGGCTCAGGTACGTTGGCAGGCTCGGTCTCTGGCGCCACCGGCGCGATCACCTACACCCTGGTCGGCAGCGCCACCGGCACCTACGGGCAGATCCTGCTCAATCCCGACGGTTCCTACACGTACACCTTGACCTCGGCGCCGAAAACTTCGCCCAACGCCAACGACGGCGCGAACACCCTGAACGAAAGCTTCACCTACAAAGCCACCGATGCGCTGGGCAACAGTACCACCGGCACCCTTGTGGTCAGCATCGTCGATGACGTGCCTCACGCCGTCGCCTCGGACCGTTCGGTGCCGGCAGTGCAGATCGACTCCAACCTGATGCTGGTGATCGATGTATCCGGGAGCATGGACGACCCCTCCGGCGTATCGGGCCTGTCGCGGCTGGACCTGGCCAAGCAGGCGATCAGCGCGCTGCTCGACAAGTACGACAATCTGGGTGACGTGAAGGTACAGATCGTCACCTTCAGCAGCAGCGCCACCGACCAGACGTCGATCTGGGTCGATGTGGCGACGGCCAAGTCGATCATCGCTACGCTGACGGCAGGTGGCGGCACCAACTACGACGCGGCCGTGGCAACCATGGAAACCGCATTCGACACCTCGGGCAAACTCATCGGGGCGCAGAACGTCGGCTACTTCTTCTCCGATGGCAAACCCAACGAAGGCGACATCGGCACTGCGGACGAGATCGCGCTCAAAGCCTTCCTCGACGCCAATGGCATCAAGAACTACGCCATCGGCCTGGGCAGCGGCGTCAATAACGCCAGCCTCGATCCGGTGGCCTATGACGGCAGCACGCACACCGACACCAACGCTGTGGTGGTGACCGACCTCAACCAACTCAACTCGGTACTTTCGGGCACCGTGCAAGGTGCGCCGGTCACCGGTTCGTTGCTGGGCGAGGGCGGTACATTTGGCGCCGATGGCGGTTTCATCAAAACCCTCACGGTCGACGGCACCACCTATACCTACGACCCGAAAGCCAACAGCAATCAGGGTTCGCTGAACTTCAGCGGCGGCGCCAACCACGGCACCTTCAACACCGTCGACAACACCCTGAGCATCGCCACCAACAACAGCGGCACGCTGCTGGTGAACCTCGACACCGGCGAGTACACCTACACCTCGCAGAAAACCACGGCCGTGCAGATCACCGAAAACATCGGCTTCACCGCCAGCGACAACGACGGCGACCTCACCAGTTCGACCCTGACAGTCAACGTGATTCCGAATTCGCCACCGGTGGCAGTCGATGATCACATCATCACCAACGTGCTGTCGGGCAGTATCGTGGTGCCGGGCGAGCTGCTATTGGCCAACGACACCGACCCCAACGGTGATGCGCTCACGGCATCGCCGACTACCTTCAACACGGGTTGGACGGCCAAGGGGGCGGACTTTACCGGCACCAACTCGAGCTTCAGTTTCACCGGCAATAACGTCCAGGCCGTGACTATCGCCCGCAGTGCATTCGTCGCCAACGCTGCCGCCATGACCGCCATGCTGGTGGTCAGCGGGGCCTTGGGGGCGGTCAGCACCAACAATACCAACGATGAGGACCGCATCACCGTCAACCTCAAACAGGGCGAGACCCTCAACCTGGACCACAACCTGGCGGCCGGCCACATCACCATGGAGTACTCGGTCAATGGCGGCGCTTACATGGCTCTCGCCGATGGCCAGACCATCACCGCCACGGCGGACGGCACGTACCAGATCCACATCACCAACATCGACGACGGGGGACCTGGCAACAGCGGGAAGGGGGCGGAAAACTATCAACTGACCATGACCGTCAACTACGCCGGAGCCCAGGACTCCACGCCAGACTTCCACGGCACCTACACCGCCAGCGACAACCACGGCGGCAGCGACAGCGCGGCAGTCGACATCACCTATCAGGCCGGCCATACACTGACCGGCACCTCGGGCGATGACGTGTTGATCGCGGGCACCGGCAACAACATTATCAATGCGGGTGACGGCAACGACGTGCTCACCGCAGGCTCAGGCAATAACGAGATGCACGGCGGTGCCGGCAACGATCTGCTGTTCAGCGGGCCGGGCAACGATTGGCTCGACGGCGGCACCGGTAACGACACCGCGAGCTACGCCCATGCCACCGCCGGCGTCACTGTCGACCTCAGCCTGCTCACCGCGCAAAACACCGTTGGCGCAGGCACCGACACCCTGACCGGCATCGAAAACCTCACGGGCTCGAACTTCAACGACAGCCTCACGGGCGACAACAACGGCAACATCATCAACGGCGGTCTGGGTAACGATGTGCTCAACGGCGGGGGCGGCGACGACTTCCTGATCGGCGGCCTGGGCGACAACACCCTCACCGGCGGCAGCGGTGCCGACACCTTCCAGTGGCTCAAAGGCAACAGCGGCCACGACGTCATCACCGACTTCACCCCGGGCACCGACAAACTCGACCTGTCGCAACTGCTGCAAGGCGAGAACGGCACCGCGGCATCGCTGGATGACTACCTGCACTTCAAAGTCACCGGCAGCGGCGCGACCCTGGTCACCAGCATCGACATCAGCGCCATGGCCGGCGCCACGCCGAGCCAGACCATCGACCTGGCCGGTGTGAACCTGGCCAGCCACTACGGCGTCACCCCCGGAGCGAATGGTGTGATTGCCGGCGGGGCGGACACTGCGACCATCATCAACGGCATGCTCAATGACCATTCGTTGAAGGTAGATACGGTGTGATCTGAAACGACAAAACCCGCCATCCCGGTGAAAGGGGATGGCGGGTTTTTTGTTGGTTGAGGATTTATCTACCGGCCCTATGCCCGGATACACCTCATGTGGCGAGGGGGCTTGCCCCCGTTCGGCTGCGCAGCAGTCGTAAAACCTGTACATGCAGTTTGCCAGACAGACAGTGATTGCAGGTTTTGGGGGCCGCTTCGCAGCCCAACGGGGGCAAGCCCCCTCGCCACAGGGATCAGGTTACAGGGCCGGGTCAGCCTTCAGCTCCAGACTATCCAGCGCCCGATTCACCGCCAGCTCCCCGAACATGATGAGTTGCGCGACGCCCAGTATCGTATTGCGCTGCGGCCCCTCCAGAAACCCGGCGCAGTCACTGGCGATCACCTTGGCCGAGGCAAAGGACTCGCAGGCATTGGCCAGTAGTTCTTCGATGTCGATGTCCGGGGCAACGGTGTAAATCGTGCTCGGCTTGCGTGGGGGCTTGGGGGCGGACGGTTTGAGGTAGTAATCGAGGGCGCGCTCGGCGGCTTCGTTGAGTTTTTTGGAGTCCGGGGTTTCGTAGGGGGAAACGTCGTCGGTTTCGGGTGGGTTGGGTGTGATTTTGAACATGTTGAAGCTCCTTGATTAATGGAGCTGTCACTGCTCGCTGCGAAACGAGGGAGGTGGCAGCTGTACGCAGGTTCGCAGACCGGGAATCAAGGAACCCGGCAGACCCGAAGATCTCCCGCGCACAGCCGCCATAACGCAATCCAGTTGACGAAAAGAAGCGCCAACTGAAAGGGAACGGTGGCGCAGTGCGCCTTGATTGACCCGGGCTGCGAAACCCGATCGCTGATTCGTCAGCGACCGCGAAACGATAGAACCCGCCCCCAAAGCGCGCAAGCCGGCGGATTCTGGCGCAGTCGTAGGCAACGGCGCAAGGATGTGTAGCCTGAGTGAGTGTCTGGAGATGTCTTTTAAACATCGCTGTTTATTTCTCACTCAGGTGTTGGAGTAGAGGCAGGGCAGATGAACAAATGTCCCCTTTTCCTCGTTTCTCTCTCAATAAGGTCTGGCGCACCACGGGTTCCAGACCACATGCGGGGGCGCATTCCCGGGAACTATTCCGGGACCGTTGCCATTGCCATGTTGGTAGATGAGCGAATAGCCCGGGGGGCACCCTCTGGAGTCGAGCATCCAGTTAACTGAATTGCCCAGAATCCAGGTGTGTGAAGGTCCATAGACCAGCACTATAAGTGACCACAGATCAGACAGTGGCATGGAGCCCGGAACAGAGATCATCCAGTTGACAGAATTGGTCAACGTCATGGCCACTCCAGCGGATGCCGCGACAAAAACGTTCTTCACGTCCACATAGTAGGTAAGGGTGCTGAATCGATCCTGTGCGGTGATGTACGCGCCGCCGTTACGAAGACCGGTGACCTTTCCATTTGCATCGACCGAGACCTGAGCCGGATTGCTGGAGGTGTAGCGGATCGGGGGAACTCCATAGGATGCGGGACGATTTTCGGTATTGCCCGGGAAATCAGGCCCCACTTTCTGCCACCCCATCTCAATCCTGAGTCCGTGCAGGTTCATAGTGGTTTGGTTAACTTGCAGCGGTCGGCGCAGGGTGAAAGATCGTTCGTGTGATATCAGGTTATCGCCGTACTTCGCTCGTAACCGGATTGTGTTCAGCGCGTCATACTTGGCAACCTTCACGGGCTCCGAAAAATCGCCGTTAGCGTCTGTCGTTACCGTCGCCTCCACCACGCCATTCACCAGAATCTCGACTTGCTCCTGGATGCTTGCATGCCCGTGTACGGTGATAGTGGTGGCAATCGTAGTGTCGCCTTGTGGAATATCACGACCCTGCGGGTCTTTCAGCGCATCGATATGCGGCTGTAGTTCAATCAGCGAATCGACGATATACGCTTGCCCGGGAAATGCTACGGCCGTTTCCCTGTCAGGCTCTCGGTTCACATTCACCTGGAAGAAGATGTGTAAGGTGGTTTCATCTTTCAGATTGCGAAGCCAGTCGAGCGGCAATGCCAGTCTCAGGCCCCTCTCGGTACCCGTCAGTTCGCCTTTAAGGGCTTCATGCCGAACCACTTCACCTTGGGTGTTGGTTCCTTCAAACATCAGGTATTGAGGTTGTCCTGAACGTTGCCCCGGCCACTCATCCACTACCAGTTCATTGGCAGCCGTCAGTTTTTTTACTTCCACAATCCCGGATACTCCGCTGATCCGGGGCGTCGGAAGCCGACTGTCTTCGGGGGCGATCGGGGCGATCACAATTTCCACAGCCGGGGATGAAGCGGCTTTTTTCCCGTTGCGCCTCAAGTTCCAGCGCAGTTGTATCGTCTTTCCCTGGTTGGCAACAAGAAACCGAGGGTCGAGCACCCAGTTGGCGCGTTTGTTTTGGTTCAAAGGAATAAGCGAGAACAGTGGCGAGTCGTTTGGCGCCTTGATGTGTATCAGTCTCGCCCGGTCTTCCTTTATCGCCGTGAGGAATTCGGCCCTTATCGTCCGCTCCCCGTCCAAGGGGTGAATCGGCTGGGGGACTCCTACCAGAAACGGCGGCTCGAGGACGATGTCTTTCTCATCCCCAATCTTTAAACCCAGCAGATCGGAAACCACCTCGACTTTACCCGGGTTGGTGATTTTGCATTGCAGCGTCAATGGGGCACCGGCGTAAGGGGCTATGTATTTGGTTGGCACCTGGAAGATGAGCGGCAGCGTCGGGTCGGTGACGATCAGTTGGAAAATAAACAGGATCGCAATACCGTCCGAGTCAATGGTTTGCCAACATAATTCGGCCTTCGCGCCCGCTTTCATGGGCCAATACGTGGCGAACTCCACCTTCGCCAAGGTCGTATCCGCTGGCAGGGTATCGTTGCTCTCCAGCGGCTCGACCATCGGCAGGCCCAATGGCAGGGACGTACCGGTGATGGTGATACCCGCGTGTTTCGATGGTTGAGGGTTGCCTGTTCTGACCACTTGATAGAACGCCTGCGCCGAGCCTCGGATCAGGTTGCGAACCCACTCATTGGGAACCTCGAAGACCACGGTTCTGGTCGCGGCAGTCAGCGTCCTGCTGAAGGTGTGGGTGGCCAGGTCGCCACCATTCGTGATCCCTTCAAATGTCAGTTCGAGCAGTTCATCTTTTGCAAACACACCGGTGACCAGTATCCGCAGGGTACCGCCCACGAGCCAATCGTGATGAACCACATCGTCGGGATCGGCCTGTTCAAAAATCGGTGCGGTCAGCAGCACTATCCCTGGCTTGAAAACCAGGATCAGCGAATCCGACCAGCCGCTCGAATTCTTCACGACATCGAACACTTCCCAGCGCACGATCACCGTATTGCCAGGCGGCAAACTGGCGAGCATTTCAGGTGTCAATTCAAAGACCACGTCACCCAACGCAGTGACGGTGGACTCGAGGAGCAGCGTTCCAAAGGCAAGGACGACCACATCACCGATTTTCTGGTTGTAATACGCCAGAACGGTCACGAACATACCTTCATTGACCACGGTTTTATCAATGACGGATTCCGAAGCGACGGGCAGCTTGAGGCCCTGGTTGAAGGGTTTTCCGCCGTCTGTGTCCGGTTCACCCGGCGCCGGGTATTTATAAAACAGCGGCACAGGTGGCGATTGTTCGGTGTCGTTTCCGCTCACACGCTCAACTTCGAACCAGAATTGCTTGTTCTCCGATAGCAGCGGCGCAAACCTGGCTTCCATGTCTGTGGCGGAAATATAGAAAGGAATGTTTTTCGCGTTGCCTTCGGCATCGAAGTGGGCTTCGGTGACGGAAAATTCAGCGACGGACGCGTTTTTTGTTTCGATGTAAACCTTGATGTAGTCGCCGATGGCCATGTTCAGATAGGCCAGGATGTAAACCAGCAAACCGTCTCGGTCGCCGTGCACCATGTTGATGTTGATGTTGATCCCCAACGCACCGTCGCTCTGCGGTTTGTAGCCCGGCGGGTAGGGCGGGTCTACGGCCAGCACGCCGATGCCGCGATCGGGCGGGAATACAATGACTTGTCCATTGGAGGCGAGATCAGCGTTTGTCAGGGGGCTGTTCATGAATGCGTACCTTCCTTAGAGGCGCCCGGCTTCCCGATTGGGCGGCACCGATACGGAAGGATTAGATAGTCGGCGTGAGTATTTGCCTACTGTCAGATCTGACAGGTGCACACCGGTTTTAGACGAGCGGTCGTACCGCTCACATCGGCTCCGGCGGCCCAATCAACCGCCCCATCACCCCAAACAACCCCAACTCCCGAATCACCTCCAGCTCCCCTTTGGTCTCGACCATTTCCGCAATCAACGGCAGATCAATGCTGTTGGTCGCCCGGTATATCGCATCGATAAACAACCGCTTGTCACTCTGCTCATCGATACCCCGAATGTACGCCCCATCGATTTTCAAGTACGCCAACCCCAGCTGCGTCAGGTTGCCGATCTGGCTGAAGCTGCCGCCGAAATGCTGCAGACCGATGCGGTAACCGGTGTTGAGCAGGCTGTGGCTCAGGCGTTGCAGTTCTTCGGGGGGCGGCAGTTGGCGTTCGTCGATTTCCAGGGTCAGCAGAGGCGCCAGTTCCGGCAATGATTCGAGTATGTCGCAGATCAGTTTCAGCTGGGTCTGGTCGCGCAGGGTGCTGCCGGACAGGCTCAACGCGAGCGGCCAGCGGTTGGCGGCGAGGTATTCGAGGGTGGTTTCGAGCATCGCCAGATCGAACCGCGCCGACCAGCCGAGGCGTTCGATCCACGGCAGGAAATGCCCGGCGGCAACGGCCTCGCCCTGCGGGTCGAGCAAGCGCGCGAGGACTTTGTGGTGCAGCACCTGACTGGTGTCGGCGCATTGCACCACTGGTTGGAAATACAACTGCATCTTGCCCTCGGTCAGCGCATCGTCGATCCAGTTGCGCCAATCATGCTGAGAGTGATTCGGCGCAGTATCGACCTGGGCCTGGTATATCCATGGCCGCTCGGGATGTTGCCGGGCCTGGGTCAGCGCTTGGTCGAGGCGCAGCAGCACATCATTTGCCGGTTCGCCCGGGTGGTAGGCGACGATGCCCAGATGCGCCACGGGCATGCAGTCGCTGGCGCCGGTCAGGCGCAGGTTTTCCAGGGTGGCGCTGATTTCGGAGGCCAGGCGCGCGGCTCCCCTACTGTCCAGACCCGGCGTCAGCAAGCTGAATTCGCCACCGCGATTGCGCGCCGCGAGCCAGGTACGACGTTCTGCAGGTTGCGTCAGGCGCTTGAGCAACTCGCCGACGGCGCTGATCAGGGCATCGGTGCGCTGGCCACCCAGGCGTTGATTGAGGCCGATCAGGTCGTTGATCCGCAGCATCAGCAAATGACCGTCGCGGCTTTGCTCGGAATCCAGTAATTGGTCGGCCAGTTGTTCATCCAGCAAGCGCCGGTTGGCCAGGCCCGTAAGGTTGTCCTGATAGGATTCGGAGCGCAGTTTTTCGCTGCGCGCGGCCTCTTCGGCGAACAGCGCTTTGAGTTTTTCGACCATCTGGTTCATGGCCAGCACCACGCGTTTGAGCTCCGGCGTACGCGGCAATTTTGGCAAGCTGCGGAACTCGCGTTTACTGATGGCTTCAGCCTGTTTGACCATGTTGTCGAGCGGGCGCAATTGCCGGCGTAATAGCCAGCCTCCGAACACGGCGCTGAGTAATCCGCAAATCAGCAGCCAGATCAGGCTGCCGAGGGAGCTGTCCCAGAGTTTGGCCAGGGCGAACTGCGGGTTGCTCAGCACTTCGACCCGGGCTGCCTGGTCCCAGCCACGCGTGACCAGTGCATCGCCACCTTGTGGGCGCAGGTTCACCAGACTGACGAACCAGCCGGGTACACCCTCGATTTGCGCTGGTACGCTGCGCTCCACCAGCACTTGTTCATTCTCGATGCTGATGACCCGGATGCTGCTGAAATAGCCACTGTCGAAAATCGAGCTGACCATCAATTCGATCATCGCCGGGTCGTCGATCTGCGCGGTCAACGACAGGCCCAGCGCCGTGGCGGCGTCCTGGGCGTGGGAGCGCAACTGACTGAGCATCTGTTCACGGGAGCTTTCCAGGCTGACAAAAAAACTGCCGCTGAAGGCCACCAGCAAGAACAGGCAAATGGCGAGGAACAACTGTTTGCGCAGTGACATGAAAACACTCCTTGCAGTGGCGGCTAGCCTTCGCCCACGGCGAACCCTTCGATTTGCATCTTTTTCAATACGTCTTGCCAGCGCGACAGTTTTTTCGAGTCGCTGCTGCGTTTACCACCATTGGCTCCCGGCAAGTACAGGCCTTCGGCGTTGAAGGCGTACACCGGCAGCAAGTCTTTGCGTTGGGAGGCGGGGCGGATCTCGTCGATCAGGTTGTCCAGCACCAGCGGATCGGCCGTGGGGCTGCTGTAGAAGGTCAACACCATGTGCGCCTGGTTCTGGGTCAGGGCCTTGACGTAGGTGATGCGTAGTTTTTCGCTGGGAATCCCGAGGTGACGCAGGCTGAAGTATTTCGCCAGGGCGAAGTCTTCGCAGTCGCCTGCGGCTTTGATCAAGGACTCCACGGGCGTGGCCCAGTAATCGGTCTGATGCCAGATGCGCGTGTCATCCTGAAAACTCAGTCGCTGATTGAAGAAGTGATTGACCGCGTTCAGTTGTTCGCGCTCAGGCTGGTTGCGTTCGCTTTGCAGCATTTGGCTCCAGGCCTCGATCCGTCCCTGTGCCTCGCCAAGGGGGCCGTAGCGTTTTTCGGCCGTTTGCAGAACCTGCGCAAAATCCCAGTCGGCCCAGGCACTGCCCAACCCGGCCAGTAGAAAACTCGCCAGCAGCAGCCATCCGCCGAACCGAAGTCGGAGCGTTGACCATCCTGGACTACGCGGACTGCGGGGCATGTCTGGCTGCTCGGGTGCAGATGTCTGAAGTCTAGGCGGTGTTTACGGGGCGGTCGGGTAGGTCGTCGGACGAAAGGATGTCGGCGGGTTGTTTTGTGTGGCGAGGGGGCTTGCCCCCGTTGGGTTGCGAAGCAGCCCCAAAACCTGCAACCCAACCTTCTCCGACACGCCGCATTGACGACTGCTGCGCAGCCGAACGGGGGCAAGCCCCCTCGCCACAAAAGCCCTCGAGCCACAGAGGGGAATCAGGGTTTATGCAGGGTTTTCTGCTTGAGGATATAAACCGTCACCAGCACCGCACTGGTCAGCATGAACCCGCGCGCCCACGGCAGGGGCACCAGGTAGCAGGAGAACAGGATGCTCGTCCACATCAACCCGATGGTGTAGACCTTGCCCTTGAGCGGAATGCCGTTGCCGTCCAGATAGTCGCGAATCCAGGGTCCAAGCCGTGGATGTTCAACCAGCCAGTGATAGAAACGCGGCGAACTGCGGGCGAAGCAGGCTGCCGCCAACAGCAGGAACGGTGTGGTGGGCAGCACCGGCAGGAAAATCCCGATCACCCCCAGCACTACGCTCAGCCAGCCGATGGCCAGCAGCACGTAGCGCAACATCAGGGGGCGGTTGCCTATGGGGTTGTCCATAGGCAAAACCTTAGTGGTGACGTGGCTTGAGGATCGCCGGTTTTTCGTCTGGCGCGTTGCACAGCAAGTACAGCGCGGTCAGGGCTTCCGGGATTTGCACGATCATGTCGTCCATCAGGTTGGCGTCGGCCGCGATGTCGGAGAACTCAGGCTGTTCGTCGAACAGACCCGAACCGACCATGATCGGCAGCAGCATTTCACTGACTTCGTCTTCGGCAGTTTCGAACCAGGCGGCTTCGCGCAGGAACACGCCTTCCATGAAACCGATGCACCAGCCGCGCAGGTCGGAATCGTCCGGGTCATCACCCAGGTCGAGGTCGCAAGGCAGCTCGAACTCTTCGTCGGACGCCAGTTGGCGGGCGATGTGAGCCTTGAGCAGCACCAGGGTGGATTCGATCGCTTCACGCTCGGTGTCGTCGGCGTAATGCGGCTCTTCGGCGAACAGCGCGTCGATCCATTCGCGATCGGGAACGCTTTCGGAGCAGATCGACAGCGCAGTGAGGTAGCCGTGGGCGGCCACGTAGTCCAGCGCCTCGTCATGCAGCTCGTCGGCGTCGAGGAAGACTTGCAGGCGGGTTAGTTGCTCAGCGAAGGACATTAAAGGGCTACCTTGGGGAATATACGATGCGGGAATTCTAGGCCTTCTTGAGCGCTCAGGCCAGCCGCGCGGCATATTTGCTCCCGCGGTTGGCTTGCGTGCGTCTTATCAGCGGCGCCCTTTGCAGGGGAGGGCTCGGGTATACTCGCGCGTTTTGTGATGCCCTGCTGGCGTCACGGCTGAAATATGCAGCGTCATGCAATGCGTACTTACGATTTGTTTGTGCAGCTTTCGTGGTTCTGAACCAGCCTTGCAGGGATGTTTCGGTGATTTTTGGAGTTTTTATGCTCGAACAGGCTCAACGCGTCCTCAAGGACATCTTCGGCTACGACAGTTTCCGTGGCCGTCAGGGTGCAATCATTGAGCGCGTGGCCAGTGGCGGCGACGCCCTGGTGCTGATGCCTACCGGGGGCGGCAAGTCCTTGTGCTTCCAGGTGCCGGCGCTGCTGCGCGAAGGCCTGGCGGTGGTGGTGTCGCCGCTGATCGCGCTGATGGACGATCAGGTCGCCACCCTCGAAGAGCTGGGCGTCGCCGCGGCGTCGTTGAACTCCACCCTGAGCGCCGAGCAGCAGCGTGATCTTGCTGCACGGATCAAGCGCGGCGAGGTGAAAATGCTCTACCTGGCGCCCGAGCGCCTGGTGCAGCCACGGATGCTGGCCTTCCTGCAAAGCCTCGAAATCGCCTTGTTCGCCATCGACGAAGCGCATTGCGTGTCCCAATGGGGCCACGACTTCCGCCGCGAATACCTGCAACTGGGTCAGTTGGCGGAATTGTTCCCCAACGTCCCGCGCATCGCCCTGACCGCCACCGCCGACAAGCGCACCCGGGAAGAAATCGTCGATCGTCTGCATTTGCAGGATGCCGAGCGTTTCCTGTCGAGTTTCGACCGCCCGAATATTTTCTATCGCATCGTGCCCAAGGAGCAGCCGCGCAAGCAGTTGCTGGCGTTCCTCGCCGAGCGGCGCAGCGATGCCGGCATCGTTTATTGCCTGTCGCGCAAAAAGGTCGACGAAGTGGCGGTGTTCCTCAGTGAACAAGGCTTCCCGGCGCTGCCGTACCACGCCGGTCTGGCCAACGAAACCCGGGCGCATCACCAGAAGCGCTTCCTCAACGAGGAAGGCCTGATCATGGTCGCCACCGTGGCGTTCGGCATGGGCATCGACAAGCCCAACGTGCGTTTTGTGGCTCACCTCGACTTGCCGAAGTCCCTTGAGGCGTATTACCAGGAAACCGGTCGCGGCGGTCGTGACGGTCTGCCGGCGGATGCCTGGATGGCGTACGGCCTGCAAGACGTGGTGATGCTCAAGCAGATGCTGCAAAACTCCGAAGGCGACGAACGCCACAAGCGTCTGGAGCAGCACAAGCTCGACGCCATGCTCTCGCTCTGTGAAGAAACCCGCTGCCGCCGCCAGACCCTGCTGGCGTACTTCGACGAAGACATGCCCGAGCCCTGCGGCCACTGCGACAACTGTGTCGACGGCGTGCAGACCTGGGACGCCACCGAGCCGGCCCGCCAGGCGCTGTCGGCGATCTACCGCACCGGTCAGCGTTATGGCGTCGGCCATCTGGTGGACGTGTTGCTGGGCAAGGACAACGAAAAGGTCCGCAGTTTCGGTCATCAGCATTTGTCGGTATACGGCGTAGGCAAAGCGCTGGGCGAAAGTGAATGGCGCTCCTTGTTCCGACAACTTGTTGCTCGCGGTCTGGCGGACATCGACCTCGAAGGCTACGGCGGGCTGCGCCTGAGCGATACCTGCCGGCCGCTGCTCAAGGGCGAAGTGACCCTGGAACTGCGCCGCGACCTCAAGCCGCAAACCACCGCCAAAAGCAGTAAGAGCCAGGCGAGCCAACTGGTCCGCTTCGAGGAGCGCGAACAGTGGGAAGCCCTGCGTGCCTTGCGCCGCAAACTGGCCGAAGAACATGGCGTGCCGCCGTATGTCATCTTCCCCGATTCGACGTTGCTGGAAATGCTCCGCAGCCAGCCGACCTCGCTGGCGGAAATGGCCACGGTCAGCGGTGTCGGCGCGCGCAAACTGGAACGTTACGGCGAGGCTTTCCTCGAAGTGCTCGGCGGTCAGGTCGAGGCGCCGAAAGTGGTGGCCGATGTGCGCCACGAGTTGATCACGCTGGCCCGGGCCGGCATGACACCGCTGCAGATCGCCGGTCAGCTGCAATGCTCGGAAAAGAACGTCTACACGATGCTCGCCGAGGCCATCGGCAAGCAGCAGCTGTCACTGGAACAGGCGCTGGACCTGCCTGAAGAGTTGATGGGCGAAGTTCAGGACGCCTTCCTCGACGGCGAAGGCGAGTTGCCGCCGGTGGCGGAGATCGCCGCGTTGTTCGCAGGACGGGTGCCGGAAGGCGTTTTGTATTGCGTTCGTGCCGCGCTGCAGTCGGAGTTCGAAATTTGAATGATCTGTCGCGCAGATGTAACGATTCAGTACAGAGCAAACCTTGCCTATAGCCAAAGGTCATGCTTAGCTGACTAATAATTAGTTTTTCTCTATTTCAGTCTAACCATGAGTGTTTTATGCCGTTAACCGATCAACACCGCTTTGGCATGCAACTGGCCCAGATGTCTCGGGGCTGGCGTGCCGAACTGGACCGCCGACTGGCTGGCTTGGGCCTGTCCCAGGCGCGCTGGCTGGTGCTGCTGCACCTGGCGCGTTTCGATGATGCTCCCACCCAGCGTGAACTGGCGCAAAGCGTCGGCGTCGAAGGGCCTACCCTGGCTCGACTGCTCGATAGCCTGGAAAGTCAGGGCCTGGTGCAACGCCAATCGGTGCTGGAAGACCGTCGGGCGAAAAAAATCGTCCTCTGTGCCCCGGCCCGCCCCTTGATCGAACAAATTGAAACCATTGCCACGCAACTGCGCCACGAATTGTTCGAAGGCGTTGATGAGGCGGATTTGAAGGTCTGCATGCGTGTCCACGCGCACATCCTGGGCAACCTGGAAAAATCTTGAGGCACAACCACGCGTCGGACTTTTGAGATACCCCGTTGGGCAGACTATAAAGAACTACTAGGCAATATAGTGTTCGTACCGGATGTGCGAACACGTACAGGTTGGTTCTGGTTATTAAGGGATGCTCATGCTCGAGAGTTGGCAAGTCGTATTGCGGTGTTGCGCCAGGTTGTTGCTGGTTGGTGGTGCTGTCACATACTCGGCATTGGCTCCTGCGCTCGGGTTGGGCGACATCACCCAGCATTCGGCGCTCAACCAGCCGTTCAGCGCCGATATCGCCCTGGTGGACGTTGGGGGGCTGGAGGAGGGCGAGCTGTCGGTCAGCCTGGCGACGGCGGAAGAATTCAGCCGCGCCGGTGTCGAGCGGGTGTTCTTCCTCAATAACCTGAAGTTCACGCCGATCCTGCGGGGCAACCGCAACCTGATCCGGGTGACGTCCAGTAAGCCGGTCAAGGAACCCTTTCTGAATTTTCTGGTGCAGCTCAATCAGCCCAATGGGCGTTTGCTGCGCGAGTACACCGTGCTGATCGATCCGCCGGGTTCACCTGGGATTGTTCCCGTCAACGACGACCCCGCGCCGAGCCCTCAGGATTCCGCGTTCCCGTCTGTTGAACCGGCTGTTGCACCGTCACCTGTGGTGAATAGTTCGGCACCCAAGCCTGATGTCGATAAATCAGCCGCTACGCCGGCGAGTGATCCTGTTGCCGAACAACTGGCCACCAGCGTGCTGCAAAACCAGCAGCTGCAAAAGACCATCGATGAACTCAATGCGAAGCTGCAGGCGCAGGACGAGCAGATCGCCGTTCAGAAAAAACAGGTGACTGAGCTGCAAACCCAACTGACGGAAATCAAACAGGCGTCGGCGGCGCCTGCCGCACCCGAGGTGCCGGCGCCGGTTCCGGTGGTTGTCGAGACGTCCGAAGCATCCCATTGGCCGCTGATCATTGGGTTGCTGTCGTTGGTGGCCCTGGTGTCGCTCGCAGTGTTCATTCGCCGTCAACGACAGCAGGTTCAGGCCTTACCCGAGCTGCTACCCGTGCAGCCGTCGCGTCATGAACCGGTGCTCAGCCGCACGGCAGAACCGGCCAGGCCAGCCACCCAGGCGCGATCGGTGGCCGGCTCGGCGGATGAGACTGTCGCAGGCGACGTGCTGGAGGGGGTTAGTATCTACCTCGCCTATGGCCGATTGTCCGAGGCAGCCGGACTGTTGCGAGAGGCGTTGGTCAAGGAACCCCAGCGCACCGACCTGGCCGTGCAGCTGCTGGAGGTTCTTGGTAAGCAGGGTGACGTGCAAGCGTATGACGCGCAGGAAAGTAGCCTGCGTGACGCCGGGTTTGACACACAGCAACTTCAGGACATCCGCAGCCGCCATCCGAAACTGATCGATGCCGTGCCGGTGGCCACCGCGGTGGCAGTGGCTCCGTCCACGCCTGCAATCCCAGCGGCACCGAGCGATGAGTTTCAGCTGAACCTCGACGACCTGTCGATGGATGCGAACTGGGACCTGATCAGCCCCTTCGACAACTCACCGCCCAGCGCCAAACCATCGAATGAGCCATCACCGGCAGACGAGCCCGGGTTCACTTCGAATCTGCATGTGTTGCCCGATGTCTTCGAAATACCCGACGAGCCGACGCTGGATGAGCCCGAGCTTGAATGGGTCGCCGAACCTGACTCGCAATCTCTGGACGAGACCTTTCTCAACGAATTCAGCGATCCCGGCCAGCCGCTGGAGCTAGAACCGCTGAATGCTGAGTTGATGGATCTTGAACCGGTCGAGCCGAGCAGCGCCGGCAAACTCGAACAGGCCCAGACCTGCATTGACGACGGCGACCTGGACAGCGCCATCGAGCTGCTGAACGAGTTGCTCAAGGAAGGCGACGAGCCACTGAAGGAGACGGCCCGAACGCTGTTGGCGGGTATTCGCTGAAGATCAAAAGATCGCAGCCTTTGCGGTTATTATGGCAACCCCTCAGGCAGAGGAGTTTTGCCAATCATGACCGCACGTAAACCGGAAATCGTCATCACCTACTGCACGCAATGCCAATGGCTGTTGCGCGCCGCCTGGCTGGCCCAGGAACTGCTCAGCACCTTCGGCGACGACCTGGGCAAAGTATCCCTGGTGCCCGGCACCGGCGGGGTGTTCCACATTTTCTGCGACGATGTGCAGCTCTGGGAACGCAAGGCCGACGGCGGTTTCCCCGAGGCCAAGGTGCTCAAGCAGCGGGTCCGCGATCAGATCGATCCGGACCGCGACCTGGGCCACAACGACCGCACTCAGTGAGACGGCGCTTGCGCGGCAACGGTCTTGTGGCTTGAACCGCCGGACAACCGGCTGGAGACCACGATGGCCACGATGATCAACGCGCCGCCGATCAGCATGCGCAGCGTCGGGTTTTCATCGAACAACAACCAGGCCAGGGTGATGCCGTAAACCGGCTCCAGGGCAAACACCACTGACGCGGTCCGGGCCTTGATCACCGCCAGGCTGGCGACGAACAGGCTGTGAGCGACGCCGGTGCAGAACACCCCGAGCAGGCCAATCCACAGCCAGTCGATGGCGCGTACTTCGCTCAACTGCGGCATCGCCACCGGCAGCAGGCAGATCGCAACCACTACGTTCTGACACAGCGCCGCCTGCACCGGCGGGATTCGCCCGGAGCTGGCGCGGTTGGTCAGGGACAGCAGGGAGAACAGCAGGCCGGAGGCCACTGCCCACAACAGGCCGGTGGTGGCGCCGCTGGCCAGATCGAAGTCCGGTGTGACCAGTACCAAACCGATGCTGACCAGCACCACCAGCAAGATTTCATTGGCGCGGATGCGCTCGCGGAAAATCAGCCCTTCGAGGATCACGGTAAACGCCGGGAAACTGGCAAAGCCCAGGGTCGCGATCGCCACCCCGGCCACCTTCACCGCAATGAAGAAACTCACCCAGTGCCCTGTCAGCAGCAAGCCGCTGAGCAACAGGCGGCGCCAGTCCACGGCGTCGAGTGCCTGCCAACGGGTATTACTGGCGAACCGGGCGAAAAACGCCAGGGCGAGGACGGCAAACGCGGCACGACCGAACACGATGATCGCCGGTGAGGCGGCGGCAAGTTTGCCGAACACGCCGGTCAGGCCGAACATCAGTGCACCGATATGCAGAGCGCCAAGGGCGGTACGGGGAGTCATTGCAGTCCTTGAATAACGTATCGAATCTGGCCGACGACACCGTCGACCTGTGTAGGAGCAGCCTTCGGCAACTCCTACACAATGAACGATGTGCTTGCGGGTGTCTGTCGCCAGACTCGCGTCATTTGTCGCCAGCCTCGCGGCGCAATTTACCGGGTGAGGCGCCGAACTCACGCAGCACTGCTGCGGCGAATGCGCTCTGGGAGCTGTAGCCGACCCGACACGCGATCTCGCCAATGGGCAGCGCCGAATCGCGCAACAAGCGCACGGCGATGTGCAGCCGGCGACTGCGGATGTAGTCCATCGGCGTTTGCCCGCATTCCGCCACGAACCGCGCGTGCAAGCGAGCGCTGGACAGGCCGGCAATGCGCGCCAGGTCGGCGACTTGCAGTGGATAGGCCGCGTATTGATCGATGTGAGCATTGAGCGCCGCATACGGTAGACGCCGACCGCCGACCGTGTCGGGCTTGGCGTTGTTGAGGCTGGCCAGCAGCAACACCGCGCCTTGTTGGGCGATCAGCGGATCGCTGATCGGGCTGCCCGCCAGCCAGCTCACCAATTGGCTTTGCCCGGCGTCCAGCGACAGGCGCCCGGCATTGTCGAGCAAGCGGCGGCTGGCCTCGGCGTGGTCCCCCAGCGACTGAGACACCCACTGATCGCTCGGCACATCCAGCACCAGGCAACGGCTGCCATGGGCACTGTCGCAGGCATGATGCGCCCCGGACGGCACCACCACGAAACTCTGCTGAACCACCTGACTGCCAAGCCCCTCGACCTCGAAATCCAGTGCCCCCGACAGCCCGAATACCAGTTGCGCGTGGTCGTGGCTGTGGACGATCAGGTCGTGGGTGTATTGGCGCAGGGTGAGGATCGGTCTCATCGCAGGTCTCGTGGCGATATTGATGAGTGAAGCCGCCAGTCTACACCGAGGCCCTGCGTTCGCGCGTTGTCACAGGACTGACTTGCGATTGTCATGGGCAATTAACCCGACCGGCGCAAGCTTGCCAAAACTTGTCCAGAGGGTTGCCCATGACCAGCGCCGAGCTCGCCAAACCCAGCCGTAAGCAACGTGTGCGGACCTTATGGATTTCCGACGTGCATTTGGGCACACGGGACTGCCAGGCCGAACACCTGTCGCAGTTTCTCAAGGGCTACCATGCCGACAGGATTTACCTGGTCGGAGACATCATCGACGGCTGGAAGCTGCGTAGCGGCATGTATTGGCCCCAGGCGCACACCAACGTGATTCGTCGCCTGTTGACCATGAGCAAGCGCGGCACGGAAGTGATCTACGTCACCGGCAACCATGACGAATTCCTGCGCCGTTATTCGAAACTGATGCTGGGCAATATCCAGCTGGTGGACGAAGCCGTGCACGTGACCGCCGATGGTCGTCATCTGCTGGTGATTCATGGCGATCAGTTCGACGTGATTACTCGCTATCACCGCTGGCTGGCGTTCCTCGGCGACTCGGCCTACGAATTTACCCTGACCCTCAACCGCTGGCTCAACCATTGGCGGGCCCGTTATGGCTACGGCTATTGGTCGTTGTCGGCGTACCTCAAGCACAAGGTCAAGACCGCCGTCAGTTTCATCAGCGATTTTGAGGAAGCCATTGCCCACGAATGCGTCAAACGCGAGTTGCATGGCGTGGTGTGTGGGCACATTCACCATGCCGAAATTCGCAAGGTTGGTGAGGTGGACTACCTCAATTGCGGGGATTGGGTGGAATCGTGCACGGCGCTGATCGAGCATTGGGACGGCTCGATCGAGTTGTATCGGTTGGCCGATGCCCAAGCGCGGGAGGCGGAATTGAAGGCAATTAAAGTCGCAGAACCAGCTTAAACCGGAGGTTTAGCCTTTGTGGCGAGGGGGCTTGCCCCCGTTCGGCTGCGCAGCAGTCGTAAAACCTACACACACGATCTAGGGATAATGGTTTTGGGGCCGCTTCGCGACCCAACGGGGGCAAGCCCCCTCGCCACAGTGTGGGGTCAGGCTGGCTCTTGTTCCTCCATCGCCGCCTTGTAGATCGAATGCTTCGGCTGCGCAAACAACCGCTCCATCATCGGTTCGAAAAAGCTCAGCGGCAGCGTGTCGTATGCCGGGTCAAACGCCGCCGCGTCGTACCGGGCGCAAAATTCGATGGTCGCCTGATACTGCGGATGAGCGCTGAATTGCTCGCGCAAATGCCGGTCCATGCCCAGGTGATGGAAGAAGTAATAGCCCTGGAAAATCCCGTGTTTCTCCACCATCCACAGGTTCTCGGCACTGACGAACGGCTTGAGAATCGCCGCGGCGATGTCCGGGTGGTTGTAGGACCCCAGTGTGTCGCCGATGTCATGGAGCAAAGCGCAGACCACGTACTCTTCGTCGCGGCCATCGCGCCAGGCGCGGCTGGCGGTTTGCAGCGAGTGGGTCAGGCGATCCACCGGGAATCCGCCGAAATCACCTTCCAGTAACTTCAAATGCGCCACGATCCTTGTAGGCAATTGCCGGGCATAGGCGCTGAAGTCTGTGGCGATGATCGCCCAGTCTTCCTGCGTGCCGTCCTGCATGTGGGTAAAACGGGCGCGGGCATTCATCGGCTATCCTCTTGTTCTTATCGAAAGGGATGTTTGGAGTGTAGGGCTTGGATCCAGAGCGCTGCACTGGCTGCACAGGACGCTTTTGTGGCCAAAGGAGCCTAGAACGGCACGCGACCTGCAATCATGTCGCGGTACATGACGAAATCGCCGAGCAGGCTGTAAAGAGGATGCTGAAAGGTTGCAGGACGATTCTTCTCGAAGAAGAAATGCCCGACCCAGGCGAAGCTGTAACCGGCCAGCGGCAGGGCCAGCAACAGCCACCATGCGCCTTTGGCGATGGTCAGCGCCAGAATGACAATAACCAGCGTGGTGCCGACAAAGTGCAGTCGTCGACAAGTGCTATTGCGGTGTTCGCTGAGGTAATACGGGTAAAACGCAGCGAAGCTGTTGAAACGTTTGATGTTTTCCACGACTGCGATCTCTGTGGTGTGTGCAGGCAACAAGTTGCGCTGCGGGTAGCCTATTTAAGTCTAGAGTGATCATAGGCATCAGCCAGTGACAATAGGCGCCACTTTAGTATCCTTGGGCATTGGGTCGTGGCATGCGGCCATCACGTAGTAAACGCCATGAGCGAACGAACGACTTCTGCAAGCTGGGCGATGGGGATTGTCAAAGCACTGGAAATGGACGGCCTGGATTGCCGGGTTTTGTTCAAGCAGCTAGGGCTCGACTATGCGGCACTGGATGATCCGGATGCGCGCTTCCCGCAAGATTCCATGACGCGGCTCTGGCAGCGCGCGGTCGAGTTGTCCGGCAACCCGGCGATCGGCCTGAACATGGGCAAGGTGGTGCGACCGGCGTCCCTGCACGTTGCCGGTTATGCCTTGATGTCCAGTCGAACCCTGGCCGAAGGCTTTCAACGTCTGGTGCGTTATCAGCGAATCATCGCCGAAAGTGCCGATCTGAGTTTTCGCATACTGGACGAGGGTTATGCGCTGATTCTGACGGTGCATGGCGACCACTTGCCGCCGACCCGACAAAGCGCTGAAGCATCGATGGCCTGTGCCCTGGCGTTTTGCGGGTGGCTGACCGGGCGCACGCTGTGTCCGCGCAAAGTGCTGCTGCAGGGCGATCAGCCCGCCGACCTCGAACCGTATAAGCAAGCCTTCCACGCGCCGATGATGTTCAATGCGCCCTATGACGCCTTGATTTTCGAGCGCGCTGACCTGGAGGCACCGTTGCCCACCGCCAACGAGGCCATGGCGTTGCTGCACGATCGCTTTGCCGGTGAATACCTGGCGCGGTTTGCCGAGAGCCGCGTGACCCACAATGCGCGGCAGGTGTTGTGCCGCTTGCTGCCCCAAGGCGAACCCAAGCGCGATGCGGTAGCGCAGGCGCTGCACCTGTCGCAACGCACCTTGCAGCGACGCTTGCAGGAAGAGGGCACGAGTTTTCAGACGTTGCTGGATGACACGCGGCGTGAACTGGCCGAGCAATACCTGGCGCGACCGAGCATGACGCTGCTGGAAATTGCCTACCTGCTGGGGTTTGCCGATCCGAGCAACTTCTTCCGCGCTTTCCGACGCTGGTTCGACACCACCCCCGGCGAATACCGGGCGCGGCTGACGGAAGCGCTCAAGCCGGTCAGTGACGCCAGAACGCAGGGATACACAGAACAAACACCGTAATGATCTCCAGCCGACCCAACAGCATGCCGAACGAGAGAATCCACTTCGCGGCATCCGGCAGGCTGGCGAAGTTACCCGCCGGGCCAATGGTTTCGCCCAACCCCGGGCCGACGCCGGACACCGTGCTGGCCGCACCGGTAAGGGCGGTCATCCAGTCCACGCCGAGCAGCGACAGCAGTAGAGCGATCACGCAAATGGTGATGGCGAAAAAGAACGAAAAGGTCAGGATCGAACGTACGATTTCTTCGTCGAGACGGTGGCCGTTGTACTTCTGCTTGATCACCGCGCGCGGGTGAATCAACTGGTTAAGGTTGGCCTTGAGCAGAATGTAGGCCACCTGAAAGCGGAAAATCTTGATCCCGCCAGCGGTCGAACCCGAGCAGCCGCCAACAAACCCCAGGTAAAAGAACAGCATCAGCGAGAAGTTGCCCCAGAGGCTGTAGTCCCCCAGTGCAAAACCTGTCGTCGTCACCACCGAAGTGACGTTCAGCGCCACATGCCGCAAGGCGTCCAGCCAGTGCAACTGGGTGGTCCACCAGTACCAGGTGCCGAGCACCAGCCAGGTCACCAGCAACATGCCGAGCAAGCCTTGCACCTGTTCATCCTTGATCAGCGCCCGACGGTTACCGCGTAACGTGGCGACATACAAGGTGAACGGCAAGGCGCCGAGAATCATGATGACGATCGCGACCCAATGCACCGCAGGCTCCGGCCATTTGGCCAAAGACTGGTCGGAGGTGGAAAACCCGCCGGTGGAAATCGCCGACATCGCGTGGTTGATCGCATCGAAGGGGCTCATCCCGGCCCACCAGAACGCCAGGCTGCCGAAAATGGTGATGCCGACGTAGGTCGCAACGATCAAGCGCGCCACCATGTGCGAACGGGGCATGACCTTTTCGGAACGGTCTGACGACTCGGTCTGAAACAGCCGCATGCCACCGATGCGCAGCAATGGCAGAATCGCGACCGCCATGCCGATAAAGCCGATCCCGCCGATCCAGTGCAGCAAGGAGCGCCATATCAGGATGCCGGGGGACATGGTGTCCAGGCCCGTGAGCACCGTCGAGCCGGTGGCGGTGATGCCGGACATGCTTTCGAAGAATGAGTCGGTGTAGCTGATGTTCTGGGTCAGCAGGAACGGCAGGGCGGCGAAGATGCACACCACCAGCCAGCTGCTGACGGTCAGCAGGTACATGTCTCGCGGGCGCAGATGGATGTGTTCGGGACGCCCTGGAATCACCAGGGCCAGGCCGGCGACAAAGGTAATCATGCTGGCCCAGAGGAATGACGGCAGGTCGCTGGTGCGCTCGAAGATCACCAGGGTAGCCATGGGCACGGCCATGGAAATGGCCAGCGTGATCAGGAAGATGCCGATGATGAAACCAATGATCCGTAAGGTCGGCAACGCCATGAAGTCCGCTCGGGCTGAAGTAGGGAAGGGCGCCATTCTACCTGCGGGGCAGGGCATGTAAACCGACAGCCCTGTGGCAGATGCAGCTAGAATAGCCAGACATTTTTTCCAGGAGGTGGCCGATGCAGGCTCTCGACGCTTTGCTCAACCGTGTTTCCGTTCCACGACTGCTCGATCCGGCGCCCACTGCCGAGCAACGCGAAGTGCTGTTTGCCGCCGCGATGCGCGCGCCAGACCACGGCCACTTGCAGCCTTGGCGCTTCCTGACAGTCGAAGGCGCGGCGCGCGAGCAAATGGGCGAGTTGCTGGCCGAAGCGGCGAAGCTGCAAGACAGCGAGGTGTCAGAAGCCGCGCTGGACAAGGCCCGTAACGGCCCGCTGCGTGCACCGCTGGTGGTTGTGGTGATTGCGCGTTTGCAGGATCACGTCAAATACCCGAAATCCGAACAATTGTTGGCGGCAGGCTGCGCGGCTCACGGGATTTTGCTGGCCGCTTACGCGCAAGGCATTGGCGCCGTATGGCGCACTGGTGAGCTGGCCTATTCGCCGCATGTAGCCAAGGGGTTGGGTTTGGCCGAAGGGGAAGAGGTGATTGCGTTCCTTTATCTCGGTACGCCGCAGAAAGAACCGCGTGTGGCGGAGAAGGTTGATCTGGCCGAGTTTGTCAGCGCCTGGCCCGGTAAGGCCTGAATATCAAAAGATCGCAGCTTCGTTGCACTTGTAGGAGCTGTCGAGTGAAACGAGGCTGCGATCTTTTTGCATCACCCCCGATTTACGGCTGCACCACCGCCCCCGGCACCAACGGCAATTCCAGACTGGCAATAAACCCACCCTCAGGATGATTGGCCAGCACCAGACTGCCGCCATGCCGTTCCGCCGCACGACGTGCGATGGCCAGCCCCAAGCCATGCCCGGACGTTGTCTGCCCCGGTGCCCGATAGAACGGTTCACCCAGCTGATTCAAATGTTCGGCCTCTACGCCAGGGCCATGATCGCGCACGCTGACCACAATCCTGTCGCCCTGACGCGCCGCCTGCATTTCGATCGGTTGCCCGACCGGGTTAAAGCGTTGGGCATTGCGCAGCAGGTTGTCCACGGCCCGCTCGATCATGGTCGGCCAACCTCTGAGGTTCAGTTGCGGCTCGGCCTCAAGGCGCACGTTCTGCTCCGGCGAACTTAGCTGAGCATCCTTTTGCAGGGTATTGAGCAGCGCATTGAGATCCACCTCTTCGGCACTGGCGTTGTCGGCATCGACCCGCGCCAACACCAGGATTTCGCTGATCAGTGCTTCCAGTCGATCACATTCACGGGTCAGGCGCGGCCAGAGTTTTTCCCGCTCCTGGGGATTGGCCCGCTCGGCCAGTGCCAGCGCAATGCGCAGTCGGGCCAAGGGCGAACGCAACTCGTGGGACACATCGCGCAGCAATTGCCGCTGACTGCCGATCAGGCTTTGCAGACGCGCGCCCATGCGATTGAAGTCGTTGGCCAGCACACCGAATTCATCGCGGCGGTTAGCCAGTTGCGCCAGGCTGTTTTGCTGATACGTCGTCTGCCCCAACTCATGCACTGCGCCACGTAAACGGCTCAGCGGTCGGGTGATGGAAAAGGTCACCAACAGGCTGAACAGGGTCAGTACCACCAGGGCGATACCCAGCGCACTCAACGGCCAGAGCAGGCTCTCACGGTGCCAGGCGTCCAGTTCCGGGTGGGGAATGCGATAGATCAGCAGGTAGGTGTCGCCCGTCTTGGCGCTGGTGTATTCATCGGTCAGGCGTCGCCACGGCAGGCGCCGATCATCGTTTTGCTGCCGTGCTTCGAAGGCGGCTGCACGCCGAGGGAAGGTGCCGCGTACCACCGGGTCTCCTGCCTCGTTGAGCACCTGAACGTCGATGTGATATTGGCGCTTGCGCTGCTCCAGGATGTCCTGGGCGGCTTCTTCGCCTTGGCTTTCGTAGGTTTGCGTCCACTGTTCGGCCAGGGTGTTGAGGCCCGGGTGGCGACTGAGAATCCACGCGTCCTGGTTGAGCATGTGTCCCAGCAAAATGGAAAGCCCTGCAACCAGAGCGATGGCCAGCCAGAAGCTGGCCAGGATACGCCAGAACAATGAGCGCACAGAAAATCCTCGAACAAGCTCAAATCAATGTGTGGCGAGGGGGCTTGTCGGAACGCCGCATCGCCCCGTTCGGCTGCGAAGCAGTCGTAAACCCGTTACATACGGTTTAACTTTGAAATACCGGGGCCGCTTCGCGCCCCAACGGGAGCAAGCTCCCTCGCCACAAAGGCTCGCTCCCACAACGAACTGAGAGGCATCAGACCCAACGGTGATTAGCCGTTGGGTCCGGGGTTAACGCATTATTGCGCCTTTTGCGCTTGCTGCGCTTTCCAGGCCTTGAACTCGGCCCATTCGGCGCGACGCTCAGCTTGTTTCTTCTGGATCTCGTCGAATTGCTTCTGTTGATCCGGTTTCAGCAGGGCGCGAACGTCGGCTTCGGCTTTCTTGTGCTTGGCCTCCATCTCGTCTTTCAGGGCTTTCTGGTCGGCTGGCGAGAGTTTTTCCAGGTACTTGTCGACCAGTTGCTGACGCTCGTGCATCTGCTCGCCCATGATTTTGCGGATCTGCTCGCGCTGTTCGCGGCTCAGGTCCAGTTGGCTGTAAGGGCCTTTACCGTGCATGCCGTGCATCTGACCGCTGTGGCGTGAGCCGTCCATGTGATCACCCATCGGGCCCGTACCTTCAGGCATGGCCATGGCAACGGTCGGCAGGGCGGCAGCAAACATCAGAGCGATAAGAGTCTTGCGCATGGTGTATCTCCTTGTCTCGTTCCCGGTACGTTCCGGATGTGTGCAGATTACGCAGATCAAGGTCAACGGCGGTCAGCGGAGCGTAAAGCTTGGGTAAAGACGGTTTTCTGCTTTGCTGACAATTCCAACACTTCGCCGATATTTCTCTGACGAAACCTGGCCTTCGTAGCAGCTGTCGAGCCCCAGCGAGGCTGCGTTCGGCTGCGAAGCAGTCGTGATCCGCCTGATGCGGTGTATCTGAAAGAGCGTGCAAACAGATTTTACGACTGCTGCGCAGCCGAACGCAGCCTCGACAGCTGCTACGAAGGGGCGTGTCAGGTTCAGAGGCTGTAGTAGTAACCGCGACTGCGCAAGGCCACGATGCGTGGGCGGCCGTCGGGGTGTGGGCCGATTTTTTTGCGCAGGTTGCTGACGTGCATGTCCAGGCTGCGGTCGTACAGGGTCAGTTTGCGACCGAGGGCGATTTGCGCCAGTTCCTGTTTATCCAGCGGTTCGCCGGGCTGCTTGAGCAGGGCTTCGAGCAGGCGGCTTTCGGAAACGGTGAGGGTGAATTCCTGTTCATCGATGCTGACCACCCCGCGCACCGGGCTGAAGCACAGGTCGCCCAGCTCGAGCTGGCTGGAGACCGCCGTCGGATGACTGCGGCGCAACACCGCGCGCAGGCGGGCGGTCAGTTCCCGTGGGTCGCACGGCTTGGCCAGGTAGTCGTCGGCGCCCAGTTCCAGGCCGAGGATGCGGTCCAGCGGTTCGCCACGGGCCGACAGCATCAGCACCGGCAAATCCGGATGGTCGCTACGCAGTTGCTTTAGCAGTTCCAGGCCGCTGCCGTCCGGCAGCATCACGTCCAGCACCACGGCCGCCGGAGACGTTTCGGCCAACGCGCGACGGGCGCTCTGGCCATCGTGGCAGGCGCGAACCTGAAAGCCTTCCTGGCTCAGCCAACTGCTCAGGAGCTCACACAGCTCCTGGTCATCATCAATTAGTAACAGCTCGCTCATGACTCACTCAATTTAGCCATTGCCTACGTTTTCTGGTGGCACCACTGGCGAAGATACCGCAGAGCAGGGCCAATAGCGCTACTGCCGCCCCAATAACGAACCACTGCTGCTGATCGGTCAGCAGGCGCGGTAGCGGGCTGCTGGCCAGGGTTTCCTTGAGTTGCAGCTTCAGGCGCTGATTCTCCTGGCGCAACCGGCTCAGCTGGGCGCTTTCGCGCTCGCCATCGGTGGTTTGCAATTGTTTGCTCAGTGTTTCTCGTTGCTGCTCGCTCTCTTTCAAGCGCTGCTGCAACTCGGTGATCTGGCTACCGGCGCTCAAGGACAGCGGCGTCGAATTACCGCCATTGGCGCTTTCTTCACCATGGGCTGGCGCCATGATCGACAACGTCACCAACATCAGACACAACGGACCTTTGCGCATCGCAACTCCTGATTCCAATACGAGTATTGGGCAGGTTGTCGGCCGGTAAACGAGAATAATGAGCGATTGAACGTGCGATGAATCGATAAGATTCACCGCACGCGAGAACTTTACGGCAGGACTTGCTTGAACGGCTTGACCAGAACATTGGCGTAGACGCCTGCGGCAACGTACGGATCGGCGTCGGCCCAGGCCTTGGCGGCGCTCAGGGACTCGAATTCGGCGACGATCAGGCTGCCAGTGAAACCGGCTGCGCCCGGATCATTGCTGTCGACCGCCGGGTGTGGACCGGCCAATACGATACGACCTTCGCCCTTGAGCACTTGCAGACGCTCAAGGTGCGCAGGCCGTGCGGCCAGTCGGGCTTCCAGGGAGTTGGCGACGTCTGTGGCAATGATTGCGTAAAGCATGTCAGTCCTCGGTTTTTGGCGTTGTGGTGTCGGCGTCGTGCAGGTGGCGGGACAGGTAGATGCCCTGGCCGACCAGGAACAGCAAAGTCATGCCCAGGCTGCCGAAGACCTTGAAGTCTACCCAGTAGCTCTGGAAGGTGAACGCGACGAACAGGTTGGCGGCACCGCAAAACAGGAAAAAACCGATCCAGGCGATGTTCAGACGGGTCCAGATTGGCTCCGGCAGGGTCAGCGCGTGGCCCATGATGCGTTTGATCAGCAGTTGGTCACCGACGAAATGGCTGCCGATGAACGCGAGGGCGAACAGCCAGTTGACCACCGGGGCTTTCCATTTCAGGAAGGTTTCGCTGTGGAACGCCAGGGTCAGGCTGCCGAAGACCAGGCAGGCAATGAGGGTCAGCCACTGGCTCTTCTCCAGCTTGCGCTGCTTGATGTACAGCGTGCCGTAGACCACCAGGGAGCTGATGATCAGCATCGCGGTGGCGCTGTAAATACCACCGACAGACAGTTGATGACCGCCAATGTCGACGACCCGCGGGTCGATTTTGAAGACGATGAAAAACAGCAGAAGCGGGATGAAGTCGATGAATTGTTTCACAGTGGCAGCCAGAAGCAGGATGTGGCGGCATAATAACAAACATATTGACGCGCGATAGCGTCAGCTGATTTGAGGTTACATAGTCCTGTGAATGTTGATTTGCACTGCCATAGCACGGCCTCCGATGGCGCCCTGGCGCCTGCGGCACTGGTTGCGCGTGCGTTCGAGAAAGGCGTGCGAGTCCTGGCCTTGACTGATCACGACACCCTTGAAGGCCTCGACGAGGCCCGTAGCGCCGCGACGGCGCTGGGGATGCAACTGGTCAACGGCGTCGAATTGTCCTGCACCTGGGGCGGGGCGACCATTCATGTGCTGGGCTACGGTTTCGACGTCAATGCCGCGCCATTGGTCGAGGCCATCGCCAAATTGCACGATGGCCGCTGGCTACGGTCCGAAGAAATAAGCCGCAAGTTGGCGTTGAAAGGCATGCTGGGGGCGCTTGACGGCGCCCGCGCCATTCAGCAGGAACTGGGCGACAGCGGCAACGCGCCGGCCCGTCCGCACTTCGCCGACTGGATGGTGCGCGAAGGTTTCGTCAAGGATCGCGCCGAAGCGTTCCGCAAATGGCTGGGCGCCGGCAAGCTGGGAGACGTCAAGCTGCACTGGCCGACCCTCGAAGACACCGTCGAGACCCTGCGCGCCGCGGGTGCCTGGGTCAGCCTGGCGCACCCCTGGCACTACGATTTCACTCGTAGCAAGCGTCGCCGCCTGATTTCTGACTATATTCAAGCCGGGGGCCACGCGATTGAAGTGGTCAATGGCCATCAGCCCGCCGAGCAAGTGGGCAGCCTGGCGATTCTTGCCCGTGAGTTTGGTCTGCTGGTCAGCGCCGGCAGTGATTTTCATGGCCCTGGAGGCTGGTCCGAGATCGGTGAATACCGCCCACTCCCGGAGGATCTGCCACCACTGTGGTGTCGATTCAAACATGACCCAATTATTGCCGCCGTCTGAACAGGTAGAGAATGTGAGTCAATTTTTCCAGATTCATCCGGAAAACCCGCAAGCGCGCCTGATCAAACAGGCTGTCGAGATCATCCGCAACGGCGGGGTGGTGATTTATCCCACAGACTCTTCCTACGCCATTGGTTGCCAGATCGGTGACAAGACCGCCGTGGAGCGTGTGCGTCGGTTGCGTCAACTGGATGAGAAGCACAACTTCGCGCTGATCTGCAGCGACCTGTCGCAGCTGGGGCTGTTCGCCAAGATCGACACCGGTACTTTCCGTCTGCTCAAGGCCCACTTGCCGGGGCCTTACACCTTCATTCTCAACGCCACCCGCGAAGTTCCGCGGCTATTGTTGCACCCGAAAAAACGCACCATCGGCCTGCGCGTGCCGAGCCATCCGATTGCGTTGGCGCTGCTGGAAGAACTCGGCGAACCGCTGATGAGTGTGACCCTGATCATGCCCGGCGACACTGACCCGCTGACCGATCCCTACGAAATGCGCCAGTTGCTGGAGCATCAGGTGGACCTGATCATCGACGGCGGTTTCGGCGGGATCAAGGCGTCCACCGTGATCAACCTCGCCGACGGCGAGCCGGAAGTCATCCGTGTCGGTTGCGGCGACCCTACGCCATTCATGGCCGAGGCGTAGATGTCTGCAGTAGAACCAGAACCCGTCGACAGCCAGGCCGGCGCCCAGCAAGAACTGCCTTTCGCCATGGTCTATGGCCAGGCGGTCATGGAAATGCCGCTGGACCTGTACATCCCGCCGGATGCGCTCGAGGTCTTTCTGGAAGCCTTCGAAGGCCCGCTCGACCTGCTCCTGTACCTGATCCGCAAACAGAACATCAATATTCTCGACATCCCGGTGGCGGAAATCACCCGCCAGTACATGGGCTATGTCGAATTGATGCAGTCGGTGCGCCTGGAACTGGCCGCCGAGTACCTGGTGATGGCCGCGATGCTTGCCGAGATCAAGTCGCGGATGCTGCTGCCGCGAGCCGAAACCATTGAAGACGAGGAAGACGACCCTCGCGCCGAACTGATCCGCCGCTTGCAGGAATACGAACGCTTCAAGGCCGCCGCCGAAGGTATCGATGGCCTGAGCCGCGTCGGCCGCGATGTCGTGGTGCCCAAGCTCGACGCGCCGGAAGCCCGGGCGCGCAAGCTGCTGCCGGACGTGAGTCTGGAAGAGTTGCTGATGTCCATGGCCGAGGTCTTGCGCCGGGGCGACATGTTCGAAAGCCACCAGGTCAGCCGCGAGGCACTGTCTACCCGCGAACGCATGAGCGATGTACTGGAGCGGCTCAAGGGCGGCGGTTTCGTGCCCTTTGTCGAGCTGTTCACCGCTGAAGAAGGGCGCTTGGGGGTAGTGGTGACCTTTATGGCGATCCTCGAACTGGTCAAGGAATCCTTGGTCGAGCTGGTGCAGAATGAGCCGTTCGCGGCGATACATGTGCGAGCCCGAGCCGAATAACGAGTTGAATCATGAACCTGACTGAACCCCGCGAGCTGGCGCCACTGCTTGAAGCCTTTCTGTTGGCCTCGGGAAAACCGCAATCGCTTGAGCGCCTGTTCGAACTCTTCGAAGAAGGCGAGCGGCCCGAACCAGCGGTTTTCAAGAAAGCGCTGACAATTCTGGGCAAATCCTGCGACGGCCGAGCCTTCGAACTGAAGGAAGTCGCCTCCGGGTATCGCCTGCAGATCCGCGAAAAGTTCGCGCCGTGGGTCGGGCGTTTGTGGGAAGAACGGCCGCAGCGTTACTCGCGCGCCATGCTCGAAACCATGGCCCTGATTGCCTATCGCCAACCGATCACGCGGGGCGAGATCGAAGACGTGCGCGGCGTGGCGGTCAACAGCCACATCGTCAAAACCCTGCTGGAGCGAGAGTGGATCCGCATCGTCGGTTACCGTGACGTGCCCGGCAAACCGGCAATGTTCGCCACCACCAAGGCGTTTCTCGATCACTTCAACCTGAAGAACCTTGACGACCTGCCGCCACTGGCCGAGCTGCGCGAGCTGGAACCCGAGCCGATGCTCGAGTTCGATGACGCACCGGTGCCGGCCGGGTTGCAAGAGTTGGCAGATGCCAGCGCCGAGCCGGAAGAGCCCAAGGAAGAAACCAGCTTCCACACGCTGTTGCTGGAGCTGGACACGATGGAGGAGGGGCTCAAGACCGATTTCGACGATTTGTTGCGCGATGGCGAGTTGACCGAGACTGAAGAGGTATCGGAGCAGCCGGAGCCGGAAGTCGAGGTAGAGCTTCAGGTTGAGGTCGAAGTTGCTGACGAAGAAGAGCAGGAACCAGAGCCAGAGGATGACATTCTTGGCGTTGCCGAGGCTCGCGAGAAACTGCTGGCCGCGGTTGCCGCGCTTGAACAACCCAAGCCCGAACCTGAACTGAGCGACGAAGAAGCCGAAGCCCGTGCCCTGGCCGAAGCGATCGAGGCCGAACGCCGCCAGTTCGAGGATTGAGGTCCGCCAAAAGATCGCAGCCACCGCCGGCCGGCGGAAAAACCAATAACCGACGGTCGATCAGCTAGTCTCTGATGCGCGAACGCTTCCATGAGCGTATGATTCGCGACCCTTTGACGATCCCTTCGTCAAACGACCAGATTTCACATCTTCAGGCCAAGGCCTGAACTTGATCACACCGGGAGGTGCCCAGATGAGTATCAACGACCAGAAAGACGACCAGGAAATCGGCCCAGCAGGCGAAAAACTGCAGAAAGTCCTCGCCCGTATCGGCGTCGGCTCGCGCCGTGACGTAGAAGCCTGGATCAGCCACGGCCGTATCAAGGTCAATGGCAAAGACGCCACCCTCGGCCTGCGCGTCGACCTGCATGACGCCATCACCATCGATGGCAAGGTGATCAAGCGCGAAGAAGCTGCCGAGTCGGTACGCCGCGTGATCATGTACAACAAACCCGACGGTGAAATCTGCACCCGTGACGACCCGGAAGGCCGTCCGACCGTGTTCGACAAGATGCCGCGCCCGAAAGAAGGTCGCTGGATCAACATCGGTCGCCTGGACATCAACACCACAGGTCTGCTGATGTTCACCACCGACGGTGAGCTGGCCAACCGCCTGATGCACCCGTCCTACGAAATGGACCGTGAATACGCCGTCCGTGTACGTGGTGAAGTCGACGACGAGATGATCGAGCGTCTGAAGGCAGGCGTGGTGCTCGAAGACGGCCCGGCCAAATTCACCGACATCAAGCAGGCACCAGGTGGCGAAGGTTTCAACCACTGGTACCACTGCGTGGTGATGGAAGGTCGTAACCGCGAAGTTCGTCGTCTGTGGGAATCCCAGGGCCTGGTGGTCAGCCGTCTGAAGCGCGTGCGTTTCGGTCCGGTGTTCCTCAACTCCGACCTGCCGATGGGTCGCTGGCGCGAAATGAGCCAGCAGGAAGTCGACATTCTGAGTGCTGAAGTCGGCCTGACGCCGGTGGCGATGCCGCAAATGAACGCCAAGAGCAAAGACAAGCTCGAGCGTATGCAGCGCAAATCGTCCCGCCCGGTGGGCAAGACCGAACGCGTACGGACCTTGCGTCCAGCCGCTGGCGCTCCAGCTGCCGGCCCGCGTCCATCTCGCGAGCCGCAGATCGAAGGCGAGCGCCCGGCCCGCAAGCCAGCGCCACGCCAGGATGGCGAGCGCGGTCCACGCACGCCGCGTCCGGCCAACGGTCGTACTGAGCGCGGCGAAGGCCGTGGCGCTCCGTCCGGTGGTCGTAGCGATCGCGGTGCGCCTGCCGGCCGTGGTACGCCGGTGGCAGACCGCCCGGCCGACACCAAGCGCCCGGCCAAACCGGCGCCGAAGAAACGCCCAGGCATCGTTCTGGTCGACAAGGACGCGCCATCGGGCAAGCGCCGCGGTGCGCCAGCCGGCTCCGGCCAGCGTCCGGGCTTCGGTCGTCGCAAGCCTGAGTAATCGGTAGGCGCAGCATAAAAACGCCATCCCTCGGGATGGCGTTTTTTTTGTGTCTGGCAGAACCGGTTTTCAGCAGGTGCGGTTGTTTGATCGTTCCCACGCAGAGCGTGGGAACGATCAGCGCGTCATCTGTATCGCCGAAAGCCTTGGGTTAAAACACAAACCGCCGATCAAACACCGGCTCATCATCCAGCGCCAACACGCCGCCAGAGAAGATCAGGTCCAGATGATGGCTGCCCTTGGCGCCTCCGCCCAACCCCAAGTGCAAACCGCAATGGCGCTCTTCGAAACCGGCATTGCGCGCATACAACTCTTTCACGCCTTCGTTGGTACCGATCCCCAACTCCTCGATGCGTCGATTGGACGGATTGGCGTCCAGGTACTTGTTGAAGTCATGTTCCAGTCCCGGCACATCGGTGGCGATTTTGCTGATGGTCGAGTTCTCGATCCACAACTCCAGTGGTGACGCGAGTACGCCGTACTTGCGGGCAAACGGAATCGTGCTGAGGAAAGTCCCCATGAACTTGACCCGGCCATTAATCGCCTCGCTATGGGTGGCAATCTCGCCGGGCGCCAGGTCGAAGTTGCCGACACCGTTGATGTCGGTCCACTTCTTGATACTGCTCAACGGGGTTTCGAACCACGAGCCATGCTCATCTTTGAAACTTAAAGTGGTGGCCTGGGACATGCGCTGGATCAAGTGGCTGTTCAACCCGGCAATCCGCTGCGGGGTGACACTGAACGTGTCGTAGAAGTAATCGCCGTAATCCTTGAACAGCAGCGACTTCTTCCAGTTTTCCGCCATCACGCCTTGCAGCGCGCGGACAAAGTCCGGGCCGTCGGGACGCGGGTTGGGCAGGGTGGAAGAGTCGTAGAAGAAGATGTACAGATCGCTGTCGACAATCGCCTTGGCCAGCAATTCGGTGGGTTCGAGGTCCAGACGCATCGCGCTGAAGCTGAACCTTGGGCTGTTGCCGGCCTGTTCGGCGATGGCGCCGGTCAGCGCCTCGTAATCAGCGGTATGGCCGAGCAAGACCTTCGCCGGGTTGATGCCGGCAACGGCTGGGTGATGTTCGAGGTAGTAAAGGAAATGCGAGATTGCACGCTGCTTATCCATGGAGTCCTCCCTGACAAACCTGGTAAGTGGCGGGCACGACCGGCCGGATCATGCCCGCCGGGATGTCTTACAGAGGCCACATCGCCGTGCCGAACGGAACAACCGCGTCGGCTTGCATCATTTCAACGGCGGCTTCATGGGTCGGTGCTGTAAACCAATCGTCGAGTTGCAGTTCAGTGTCCAAGTCTTTGTCCAGTGCTTGCATGGTGAATCTCCTAGATGACTTTTACGGTAAGAACAGCTTCGGTAAGAACAGTGGCGCGTTTTTCATTCATTGAAGAGCGCGTCAACTTGCCGGTCGATGCGGCTCGGCAAGTCGCTGAAAACCTAGTTCACAGGTTTTTGAATTGCAAAAAAATAATTAAACAATTTTCATTTGAACTAATTATTCCATTTTAAAAAAAGTAAATTTCCTAATAAAAAACAGAAAACTAAGTCGGAAACTCCTTAGGAAGCTTCCTATCGTCAATTTACAGTCGACGGCTCTCTGGATCTGATTTGGAAAGCATGCGTTACGCGCTGTAAATAAATCCTTACGAAAAGCGTGCTCAAACCCCATGGAATGCCGCTGTGGAAAGGGCTGTAAGGAAAACCTGCCGTCTGCCGCCACGATGATGCTGTTCAAGGGCTCTGGCGCGCTTGTCTCAGCCTCGATTGAAAGGTGAGATGCGCCCCATGCCTGTCGTGCAGGTGCATAACAAGAAGGAGGCGCAATGAACGCCGTGACTCATCTCCATCTCTCTCCGTGGGGCGATTTTTCCGCTGCCCCCGTCGAAGACCTGCAAAGGTCTGACTCAATTTTTGCAGCCGCCCGAGACCTTCGAGGCGGACACAGGCAATCCCGGCAACCGACGCGCTGATCCAGCGGTGTCTGGCAGCAGGGGGTTAGCGGTGTACAATGCGCCGCGTTTTAACTGTGACCCTCTGCGCAACAGCGCAAACCTCAAGGCTATCCGCCTTGTTCACTCCGCCGCGTCACGAGCGTGTCGGGTTCGATTTCGTCACAGATAAAAACAAACAGGTGACGCATGACTGTCGTAAAAACGCTGAACTCCTGGTGCCTGCGCTGGGGTTTGATCGGCGCTGCTTGAAATCGCAACCTTGCAGCAACGTCTACCGAACATCATCAAACCTTGCGTGAGACCCTTTTCATGAGTGGACAAAACTCGCATTCAGGCGAGCTTAAACGCGGCCTGAAAAATCGCCATATTCAACTGATCGCCCTCGGTGGCGCGATCGGTACCGGGTTGTTCCTCGGCTCGGCCGGCGTGCTCAAATCCGCCGGCCCGTCGATGATTCTCGGCTACGCCATTTGCGGCTTCATCGCCTTCATGATCATGCGCCAGCTGGGCGAAATGATCGTCGAAGAGCCGGTGGCCGGCTCTTTCAGCCACTTCGCGCACAAGTACTGGGGCGGTTTTGCCGGTTTCCTGTCGGGCTGGAACTGCTGGATTCTGTACATCCTGGTGGGCATGTCGGAGCTGACCGCGGTCGGCAAATACATCCACTACTGGGCGCCGGATATCCCGACCTGGGCCTCCGCCGCCGCGTTCTTCGTGCTGATAAACGCGATCAACCTGGCCAACGTCAAAGTCTTCGGTGAGGCCGAGTTCTGGTTCGCGATCATCAAGGTCGTGGCGATCGTCGGTATGATTGCCCTGGGCAGCTATTTGCTGGTCAGCGGTAACGGCGGCCCGCAAGCCTCGGTAACCAACCTGTGGTCCCACGGCGGCTTCTTCCCGAACGGTGTCAGCGGTCTGGTGATGGCCATGGCGATCATCATGTTCTCCTTCGGTGGCCTGGAAATGCTCGGTTTCACCGCCGCTGAAGCCGACAAGCCGAAAACCGTGATCCCGAAAGCCATCAACCAGGTGATCTACCGGATCCTGATTTTCTACATCGGTGCGCTGGTGGTCCTGTTGTCGCTGACCCCTTGGGACAGCCTGCTGACGACACTGAATGCGTCTGGCGATGCCTATAGCGGCAGCCCGTTCGTGCAGGTGTTCTCGATGCTCGGCAGCAACACCGCCGCGCATATCCTCAACTTCGTGGTCCTGACCGCGGCGCTGTCGGTGTACAACAGCGGTACTTACTGCAACAGCCGCATGCTGCTGGGCATGGCCGAGCAGGGCGATGCGCCGAAAGCCTTGTCGAAGATCGACAAGCGTGGCGTGCCGGTACGTTCGATCCTGGCGTCGGCCGCTGTGACGTTGATCGCGGTGTTGCTGAACTACCTGATCCCGCAAAACGCGCTGGAACTGTTGATGTCGTTGGTGGTTGCGACCCTGGTGATCAACTGGGCGATGATCAGCTTCTCGCACTTCAAGTTCCGCCAGCACATGAACAAGACCCGGCAGACGCCGCTGTTCAAGGCCCTGTGGTACCCGTACGGCAACTACATCTGCCTGGCGTTCGTGGTGTTCATCCTCGGCGTGATGCTGCTGATCCCGGGCATCCAGGTCTCGGTGTATGCGATTCCGGTGTGGGTCGCGTTCATGTGGATCTGCTACGGCATCAAAAACAAGCGCAGCGCCCAGCAGGCGTTGCAGGTCGCGGTGAAATAACGCAACGCGCAGAAACAAAAAACCCGGCCAATGTGCCGGGTTTTTTGTGGGCGATGCAATACCTGTGGGAGCGTGGCTTGCCCGCGATTCAGGCGCCGCGATTCATCAGGCATACCGCGTTATCGTTCATCGCGGGCAAGCCACGCTCCCACAGGGGCCGTATTCCTTCTGTCTATTCGCGGTATCCTGCACGCTCTGAATACGGACGCTTTTCCATGCTGGTGATTTCCAACAACGTGCATCTGCCGGATGCCGAGATCGAGTTGACGGCCATTCGCGCCCAGGGCGCCGGTGGGCAGAACGTCAACAAGGTCTCCAGTGCGGTGCACCTGCGCTTCGACATTCCGGCCTCGTCCCTGCCCGAGTTTTACAAGGAACGGCTGCTGGCGTTGCGCGACAGTCGCATCACCAGCGAAGGGGTGTTGATCATCAAGGCCCAGCAATACCGCACGCAGGAGCAGAACCGCGCCGATGCGCTGGAGCGTCTGACCGAATTGATCCTCAGCGCTACCAAAGTGGAAAAGAAACGCCGTCCGACCAAGCCGACGCTGGGCTCGAAAAAGCGTCGGCTCGAATCAAAGACCAAGCGCGGCAGCATCAAGGCCGGGCGGGGCAAGGTCGATTTTTAGCGTGCTTCACGCTCTTCCCGATACTTGGGCGCCTGTCGGTACAAGTAAACGCTCAACATCAATCCGCTCAAGGCGGCGAGGGCGGCGAACAGGAAGATCGAGGCAAACCCGAATCCTGCAGCAATCGCACCCGCCAGCGGTCCGGTAATCCCCAGTGACAAATCGATAAACAGCGAATAGGCCCCAACTGCTGCGCCACGGCTGGAGGCCGGCACCAGATTGACCGCTTCCACGCCCAAGGCAGGGAACACCAGCGAAAAGCCGAAACCGCTCAGCGCCGCACCGGCCAGTGCCCAATGAGCATCCGGTGCCAGCCACAGCAGCAACAGCCCGAGGGTTTCCACCGAGAGGCAGGCAATCGCCACGCGAAAGCCGCCGAGGCGGTTGATCAGGTTGCCGAACAGTAGTCGCGCGCCAATGAAACTGGCACCGAACAAACTCAGGGACAGCACCGCGTTGGACCAATGCTGAGTGGCGTAATACAGGGTGATGAAGGTCGCGATGGTGCCAAAGCCGATGGAACCCAGTGCCAGGCCGCAGCCATGAGGGAACACCCGTCCCAGCACATGCATGAACGGCAAACGTTCGCCGGCGACAATCGGCGCCGCGGTTTTCGGCCAGGCCAGCGCCACGCCCAGCACCGCCAGCAGCATGATGCTCACGCCCATGCTCCACAAACCCAATTGACTCACCAGCAGCACCCCCAGTGGTGCGCCGACCGCCAACGCGCCGTAACTGGCGATGCCGTTCCAGGAGATGACCTTGGCGGTGTTCGCCGCGCCGACCCGGCCGATGCCCCAGCCGATCGACCCGGAGCCGACCAGGCTTTCCGCGCTGCCGAGTATCAGGCGGCCAATCAACAGGCTGATCAAACTCAGCATCGGCAGGCTTTGCGTCCAGGCTGAAATCAGCATGAACACGCCGCTCAAACCACAGCCGGCGAGGCCATACATCACCGCCAGTTTGCTGCCCTTGTTATCGATGATGCGCCCGGCATAAGGCCGGCTGAGCAGGGTGGCCAGGTATTGCACGCTGATCACCAGCCCGGCGATCACCGCGCCGAAGCCGAGGTCGCTGTGGACGTAGCCCGGCAATACGGCCAGGGGAATACCGATATTGAGGTAACCGATGAAAGTGAACAGGACGATGGAAACGACTTGCAGCGTGACCGCCAGGGGGCGCTGGGTTTCAGACATGGGTAAAAGGTCCACGGGGCAGCAGGATAGATAGGCTGCTTATGATAGCGGCGTGGACGGTCGCAGGGCGTGAAAAAGTAAAACTAATTGCCGAACGGGATGAATCAGGATTTTGCGGGGGCGACCAGTTGCGTCGTGACCAGGGCGGCCAGGGCATTTTCTTCGCTGCCGAAGCGGGCCAGCAGGGCGGCTTGTTTCTCGGGGGAAAGGCGATTCCAGATCTCGATCATCTTCTCGGCGGTGCCGATCAGGACGCTGGCCTGGGCTTCAGTGAAATCATCGCTCATGGTGCGGGCTCGCGGTTCAGGCAGTGTGGAAAGCGCATGTTAGCGCTTTCCACACGGTCTGGCATTGCAGGTGTATCAGTCTTCTCTGTCGGCCTGGCGGCGTTCAGGTGCTTCTTTCGGCTCGGGCTGTTGGGCACCGGCTTGTTGCGTGGTTGTCTGCTCAGTTTCGTGCAGGCTTGGGAAGGGGAGATTAGGGATCTCGTGCATGTTTCGCGCTCCTCGCTAAGTCTGTTGATAGATCTGGTAGATCCGCGCTTTTAAAAAAGCCTGGGCAGGATACAGCAGGAAAAATGACAAATAGACTTTATATCCAATTGTTACGACGGATGGGATTGTCTAGACAGGTCAATGGGATAGGCGCAATTGATCGTTCCCACGCTCTGCGTGGGAACGCAGCCCGGGACGCTCCGCGTTCCAACAGCGGACGCAGAGCGTCCAATGAGGCATTCCCACGCGGAGCGTGGGAACGATCGGTGGGAGGGGTTACTTGCAGACGTCAGCGATGGCCTCGGCCAGCAGGTCCAGGCGTGTCGCATCGATCCCCGCCACGTTCGCCCGGCCCGAGCTGACCATGTACACGCTGTGATGCTCGCGCAGTTGCTTGACCTGCTCCGGCGACAAACCGGTGTAGGAAAACATCCCGCGTTGCACGCCAATGTGCGCAAACCGCTCGCGCAAGCCGTGGGGTTCAAGCGCTTCGACCAGGCCACTGCGCAGCTGGGCGATGCGCAAACGCATGGCTTCCACTTCGTCGGCCCAGCGGCTTTTCAGCTCTGGATCGCCAAGGATGGTCGCGACGACGGCGGCGCCGTGATCCGGCGGTGTCGACCACAGGTTGCGGGCGATGTTGGCCAGTTGGCTGCGGATGTCCACCAGCTTGCCGGCGGTTTGCGCGCAGACAATCAGCGCACCGGTGCGGTCGCGGTACAGGCCGAAGTTTTTCGAGCAGGAACTGGTGATTAGCACTTCCGGCAATTCGGCGGCGAACAACCGGGTCGACCAGGCATCTTGTTCCAGGCCATCGCCGAAGCCCTGATAGGCGAAGTCGATCAGAGGCAGCAAGTCGCGACTGCGCACCACGTCCAGCACCCGGCGCCAATCGTCATGGGACAGGTCGAAACCGGTCGGGTTGTGGCAGCAGGCGTGCAGCAGCACCACATCGCCCTTCGGTGCTTGATTGAGCACTTCGAGCATCGCTTCGACATCGAGACGGTTATCGCTGCCCACGTACGGGTAGTGACTGACCTTGACCCCGGCCGTTGCGAAAATCGTTTCGTGGATCGGCCAGGTCGGGCTGCTCAGCCACACGCCACGGCCTGGCAGGCATTGGGCGATGAAGTCGGCGCTCAAGCGCAGCGCACCGGTGCCGCCCGGCGTTTGCGTGACGCCGGCCCGTTGCTCGGCGATCAGCGCCGAATCAGCACCCAGCACAAGCTCGTTGATGACTTTGCCGAACGCCGCATCGCCGTGGCCGCCGATGTAAGTCTTGGTGGCCTGGCGATCCACCAGGCGCTGCTCGGCAAGCTTCACCGCTTCAAGGATCGGCGTCAGGCCCTGGGCGTCTTTGTAGACACCCACGCCAAGGTCGAACTTGCGCGGGTTAGGGTCCTGCGCATAGGCCTCCATCAGGCCGAGAATCGGGTCGCCGGGTACTCGGCCGATGGCGTCGAAATGCATTATTTGCGGCCCTCGGCGTCTTTGGCCACTTCGTCAGTGCGCGCGGCCATGATGAAGTCGTTGCGGTGCAGGCCCTTGATGGAGTGGCTCCACCAGGTCACGGTGACTTTGCCCCACTCGGTCAGCAGGCCCGGGTGGTGACCTTCGGCCTCGGAGATTTCGCCAACGGCGTTGGTGAACGCCAGCGCGTGCTTGAAGTTCTTGAACAGGAAAACTTTTTCCAACTGCATCACACCGTCGCGCACTTCGATGTTCCAGTCAGGGATCTGCTTGATCAGGATCGGCAGTTCTTCGTCGCTGACCTGAGGGGCGTCGGCGCGGCAGGCTTCGCAATGGGCTTGGTTCAATGTGGACATGATGTGTTCCTGAAATCGAGTGTTTTGAAAAACGGTCGTCAGTGGGACCACGCTAAAGCAAAGCGGCGATCCGTAACAGACTCACTTGATGCCAAAAGTCGCGGGTCACGCAGCTTTTGGCGGAAATTTCGGTGCGTGCAACCCAAGCTGCATGCCTTGTTTGACCATGCCCATGATGTCTTCGTGGGCCAGATCGAACAGGCGCTTGAGGTTCGGCAGGACAAAGTACAGCGGCTGCAGAATGTCGATGCGATACGGCGTACGCATGCATTCCAGTGGGTCGAAGGCCTGATGCTCAGGTGCGTCCGACAGGGCGTAAACAGTTTCTTTCGGAGAGGACAGGATGCCGCCGCCATAGATGCGCAGGCCTTGCGGTGTGTCGACCAGGCCGAACTCAATGGTCATCCAGTACAGACGCGCCAGGTACACGCGCTCTTCCTTGGAGGCCTGTAGGCCGAGTTTGCCGTAGGTGTGGGTGAATTCGGCGAACCAGGGGTTGGTCAGCAACGGGCAGTGGCCGAAGATCTCGTGGAAAATGTCCGGCTCTTGCAGGTAATCCAGTTCTTCGCGGGTACGAATAAAGGTCGCCACCGGAAACTGCTTGTTCGCCAGCAATTCGAAAAAGGTCTGGAAGGGGATCAGCGCGGGCACTCGGGCAACTTGCCAGCCGGTGGTTTCACCGAGGACTTTGTTGATTTCGCCGAGTTGCGGAATGCGGTCGTGGGGCAGACCGAGTTTTTCGATACCGTCCAGGTATTCCTGGCATGCACGCCCCTCGATCACTTTCAGTTGGCGAGTGATCAGCGTATTCCACACCGCGTGTTCTTCAGCGGGGTAGTCGATAAAACCTTGCGCATCGGGCTCGCGAGCCACGTATTGCGTCTGCTTCATGCTGCTCTCCTGCTAGGGGAATCGTTCTTGTTGTGTGTACAGCTATGGACCTAGAAATACCCCAAGGTGTTCGGTGTTGCAGCAGGTGATCCGCGTCTTGCGTAGGAAAAATCCGCGCTCTTCGTAAAGTTTTCGTTACGTATTGTCTGCTGTGGCGCAAGTATTGATATTTACGGGTTTGAAATGGCCTACAGGTGTCACATAATCTTGACGAATAACTTGGTGCTCGCGCAGAAAATTCCTTGCGCCGGGCCTCGATCACCGCTGTTACGGGCCTTCATATGCGTATCAAAGTCCACTGCCAGAACCGCATCGGTATCTTGCGCGACATTCTCAACCTGTTGGTCGAGTACGGGATCAACGTCGCTCGCGGCGAGGTGGGTGGTGAGCATGGCAATGCGATCTATCTGCACTGTCCGAACCTGATCAACATTCAGTTCCAGGCGTTGCGGCCGAAGTTCGAGGCGATTGGTGGGGTATTCGGCGTCAAGCGTGTAGGGCTGATGCCCAGCGAGCGTCGGCACATGGAGCTCAATGCCTTGCTCGGCGCCCTGGAGTTTCCGGTGCTGTCGATCGACATGGGCGGTTCCATCGTCGCGGCCAACCGTGCGGCGGCGCAATTGCTCGGGGTGCGGGTGGATGAGGTGCCGGGGATTCCGCTGTCGCGGTACGCCGAAGACTTCGACCTGCCGGAACTGGTGCGCGCCAACAAGTCGCGGATCAACGGCTTGCGGGTGAAGGTCAAGGGTGACGTGTTTCTCGCCGACATCGCGCCGCTGCAATCGGAGCATGACGAAAGCGAGGCCATGGCCGGTGCGGTGTTGACGTTGCACCGGGCGGACCGGGTGGGCGAGCGCATCTATAACGTGCGCAAACAAGAGTTGCGCGGCTTCGACAGCATTTTCCAAAGCTCGAAAGTGATGGCGGCGGTGGTTCGCGAAGCGCGGCGCATGGCACCGCTGGATGCGCCGCTATTGATCGAAGGCGAAACCGGCACCGGCAAAGAGTTGTTGGCGCGGGCCTGTCACCTGGCGAGCCCGCGTGGGCAATCACCGCTGATGGCGCTCAACTGCGCCGGCCTGCCAGAGTCCATGGCCGAGACCGAATTGTTCGGCTACGGCCCCGGCGCCTTCGAAGGGGCGCGGGCCGAAGGCAAGCTCGGGCTCCTGGAGCTGACGGCGGGCGGTACGTTGTTTCTCGATGGCGTCGGCGAAATGAGCCCGCGCTTGCAGGTGAAATTACTGCGCTTTCTGCAGGACGGTTGCTTCCGTCGTGTCGGCAGCGATGAAGAGGTCTATCTGGATGTGCGGGTGATCTGCGCGACTCAGGTGGACTTGTCCGAGCTGTGTGCTCGCGGTGAATTTCGCCAGGATTTGTACCACCGCTTGAACGTGCTCTCGTTGCACATCCCGCCACTGCGCGAATGCCTCGACGGACTGGCGCCGCTGGTGGAGCACTTCCTCGATCAGGCCAGCCGACAGATCGGTTGCCCACTGCCGAAGCTGGCGCCGGCGGCGATGGAACGACTCAGTCACTATCACTGGCCGGGTAACGTGCGGCAATTGGAGAACGTGCTGTTTCAGGCGGTTTCCCTGTGCGAGGGCGGCACCGTCAAAGCCGAGCACATTCGTCTGCCGGACTACGGCGTGCGTCAGCCGCTTGGCGATTTCTCCCTCGAGGGTGGGCTGGACGAGATTGTCGGGCGCTTCGAGAAAGCGGTGTTGGAGCGCTTGTATTCCGAGTATCCGAGCAGTCGGCAACTGGGCAAGCGACTGGGGGTTTCCCATACCACCATTGCCAATAAGTTGCGCGAGTATGAGGTCGGCAAGGAGCCGGGCTAAGCGGCTTTTGTGGCGAGGGAGCTTGCTCCCGCTGGGCTGCGCAGCAGCCCAAAAAATGACAACCGAATTATTGCAGGCAGATCGCGCAGGTAGGTTTTGCGGCCGCTTCGCGCCCGAGCGGGAGCAAGCGCCCTCGCCACAGGGGAACGATCAGCGTCCAGGCTGATCCTTGCCTCTTGGCGGCATGACACCGCCGGTTTTTCGTCTTCGATACATTCCCTCAATCCCCTCTAAATCCCTCAAGTCCTTTGTTTGCCGGGCCCGGCGCCGCCAGAAAAAAGTTGGTCTGCAATTTGCTTATGGCTCAGCAGTACAGCGGTGGGCGGCAAACGTCCGGCATGCAGAGGAAAGAGTGTGGACAAGTACCTTTATGTGGCAATGACCGGCGCCAGCCAGAATGCACTGGCGCAGAAGGCTCATGCCAACAACCTGGCGAACATCTCTACCAATGGTTTTCAGAAGGACCTGGAGCAGGCCCGTTCGATGCCGGTGTTTGGTGACAGCTTTCCGGCGCGTGCGTTTGCCATGAGCGAACGTCCGGCCACCGACTTCTCCCCGGGCGCCCTGGTGGAAACAGGCCGTGACCTCGATGTCGCGGTGCAAGGCAACGGCTGGATCGCCGTGCAGAACCCCGATGGCGGTGAGAGCTACGTGCGCACCGGCAGCCTGAACGTTGATGCGCTGGGCGTGCTGCGCGCCGGCAACGGCATGCCGGTGATGGGCAATGGCGGGCCGATTGCCGTGCCGCCCGAGCAGCAGATCGAAGTCGGCGAAGACGGCACCGTCAGCATCCGTGCGATGGGCGAAGGCCCGCGTGTGATGGCTGAAGTCGACCGCATCAAACTGGTCAACCCGGACTTCAAGAACATGACCAAAGGCCTGGACGGTTCGATCCACACCAAGGACGGCAAGCCGGCGCAAGCCGATGCCGGCGTCAAGCTGGTGTCCGGATTCCTCGAGTCGAGCAACGTCAATGCCGTGGAAGAAATGACTTCGGTACTGGCGCTGGCCAAGCAGTTCGAGCTGCACATCAAGATGATGAACACCGCCAAAGACGATGACCAGGCCATGGCTCGGGTCTTGCAGATCAGCTAATTATCAGAACGTCGCGCCGTAAAACAGGCGCACGAGGAGAAACGAATGCTTCCGGCTCTATGGGTTGCCAAAACAGGTCTGTCCGCCCAGGACACCAACCTCACCACCATTTCCAACAACCTGGCGAACGTATCGACCACGGGTTTCAAACGTGACCGCGCCGAATTCCAGGACTTGCTGTATCAGATCAAGCGCCAGCCAGGCGCCCAGTCGACCCAGGACAGCGAACTGCCGTCGGGTCTGCAAGTGGGTACCGGTGTGCGCATCGTCGGCACCCAGAAAAACTTCACCGCCGGCAGCCTGCAAACCACCGAGCAGCCATTGGACATGGCCATCGACGGCCGCGGTTTCTTCCAGATCCTGCAGCCCGATGGCACCACGTCCTACACCCGTGACGGTACCTTCCACCTGGATTCCAACGGCCAGATCGTCAACGCCAGCGGCTTCGCCCTGGAGCCGGCCATTGTCATTCCGAACAATGCCCAGACGTTCACCGTTGGCCGTGACGGCACCGTGTCCATCACTGTTGCCGGCAGCCCGGCCGCCCAGGTGATCGGCAACCTGCAAACCGCCGACTTCATCAACCCGGCCGGTCTGCAAGCGGTGGGTAACAACCTGTTCCTGGAAACCGCTGCCAGTGGCGCGCCGCAAGTCGGCACCCCGGGCCTGGCCGGTTTCGGCACCACGCTGCAGAACACCCTGGAAACGTCCAACGTCAGCACCGTTGAAGAAATGGTCAACATGATCACCACTCAGCGCGCCTACGAGATGAACTCCAAAGTGATCTCCACCGCCGACCAGATGCTCTCGTTCGTAACGCAGAATCTGTAATCAAGTCTATGAGGCGGCCATGAGGTCGCCTGCAACACCGTGAGGTAGGGTCATGAATCGCTTTGTATCTGTTCTGGCACTGAGTGGGGTCGCCGCGCTGGCGGGGTGCGTCGGTCCGACGCCAAAGCCCAATGACCCTTACTACGCCCCGGTGTTGCCGCGCACGCCGTTGCCGGCTGCCGCCAATAACGGCTCGATCTACCAGGCCGGTTTCGAACAGAACCTGTACAGCGACCGCAAGGCATTCCGGGTCGGTGACATCATCACCATCACCCTGAACGAGCGCACCCAGGCGAGCAAGAACGCCAATTCCCAGGTCGGCAAGACCAGTAAGACCAGCATTGGTCTTTCCTCATTGTTCGGCACTAAGCCCAGCGTAAATAACCCGCTCGACAGCGGCGACCTGAGTCTGGATGCCAGCTACAGCGGCGACCGCGCGACCAAGGGTGACAGCAAGGCCGGGCAGGGCAACAGCCTCACCGGCTCGATCACCGTGACCGTCGCCGACGTGTTGCCCAACGGTATCATCGCCGTACGCGGCGAGAAGTGGATGACCCTCAATACCGGTGATGAACTGGTGCGGATTGCAGGGCTTGTTCGCGCCGATGACATCGCGACTGACAACACCGTTTCGTCGACCCGTATCGCCGATGCGCGCATCACCTATTCGGGCACCGGTTCGTTTGCCGATGCGAGTCAGCCAGGCTGGTTCGACCGTTTCTTCCTCAGCCCGCTGTTCCCTTTCTAGGTGGCTACGTTGAATCTTAAACACCTTATGGTGGGCGCTCTGTTGCTGATGGCGGCCTTCGATGCTCAAGCCGAGCGGCTGAAGGACATCGCCAGTATTTCCGGCGTGCGTTCCAACCAATTGATCGGCTACGGCCTGGTGGTCGGGCTTAACGGTACCGGCGACCAGACGACGCAAACCCCGTTCACCCTGCAGACCTTCAACAACATGCTCTCGCAGTTCGGCATCAAGGTGCCGCCGGGTTCGGGCAACGTGCAGTTGAAGAACGTCGCGGCGGTGTCGATCAGCGCCGATTTGCCAGCGTTCGCCAAGCCGGGTCAGCAGATAGACATCACCGTAGCGTCCATCGGTAACTCCAAGAGCCTGCGCGGCGGCACCTTGCTGTTGACGCCGCTCAAAGGTATCGATGGCAACGTCTACGCCGTCGCTCAGGGCAACCTGGTGGTCGGCGGTTTCGATGCCGAAGGTCGTGACGGTTCCAAGATCACCGTCAACGTTCCGTCGGCCGGTCGCATCCCCGGCGGTGCGTCGGTCGAGCGTGCAGTGCCGAGCGGTTTCAATCAGGGCAACAGTCTGACCCTGAACCTCAACCGTTCGGACTTCACCACGGCCAAGCGCATCGTCGACAAGATCAACGACATGCTTGGCCCTGGCGTCGCTCAGGCCATTGACGGTGGCTCGATCCGCGTGACCGCGCCACTCGATCCGAGCCAGCGGGTCGACTATTTGTCGATCCTCGAAAACCTCGAAGTCGATCCGGGCCAGGCGGTGGCGAAAGTCATCATCAACTCGCGCACCGGTACCATCGTGATCGGCCAGAACGTCAAGGTTTCCCCGGCCGCCGTGACCCACGGCAGCCTGACCGTGACCATCACCGAAGACCCGATCGTCAGCCAGCCCGGTCCTCTGTCCAACGGGCAGACGGCGGTCGTGCCGCGCTCGCGGGTCAACGCTCAGCAAGAAGCCAAGCCGATGTTCAAGTTCGGCCCGGGCACCACCCTCGACGAGATTGTTCGTGCGGTGAACCAGGTCGGCGCAGCACCGGGTGACTTGATGGCGATCCTCGAAGCGTTGAAACAGGCTGGCGCGTTGCAAGCCGACCTGATCGTGATCTGAGGACGGCGATCATGGATATGCGCAAAAGCGGTCTGGTCAGCAGCAGCGATTCGGGTTCCTACTCGGACCTGAATCGTTTGAATCAGCTCAAGGTCGGCGACAAGAACAGCGATGCGAACATGCGCAAAGTGGCGCAGGAATTCGAGTCGCTGTTCCTCGGCGAAATGCTCAAGTCCATGCGCTCGGCCACCGAAGCGCTGGGCAAGGATAATCCGCTCAACACGCCGGCAGCCAAGCAATACCAGGAAATGTACGACCAGCAGTTGGCCGTTTCCCTGTCTCGCGAAGGCGGCGGTATCGGCCTGGCTGACGTGTTGATGCGCCAGATGTCGAAGAACAAACCGTTGGCGCCGGGTGAGGCTGCGGCAGCATCTGCCGCCAAGCAAGCCGCCGCGAAGGCCGCCGTGGAAACACCGATTGCCGCCGGTACGGTCGCCACCAATGGGCCGCTGTCGCGCCTCAATGGCGAGCGCCCGTTGTGGGCTTCACGCGCGGTGAAAGCGCCGGCAGGTGCGGGCGAGGGCGCACACCGCAACGACATGGCGCTGATCAATCAGCGGCGTCTGGCGCTGCCACCGAAACTGGCCGACCGTTTGCTCGCCGGGCTGGTGCCATCGGCATCGACCACGGCGACAACCGCCACCGCAACGCAGAACAAAATCCAGGTGCCGCCGAGCACCGCGACCGGTTCCGGCCCGCTGTACAACGGCGATTGGCTGGCTTCGCAAACGGATACGACCTCCAGCGGGCGCCTGCAGATTTATGGTCGTGCCATGGCTCAAATCCCCTTGGCGCCGGCGAAGAAAGCGTTCAGTTCCGCCGACGAATTCGTCAACACCATGCTGCCGATGGCCAAAGAAGCCGCCGACCGTATCGGTGTCGATCCGCGTTACCTGGTGGCTCAGGCCGCCCTGGAAACCGGTTGGGGCAAATCGGTCATGCGCGCCCAGGATGGCAGCAGTAGTCACAACCTGTTCGGGATCAAGGCCAGTGGTAACTGGAAGGGCGATTCGGCGCGGGCGATCACCAGCGAATTCAGAAATGGCCAGATGGTCAAGGAGACGGCCGAGTTCCGTTCCTACGCCTCTTACAAGGACAGTTTCCATGACCTTGTGACGCTGCTGCAAAGCAACAATCGCTATCAAGATGTGCTGAAGTCGGCCGATAACCCAGAACAGTTTGTACGCGAGTTGCAAAAAGCCGGGTATGCAACCGACCCGGATTACGCAAGCAAGATTTCGCAGATAGCCAAGCAGATGACGAGTTACCAAAACTACGCTGCAGCGGGCGCTTCCACTACGCCTTTATAGGCACAAGGCATAAGGTTTGAATCATGAGTTTGCTCAACATCGGGATGTCGGGTTTATCCGCTGGCCAAAGCGCGTTGATGGTGACCGGTAACAACATTGCCAACGCCGACACCGCAGGCTACTCGCGTCAGCAAACCGTGCAGGGCAGCAAGGCCTCGAATCAGTTCGGCAATGTCTACATCGGCACGGGTACGACCCTGGCCGATGTGCGTCGGGTGTACAACAGCTACCTCGATGCGCAACTGCAAACCACCACCTCGCTCAACAGCGACTCGGCTGCCTATGCCGGGCAGATCAGCCCGCTCGATAAGTTGCTGTCGGACAGCGGTACCGGCCTCAACGGCGCCCTGACCAAGTTCTTCGCCTCGGTACAGAACGTCAACGCGAAACCGGGCGACGATGCTTCCCGCCAACTGCTGCTCAGCGATGCGCAAGCCCTGAGTAACCGTTTCAACTCGATCTCCAGCCAGTTGACCGCGCAGAACGCGGACATCAACGGCAACCTGGCGGACATGGCCGATCAGGTCAACAAACTGGCAGCCACCGTGGCCCAGTTGAACCAGAAGATCTCCGAAGTTTCCAACGCCGGCGGCCAGCCTAACGACTTGCTCGATGCGCGCAACGAGACCGTGCGCCAGTTGTCCACCTTCACCGGGGCGCAAGTGCTCGAGCGTGACGGTAACCTCGACATTTACCTGGGCAGCGGACAGCCGCTGGTCATGGGGAATACCGCCAGCAAGCTGGAAGTGGTGCCGAGCAAAGACGACCCGTCGCGTTCGGCCATTCAGCTCAATCGCGGTTCGAGCACTATCGACATCACCTCGGTGATGACCGGTGGCGAAATGGGCGGTTTGCTGCGTTATCGCAGCACCGTGCTGGACCCGGCCATGAATGAACTGGGGCGTGTGGCGCTGGTCGTCGCCGATCAGATGAACACCGTCCAGGCCCAGGGCATCGACAAGAACGGTGATTTTGGTTCGAACCTGTTCAATAGCATCAACACCGCAGCGCAAATGGCTCAGCGCAGCGTTGCCACGGTCGGCAACAGCGCCGGTTCAGGCAACTTCGATGTGAGCATCGAGGACAGCGGCAAGCTGACCATCAATGATTACAAGGTCACCTTCACCAGCGCCACCAACTACACCGTGCAGCGTCTGCCAGAAGGCACCGCCATGGGCGCGTTCAGCACGCTGACCACGCCACCGCCGGTGATCGATGGTTTCTCCATGACACTTTCCGGTGGTACCGCAGCCGCCGGCGACACGTTCAAGATCACCCCGACCCGCAACGCGGCGACCAACATCAAGACCGAGATGACCGACTCCAAGCGTCTGGCCATCGCGGCACCGTTGGGCGCGGCGATTGCTGCGGGCGGCAGCGGCACACTGACGATTCCGGCCAGCGGTCAACCGGCCCTGACCACCAAGTTCGATATCTACGACACGGCGACCACCACCACGATCCAGAACGGCCTGAAGACGTCGACGCCGGTCAAGATCGTATTTGGTGCGGCCGGTGGTACGACTCAGACTTACCAAATGCTCGATGCCCAAGGCAACGCGCTCAGCAGCGGCACCATCGTGCCGGGCCAGAACAATACGTTGAGCCTGACCATTCCGCTGGTCGACGCCACCGGCGCCGCGATCAATGATCCGGGACCGCCCATCGTGCAGCGCACTGTGTCGTTTGACATGACCGTGGCCGGTTCGCCAGGTAACGGCACCGCGATCAACGTATCGCTCAGCCAGCCGGGTTCGCTGGATAACCGTAACGGCACCACGCTGGCCGCCTTGCAGACCAAGCAGGCCGTGGACACCGGTTCGGCCAGCAACGGTATTTCCCTGAACGATGCCTACGGCAAACTGGTCTCGGGCGTCGGTGCCAAGGCCGCGCAAGGCAAGCTCGACAGTGCCGCGACCACCGCCATCCTGGCCAACGCCAAGGGCGCTCGCGACTCGTTGTCCGGTGTCGACCTCGATGAGGAAACCGGCAACCTGGTCAAGTATCAGCAGTACTACACCGCGTCTTCGCAGATCATCAAGGCTGCGCAGGAAATCTTCAGCACACTGATCAACAGTCTTTAAGGAGTCGTAGCCCATGCGCATTTCTACCGCCCAGTTTTACGAGTCCTCTGCTGCCAACTATCAGAAGAACTTTTCCAACGTGGTCAAGAGCAGCGAAGAGGCCAGCAGCCTGGTTCGCGTGAATACCGCGGCGGATGATCCGGTCGGTGCTTCGCGTTTGCTGCAATTGGGTCAGCAGGCTTCGATGCTTGACCAGTACTCGGCCAACATGACCACCATCAAAGGCACCCTAGGCCAGACCGAGTCGGTGATGACCAGTATTGGCAACGTGCTGCAGCGCGCCAAAGAGCTGGCGCTCGGCGCAGGCAACGCTGGCTATACCGATGCCGACCGTCAGGCGAACGCTTCCGAACTGGGGCAGATTGAAGAGCAACTGCTCAGCCTGATGAACACCAAGGATGAAAACGGCAAGTACATCTTCTCCGGGTCCAAGGGCGATGTGGTGCCGTTCACCCGCAACACCGATGGCAGCTACGCCTACAACGGTGATCAGGTCACGCTGGATCTGCCGATTGGCGATACCCAGTCGATGGCCACCAACAGCACCGGTTGGGATGTGTTCCAGCAGGCGATCAACACCAGCCGTACTCAGACCACGCTCACCGCGCCTGCGGTCGATGACGGTCGTGTGGTGTTGTCCAACGGTCAGGTCGGCTCCGATGTCACCTACAACGCCAAGTTCCGCAGCGGCGAGCCTTACACCGTGGATTTCGTCAGCGGCACGCAGTTGAAAATTACCGATTCGCTAGGTAACGACGTCACCGCCGAGGCCAGTCAGAACGGCGTGTTCAGCTCCACCAACGGTGCGGCCACACAGACTGTCAATTTCCGTGGCGTTGATCTGAAGTTGAACATCAACCTGCAAGCGGGTGACGTCCCGGGTACAGTGATCACCGGGCACAGTTTCACCCTGGCGGCCAAGCCGGACAGCTTCACTACGTCTCGCAGCCCGGGGAATCCTTCGGCGGCACTGGTCACCGGTACCGCGGTCACCAACAGCGCCAACTACCACGCCAGTTTCCCGAACGGTAGTGCGATCCTCAAGTTCACCAGCGCCACGAACTACGATTTGTACGCCGCGCCACTGACCGCCAGCAGCAAACCGGTGTCCAGCGGCACCATGGCCGGTGCCACGGCAACCGCGTCCGGCGTTACCTTTACGTTGGCCGGTACACCGGCTGCGGGTGACCAGTTCTCCGTTGCAGTCAACACACACCAGACACAGAACGTTCTGGATACCGTCAGCCAACTGAAGACCGCACTGGCGACACCGACCAACAACAACCCGATCGCCATCCAGCAATTAAACGCGGCGATCGGTTCAGGCATTGGCAATCTGTCCAGTGGCATCGACCAGTTGGCGGCCGGCATCAGTTCCGTGGGGGGGCGCGGTTCGTCATTGACCACTCAGACTGAGATCAACCAGAGTCTGGCGCTGGCCAATACCCAGACCCAGTCGTCGATTCGCGATTCCGATCCGGCCGAAGTGATGACCCGCCTGACCCTGCAGCAAACCATGTTGCAGGCCTCGCAATTGGCGTTCAGCAAGATCGCTCAGTTGGGGCTGTTCAACAAAGTCTGAATCTAGGCCTTCGCGATTTATCGCGAGGGTTGCAGATTGCCGAGTGCAAACCGTCTTTTTTCAGCGGTTCCGGGAGGCTCCACTCTTTTTAGAGTGAGCTTCCGCCGCTCGAGAGTTCCCCTGCCGTGAAACCAGTCCCTCTTGTCAGCATCGCCATCCCCGCCTTCAATCCGCAGTTCTTTCAGGCGGCGTTGCAAAGCGCGCTGAATCAAACCTACAGCAACTTCGAAGTGATTGTCTGCGACGACAGTGTCGGCGACGAAATCCGCCGGATCGTCGAGGATTGTGAGGTGCCGCAGTCGATCCGGTTACGTTATGTACGCAATGATCGACGCTTGGGATTTCAGGGTAACCTCATGGCTTGCGCACAAGAGGCCAGCGGCGATTATCTGAAGCTGCTGTGCGACGACGATCAACTGTTGCCTGAGTGCATCAAGCAGCAGATCGAAGGTTTTATCGATCGTGATGACGTGAATCTGGTCATCGCCCAGCGACAGTTTTGCGACGGCGATTACATCCTGTTGTCCGAGCGGCTGGAAAACTGCTGTTTTTCTACTGGCATCACGCTGTTCAAGGGTGAGGATCTGTTGGGGATTCTGGAAAGCACCCTGGTCAACTTCCTCAGCGGTTTGAGCGGGGCGCTGCTGCGTACCCGTCATGCGCTGGAGTATTTGCCGGCGTTGACCCAGGTCGGTGAAGGTTTCGTGGCTCGCCTGGACTTCGCCTTGTTTGCCTGTTTGTTGCGTCGCGGCAATCTGGTTGTCGTCAGTCAGGTTCTGAGTCTCGAGCGCCTGCACCCGGCGCGATTGAGTAATCAGCCACACGTCAGGAATGCGCTGGCGACAGAGCTCGACTGGCTCAAACAGATGCTTGCATTGCGCAGTGGCGAGCCGGCACCTGCACCAGGCTGGGTGCGCTATATGGCTCTGGCCGATGCAGTCGATGGTCAGCCCTATGCCTGGGAAGAGTCGGGGTTGGGCCGATCCCTGAGTTTCATACACACCCTGGTGCTTTCCCGGGTGGGTGACGACTGCGACAGTTTTGTCGACCTGTATCGTGAATGGTTGTCTTGCCGCACATTGAACCCCGCTCAACAGCGTCTTTTGCCTGCCCGCCTGCAGGGGTGGGCCTGGCGTCCGCGGATTGTGCCGATTGTCGTTGATAGCGAAGGTAATAGCGTAGCGCTGGAAGATACGCTCAAGAGTATTCGTCAGCAGGTTTATGCCGCCGAGCAGGTGGTGGTGATTTCCCGTTCGGAGCATGCGCCCTGCGAAGGTGTGCGTCATGTACGTTTGCATGAAGAACCGGTCGCTCAGTTCAATCGACTGCTGAGGCAACTGGATGAGGCAGACTGGATCTATCTGGTCCGGGCGGGCGATCGTTTGAACGAGCTGGCCTTGTTGCTGCTGGCCGAGCGCATGGTCGAAATGCCGGACGTGCGCTGTCTCTATAGCGATGAGGGAGGGCTGCGCGATGAGGTGTCGATCGAGCCCGTGTTCAAGCCGGACTTCAATCTTGACTTGATGCGTAGTTACCCTTACATCGGCCGGGTCCTCGCTTTACAGCGTCAGCGGGTTCTCGAGCTTGGCGGCATTGTTGCGGGCTACGATGAGCTCGGTGTTCACGATCTGGTCTGGCGTCTGGTGGAGAGCAATGGCCCGCACGCCATCGGCCATGTGAGCGAAGTGCTCGTGGAGTCTGCCTTGCGCCTGTCTCAGTGGCTCTCGCAACCCCAGGTCATCGAGCAGAATCCTCGGGTACTTGCCGCGCATCTACAGCGTATTGAGGCGCCACACCGCGTCCGTAGCGGCAGTCTGGCGCTGATCAATCGTGTTGACTACCTCCATGACCAGCAGCCTCTTGTATCGATCATCATCTCCACCAGGGACCAGATCGGTTCTTTGCAGCGCTGTGTTGAAAGTCTGTTGGAAAAAACGGCCTATTCGCGTTACGAGATTTTGATTGCCGATAACGCCAGCATTGCCGCAGATGCCTGTAGCTGGCTGGCGGCCATGGAGCAAATGGGCAGCGACAAACTGCGAGTGCTGCGCTGTGACTATGGCGACAACCAGGCAGCGGTGCATAACTTCGCCGCGGCCCAGGCGCGGGGCGACTATCTGCTGTTGCTCAGCCCCCATAACATCATCGTCAATGCCGATTGGCTGGACGAGTTGCTGAATCACGGCCTGCGCCCTGAGGTCGGTGTAGTTGGCGGGCGGATGCTGAGTCCGCAGGGCCGGATCGAGGGTTCGGCACTGGTTCTGGGGTTGCGGGGGGCCATTGGTGTCCCCAATCGCGGAGAGTTGCTCAACGCCCCTGGCTACATGCAGCGTCAGCAAACTGTACAGAACTTCAGTGCGGTCGGCGTCGATTGTCTCCTGGTACGCAAGCAGGTTTTCGACGAGTTGCAGGGGTTGGACGAACAACATTTGGCCCAGGCGCTTAATGGTCCTGATTTTTGTCTGCGTGTGCGGCAGGCCGGCTACCTGGTGGTATGGACGCCATACGCCGAGCTGGTGCAGGCGATCCCGGCTTCCACTGTCGGGCCCGCACCCAAAGTGCTGCAGGCTGAGCAGAAACACTTCTACCGGAACTGGTTGCCCCTGGTTGCCAGGGATCCGGCGTATAACCGGAACCTGAGTCTGGGCACCAGCAATTTCAGTCTGGAGCCTGGGTTCAAGGACGGGTGGGATCCCTTCACCCGTCAGCCCCTGCCCAAGATCCTGGCGATTCCGATCAACGCCACGGCGGTGGGGCATTATCGGGTCAGCCAGCCGTTCCTCGAGCTGGAGGCGGCGGGGCGAGTGGTAGGGCATATGACCTACCATACGCCGACGGACATTGAACTTGAGCGGTGCTCGCCCGACGTGATCATCCTGCAGGGGCGCTACAGCCAAGGGGCTGTCGATGAGGTCGAGCGAATCAAAAACTGTTCGCAAGCCTTCCGGATTTTTGAGCTCGACGATTACGTGATCGATGTGCCGAAAAAGAACGCACACATCCGCAAGGCCGAAGTGGGTGTCGACAAACTGGTGCGGCGTGGTGTCGGATTGTGTGATCGGGTCGTGGTATCGACTCAGCCGCTGGCGGATGCATTGCGTGACATGCATCACGATATTCGGGTGGTGCCGAACATGCTTGCACCGCATCTGTGGACGGGGCTCACCAGTCATCGTCGTACTTCGCGCAAACCCCGCGTAGGCTGGGGCGGTGGCACCAGTCATGACGGTGACCTGGCAATTATTGCCGACGTGGTGCGTCTGCTTGCCAATGAAGTCGAATGGGTATTTTTCGGAATGTGCCCCGAGGCTCTACGGCCATTTGTGCATGAGTTTCACACGGGCGTCGCTCTTGAGGCTTACCCCGCCAAACTGGCCAGCCTGAACCTCGACCTGGCACTGGCTCCTCTGGAGTTCCACATCTTCAACGACTGTAAGAGCAACTTGCGTCTGCTGGAGTACGGCGCCTGCGGTTACCCGGTTATTTGCACCGACACCGAGGCCTATCGCGGTTATCTGCCGTGTACCAAAGTCGTGAGTAACAGTACCGAGGAGTGGCTCGAGGCAATCCGCATGCACCTGTCCGACCCTGATGCGAGCTACCGCATGGGCGATGCGCTGCGCGAAGAAGTGCTGCGCGATTACATGCTCAAGGGCAATAACCTCAACTACTGGGCCGAGGGTTGGCTGCCAAACTGATCTAGCATGGATGTACACCTGCAGGCGGCCTTGGGCCGCCTGTTTTGTTTGTGCCGGGTGCGCTACAAATTTGCGGCGGCGGCTCAAGCTTTGTGTCGTTTATGTCGATAAATCGCCACAGCTTTGTTTATTGAAAGACTCGTCAGCGACCTGCGTTTGCAGGTCGTCGTGGCGGCAGGTATCTGGTTCAACAATATGGCAAGGAAGAAGTCGCAATGGCAGTGATAAACGGGACAAATGGCGTGGATACGCTGACAGGTACCAGTGGGGATGATGAGATCTATGCCTTGGGTGGCAATGATGTGATCAAAGGGAGTGCCGGTGCGGACAAGCTGGATGGCGGCACCGGTACTGATACCGTGGACTATTCGACGTCGGCCGCTGCGGTGAACGTTGATATTCGTCTGGGTACGGGGCTGGCCGGCACCGGCGGCGACGCCGAGGGTGACACCTTGGTCAACGTTGAAAAGGTCATCGGTTCGGCGTTCAACGACAGCTTCACCGTTGCACTGGGCGGGATAGCATTCGAAGGCGGTGCCGGGGACGATATCTACTACATCAACACCAGTGCCACGCCGAGCATCGTCGAGCTGGCCGATGGCGGCAACGATGAAATGCGCGTGTCGGTGGTCAACCCCAGCCACACCTTCATGGCCGCTAACATCGAGCGCCTGACCTT